>JBNJGB010000021.1:0-39109 GCA_051747385.1 Myxococcota bacterium
CGTAAAAAACTCAATCTGCTCTCCTCGTCGCCGGCGCCGAAGCACCCACGCCGAGGCGAGGACCCAACTTCTTCCTGCTATCCAGTTTTCAAGGAGCGAGGGCGCCCGGAGGCGCCGCTGCGCTTTCGCCGCCGAGGGGCTGCCCTCGGGCTGCCCCTTGCGGCGAGGACGGTATGTTAGGGACGCGGCTGCCGTTGTCAACGACTTTTTCGCCGGAGGTCCCGGAGGGCCGGCTCGGGGAGCGCGACCCGCGCCTCGGGGGGCGACGCCCCGTCGGCAACGAGAGGGAGCATAGTCAGGGGCGGACCGAAGTCAACGATGGATTCACCCACCCGGGCGGCATGCGACAGGAACCCAGTGATCCCAGCATGTTTCGAGCCTATTTCGTCGGTCTCCCCGGGGCTGTGCTGCGGCCTTCGTCACGCGCGCGGGCGATCGGGACGCGGGGCCGAGCTGTCGCGCAGGCGTGTGGATGGGGAAGGCGCCGCTGCCGGCGGTCACGTTGACACGCTCGGGGCGCGCTCCGTAGCGTACGGCGGCGCTCGGGAGGTGCAGAGATGAGCAGACGATGGACGACGCCAGCGGTCGCGCTCGCGATCGCGGCGCTTCAGGCCTGCGGGGGCGGCGGATCCTCCTCGGGGACCGACGGGCAGGGCCAGGACGTCGGCGGGCGGGACTCGATCGCGGACGGCAGCGGCGGGGACGTCGGCCCCGGGGCGGACGGCGAGCCGTCCACCGGTGACTGGTCCGCTCCCCAGGAGACCAACGACTGGCGCGTGGTGTGGAACTATCGCGGGCGTCTGCCGTCGAACGAGAACGAAAACGAGCTGTGGATCTCGGATCCCGGCGGCGCGCTCGAGGAGTCCATCACGGATCTGAGCGGCCTCGCCGGCCTGGAGGAGCCGCTCAGCTGCAACTACGGCTGCGTGGTGTCGCCCGACCTCCAGTGGCTGGCCGTCGCCACCGGGCCCCCGGACGCGGACGGCTTCGACTTCCGGATCGGGAAGTTCGACGCCAACCTCCACGTCAACCTGTTCAAGGGAGTCGTCTGGGAGGACATGATCGACTTCCAGTTCGCCGGCCAGAACCTCTTCTACTCGCAGAAGGGCGCGTGCACCGGGCCATCGTGCCAGTACGACATCTGGCGGGTGGACCTCGAGGACGTCAACAACCCCGTGAAAATCGCGACGTATCCCACGGAGGCCGACCTCGAGGACTCGAGCTACAAGGGCCACTTCAAGGTCTCGCCGGACGGCCGATCCGTGGTGTTCCTGAACACCACGATCCGCAGCGTGCAGGTTCACATGTGGCGGGAGCAGCTGGGCCTCGTCGAGCTGGACTTCGTCTGCAAGCACGGGACGAAGGGCAACTGCTCCGGGACGGGGTCCGAGTACACGGACGAGGATCCGGTGGCCATCTCTCCGGACGGGCGGTGGATCGTGTTCTTCACCTTCTCGGAGCGTTGGCAGCGGGCGCGGATCTACGACATCGACAACCCCGGGGTGGTGCGCCTGACGACCATGGCCAGCGTGGAGCAGGGCTCCTTCATCGAGCACGCGTGCGACCCCGGGGTGCTCGCCGACTGGCAGTGGGAGCAGGTGATCGGCGATCCCGTGTTCACGCCCGACGGCGAGGAGGTCGTGTTCCTCACGGCGACCGACTGCGGGGACAGCCAGAAGCCGCGGACCAACCTCCGGAGGGTCGAGCTCGACACGCTCCTCGCCGAGGAGCCCGTGACCGAGGAGGAGGTGTTCGACATCACGGACAACCCCTTCGGAGATGTCACGGACAACCGCCGGGTCACGGGGTTCGACCTGGCCCCCGACGGGGCCACGATCGCGTTCACGGCCACGCCCGAAGAGACGCAGAGCGGCGATCCCATCCAAGACGGGTCGAGTCGCCAGCGGAACGATCGCGAGCTGTACCGCGTGCGCCTGGACGGGACGAACATGATCCAGCTCACCAATCATCTCGCGTGGCAGGCGGAGAGCCCGCGGATCGTGCCCCCGGCGCCCGAGTAGATCCGCAGACGCGGGCAAGGACGCCTGTCCATGGTTCACGACTCGTCGAGAGGCACCGGGACGTAGGCGTGGTCGGGCTCGGCGCCCAAGGCGTTCCGGCCCCATCGGGCCTGGAACATGAAGTGACCGCCGGGGACGGCTCAAAGTCCTACACATCTCGGGGGTGCCACCGTCTCGCGGACGATCGCGCGCCAAGCCGCCAAGACGCGAAGGCCAGCGAACCGCTTGCACACAGGTTCGACTGAGACTGTCGGGTCATCGGCAGGCGAACAGCAACCACACGGGGCCGAAACATGCCGTTTCCCTTTGCGTCTTCGCGCCTTTGCGCGAGCCCTTCGTCTTGCGACATGTGACGAACTGTGAGCCGGGGACGGCGACCCTACTGCATCCTCCCATGTTCTCCGCGACTTTGCGGCCTGGCGCCTTGGCGCGAGCCCATCGGAACGAGGACGGCGCCGCCCCGGGGAAGGAAGGGCCCCGATACACGAAGGCCCGGGACGGCGTCACCACCCCGGGCCTTCCTGCGTAAAGCCGCTGTGGGGCTCAGCCCTGGGCGGCCTTGATCTTCTCGACCAGCTCGGGGACGGCCTTGAAGGCGTCCGCGACCAGCCCGTAGTCGGCGACCTGGAAGATGGGCGCCTCCGGGTCCTTGTTGACCGCGACGACCGTCTTCGAGTTCTTCATGCCGGCCAGGTGCTGGATGGCGCCGGAGATGGCCACGCCGATGTACAGCTTCGGCGCGACGACCTTGCCCGTCTGACCGATCTGCAGGTCGTTCGGGCAGAAGCCCGAGTCGACCGCGGCGCGGCTGGCGCCGATGGCGGCGCCGAGGGTGTCGGCGAGAGGCTCCATGATCTTGTAGAAGTTCTCGCCGTCCTTCAGGCCGCGGCCGCCGGCCACGACGTACTCCGCCTCGGACAGCTCGGGGCGATCGCTCTGCGTGCCCTCGAACTTCACGAAGCGGGCCGCGAACTCACCCGGGTCGGCGTCGAACGCCTCCACCGGGCTGGAGCCGCCGCTCTCGCTGGCGGCGTCGAACTCGGAGCCGCGGACCGTGATGACGGCCCCGTCCGTGTTGCACTTCACGGTCGCGATGACGTTGCCCGCGTACATCGGCCGCTTGTACTGGACATCGCCGCCCTCGCCGGCCAGGCCGATGGCCTCGGCGACCATCCCCCAGCCCTTCGCGCCGGCGACGCGCGGGAAGAGGTCCTTGCCGAGGGTCCCCGCCGACGTGACCACGTACTTCGCGCCGGTGGCGTCGATGAGCTGCGTGACCGCCTCGGTGTAGGGCTGCGCCAGGTAGTGGGCGAAGGCGTCGCCCTCCACGGTGTACACCTTCTCGGCGCCGTATCCGGTCAGGGAGTCGGCGATGCCTCCGGCGCCCTCTCCGAGGACGGCGAGGTCGAAGCCTCCCCCGACCCGCTCGCCGAGCTGGCGGACGAAGTCCAGGGTCTGCAGCGTGCTCTTCCGGAGCTCGCCGTCGTGATGCTCTGCAATGACGAGAATGTTGGCCATGTGTCCGATCCCTCCTAGAGCACCTTGGCTTCGTTGACCAGCTTGCCCACCAGCGTATCGACGTCCTCGACGATCTCGCCGGCCTCCTTCTTGGGCGGCTCCTCGAGACCCAGGACCTCCACCTTCAGCGCGGTGTCCTCGATGTCGAGGTCGTCCAGGTCGAGATCGTCGATCGTCTTCCGCTTCGCCTTCATGATCCCGGGCAGGGAGGCGTAGCGGGGCTCGTTGAGCCGCAGGTCGGCGGTGATGACCGCGGGCAGCTTCACGGCGATGGTCTCGAGGCCGCCGTCGACCTCACGGGTGACCGTCGCCTCGCCGTCCTCCAGCTCCACCTCCGAGGCGAAGGTGGCCTGAGGCAGCCCGAGGTAGTGGGCCATGAGCTGGCCCACCTGGTTGTTGTCGCCGTCGATGGCCTGCTTGCCGAGCAGGAAGAGGTCGACGCCCCCCTCCTCGGCCTCCTCGCGGTACACCCCGGCGAGGATGCGGGCAGCGAGATCGCTGTCCAGCGCGTCGTCCGTGGAGTCCACCCGGATGGCCCGGTCGGCGCCCATGGCGAGGCCGGCTCGGATCGTGGGCACGACCTCCTCCGGCCCGATGCTCACGAGCACCACCTCGGCGTCGTGCTCCTCCTTGAGCGTGAGCGCCGCCTCGATGGCGTTCTCGTCGAACGGGTTGACCTTGTACTCCACCGACTCGGTGTCGATGCCGGTTCCGTCCGGCTTCAGCTTGATGCGCGCGTCCGGGTCCGTGACCCGCTTGACGGCAACCAGAATCTTCACATCGTCCTCCTTGGGTCCGATCCGTCTGGCGAACAGCAGTGCCCGGGGCTCCCACTCGGAGTCCGGGATTGGTCAGGCGGCCTCTCGTACCAGGAGGCCGTTGAGGAACAGCGACGCCGTCGCGTCCGCCGCCTCCTCGAGCGAGGTCTTGCGCTCGCTCATCGCCCACTCCAGGGCGAACTCGTCCAGGACCCCGAACAGGGCGCGCGCGACGCGCCGGGGCTCGAGGCCCGGGTTGAAGCTCCCGCGGTCCTGACCGTCCTCGACGATCCGGGCGATCAGGCCCAGGTACCGACCGAAGGGCTTCATGTCCGTGCTTCGCATGAACTTGCTCGACTGGCGAAGCTCGACGGTGATGACCTCGGCGAGCGCCGGGCTGCTCGAGACGAGGTCGAAGTGCGTGTGGATGAACCGGTTCATCCGCTCGGCCGGTTCGGTGATCCCGGCCAGAACCTCCTCCTGACGCTCAAGGATCTGATCCATCGTGTCGAGGAAGACCTGTATGAGGAGGTCTTCCTTGTTCTTGAAGTACAGGTAGATGGTGCCGTCGGCGACCCCGGCATCGCGCGCGATGTCCGACACCTTGCTGCTGTAGTAGCCGGACCGGGCGAAGACTCGCACGGCGGCGTCCAGGATCTTCCGACGCTTGTCGGGCTGGGACACGAGGGCCACCTCCAGAGCCGTGGCGGATGAATGAACCACCATTCAGCGCGGCGAAAGCTAGCACAGGGCAGGACCCGACACAAGGACGCCGGAGAGCACGGAGAGCCGTGGCCAGGACACGCCAGAGATCGAGGAGACGCCCCCGCGCGGGGATGCACGAGCGCCCACCGGACGGGCCGGCGCCGGACGCGTGCCGGGCGCTGATCGTGGAGCGGGGAGCGGCCGGGCGGGCGATCGCGCGGCACCTTAGGGAGCGGGGCATCGCACCCCTGGTGGTGGACGCTCCGGCCGAGGCACGCCACGCCCTGGCCTGGGCCTCGCCAGAGATCGCGATCGTGGCCGTGGGACGGGGCGGCGACGCCTGGACCCTCCTCGGTGAGCTTCGGGCCGCGGGCAGCAGAATCTTCGCTCTGGGGCCACGGCGCCTCTCGACCGAGCTCCGGCACCGCGCCGACCGGGAGGGCGTCGAGGCGCTGGTCGCCGGCTCGGAGCCCGCCGACCGGATCGCGGCTCTGGTGCTGGACGGGCCCCCCGGAGACGCCGCTCCGAGCCCCGAGGACGACGGGGCTCCCAGGACCCGCGCCGAGCCGCGACCTCCGGCCCTGGTGATGGAGGAGCGTGCCCGAAGGGGTGAGCCTCCGGAGGGCGATCTCGAGATCGGACCCCTCGACCCGGACCTGGATCCCCTGGCGGCGGGAACCGGGCAGGACCCGCTCGAGCCCGATACGTTGGGCTCGGTCCCGGCGGCCGGGGACGACGACGAGCCCGACACGCGGGTGGACGACCCACCCTCCGGAGAGCTGACCGCCCCCGACACCCGCGCGGTGATCGCGGCGGGCCTGGGAGGAGAGAGGAAGCGGCAGCGGTTCCTGGCCACCGGGCTGGCCATGGTCGCAACGATCGCGCTGGGGTTCGCCGGCTACCGCGTGGTGACCGGCGCTCCCAGCCAGGAGGCCGCGGGCGGCCTGTTCGCGCTGGAGGAGCCGGCGGAGCCACCCGAGGAGAAGGACGAGGGCGCCGGCGCGGCCCCGACGAGCCCCGAAGAGGAGGACGAGCCGAAGCCCGAAGCCGAACCCGAGGCCGTGCCCATCCCGACCACCACGGAGAAGGTGAACCTCCTCAACTTCGGGGAGGGGGTCCTGGAACACCGCCAGGGAGAGGGGCTGAAGGCGGCCCGGAGCTACCGCTACGTCCTCCGGAACGAGGGGTATCACCCCGGCGCGCTTGCGGGCCTCGCGGACGCCCTCATCCGGCGGGGCCAGCTGGAGGACGCCCGGCCGCTGCTGGGGCGTCTCGTGAAGGTTCGCCCCGAGGATCCGGAGGCGCAGCTGGGTCTCGGCTTGGTGAGCGCGTCCCTCGGTGATAGAGACATCGCCCGTCGGGCGCTGGAGCGATTCCTCGCGCTGGCTCCGGACGACCCGCGCCGGCGGGACGTGCGACGCCTGCTCGCCGATCTCCCCGGCGTGAAGCACTGAGGCGGGATCGCCTGCGCGACCCGCCCGGATCGAGGACGGGACGTGGCGAGGATCCTGGCGATCGAGACCTCCTGTGACGAGACGGCGGCGGCCGTGGTGGACGACACCCGGCGCGTGCTGTCCAACGTCGTGGCCACCCAGATCCCGGTGCACGCCCGGTACGGGGGCGTGGTACCCGAGCTCGCGTCGCGGAGCCACCTCACGGCCATCGGGACGATCATCGAGCGCGCCCTGGAGGAGGCCGGGTTCGGCATGGACGCCGTCGACGCCGTGGCCGTCACCACGGGGCCGGGCCTGGCGGGCTGCCTGCTCGTGGGGCTCCAGACGGCCAAGGGCCTGGCGTGGTCCCGCGGGCTCCCCCTGATCCCCGTCGACCACATCGAGGCCCACGTCCGCGCGATCCACCTGGTGGATGATCGCGGCGCGGGCGCGGACGCCCCGTCCGGCCCGTACGTCGCCCTGGCGGTCAGCGGCGGCCACACGAGCCTCGGGCGCATCGCCGGTCCGGGGGAGGTGACGCTCCTGGGGCAGACCCTGGACGACGCGGCGGGGGAGGCCTTCGACAAGGTGGCCAAGATGATCGGCCTGCCCTATCCCGGGGGCGTCCACATCGATCGGCTCGCCCGCCAGGGAGATCGCGAAGCCGTGGACCTGCCGCGCCCCATGCTCCACAAGGGGCTGGACTTCTCGTTCTCCGGGCTCAAGACCGCCGTGCGGTATCACGTGGAGCGGCAGGGCGGCGCGGAGGCCCTGTCCGAGCAGGACGTCGCCGACCTGGCCGCGAGCGTCCAGGAGGCGATCGTGGACGTCCTCGTGACGAAGAGCCGGCGAGCGTGCGCCGAGGAGGGCCTCCGGGACCTGGTGATCGCCGGGGGCGTGGCCTGCAACTCCCGCCTCCGGGAGCGGATCACGGCCGGCGCCGCCGGAGCCGGGCTCCGGGCCCACCTCACCCCGGCCCGCTACTGCACGGACAACGCCGCGATGATCGGAGGGCTCGGCGCAGAGCTTCTCGCCCGTGGCGAGGCGATGGTCGGCGGGGATCTCGCATCGGCCGACATCCACGTGACCCGGCGCCCCGCGCGCTCTCGCGGCCGGGGCAGGAGGCGGCAGGCGTGAGGGCGGACAAGAAGCTCGGGCAGCACTTCCTCCGGGATCCGGAGGTGCTCCAGGACATCGACGCGGTGGCGGACGTGGGGCGCAGCGCCGGGGTGCTCGAGATCGGGCCCGGCGAGGGCGCCCTGACCGGATTCCTGGTGCGGAGCGGCCGGCCCGTCGTGGCGCTGGAGCTGGATCCGCGGGCCGTGGAGGCCGTGGGCCGGCGCTTCGGGGACGCCGTGCGCGTGGTGGAGGGGGACGCCGTGGACGCGGACCTGGAGGCCCTGCTGCCCCCCGCCGACGAGGAGGGCCGCTTGCCGGTGGTCGTCGGGAACCTGCCCTACAACGCGGGCAGCGCCATCCTGCGGAGGCTGCTGCGGCTGGACGGGCGGGTCGCCCGGATGGTCGTCATGCTCCAGCGGGAGGTCGCGGAGCGCGTGGTGGCCGGCCCCGGTTCCAAGCGCTACGGGCTCCTGAGCGTCCTCGCGGCCCTCCAGGCGAAGGCGTGGATCGTCCGGGAGGTCCCCCCGGCGGCCTTTCGACCGCGCCCCAAGGTCCACTCCGCCGTGCTGCTCGTGGAGCCCCTGGACACGCCGCACCTTCCGCCAGGTGAGATGGAGGCCTTCACGACGTTCGTCGGGGGGCTGTTCCGATCGCGGCGCAAGACGCTCGCGAACACCCTGGGGCACACGGAGGCCCTCGAGGCGCTGGGCGTCGATCCGCGCGCGAGGCCGGAGACCCTGTCGCCCGACCAGATCCTGGCCTTGTACGGATCGATCGGCTGAGCCGCCCTACGGGCTGGACGCTCCGGCGTCGGCCGCGTCCTCACGGACGATCCAGGTGACGCGCATGGGGCGCCCGTCGCGTAGGATGCGCACGGAGATGTGCCCGGCGTCCTCCAGGGACGACCAGGCGCGCATGAACTGCTCGGGCCGGCCGATGGGCTGGCCGTTGACGCGCTGGACGATGTCGCCGGGGACGATGGCCTCCCGGTCGAAGCCCTCCACATCCGGGAGGATGGAGCGCACGCGGAAGCCGTAGAACTCCTCGTCGATGACCACCGGGTCCACGCGGATCCGCTGGATGAACCACGACGGGCCGCGCTCGAGGACCTCGTCGAGGGTGGTTCGCCGGATCAGGAAGCGATCCCGGTCGGCCTCGTCCTCGACCAGGGTGATCCGCCCGCCGCTGCGGGGCGGCGTCGTGCTCCCGCAGGCGACGGAGAGCATCGCGACGGCGACGAACAGGGTGCCCGGGATCCACCTCATGGCGGCATCATGACCCCGGAGCGCGCGGCGTCAAATTTGACTCCTGGGAAGTGACGGAGGTTCGAGTCCACGGCGTCGAGGCGCAAGCTGTGGTGGGACGCAACGACGCAGGACTGGCAGAGCCAATTCAAGGAGTTGCGGCACGCCACAGCGCCGTCGGATCGTCGTCGTGGGCCGAACCGGAGTTGCTTCACAGGAGTCAATTCTCCCCTTCCTCCACCGGAGGCTCGAAGGCGTGGCAGAAGGGGTGCGGGCCGAAGTCCTGTACGCAGGCGTAGTCGTCGCGGCAGTCGCCGTCGCCGTCGCAGGCCCGCATGCAGAAGTCGGTGTACGCGTCGAAGCGCACGCACACGGCCTCGTCGGGGCACGCGTCGTCCACGCACTCGTCGATGGTGCAGTAGCCGCCGGGGAGCGACTGCTCGCAGAAGAGCCCGCGACCGCAGTCGGAGTCCGCCTCGCAGCTGTCGCCGACCATGGAACGGCATCCGCCGGCCAGGACGCCGGCGGCGAACAGGGCGACGAGCATCGCGCGGACGGGGGCCTTCCGGAACATGGCGGCGGAACCTAGCACAGGGGCGCCGTGGGACCAACCGTCACGGCGCGCCGCCCCGGGCGCCGGGGGTTGGCGCCGCCACCGGACCGCCCAGGGCCTCGAGCCGCTCCGGGTGGAGGCTCGCCTCGTACCGGTCCATCAGGTCCTGCAGGGTCTTCTCGAAGCGAGAGGCCACGAAGTCGTCGAAGACGTTCTCGCGGATGTCGGCGACGACCTCGGGATCGTCCGGTCCGCGGTGCTCCTCCGGGTCGTGGTCGAGCTTCGCGAGGATGTGCCAGCCGAACACGGACTGCACGGGCTCCTGGATCACCGCCCGCTCCGCCTCGATGATGGTGCGGGCGACGGGCTCGGCGTAGATGTTGTAGCCAGTCTGCTGATCGTGGGGCTTGTCCGGCTGGTAGTAAAACGAGTGTTCCTGGTAGTCGAGCCGGATCCCACGGGCCAGCGCGTCGTTCCGGTAGCTCTCCATCACCTCGGCCACGGCCTCGGGATCGCCCTCCGCGCCGGCCTCGCGCGCGCGCTCCTCGACCTGGGCGTAGACTTCCTGGATCTCCCGCCCGGCCCTCACGTAGCAGTCTTGGACCTCCTCCGTGTCGCAGGACTCCGCCTTGGGATCGCAGCAACCGATGAGCAGGTCCGCCGCGTGCCAGGCATCGTAGTGATCGTACATGGTCCGGACCCGCGGCATCGCGTAGATGCGACGGACGTGCTCGAGGGGGATGTCCTCGGGCGAGAGACCGTCCTCGAGCTGCCGGAGCCACGTCTGAGCGAGGGCCTGGCGCCAGGCGCGCTGGACGTCGGGGCGCCGGTGCAGCTCCCGGCGCATGCCCTCCTGGGCCAGGACCTCCATCTCCACGAGGCGGTCCAGCGCTTCCCGTGGGCCCAGGTTCGGGTCGCCGTCCATGGCGGCCGCCACCGCCGTCCGCGTGATGGGCGCCCCGTTCACCCGGGCCACCACGACTGCGTCGTCGTCCACGGCGGCCCAGGCCTCACTCGAGAAGTCGGTCACGGCAGGGGGGGCCAGGCGCTCGCCGGTGGTGCCCGACCGCGGGGGGGCCGCCTCCTCGGCGCAGGCCGGCACGAGGAGGAGCAGCAGGGGGCCAAGGGCCACGGTGGAGCGGCGGAGGAACGGCTTCATCATGGGGCTCGCAGCGCAACGACGACGGCCAGGCGGGACACCTCCACCCCGCCCCGGAGCGTGGCCAGCCCGACCAGCACGTGGAGCAGGCCGGCGAGGTAGTCGCGCTCGCTCAGGAAGCCGCTGCTGGTGTGGAAGGACCAGACGGCGGCGGCGAACAGGGCGACCGCGACCAGCCAGAGGAGGAAGCTCTTCATGGATCAAAGCCCGTACACGAAGACGACGAGGGCCGCCAGTAGCGCGGCGATCACCAGCGAAGCCGCCAGGGCGCGGGGGGACGGGCGGCGCTCGGCGAGCACGTGGGCCAGCCAGCGCTCGCGCTCGCCGCCATCGAACCACAGATCACCCAGATCGCCCACCACACGGCGGCCGCCAACGTGTGCCGCGACCGCGACACCTGCCAGGACGGCGAGCTGGGAGGGCGCGACGTCGGCCGCGCGGTCGTCGGCCAGCACCGGGGCCACGAAGGCGGTCAGGACCAGCACCAGGCTCACGGCCGTGCCCGCGGGCAGCAGGGCCTCCCGCAGCCGATCGCGGAGCGGGCGCCGCGCACGCCGGGGACGGGGCGCGGCCAGGGCGACGCCGCACCACGCCGCCCCGACGGCCACCACGGCGCCCAGGGCGAGCATGCCGTCGACGCCGGCGTACACGGGGCGGCCGGTGAGGTCGGGGTGCGCCACGAGCACGGGGAGGTGGGACACCGGAAAGAGCCAGAGCGTGGCCCAGGGCGCCGGCCGGGCAACGGCCACGGCCCAGGCGACGACCGGCAACGCCGCCAGGCCGAGCGCCACGGAGTCGGGGGCACGCGCCGCCCACGCGCTCACGTGGGCCATGGGGAGGGCCACGAGGAGCGCGTACAGGATGGCGCCCAGGCTGGCGAGCACGAGCCGTCTCACGGGGGCATCCTAGCAACGCCCGGGGAAACTCTCCACGTCCCCGGGATGGCCCCCCAGCCGGAGAGCGCGAGCCGTCTCGGACATCCTGGCAGGGAGCGCCGGCGAGCGAACACCGGGCCTCACCCGCTCGTGCAGGGCAATCGCAAAGTCGGAAGAGTGAGGGCCGCGCGGCGGTACGGCGCCCGGCGCCGGATTGCACCCGCTCGCAAGCGATGGGTCTTGCAGGTCTGAGAGCGGGCAGGAGCAAGGGAGGGCGGTCGACTCTGAGACCGCCCTGCCCGCTCGTGTGGTGTCTGTGGTCCGACGCCACGCGACTGTGGTAGTATGGGCTTGACCGTCGCGATCTTCCAGGCTGGAGTAGCGGCAACCGTCCGCGCGCGGTGTACCCCTGCTCCGGGCCCGGACGGCGCCCGAACATGCGGGTGGTCCGCGGCGGTCGCAGCGTTCTGCACCGGTTCGGACCACGAGCCCGTAGGGTGTGATCATGGCCAGACAGATGAAGATGTGGGCGGGCCTCACGGCGGCGGAGCTCCGCCAGGCGTACGAGATCGCCCTGGAGACCCGCGCGTCCATCATCGCCTCGATGACGATGAAGACGCGTGGGGAGGGCGTGGAGTTCTGGATCGGCGGGCCGGGCGAGGAGGTCCACGGCACAGCGACCGCGGCGGCCTTCCACAAGGTCCTCCGGGAGGAGCGTGAACCGGCCGCGGAGGTCGGGTTCTTCAGCCACTACCGGAGCGACGCCTTGGCGGCCATGACGGCGGACCTCCGTGGGCGCACGGACTTCATGGAGGCCTACTTCCGACAGGCCCTGGGCCGCGTCACCGACCCCCACTCGGGCGGTCGCCAGATGGTGATGCACATATGCATGCCGGAGATCGGGCTCATGCCGGTGCAGAGCCCGGTGGGCATGCAGCTCGGCAAGGCGGCGGGCTGGGCGCGCGGGCTCCAGCTCGAGGCTCGGGAGGGCGTCGCCGTGGCCGTGGTGGGCGACGGCACGACGGCCGAGAGCGACATGCACGAGGCCATGACCGCGGCAAGCCTGTGGAAGCTGCCTCTGATCATCCTCGTGACCGACAACGAGGTGGCGATCACCGTCAGGCCGGAGGACGGGCGCGGCATCAAGAGCTTCGAGCGATACGCGGAGGCGTTCGATCTCCAGTACTTCTCCTGCGACGGCTACGACTTCCTCGACACCTACGAGGTCACGCGCCGGTGCGCCCAGGCCGTGCTCGACGAGGGGCGCGCCGCCATCCTGCACGCCCGGGTGCCGCGGCTCATGGGACACTCCAGCTCGTCGGGCGGCCAGTTCGACTACGACGAGCGGGATCCCCTGCTGGACTTCGGCGAGTGGCTGGTGAGCAACGACATCCTGCCCGGGACCGCGGTCTTCAAGCGCGGTGAGGTGGACAAGAAGAAGAGCTACTTCGAGGTCCACGAGCTGGGCTCGCTGATGCAGCAGAAGCTGGACCGGGTGAAGGACGTGCTCCAGCGGGTGAAGAAGGAGCCCATGCCGTCCCTCGAGGCCGGCGACCTGTGGCGACACGCGCACCCGCCCCATCCCGACGTGGAGGAGCCCGAGCACGCGGACCGGCGCACCCGGGTGCAGATCAACGAGGCCGTCAACCTGGCCCTCGACCGCATCCTGTCCACGGGCAAGGCGGCCATGTGGGGCCAGGACGTGGGCCACCGGGGCGGCATCTTCCAGTGCTCGGCCGGGCTCCGCGACAAGTATCCCGGCCAGGTGCGGGACGCCCCCATCAACGAGCCGATGATCGTGGGCACGGCGATGGGGGCCTCCATTCACCAGGACCTTGTTTTGCTGCCGGAGATCCAGTTCGGCGACTACTCCCTGAACTGCCTCCACTGGTTCGTGCACCTGGGCAACCTGTACTGGACCACGAACGGCCAGGTCGCGCCCAACGTCGTCGTCCGCTTCCCGGTGGATCCGGTGCAGGGCGGCGCCGTGTACCACTCCATGAGCTGCGACGGCTTCTACGGCAACGTGCCCGGGCTGGTCATCACCACGCCGTCCACGGCCTGGGACGCGTACGGTCTGCTACGCACGGCCGCCGAGTACCGCGGCCCCGTCATCCACATGGAGCCGAAGCGGCTGTACCGGATGAAGCTGGGCCCGGCGCTGCCCGGCGAGCCCACGGACCCGCGCGTGCTGCGCGAGGCGAAGCGCTCGGGCGAGCCCCTGCCGGTCGACGATTACCGGGTGCCCTTCGGCAAGGCGGCCCTCCGGCGCCGCGGCCGGGACATCACCGTGGTCTCCTGGGGCTGGGCGGCCTGGATGGCGGTGTCGGCGGCGAACCGCCTGTCCGAGGAGCGTGGGGTGGAGGCGGAGGTCTGGGACCTGCGGACGCTGGTGCCCTACGACCGGGAGGCCCTCTTCGAGAGCGCGCGCCGCACGGGCCGCGTCCTCATCGCTCAGAGCGACCGCACCTTCGCCGGCTTCGGCCGGCAGATCCAGGGCGACCTGGTGGAGTCCCTGGCCGGCGTGAAGGTTCGGCTCATCGGCCAGCTCAACACCCCGGCCGTGGGTCAGGCCCGCAGCCTGGAGGACGCCATCACGCTCCAGGAGGAGGACATCCACGCGGCCCTCGACGCCATGGCGGACGAGCGACCCGAGGCGTGGCTGGAGGACGACCTCTTCTGGCTGCGGCACGCGCCGTCACGGCAGCTGGTGTAGTCCGACCGCGCCGAGGAGTGGAGAGCATCCGGACGATGCAGTAGGATCGCCGGCTCACAGTTCGTCACATGTCGCCGGACGAAGGGCTCGCGCAAAGACGCCGAGATGCAAGGGGAAGCGGCATGGTTCGGCCCGGTGTGCTCGCTGTGGGCCTGCCGGTGACCCGACAGTCTCAGCCGAGCCTGGGTGCAAGCGGTTCGCTGGACCTTGCGTCTTGGCGCCTTGGCGCGCGATTCTCCGCGGCCCCGCGAGATCTGTAGGACCGTGAGCCGTCCCCGGCGGTCGCCCCCCGCTTCACGGGTGCGGGCGGGCCGCGCTCGGCAGTCGAGGCTACAGGGTGTTCAGGACCTCGTTGGCGCGCGTCTTCACGGCGGCGTCGTCCTCGTTGAGGACGAACTCCTGCAGGGCCTGGATGGCCTTGGGGGAGCCCAGCCTCTCGAGGGCGTCCAGGGCGGCCATCTTGATCTCCGTGTCCGTGTCGAACAGGCCGCGGACGACCTGCTCCACGGCGTTGGCGTCGTCGGAGCGCGACAGGACCTCCAGGGCCTTCAGCTTGACCTGCTTGTCCTGGTCGGTGACGGCGCCGCCGATGACCGTGACCACCCGGGCATCCTTCTCGTACTGGCTGAGCGCCTCGATGGCGCTGATGCGGATCTGCGGATCCTCATCGTACAGGCGCTGCTGGTAGAGGTCGAACAGCGCCTCGTCGCCGGGCTCCGCGAGGGTGATCAGGGCCTTCATGACCTCGCGGCGGATCTCCGTGTGGCGGTACTCAGACATCCACTTGAGCTTGTCGAAGGCCGCCGCCATCTGCCGCTTCCTCACCGCCTTGACGGCCTGGAGCTTCACCCGGTTGTCAGGATCGTCCAGGTAGCTCAGCAGGATGGACTCCGCCTCCGGGTGCTTGCCGCCCGTGAGCGCCAGGGCCACCTGCTGCCGCACGACGGGATCCTCGTCGCCCTTCAGCGCGACCAGGTCCTCCACGACCGTCGGGTCGTCGATGCGCGCCAGGGCATAGGCGGCCGCGCGCCGGATGGCGTCCTCGTCGTCCTTCAGGTGCTTGCGCAGGACCGACAGGACCCGCGGGTTCGGACGATCCCGGGCGAACTCGGCCAGGGACTTCACCGCGAGCTGGCGGATCGTGACGTCCGGGGACTCGCTGATCTTGATGACCTGGTCGAGCGGCTGCACCGCGATGATGCGGATGGCCTGCTCGGTGAACAGATCGCGCTCCTCGTCTTCCGAGGACTGGCGTACGGCCTCCGCGAGGGGCTCCAGGGCGGCCGTGTCCCTGAGCGCCCCGAGGGCCTGCGCGGCGGCGCTGCGGACCTCCGGCTCAGCCCGCTTCAGGGCCTCTCCCAGGGCCTCCGTGGTGCCGGGCACGCGCTCGGAGGCGACCACGTTCGCGGCGTGGACGGCCTGCTCCCGATCCCCCTCGCGCAGCAGCCAGGCGAGCCCGGCGGCGCGCCGCTGGCCCTTCGCCTCGTCCGCGAGCGTGCGGGCCAGAGGCTGAGCGACGTCGCGGTTGACATCGGAGTCCCCCACGAGGCCGGTCATGAGGTCGAAGCGCTCGAACTCGCGGAGGGCGTCGACGCCGATGGCGCGCACCTCGGGGTTGTTGTGTCGGACCAGCTCGGCCAGCGCCGGCGCCAGGCGGTCGTCGCCGGTGGCGATCAGCTCCCCAGCCGCCTCGATGACGACGCTGGCGTCGGAGGAGCGGAGCTTCTCCAGGAGCAGGTACTTCTTGTAGGCGGAGCGGCCGGCGTCCACGAGGATGCGCGCCGCGGCGATCTTGGCCTCGGAGTTCGGATCCGTGTCGACCACCCGCTCCAGGGCGTCCAGCAACCGGGCATCCCTCCGTCCCTCCACCGCCTCGAGCACGGCGAGGCGGACCGCCGGATCCTCGTCCTCCAGGCGTGGGATCAGCAGGCCCAGGGGGTCGCTCACGCGGACACCGTCCAGGCTGGCCAGGACCGAGAGCTTCACGGGCGTGGTGCCCCGCGACAGGGCGTCCGCGATGGCCTTTCGGATCGACGCGTGGCCGCCGGCGACCCTGCGGTTGAACTCGGCGGCCGGCACCGGCCTGCCGTCCAGGAGGACGTATCCGTACGCGAGCTCGCGGGGCGGCAGGGCCGAGGCGAGCGGCAGCACCGGGAGGAGCGCGCCGCGGGAGAACGAGGACGGGCTCAGCGCCTCATCACCCAGGCGGATCTCGTCGAGGCCGGCGAGGCGCAGGGTGTGGAAGACCGCACCCAGGGCGCGGTCGACGACCGCCGGGTCCTCGGCGCGGTCCTCGGCCGCAGTGACCGTGGCCACGCCGCCGCGGATCTCGACCTTCAGGGCCCGGGCGTCCTCGCGCAGCATCCCGTTCAGCTCCGCCATGGCGGCGTCGGCGAGGGCGGCGCCGGCGAGGCCGTCGTGGGCCTCGAAGCCGGTCGCGGTGTACACCTCGCCCGACGCGCCGCCCAGCGCGATCGGCTGGGGCACGTACACCAGGTAGGTGGCCGCCCGGACACCGGGGGCGAGGAGCAGGAGCAGAAGCAACGACAGCCAGGTCTTTGGGAGCCCTCTCACGCGCACCTCGTCAGCCTCCGGAAACCCGTGGACACGTTGGGATCTCGAGGGCGTAACCCTCGAAGGGCGCTCATGTTTCCCGCGACGACACGCCGTGTCAACCGAGACGTGACGAGGCGGCGGTCTCCCGGCGCTCCTCCCCGAGGTCACGCGGCGTCCCGGGAGCGGGTTCCCCTGGTTCCGGCCCGGGAATGGACACCCGGGAACAGCCCACTACACTGCGCAGCATGCACGCGATCGAGCGACGACGGCCCACACCTCACTCTCCCCGGTCGATCTACGACCACCTGGACCGGTACGTCATCGGCCAGGAGCGGGGGAAGCGTTCCCTGGCCATCGCGGCCTACAACCACATGCGCCGCGTGGCGCTTCCGCCGATGCCCGATCGAGGCGCCGGACGCCTGCTCAAGAAGTCGAACGTCCTGCTCATCGGGCCCACCGGGTGCGGGAAGACGCACCTCGCCCGTCACCTGGCGTCCGTGCTCGACCTGCCTTTCGCCGTGGTCGACGCCACCGAGTACACGGAGGCCGGCTACTACGGGCGCGACGTGGAGCAGATGGTCACCGAGCTGCTGATGTCCGCCGACAACGACGTCGAGGCCTGCAGCCGGGGCATCATCTTCATCGACGAGGTGGACAAGATCGCGCGGCGCAGCCACGGCGCGCACACGGGCGCCGGCGCTCGCGACATCGGGGGCGAGGGGGTCCAGCAGAGCCTCCTCAAGCTCCTCGAGGGGCGCGAGGTCTTCGTGCCGGTCTCGCACGCCCAGGGGATGGGGCGCCAGGAGTTCGCGACGATCGACACCACGGACATCCTCTTCATCTGCGCGGGGACCTTCACGGATCTGCGCCGCCCGGCGGACGAGCAGCGCCCCGTCGGCTTCACGGGCGGCGAGGCCGAGCGCGCCAGCGAGCGCGTCTCTCCCAAGGATCTCTGCGACTTCGGGATGCTGGCCGAGTTCGTGGGCCGCCTGCCGGTCGTGGTGGAGCTGGATCCCCTCACCGAGGACCAGATGCTGGCCATCCTGACGGAGCCCCCGGACAGCATCGTGCGGGAGTTCCGGGAGCGCCTCGCCCTCGACCGAATCGCGGTGGAGTTCCGGGAGGACGCCCTCCGCCTGCTGGTCCGGGACGCCCGGAACCGCGGCATCGGCGCCAGGGGGCTGCGCGGGATCCTCGAAGACGTCATGGAGGACGTGATGTTCCGCGCTCCGGAGCTGGCGGACTCCCGGCTGGTGGTGGACGAGCCCTTCGTCACCGAGCAGCTCGAGCGGCTGGGCTAGCCTCGACCGGCGGGGACGCCTCACAGTCCTACAGATCTCGGGGTGCCGCGGGCTCGCGGACAGTCGCGCGCCAAGCCGCCAAGACGCGAAGGCCATCGAACCGCTTGCACACAGGTGCGGCTGAGACTCTCGGGTCGCCGGAAGGCCACCCGCGAGCGCGCGGGGCGGGAAACATGCCGTTTTCCTTTGCGTCTTCGCGTCTTTGCGCGAGCCCTTCGTCTTGCGACATGTGACGAACTATGAGGCGGGGACGCCGGTCCTACGGGCCGGTCAGGGCCTCCTCGGCCTTGCGGTAGAAGGTCTCCACGGCCTGGTCGATGCCGCCGGCGTCGCTGCCGCCGGCCTGCGCCATGTCGGGGCGGCCGCCGCCTCGCCCGCCGACCAGCTCGGCGAGCTCCTTCACGAGCTTGCCGGCGTGGAGCTTCTCGCTGGCGTCCTTCGTGGCGGCGACCAGGAGGCTCACCTTCTCCCCGTCGACGCCGGCGAGGAGCACGGCGCCGGAGCCCAGGCGATCGCGCAGGCTCTCGCCGATGCCACGGAGCTCCTTGCCCGCCACGTCGTCGAGGCGCACGGCCGCCAGGCGGAAGTCGCCCACCTGCTTCGCCTCGTCGACGCTGGAGGCGGCTTTGGCGACCTTGGCCTCCGTCCGGGCGTCCTCCAGCTCGGAGTGGAGGGCCTTGCGCTCCTCCAGGAGCTTGTCGACGCGCTGGACGACCTGCTCCGGGCTGGTGTGGAGCAGGCCCGCGGCGGAGCGCAGGAGCGCGTCGCGCTGCTCGACCCAGCGGACGGCGTCCATGCCGGTCACCGCCTCGACGCGGCGCACACCCGACGAGATGGCCTGCTCGGAGACGATCTTGAACAGGCCGATGTCCCCGGTGGCCTGGACGTGGGTGCCGCCGCAGAGCTCCACGGACTGGCTGCCCACGTGCAGCACCCGCACCTTGTCGCCGTACTTCTCCTCGAAGAAGGCGATGGCGCCCTTGTCCATGGCCTCGTCGAAGGCGAGGACCTCGGTCTCCACGGGCTCGTTCGCCAGGATCAGCTCGTTGACGAGCATGTCCACGCGGACGATCTCCTCGTCCTCCATGGCGCCGGTGTGGCTGAAGTCGAAGCGCAGCCGATGCGGCCCCACGAGGGACCCCCGCTGCCGGACGTGGTCGCCGAGGATCTCGCGCAGGGCGTGGTGCAGCAGGTGCGTCGCGCTGTGGTTCTTCCGGGTGGCGTCCCGGGCGCTGTCGTCCACCGCGAGCGCCACCTCGTCGCCCTCCGAGAGGGTGCCGCGCTCCAGCTCTCCGTAGTGCACGACGAGATCGCCGAAGGGCTTCTGCGTGTCGGTGACGCGCACGAGCACGTCGTCGCCGACCGACAGGGTGCCCACGTCGCCCACCTGGCCGCCGGCCTCGGCGTAGAACGGGGTCCTCGGGGTCACGACCTCGACCTTCTGGCCCGCCGCCGCGCGGGGAACGCGCTGGCCGTCGACCAGGAGCGCCGAGACGGTGGAGGTGTCGCGCTCCGTGTCGTATCCGACGAACTGCGTCTCCAGCCCCTCCTCCACGAGGTACTGGTAGGCGGACACGTCGCCGGTGCCGAACTTGCTGGCCGCCCGGGCCCGGGCCCGCTGCTCCTCCATGGCCTCGTCGAAGCCGGCGTGGTCGTAGGACAGGCCGCGCTCCTCGAGGATGAGACCCGTCAGGTCCGGCGGGAACCCGTGGGTGTCGTAAAGCTCGAAGGCGACACGGCCGTCCAGGACGCGCCCGCCCTCCTCCTCGAGCCGGGCGACCTCCTCGTCGAGGCGCTTGATGCCCGCGCTGATCGTGCGGCCGAAGCGCTTCTCCTCCTGCAGCACGATGCGGTGGATCGTATCCGCACCCTCGCGAAGCTCCGGATAGGCGTCGCCCATCATCTCGACGACGTGGGCGGTGGTGTCGACCAGGAAGGGCTCCTTGATGTCGAGCATCCGGCCGAAGCGGATGGCCCGGCGCATGATCCGCCGCAGCACGTAGCCCCGGCCGTCGTTGTCCGGGTAGACGCCGTCGGCGATGAGGAAGGCGGTCGCCCGGCTGTGGTCGGCGATGACGCGCAGGGCGGTGTCCACCTCGTCCGCGTCGCCGTAGCGCACGCCGGCGCGCTCGGCCACGCGCTCCATGATGGGGATGAAGAGGTCCGTGTCGTAGTTGGACGTCTTGCCGCGCAGGACGGCCGCGATGCGCTCGAGGCCCATGCCCGTGTCGATGGACGGCTTCGGGAGGGCCGTCCGCTTGCCGTCCGGGGCCTGGTCGTACTGCATGAACACCAGGTTCCACAGCTCCAGGTACCGGTTGTCGGCGTCCGGGTGGCCGTAGGGCAGGTCGCGGCCGTCGGACATCTCCGGGCCCAGGTCGATGTGGATCTCCGAGCACGGCCCGCACGGGCCGGTGTCCCCCATGGCCCAGAAGTTCTCCGGATCCCGGTGGACGCGCTCCTCGGGGACGCCGATGGTGTCCCTCCAGAGCGCGAAGGCCTCGTCATCCTCCGGGTAGACGCTCACGTGCAGCCTGTCCGCCGGCAGCCCCAGGACGTCCACGAGGAACTCCCAGGCATACCGGATGGCGCCTTCCTTGAAGTAGTCGCCGAAGCTGAAGTTGCCGAGCATCTCGAAGAACGTGTGGTGGCGCGGCGTGCGGCCGACGTTCTCCAGGTCGTTGTGCTTGCCCGACACCCGCAGGCATTTCTGGCAGGACACGGCGCGGTCGTAGTCCACCTGCCGCGCGCCCACGAAGACGTCCTTGAACTGCACCATCCCCGCGTTGACGAAGTACAGGGTGGGATCGTCCGGCGGGATCAGGGCGTAGCTCCGCACCACGCGGTGGCCGCGCTCGGCGAAGAAGTCGTGGAACGCCTGACGGATCTCGTGGGCATTTCGCGGACGATCGATGGTGCTGCTCACGGGTCCTCCTGGGACGTTGCGAGGGGGGAGGATTCTGGCAGGGGCGCGCCGGAGGTCAACCACGAGGTGGGCGGCCTCATGTCGGCCCCGCGTGCCCCGGGTCGGCGCTCAGTCCTCGCCGATGCCCTCGAAGCGCATCTTCAGGTTCGCCGCGCTGGTGGCGTTCGCGAGGGCCTCCTCGCGACAGACGCGCCCGTCCTTCCAGAGCCGGTGGAGGACCTGGTCGAACGTCTGCATCCCGTAGCTCGCGCGCCCCTGGGCGATGGCCATGGGGATCTCGTGCGTGCGGTCCGGGTCCGCGATCAGCTCCCGGATGAGCTCCGTGCGGATCATGACCTCGCAGGCCGCCGTGCGACCGCCCTGGACGGTACGCACCAGGCGCTGGCTGATCACCGCCTCGAGGATGCTCGCGAGCTGAAGCCGGACCTGCCCCTGCTGATGCGGCGGGAACAGCCCGATCATCCGGCTGATGGTCTCCATGGCGTCCACCGTGTGCAGCGTGGAGAACACCAGGTGGCCCGTCTCGGCGGCGTGGATCGCCGTCTCCACGGTCTCCAGGTCGCGGAGCTCCCCGATGAGGATGACGTCCGGATCCTGGCGCAACGCCGCGCGCAGGGCCGTCGGGAAGCTCCGGGTGTCCCGGCCCACCTCCCGCTGGTTCACGACGGCCCGCTTGTCCCGGAAGACGAACTCGACCGGGTCCTCGATGGTGAGCACGTGGCACGGACGGCTCGTATTCACGGCGTCGATCATCGCGGCGAGGGTCGTGGACTTTCCGGAGCCCGTGGCGCCCGTGACCAGGACGATACCCCGCTTCCTGTCGGCGATATCCCGGAGGACGGGCGGGAGGCCGAGCGCTCCGATGTCGGGGATCCCGGGCGGGATGTGACGCAGGACGAGGCCGATCTCGTCCCGCTGGCGGAAGGCGTTCACGCGGAAGCGGCCGCAGTCGTCCAGGGTGTAGGCGAAGTCCGCCTCCAGCGTCTCCTCGAACGTACGCTGGGTAGCGCGATCGGCCAGCTTCGCGATCCAGCGCACCATGAGGTCACCCGTGACGGCGGGGGCGTGCTTCTGGGTCACCAGGTGCCCGTCCTTCCGGAAGTAGGGCGCGCTGCCCACCTTGAGGTGCACGTCCGAGATCCCGTGGTCGACTGCGAATCGCAGGATCTGCTCGATGTCCATCGTTCCCCCTTCGGACCGGGGGGAAGGAAGCCACATCGCGGACCTGACTGTGAAGCGGGGCAGTGCCGGCGGCCATAACCGCTCGACCGCCCGAGGCATGAATCTCGCGCAAAGACGCGAAGACGCAAAGGGAAGGCGGGCTCTCGCGGCGTCCCGTCCTCGTAGAGGCCCGCGAGGGGGGCAGCGGCGTGGGTTCGCCTGGCCGTTGGCCACGACTCAGTGAGAGGCGGCGCGTGGTCGTGGACCTGGTCGGGCTCGGCATGCTCGGCGTTCCGGTCCCATCGGGATTGGACTCTGGACCGGGCCTCGTCGTGCTGCCGACCACGGCGGATCGGGAAGTGACCGCCGGAGACGGCGGTTGTACTGCATCTTCCCCGTGTCCTCCGCGCCTTTGCGGCTTGGCGCGAGCCCTTTGGTGCCGGGGACGGTCTACGAGCCGGTGGCCTCGGCGGCCTCCTCGGCGGGCTGGTCGGCCGCCGCGGGACGCTTCAGGCCGTGGTGGTCCAGGACGGCGGCCTCGATGGTCTCGGCCAGATCCGGGTTCTCCTGGAGCATCCGCTTCACGTTGTCGCGGCCCTGGCCCAGGCGCTCGTCGCCGTAGGAGAACCAGGAGCCCGACTTCTCGATGATCCCCAGGTCGACGGCCATGTCGAGGATCGAGCCCTCGCGGCTGATCCCCTCGCCGTACATGATGTCGAACTCCACCTGCCGGAAGGGCGGCGCGAGCTTGTTCTTCACCACCTTGACGCGGGTCCGGTTGCCCACGACGTCCTGGCCGTTCTTCAGCGCGCCGATGCGGCGGATGTCCAGGCGCACCGAGCAGTAGAACTTCAGGGCGTTGCCGCCGGTGGTCGTCTCGGGGTTGCCGAACATCACCCCGATCTTCATGCGGATCTGGTTGATGAAGATCACGCACGTCTTGCTCTTGGAGATGGAGCCCGCGAGCTTCCGGAGCGCCTGGGACATGAGCCGCGCCTGCAGCCCCATGTGGCTGTCGCCCATCTCGCCCTCGATCTCCGCCTTCGGGACCAGGGCCGCCACCGAGTCCACCACCAGGATGTCGATGGCGTTGGACTTCACGAGCATGTCGACGATCTCGAGCGCCTGCTCGCCGAAGTCCGGCTGGGAGACCAGGAGCTCGTCGGTCTTCACGCCCAGCTTCCGGGCGTAGGCCAGGTCCAGGGCGTGCTCCGCGTCGACGAAGGCCGCCACGCCGCCGCTCTTCTGCGCGTTGGCCACCGCGTGGAGCGCCAGGGTCGTCTTGCCCGACGACTCCGGGCCATAGACCTCGACGACGCGGCCCTTGGGGATGCCGCCCACGCCCAGGGCGATGTCCAGCCCCAGCGAGCCGGTCGGGATGGCGGGCACCTCCGGCATCGGCGCGTCCGCGCCCAGACGCATGATGCTGCCCTTGCCGAACTGGCGCTCGATGGCGCTGATGGTCAGATCGAGCTGCTTGTCTCGGGACATCTCCCGGGCCATCTCCAACCTCGTCGTGTGGCGTGATCGTGGACGGCGTCGCCCACCGCGACGCCGCCAGCACAGTCCTCACGCACTACTGTACATTTGTCAAGCGTCGTGCGCGAGGGCTCTTCGTACCATGTCCAGGGCGACGTACGCGGAGACCTCTCGATTCCGCGTCCGGCCGAAGGGGAGGCGGCGCATGCGGTGGACCGTCCCGCCCGGGCCGGCGACGGCGAAGTGGACCGTGCCGACGGGCTTCGCCTCCGTCCCGCCGGAGGGGCCGGCGATGCCCGTGATCGAGACGCCGTAGTCCGCGCCGGCGGCCTCTCGGATGCCCTCCGCCATGGCCCGCGCCACCTCCTCGCTCACGGCGCCGTGGGCCTCGAGAAGCGCCGCGGGGATCCCCAGGCGGCGCTCCTTCGCGTCGTTGGAGTAGGTGACGGCGCCCTCCAGGAAGGCGGCCGAGACCCCCGACACGTCCGTGATCAGCTTGCTCACCAACCCGCCCGTGCAGCTCTCCGCGGTGGCCAGGGTCCTGCCCCGCTCGAGGAGCGTCGAGGCCACCACCTCGGCCAGGGAGCGGCGGGGATCCTCGGTGTAGACGATGTCCCCGAGGCGCTCCCGCACATCGGCGGCGACCGCCTCCAGGAGATCGGCGCCCGCCTCCGGGTCCGGATCCGCGACGTGCAGCGTGACGTGGATCTCGGGGAAGTGCGCCCGGTAGGCCACCCGGAGGTGCTCGTGCGCCGGCATCCCCTCCAGGAGGGTGGCCACCTGGGACTCGGTCTTCCCGAAGGTCTTGAACACGTGGCTCCGCACCGGCCGCACGGGGGCGTGGACCTCCAGCCACGGGAGCAGGTGATCCCGCGTCAGCCTGTCCAGCTCGGCCGGGACGCCCGGGAAGAGGAAGAAGGTCGTCCGCGCGTGCACCATCCGAACGCCGGGCGCCGTCCCCACCGGGTTGTCCAGCGTCTCGGCGCCCTCGGGCACCATGGCCTGGCGGGCGTTGTTCGGCGTGAACGGCAGGCCGCGGCGCTCGAAGCGGGCCCGGATGCGCTCCAGGGTCGCCGCGTCCTCCACCAGCGGCAGGCCGGCGTAGTCCGCCGCGCAGGCGATGGTCAGGTCGTCCTCCGTGGGGCCGAGGCCGCCGGTGACCAGCACGAGGTCCGCCCGGTCCCCCGCCAGGCGCAGGGCCTCCACCACGGCGGCCGGGTCGTCGGGCACCGTCTGCCCCGCCTGCAGCCCCAGCCCCTGCTCGCGGAGCAGGCGCCCGAGGCGCGCGGTGTTCGTGTCGGCCAGATCCCCGTTGAGGAGCTCGCTGCCGACGACCAGCACCTCGATCCGCATCAGTCCCCGGCGGTCTGCTTCGCCGTGCCCGCGACGCGCTCGGCCAGCTCGCCGGTGCCCGAGCCCTCCTGCGGGCCGATGGCGCTGACCGTGATCAGGACGTCCGCGGCCACCAGGGCCACCATGTCCACGGCCACCTCGCGCTCGCCGGCCGTAAGCGTCCCGGCGAGCCTCCGCCCCTCGAAGCCCTCGGCGCCGTCCCACGCGTCGCCGAGCTTCAGGTCCAGGGCGCTGCCGGCCTCCTTCGAGGACGCGACGATGTTGTCCTTGATGCGCTCCCAGTCGATGTCCTCGATGTCCTGCGGGCCCTCCTCGACCGCCAGGATCAGCAGGCCGAAGGGGACGTCTGCGTCCGGGTCCGGAGCCCGCTCGAGGACGGCGACGGCCTCGTCGTGCCGCGTCTCCTTCCAGTCCGGAGCCTCGAAGGTCACGCCGCCCCGCGCCTCGAGGCGGACCTCCGTCGTCCCGCCCTCGTCCGACTGGGCGGAGGCCCGGGCGGGCACGAGGAGGAGGATGGCGGCGACGGCGAAGAGTGCGTGCTTCATGGGATGTTCCTCGCAGGATCGCGTGGGACGTGCGGTCCCGTATCCCACGGCGCCCGGAGGGGATCAAGCATCCGCCCGGTCAACGGGGACGGGCGGGCGCGAGGCTCTCGTAGAGGTCCAGGTAGCGTCGCGCGGGCTCCCTCCAGCCCACCGGACGGGCCATGGCGCGCGCCCGGACCTCGGCCCAGGGTTCCCCGTCCCGCCACAGGCCCTGGGCCCGGCCCATGGCCTCGGAGAGGGCCTCCGGGGTCGGCGCTTCGAAGACGAAGCCCCAGCCGCCGTCCTCCACGTCCCGCACCGTGTCCGCGAGGCCGCCGGTGCGGCGCACGAGGGGCACGGCGCCGGCGTACATGGCGTGGAGCTGGACCATGCCGCAGGGCTCGAAGCGGCTGGGGACGCACACGACGTCCACCCCGGCGTAGATCCGCGCGGCCAGGCCCGGGTCGAAGTCGTTCACGAAGGCCACGCGGTCCGGGTGGGCGCGGGCGAGGCGACGCAGTCCGTCCGCGAGCCTCCGCTCCCCGCTGCCCAGGATCACCGCGCCGCAACCGGCCTCGATCCAGCGCGGGGCCGCCTCCACGAAGAGGTCCACGCCCTTCTGGCCGGTCAGCCGAGAGACCATGCCGAACAGGGGCCCGTCGGTCGGCGACGCGATGCCCAGGGACTCGCAGAGGTCCCGGCGCCGCGCCGCCAGTCCCTCCGGCTTCGGGCGGGGGCCGGGCGGTCGGATGCCGTTGACGATGCCCACGAGGTGCTCGCGCCTCCAGCGGAACAGGGGCGCCAGGTCCCAGCCGCCCTCGTCCGAGGTCAGCTCTCGCGCGTAGGTCGGGCTGACCGTGGCCAGCACGTCCGCGAACTGAAGCCCCGCCTTGAGAGGGTTGATGGCGTCGTGGTGGAGGATCCCGTCCATCCTGAGGTACTCCGGCGGCAGGCCCGTGATCGGCAGGGCGTCGGTCGGGAACGCGCCCTGATAGGCGAGGTTGTGCACGCTGCACACCACCGGGATCCGGACGCCGGCGGCCTCCAGGAGGGGCGCCACGAGCCCCGCGTGCCAGTCGTGGACGTGCACGACGTCCGGGGGCGCGTCCTGCTCCGCGATCCAGGCCGCCACGGCCCTCGAGAAGGCCGCGAAGCGCACGGGGTTGTCGGAGTAGGCCGTGCCGGGCGGCCCGTAGGCGTGCGGCCGGTCGAACCACGCCGGCTCCGCCAGGAGGACGATCTCCACGCCGTCCCGGACGAAGCGGACCTCGTCGAAGCGCGCCGGCCCCCAGGGCATGTGCACCTCGGGGCCGGGGCGGCGCGCCCCCTCGACGGACTCCTGGGCGGCCCGATAGCCGGGCAGCACGACGCGCACGACGGCGCCCTCCTCGACCTGGGCCGCGGGGAGGCCGGCCATGACCTCTCCCAGGCCGCCGGTGTGGAGGAGATCCGCGTGCTCCGCGGCGACGTGGACGACGTGCTGAGCCTCGACCATGCGCTGGGCGCGCCCCTTTGCCCCGGGTGTCAGAACGTGTAGCCGTCCGGGACGACGGACTGGCGGGGGACCACGATGATGCCGTCGCGGACCGCGATCACGTCGTCGACGTAGGAGTCGACGCCGCGCTCGTTGACCAGGCGCACGTTCTTGCCGATGCGGCAGTCCCGGTCGACGATGACGTTCCGTAGCACGCTCCCCTCCCCGATGCCCAGGGGCACCTCGCCCGGGTCGAGGTGGCTCTCCAGGTCGTAGCTGCCGGCGCCGTTGCACACGACGCACTCCAGGTCGGCGCCGGACTTCAGGATGGTGCGGATGCCGATGACGGAGCTCCGGACGCGGCAGTCGTCGCCGATGATGGAGCCGTCCGACACCACGGCGCCGTGGACGTCCGCCCGGCCGACCTTCGCCGGGGGCAGGAACCGGGCGCGCGTGAAGATGGGGTAGCGCTCGTCGAAGAGGTTGAAGTCCGGGACGCTCTGCGTGAGCTCCAGGTTGACGCGGTGATAGCTGCGGACGGTCCCCACGTCCTCCCAGTAGCCCCGGAAGGGATAGGCCAGCAGGCGACGCGTGCCGATGGAGTCGGGGATGATGTGCTTGCCGAAGTCGTCCCGGGGATCCTGCTCCAGGGCCTCGAAGAGGACGTCGGCCTTGAAGGCGTAGATCCCCATGGACCCCAGGTGGGTGAGGCCGTCGACGGGGTCCGGGACCGTGAAGCGATCGAGGGTCGGCGCGTCCTTCGGCTTCTCCGCGAACTCCTCGATCCAGGCCCCCTCGTCCACCTTCATCACGCCGAAGCGGGTGGCGTCCTCCCGCGTCACGCGCGTCGCGGCCACCGTGATCTCGGCGTCGCGCTCGCGGTGGTGGCGGACGAGGTGGCCCAGGTCCATGGTGTAGACCTGATCGCCCGAGAGGATGAGGATGTCGTCCTCGCTGTCGGCATCCAGCCGGTGCAGCATCTTCCGCACGGCGTCCGCGGTCCCGTGGTACCAGTCGCCGGCCGCGCTGCCGTGGTCGGTCTGCTCGGCGGCCAGCACCGTGACGTGCCCCTTCGAGAAGTGGTCGAAGCGGTAGGTGTCCGACACGTGCCGGTTCAGCGAGGCCGACTGATACTGCGTCAGCACGAACATCCGCACGATGCCCACGTGCAGGCAGTTGGAGATCGGGATGTCCACCAGCCGGTATTTGCCGGCGAAGGGCACGGCCGGCTTGGCACGCGCGGTCGTCAGCGGCTTCAGGCGCTCACCGCGCCCTCCTCCGAGGATCACCGCGATCACATTACGCATGGATACCCTCACTCGTCCGGGGGGCCGCATCGGCACGTTCGTATGTCGGGAACGGCGACCATCGTAACGAAAGAGGGGGCGTTCGTCAGTCGGATCCGGACTCCGATCCGCTGTCCGGATCCTCCCCGGTCGACAGGGCCTCGAGCATGGCGGCCACGCGCGCCTTGGCGTCCAGCGCCTCCTGCTCGGCGGCGTCCAGCTCGGGCTCCTCCTCCTCGACCACCTCGTCGGCGAACTCCGGGTTCGCGTTCCAGCCCAGGTAGGTGCCCTTCGCCTTCGGCGCCTTGCTCTCGAGGATCCAGGCGGCCTTGTGGATCTTCTCCAGCTCGAGGGGCGCGATCTGGTAGCCCGAGACGATGATCTCGGGGCGCTTGCCGTGGCTCCCCACCTCCTCGAAGTTCATCTTCTCGAGGAGCTTCACCAGCGCCTCCGCGCCCTTCCGGCTCGACGTCTCGATCCGGTGCTCGATCCGGTGCTCCTTGGCCGGATCGGCGTCTGCGTTGAGCAGCGCCTGGATGCCCTTGCGATCCTCGATCTGGCGCCACTCACGGGCCTTCGGGAGCATCGCCTCGTAGGCCTCCCAGGCCGGGTCCTCCCGGCCGATGAACAGGAGGTCGGTGCCGACGGACGCGCGCACGCGGTCCTGGGTCGCCGACGGGCGATCGGGCATGTAGAAGACGAGATCCCGCGCGCCGCCGCCCGTCCGACGGCCGACGTACAGGCCATCCCTGTCCCGCACGATCTCCCGGACCCGGTTCTCCACGAGGTCCAGGCGCTTCAGCTCGGGTTCGGTCGGGCGCCCCTCGTCGTCGGTCTCCGCCATCGGGATGCGGACGCCGAAGAACCAGGGGTGGCCGGACAGCGGGAAGTCCTCGCCGTGACCGAGGTCGAGGACCATGTCGAACGACACGTCGTCCTCCTCCCGGCTCCACATCTCGAACATCGGGGCGTAGGCCATGGGGTTCGTCCTCCTCGCGGCGTGGGCAATGACGGCGCTCCGGGGCCTCGGGAGGACCCCGGAGGCTGCGCCGCGGCGGTGGCTACTTGTGGATCGCCCGGCGGTCGACGTCGAACGCCGCCTCCCGGACGATCTCGGCGAGCGTCGGGTGCGCGTGCACCGAACGCGCGATGTCCTCGGCGCTGGCGCCGAACTCCACCGCGACGGCGATCTCGGCGATGAGATCCCCGGCGCGCGCTCCGACGATGTGGCAGCCCAGGATACGATCCGTGTCCGCGTGGGCCAGGATCTTCACCTGGCCCTCCGTCTCTCCGAGGCCGAGGGCCCGCCCGTTGGCGACGTAGCGGAACTTCCCCTTCCGGTAGGGGACGCCCTCGTCCTTCAGCTCCTCCTCGGTGCGCCCCACGCCGGCGATCTCGGGGTGGGTGTAGATGATCGTGGGGATCGCGTCGTAGTTGACGTGCCCCTCGTGGCCCGCCAGCAGCTCCGCGACGGCGATCCCCTCGTCGGACGCCTTGTGGGCGAGCATGAGGCCCGGGGTCGCGTCGCCGATGGCGAAGATCCCGGACACGGACGTCTCGTAGTCCCCGTTGACGGCGATCCGCCCGCGCTCGTCCAGCTCGATCCCCACGTCCTCGCAGCCGAGCCCGTCCGTGTAGGGGCGCCGGCCGATGGACACCAGGACGCGGTCCGCCTCGATCTCGTGGGTCTCGCCGTCGGCGTCGTCCCACTTCAGGGTCACGCCGTCGTCGCCGACCTCGGCGGTGTGCACCTTCGCGCCGGTGACGAACCCGAGGCCCTGACCCGTCAGGATCTTGTGGGCTTCCTTGCCGATCTCGCGATCCACGCCGGGCAGGATGTGGTCGAGGTACTCCAGCACCGTCACCTCGGAGCCCAGGCGCCGCCAGACCGAGCCCAGCTCCAGGCCGATGACGCCGGCGCCCACGACCACGAACCGCTCCGGGACCTCCTCGAAGGTCAGGGCCTCCGTGGAGCTGACGACGCGCTCGCCGTCGAAGTCCACGCCGGGCAGGGACGCGGGCTCGGAGCCCGTGGCGATGACGATGGCGTCGGCCTCGAGGACCTCCTCCTCGTCGCCCTCGCCCTCCACGACCACCGTGTGGGCGTCGCGGATGCGGCCGAAGCCCTTCGCCCAGTGGATCTTGTTCTTCTTGAAGAGCATCTCGACGCCGCCGACCAGCTTGTCGACGATGTCGTCCTTGCGGCCGAGCATGGTCGACAGGTCCAGGTCGACGTCGCCGATCTTCACGCCGTGCTCGGCCATGTGCTCGCGGCTCGTCTCGAAGCGCTCGGACGACTCGAGGAGCGCCTTGGACGGGATGCAGCCGACGTTCAGGCACGTGCCGCCGAGCGTGGGCCACTTCTCCACGCAGGCGACCTTCAGGCCGAGCTGCGCGGCGCGGATGGCGCACACGTAGCCGCCCGGTCCGGCTCCGATCACGACGAGGTCGTAGCGGGTCTCAGGCATTTGGAGGGCTTCCTGGATGCAGGGGTGGGGGAGCGGCGGGCGCCGCCCCGAGGGCGGGGGCGCGGGGACGCCGGTTCAGACCTCGACGAGGAGGCGCTCCGGGTCCTCGATGCACTCCTTGACGCGGGTGAGGAACTGCACCGCCTCGCGACCGTCGATGATGCGGTGGTCGTAGGTCAGCGCCAGGTACATCATCGGGCGGATCACCACCTCCCCGTCCACGGCCATCGGGCGCTCCTGGATCTTGTGGAGGCCCAGGATGCCCGACTGGGGCGGGTTGAGGATGGGCGTCGACAGCATGGAGCCGTAGACGCCGCCGTTGGAGATGGTGAACGTGCCCCCTTGGAGGTCGTCCAGGGCCAGGCGGTTGTTCATCGCCTTGTCCACGACCTCGGCGAGCCGCCACTCGAAGTCGGCGAAGCTGAGGCGATCCGCGTCCCGGATGACGGGCACGACCAGGCCCCGGCCGCCGCCGACGGCGATGCCGATGTCGTAGTGGTTCTTGTAGACGATGTTCTGGTCGCGGATCTCCGCGTTGACCGCCGGGAACTCCTTGAGGGCCTCGATGGCGGCCTTGGCGAAGAACGACATGAAGCCGAGCTTGATCCCGTACTTCTCCTTGAAGCGGTCCTTGTAGCGCTTCCGGAGCGCCATCACCGCGCCCATGTCGGCCTCGTTGAAGGTCGTCAGGAGCGCCGCGTTCTGCTGGACCTGGACCAGGTTCTCCGCGATCCGTCGGCGGAGCTTGCTCATGGGGACGATGTCCTCGCGCTCGTCTCCCTCCTCCACCGCCCGGGCCGGCGGCTTCGGCGTCGGGGCGGCGACGGGCTTCCGCTCGGCCTTCTTCGGCTCCTCCTCGGCCTCCTTCGGCTCGTCGGCCTTCGCCCCCTCCAGGTGACGCTGCACGTCCTCCTTGAGGATGCGGCCGCCGCGCCCGGTCCCTTCGATCCCCGAGGGGTCGAGGCCGTGCTCCCGGACCATGCGCCGGACCGCGGGCATCATCGGCGTCTCCTCGGCGCCCTCCTCCCGCGTCTTCCCCTTCGCGACCGCCTCCTTCGCCGCGGGCTTCGCCTCGGCGGGAGCCTCCTGCGCAGCGGGCTCGTCCTCGGCAGGAGCCTCCTTCGCGGCGTGCTCCTCCTTCTTGGAGGGCTTCGCCTCCGCCGTGCCGGACTCGTCGATCCGGGCGACGACCGCACCGACCTCGACGTCCTCGCCCTCGGCGGCGACCTGCTCCAAGAGCACGCCGCCCACCGGGGCGGGCACGTTGACGGTGATCTTGTCGGTCTCCAGGGCGACGATGTCCTGGTCCACCTCCACCCGCTCGCCTGCCTCGACGAGCCACTCCAGGACCGTCCCCTCGGTGATCGATTCACCGAGCTCGGGCACGGTGACGTCTGTCGCCATCAGTCCTCTCCCTGTGTACCGAAGGTCTCCTCGAGCAGCTTCTCCTGCTCGATGTCGTGCGCGTTGTGCGACCCGGTGGCCGGGCTGGCGCTGGCGCTCCGGCTGACCCAGCGCACCGGGGGCCCGTCCTCGAACATCCGGGCGAAGCGCGGGTGCAGGTAGTTGCGCGCCCCCATGTTGGCGGGCTCCTCCTGGCACCAGATGATCTCGCGGAGGTCCCCGAGCCGGCCGAGCGCCTCGTGGATCTCGTCCTCGGGGAGCGGATAGAGCTGCTCGACCCGGATGAGGGCCGTCGTCTGGTCCTCCAGCTTCTCACGGCGCTTGAGCAGGTCGTAGTAGACCTTGCCCGAGCAGAGCACCGCCCGCTCCACCCGGTCGACGGACTCCAGTTGATCCTCGGCGATGACCTTGTGGAACCGGCCCCCCGTGAAGTCGCTCATGCGGGACACGGCGAGCTTGTGCCGGAGCAGGCTCTTCGGCGTCATCACCACCAGCGGCTTCCGCCAGGGACGCAGGACCTGCCGGCGGAGCATGTGGAACATCTGGGCCGGCGTGGTGACGTTGGCCACCACGATGTTGTCCTCCGCGCCGAGCTGGAGGAAGCGCTCCAGGCGCGCCGAGGAGTGCTCGGGGCCCTGGCCCTCGTAGCCGTGGGGCAGGAGCATCGTCAGCCCGGACAGGCGGTTCCACTTGTCCTCGGAGGCGACGATGAACTGGTCGATCATCACCTGGGCGCCGTTGACGAAGTCGCCGAACTGGGCCTCCCAGACGGTCAGCCCCTCCGGGCGGTCCAGGCTGTAGCCGAACTCGAACCCGACGACGCCGGCCTCCGACAGCAGGCTGTTGTGGATCTCGAAGGGAGCCTGCTCCTCCGACAGGTTGTTCAGGGGCGAGTAGGGCCGCCCCGTCTCCGTGTCCGTGAGGATGGCGTGGCGGTGGCTGAACGTGCCGCGCTGCGAGTCCTGTCCGGTCAGGCGGACCGGGTGGCCGTCCAGGACCAGGGCCCCGTAGGCCAGCAGCTCGCCCATGCCCCACGCCAGGGGCGCGTCCTCGTCCTCGAGCGGCGCGGCGCGGCGCTTCAGGAGGCGCTGCAGCTTCCGGTGGATCTTCAGGTCCTCGGGGAGCTCCACCAGCCCGCGCACGACCCGCTCGAAGCGATCCCGCGAGATGTGGGTCTCCACGTCCGGCGCGTCGGCCTCCGGGCCGCCGGTGTAGCCGTCCCAGACACCGCGGAGCGGCTCGTCGACGGGCGCCTCGACGCCGTTGCCGGCGCGGACCTCCTGGAGCTCGGCGTCCAGGTCGTCGTGCTTCCTGCGGAAGATGGCCTCCACCTTCTCCGCCTCGATGAGGCCGCGCTCCACCAGGCCCTCGCCGTACACCTCGTGCACGGGCGGGTGCTGCGCGATCTCCTTGTACATGAGCGGCTGCGTGAAGGTCGGCTCGTCGCCCTCGTTGTGACCGAACCGCCGGAAGCAGTACATGTCGATGATCACGTCCCGACCGAAGGTCTGACGGAAGTCCGATGCCACGCGCGCCGCGTGGACCACCGCCTCGGGATCTTCGCCGTTGACGTGGATGATCGGGCACTGGGCCATGCGCGCCAGGTCCGTGCAGTAGGGCGTCGAGCGCCCGTCCTCGGGCAGCGTCGTGAAGCCGATCTGGTTGTTGACGATGATGTGGATGGTGCCGCCCGCCGTGTAGGCGTCCAGCTTCATCATGTTCATCGTCTCGGCCACGACGCCCTGCCCGGAGAACGCCGCGTCGCCGTGGATGAGGACCGGGACGCAGCGCCGCCGCTCCACGTCGCCGTCGCGATCCTGTTTGGCGCGGACGCGGCCCATGACCACCGGGTCCACGGCCTCCAGGTGGCTCGGGTTGAAGGTCAGCGACAGGTGGACGTCGTCGCCGAAGCGCGTCCGGATGTCGCTGGAGTGGCCCATGTGGTACTTGACGTCGCCGCGGCCGAGCATGTCCTCGGGGTCCGGATCCTCGAACTCCTTGAAGACGCCGCGCGGGTCCTTCTCCAGGATGTTGGCCAGGACGTTGAGGCGCCCGCGGTGGGCCATCCCGAAGACGATCTCTCGGACCCCCGTCTTCGCCATGTCCTCGATCATCAGCGAGAGCATGGGGACGAGGGACTCGGCCCCCTGGAGCGAGAAGCGCTTGGCGCCGCGGTACTTTGTATGGAGGAAGTCCTCGAACGCCTCGGCGGCCGAGAGCTGCTCCAGGATGAACACCATCGTGTCCGGATCGAGGGTGCAGTGGTTCTTGGAGCGCTCGAAGCGCTCCTGGAGCCACTCCTTCACCTCGATGTCGTGGATGTGCATGAACTCCACGCCGATGGTGCGGGAGTACGTCTCGCGCAGGTGGGCCAGGAGCTGGCGGAGGCTCATCCGCTGGGGCCCCTTCAGGAAGACCGTCGAGAACTCCCGGTCCATGTCCTGGGACGTGAAGCCCCAATAGTAGGGGTCCAGCTCCGGGTGCTTCCAGCCCCTGTTCAGGCCCAGGGGATCCAGATCGGCGAGCAGGTGGCCGCGGACGCGGTACGCGTTGATGAGCTGGAAGACGCGACCCTGGGAGCGGATGGTCTCCAGCTCGGCCTCGGCGGTCTCGGCCCCCTCACCCGACCCGGCGAAGATGCTGCGCGCCCGGAACCCGGGATCCGCCTGGGGAGGCGGGCCCTCGGCGAGCCAGCGACCCTCGCGCTCGAAGAACTCACGCCAGCTCGGATCCACCGAGTTCGGATCCTCCTTGTAGCGACGAAGCACCTCCTCCAGGTAGAGCGCGTTCGTGCCCTGAAGGACGGTGTCGATCGGATTCCCCATCGTCAGCTCTCTCCTCGCGTGCCGCGTCGTCAGGGGGGAGACGCGCGACGCGTTGATCCGCTCGGTCCGTCTAGCGGGCTCCGGGAGTGCGCGCACGGCAGCCGGCCGTCGGCTCGATCCGCCTCGCGGAGCCAGCGCTCGGGTGTCATGGCGTGTTCGGAGGTCGGTCCCCGCAGGGGTCGGGAGTCGATTCGAGACCGTGGGTCGGCCGCGACTCCGTCAACATACGTCCCGCGGGCGCGACGGGCAAGGAGTCACTGGCCGGCCCCCCTCGGGTCCCCCGGCTCGACGGATCCCCGCCGGCGGTCCGGTTCCAGCGCCCCGGAATGCCGATGTGCGGCGGGCGTGGCACCCAGCGTTCGCCGTTGCTATGATGCCGCTCATGTACAGGCTCATCTGCATCGTTTCGGGATCTGCGCTCGCCCTGGCCGCCTGCGGCGGGGGTGGGGATGGCGAGGGCATCGGCTTCGGGGACATCCCCGGCGGAGGCGACGTCTCCGCGGACGCCGGCGACGGCGTGACGGGTGACGGCGGGGTCGTGGACGCGCTGGACGACGCGGCGGACGACGTCGACGCCGGCGAGGACACGGACGACGCCGGCGAGGACACGGACGACGCCGGCGAGGACACGGACGACGCCGGCGAGCCCGACACGGCCGATGACGCGGACGCCGGCGAGCCCGACACGGCCGATGACGCGGACGCCGGCGAGCCCGACACGGCCGATGACGCGGACGCCGGCGAGCCCGACACGGCCGGTGACGCGGACGCCGGCCAGCCCGACACGGTCCCCACGTGCCCGACGCCGCCCGACGACCCCTGCGAGGAGGAGGGCGAGCGGCGCTGCGCCACCGAGGGCGAGGTCGTCGAGGAGTGCGTCGTGGACGACCAGGGCTGCATGCGGTGGCAGTCCGCCGAGTCGTGCCTGACGACGAACCTCTGCACGGGGGAGTCCGACGAGTGCGTGCAGGGCGAGTGCGTCCCCTCGACCGCCCCCGTCGTGGAGTGCGATCCCATCGACGAGCAGTGCCTCGCGAACCTCTGCGACCCCGAGACCGGGGAGTGCGAGGTGATGCCGGCCGACGACTTCGAGCCGTGCGACGACGACAACCTGTGCACGGAGTCCGACCAGTGCTTCCAGGGCACCTGCCAGGGCACCCAGGTCTGCCCCATGGACTGCGGCGGGCCCGACAACGAGCTACTCGGGAACCTGTCGTGCGGCGACGCGGTCGACATCACCCTGAACGACGGCGGCACGAACACGATGGACGGGTACGGGTGCGACGGGGCCATGGACGGCTCCACCGGCTGGGAGCGCACGTTCCGCATCCAGAACACCAACTCCTTCGACTGCCCGGACATGGAGCTGACCGTGGAGCTTCCCGACCCGAGCCAGGACGCCGCGGACTTCGTGGACGTCGTGGTACTCGACAAGGCCCAGGGCATCTGCTGGCCGGATGACTGCCTGGGCGTCGGCTTCATGGACGACGCGGGCGAGGGCGACCTGGCCATGAACCTCCCGGCCGGCGCGGACTGGCTGGTGGTGGTGGACGGCCGGAACGGCTACGCGGGCGACGTCCGCCTCGCCGTGAACTGCTGCGGCACGAACGTCGAGGCCCTGTGCGGCAACGACTTCGACGACGACGGCGACGGGACCCCCGTCGACTGCAATGACAAGGACTGCAGCGACTCGTTCGTGTGCGACTTCGAGCACGTCTGTGACAACGGCGTCGACGACGACGGCGACGGCCTGCCGGACTGCCTGGACCCGGACTGCGTGGACCTGCCCAGCTGCGACTTCGAGGTGGACTGCGCCAACGGCATCGACGACGACCAGGACGGCCTGACCGACTGCGACGACGTCGAGGACTGCGGAGACGAGGTCGAGTGCGGCGGGGGCTGCCCCGAGGCCATCATGCTGGAGTGCGGCGACATGCTGACCGGAGAGACCCTGGCCCAGGGCGTGAGCACGTTCGCCGACCAGGCGATCCCCTGTGGCGACGACAGCGACATCGCCCTGGAGGGGCCGCACGGCCTGTACGGGGCGACCGTGCCCGCGGACTGCACGGCCGAGTTCGTCGTGGACACCAGCGAGGGGCTGTTCGCCGACGCGATGCTCGCCGGGCCTGCATGCGGCCTGGACGCCTGCGTCGACTCCACCGCCGTCTTCGCCCAGTCGACGAGCTTCCCGCTGTCCGGCCTCTCCCCGGCCTGGCTGGTGGTATCCGCACAGTCGCAGAAGGACGTGCCGTACGACGTCGGCCTGCAGTGCGACTGCCAATAGGAGCGCAGTCGGCCCCGGCCGCGGCCCTGTCCGGATGGGGCCGAACAGCGTGCCCGGTGAGCCCGAACACGACCACGTCCACGTTTCGCCCGCTCTCGGCGACTCGTGACCGATTTGACGGGCGAGGACACCGGCGCCCCACGTCGTGGAGGCAACCCGGCGTTCGTCGGCCTACGCGGTGGCGCGGTCCTCGTCGAAGGTGACGCGCTGCTGGGGCGGGGACTCCAGGGCTTCCGGGATCTCCCCTCCCGCCTCCACCTTGACGAGCACGCGGCCGGCGCGCAGGAGGTCGCCGGGCTCCAATGGCATCCGGTGCTCCAGGGGCTCGCCGTTCAGCTCGCTCCCGTTGGTGGAGTCCAGGTCCCGGACCCAGCGCATCCCGTCCCCGAAGTTCTCGATCTCCAGGTGATGGCGCGACACCGAGGCGTCATCCACGAGGACGTCGCCCTCGGAGCGCCCCAAAACCGTGATCGTGCCGGGGATCTCCAAGTGGACGAAGGTGTCCCGATCCTCCAGGCGGAGGCTCAGCTCCAGGGTGCTCGGCGCGAAGACGCGCGACTCTAGGAAGATGACCTCGGCGTCACCGAGGTGGATGCGATCCCCATGCCGGAGCGTGGCCTCCTCCACGGGGCCGTCGCCCACGACCAGGTCGTGGGTCCGCGACAGCCGGCGCACCACGTAGCGGTCGTGCTCCCGCTCGACCACGGCGTGGACCGCGGCGGCGCCTCCTTCGGGCAGCGACACCACGCACATGCGGCCGGAGCCCATGGTGACCGGGCGCTGCCCGACGCGCGTCCGCCGGACGCCGCCGTGGGCGTCCGTCCAGAAGAGATATGCGCTGTCGTCCTGCACCGGCTAGTCCTCGTCTTCGTCGCGAAGCGTGTACTGCTGCCGCTCGTCCTCGGAGATGGACTCGTCGCGCTTGTACTCGTCCTCGTCGACCGTCTCGAGGAGGTCGGCGTCCACCTCCAGCCCCTTCATGAACCACTGGGTCTCGGAGAACTCGTCCCGCCTCCTACCCTTGCCCTTGCCCTTGCCCTTGCCCGTCGCCGCGCGCTCCGGGGCGGCCTCTTCGCTCGGGCTGGTCCCGCCCCGGGCCACGGGCTTGCGCTCCTCGGAGACCTCGCCCTTCACCCGCTGCGCGATGCGCCCGAGGGCGCGCTCGGACAGGCGCTTGTCGCGCTTGGCGGGCCGGGTCCTGGGCCGATCGCGGCGGCCGGGGGGCGTCACGGCCTCCATGTCGACGACCGTCTTCACGTCGTCGGGGTCCTGGCCCGCGGCCTTCTTGGCCTTCTCGGCACGCTTCGCGATCCAGTCGCGCGCGGACGAGGCCGGCACGGCGGGCGTCTCCAGGACGGTGGCGTCCGGGTCCCGCGCGGCCCCGGGGGCGACGGCCGGGCGGTCGCCGTCCTCCGTGTCCGGCTCCTCGGAGACCTCGGCCACGGCGTTCGGGCACGTCCACGGCCCCTCGAGCTTCGTGCCGTCGCGAGGGCAGAAGTTCGGCCAGGGGATCCCGCAGGTCGGACAGGTGTCGCGGCTCATGAAGCTCCGGTTGGGGGGCTGGGAGGCGCTGCTTTGGCGCGCGTTTCATCTTCCCGGCAGGCCCGACGCGGTGTCAAGCTGGCCCCCTCGCAGTTCGTCACGCGTCGCAAGACGAAGGGCTCGCGCAAAGACGCGAAGACGCAAAGGAAGACGGCATGCTTCGGCCCCGCGTGCTCGCTGCGGGCCTGCCGGTGACCCGACAGTCTCAGCCGAACCTGTGTGCAAGCGGTTCGCTGGCCTTCCGGTCTTGGCGGCTTGGCGGCTTGGCGGCTTGGCGCGCGATGGTCCGCGAGGCCGCGGCATCCCGAGATGTGTAGGACTGTGAGGCTGGCCCCCTCGCAGTTCGTCACGCGTCGCAAGACGAAGGGCTCGCGCAAAGACGCGAAGACGCAAAGGAAGACGGCATGCTTCGGCCCCGCGTGCTC
>JBNJGB010000021.1:39209-104054 GCA_051747385.1 Myxococcota bacterium
GCTGCGGGCCTGCCGGTGACCCGACAGTCTCAGCCGAACCTGTGTGCAAGCGGTTCGCTGGCCTTCGGGTCTTGGCGGCTTGGCGGCTTGGCGCGCGATGGTCCGCGAGGCCGCGGCATCCCGAGATGTGTAGGACTTTGAGGCTGGGCCCCGGTCCGCGGCGACCCCGCGCGACACTCGGGTGTTGCCCGGCTCGCCGCCCCCTGCTAAGCCACCGCCCACGCGCGGCGCCGGTCTGCCGCGCGCCCGTCGTCGAGGCCCCTATGCGCCAGCTTGCAGCCATCGCCGTCGTCGCGGCCGCGCTCGTCCTCGTGGCCACCATCGCCTGGGGCTGGCCGGGCGTGTGGGCGCTCCTGGCGATCCCGCCGGCCCTCCTCGTAGGCGCAGCGCTGGCCAACGCCATCGACGCGCTCATGGGGCTGCGCAAGCCGCGCCCGGTGTTCGTGACCCTGGGCGGCACGATCGGGACCTTCGCGGCCCTGGTCTCCCTGCTGTTCATGTGGGCCGTCCACGCCCCCGAGCAGGTCGCCGTCACGGAGGAGGGGACGGTCGACGTGCCCGTCGAGACCATCTGGCCCGCCCTGGCGACGCCGGAGCACTGGCCGCGCTGGGACGCCCTGACGACGGACGTCGAGAGCGTCGGGGACAATCCCCGAGCCGTCGAGGGCGCCTCCTGGGACACGGCGGTGACCATCGCGGACCAGGAGATGCCCACCCGGCACGAGGTCCTCGCCGTCGAGGAGGACCGGCACGTGGCGTGGCGCGTCCACATGCCGGCGGGGACCGGCGTGGAGGACCTGCGGGTGTCCGTCGACCTGGAGCCCGGGCCGGCCGGAACCCACGTGGCCTATCACCTGGCCTATCGCGTCCCGACCGTGGCCGGCCGGGCCCTGGACCGGGTGATGGTGCGGGCCGCCTTCCACGAGGCCGCGCGCCGGAGCCTGGACGGATTGAGCGAGCTGGCCGACGATCTGCGGCGTGCCCGCTGACCCGCCGCCCCTGACCGTCCGAGTCGTCGAGGGAGTCGGGGCCGTGCCGGCCGGCGAGTGGGATCGTCTGGTCGCCGGCGCCCCGCCGTTCCTCGAGCACGCCTTTCTGGCCTCCCTGGAGGAGTCCGGCTGCGTGGGCGCGGGCACCGGCTGGCGGCCCACCGTGCTCACGGCCCGCGAGCCGGGGACCGAGGCGCTCGTCGGGGCGGCCCCGGCCTATCTGAAGACCCACTCCATGGGGGAGTTCGTCTTCGACTGGGCCTGGGCCGACGCCGCGGCCCGGAGCGGCATCCGCTACTATCCCAAGCTCGTGATCGCGACGCCGTTCACGCCGGCGGCCGGGCCGCGTCTCCTCGTGGATCCCGCGCTCTCCGCCGAGCAGGCGGACGGCGTGCGTCGGGCGCTCCTGGCGGGCGCGCTGCGGGTCGCCGAAGACGTTGGAGCGGGCGGGGTGCACGTCCTGTTCTGCACGGAGCGGGAGCGGGACCTGGCCGCGGACATGGGGTTCGTCGCCCGCACCGGCCTCCAGTTCCACTGGCGCGACGAGGGGTACGGATCGTTCGACGACTTCCTCGCGCGCTTCCGCTCCAAGCGCCGGAACCAGATCCGCCGCGAGCGGCGCCGGGTGTCGGAGGCCGGGGTCGAGGTGATCTCCCGGACGGGACGCGAGGTCCGGGACGAGGACCTGCCCCACGCCTTCCGCTTCTACCTCTCGACGGTGGAGAAGTTCCTCTGGGGGCGCCAGTACCTGAACGAGCGCTTCTTCGCCCTGCTCTGGGAGCGCATGCGGGACCGGCTGCAGGTCGTGCTGGCGCGCCGGGGCGACGAGGTGGTGGCCGGCTCCGTGAACTTCCAGAAGGGGGCCCACCGCTGGGGCCGCTACTGGGGCTGCGACGAGGAGATCCCCTTCCTCCACTTCGAGGTCTGCGCCTACGCGCCCATCGAGGACTGCATCCGACAGGGCGTCGGCGTCTTCGAGGCGGGCGCCGGCGGCGGAGGCCACAAGCTCGGGCGCGGGTTCCTGCCGGCGTTCACGTGGAGCGCGCACCACATCGGCCACGAGGGACTCCGAGACGCCGTCGGCGAGTTCTGCGCCCGGGAGGCCGAGCACCTGGAGGAGCAGGCCGAGGACCTGCGCCGGTCGCTGTTCGCCCATCCACCTCGCGGCGACGGGGGAGACGCTTGACCGCCCGCCCCGTTGGCCCGAGCCTCTCGTCCATGACGGTCGACGCCCAGCGCCCGGTCGTGGAGGTCCGCACGCCGGGACTGGTCCGGCGCGGCCTCGCCGCCCTGTTCGACCTCGTGCCCGCGCTCACCCTGGCGGGGGCCGCCACCCTGGCGCTGCCCTCGTGGGGCGACGCGACGCTGCCCCCGAGCCGCTGGAACGCCCTCGACCGCGTGGTGGACGTCCTGAACGCGGCCCCGGGGCGCGCGCTCGGGCCCGCCGCCGTGGCCCTCGGCGTCCTCGTCGCGTGGCACCTGGTGGGGACCCTGGCGTGGGGCGGCAGCCCCGGAAAGCGCCTGCTCGCCCTGCGGATCGTCGGCCCGGACGGGCGACGGCCGGGCCTCGCCCGCGCGCTCGTCCACGCGCTGCTGCGGGCGGCGAGCCTCCTGGGACTCGGGATCGGACACCTCTGGTGGCTCGCGGATCCGGAGCGGCGCACCCTCTACGATCGCCTCGCGGGCGTCCGCGTCGTGGTCGGGGATCCCCCGGCTCCCCGTCCTCGATAGGCGGGGGTCCAGGTTGTAAAACGCGGGTCCCGGCGTTAAGAGGAGGGGCCCGGGTGCGCCCGGGAGGGAGCCGCCGCGTTGAACGCCTGTCCGACATGCTCCGAGCCGATGGAGGCGGATCTCCGGTTCTGCCCCCACTGCGGCACCAGGCTGGGGGCGCCGGAGAGTGCGCGGCCCCGACCGCGCGACCCCATGCTCGGCCGGACCGTGGGCGGCAACTTCCGGCTGCTCGGCATCATCGGCACCGGGGCCATGGGCACCATCTACAAGGCCGAGCAGCTCTCACTCGGCAAGACGGTGGTCATCAAGCTGCTCCACCGGCACCTCCTGGTGGATCCGACGCTGGCCCGGCGTTTCCACCGGGAGGCCCGCGCCGCGAGCCTGCTCAACCACCCCAACTGCATCCAGGTCATCGACTTCGGCGAGGCCGAGGACGGGTCCCTGTACATCGCGATGGAGTTCGTGAAGGGCCGCGACCTGGCGGAGGTGCTGTTCCGGGAGTTCCCCCTGGACGCGCGCCGGACCGTCCACATCGTCAAGCAGATCGCCCTGGCCCTCGACGAGGCCCACGCCGCCGGCGTCGTCCACCGGGACCTCAAGCCCGAGAACATCGTGGTGGAAGATCGCCGGAACATGAAGGACTTCGTGAAGGTCCTCGACTTCGGCATCGCCAAGCTCCAGGACAAGGCAGCCGCGGCGAACACCTTCCAGACCGTGGCCGGCGTGGTCTGCGGCACGCCGGAGTACATGAGCCCCGAGCAGGCGCGCGGCGAGACCCTGGACGGCCGCACGGACCTCTACGCCCTCGGCGTCCTCCTCTACCAGCTCCTGACGAACCGGCTGCCCTTCGACGGGGACTCGCCCCTGGCCGTCGTGAGCCAGCACCTGGGCAAGGACCCGGCCCCGCCGCGGGAGATCGTCCCGGACGTGCCGCAGGGCCTCGAGGCCCTCGCCCTGTCGCTCATGGCCAAGGACCGGGAGGCCCGGCCCCAGAGCGCCCTGGACCTGGTGGCCGAGCTGGAGCGGATCGACCGCGACATCGAGGCCGCGCGGATCCGGGCGGAGGACCGGCGCGACGACGATCCGACCATGGTGGACATGCGCCCGCCCGTCATGGCGGACGCCCCCCGGTCGCAGACGCCCGCGTCGGGGGCATCCCCCCAGCCGCGGCCCACGGGGGTGATGAGCGCGGCGGAGGCGGCCGCGGCGGTGGCGGCGGCCGCGGAGACCGCTCCACCCGACGCCCCGCTGGTCTCGCCGCTCGGGCCCAGGACGGCGGGCAGCTTCCGGCGGCACGGCGGAGGCCTCCGCTCGGCCCGCGTGTGGCTCCTGGCCATCCTGCTCAGCGCGGCGGTCGCCGTCGCCGGATGGCTGCTGTACCGGAGCCTGGCGACGGAGACGACCGGCCCCGCTGCGACCACCGAAGAACCCGCGTCCAGGCACTCGGGCGCGGGCGAGGAGCGCGACGTCCGGCTGGCGGAGGCGCCGCCGCGGATCAGATGAACTCGACGCGCAGGAGCTGACGCCCGAGGAAGACGTAGTCCCCGTTGGACAGGGGGATCTCCTTCTTCAGGCGGAAGTAGGTGCCGTTGCGGCTGTCGAGGTCCTTGAGGATGTACTCCCCGTCCCGCTCCTCGATCCGCGCGTGGTAGTGGCTGATGAAGCGGTCCCAGGCGAAGTCGACGTCGCAGTCCTCGCGGCCCAGGTTCACCACCCGCTTCCGGGCGCAGTGGATGAGGCCGTGCTCCCCACCCCGCACGAGCTGGACGATCCGGAAGCGCCACGGCGGGACCGGCGTGCCGCAGAACACGGCGCCGTCGTCGCCGACGCTCACCGGCGTGGGGCGGAACAGCTCGAAGCGCAGGACCTGCTCGCCGCAGAGGAAGACCTCGCCGTCGCTGATGGGCACCGGCTCGTGGATGCGGATGTAGGTGCCGTTGAGGCTCCCCTCGTCCCGCACGAACAGCCGCCCCTCGTGGTAGTAGAACGTCGCGTGGAGCGGCGAGACCGTCGGGTCGTCGGGGAAGAGGATGGGCCCCTCGCTCCGGCCGGCGGCGTGCTCCTCGGCGTTGAGCTGGAAGGTGATGCCCTCCCCGCCGTCCCCGCGGATGAGGCGGAGCCGCGCCCGGCGCACCATCGGAGCGCTGTCGTGGTAGATGCTCTCGGCGTGGCGGCCGGCGAGCTGCGGCTGCACCGGCGTGCCGCAGTTCCCGCAGAAGCGGTGGTCCGGTTCCACCGGATGGCCGCATGCGTGACACTTCATCGAGGTCGGGCCTCCCCTCTCCTCCGCGGGAGCCGTACGCCCCCAGGGGCGCCGGAGGTCCGGGGACTATAGGAAGCGGCGTCGACGACCGTCAAGGCGCGCCGGTGGGAGGCGGGGAGGCGCCCAGCACCGCTCGGGCCCGCACCCGGAGGCCGGGCCGTGCGGAGCGCGCGGTGCGCTCCAGGGCGGCGCGGACCCGGGGTGCGTCGGCGAGAGGAGCCAGGTGCTCCAGGGCGGCCAGCGCCACCTCGGGGACCGGGTCCTCCAAGCGACGGATCACGGCGTCGACGAGCGCCCCCGGGCCCTCCACGTGGACGGACTCGACCGCGGCCCTGCGGACGGTCGGATCCGGGTCCCCGAGCAGCCGGGCGTGGGCCTCGGCCACCAGACCCGGCTCGAAGCGACCCAGGGCCCGGGCCGCCGAGGCCCGAACGAGCGGGTCCGAGGGTGCGCCCTCGGTACGCTCGGCCGCCCGGACGATCGCGGCCACGGCGGCCTCGTCATCCGGGGGCGCCAGCCGGCCCACCGCGCGCACCCCCTGCTCTCGCACGTCCGGCTCCGGGGCGCGGGAGGCCTCGAGCGCCAGCGGGAGGGCCCGGGACGCAGCCTCCGGCGCCGAGGGCCCGGAGGCAAGCCTCGACAGGACGTCCAGGGCGGGCGCCCGGAGTGCGGGGCCCCACTCCCCGGCGGCCCCCTCCGCCAGCGCCTCGGCGTGAGGCTCGAGCAAGCGCCGCGCGATGGAGGACGCCTGCTCAGGCGCCGTCCCCGCGGGGAGGAGGGGGCGCAGCGCGAGCTCGCCGTCGCCCGCGACGACGGCCTCGAGGAGCACGGAGAGGTGGTCTCGTTCGCTGCCGGACACCAGCGCGGAGACCCGCGCGCGGAGACCCGGCTCCAACGCCTCGAGGGCGTCCAGGCGCGCCGCCTTCCCCGGGCGAGGAGGGGCGGAGAGTCCCAGCACGCCGCCCAGGTCGAGGGACAGGCGCCCCTCCTCGGGATCCGCGATCGACGCGTACGCCACGTCGAGCCGGCGGGCGTTGTCGTCGCTCCGGCCCGGCCCGAGCAGGGCGTCGGCGACGCGGACGCCGGCCTCCACGTCCCGGCTCCACAGGGCTTCGACGAGGGTGTCGCGCGCGGCCTCCGTGTCCGCGCGGCCGAGTCCCCAGATGGCCAGGCGGGCCTCCCGCGGCCGCCCGGAGAGCAGCGCCGAGGCGAGAGGCTGCAGGGTCTCCGGCGTGGCCAGCCGGGCGAGGGCCCAGGTGGCGGCCAGCCGCAGGCCCGGGTGGGACTCGCGCGTGGTGAGGATCAGGGCGTCGACGGCCTCCGGCCCGCCGGTGCGGCCCAGGGCCAGCGCGGTGAGCATCCGGAGCCGGGGCGTGCCCGCCACGGCCCCGGACGTGAGATAGCGCGTCGCCTCCTGGGTGCCCGTGAGGCCCAGGGCCCAGACGGCCGCCTCGCGGACGTCCCGGTCCTGGGAGGCGCTCAGGCGGCCCAGGGCCTCGACCGCCGAGTCGGTCCCCACCCCTCCCAGGGCCACCGCCGCGCGGATGCGGGTCGTGGCGTCCGGCGCCCCGGCGAGGCGAGCGAGGGCCGGCACGGCCCCGGGGGGACGGGTGACCCGCAGGACGCGCAACGCACGCGCCCGGGTGGCCACGTCGTCCCCGTCGAGGGCGTCGAGCAGCGGCTCGAGGGCCCGCTCCCCGAGCTTCCGGGCGCGCTCCCGGCGCTCCCCCTCGGGCGCGTCGGACCAGCGGATCCGGCGCGCCAGGGTCTCGTACAGGTCCACCGCCAGGTGCAGGTGCACGTCCTCCCGGCGCCCGCGTCCCCCGATCAGCGGCCTGAGGGCCCTCTCCACGTCCTCCAGTCGCTCCTGGCGCGCGGCCACGCTCAGGAGGCGGCGCCCGGCCTCGAGCACGTGGCCGGGGTCGTTGGACTCGCGCACGATCTCCAGGAGGACGCGCTCCTCCCGGATCGGCTCGTCCAGATCCCGGTACACGGCCGCCAGCCGGAAGCGGATGTCGTCGTTGCGGGGGTCCAGGGCGAGGGCCTGGCGCCAGGCCTCCGCGGCCTCGTCCAGGCGCCCCAGGCGCTGGAAGAGCTCTCCGACCCGGACGTGGGCGCCGGGATCGGCCGGGTTCAGGTCCGCCACGCGACGCGTGAACGCCAGGGCGCGCTCCTCGTCGTCCAGGGCCAGGGCGAGGGCGGCCGCCCGGTGGAGGTGCTCGTAGGCCGAGCGCGACTCCAGCCTCGCGAGATCCTCCAGCACGGAGATGGCGTCCTCCAGGCGGTTCTGCCGCGTGTAGACCTCCTCCAGCGCCCGCAGCGCCGCCGTGTGGTCCGGATCGAGGCGCCGGAGCCTCTCCAGCACGGCCTCCGCGTCCTCCAGGCGCCGCGACCGCAGGTGCGCCAGGGCGAGGGCATATCCGGCCTCCTCGTCGGGGGGTTCGGCCTCGAAGCGACGCTCCAGGTCGCGGATCTCGGCGCCGAGGCGCCCCGTCTGCTCCCAGAGCGTGATGGTGTGCCGGCGGGCCTCGGCGACGGCCGCGCGCCTCCTCGGGTCGTCCTCGTCGGCGGCGCGGGCGGCCTCGATGACGCGCTCCCACTGCTTCAGCGCCTCCCCATGGCGGCGCTGCCTCTCGAGCCACAGGGCGTAGGCTCGGGCATAGCGCGGGTTGTCGGGCTCCGCGGCGATCGCGGCCTCGAACTGCTCGGACGCCTTCCCGGGCAGCCCGTGGTCGGCGTAGACCTCGGCGAGCCGGAAGTGCCCCTCTCCCGGGCCGTCGCCCATCCGCAGCAGCCGCCTCCACAGCTCGTGGGCCCGCTCCTCGTCCCCCCGGGCCCAGTAGAACTCCCCGAGGCTGATGACGTGGGCCTCCTCGCCGGGCTCCAGGCGCATGAGGATGCGGTACTCCCGCTCGATGCGGCCCCGCTCGCCCGCGTCGCCGTAGCGCATGGTCAGGTCGATGATGCGCTGGTGGACGCCCGGATCCCCCGGATGGCGCCGGCTCATGCGCTCCAGACGACGGAACCCCTCCTCCACCCGTCCGCGCCGGAGGAGAAGCTCGGCGAGGCGCAGCCCGTGGCGGGGCTCGTGCGGGGCGACGCGGATGAGCGCCCGGTAGGCGTCGAGGACCTCCTCCGTGCGACCGACCCGCTCCAGGATCTCGATCACCTTCAAGCGCGCGTCCACGTCCCGGGGGCGGTCACGCACCGCCCGCCGGAACAGCTCCAGGGCCCGAGCGTCGTCCCCGACCTCCTCGTACAGGCGCGCCACCACGAGCCGGATCTCGCGGCTCCGCTCGGCCCGGGGCTCCAGCTCCGCGATCAGGTCCCGGAGGGCGTCGCGCCGCCGGTAGAGGTCCACCAGGCCCTCCACGAAGGCGGGCCGGGCCCAGTGGCCCCGCGGCGTCTCCTCCAGGGCCTCGCGCAGGGTCGCCTCCGCGGCGTCGAGGCGTCCCAGCTGCTCCTGGAGGCCCGCCATCTCGCGCCAGACGACGACCAGGTGCTCCAGCTTGCGTCCCGCCCGCTCCCGCACGCCCTCCCACGCCTCCAGGGCCCGCTCGGGGTGCCCCAGCCGCGCGAGGGTCGAGGCGTGCTCCATGCGCAGGTGGAGGTTGCCCGGCTCCGTCGCAGTCAGCTTCTCGAACCAGGCCTCGGCGCGCTCCGGACGCCCGGCCTCCAGGGCGGTCTCGGCCGCCGCCTTCAGGATCTCCTGCTTGCGCGTACGGGAACGCGTGCGCGCGACGGCCTCCTCCCAGGCCGCGATCGCCTCGTCCCACCGCTGGGCCCGGCGGTGCAGACGCGCCAGGGCGGCCCGTGGACCCGGATCCCGCTCCCGGAGATCCGCCGCGCGCCGATAGGCCTCCACGGCCTCGTCCTCCCGATCCGCGGCCCGGTGGAGGTGCCCCAGGACGACCCACGCCGCGGCGTCCTCCGGCGCCTCCTCGACCCGCTGCCGGTACGCCTCCACGAGCCCCTGGAGCCCGCCGGCGGCGTGGGACACCTCCAAGAGCCGCCGCAGGGCGTAGTCCTGGTAGGGATCCTCGGCGAGCATCTGCCGATAGGTGTGCACGAGCCGCCTGTCGCGCTCCACCTCCTCGCCGCCCGCTTGTGCGCCCACGCCGCCGGCCGTCAGCAGGGCGAGCAGCACGAGGACGATACGCAGCGGGCGATTGGACAACGGGGGCCTCCGTGGCTGCTCGTGGCGAGCCCGACCCCCCGATAATCCGGGGCCACGCGAGCGGGGTCAACGGACCGGGAGCGGCCGCGGGGGCCGAATTGCGGCGGCACTCGCCGTTCCAGTAGGCTGCGCGGGACCATGCAGTTCCAGGACACGCTCCATCCGTACGAGCTCCTGCCTCTCCTGGAGTCCCTCCGGAGGGAGACGTTCACCGGCACGGTGACGCTCCATGCGGACGAGGGGCGGACCCAGCTCTACCTGGACGGCGGCGTGGTCCGCTATGCGACGACGACCGAGGTCGGCGGATCATTGCCCGCCTACCTCATCACCGAGGAGCTGTTCCCGCGGGATCGCATCCACCGCTGGCTGGAGGAGTGCACCGACGAGGAGCGGACCCTGGAGGCCCTCCTCCTGGAGCGGCACCGCGTGGATCCCCGCGGCCTGGTGCACCTCAAGGAGGACCTGGCGCGCCTGGTGTTCGCGCGGGCCTTCCACCTGACGGCCGCCGTGGACCTGGAGCCCACGCCGGGAGACGCGCCCGACTTCGGCGACCTGGTGCTCGCCCCGTACGAGGCCCTGTTCGAGTGCTGCGCCGAGCACCCGGAGTACGGGGCCATATTCGACGCCCTCCAGGGGCGGTGGGAGGTCCCGCTGCGGCGGGCCCGGGCGTTCTTCGTGCAGTTCCCGACCTTTCGGCGCTTCTTTCCGGGGAGCGTCGTCCCCGGGCTCATCGACACGTCGCCCACCCTGGCGGGGCTGCTGCAGGACTCGGACGCGCCGGAGGAGACGGTCGCCCAGGTCTTCGCGATGCGGCTCGCCGGGATGGTCTTCCTCCAGGGCGAGGAGCCCCGCCCGGTCGTCCTGCGCCCGGAGGTCCGCCCGCCGCTCACGGCGTCGCCCGCCCCCCGGCCGCCCGCGTCGGCCCCGCCGGGACGGCCCACGACGGCGCCGGGCGGGCACCGGCGGCCCATCACACGGCCCGGGCTCCCCGTGGCGACGAGCGAGGCCGAGACCGGGTCGGAGGCAGGGCCGTCCGAGACCGGGCCCGCCGGGCAGACCGAAGGGCCGGCGTGGGTCTCGCGGACGGCCCACACGGTCATCAGCCCGCCGCCGCCCGTGGAGGCGGACGACGCGGAGCGCCGCGCGGCGCGCTTCCCCGACCTCCGGGGCGGCCTCGTGGGCGAGGGCCTCATCGAGGCGGCGAGGCAGGCCGAGAGGATGACCGGCTACGAGTTCCTAGGGGTCCCGCCGACCGCCCCGCTGAGCCGGATCCGGGCCGCGTGGCAGCGGATCGCGAGCCGGTATCGGGAGGAGAACTTCCACGGGCATCACCTCCCCGGGGAGGCCGGGGCCGCGCTCCGTCGACTCCAGGATCGGTGCCAGGAGGCCTACGACACCCTCACGGACCTCCGGCGGCGCCGCGAGCACGACGCCCTCCACCGGGTCGAGGAAGGGCTGTCCCGCGACGAGCTGGACGCCATGTTCTACGCGGAGGGGGTCTTCAAGGCCGCCCAGATCCGCATGGCGCGGGAGCAGTGGCTGGAGGCCATGGAGCTCCTGCGGGAGGCCATCGGGCGGGCCCCGGACGAGCCGGAGTATCGCTCGTACCTCGCCTGGGCCGCCTACGGCGCCCTGGTGTCCGAGCAGGAGTCCCGGCGGAGGCTGCCGAAGCCGGACGCGCTCCTCGACGAGGCCCTGGACCTGGACCCGAAACTCGAGTCCGCCTGGCTCTTCCGGGCGCGCATGGCCGACCACGCCGGGGAGGCGGACGAGGCCTGCTCGGCGTACTACCAGGTCCTGAACGCGAACCCGGACAACGCGGAGGCCCGGGACGCCGTCGAGCGATTCCGCGAGGAGGGCCTGGAGCCGGAGATCAGCGCGCGTCCGAAGCTCGCGGAGCGGATCGCCCGGTTGCTCCGGGGTCGTCCGAGCGGATCGTGATCGGGCGGATCCCGCCGAGAAGGCGACGGACGAGAGCCAGGTCGGGGCCGTAGGGGTCCTTGTCCCAGCGCAGCCGCAGCACCACCGTGAGCGAGCCGTCGGGCAGCCCCACGTACAGGGCGAAGTGGCGCCGCCGCCAGCCGAGCGGGCGGGCGTACACGCCGACCGTCAGGGCGTCCCACCCGGTGACCTGCCGCAGGCGATCCACGAGCGCGGCCTCGCAGGAGGGTCCGGCGTGGCTCGGCCCCAGCTCTCGAAGCTCCACGGCGTGCCTGACGAACGCGAGTCGCTCGGTCGTCACGAGCCGTCCCCGGCGGAGCGCGATGTCCACCTGCTCCCGGTCCACGACGGGCGCGCCCCGCTCCCACTTCAGCTCCCAGCCCGGCGGCAGCGCGATCTCGGCGCCCACCTCGGGGAGCGGGTGGCCCTCCCAGTCGTCCGGCGGCCGGAACTCCTCTGCGGGGGCCAGGAGGGGGCACCCGAAGAGGTGGTCGACGGGCGGGAGCGCCGCGAGGGCCTCCGGCGAGGTCAGGGCGCCGATCATCAGCGCCGGGACGATCGCCGGGAGGAGCCTCCTCATCGCTGCCCGACGCGCGCCTCGACGGCGTCGAGCACCCGCCCCTCGACGGAGACGCCGTCGAAGTGGTTCATCTCGTGGATGCCCGTGGGGCTGGTGACGTTCACCTCCGTGAGGTAGCGCCCGATGACGTCGATGCCCACGAAGATCTGACCCGCCTCCCGGAGCCAGGGGCCGATGGCGGCGCAGATCTCCCGGTCCCGGCCGGTCACGATCCCCTCCTCCACCACCGCGCCCGCGTGGATGTTACCGCGGTGGTCCACCCCCTGCGGCACGCGGAGGATGGCCCCGACGGGCTCCCCCTCGACGAGGATGATGCGCTTGTCCCCCTCCCTCGCCTCCGGGAGGTAGCGCTGCGCGAGCACCTTCCTGGCCTCGTGGCGGGTGGACATCTCGAAGATGACGTTGATGTTCGGGTCGTCCCTCCGGACGATGAAGACGCCCTCGCCGCCCGCGGCGTCCAGGGGCTTCACCACGATGGCGCCCAGGTGCTCCACGAACTCCCGGAGGAGGTCCATGCGCTGGGTGATGAGGGACTCGGGCACCAGGTCGGGGAAGTGCATGGCCCAGGCCTTCTCGTTGAAGGCGCGCAGCCCCCGGGGGTGGTTCACCACCAGCGCGTCCGACGCCACCAGGTCCAGGACGTAGGTGTTGAAGATGTAGCCCATGTCGAAGGGCGGATCCTTGCGCATCCACACCACGTCCACGCCGGCCAGGGCGACGTCGGCGGGCTCCCCGAGGCGGGCGTGGTCGTCCTGTACCGCCTGCAGCGTGACCCGGCGGACCGTGGTGCGGGCCCGACCGTCCCGCTGGTACAGGTCGTCCACGAGGCTGTAGAACACCTCGTGGCCGCGGCGCTGGGCCTCCATCATGAGGGCGAACGTGGAGTCCTTGTCGACGCGGACCGCCTCGATGGGATCCATCAGGAAGACGTGCTTCACGGGCCCTCCTTCGCATCCTCGGGCATGTCGCCCTCCTCGGCCGGGTCGGGAGGCTCCTCCGACGGCCCCACCTCCTCCTCCCCGGCGTCCTCCGACTTTTCGGCGGGCTCGGGAGGCTCCTCCGACGGAGCAGCGTCCCCGTCGTCGCCGATCGCGTCCGGGTCGGCGGCCTCTCGGTCGGACTCGCCCGCAGCCTCGGGGACCTTCAGGATCTCGGGGCCCGGCACCTCCGACTCCTCGGCCCCCGGCGCCCAGGTCCAGCCGGCGCGCAGCAGGCCCGTCTCGCCGCCCTCCGCACCCACGAGGCGCCCCTCGGCGTCCACGTAGATCCGCATGACGCCGGGCAGGAGGCCCTCGACCCGCCACACGTGCAGCGGGTGCTCGCCGCCGTCGGCGTCCATCGCGCGGCGCCCGGTCTCCCGCACGGCGCGGGCCGTCCCGGTGGTGGCCCGCTGCACGTCGACCCAGGGCACCGGGACCTCGGCGCCCTCCGGGCCCTCCAGGCGGTGGAGCCACGTGGCGATGCTGTGCCATGCCTCCGGATCCCAGAGGGCGCGGGTGGGCCCGCCCGGGATCTCGGCCGGCTCGCGCTCCATGTGGATGCCGACGATGCGCAGGAGGTCGTCGCGCCGGAAGGCCCGGAGCTCCGGACCCTGTCGGACGTCCTTCTTGCGCCAGTACTTGAACAGCTCGCCGGTGGGGGTCTGCTGGGCGTGGGTCAGCAGTCGCGCTTCGTCCTCGGCGGCCGGCGCGACCTCCCCGGAGAGGTACCGGGCCCGCTCGGTGCGGACCTGCTTCGCCTTCTCCTCGCCCACGACCTCACCGGCGTGGGTCCGCGTCCAGGCGTACTCCCAGGTCTCCCGCTCGGCGGCCTGCACCGCATCCACGGCGATGAGCGTCGGCAGAGCGGCGATCGTGCAGAGGACGAGGCGCTTCATGGGACTCCGTTGCGTGGGGGGTGGCCCCCCGTTAGTGTGGGCCGCTCACGGATGTCAAGGCCGACGAACGGCCCGGAGCCGTGGGAGCGGAGCGGGCGCATGCGCTTTCACAAGTACCACGGACTCGGCAACGACTTCCTCGTGTTCGCCGGCGGCATGACGGGGATGGCCTCGCTCTCCGAGCGCGACGTGCGCAGTCTCTGCGCGCGCGGCACGGGCGTCGGCGCCGACGGCGTCATCCTGCCGCGGCCCTCCGACGTGGCCTCGCTGCGCATGGAGCTGGTCAATCGCGACGGCTCGATCCCCGAGATGTGCGGCAACGGGATCCGCTGCCTGGTGAAGTACGCGGTGGAGGTGCTCGGCCTGTCGGCCAACCCCCTGCCGGTCGAAACGATCGCGGGCGTGCTTTCATGCCGCTGGACCGCGGATCGTCGCGGGAGCGTGACCTCCGTGCGCGTGGCCATGGGCGCGCCGACGTTCCGGCGCGAGGCCATCCCGATGACGGGCCGGGGCCCCGCGACCCGGGTCCGCGTCGAGCACGCGGGCGAAGCCCTGGAGGCCGTCGGCGTGGGCACGGGCAACCCCCACATGGTGCTGTTCGGCGACGCCCGCCGGCCCACCGCGGAGCGCCTCGGCCCCGCGCTGACGAACCACCCCGACTGGCCGAACGGGACCAACGTCGAGTTCGTGGAGCACGTCGGCCCGGAGCACCTGCGCGTGACCGTGTGGGAGCGTGGCTGCGGGCTGACCCGGGCGTGCGGCACGGGCGCGACCGCCGCCACGGCCGCCGCGATCCTCCGCGGGCACGTCCCGGCCGACCGGCCCATCCGCGTCTCACTCCCCGGCGGCGACCTGTCGATCACCGTCGAGGAGGACTTCGGCCAGGCCTGGATGGAGGGACCCGCCGAGGAGGTCTACCGGGGCGAGCTCGCGGGCGGTGTGGTGGCCGCTCTCGAGCACCCCGGGGGCTGAAACGCAACGAGACCACCGTCTCCGGCGGCCTCGCGGCTGGGGATCGACCGGCGGCCGATCCCGACGGTCTGGAGCACCGAACAAGACCGTGCTCCCTTTGGGCTACCGGCGATTTTCGGCGCCTCGACCTGCCGCGACCGCTGCGCCATGCCAACGGGCATGGCTCGGGACGCGGCACCGGCGCTTCGCGCCTGGCCGATCCACTCGAAAACCCCTCGGAGACCCGCGGTCCGCGCGGTCGATCGGTGCTCTATGCGAACGCGGCGGGCTTCTTGCTGGCCCGGACGGTCACGTAGCCGTTCTTCCCACCCGGCACGGCGCCCTTCACGAGGAGGACGTTGTCCTCGGGGTGGAGGGCCACGACGGTCAGGCCGCGCACGGTGACGCGGTCGTTGCCCATCCGACCCGCCATCTGCTTGCCCTTGATGACTCGGGCCGGATCGGCGCCCATGCCGATGGCGCCGGCGTGGCGCTTGTACTCGTGCGTGCCGTGGGAGTGCTCCTTGGCACCCTTGAAGCCGTGACGCTTTACGACGCCCTGGTAGCCGCGCCCCTTGGTCGTACCGGTCACGTCCACGCGCTGGCCCGGCGTGAAGAGGTCCACGGTGAGCTCCTGGCCCACCTCGAACCCCTCGAGCTCCTCCGCGCTCAGGCGGAACTCGCGGACCTTGCGGGTCGGCTCCACGCCGGCCCGGTGGAAGACCCCGTGCTCCGGCCGGGTCAGCTTCTCCGGCCTGACCTCGCCGAACCCGAGCTTCACGGCGTCGTAGCCGTCCTTGCCCTCGGCCCGCTTCACCTGGACGACCCGGTTCGGGCCGAGCTCCAGCACGGTGACCGGGACAAGGTTCCCGTCCTGGTCGAACACCTGGGTCATGCCGACCTTTCTACCCAACAAGCCTCGTGCCATGGAGCTACCTCACTTCTCGTGGCTGCGCTCTCAGCCGCCCTGCTCGAGCAGTCCGCGCGGCGGACGCGGGAAGCTAGCAGCGCCCCCCAGGGGTGTCAATCGACAATCCGACGCCCCGTCCGGCGGGGCCCAGGCGGGGTCTCGAGGGCGCTCAGCGGAGGACGATCGGGTAGTTCACGATCATCTGCTTGTCCCGGAACTTCGGGAACGTCGTGCTCCGGAGGGCCGAGACGATGCAGGACTGGACGTCCGACGACGTGCCGCCGCCGCTGGTGATGCGGGCGGACTTCACCCGGCCGTTGCCGCCGATGACCAGCGACGTCTTCACGGTCGTGGCCCCCGGCGGCCGGTTCGCCATCTTCTCGTAGCAGGCCGAAAAGGCCCGGTGCCGCTTGCGCAGCGTGCCCTTGAGGGTCGCCGCGCTCAGCTTCGCGGGCAGGCTCGGATCGGCGGCCTCCTCGCCGGCCTTCGACTCCTTCTTCTTGTTGAGCTGCTGCAGCAGGTCGTTGACGTCCTTGCTCCCACCGGATCCGCCGGCGGGCTTCGGGGCGGGCGCGGGGGCGCGCGCCTCCTTCTTCGGCTCCGGCTTCGGCTTCGGGGCCGCCTTGCGCGCCTTCTTCTTCCGGACGACCTTCTCGGGCTCGGGCTCTGGCTCGGGCTCCTCGGCGGCCTCCTGCTTCTCGGCGGCGGCAGCGGCCTCCTCGCCCTCGGCGGCAGCCTCCTCCTCGCCCTCGGCAGCAGCGGCCTCCTCACCCTCGGCGGGAGCCTCCCCGCCCTCGGCGGCAGCGGCCTCCTCCTCGCCCTCGGCGGCAGCCTCCTCCTCGGCCGCGGCGGCGGCGGCCTCCTCGCCGGGCGGGGGCGTCTCGGGCTGCGCGGCCTTCTCCGCACCGGCCGGCTGCTCGGCGGAGGCCGGTGCGACCTTCTCGGCCGTGGGCTCCGACGACGCGGCGCCCTCGTCTCCCTGAGACGTCCACCACAACGCTCCGGCCACACCCACGAGCAGCAGCACCGCCGCGGCGGCGACATACTTCGGGGCGTTGGAGCGCTTCCGCTTCACGATCGGCGCCGCGATCGTCACGCCCGCGCCCGAGTCACCGGAGGGGGCCACCAGGCCCGCGCCGAGGTCCTCGCCGAACGGGCTGTCGGCGGACTCGTCGCCGGCGGGCTTGTTGCGGGCCGCGACCGCCCGGATGTCCAGCAGGCCGCTGCTCTCCGTGAGGAGCGAGTCCTCGCCGAAGGGATCGGTCGCCTGCTCCGGCTCGCTCTCGCTCACCTCGTCCAGGCTGAACAGGACGGAGGTCTCGCGGCGCCCGTGGGTCGTGGAAGCGGCGGCCTCTCCGGGGGCCTCCTCGCCGACCCCGGCGAAGAGGTCTCCGCCGGCCCCGGCCTCCGACTCCGCGGCGCCGAACAGGGTGTCGCCCCCCTCCGGCTCCTGGCCGGCACCCACGCCGCCGGCGCTCGGCTCTCCCGGCTCCTCCCCGGCCCGCGTCCGGAGCGCGTCCGGGCCGGCCACCTCGTCCTCGGCCAGCACGGCGCCCTCGCGCTCCGCGAGCGGCTCCTCGCCCGGCTCCTCGGGGGCCTCCGTGGCCTCCCCTCCGGCTGGCTCGACGGTGCCTGCGAGCTGGGCGTGTGCGGCCTCGATCTCGGCCTGGGGGACCATGGTCGTGTCGGCGCCCTCCGCGGGGGCGACCTCCGACTCCTCGCCGGGTTCGGCGGGCTCCTCTGCGAGCGCCTCTCCGGTCTCCGCCGCGGTCTCCTCGCCCGGCCCCTCCTCGGCGGCCTGCTCGGCCTCCGGCTCCTCGGCCTCCGGCTGCTCGGAGCGCTCCATCACGTCGTCGAGGGCCTCGTGCGTCGCGTCGACCTCGTCCTTCGAGGCGTGGGTCGTGTCCGCGCCGACCTCCTCGGCCTCCTCGCCCACGCCGCGCAGCGCGTCCATCTCCACGCGCTCGGCCTCCGGCGCGCCGCCGACGAGCCGCTCGAGGGCCGGCACGTCCTGGAGGTGCGACCACTCCGTCATCCCCTGGTGCCAGACGTAGGTCTCCGGTCCGATCTCCTGCTTGTCGAGCAGGGCCGACAGCTGCGTGCGATCCACGGGGCCGTGACGCTCCGTGCCGATCGCGTAGTACCAGTCGCTGCTCTCGGGATCGGCGGCGTCGCCGATGCCCTTGACCAGCATCGGCTGGCCACACTTACGACAGGTTATCTTGAAGACACGCCCGGCCCCCTGAACCTTCTCGTCAGGGATGGCATAGCGCGCTCCGCAGGCTTCACATGCGATCTTCATCCGGGTCGACCCGCCCCAAGGTGAAATCAGGAACAAACAGCCCGCGCGCCTCTTGCGCACGGGATCGTCCGCGCGACCCTTTTATAGGTGAGCCGGGGAAGCGTGAGCAACCCCCGCACGGGTCACGCAGCCGCACCCCAATCAACAGGGCTGCCTTGGATTTATGCCCATCCCCGCCGCTCACTGGCCCCGCGCGTTCGCGGGCGCCGCCCGAGCGGCCCACCGTCAGCGGCCACGGAGGCGGTGAATCCGGCGGCGGAGTGCGGCCCGTGCCATCGGATCCAGATCGCCGACCACCGTCACCTGGAGGTGCTCCGGGCGAAGGTGTCGGGCAGCGGACTCCGCGCTCTCCGCCGGGTCGACCGCCATGAGGCGCCGCCAGCGCTCCGCCGGGCCGTCGTGGGGCGCGTGCAGCAGCCGGAGACCGTACCAGGAGCACAGGGCCGCCGGGGCGTCGACCGTCGAGGCGAGCTCGAAGGCCAGGCGATCGCGGATGCGCGTCCACTCCGCGTCGGCCGCCGGCCGCTCGGACAGGGCATCCACGATCTCCAACGTGGCGTCCACCAGGGCGATGGCGTTGCCCGGCGACACCGAGGCCTCCACCGTGAGGAGCGAGCGGCCCTCGTAGGTCTCCAGATCCGCGCCCACGTCGTAGGCGAGGCCGCGCTCGTCCACGAGGCCCTGGTGGAGGCGGGCGCACGTCCCGTCCTCCAGGAGCCGGTGCGCCATGCTCAGGGCCGGCCAGTCCTCGTGCCGCTCGCCGGGGAGGACCCACGAGAGCTGCACCTCGACCTGGCTGCCCGCGTGCGCCACGTACTCGAGGGCCGGGAGGTCGCCGCGAGGCGGCACGTCCACCGGATCCCGCCGCGGGCCCGGACGGAGGCCGGCGAAGGCCCCCCGGGTCGCCTCGAGCACCGCGTCCGGATCCACCGCGCCGGCGACGGCCACCACCATGTTCTCCGCCCCGTAGTGGCTCTCCAGCCACCTGCGGCAGTCGTCCAGGTCGAAGCCCCGCACCCGCGCCGGCGTCCCGCCGATCCTGTGGCCGATGCCGCCTCCCGGAAACAGGGCCAGCTTGGCCACGTTGTCGACCTCCACGTCGCGGCCGCGCTCGTCCACCTCGTCGGCGATCTCCTCCAGGATGATGCGCCGCTCCAGCTCCAGATCGTTCAGGGCCGGCGCGGACAGCATCGCCCCGAACAGGCGCAGCACCTCCGGCACACGGGCCGGCGCGCAGGTGGCGTCGAAGGCGCCGAAGTCCCGGTAGGTGGCCGCCCCGACGCCCGTGGCCGCGCGCTCCAGGGCCTCGTTGAGCGCCCAGGCCGTCGGCCACCCCTCGCTCCCCCGGAAGACGACGTGCTCGAGGAAGTGGCTGAGCCCGTTGTCCCGCGGCCGCTCGTAGCGGGAGCCGACCCGGGCGAACACGCTCACGGAGGCCGTGTGGAGGTGCGGCGCGGGCACCACCACGACCCGGAGGCCACCGTCCAGGCGCCCCTCGCGGGGCGTGGGCCAGGAGGGGGTCACGGGGTGGGCGCCTGCGTCGGACCGCGGGATTGCCATCGATTCGTTCTCCCGCTATCTTCTCGCGCGATGTTCCAGGCGATCGGCGTCGAGGTGTGCCCGGAGGCCGGTACGCGGTGTCCGATGATCGCCACAGGTTCTCTCGAAAGCGACGGCACTAGTCCATGTCCGTAGACGACGTCAACCTGCCCGTGGGGGCGACGGAGGGAATTCGCCCCCAGGATACGACACCGGCGCGGGACGCCGCGGACATGAGCCGATCGGGGACATTCCGTCGCGAGGACGATCCGCGCGCGCTCGTGCAGGCCACGCCCCTCGACAAGCTGGCGGTCCGGATGCTGCTCGCCGGGGGCTCCGTGGTCGATCTGCACCACGTGCCCTTCCGCGACCGGGACGAGATCCGGCGCTTCATGGCGCTGAACGGCTTTTCGGTGGACAACCACATGGAGATGGCGCGCCTCGAGTCGCTCCACCGGCGCGCCGTCGCCTACGTGGACGCGACCTTCGACGTGGATCTCCCACCGCGCGTGCGCCGGCCGGAGGACTTCACGGACCTCTTCCTGGCCGCCGGTGGACGCTCCCGCTGGGAGCAGCGCGCCGCCGGCGTGGTCCTCAAGGTGATGCACGTCATCAACCACCTGGAGGCCCGCCGCCTCATCCACCACCTGAGCGTGAGCGAGCGCGCCCTGTTCGAGGCCGCCGCCCGCGAGGTGGACGAGGTCGTCCAGGAGATGCACCGGGCCGGGCTGGGCCTCATCGGCTACGAGCCGAGCACCAAGTCCGAGCACAGCCTGGTCACCAAGCTGCTCTCGAAGCCCCGGGTCACGGCGGCGCAGATCTTCGACAAGCTCCGCTTCCGCCTGGTCACCCGGGATCGATCCGACCTGGTGCCGGTCATCCTCTGGCTGGCCAAGCACCTCTTCCCGTTCAACCACGTGGTGGCCGGCGAGTCCCACAACACCATCCTGGACACGGCGGACGTCAGCCGGGCGCTGGAGCACCTCTCCGTCGACCGGGAGGACGCCGCGGAGGTGCCGGAGCGGGATCCGGAGACGCCCAACCCCGCGACGTCGTCCAGCTTCCGGATGATCAACTTCGTCGTGGACCTGCCCGTCCGGATCTCGCGCGTGCGCCTCCAGGAGGACCAGGCCCCCTACGAGCACCTCGGCCACCTGGTGCTGGTCACCCTGGAGCTGCAGCTCTTCGATCGCGCGACGGCGAAGGCCAACGAGGCGGGCGCGGGCAATCACGCGGCCTACAAGCGGCGCCAGGTCGAAGTCGTGCGCGGTCGGCTGTGGTGCGGCGACGAGCCCCCGCTCCGCGCGACCGAGGATTGAGCGGCGATCAGAGACTCATCCGGTCCACGGCCCACAGGGTCGTGGCGAGGGTGAACGCCAGGGCGGCCCCGGCGACGAGCCACGCCACGCCCACCAGGGCCTTGCGCCGCCACTCGTGGGGAGCGGAGGCCTCGGGGCGCCGGGCCTCCGCCACGCGCCTGACCGCCTCCGGGGCGCCAGCGTCCACCCGCTCCGGCGCGAAGACGGTCGTCGCGTCGGGCACGCCGCGCTGATCGGTGGTCTCCTCCCCGAGGTGCTCGGCGGCCCGGAGCCCCGCGCGGTACTCGTCCAGGGTCGGCCCCTCGATCCGTCCGTCGTCCTCCATGTGCTCGGCGTACCAAGCCGCCAGCACCGCCTCGGCGCGGAGGCCGCGGGCGGAGAGCCAACGCCCGAACGCGGCGGACACGTCGCGGGCGCTGTCCGGCCGCCCCTCCGGCTCCCGGGCGAGACAGGCGGTGATCACCCGGGCCAGTGGCTCCGGCAGATCGGGCGCGACCTCGGACAGGGACGGCACGCGGGCCTCGACGACCCGCTCGAGGGTCTCGACCATGGAATCCGCTCGGAACAGGCGCCGCCCGGCGGCGAGCTCCCACAGCGACACGCCGAGGGAGAACAGGTCGCTGCGCCCGTCGAGGGGCCCGCGGGCCACCTGCTCCGGGCTCATGTAGGCGTGCTTGCCCTTCACGACGCCGGCCTGGGTCTCACGGCTCCTCCCCGCGAACTTCGCGATGCCGAAGTCCACCAGCTTCACCGCGCCGTCGGGCGTCCACATCAGGTTGTGGGGCGAGACGTCCCGGTGCACGACCCCGAGGCGTCGCCCGTCGTCGCCGCGGAGGTCGTGGACGTGGGCCAGGGCGTCGGCCACCTGGACCCCCACGGCGGCGACGATCTCCGGGGGAGCCGTCTCGCCTCGCTCCATGAGGGCCTCCAGGACCTTCACGAGCGGACGCCCGTCCACGTACTCCATGACCAGGTAGGGCTCCCCTTCACCCTCGCCGCCCTCGGCGGGCAGCCGCGCCAGGTCCCACGCCCGGGCGATGCGCGGATGCCTCATGCGCCGCATCAGGCCCGCCTCCTCCAGGAACCCGGCCACCAGCGCCGGATCCTCGGCGGCGGTCGGGAGCAGGCGCTTCACGGCGACCACGGCGCCGGGCGCGAGGTCCTCGGCCCCCCCCGGCCCGACGTAGCGCGCGCGCCAGACCTCGGCCATCCCGCCCACGGCCGCCCGGCGCAGCAGCCGATAGGGTCCGAAGTTCGCGGAGGCGCTGCCGCCGGACCCGTGGCTCACAGGCCCTCGGAGCGAAGCTCCTTCACGAGCTTCTTCTGGGATCGGCTCAGCTTCTCGGGGACCTGCAGGTTCAGGGTCACGAACTGATCGCCCTTGCCGCGCCCGCGGAGCCGGGGGATGCCCTTGCCGCGGAGACGCAGGACCGACCCGGGCTGCGTCCCGGACGGGATCTTCACCGTCTCGTCGCCGTGCAGCGTGGGGACGGTGACCTCGTCCCCCAGGGCCGCCTGGGTGTAGCTCATGTCCAGGTCCATGTAGACGTCCGCGCCGTCCCGCTGGAAGACGTCGTGGGGTCGGACGTGGATGAACACGTAGAGGTCGCCGCGCGCCGCCCCGCCGGGGGCCGGTTCGCCCTCGCCGCCGACGCGCATGCGGACGCCGTCGTCGACGCCGGGCGGGATGCTGACGCTGACGTCCCGCTCCACCGCGGCCATGCCCTGGCCGCCGCAGCCCTCGCACCGCGACTCGATGATGCGGCCGTCGCCCCGGCAGACGGGACAGGTGGTCTGCACCATGAAGAAGCCCTGCTGTCGGGTCACGCGGCCGGAGCCCTGGCAGCCGGAGCAGGTCGTGGGGCTGGTGCCGGGCTTCGCGCCCGAGCCCTCGCAGGTGTCGCAGATCTCCCGGCGGCGGAAGCTCAGGTCCTTCTTCGTCCCGAAGGCGGCCTCCTCGAAGTCCAGCTCCAGGTCGTAGCGCATGTCCGCGCCGCGCCGGGCACGCCGGCGAGCACCTCCCCCGCCGAAGATGTCCCCGAAGATGTCCCCGAACTGGCTGAAGATGTCCTCGAAGCCGCCGGTGAAGCCGCCGTAGCCGGAGCCGCTGAGGCCCTCGTGGCCGAACTGGTCGTAGATGCGCCGCTTGTCGGGATCGCTGAGGACCTGGTAGGCCTCCGAGCACTCCTTGAAGCGCTCCTCGGCCTCCGTGTCCCCGTGGTTGCGATCCGGGTGGTACTTGAGCGCCATCTTGCGGTAGGCGCGCTTCACCTCGCGCGCGTCCGCGTCGCGGGAGACACCCAGGGCTTCGTAGTAGTCGACCTTCGCGCTCATGCGTACAAATCCACGGGGCTGGAGGCTCCGGATCGTCCGGGGGCGGGCACCGGACGTGGCGCAATCCTAGTCACGGCCTGCGTCGAATCAACCGCAATCCCCGGACGGCGCGCCCATCCCCCGCCGGAGGCCCGTAACCGGAGGCGCGGGACGCCGACCGGGTCTCCTTGGACAGGGTCGGGCGGCCGACTATGATGCGCGCTCGTCCGACCTCGGAGAGCCGCCCATGCGCCGACTGCTCATCGTCGCCACGTCCCTGCTCACCGTCGCCGCCGGGTGCGGAGACGACGACGCCTCCGGTGGCGACGGCGACGCGTCCCCGGACGTCGCCGGAGACGTGGCGGACGTGGGGGGCGGGGACACGGGCCCGGACGTGCCCCTCCCGGACGCGGGCGACGCGGACGCGGGAGACGGCGGGTCCGGGGACGCGGCGGACACGGGCGACGCCGACGCGGCCGCGGACACGGACGACGGCCCGGACGGCGGCGACGGGGAGACGGACGGCGGCGACGCGGACGACGGGGAGGCGGGAGACCTGTCGGACGGAGAGGCGGACACGCCGGAGATGGACGGCGGGGGCGTCGAAGCGACGGACGGCGAGGCGGGAGACGCCGACGCCGTGGACACCGACGAGGGGGACGTCGACGCGACGGACGGCGAGGCGGGAGACGCCGACGCCGTGGACACCGACGAGGGGGACGCGGGCCCCGACGCCGACGCGGGCTGCGTCACCGCCGCGGACTGCCCCGACCCCGGGCCCTGCGCCGAGGTGGGGTGCGGCGACTCCGGGCAGTGCGAGGTGACGCCCCTGGAGGACGGCCTCCCCTGCGACGACGGCAACGCGTGCAGCGCCGGCGACACCTGCCAGGCGGGCGTGTGCACGGGCGGCGCCGCCGTGACGTGCGACGACGGCAACCCCTGCACCGACGACCTCTGCGTGCCGGCCGAGGGCTGCACCCATCAGAACAACTTCGCGACCTGCGACGACGGGGACCCGTGCACGGAGGGGGATCGCTGCGAGGCCGGCGAGTGCGTCGGACCGGAGGCCGCCTGCGACGACGACAACCCCTGCACGGTGGACACGTGCGACCCGGCCACCGGGACGTGCGAGCACGTCGCCGACGACGACCTCACGTGCTCGGACGGCAGCGAGTGCACCCTGGGAGACCACTGCCTCGACGGCGACTGCGTGCCGGGCTCCACGGACGGATGCGAGGACGACAACGCGTGCACGGACGACGTCTGCCAGGAGGGGACCTGCGCCCACATCGTCCTCCACGGGATCCCGTGCGAGGACGGAGACGCCTGCAGCGTGGACGACGTCTGCTCCGCGGGTCATTGCGCCCCGGGCGCGCAGCGCGAGTGCGACGACGGCAACCCCTGCACGGCCGACTCCTGCGATCCCGTCACGGGCTGCGAGCACACGGCCATGTCGGGGGAGGCGTGCGAGGACGGAGACGCATGCACCGTCGAGGACACCTGCGACGCCGAGGGGACTTGCGTGCCCGGCGCGCCCCTCGACTGCAGCGACGGCAACCCCTGCACGAGCACGGCCTGCGACGCGGAGACGGGCTGCACGTTCGATCCCGTCGACGGCGGCTGCGACGACGGCGACATCTGCACGGAGGAGGACATCTGCTCGGGTACCGAGTGCGTCGGGATGGCGAAGACGTGCGACGACGGTGACGCATGCACCCGGGACACCTGCGACCCGGTGCTCGGCTGCCAGCACGTCGACACCTCGGGCGAGTGCGTGGACGACTCGCCCTGCACCGACGACGCCTGCGACCCGAAGGTGGGCTGCGTCTTCACGCCGAACGACGACCCGTGCGACGACGGCGACGCGTGCACCGTGGGAGACACCTGCGTCGACGGGGTGTGCGCGAGCGAGCCCCTCGACTGCGACGACGGCGACCCCTGCACCTGGGACGTGTGCGACCCCGAGGAGGGCTGCGTGAACGAACCCTTCACGGGTCCATGCGAGGACGGGGACGCCTGCACCGAGGGGGAGACCTGCGGCGAGGAGGGGGTCTGCGTCGGCGGGACGCCGGTGGATCCGGACGACGGCGTCGCCTGCACGGTGGATGCCTGCGACCCGGCTTCGGGCCCCGTGCACGAGCCAGACTGGTCGGCCTGCGAGGTCGGCCAGGTCTGCGACCCGACGAATGGCTGCGTGGAGGCCGACATGCACCTCGTCGTCTCCAAGCTGATGCTCCTCCCCGAGGATCCCGCGGTGGGCGCCGGCCAGGGACAGTGGCTGGCCCTCACCAACGTGGGGGAGGGCGCCATCGACGTCTCGTCGCTCCGCGTGGTGAACAGCCAGGGCGGGCTGGCCCGCGTCCGTGCGGCGTCCGGCGACCCCGAAGCGCCAGTGGTGGTCCCGCCGGGGGCGACCGTCGCGGGGATCAAGGCGCCGCCCGACGGAGCCGAGGTCCCCGACGGCTTCACCTTCGTCTACGGCCAGCCGGACGACACCTTCGCCCTCAGGGTCACCGGGGACATCCTCACCTTCCTCGACGGCCCGGCGAACCTCGTCGGGGTGCTGGACTTCTCGTTGACGGCGGAGGGACCCGAGGTGCCGCAGCATGTGCTGCCCGTGGTGCCGGGTGCCCCGACGGAGCTGGACGCGGCGGTGCTCGCGGAGGCCTCCGGGTCGGGCGCGGACGACGATCTCGCCGCCTGGTGCGCCTGGCCGGCGGGCAGCGGCGCCCCCGAGGAACCCACCCTGGACTGCGGGCGGGTGCGGCTGAACGAGGTGGGCCTCGCAGGACCCGACGGCGCGCGATGGCTCGAGCTCCATGCACCCTCCGGTGCCTCCCTGGACGGCCTGACCCTGCGGGTGCTCGACCCGGCCGGAGCGCTGCTCACCACACTCTCCGCCGGGGACGGCCGGGCCCCGATCGGGGCGCTGCCGGTGCGGGTCGACGCCGAGGACGGCGTCGCGCTCCCGGCCATGGGAGAAGGTAGCGTCCAGCTCCTGCGCCAGGGCGCGCTGATCGACGTGTACGGGTTCGGCGCGCTGGAGACCGAGGTCGACGACACGGGCCTCCCCCTCGTCGAGGGTACGGCGGGCCCGATCCTGCCCGAGGGCGCGGTGGCCATCCGCTCGGCCGACGGCGTGGACACGGACGACAACGCCGCCGACTGGGAGCTGTCCGACACGGGCTCCCCCGGCGAGCCGAACCCGTAGGGCCCGCGGCCCCGCCCGCGCAGCGGATATCCCCGCCGGAGCCGCTCTTTCAGGCACGGGCAAGGGCAAGGGCAAGGGCAAGGGAACGAGGCCAGCTTGCCGAGATGTGTATGATCGACAGGCGGGGACGCCGGCGGTCCTGTAGCCTCGCGACGGGGTGGCGGGGCTACTTCGAGCTGAAGCGATCTTCCTTGTGCTTGAAGAGCACGTTGAAGGTCGTCAGGGAGCCGTAGCAGCGGCTGATGTACTGCTGGAGCTCGACCTTGTCGGAGGCGTCGAGGCCCTTGTGGGCGTTGACCTTCTGCTCGAGGACGCGCAGGCGGTCGCGGACCATCACGATCTTGTGGAAGAAGGTCTCCATCGGGATCTCCGTGGGCTTCTTCTCGGGATCCTCCGGCTGGAGGACGACGGTGCCCCCCTGCCAGCGATCGGCGAGGTCCACGTCCTCGATGCCGATGAAGTCCTCGATGACGTCGATGAGCACGTCGCGCAGGCTCTCGGTGTCCAACGTCTCCTCCCCCTCCCCGAAGGCAGCGAGCATCTCGGGCGGTACGACCGTCGCGGGCGCCTCTGCCACCGCGCGCTCGTCCCCGCCGCTCCGCCGGCGCACCACGGCGGCCCGGCGCACCCCGCGCCGGGACCGCGGCCGCCGGGTCGATCGCGCGCCGCCTCGTCCGATGGGCTTCGGCGGCAGGTTGTCCTGGCTCGTCGAGCGCGTCAGGTCGTCGAACCCGGCGAGCGGCTCGTACTGCGGGCACGCCCAGGCCGTGGACTCCACCGCGCCGGTCCGAGAGTGCATCTTGCAGTGGCCGAACAGCTCGGGCGCGTCTCCGAAGTCGACGACGAAGAACACGCAGGAGCTGCACCGCCCGGTGCGGCGCCAGGACTCCGGCTGCTGGTTCTCCTCGTCGGCCATGGGACGGAGGCTACGCAGGCGCGCGCGCAAGGGCAAGGGCGCTGCCCGCCGCGACTTCTGCGGACCCGGCGGGCGTCCGTGTTGACTCCGCAGGGTCCGCGTGCGATCTACTCGCGCCATGTCACGCCGATCCACGAAGATGAACAAGGTCCGCAACATCGGCATCATGGCCCACATCGATGCCGGCAAGACCACCGTCACCGAGCGCCTCCTCTACATCACCGGCAAGTCCTACAAGATGGGCGAGGTGCACGAGGGCGAGGCGACGATGGACTGGATGGCCCAGGAGCGTGAGCGCGGCATCACCATCACGAGCGCCGTGACCACGTTCAACTGGGAGGACCACGAGGTCCACCTCATCGACACGCCGGGCCACGTGGACTTCACCATCGAGGTCCACCGCTCGCTGCGGGTCCTCGACGGCGCCATCGCCGTGTTCGACGCCGTGGCGGGCGTGGAGCCCCAGTCCGAGACGGTCTGGCACCAGGCGGATCGCTATCACGTCCCGCGGATCGGCTACGTGAACAAGATGGACCGCATCGGCGCGGACTTCCACGGCACCGTCGCCATGATGCACGAGCGCTTCGGCGACCACTGCGTGCCGGCTCAGCTTCCCATCGGCGCCGAGAGCGGGTTCGAGGGGGTCGTGGACCTGATCCGGCGGGTGTCGTGGACCTGGCCGGACCCCGACGACCCCCGCGAGGTGATCGAGGGCCCCGTCCCCGACGACATGGCCGACGACGTGGAGGCCGCGCGCGAAGCGCTCCTCGAGCGGGCCGCCCTGGCGGACGAGGACTTCGCCCTCCAGTACCTGGAGGACACGGAGTCCCTCACCGAGCAGGACATCGAGCGGGCCATCCGGAAGGCCGTGCTGGCCAACAAGCTCGTGCCGGTGATGTGCGGTTCGGCGCTACGGAACAAGGCCGTCACGCCGCTGCTCGACGCCATCGTGGGCTGGCTCCCCTCGCCGCAGGACGTCCCCGAGATCGAGGGCGTGGACCCCGAGTCCGGCGACACCGTCAGCCGCCCCCACGACCCGAAGGCGCCCGTGTCCGCGCTGGCCTACAAGGTGGCCATCATGGACGACGGCCGCCGGATGGTGTTCCTGCGCCTGTACTCGGGGACCCTGAAGGTGGGCTCGAAGCTCCTCAACTCCACCCAGGAGATCACGGAGAAGGTCTCCCGCATCTTCCTGATGCACGCCAACCGCCGGAAGCGGATGGACACCATCGAGGCCGGCAACATCTTCGGCGTCCTCGGCCTGAAGCGGACGCGGACAGGGGACACGCTCTGCGACCCCTCGGATCCCATCATCCTGGAGTCCATCGAGGCCTACGAGCCGGTGATCAGCCAGGCGGTGGAGCCCCAGACCCTCCGCGAGAAGGACAAGCTCGAGGAGTCCCTGACCAAGCTCGCGGACGAGGACCCCACCTTCCAGTGGTACGAGGACGAGGGCACGGGCCAGACCATCATCCGCGGCATGGGCGAGCTCCACCTGGAGATCCTCGTGGACCGCCTGAAGCGGGACTTCGGCGTCGAGGCCAAGACGGGCCGGCCGCAGGTGGTCTACCGCGAGACGGTGGACCGCAGCGCCCGGGCCACGGAGGTCTTCGAGCGGTCCAGCGAGGAGGGCGGCGAGGACGTCTACGGGAAGGTGACGGTCTCCGTGGCGCCCCGGGAGCGCGGGCAGGGCAACCGCGTCGTGTGGGCCTGGCCGCCCGCGGACCAGGCGGAGCCGGTGCCCGGCTTCACGAAGGCCATCCGGGAGGCCGTGGACGAGGGCGTCGCGCAGGCCTTCAACAGCGGCGTGAAGGAGGGCTATCCGGTCGTGGACATGGAGGTCACCGTCCACGAGCTGGGCTTCAAGGAGGGCGTGTCCACGCCCATCGGCTACACCATCGCCGCCTCCACGGCCCTCCGCGAGGCCACGAAGAAGGCCGACCCGATCATGCTCTCGCCCATCGGGGACGTGGAGATCTCCACCCCGCCCGAGTACACCGGCGAGGTCATCGGCAGCATCAACCAGCGCCGCGGCCGGGTGGAGAACATGGAGGAGCGCTCGGCGACGATCTCCGTGATCCAGGCATCCGTACCCATCGAGGCGATGTTCGGCTACGCCACGGAGCTTCGCTCCCTGACCCAGGGCCGCGCGTCCTTCTCCATGCGCTTCAGCCACTACGACAAGCTGTAGGGCGGTCTCGCCGGCGGTCACGCGTGTCGTGCGGATTTCATCTCCCGACCGTTGACCGGCGAGATAGGGGATTTAGCTTGGAGCCGACCCAATCGTCGACGCTCGAGGAGCGGGGGTCGGGTCCTCCGCTCCGCTCGTGCTCGGCCCTGACTGTCCGTGGGGAAGCGCGATGACTGCACGCAGGCGCGCCGTCGCCGTCAAGGACTCCGACCGGTTCGGCCGGAAGCGGACCTGCGGGTCCTGCGGCAAGCGGTTCTACGACTTCGGTGCTGCCGAGGCGGCCTGCCCGGGCTGCGGCACGCCCGCCGGCGCGTCCACCTCCTTCGAGATCGAGGAGTTCATCACCCTCGACGACGGGGAGGAGGCCGAGGATCTGCAGCACGCGGAGGTGGAGGACGCCGAGGTCGACCTGGACGACGACGACGCCCTCGACGATCTGGACGAGACCCTGGCCGACCTGGACGGCGGCGAGGTCTGAGCGCGGCCGTCAGTCCGTGACGCCCGGGATGTCCACGCCGCGCTCCTTCGCGACGGCGACGGCCTCCGGATAGCCGGCGTCCGCGTGGCGCATGACGCCGGTCGCGGGATCGCCGGTGAGCACCCGCTCCAGGCGCCGCCCTGCCTCGTCCGTGCCGTCCGCCACCACGACGAGGCCCGCGTGGGTGCTGTAGCCGATGCCCACTCCGCCGCCGCCGTGCACGCTGACCCACGCGGCGCCGTTCACGGCGTTCACCAGCGCGTTCAGGATGGGCCAGTCCGCGATGGCGTCCGAGCCGTCCCGCATGTCCTCCGTCTCGCGGTTCGGGCTCGCCACGGAGCCGGCGTCCAGGTGGTCGCGCCCGATGACGATGGGCGCCTTCACCTCGCCCCGCCGCACCAGGTCGTTGAAGGCCCGGCCAGCCTTCGCGCGCTCGCCGTAGCCCAGCCAGCAGATCCGCGCCGGGAGGCCCTGGAAGGCGACCCGCTCGCGCGCCAGGTCCAGCCAGTTCGCCAGGTGCTCGTCCTCCGGGAACAGCTCCTTCAGGGCCTCGTCGGTTCGATAGATGTCCTCGGGGTCCCCGGACAGGGCGACCCAGCGAAACGGCCCCTTGCCTTCGCAGAACATGGGGCGCACGTAGGCCGGCACGAAGCCGGGGAAGGCCCGGTCGGCGCCGGACAGGCCGCCCTGCTCCGCCTGGCTGCGGATGTTGTTGCCGTAGTCGAAGACCTCGGCCCCCTCGTCGCGGAAGGCGATCATGCACTTCACGTGGCGCACCACCGTCTCGAAGCTGCTCTCGAGGTAGGCCTCCGGGTCCCGCTCGCGGAGCGCCAGGGCGTCCTCGTACGGCATGCCGGCCGGGACGTAGCCGCCGAGCATGTCGTGGGCCGAGGTCTGGTCCGTGACCAGCTCGGGGACGATGCCGCGCTCCAGCACGCGCTCGTGGAGGTCGGCGGCGTTGGCCAGGACGCCGATGGAGCGCGCCTCGCCGGCCTCCTTCGCCGCGAGGGCCCGGTCGACGGCCTCGTCCACGTCGTCGGTCCACTCGTCGAGATAGCGCGTCTCGATGCGGCGCTCGATGCGGCGGCGATCGACCTCGGCCGCCAGGCAGGCGCCGCCGTTCATCGTCACGGCCAGGGGCTGCGCGCCGCCCATTCCGCCGAGCCCCGCCGTCAGGGTGAGCGTGCCCTCCAAGCGGCCGCCGAAGCGCTTCCGGGCGGCGGCGCCGAAGGTCTCGTACGTGCCCTGCACGATCCCCTGGGTGCCGATGTAGATCCACGACCCGGCGGTCATCTGCCCGTACATGGTGAGGCCGCGGGCCTCCAGGGAGCGGAAGGTCTCCCAGTCCGCCCACTTCGGCACGAGCAGGGAGTTCGCCAGGAGCACCCGCGGCGCCTCCCGGTGGGTCCTCAGCACGCCGACGGGCTTGCCCGACTGGACCAGCAGGGTCTCGTCGTCCTCCAGGCGCTCCAGGGTCCGGACGATGTCCCGGAAGGCGTCCCAGCTCCGGGCGGCCTTGCCCCGCCCGCCGTAGACGATCAGCTCTTCGGGCTCCTCGGCGACCTCGGGGTCCAGGTTGTTGAGCAGCATGCGGAGGGCGGCCTCCTGGAGCCACCCCTTGCACCGCCGCTCAGTGCCCCGTGGCGCCCCCGTGAGCTTCGGCACCTCCCCGGCCATGGCGTTCCTCCCACCGGTCCATCACGACGGCCCCGACGAGCGCGCCCAGCGCGTCCGCGGCCAGGTCGAGCCACTCGGCGGAGCGCCCAGGGACCAGGAGCTGAAGACACTCGATGAGCACACCGTAGCCCATGGCGAGGAACCAGGCCACCCGCACCGCGCGCGCCTTCGCCCGCCGGGTCCGGCCCGCACCGACGCGCGCCGTCGCCCCCAGGACCGCCCAGGCCACGGCGTGGACGACCTTGTCCTGGAAGGCCAGGGGCGGGAGAGGCGGCACCGGAAGCCTGGGCACCAGCGTCGCCACGGCCAGTCCGGCCGCCGCCAGGACGAACGGCAGCCAGGCGCGCCAGGGGAAGGGGCGCTGGTCGGGCGGCGTCGGGGGCGGCGCGCCGTGGGGGTCGCTCACATCTTGTACTTGCCGAAGGTCTCGGGATCGAGGTCCTCGAGATCGACGTCGGGTCCGAGGACGGGAGACGGCCCGGTGGGGGGCTCCTCCTGCTCCTCGCCGGCCGACGCCTCGGCCTCCTCGCCCTGCTGCTCGTCGGCCTCCGGATCCTCCTCGGACATCCCGCCGGCCTCGGCCAGGACCTCCCGGGCGACGTACACGGCCGCGCCGGTCCGCAGCGACACGGCGATGCTATCCGACGGGCGCGCGTCGATGACGTGCTCGTGGCCCTGCTCGTCGTGGATGGTCACCTCGGCGTAGAAGGTGCCGTCGATGAGATCCGTGACGGTGATGCGGCTCACCCCGACGCAGAGCTCGTCGAGCATGCTGACGAGCAGGTCGTGGGTCATGGGCCTCGGGAGCTCCACGTCCGCCAGCGCCGTGGCGATGGAGGTCGCCTCCATCCCGCCGATGTAGATGGGCAGGTACAGCCGCGGCTCGTCGATCCCGCGCAGGATCACGATGGGCGCCTGCGTGTTCGGATCGACGACGATCCCGCCCACCCGCATGGGGATGACCGGCTTGTCCGCGATGGACATGGCGTGCTCGCTTGCCCCGTCAGACGAAGCGCCCGTAGAGGCTGTGGGACTTCACGGTGTCCACCTTAACTTCTGCGAGCCGGCCAATCCAGCGCTGCGACCAGAACTCCCCCATGGGCACCGGGACGTTCACGACGCGGTTCGTGCGCGTCCGACCCATGAGCTGGAACTCCTCCGCCTGGCCCCTCCGGAAGGCCCGCGACGGCCCCTCGACGAGCACCTCCACCGTCTGTCCGGCGTAGGCCTCGAGGACCTCCTCGCTGATGCGGTTCTGGAGGTGGAACACCTCGGCGAGGCGGCGCTTCTTCTCGTCCTCGGGGACGTCGTCCACCTGGTCCGCGGCCTTCGTCCCCGGCCGCTCCGAGTACTTGAACGCGAAGATGGACGCGAAGCGGACCTCCTCGAGCAGGTCCAGCGTCCGCCGGAAGTCCTCGTCCGTCTCACCCGGGTAGCCCACGATGATGTCCGTGGACAGGGCGATGCCCGGCGCGCACTCCCGGAGGCGCGCGACGCGGTCCCGGTAGTGGTCGATGGTGTGCCACCGCCGCATGGCCTTCAGGATGCGCTCCGAGCCGCTCTGCACGGGCAGGTGAAAGTACTCGCAGAGGCTCGCCAGGTCCCCGAAGCAGTCGATGAGGTCGTCCGTGCAGTCCATCGGGTGCGACGTCGTGAAGCGCAGGCGCTCCAGCCCGTCCACCGCGTCCACCCGCCGCAGCAGGTCGGCGAAGTGGGGCTGCCGCTCCCGGTCCTTCCCGTAGGAGTTCACGTTCTGGCCGAGGAGCGTCACCTCCTTCACGCCCGCCCCCACCAGCGTCTCCACCTCGCGGACCACCATGTCGGCGGGCTTGGACACCTCCCGACCGCGCGTGAAGGGCACGATGCAGTAGGTGCAGACCTTGTCGCAGCCCTTCATGATGGTGACGAAGTCGCTGACCTTCGCGCCCTCGGCCGGCGGCTCGGCCTCGATGAACTCGTAGTCCCGGCGCTTGAAGAAGGTGGTCTCCGCCACGCGCTCGTCCGATTCGCGGACGCGCTCCAGCAGCCCCGGGAGCTGAGAGATGTTGTCCGGGCCGAACACCAGGTCCAGGTAGGGCACCTTCTTCAGGAGCGCGGCGCCCTCCTGCTGGGCCACGCAGCCGGCCACGCCGAGCACCAGGTCGGCGTTGTACTCCTTGAGCGGCGCGAGGCGTCCCAGCTCGGAGAGCATCTTCTGCTCGGCCTTGTCCCGCACGCTGCAGGTGTTGAGCAGGATCAGGTCCGCCTTGTCGGGCTCGTCGGTGGGCGCGTAGTTCAGCGGCCCCAGCACCTGGTGGATGCGATCGGTGTCGTAGACGTTCATCTGGCAGCCGAACGTCTGCACGTACACGTACCGGGGTGGACCCGCCGCCGGGGCGGCCACGGGCGACGGGGTCTGGGCCTGCGCTGCGTCCAAGGCGACCTCCCTGCGAGCCGGGCCCGGGAGCTATCGCGCAGGGGGCCGGGGAGTCAAGGGACGGCCCGCCGCGCTCGGTGGCCGTGGGTGGATGCGTCCTGAAAAGTGAGAAATGAGCAGGCTTGACCCTACGGGGTCGGGAGGAACGGCAGCAGGCCCTTCAGGTCGTCGTCCGTGAAGGAGATGCCGAGGCCGACGAAGTAGTCGCGGCCTTCCAGGTTGAGGACGTCGTCGATGCCGGCGGCCACGTAGAGGTGGCGCGCGAACTCCCAGGCGGCGAGCATCCGGAGGCGCGGCCAGTCGTCCCGCGAGAAGTCGAACAGGTCCACCTTGAAGCGGAGGGCGTCCTCGAGGAGGTGCAGGTCCAGGCCGAGGCCGCCGGTGGACTCCAGAAGGCCGTAGCGGGCCGTGATGAAGTGCCAGCGCTTGCCGAACATGGCCGTGAACTTGAGCTTGTTCTCCGTGAGGACCTCCTCCTCGACCAGCACGGGCGGCAGGTCGGGGTCGTTCGTCGTGGTCACGCGCTCGCGGGTGCTGACCAGGCCCTGGGGATCCGTGACGATCTGGAAGAACAGGAACTTGTCCGGCTTGGGATAGAGGCTGAAGTTCACGTAGTTCTTCAGCGCCGCCTGGCCCACCTGGTATTCGGTGCGGAAGCCGACCTTCACCTGCAGGCGGCCGATGGGGCCGGTGATGTCCTTCACGTCGTCGACCACGCCCTCGACGTCGCGCACGAGGGTGTCGTCGGTCAGCAGCCGCCCGATGGTGCCCTCCCCCGCCTCGACCTTGCCGACCACCTCCCGGGCGCTCTCCAGCGTGCCCTCCAGGACGGCGACGCTCTTGTCGACCTTCTTGAGGGCGTGGGCGACGGTGCCCTCGCGCTCCGACGCCCCCTCGGACACGTGCTCGTCGAGGAAGCGGCGCAGGTCCCGGGTGATGCCGTCCACGTTGGCGACGATGTCCCCCGAGCGGGCCTCCAGCTGGCCGGACACGGCCCGCAGGTCGTCCGTGGCGGCGGCCACGTTGCCGATGATGGCCTCCACGTCCTGCCCGCGGGAGATGACGCGCTCGTTCAAAAAGCCCCGCACCTCGCTCGTGAGCGCAGCCACCTCGCGGCTGGTGGTGTTGACGTTGTCGCGGATCTCCATGAGGGCCGCCGCGCCCTCCTCCCCGCCGAAGGTCTCTCGCAGGCTGCCGGTGATCGCCTGGATGTCGCTGGTGATCTTCTCGAGCTTCGGGAAGATGTCCGTGGTGGCCTGGTCGATGGTGTCCATGACCTTGTTGATGCCGGACTCGGAGATGACGTTCTTGATCTGGTCGCCGTCCCCGAGGCGCTCACCGGCCACGCCCGGCGCGAGCCCGATGTAGTAGTCCCCGAGCAGGCTGGCCTGCAGCCGGCTCGCCACGGCGCCGTTGACCCACCGGCCCTTGTCCGGGTCGTAGACGCCCTCGTGCAGCTCGATGCGCTTGTCGATGGCGAGGACGATCTTCGCCCGGGAGGGGTCCTGCTCCCACAGGGCGATGGAGCGGATCTGCCCCACGGGGATGCCGCTCATCATGACCCTGGAGTTCTCCGCCAGGCCCGTGGCGTCGTCGAAGATGGCGTACACCTCGTAGGCGTCCTCGAGCTGCACGCCCTCCTCGAGGCTCCCGAACGTGATCATGAACGCCGCCACGCCGACGATGACGAGCAGGCCGACCAGGAGCGGGGTCCGCTTCTTGAGCAACGTGCCCCCCGGGACTCAGAACATCAGGACGGTCAGGAAGTAGTCGAGCATCAGGATGGTCACCGACGAGACGACCACCGCCTGGGTCGTGGCGACGCCGACGCCCCGGGCGCCCCCCGCGGCGTGGTAGCCCTTGTAGCAGGACACCGTGGCGATGGCGAACCCGAACACGGCGGCCTTGATGATGCCGGACCACACGTCCCAGGGGACCACCGCCTCGTAGATGCGCCGGAAGAAGATGCCCTCGTCGATGCCGAGCAGGCCGACGGCGATCACCCAGGCGCCCGCCACGCCGACGAGCGTGCAGAGCATGGTCAGCAGCGGGAGCATCAAGACCGACGCGAAGATGCGCGGCGTCACCAGGTACTGGACGGGGTTCACCGCCATGGTCCGGAGGGCGTCGATCTGCTCGGTGACGTTCATGGTGCCGATCTCGGTGGCGATGGCCGAGCCCACGCGCCCGGTGACCATGAGCCCCGTCAGCACCGGCGCCAGCTCTCGTGACAGGGCCAGCGCCACGGTCGTCCCCACGAGGGACTCCGCGTTGAAGAGCCGGAAGGCGTAGGAGGTCTGGACCGCCATCACCATGCCGGTGAAGGCCCCCGTCAGGATCACGATGAAGAAGCTCCCGACGCCGATGAACTCCATCGACTGGAGGATCACGCGCCACCGGAACGGCGGCCGCAGGAGCCAGACCACCGCCTCCCAGGCCAGGATGCACATGGTCCCGACGCCCTCCACGAAGGAGATGACCAGCCGGCCGATGGCTTCGATCGCGCGAATCACGGGCGCAACCTAGCCTCACGGGATCCGGTTTGGCAACGCCGTCGCCACGTGGGGTCAAACCTACTCACTTCTCACTTTTCTCCGATCGTGCCCTCGCCCGGCGCACCGCGGACCGCTCCGGACAACGTGTGGAAGCAAACCTACTCATTTCTCACCTCCCGTCGCTCAACGGCAGGACCTCATCCTTGTCGGGGACGGGAACGGGAACGGGCCTCGGCCTGCGGCCGCCGAACGCGTGGGTCAGGGCAATCGCAAAGTCGGACAAGTGAGGGCCGCGCGGCGGTACGGCGCCCGGCGCCGGATTCTATCCGCTCGGAAACGATGGATTCTGCGCGTTCGAGAGCAGGCAAGGGCAAGGGCAAGGGCAAGGGCAAGGGAGGGCGGTCGACTTCGCGACCGCCCTGACGCCGTCGCCAAGTGGGGTCAAACCTACTCACTTCTCGCTTTTCTCCGATCGTGCCCTCGCCCGGCGCACCGCGGACCGCTCCGGACAACGTGTGGAAGCAAACCTACTCATTTCTCACCTCCCGTCGCTCAACGGCAGGACCTCATCCTTGTCGGGGACGGGAACGGGAACGGGCCTCGGCCTGCGGCCGCCGAACGCGTGGGTCAGGGCAATCGCAAAGTCGGACAAGTGAGGGCCGCGCGGCGGTACGGCGCCCGGCGCCGGATTCTATCCGCTCGGAAACGATGGATGCATACATGCGACGATGGATTCTGCGCGTTCGAGAGCAGGCAAGGGCAAGGGCAAGGGCAAGGGCAAGGGAGGGCGGTCGACTTCGCGACCGCCCTGACGCGTGGGTGTCCGGGGGCTGACACGGGTCACGGGAGGTGATAGGGACCGGCGCCATGGAGCTGACGATCAACGGCGAACAGCGGCGCTTCGAGGGCGGGGACCTCACCGTCGCCGACCTGGTCGAGAGGCTCGGCCTGGGCTGCCGGCGCGTGGCGGTGGAGGTGAACCGCCAGCTCGTCAGGCGCGGGACCTGGGAGGACCACGCCCTCGCGGAGGGGGACGCGGTCGAGATCGTGCACTTCGTCGGCGGAGGCTGAGATGACGGACGCGCCCCTGACCATCGGCGATCACACGCTGCGCTCGAGGCTGCTCGTGGGCACCGGGAAGTACCCGGACGCCGACACGGCCCGCCGCGCCATCGCCGAGAGCGGCGCCGAGGTGGTCACGGTAGCCCTCCGGCGGGTGAACCTCGACCGGGACGCCGACGACTCCATCTGGAAGCGCGTCGACCCGGAGAAGTACACGTTGCTGCCCAACACGGCGGGCTGCACGACCGCGGAGGAGGCCGTCCGGACGGCGCGGCTGGCGCGCGAAGTGGGCATGGGCTCCCTCGTGAAGCTCGAGGTCATCGGCGACCCGGACAAGACGCTGCTGCCGGACAACATGGCCACGCTGGAGGCGGCGAAGACCCTGCTGGACGAGGGCTTCACCGTCCTCCCCTACGTGACGGACGACCTGATCACGTGCAAACGGCTCCAGGACATGGGCTGCGCGGCCGTGATGCCCCTGGGCGCGCCCATCGGCACCGGCCTGGGCATCCGGAACCCCGTGAGCATCCGCCTCATCGTGGAGGCCATGGAGGTGCCGGTCATCGTGGACGCGGGCGTCGGCACCGCCTCGGACGCGGCCGAGGCCATGGAGCTCGGCTGCGACGCGGTCCTGATGAACACGGGCATCGCCGGCGCGAAGGACCCCGTGCGCATGGCCCGCGCCATGAGGCTTGCCGTGGAGGCCGGGCGCGACGCCTACCTGGCCGGCCGGATCACCGCGCGCCGCTACGCCACCGCGTCCAGCCCGGTGGATGGGCTCATCGAGTAGCGTGAACGCGGACCGGGTCCGACTGGTCCTGGTCGCCGACACCCCGTCCGTCGGGGAGGACGGGGTCCTGCGTGCCGTGGAGGCCGTCGTCCACGCGATCCCCGGCGAGCGCGTGCTGCTCGTCGACCGGGACCTGCCGCCGTCGCGCGGCGGCCCCACCGACCGGGCGCGGCTCCGGCGACTGGCCACGCTCCGGGCGCTGACCCGCGAGGCGGGCGCCCTCCTGGCGGTGACGGCCCGCGTCGACCTGGCGCTGGCCTCGGACGCGGACGGGGTCCAGCTTCCCGAGCGGGGCCTCGACGCGGGACGGGTCCGACGGCGCTTCCCGGGCCTCCTGGTGGGGCGCTCCTGCCACGACCGCGCGGGGCTGGAGGCGGCGCAGGCCGACGGGGCCCACTGGGCGCTCCTCAGCCCGGTGTGGGCGCCGCTGTCCAAGGCGCCGACGGGGTCGCCCATGGGCCCGGACGGGTTCGCGCGGGCCGTGGCGGGCCTGGACCTCCCCGTATTCGGGCTGGGTGGCGTGCGGACGGACCGGGCCGGAGCCCTCCTGGAGGCGGGGGCGGCGGGCGTCGCCGTGGTCGGCGCCGTGTTCGGGGCGGACGACCCCGGCGGGACTGCTCGAGCGCTGCTATCCCCCTGGGACGACGGACCCCGGAGAGGGTGGTCGAGTTGACACGGGGCCAAAAACGTCGCAAAAACGCGCCTGGATCGCGCATCGTGCGGCGGCGCGCCCCGGCGGCGACGCGGGCGACGCCGCGCGTGTCGGCACGTCCGGCCGTTCGCCGTGGCCCCGAGCGCCAAGGAGCACCAGTCCGATGCTGAACGTGACCATCCGTGAGAGGGACGGCGACGAGGGTCGCCAGCAGTTCGACAAGGAAGAAGTCACCATCGGGCGGGCGAAGGGCTGCGACATCCTGCTGCCCAAGAACAACATCTCGAAGCGGCACGCGCGCTTGGTGGACAAGGACGACAAGGTGGTCCTCGTCGACCTGCGCTCCACGAACGGAACGTACGTGAACGGGCGCCGCATCACGGCGCCGGAGATCATCGGCCCGGACGACAAGATCTACATCGGCGACTTCGTCCTGCAGGTGGAGGCGGAGGCCGCCGAGGCCGCTCCCGCCCCGGCGCCTCCGGAGGAGGAGGAGGAGTTCGAGGCGACGGCCGCCCTGGACGCCGAGATGATGGCCCAGGTGGACCGTGGCGGCCCGACGGAGGCCGTCGGGGGACAGGCGGCGGCGCAGGCCGAGCAGGAGGCCGCGGAGGCCGCCCCGGAGCCGGTGGCCAGCCAGGCGGCGCCCGAGATGGAGCCGGGCGAGGCCGGGGAGTCCGAGGTCGGCGAGGGCGCCTGGGACGAGGTGCTCGAGTCCACCGCGGCCCTGGACCTGGGCGAGGTCGAGGCCGCCGCCGAGGCGCCGGTGCCGGCGGAGCCCGAGGCCGCCGAGGCCCCGGAGGAGGCGTGGGCCGAGACGGAGGACTGGGAGGTCGAGGCGGAGGCCGCCCCCGAGGCCCAGCCCGCGCCCGAGCCAGAGCCGGAGCCCGAGCCTCGGCCGAGCCCGGAGGCCGAGGTGGCCTTCGAGGCGCCCGAGCCGGTGGCCCCCCGGGAAGCCCCGGAGCTGAAGTCCCAGCCGGAGGTCGCGCCCGCCCCGGAGGCCGCCCCCGCGCAGCCGGCAGCCGCGGCCCCCACGGGGGAGCCGCTCGACTTCGACGGACTGAACGCGCTCCTGGGCGATGCCAGCGTCGAGCAGATCCTGATCAACGGCTGGGATCGCGTCGCCATCGTGCGCGCCGGCGGCACCGCCTTCCACCCGGCGGGCTTCGGCTCCCGGGAGGGCCTGGACGCGACCGTCCAGGAGCTCGTGCGGACGCTCGGCTACGAGGGCGGGTCCACGCCGCCGGTCATCGACTCGGTGCTGCCGTCCGGCGCCTCGGTGCACATCGTGGGACGTCCCCTGGCCCCCGAGGGTCCCGTCGTCACGATCCGCCGGCCGCGCACGCAGGTCGTGACCCTCGAGCAGCTCGTCGAGCGGGGCGTGGTGACCCGGGAGGCCACCTCATACCTGTCCAACACCATCGCCGAGCGGAAGAACGTCGTCGTGGCCGGCCTGCCGGGCAGCGGCCGGACGACCGTCCTCAACGCCCTGGCGTGCCTGGTGCCGAGCGACGAGCGCGTCGTCGTCCTCGAGGACGCCCGGGAGATCGGGCTGCCCCAGGACAACGTGCTGCACCTCGACAAGAGCGCCCTGGAGGACCACGCCGAGGACTACGTGGCCCTGGTGCCGCAGCTCCTCGCGGAGCGGGTCGTCATCGACCCGGTGTCCGGAGCGGACGTCTATCCGTTCGTGGCGATGGCCCTGGGGGGCTACCGGGGCAGTCTGGCCACTGCGACTTCGGACAGCGCCCACGGCCTGCTCCGGCGCATGAGCCTGGAGCTGGAGCTGTTCGCCGGCGCCCGATTCGACGACCGGGCCCGGGCCATGGTGTCCGAGGCCGTGGACGTCGTGGTCCTCGTGAAGCGGACCGACGAAGGCACGCGGGTGGTCGAGATCGTCGAGGTCGAAGGCGTCGGCGACCAAGGGTTCGAGACCATGGAGCTCCTGTAAGGGGATGTTCACCCTCACCATCGAGGACAAGCACGGCGGCGTCGCCGACGAGTACTCCTTCGAGGAGGGGGAGTTCCTCGTCGGTCGGAGCCACGGCGCCGACATCATCCTCCCGTCGGACAACGTGTCCCGGCGCCACGCCCGGCTGTACACGGTCGACGGACGCTGCTTCGTGGAGGACATGGGCTCCGCCAACGGCGTGTTCGTCAACGGGCGGCGCATCCACGAGGCCTTCGAGATCGAGTCGTCGGCGCAGATCCGCGTGGGGGACTACTACCTCCACGTGGACAACGACGCCGCCACGGGCGATCGGGAGCGCGTGTTCTTCCAGCTCATCGGGCGGAACCTCTCGGTCGCCGACGAGGTCTACCGCATCTCGCGCACGGTGAACCTGGTGGGCCGGGGCAAGGACTGCACGGTCACCATCATCGACCCGAGCGTGAGCCGCATCCACGCCAAGCTCAGCGTCGAGCGCTCCGGGGCCATCACGGTCGAGGACCTGAAGAGCTCCAACGGGACGTTCGTCAACGACGAGCGGATCGAGGTGGGCACCCTGAGCCACGGGGACCTGGTGCGCTTCGGGAACGTGGAGTTCGCCTTCGAGGTCCCCGACGCCCCTCCTCGGGACGACGCCGAGAGCACCGGCGACTTCGAGGGGGCGTGGGCCCCGCAGCAGGGAGGCTCCAACAAGCCGCTCCTCATCGCCCTCGCGGGCGTCGCGGTGGCCGCGCTCGTCGCCGTGACGCTGCTCTTCGCGTTCGGCGTCATCGGGGGCGACGAGGAGCCCGCGCCGGAGGAGGTCGCCGCCGCGGCACCCGATGAGTCACAGAAGGGCGGCGACGAGGACGAGTTCGCCGACGACGAGGTCGTCGTCGAGCTCCTCGACAAGGGTCGGGCCCAGATCAAGGACCGCCAGTGGGAGCAGGCGCTGGACACCTTCGAGAAGGTGCTCGAGGAGGACCCGCTCCACACGGAGGCCCGCAAGGCCATCAACCAGGTGGAGATCTGGCAGCGGCACCAGAACCTCGTCGAGGAGGCCCGCGCCCTGGCCGAGGACGAGGACTACAGCGGCGCGGCCAGGAAGCTCCGGGACGTCGACGAAGGCAGCATCTACTACGTGGAGGCCCGCGACGAGCTGCAGCAGCTCATGGAGATGAAGCCGTCTCTCGTGCTGCAGGCCGACGGCCTGGTAAAGTCCCGGAAGTGCGAGGAGGCCCTGGAACTCTACGAGCAGGCCCAGCAACTCGACCCGCGGGACTCGGACCTCGCGGCGAAGATCGCCGGGGTGAAGAAGAAGGCGGACAAGGGCTGCCGGTAGCCGCATCCCCCGTCGCCCCGTTGCCTTTGCCCTTGCCCTTGCCCTTGCCCTTGCCCTTGCCCTTGCCTTCGGAACCGCCGTGGAGAAAGGGACCTCGGGCCAGACCGCCGGGGACGGCTCACAGTCCTACAGATCTCGGGATCCCGCGGTCTCGCGGACAGTCGCGCGCCAAGCCGCCAAGACGCGAAGGCCAGCGAACCGCTTGCACACCGGTTCGGCTGAGACTGTCGGGTCACCGGCAGGCCAACAGCGAGGACACCGGGCCGAAGCATGCCGTTTTCCTTTGCGTCTTCGCGCCTTTGCGCGAGCCCTTCGTCTTGCGACATGTGACGAACCGTGAGCCGGGGACCGCGGTCCGACTGCATGCCGGCGGAGCCCTGGAACCGGATCAGTCCTTCTTCTCGAGGTTCTTCTCGATCATCTCGATGAGGGTGTCGAAGCCGCGCTTGTCCACGATGCGGGTGAACTGGGAGCGCCAGTTCAGGGCCATGGAGACGCCGTCGATGACGATGTCGGTCACGCGCCAGACGGGCTCGTCGTCCACCTCGCTCGGCACGAAGAGGTAGTTCACGTCGGCGGCGACCTTGCGGCCCTCGATGGTGGTGCGGACCTCGGCGAGGGTCTTCTCGTCGTTCATCCACTTCGTCTCGCCGCGCTCCGTGAACGTGAACTCCGTCTTCGGCTTGAAGCGCTTCCCGTAGGTCTCGATGACCAGGGCCTTGAACCTCTCCTCGAACCGCTGGCGCTGCTCCGGCGTCAGGTCCTTCCAAACCCCCTTCAGGGTCTTCTTCGCGAAGGCGGTGTAGTCCACCAGGTCGTCCATGACGCCCGTGAGGCGCTCGACGATCTCGTCCTGGTCCTCGGACTCCAGGGCGATGGCCTTGATGCGCTTCGAGGCCTCCACCACCTGGGCCTTCGGATCGCCGGTGGGGCGCTCCGCCGCCAGGGCCGGCCCGGCGGTGAGCAGCAGGAGCGTCAGGGTCGCGATCATCGTCCGTGCGGTGCGCATCGATCCTCCGTGGGTTCGTCCGGCGGCTTGGACGCCGGGCACTCCGGGTCATTCAATCCGGGCCGGGGCTCTGCTCGCCCGGACGCGGCTCCATCCGGGTCGCGTCGGCGCCGATGGTCCGGCTCAGCTCCACGACGAGCAGGTTGTAGTCGTGGACCACCTGCAGGTAGCCCAGCTTCTTGCTGTAGAACTGCACGAGGGCGTCCATGACCTCCTTGAAGCTGCCGAAGCCCGTGTCGTAGAGGTCCCAGGTGGCGTGCAGCCAGCCCTTGGCGGCCTTCCGCGAGTCCTCGTAGACGTCCACGAGCTTCCGCTTGTCCAGGATCTGCTGGTGCAGGTCGCGGATCTCCAGCTCGAGCATGTCCCGCGCGACCTCCGCCTCGTGGGCCGCCTCCCGGGCCTGCGCCCGCGCCTCGTCTCGCTCTCCCGCCTTCCTGCCGAAGTCCAGGGTCCACCGGAGGGCGAACAGAAAGCCGGCCGAGGCGCCCAGGGTCTCGGTGCCGATCTCGATGGACTCGTCCACCACGTTCGAGTCGCTCAGGCGGGCGTCGGCCACCAGCACGAAGTCCGGCCACAGGGCGGCCGCCTTCACGTCCGCCAGGTCCTCCCTGGCCTCCTGCCCGGCCCGCGCCGCGTCCAGCTTCGGCGCCCCGCCGATGGCCGCCTCCACGTAGCGCTCCACCGGCAGCAGCTCGAGCTCGACGGGCTCGAGGCTGTCCGGCTTCGGCTCGATCCGGTGCCCCCGCGGGCGGGACAGCAGGAGCCGCAGCCCCTGACGGGCCTTCGTGGCCACCTGGTTGTTCTGGGCGTCCAGCTCGTAGAACTCCGCCACCCGGGCCTTGAGCCGCAGGTGCTCCATCTGATCGTAGTCCGGCGAGTCCTGGGCGCGGAGGCGCTCCATCCGATCCTGGGCCTTTTCGAGCCAGTCCTTGCCCTCGCTCAGGATCTCCTCCAGCTCGCGGGCCAGGATCGCCCCGTACCAGGCCTGGGCCGTCCGATAGCGGAGCTCCCAGCGCGCCGCCTCCTTCTTGGCCTCGCCGACGTCGATGCCGTGGTGCGCCGCCCGATCGAGGCCGCGGAGCTTCCCGAACGTGAACAGCGGCTGCACCATCTGGAGCTGCATGCGGTAGAGATAGCCCCACTCGGTGAAGTCCACCTCGACGCCCAGGAAGCCGCCGTCGTCCGGCCTGTCCCGGATGGTCGGGGCGGGCGCCGCGCCGCCCTCCAGCTTGAACGTCGGGAACTTCGCGGCGCGGGCCTGGCGGAGCTTGGCCTTGAACCTGTCGAGGCCGGCGCGGGCCGCGTCCATGAGCGGGCTGGTCCGCTCCACCTCCTCCACGAGGGCGTCCCAGCCGATCCGCTCCACGTCCTCCTCGGCGGCCTCGGAGTCCTCCTCCGTCGCCTCGGTCTCGGGCGGCTCGCCCTCCGGAGCCTCGCCCTCCGGGGCATCGGTCTCCGGGGCCTCGTCCAGCAGGTCCTGCGCCCCGGCGGGCGTGGTGAGCAGGGCGAGGAGCGCGGCGGCGACCAGGGCGGTGGCGCGCGTACGCTGCATGGGCCGTGTTCCTCCTCGGCGGATCCTCGGGCGCCGCATTGGACAACGCGTCGGGGCGCCGGTCAACGTCGCCATCAGAGATCCGGCCGCAGGACCTTGAGCTTCACCAACCGACGGGTCACGCGCAGCGTCTGCAGGGCCCCCAGGAACGCCCCCTCGAAGCCCAGAGCGCCGAACAGCGCCGATCCGGACAGGAGCACGTTGCGATAGGGCGTCTCCACGGCCGCGGCGCTCAGGTCCCCGGTCATCTCCAGAGGCTCGCCCATCACCGGCTCCAGGGCCGTGAGGTCCACCTCCACGGCGCCGTGGGAGTCGCGACGGAGCGCGGGCGTGTCCACGGCCCGGAGGTGGTCGTCGAGCCACGGGATGAGGAGGCGCAGGCGATCGAGCACCCGGGCCACGGCCCGCTCCACCGTCTCGGGCGACGGGGCGATGCCCCGGGCCGGGAGCAGCGTCGTGACCGTCAACACGCCGTCGCCGGGCCGCCCCTCCTGCAACGGGAACGGCGCCACGCCCGGGCGGGAGATCCACAGGCTGTCCGGCCCGTCCAGGGCCCCGCGCGGGTCCGCCAGGTACATCACCTCGGGGCCCATCCCGGCCGGGATCACCCGGGGCTCCACGGCGAGGTTCACCGTCATCCGCCAGGCCGCGGGCTCCCGCGCCGCCAGCTCTCCGTGGAAGCTCTCGTGGCGCTTGTCCGGCGGGATGAGGTTCAGGAAGCGCCGGGGATCCATGTTCGCCACCAGGAGCTGGCAGCCGAGCCGCTCCGAGCGGTCCACCAGCCGGACCTCCGCGGCGCGTCCGCGGCGCATCACCACCCGCTCCACCTCGGCGTCCGGGCGGTGATCCCCGCACTGATCCTTGAGCTTGCCGATGAACAGGTCCTTGAGGCCGTCCAGGCCGTTGGGGACCCGGTGGATGCCCGCGCGGAGGTGGGTCCACAGGCGGACCCGCGCCAGGGGCGACAGCGGGCGGGTCCGCAGCGTGGTCAGGTGGGACAGGGAGGCCTCGACGAGGCTCTGCGACAGGCCGCCGTCCCGGGCCTGCTCCAAGGGGCTCACGCCATCCGGCGGCGCGCAATCCAGGAGGTGCTCGAGGCCCTCCACGGCCCTGCGATACGAGGCCTTCGCGCGGAACCCGGACGGGGGCAGGTCGGTGTCCGTCCGGACGAGGGGATCGCTCGCCTCCGTCCATCGGCGGGCCCATGCGTCGAACGCCAGCATGGCCTCGCCTCCGTCGGGCATCTCCCGGGTGAGCTCGCGGCGCCAGCGCTCCGGGTCCCGCGGCACGTCGACGCGCTGATCCGGCGTCACGAGCTGGACCACCGGGCGCACGGGGCGCGGCCGGTTCCGCATGGCCATGCCCATGGACAGGTCCATGAAGACCCGCTTGACGACGGGGGAGGTGCCGAAGCCGCAGAAGCGCTCCGGATGGCGCAGGAAGGCGTGGCCGTGGTGGCGGTAGACGTTGGGGCGGCCACCCTGGCCGAGCACGCCGACGCGATAGCCGGCGCGCGCGGCGAGCGCCGCAAAGATGAGGCCGCCCAGGTCGTGGCCGACCACGAGCACGTGATAGGAGGCCGACAGCCGGTTCGCCGCCACGCTCAGGGCCCCCCTCCCTCCAGGTGGACGAGGCGCCCGTCCCGCCGGAAGCGCCCCGCGACCATCTTCGCCACGACCTTGGGGTAGATGGCGTGCTCCACCCGCCGGATGCGCTCCCCGAGGACGTCGGGGGTGTCCGTCTCCAGCACGGGCACCGCGGACTGCGCCACGATGGGCCCGCTGTCCATGCCCTCGTCCACCAGGTGGATCGTGCAGCCCGAGACCTTCACGCCCGCGGCGATCGCCTGGGCCGTCGCGTCGTGCCCCGGGAAGGCTGGCAGCAGCGCCGGATGCGTGTTCAGGATGCGATCCCGATACCGGCCCACGAACCAGGCGGTGAGGAGGCGCATGAACCCGGCGAGCACGATCCACTCCACCTCGTGGCGGTCCAGGATCGCCGTCACGGCCTCCTCGAAGGCGCGCCGCTCGTCGAAGGCGCGGTGATCGACCACCTCCGCCGGGACGCCCGCCTCGCGCGCGTGGGCGAGCCCTCCGGCGCCGGGCCGGTTCGAGATCACCACCGCGGGCGCGCTCTCCCGCACCGGCAAGCCGGCCGGCGCCCGCTCCCAGAAGTCCAGGATGGCCCGGAGGTTGCTGCCGCGGCCGCTGATGAGGACGCCGAAGCGTGTCATGGGGCGGCCTCGACCTCGCCGATGATCACGGGCGCCTCGCCGGCGGCCGTGAGGGCCTGCCGGACCTCGGCGGCGCTCGAGGGGTCCACCACCAGCACATAGCCGATGCCCAGGTTGAACGCCCGCCGCATCTCGTCCTCCTCGATGCCCGCCTCGCGCAGCATCCCGAAGATGACGGGCTCGTCCCAGGAGCCCCAGTCGATACGGGGCGCGAGGCCCTCCGGCAGGACGCGCGGCAGGTTCTCCACCAGCCCGCCGCCCGTCACGTGTGCCATGGCGTGCACCGACTCCCGGTGGCCGGCCAGGACCTCCAGCACGGGCTTCACGTAGATCCGCGTGGGTGCGAGGAGCACCTCGCCGAGGGAGCGGTCGAGCGGCTCGGGCGTGGTGACCAGGGACAGGCGCCGCTCCTCCAGCAGCGCCCGCCGCGCCAGGCTGTAGCCGTTGCTGTGCAGGCCGCTCGAAGGGAGTCCCAGGAGCACGTCCCCGGCCCCGACGCGTTCGGGGGTGGGCAGGTGCGCGCGCTCGGCGGCGCCCACCACGAAGCCCGCGAGATCGTACTCGCCGTCCTCGTACATGCCGGGCATCTCCGCCGTCTCGCCCCCGAGCAGGGCGCAGCCCGCCCGGCGGCACCCGTCCGCGATGCCCCGCACCACGGTCTCGGCCACGGCGGGGTCCAGGCAGCCGGTGGCGAAGTAGTCCATGAAGAACAGGGGCTCCGCCCCGGCGGTGAGGACGTCGTTGGCGCACATGGCCACGAGATCGACGCCCACGGTGCCGTGGATGCCGGTCGCGAACGCCACCTTCAGCTTGGTGCCGACGCCGTCGGTGCCGCTCACCAGGACCGGATCCTCGAAGCCGGCCTCCCTCAGGCCGAACAGGCCGCCGAAGCCCCCGACGTCGGCCAGGACGCCCGGTCGGCGCGTCGCCGCGGCCAGCGGCGCGATGCGCCCCACCAGGTCGTTCCCGGCGTCGATGTCCACTCCAGCGTCGCGATACGTCAGCCCCATCCGACCCTCCCGTGGTCCGCCGGGCCGTATATCACCTCGGACCGGTCCAGGTGAACGGGGAGTCTCGACGGGCGCGTCCCCCGCCCCCACTTGACGGTACCGGCAGGTCGCCCGAAGGTCGCTGTCAGGAGGAACCCATGATGCGCACATTCGCCTTCGCCATCGCAGTGCTGATGCTCGTTCCCGCCTGTCGCGACGACGAGGAGATGCCCCCCGAAGAAGAGCCCGTGGCCGAGCCCCAGCCGGACGAGGCGCCCGCTCCCTCAGAGGCGCCCGGGGAGGCCCCGCCTCCGCCCGAGCCCCAGCGGCGCGAGCGCGCCGGGATCGAGACGGGCGCCGAGCCATCCGAGGCCCGGGACCGCCCGCCGGCCGCCGTGCTGATCCCCAGCGAGGGTAAGCACGCCCCCCCGCTGAGGACCGGCGCCGAGGTAGCCGCCGCCCAGTCGGCGCGTCGGTTTTTGACGACGACGTGGAGGCGCGCTCTCCAGTCCGCGGACGCGGACGCCTTCCAAGCGCTGCTGTCCGAGGGATTCTCGGGGTACGGGGCCACGGAGGAGAACCGCAAGGTAGCGCGGGAGGAGTGGGCTGCGAAGCGGATCCCGCCGATCGGGGACGACGTGGAGGTCACGGTCTCCCCGCCGGAGATGCTGTTTCCCGCGGGGAACTCCACATCCGAGGCCGAGCTGACCTTCCAGGAGCGCGCGCAGACGACCGAAGGGTGCGTCCAGACGTCCCGCGAGCTGACGATCGTCCGGGAGGGCGATCGGGACGACCCGGACGGCGGCTGGAGGGTCACGTCCGAGGACGCTCTGGTCCAGGGTCCCTGCCCGGACACCGGGCCGATCGCCGTCGCGGCGGCCCATGAAGAGCTGCGCCGGGCGCTGGCCGCCGGACAGCTCCGGAGCGCCCGCAGGCTGCTCCGCGGCGGCGTGCTCGTGTGGGACGAGGGCCTCGAGACGGTGCGCTACAAGCCGGACGAGGTCATCGAGAGCAGAGGCCGCTGGCTCAAAGGCGCCCTCACCGAGGTCGAGGCCGACGAGGACAACACCCGCTCCGCGGGGCTGATCGGCTGGGTGGAGGGCCCGGACGGGCACTTCGTGTACCGCTACCATCCCGACAAGGAGCGGTATCGGCTGACCGGCATCGCCCGCCACCTCGCCGAGGGCGCCGAGCAGCAGGAGGAGGCGGAGACGCCGGCCGAGGAGGAGACGCCCGACGAGGGACCGTGATCTCCTACGGCGCCCTCGGCGTTCCGATGGGCTCGCGCAAGGGCGCAGAGTCGCCAAGGCGCGGAGGGCATGGAGCAGATGCAGTAGGGCCGCCGCCCCGGTCGATCGGCGCCGGCCCGCCCACGCCTTTCGGCGAGTCATGACGGATGGACGGACCCGCGCCTCGGCTCAGCCTCCGAAGCAGCCGCTGCTGGAGGCGCAGAGGCTGATGTCGATCACCTCGCCGGCGAACCCGGCCTCGTCGGCGCACTCGTAGACACAGCCGAGGTCCTCGCCGCAGGTCGGCAGGCAGGCGAGGAAGCCCACGCAGTCGTCCGAGGCCATGCACGCGTCGAACTCCTCGCCGCACACCTCCCCGAGGCACTCGATGGGATCCGAGGGCAGCGACTGGCAGTCCTCGGGGCAGCTCTCGGCGTCCTCGTCGTCCCCGCACGTGCCGTCTCCGCAGGCGGACTGCTCGCCGCAGTCCTCCGGGCAGTTGTCGGCGTCCTCGAACCACCCGCACTCGCCGTCCCCGCAGCCCGGCTGGGGCTCCCCGCTGCAGTCCTCCGGGCAGTTGTCGGCGTTCTCGAACAGGCCGCAGTTGCCGTCCCCGCAGTTGGGGAGGCTCGAGTCGCAGTCCTCCGGGCACGTCTGCGCGGTCTCCTCCGGCCCGCACTGACCGTCCCCGCAGGTTCCCGGCTCCGGGGGATTGCCGCAGCCCGCCTGGCCGCCGCACTGCCCCAGGGCCTGAAGCTCCTGGCTCCAGCCCACCTGATCCGCGCAATACTGTGTGCAGCCCGACTGGCCGGCCTCCACACAGTCCACGAGGCAGGGGATGGCCTCGGCGCAGCTCGGAGTGGCCTCGCAGGCGTCCAGCGCGTCGCCGCAGCCCTCCTCCAGGCAGAGGAGCAGCGCCGGGGTCTCCCCGTCGCAGTCGGACGGGCAGGTCTCGGCCGTCTCGTCGCCGTTGCAGAGCCCGTCGCCGCAGACAGTCTCGGGCGGCTGTGTCCCGCCGTCCAGGCAACCGGAATCCTGGGCGCACAGGGCCACGTCGACGGCGGTCTGGGGCGGCAGGCCGTCACCCGCGCACGCCATCTGGCAGTCCATGCTCGCCTGGTCGTCGCACCCGGCCGCGCACGCCAGGATGTCCGCACACTCGGAGTCGGCCATGCAGGCGTCGTACTCGGTCCCGCACTCCTGCTCGACGCACGCGAGGATCTCCTCCTCGCCGCAGTCCTCGGGGCAGGTCTCGGCCGTCTCGTCGCCCTCGCACGTGCCGTCCCCGCACTTGCCCGGCTCCTCGGCACAGTCGGCGGGGCAGGTCTCGGCCGTCTCGTCGCCCTCGCACGTGCCGTCCCCACACTTGCCCGGCTCCTCGGCACAGTCGGCGGGGCAGGTCTCGGCCGTCTCGTCGCCCTCGCACGTGCCGTCCCCGCACTCGGGCCCCGTCCCGCCGCAGTCCTCGGGGCAGGTCTCGGCGGTCTCGCCTCCGTCACAGGTGCCGTCGCCGCACTCGGGCCCCTCGCCGAGGCAGACGGCCTCGTAGTCGTCACAGCAGTCGTCGAACAGGGCGCAGTCCTCGTCGCAGTTGCAGGGCGCCTCCTCGTCGAAGGTGTCGCAGCGACCCTCGCAGGAGTCCGCCGCGGGCGGGGCCTCCGCGCAGCCGCCGTCCTGTCCGCACACCATGAGCTGATCGAAGATGAAGACGGCCGACTGGGGGGCGTCCCCGCGGCAGGTGTCGACACACTCGGGGTCGTCCGCGCCGCAGCCCATGACACAGCTCACGGCGTGGACGCAGGCGTCCAGGTCCAGGCAGGCGGCCGTGGCGTCGGGGCAGGCGTCTTTGAGGCAGGTGAGGAACGGCGGCGACGGGCAGTCCTCCCGGCAGGTGAGGACGTCCTCGCCCTCCTGGCACTCGCCGTCGCCGCAGATCGGGCCATCCCCCTCGTCCGAACCGGGGCCCTCGTCCGAACCCGGGGCGACGTCCACGGCCACCTCCAGGGCCACGTCTCCGCCGTCGCCCGCCACGGCGTCCGGCCCGCTCACTCCGTCGCCGGACTGGCTGAGGTTCGGTCCACCGTCGCCGTCGTCGGAGCAGCCCGAGAGGGCGCAGATGGCGACGAGACAGGCAGAGGCCAGCGCGATCGTCAGGGGGGTCGTGCGACGCATGGTGGTGTTCCCGGTCGAGGTGAGCCTTTCGAGTGGCATCCGCGGCGCCGGGAGGTTCCCCTCGGCGCCGCTCGACGCCCGAACCTAGCAACCGCAGCGTACCGTAGCAAAGCCTCTGTTTCGTTCCTCCCCGAGCCGAGCGCCCGTCTATTCGGCGGACGCTTGGAGTTGAGGGCCGGGCAGGCGATCCTGGGCGGGGACATCTCACACACCCGGGGGGCCCGGTGACATGAAGAGCCAGGCAGAGCATGGAGCCGTGGTGCTGGGCGCCTTCGAGACGGGGCTGGCCGTAGCCCGCGCGCTGGGTCGGGCCGGCATCCGGGTGGACGTGCTGGATGTGCGGGACCAGCCCGGCCTCCACTCCCGGTACGCGCGGCCGGTCTCCTGCCCCGATCCCCGCTCGGACGAGGCCGCCTTCCTGGCGTGCCTGGAGCGCCTCGCCCCGGACGGCGGGCCACCGCCCGTCCTGTTCGTGACGTCGGACGAGTTCCTGCCGACGATCTCGCACCGCCGGGACCGGCTGGCCGAGCGGTTCCTCGTGAACGTCCCGGACCGCGACGTGGTGGACGCCATCGTGGACAAGGCGTCCCAGGCGGCGCTCGCGAAGCGGGTCGGTGTCCCGGTGCCCGCCACCTTCGCCGTGGAGACGACCCGGGACGCCGCGCGCGTAGCCTACGAGGCCCCGCTCCCGGCCTTCGTGAAGGGTCGTGACGCCGACGCGTGGCGCAGGCTCTTGGGCGCCGGGACCAAGGGGTGGGAGATCCACGACCGCGCGGAGCTCCTCGAGCGACTCGACGCGCTGCTGGCGGCCGGCGTCGCGCCGCTGGTCCAGGAGATGATCCCCGGGCCGCCCACGGAGCACTACAAGCTGTGCGCCTACATCGGCGCGGACGGCGCCGTCCTCGCCACCTTCGGGCTCCGGAAGATCCGGCAGCACCCGCCCGGCGCGGGCTTCGGCTGCGCCGTGGTCAGCCGGCTCGACCCGGAGGTGGCCGAGCTCGGGCTGCGGCTCCTACGCGGGATCGGCTATCGGGGCGTGGGATCGGCGGAGTTCAAGCGCGACCTGCGGGACGGCTCCGTCCGCCTCATCGAGCTGAACCCGCGCTACTGGCAGCAGAACGGTCTCGCCGCGCGGTGCGGCGTCAACTTCCCGCTCGTCCAGTACGCCGACCTGGTCGGCCGGCCGCCGGAGATCCCCCGCCCCCAGCTCGAGGGCGTCCGCTGGATCAACCTGGGCCGCGACCTCGACACGTTCCGCCACGACCACCGGCACGGCGCGCTCGGGCTCGCCCCCTGGCTGTGGAGCCTCCGACCGCCGCACATGTGGTCGCTGTTCGCCTGGGACGACCCGGCCCCGAGCCTGCGCGCGCTCCTGCCCGGGGGCAGCTTCGCCCTGCGCGTGCGCCACCTGGGCGACCGCCTGCGCCGCGCCGGAGGGCGCTATCGCAGGGCCAGGAGGGCCGCCCCGTAGGCGCCCATGAGCTGCGGGGCATCGGGGAGGCGGACCTCGGCGCCGAGGGCCTCGCCGAGGAAGACGCGGACGGCGTCGTTTCTGGCCACACCGCCGGATAGGAGGATGGGTGACGTGGCGCCGGCGCCCCGGGCCATGGCGGCGATCCGCTCCACCAGCGAACGGTGCAGGCCGCGGACGATGGCGTCGACCGGGGAGCCCCGAGCGATGCGGCTGATGATCTCCGACTCGGCGAAGACCGTGCAGGTGCTGGAGATGGACACCTCCTCCGGCGCGCCGAGGGCCGTGGGCCCCATGCGATCCAGCTCCACGCGGAGGCGGGAGGCGGTGTGCTCCAGGAATCGGCCGGTGCCCGCGGCGCACTTGTCGTTCATGGCGAAGTTCACGACCTTGCCGTCGTCCGCCAGCACGATGACCTTGCTGTCCTGGCCGCCGATGTCGACGAGGGTGCCGCCGTGGCCCAGCTCGCTGTGGACGCCCCGGGCGTGGCAGGTGATCTCCGTGACCCGGCGCCGGGCGCCGGGGACCAGCTTCCGGCCGTAGCCCGTGGCCACCAGCGGCAGGTGATCCACCGGGCCCAGGTCGGCGGCGGCGCGCTCGAGGAAGTCCGTCACCTGCTGCTCGACCCGCGGATCGGCCGCCTCCAGATGCGACCAGACGCGCGAGCCCGTGGGGTCCACCGCCACCAGCTTGGTCGTGGTGGAGCCGACGTCCAGCCCCAGCGCGGCGGCCTTGCTCACGGCTCCCCCTACTCCAACATCTCGAGGAAGGCCTCCAGGCGGGTGGCGCCCTGCTCCGCCGAGAAGGCCCGGGGGTCGTTGTGGTCGGCCTCCAGGAGGAGCGCCGGCACGCCGACCTCGCGCACGAGGCGGTCCGCCTGGTCCATCTGGCCGATGGAGTACGGCTTGCACGAGCGATCCGAGTGGAGGATCACGCCGTCCGCCTCGTACTCGTCCACCATGCGGCGCATGGTCTCCAGCTTGTGGCCGGTGCCCCGGTTCAGGATGGGGTGGACGTAGACCCGGGCCATGGAGTCCAGGGGCCGATCGGCGTCGATGAGCGGCGCGAGCTCGCCCCAGGCGTTGGTGTAGGTGGACGCCACGAGGGAGACGCCGTGGGCCGACAGGGTGTCGTTCAGCGGGCGGAGGTGATGCCAGATGGGGAGGTTGTCCCAAAGCACGCGCTTCCGCTCGCGCTTTAGGGCGCCCACGCCGCGCTCCACGCGCCCATCCAGCTCGTCGAGGAGCCCCTGGTAGTAATCGACGGTCTCGCGCATGCCGCGCATCTGCACGATGGGGGACATGTGGAAGAACTCGTCGAAGGCGGTGATGGGGGCCGGGCGCCGGCGCCCCCGGGCCATGACCTCCGCCCAGAGCTCCACGGCGTCGCGGCTCCGGTGCATGGCCCGCGTGAGCGCCCGGTGGGTGAGGGTCTTCCCGGCCACGCGCTCGGCGGTCGCGATGGCCTCCTCCAGCTGGCGCCGGACGAAGGTGACGGCGTGCTCGCCGGGACGCTCCCCGTACAGGAACGGCGTGTCGATCAGCACCAGCGGCACCCGAAAGTGCTCCGCCAGCACCCGGTACCAGCTCAGGACCGTCTGGCAGATGTTGGTGCAGCAGACCAGGATGTCCGGGCGCGGGAGCTTCCCGACGGGCGTCCTGCCGCTCAGGACCACGCCGATGTCGGTCCGCGCGTACGAGCACAGGTCGCGGGAGTAGCCGGCGTCCTCGGCGGTGGCGCAGGACGCCTCGGCCGTCCGGCGCACGCCGCAGACGGCGCCGTGGTTCTCCGGATAGTGGAGGTGGTAGCCCAGGGCCACGAGGAACTCGATGGGCGCGCCGGAGGTGACCCAGGCCACCCTGCCGTGGCCGTTGGCGTGCTGCCCCTGCAGGTAGTGGAGCGAGATCAGCTCCTTGAGGCGCGCCGAGGTCCGGAGCGGCGGGTTGAGATGCTCGTGCTTCCACCAGCCTCGCCGCCGCGCCTTCAGCTCCGAGCGGAGACGCTGATAGCGGAGAAACGGGCGGCCGAGGAGGTTGACCTGCACGTGATAGCGCGCGAGCCCGGCGGCGTTCATGGCGAGCCTCCCGGCGGCAGGGTCTCGAGGAAGGCCTTGAGCCGGGTGACGGTCTGGTCGTCGAGCGGCGTGTGGACGTCGACCTCCACCTCGACGGAGCGCAGGCCCTCGGCCTGGAGGCCCTGGCGGAGCAGCGGGAGGTCGAACAGCTCCGGCTCGCAGAACTTCACGGTGTAGAAGACCACGCCCCGGGCGCCGGTCCGCTCGGCGAGGTCCAGGAGGTGGCGCACGCGGGCGGCGATGGGGCTCCCGCGGGTGGGATCCGGCGGGCCCCCCAGGAGGCGCTCGGCCATGCGCTCCCAGGGGTCGTAGGAGCGGCCGTTCGGGTAGAGGCGGCGCCCCGTGCAGGCCAGGTCGTCCGCCACGACCCGCCCGCCGGCGTCGGCGAGGGCCTCGAGGACGTCGGTGGGCTCGGAGACGATGCCGCTGAGGAGGATCGGCACGGCGCCGTCGTCGACGGGCTCGTCCCGGGCCTCGGCGAGGGCCTCCCGGCCCAGCGCGGCGAAGCCCTCCGGCGGGAGATACTCCCGGGTCCGCACAAGCGCGTAGAACGCCGGGTCGTCCATGGGCAGGAAGCGGCGACGGGCGTGCAGATCGCGCAGGACGTCGTCGGCCTCCTCGTCTACCCGCACGGCCTCCAGGACGTCCGCGTCCGTGGGCTGGACGCCCGTGATCTCCACGAGGCGGCGGCCCAGGGCCCGAAGCTCGTCGGCCAGGAAGGCCACGTCGCTGGCGCGCTCCCCGCGCGGGAGGTACAGGGGCAGCACGGGCACGCCGGGCCGCGTGAAGTCCATCAGGACGGTGCCGAGCCCCTGCAGGGAGTCGCACGCGTGGGGGACGGCGATGACGTCGGCCACCTCCAGCCCGCCGTCCATGACGAACGACAGGCCGCAGCGCACGATGCTGCACGCGTAGGCCTGGACGTGCGCGTCGCCCGAGCGCGTCGAGGCGCTCGGCGGGCCCCAGACCTCCACGGGGAGGAAGCCGTGGGCGTGGAAGAGCGCCCGGGGCTGGTGGATCGGGAACACCGCCGCCACGCGCCCTCCGCTCTCGCGGTGCGCGCGGATCGCCTGCCCTCGGGTGGGCCTCTCCGCAGTCTGCATCGTGTCACCGTCCCGGTCGCGGGCATCTTCCCCACCCGTCACCACCCCGAGCAAGGAACATCGGCCCCCACCGGGTCATCCCCGGTGGGGTCAAACCTACTCATTTCTCATTTTTCGCCCGCCGGGGACGGCAGTACTGCACCTTCTCCGCGTCCTCCATGCCTCTGCGGCCTGGCGCCTTGGCGCGAGCCCATCGGAACGATCAGCGGGCCGGTCGTCGTCCAGCAGGTTCCGGGGTCGGGTACACGCTCTCCCGGGTGTCGTGTAGACTCGCGCCACCGACAGGCGGGACGCGAAGGCGGACGACGCCACGGTCGAGGAGCCGACCATCGCGATCGAGCGCGTCGAGAAGGCCTGAGGACCCGGCAATCCGGGGGGAGAGCGCCATGCGAAACGAGATCCGCGACGCGGTGGTCACCGACGTCAACAGCCGCGTGCTGGGAGCGTGCCTGAGGCAGGCCACGGCCCCCGGCGGGATGCCGCTGGACGTGCTCATCAACGACACGCTCTATCACGAGAAGAAGCGGCTAGAGATCCACAAGGGCGTGCGCAACTGGGCGGCCGACTACGCCTTCTGGGACACGGTGAAGTCGCGGCTTGGCCGCGCGAACGAGGACGAGCTGCGGCGACTGCTGGATCGCATCATCTCCCGGTACACCGAGGAGGTGCTCGGCAACTTCAACCCGGCCGTCTATGGGCTGGCGACGAAGGTGCTTCCACGCACGCTGCCCGTCCTCCTGAACGCCATGAGCCCCCGGCGCATGCTCGACCGGGGCATCCCGTCGGTGGACGACACCGTGGTCATCAAGGGCCGGGTCGACGCCCTGCGCCGGGTCCACGAGCTGGGGACGGTCATCCTGGCGCCGACCCACGTGTCCAACCTGGACAGCGTGGTGGTCGGCTGGGCCCTGTTCGCCATGGGCCTGCCGCCCTTCACCTACGGCGCCGGGCTCAACCTGTTCACCAACCCCATCCTGTCGTTCTTCATGCGCAACCTGGGCGCCTACCGGGTGGATCGCACCAAGACGGCGCCCCTGTACAAGGACGTCCTCAAGGAGTACGCGACGGTCACCCTGGAGATGGGCCAGTCCCAGCTCTTCTTCCCCGGCGGGACGCGCTCGCGCTCCGGCGCCATCGAACAGCACCTCAAGCTCGGCCTCATGTCCTGCGGGCTCCGCGCCTACATCAACAACCTCATCCGGGGGCGCGCGAGGCCGAACATCTACATCGTGCCGTGCACGCTGAACTTCCAGCTCGTCCTGGAGGCCGAGACCCTCATCGAGGACTACCTGCGGCTGGTGGGCAAGAGCCGCTACATCATCACCGACGACGAGTCGTTCCGGCCGACGGAGGTCGCGCGCTTTTTGCGCAACCTGATGAACCTGGACAGCAAGATGCTGCTCACGGTGGGCGATCCCCTGGACGTGTTCGGAAACCGCGTGGACGAGGAGGGCGAGTCCCTCGACGGGCGCGGGCGCCGCATCGACATCAGCCGCTACGTGCTGGGCGAGGACGGGCACCCGGCTCACGTGCCGCAGCGCGACCGGGTCTACACGCAGGAGGCCGGCGAGGCGGTGGCCCGATCCTTCCGCGAGCACAACGTGGCCCTGGCGACGAACCTCGTGGCCTACACGCTGTTCCGCCACCTCCGCACGCGGCACCCGCGCATGGACCTCTATCGGCTGCTCCGCACGTCCGGGGACGGCACCGGCGTGGAGATGGGCATCCTGGCGGACCGGGTCCGGCGCGTGGCCGTCGCCGCCAAGAAGCTGGCGGACGCGGGCAAGCTGCGGGTGACGGACGAGGTGGCCGAGGGCAACCCGGCGTCCATCATCGCCAACGCCCTGAGCCACTTCGGGACGTTCCACCGGCACCCGGTCATGGGCCGCCGGGGGGATCGCGTGTTCCCGGAGGACATGAACCTGCTCTATTACTATCACAACCGCCTGGCGGGCTACGGCCTCGCGGAGATGGCCGGGCTGGGCGACGAGACGCTGGAGGCGGCCTGATGAGCGAGACCGGGACGGCGACGGTGCTGGGGGGCGGCTCCTGGGGCACGGGCCTGGCGCACATCCTGGGCAGCCACGGGCTCCACACGCTGCTGTGGATGCGGAACGAGGAGACCGCCCGCGAGGTCAACGAGGATCACACCAACCACCGCTACCTCGGGGACGCCCGCATCGACGAGCACGTGGAGGCCACGACGGACCTGGAGCGGGCGGCGACCCACTCGGACGTCATCGTGATGGCCATCCCGTCCAAGGCCTTCCGCTCGGTGGCGCGCGACCTCGGGGACTTCGTCGCGGGCGACCAGGTGCTGGTGACCGCGACCAAGGGCCTGGAGGCGGAGACGCTGAAGCGCATGTCCCAGATCCTCCGGGAGGAGACCTGCTGCCGGAAGGTGGGCGCGCTCAGCGGCCCGAACCTGGCGAAGGAGGTCCTCGCGGGGCACCCGACCTCGACGGTGGTGGCCAGCCCCTTCGAGGAGGTGGTCGCCAAGGCCGAGCGCGTCCTGGCCGGGCCGCGCTTCCGGCTGTACGGGAACTTCGACCTCGTCGGCGTGGAGCTCGCCGGCGCCCTGAAGAACATCTACGCCATCGCGGGCGGCGTCGCGGCAGGGCTGGGCTTCGGGGCGAACACGTCGTCGGCCCTCATCACGCGCGGCCTGGCGGAGATCTTCCGCTTCGGCGCGCGCTTCGGCGCCCACCGCATCACCTTCCAGGGCCTGGCCGGGGTGGGCGACATGATCGCCACGTGCACCTCCACCCTGAGCCGCAATCACACGGTCGGCCGGCACCTGGCCGCCGGGGAGGACCTGGACGACATCGTCGCCAACCTGGGGATGGTGGCCGAGGGTGTGCACACCACCAAGGTGGTCCACGAGTACGCCTCCAGGCAGCGCATCGACATGCCCATCACGGCCATGGCCTACGCCATCCTGTTCGAGGGGGCCTCGCCGGACGAGGCCCTGGCCCACCTGATGGAGCGGGTGAGCCGCTACGAGGACCTGGACTCGCCCATCCACGTGGGCTCCGCCAACCGGGGCTCCATCTTCGAGGTGGCGGCCGAGGCGGACCACGGCCAGATCGCCTGATGGGCCTCCTGGACCTGCTCCGGAGGCGACGGCCCGACGAGGACGAGCCCTACAGCTACCCCCTCGAGCGGACCCAGGACCGCGTCTATCCCGAGGACTTCGAGGGGGACGTGTACATCTGGGACATCGACAAGACGTACCTGTCCACGGAGTTCGACTCCCTGCGAGGGCTGCTGCTGATCCCCCTGGAAGGCGGGGTGGACAAGCGGAACGTGGCCGCGACCGACGTGCTCCTTCGGGCGCTGCGCCGTGGCCCCTCCACGGACGACCGGTTCGTGTCGAACCCCCTGTACTTCGTCTCGGCGAGCCCGCCGCAGCTCCGCAGCGTCATCCAGCGGAAGATGCTCCTCGACGGCGTCGAGTTCGACGGCATCACCTTCAAGGACCACATGGCGCTCATCCGCGCCGGGCGCATGGCCAAGGTCACCGAGCAGATCGGCTACAAGCTGAGCGCCCTGCTCCTGAACCGCCTCGAGATCCCGTGGACGGTCCGCGAGACGCTCTTCGGCGACGACAGCGAGCAGGACGCCCTGACCTACGCGCTGTACGCCGACGTGGTGGCGGGGCGCCTCCGGGGCGAGGCGCTGATCCGGTCGCTGGTGAAGAACGGCGTGGAGCTCCAGGACGCCGACTACATCGCCGACCTGGCGCGCGAGATGCCCCACGCGGACGTCGTCCACCGCATCTACATCAACCTGGAGCACCGCACGCCGCCCGCCCGCTTCCACGAGCACGGGGGGCGCGTGCTCCCCTGCTGGGACACCTTCCAGATGGCGCTGCACCTCTACCAGGACGGCAAGGTCTCGCGGGAGGCCGTCCTCGACGTGGCCCGCGAACTCCTGGCCCAGTATCAGCGCCAGCCCCTGGGCCTGCTCCGGAACGCCTTCGACCTGGTCGAGCGGGGCCGCCTGCGCCTGACGACGCTGCGCGAGCTGTGGGGCGAGCTCCAGACCCGCCACCTGGTGCCCGACTACGCCGCCATCGTCGACCACGCCGAGGCGCCGGAGCCCGCGCCGATGATCGAGGAGCCGCCCTCGGAGTTCGTGACGCCGACCGCACGGCTGACGCTGCACTGACGCCCCGTTGGGGGCCGCAGGATCGAGGCTTTCAACCCCCGTGGACTTAAGCTAGCGTGTGCTCGCTTGCACTGGAGGACCGACCCATGCACCTGCCCCCACTGTCCCGTCTCCCTGTCGCCTGCACGCTGGCGTGGCTGTCTCTGACCGTGATCGGCTGCGAGGAGAAGGCGGAGGCCCCGCCGGAGGAGACACCGCCGGCCGCGGTCACCACGCTCGACGCGCTCCCCGAGGACACGAACGCCGTCCAGCAGGAGATGCGCCTCCTGGACGACGCCATGGGAGAGATCCTGACCCTCATCGCCAACGACGCCCTCCACGGCATCCCCGAGCGGCTCGAGCGCGTGCACCCGGCTCGTCAGCTCACGGCGACGGCCATCGAACAGGGCGTGTACGCGCCGCCGGCGCGCAGCGACGACGTGGAGGGCTTCGTGGACAGGGACGACGCGTTCCACGAGGACCTGAAGGCCCTGCTCCAGGCGGCGAAGAAGGACGACCTCGAGGCCGCCACGGACGCCTACCAGGGCCTCGTGGAGGGCTGCACCGACTGCCACACCACGTATCGCTTCCCCGGCGGTCGGGCGAAGGCGGGATCCGGGGCGGGACCTTGACGGCTCGCCAGCTCCCGGGGAGAGTCGCGCGCATGGGTATGCTGGCAACGCCGAAGGCCGAGGCACGGCGCCGTGGGCGCTTCGCCGCGGGCGCGTGGATCGGAACGGGCGTCCTCGCGCTGGTGGGCCTCCCTCCCACCCTGGTCGTCATCGGGGGCGTCGGCTCGGGGTGGTTGACCTGGCGCTGGCTGCGATACCGCGGGAAGTGGGGCCTCCGTTTCTGAACCGGCGGGGGTGTTCCGCCTCCTCCACGCGGGAGTCGTGATCTCGCGTGGGCGGCTGCGTCCGGGGTCGGGGTTCGTGCGGGAGGCGCGCCACCCGCGAGGGCGTTCGAGGTCCCCCCGAGCGCCGGCCCGGGAAGGCGCACATGCGCCGAATCGAGCGCCCCGCCGCTCGCAAGGTGGTGCCGTAGGGTGGCATCATGGACGCTCCGCACCACAGGAGGAACCGCATGAGCGAACCGACCTACGGCTACGCGAAGACCCTGACCGGCGTGAGCTTCGACGAGGCGATCGACAAGGTCACGGCGGCGTTGAAGGAGCACGGCTTCGGCGTCCTGTCGGACATCGACGTGAAGGCCACCCTCAAGAAGAAGATCGACGTGGACTTCCGCCCCTACCGCATCCTCGGGGCCTGCAACCCCAAGCTGGCCCACAAGGCGCTGTCCGCCGAGCCGCACCTCGGTCTGCTCCTGCCCTGCAACGTCGTCGTCCAGCAAGCCGACGAGGGCGTCGAGGTCTCGTTCATCAAGCCGCGCGAGATGTTCTCCGTGGTGAAGACCGAGGGCTTGGAGCCGGTCATGGAGGAGGTGGATGGCACCCTCCGCAAGGTGATGGACGATCTCGGGTGATGTCCCGGGGGCGCCTCCAGGGCGGGGCGTCCGCGTCGCCGGCGGGGTGAGCGGGCGCCCGATGCTCTTCCTCGTCCTGGACGGGGTCCCCTGGGACCTGGCTCAGGACCTGTGGCACGACGGCCTCTTCCCGGACTACGCGCCGCCGCGGCCCATGGTCTCGGTCTTCCCGTCGCTCACCCACGTGGCCATGCCCGCCCTGCTGGGGAGCGTCTTCGACCGGAAACCGCCGGGCTACGAGGTCCGCTACCATCACCCGCCGAGCGGCGAGATCCGCGGCGGGTTCGGCGATCCCGAGGCCGAAGCCGTGATGACGCCCTATCACGCCCGCCCCCACGGGACGGTCGGCCACGCCGCGGTCTACATCCTGAGCCGCGCCCTGGCGTTCGGCCAGATCCGGTGGATCGGGCGACAGTTCGAGCGAGGCCCGGGGCCGTGGCTCGGCTACCTGGCGGCCACCGACGGCATCGGCCACTTCGGCGGCCCGGATGCCATGCGGGACGCCGTCGTGGACATCCTGGACCGGGTCGAGCAGGCCCGCGAGGAGTACGGGAATCGCCACGGCGTCCGCCCCGGGGCCGTCCTGTGCAGCGACCACGGCTTCGGCTTCGCGCCCCGGCCGTTCCGGCACACGGATCTGCGCACCATGGCCCGCGTCCTCGCCGACGCCGGGTTCAGCCCCGACGGATCGGGCCGGGACGCGGTCCACCTGGTCGGGATGGGCGCCGTGGGGGGCGGCGTGATCCACTGCGGTCCGGCGCGCGCGACGGAGGTCGCCGAGGTCGTGGCCGGCCTGGAGGCGGTGGACCTGGCCTTCGGGCGCGAGGGTCCACACGCCGCCCTGGCCTTCGCACGCCGGGAGCGGATGGAGCGCGCGCGGATCCGGTGGCGCGGTGACCGCTATCGCTACGACGCCCTCGACGGGGATCCGCTGGGCTGGGTCGACCTCCAGGCCCGGCTGGGCGGCGGCTGGATCGACGACGACACCCTCCTCCGGGAGACGTGGGACGCGCCGTATCCCTACGCCCCGCCCCGCGTCCGCCACGGCATGGACGACGTGGTGCAGTGGCCCGCACAGGTCCTGTTCTCGATGCGCCCCGGACACAGCTACGGCCCGCGCCTGACCCACGCCGGGGCACGCCTGCGCGGCGGACAGGTGGGAACCCACGGCGCACTCGACCGGGACCAGACCCTGGGCTTCGCGATCGCCACCGAGGCCTGGGACGACCTCGGCGGCGTGCCGGTCCGCCCGGCCGAGGTCTTCGCGCCGTGGGCGGACCTCGTCCGGGCGGGGAGCGCGATCGGGGAGGAGGAGTAGCGCGCCTACTCCGCGCCCCCCTCCTCCTCGGGGGTCTCCTCCTCGGCCTCCTGGTACATCTTCCACATGGGGCACTCGCCGGACTGCATCCGCTCCAGGTGCCAGCGCATGTGCTGGCGGAGCGTCTCCAGGTCCTCGCCGTCCGTGGGCGTGAGCACGAGGCGCGCGCCCTCGTCCACCTCCTCGTACTCGGCGGAGGAGGGGACCATGCGCATGCCCCGGCCCATACCGCCGCGACCCATCATGCCGCGACCACCCCGGTGCCGGTGGCCCACGCCGAAGCGCCCCCGGTGCCGCTCGGACATCGCCTCCACGACCTCGCGGAGCTTGTCGCGGTTGTCCTCGGTGGTCGTGAACGTCAGGGCCACGCCGTCCTCGGTCTCCTCCATGGCGACCTCGGCGTCGGGCACCTCCATGGCGCACATGCCCGTGCCCGGCCCCATTCCGCGGCCCATGCCGGGCCGGTGGACGCGGCGCCGCTCCCTGCGGCGCTCACGCCGCTGCACGGGCGGCGCGGCCTCGGACGGGGCCGCGGCCTGCTCCGACTCGGCGGCGCGTTCGGGCTCCTCGACAGGGCCGGGTTCCTCCTGCTGGCGACAGGCGCCGAAGGGAGCCAGCAGGAAGACTGCGGACAGGATGCTCACGGCTCGACGGATCATCTCCTCGCCTCCTCGCGTCACGGGGTGTGGACCGCTGGGTGTCGCTCCATGGGGCGATTCGCTGCCGGGACGGTCAGACCCGCAGATTCCTCAGGCTCTTCCGATGCGTGTCCCGGTCGATCTCGCCGCGCGCGTAGCGCCGATCGACGTCATCCTCCGGGTGGTATCTCCCCCGGCGGCGTCGCGCCGCGGCACGAACGATCGCCCACGCCACCACCACGATCGCTACGCTGGCGAGTCCCCACCAGACGATCACGGAAGTGCCCGGTCCAGCGTCCTCGAAGCCGTGCATGGGATCCTCCACAGCGTGTCCGATACGGGTGTCGGTCAGGTGATTGCATCGCCCGTGCCAAGCGAACCCCCTGGAAAATGAGAAATGAGTAGGCTTGACCCCACCGGGCGTTACCTTGATCCGAGCGCGGTCCTCCGGTAGTCAGTCGCGAGCATGATCGGGCGCCTCCACCACCGCACCGCCGTCGCCTGGGTCGTCATCGTGACGCTCGTCGCGACGTTCGGCGTGCTGCGCTCCGGCGTGGCCCGCGCGGTGGAGGTCGCGAACGCGGAGTGCTGCTGCTGCGAGGCCGACGCGGGCTACGACGCCCACGACGTCGCGGTCCCGGACACGGCCGGCTTCCGCGACGATGTCGGCTCTGCCGGAGAGGGCTCCGACGAGCGCTGCCCGCCCGGGTGCGACCTCTGCGCCTGCTGCGCGGGGATGGCCCTCTCCTCGCCGCTCCCGATCGTCGACGACACGCCCGCACCGCTCCTGGGGGACCTGTGCCACGCCCCGGGCGCACAGACGCCCTCCGGGACCGTCGGCCGCATCTTCCGCCCTCCGAAGCCCTCCCTCGCCTGACACCGATTCGAGCTCGAACAGGTGACGGCGCGCCCGAACACGGCGCGTCCGGACAGGGAGACAGCACGTGAAGGGATGGAGACACTCCGTCCGTCTGGCGGTCGTCGGGATGGGCCTCGCCGCCCTCGGCGCCCAGGGATGCGACAAGGAAGAAGCCAACGCCGGCGCCAGGGTGCGGGCGGATCAGGAGGCCCGCGCCAGCGGACATGCGCAGGACGCGGAATACCCGATGACGCCATGGTGCAAGGGCCACGGCATCCCCGAATCCATGTGCACCAGGTGCCACCCCGAGCTCGTCGACGAGTTCAAGGACAACGGCGACTGGTGCGCCGAGCACGGGTTCCCAGAGTCCGCATGCCCCGTCTGCAACCCCATGGACCCACCCGGCCAGCAGCAGGCGGCGGACGCGGAATACCCGATGACGCCATGGTGCAAGGGCCACGGCATCCCCGAATCCATGTGCACCAGGTGCCACCCCGAGCTCGTCGACGAGTTCAAGGA
>JBNJGB010000021.1:104154-116792 GCA_051747385.1 Myxococcota bacterium
CAACGGCGACTGGTGCGCCGAGCACGGGTTCCCAGAGTCCGCATGCCCCGTCTGCAACCCCATGGACCCACCGGCGGGCGCGGAGAGCGGGCGCGTCGCGCCGGGCACCCGGATCCGCTTCGAGGACGCCGAGGTCGAGGAGGCCGCGGGGATCGGCGTCGAGCCGGCCCGCTCGGGCGGGATCGCGGGGGCGGTCTCGTGCACCGCCCGGGTGGAGTACGACCGGAACCGCATGGCCGACGTGCGCGCCCTCGTGCCGGGAATCGTCCGCGAGGTGCGCGTGGACCTCGGCGAGCGCGTGGAGGGCGGTGACGCCCTGTTCGTCCTGGAGAGCGCCCGGGTCGGAGAGACCCAGGGCAAGCTGGAGGCGGCGCGGCAGCGTGTGCGGGCGGCCCGCGCCAACCTTCGACGACAGCGCGAGCTTCGGGAAGCCTCCATCGCCTCGGCGCGGGCCGTGGAGCTCGCGCGCAGGGACCTGGGCACGGCGAGGGCCGAGGCCCGGGCCCTGGAGGCGGCCCTGGGGATGACCGGCGCCGGCGACCGGGAGGACGACGGGAGATACGCCGTGACGGCGCCCCTGGCGGGCACGGTGGTGAAGCGCCCGGCCGTGCTGGGCGTCCTGGCCACGGCCGAGACGTCCCTGGCCACGGTGGCGGACACGTCGCGGATGTGGGCGCTCCTGGACGTGCCCGAGGCCGAAGCCGCCGCGGTGCGTGTCGGGCAGCCGATCACCCTCCGCGTGGACGGCGTCCCGAACAGGACCTTCCGCGGCGAGCTGACCTGGGTCGGCTCGGAGGTGGACCGCCGGACCCGCACGGTCGAGGCGCGGGCCGAGATCCCCAATCCGGACGGGCTGCTCCGGGCCCACCAGTTCGCCCGGGCGAGCCTCGAGGTGGGCGCGCCCGAGGGCGCCGTCACCGTCCCACGGGGTGCCGTCCAGCGGTACGGGGGAGGCTCCGTGATCTTCGTGCGCTCGGAGGCGGGCGTCTACGAGCCCCGGGAGGTGCGCACCGGCCGCCGCACCCGGGAGCACATCCAGGTCCACGGAGCGATCCGTCCGGGCGAGGAGGTGGTGACCACGGGCGCCTATCTCCTCAAGACGGAGCTCGATCCCGGGAGCATCGGGGCCGGCTGCTGCGAGGTGGACTGAGCCATGCTGAGTCGCGTCATCGAGCTGTCCATCCGCAACCGGGGCATCGTCCTGTTCGTCACGGGGATCCTGGTCGCCGCCGGCCTGGTGTCCTTGAAGCACCTGCCGTTCGACGCCTTCCCGGACACGACGCCGGTCCAGGTGGCCGTGAACACCGTGGCCCCCTCCCTGTCGCCCCTGGAGATCGAGCGCCAGATCACCTTTCCGGTCGAGCAGTCCATCTCGGGCCTGCCCGGCCTCGCGGAGGTCCGCTCCATCTCGAAGTTCGGGTTCTCGCAGGTGACGGCCATCTTCGAGGACGGCACGGACATCTGGCTGGCCCGCCAGGCCGTGAAGGAGCGCACGGACACCGTCGATCTCCCCGAGGGGGTCGATCGCCCCGCCCTGGGTCCGGTGGCCACCGGCATGGGCGAGGTGTTCCAGTACCTCGTCGAGAGTGACGAGCTGTCCGCCCGCGAGCTCCGGACGCTCCACCACTGGGTCATCCGGCCGCAGATGGTGCAGGTCCCGGGCGTCGCCGAGATCAACACCTGGGGAGGCTACGAGAAGCAGTACCACGTGGTCGTCGACCCGGACCGGCTGGTGAAGCACGACCTGTCCCTCGACGACGTGGCGGAGGCCCTGAAGCGGAACAACCGCAACGCCGGCGGCGGCACCCTCGACGCCGGCGGCGAGGCCCGCCTGATCCAGGGGGTCGGGCTCGTCCGCGACCTGGAGGACCTCCGGCACATCGTCGTGGCGGCCGTCGACGGCACCCCCATCCGCCTGACGGACGTCGCCGAGGTGAAGGAGGGCCACGCCATCCGCCGCGGCGCCGTGACGGCCCGGGGCGAGGGCGAGGCGGTCCTGGGACTCGGCTTCATGCTCATGGGCGAGAACGGCCGCGAGGTCACGCGCATGCTCGAGGAGCGCCTCGCCGAGGTGGAGGAGACCCTCCCGGAGGGCGTGACGGTCGACCCGGTCTACAGCCGCACGACCCTGGTCGACGAGGTCCTGGTGACCGTGCGGAACAACCTGCTCGAGGGCGCGCTGCTGGTCATCGCCATCCTGTTCATCTTCCTCGGAAACCTGCGGGCCGGCCTCATCGTGGCCCTGGCCATCCCCCTGTCGATGCTCTTCGCCTTCAACGCCATGCTGCAGTTCGGCATCGTGGGCAGCCTGATGAGCCTGGGCGCCATCGACTTCGGCCTCGTCGTCGACAGCAGCGTCATCATGGTCGAGAACGCCGCGAGACGCGTCGACGACGACGACTCCGGCCGGGACGTCCGCGACATCGTCCGCGACGCGGCCCTGGAGGTCCGCAAGCCGACGATGTTCGGCGAGCTGATCATCGCCATCGTGTACCTGCCGATCCTCACCCTGGAGGGGGTGGAGGGGAAGCTCTTCCGGCCGATGGCCCTGACGGTCGTCTTCGCGCTGGCCGGATCCATGCTGCTGTCCGTGACCGTGATGCCGGCGCTGGCCAGCCTGGTGCTCCAGCGAGGCCGGGCCGAGCGCAAGGGGCTGGTCGTGCGCCTGTTGGAGCGCGCCTACCGACCCGTCCTGTCCGGCGCCCTGAAGCGCCCGGGGATCGTCATCGGGGTCGCGCTGGTGGCGGTGGGCGTCGCCGGGTGGCAGGCCTCGAACCTGGGCTCCCAGTTCGTGCCCCGCCTCCGGGAGGGCTCCATCGTCGTCAACACCGTGCGCCTGGCCGGGGTCTCCCTGGACGAGTCCATCCGCTACGGCACCAGGCTGGAGCGGCTCCTGCTCGAGGAGTACCCGGACGAGATCGACGACATCTGGACCCGCACGGGCACGGCCGAGGTGGCCACGGATCCCATGGGGCTCGAGGTCTCCGACGTCTTCATCACCCTGACGCCGCGGGAGGAGTGGACGGAGGGCGAGACCCAGGACGAGCTGGTCGCCGCCATGACCGGGACCCTCGAGGCCATGCCCGGCATGCGCGCCATCTTCACGCAGCCCATCGAGATGCGGGTCAACGAGATGGTGGCGGGTATCCGCGCCGACCTGGGCATCAAGCTCTTCGGGGACGACTTCGACGTGCTGGAGGACAAGGCCGAGGAGATCCGGCGCGTGGTCGCCGCGACCCCGGGCGCCAGGGACGTCTCCGTCCAGCAGCTCACCGGCCTGCCGGTCCTGCGTGTCGAGGTCGATCGCGAGGCCCTGGGCCGCCACGGCATCCCGGCCGAGGAGGTCCTGGCCGTCGTCGAGGCCCTGGGCACGCACCCGGTCGGCGAGGTGGTCGAGGGCCAGAAGCGCTTCGACCTAGTGCTGCGCCTCGACGAGGGCCACCGCAAGGACCCGGAGGAGGTCGCCGGCATCCTGATCCAGACGCCGGACGGCCAGCGCATCCCCCTGGGCCGCGTCGCGGACGTCGAGCTGGTCGAGGGGCCGTCCACCATCGAGCGGGAGTGGGCCCGCCGCCGCGTCACCGTGGAGGCCAACGTGGAGGGCGGCGACGTGGGCACGTTCGTCTCCCGTGTCCAGGACGCGATCGACGAGCACGTGGACCTGCCGCCGGGCTACTTCATCCGCCTGGGCGGGCAGTTCGAGAACCTGCAGCGCGCCCAGGAGCGCCTCCTCCTCGTCGTGCCCCTGGCCCTGCTCCTCGTGTTCGGCCTCCTGTACCTGACCTACGGCCGGATGGTGGACGTGCTCCGCGTCTTCACCGGCATCCCGTTCGCGGCCGTCGGCGGGATCGCGGCCCTCGTCCTGCGGGACATGCCGTTCTCCATCTCGGCGGGCGTGGGTTTCGTGGCCCTGTCCGGCGTGGCCGTCCTGGGCGACATGGTCCTCGTCTCGCGGGTCCGGCAGCTCCTCGCGAGGGGGATCCCCGGCCCGGAGGCCATCCGCGAGGCGGCGCGCACCCGGCTGCGCCCGGTCCTCATGACCGGCCTCGTGGCGGCCCTGGGCTTCGTCCCCATGGCCCTGAACACGGGCGTCGGCGCCGAGGTCCAGCGGCCCCTGGCCACGGTGGTCATCGGCGGCATCGCCACGTCGACCCTGGCCACGCTGATGGTGCTGCCGGTGCTGTACTCGGTGTTCGGAGCGAAGCTCCCCGACGACTCCGGGGCGTGATCTTCGCTACTCCACGAGGGGGTGGCCGACCGCGTCGCCGCCCTGGTCGATGCACGTGCTGTCGCCGCACACGGGGCCGGGCTCGCCGTCCAGGGAGGCCTGGGGCTACTCCGAGGGGAAGAAGGGGTGCTGGTAGTCCGGGATGATCCTGAACTCGCCCCCGTCCTCGGTGATGAGATTCACGTCGCCGGAGGGCCAGTCGATGGTGGCCACCTCCCAGAGATCGTCTTCCTCCAACTCCACGTTCTTCAGCTCGAACACCTTCTCGGAGTAGATGTACACGCGGACGGTCGCGTTGGACGGGCCGAAGCCGTGGTCGTTCCAGTATTGGACGCCCACCTTGTAGGTCAGCCCGTCCTCCGGGATGTTCAGGTTCACGTTCTCCGGCCCGGCGCCGTCGGTGTCGTCCCGGTCGAGCCCCGGATCGTCGTCCACCGCCGGGTCGAGGGAGCCCCAGTTCGGCTGCGCGTTGAACCAGAAGCAGTCGAAGGGCTGGTCGAACCAGCCGTCGGGCTCGCCGTCGCCGTCCACGTCCTCCCCCGTCGCGAACGGGTGGAGGAAGTGGAGGTCCATGTCGGCGCCGGCTTCCGGGCCCTCGTCGGTCTGGTCCGGGTCGAGGGGGGTGTCCCAGAGCAGCTCCACGTGGATCGCCTCGTCCGGGTTCACGAACACGGTGTACTGCGCGGAGACGCAGGACTCCTCGCCGTTGTCGTCCCAGACGCGCAGCTCGAACACGTACGTGCCGGCGACGTTGGCCTCGAAGGTCGGGTCCGGCGCGGACGCGCTCGGCAGGAACACCGACTGCGAGCCCACCGGCTGCTGCACCGACCACTCGTACTGGGCGACGTCCCCGCTGACGGCGTAGCTCTGGGAGCCGACGAGGTGGAGCTTCGTCTGCGGGATGACCTCCTCGCCCTCCTCCACGACGATGACCGCGGTGGGGCAGTCGACCTCCACGCCGAACCCCCTCACCTCCACGTCCACCTCCGACTGGATGGCGTCGGACACGATACGGATCTCGCCGAGGTCGGGGATCGGCTGACCCCCCTCGTCCAGCGCATTGATCTCGTCCGGCACGAAGATCACCTGGAACGTCGCGGACTGGTTGACGTCCAGCTCCACCGGGGTGTCCTGACCCTCGACGATGGCGCCGACGCCGTCCCCGACGCCGGGCAGGCTGCCCAGGTCCAGGGAGAAGGCGCCGGAGCTCTCGTCCGAGAGCGCCAGCCCCTGGATCTGGAGCGGCTCCTCCCCGCAGGACGTGACCTCCACGTCCACCGTGGCGGGCTCCCCCACGAGCTTCCCGCCGAAGTCCACCTTCTTCGGCTGGACGGAGATGCAGGGCCCGCTCTCGTTGCCGGAGAGGTTCACCAGGGCGTTCGCCTCGTCCGGATCGTTGGAGCGCAGCACGAGCTGGCCCTGCGCGCCGTTCAAGTCCTCGGGCGTGAACCGCACGGACACTTCCTCGGAGGTCCCCGGCGCCACGACGAGCGGCTCGTCGAACGTGATCCCCTGGGAGGCGGTCTCCGGCGACACCGGCCAGGCCTGCCCGTCGTGCAGGAACGCGAAGGCCGGGTTCCCGGAGAGGAGGAAGCCCGTCACCTCGAGGTCCGCGTCGCCGGCGTTCACCACGTCGACCGTCCTGGTCTTCGACTCCCCGAGGGGGACGTTCCCGAAGTCCACCGTCGCCGGGCTGACCTCGATGTCCGGGGTGTCGACCTGCGGCGGCGCCTCGCCCTCCCCGACGAGCGTGACCTCGGTGGTCGCGGCGCCCGCCGAGTCCGACACGAAGGACAGCGTGGCCAGGGCCTCGCCGGCCTCTTCGGCCTGGAAGGCCACGGTCACCGCCTGGGAGGTCCCGGGGGCGACGACCAGCGGCGCGTCCAGCGCGACCTCCTGCGCCGCCGCGCCGGACGTAGTCCAGGTCTGGCCGCCGAGGGTGATGGAGAAGCCCGCGTCCCCGGCCAGCGAGAACCCGGTGACGCTCACGGGCGCCTCGCCGACGCTGAGCAGGGTCACGGTCTTCTCCGACGTCTCGCCGGACGCCACCGCGCCGAGGTCCACCTCCGCCGGGGCGACCGCGAGGCCGGGCTCGCCGGGCGGCACGCCGGTCTTGCACAGGTGGTCCTCGCAGAGGGGAGCGGCCGAGGGGCACGTCCCGCACGAGCCCCCGCAGCCGTCGCCGCCACACTCCCGGCCGTCGCAGGTCGGCGTGCAGGCCACCTGGCAGAGACCCTGCTTGCAGAAGGGCGCCGCGGACGGACAGCCTCCGCAGGACCCGCCGCAGCCGTCGCCGCCGCACTCCCGGCCGTCGCAGTCGGGTACGCAGGGGACGTCGTCCTCCACCGCGTCCGGGCCGGTGCCGTCCGGGCCGGTGCCGTCCGGGCCCGTGCTGTCCGGGCCGGTGCCGTCCGGGCCCGTGCTGTCCGGGCCCGTGCTGTCCGGGCCCGTGCTGTCCGGGCCGGCATCGTCCGCGGGCTCCGAGGTGTCGTCGCCGGGCGTCGAGCCCCCGTCGAGGACGGTGTCCGAGCCGCCCGAGTCGCCGAAGGACAAGCCCGGCCCGCCCCCGGCCGAGTCGCAACCAGACGCCAGGAGGAGCAACAGTGACGGGACGAGCAGGGTGGGGAGCAAGGCGCGGGTTCGGGTGCGCATGGTCGTGCCTCCTCGGCCGGTGGCATCCTTGTGCCACACCGACCCGGACCAAGGAACCTCCGCGCTGCACCAGGGGTGTGACTCCGGATCGTGGAGCGGGGCAATCGCAAAGTCGGAGAAGCGTGGGCCGCGCGGCGGTACGGCGCCCGGCGCCGGAATGCACGCGCTCGGAGACGATGGACTTTGCGCGTCTGAGAGCAGGCAAGGGCAAGGGCAAGGGCAAGGGCAAGGGAGGGCGGTCGACTTTGCGACCGCCCTGGATCGTGGGGCGGGACACCTTCCCGGCAGGCGGGTCGGTGGTGTACGACGGGCTCTCCATCACGCAGGAGGGACCCGATGATCGTCGTGACCAACCGCATCCCCGTGGCCGAGGGCTGGGAGGCCGAGTTCGAGGACCGCTTCCGGGACCGCGCGCACCTCGTGGACCGCTCGCCGGGCTTCGTGCGGAACGAGGTGCATCGCCCGAAGCCCATGAAGATGGACCGGGAGACCGGGCGGTGGGTGCCGGACCCGGACGCGGAGGCGTACTACGAGGTGAAGACCTGGTGGGAGACCTTCGACGACTTCGTGGCGTGGACGAAGAGCGAGTCGTTCGCCGAGGCCCACCGGAACCGCCCGCCGAAGGAGATGTTCGCCGGGAAGAACGTCCTCGCGGTGCACGAGGTGTTCACGAGCACCGACGCCTCCCGGTAACCCCGGCGGCCCAAGCCCCACCTTGACGTGCGGGCCGCGTCAGACCGCGGCGAGGACCACGTCGAAGGTGCCCGACAGCGCGCCGCCCGGGCCCTCGGCGAGGGGGATGATCCGGCCCTCGTCCTCGGAGCCGCAGACCCCGCAGGAGTCCTCCGGGGCCAGGAACGGATCGCCCTCGAAGTACAGCTGGGTGATCAGGGTCCGGTGGCCGGGGGCGCTCACCTTGTAGTGGATGTGCGCCGGGCGATAGCCGGAGGCCTGGAGATATCGACCGGGCCGGATGGTGTCGAAGGTGTATCCGCCGTCGGCGTCCGCCGCCAGCGTCGCGCGGAGCTTGTCGTCGTGGTAGTCGCCTGCGTCGTCCGCCTGCCAGACCTCCACGGTCGCCCCGGGCAGCGGCGTCTCGCAGTCCGGCCCGAAGACGAGGCCGGCAATGGCGAGGGGCACGCCGGGCTCGCCGGCGGGCGCGAGGGAGGCCGTGCTCGGGGCGTCCGGCTCGTAGAAGGGCCCCTGGAGGTCCTCCCCGGTGGGCTCGCAGACCATGGGCTCCGCGTCGGAGTCGGAAGCGCCGCCGTCCCCGTCCAGCACTCCGTCCGGGGCGCCGTCCCCGTCCACCATCCCGTCCGGGGCGCCGCCGTCCCCGGCGGCGTCAGCGAGGGCATCCCGACGCCCCGATGCGTCTCCGCCCCCATCGTCGCAGGCGGCCGCGCTCGCGGACGCGGCGCCTCCGAGCAGCGCCACGCCGGGGATCCGGATCAGCCAGGACAGGAAGGCTCGTCGCTCTCGCACGCGGGACCTCGCTCGGATGGGTGGGGAGAGAGAGATTGTGGCGACGGAGAGCCCCGACGGCAAATCACTCTCCGGGGGCGTAGACCCGGACCTCGTACTCGCCGGACGAGAAGGCGCGACTCAGCCCCGAGAGGTCCGGCAGCTTCTCCAGCGTCCTCTTCGAGCGCCCGGACAGGACGTAGCAGCCAGCCCCCCCTCGGCCGCGATGAAGATGACGCCGAGCCCCAGGGCCCACCGGGTCGTCCTTTCCATCCCGCTCAGCCCCCCTCGACTGAGCAGCGAAACGGAAGCACGCCCCGGCGCGCGGGGGCAAGTGGCCGGCGAGCCGCGATACCCTGTCGGAGGAACCCCGACGCAGGAGGCCAGCGCATGGCCGAGCGCTCCGAACTCTCTCCGTGGCTCCGGGCCGCGCTCCGCGCTTCCCGCTCGGCGCCCCGGACGACCCCGAGCTGCAGCGGGCGCTCCTCGAGGAGCTCCTGGGGCTGTGCGAGCGGACGGACGTCCCGGTCCTCGCGGAGTCGGAGGTGGCGCGCAGGATCTCGTCCCGGTGAGCCCGGGGCGCGCCCCTACTGGCGCAGGCGGTTCAACTCGCCGTCAACCCGCTCGCTCCTTTCCCCCCGGGGCGCACCTGGCCCGCTCGTTGACCCCTCCCCCGGCGTGCGCGGACGATCGGAACATCCCCCCTCGAGAGACCCGACGCCGACAAGGCCGGCGCACGGCTGGCGTGCGCCCGAGAGTCGGACGCCGCATCGCCGTGTGCCGTCGGGAAGGAGGACATCATGGCCACGAACCGCACCCGCCAGGAGGTCGAGCGGGAGATCACGGACACGCTCGGTCAGGTGCCCGGCATGTTCGAGAGCATGCCCGACGAGTTCCTCGACCAGGAGTGGCAGATCTTCCAGCAGCTGGAGCTGGGCGAGACCCGCATCCCCAACAAGTACAAGGAGCTGATGGGCGTCGCCCTGCACAGCTACACCAAGTGCACGTACTGCACGCTCTTCCACACGGAGCTCGCGAGGCTCTTCGGGGCCACCGACGCCGAGATCCAGGAGGCCGTGCACTACTCGAAGATGAGCACGGGGTGGAGCACGTACCTCAACGGCATGCGCGTGGACTTCGAGACCTTCGAGCGCGAGCTCGAGGAGATCGGCCAGTACGTACGCAACCGCATGTAGGAGGTTCCCGGTGAAGCTCGAACGCCCCCGCCCCATGGTCCTACGCGTCACCGCCCACGCCCACGAGATGGCCGCCCTGGTGGCCGCGGCTCGCTGGGTCGCGGAAGGCGCCGAGGGCGAGCTCACGGCCGAAGCGGTGACCCACCTCCGCGAGGTGGTGGCGACCTGGGACGAGGAGCTTCGCCGGCTCGCCGAGCGCGAGGGGGCGGGCGACGCCGACTGAGGCCGCCCCCCTCTCGCGTCGATCAGTAGACCGGCACGTAGTCGTAGTCCGCGTTCAGGATCGACCGCGGCCGCGAGAACGAGTCGTGGATGCGCACGTCGAAGTGGAAGACGTAGGCGAGCTGGAAGAGGTGCTCGTCCTCCGGCGCCGACACGGCGCTCGCCAGCTCCGCCTCCCGGTGGGACCACGTGTACTGGAAGCCCAGGTCGCTGTTCACGGCGAGCCGCCAGACGACGGTGGGGATGACCCGCCACTCGCTCGTCTCGGCCTTGTTCATCCAGCGGTAGCCGCCGCTCAGGGACACCTGGAGCCGCTCGAGCTGATCGGGCGCGTAGAGATAGCGCAGAGCCGCAGCACCCGACACGTAGCGCCCGCGCCAGGTGGCGGTCACGTCGCCCAGGCCGTCCTGGATGATCCCATGCTGATGCATCGCCACCGCGCGGAGGTCCAGCAGGTGGATGGGGTCGGCGTTCAGGTTCAAAGACGCGGAGCCCTTCAGGCTCCACGCGATGTCCTGCTCGTTGTCGGGCACGCTGCGGGCGTCCTGGCCGAACAGCCCCACCTCCACGTGCTTCACGCGGACGACCTTCCCCAGGTCCGGAAGCTCGTCGTAGAACAGCCGCACGCTCATGGCGTTGGGGCGCGGCGGCCCGGCCTCCGCCGGATCGCCCGAGTCCGTCGTGTCCCGGAGTGACTCCAGGGAGAGCTGCGCGTGCCACCGGAAGTCCCGGTGGAGGGTGAGGACCGCCTGGTCGCTGAACAGGGCGTCCTCCTCGAGCCCGCCGACCGAGAATTGCGTCAGCGGGTGGCGGAACTCGAGCAGGTCCTCGTCCCGCAGGGTGGGAAACTCGACGCCGATCGTGGGACGACGGCTGCGGCCGGCCGTCACCGTCCACCACTCGCCGGCGAGCGCGCCGGCCACCTGGTACAGGTACATGGGGGCCAGGGGCGAGTCGGGCTCGGTCAGGCGCACGCCGAGGGCGAAGCCGCCGATGTACTGCTCGAAGAAGACGTTGTCGACGCGGACGTTCACGCTCGTGTCGGACGGGTTCCACAGGGTCCACGTGGGCTCGACGTCGCCCCCGCCCTCCTCGGCGATGTCGTTGCTGAGCATCCCGCGCCCGGAGAAGGTCCAGCGGGGGCTCACCTCCTGGGCGGCGGACTCCCCGGCGGCTGCGCACACGACCAGGAGCGCCGTGGCGACGGAGATCGCGCGTGTCATGGCTCCCTCCTACTCGTCGAGGGCGACGTGGGGCGGATACTCCGGCTCGAAGTCCTCGTAGTGCAGCGTGGTGAGCATGCCGCCCGGATAGAGGCCGTTGTTCGTCACCCGCCGGGTGTCGTGGTCGTGGAAGGTCCAGACCCCCGGGTTCGTGCCCTCGATGACGATGTCGTGGGTCCGGCCCGGGGTCACCGGGATGGTGTTGCCGCGGATGGCGTGCGGCAACGGCGCGCCGTCCCGGGCCACCTCCCAGAAGTCGTGGCCGTGCAGATGCATGTAGTGCTCCACCTGGCCCGCGTTGATGAGCCGCACGCGGATGATCTCGTCCCGCTCGATCTTCAGCTTCGGCGTCATGGGGTAGGCCTTGCCGTTGATCGTGTAGAGGTTGAACCGCGGCAGGTGCGGCGGGGCGTTCCGCGACTGGAGGTACGGCGGGATCCAGCCGTCGTCGATGGCGGCCAGGAACGCCTTCACGCTGGGGAAGCGGGCGAGGATGCGATCGGTGATGCGGCCCTCCCGCATGAGGACCTGCCGCTCCCGCATCCGCTTCTCCATGAAGCCCAGCTCGCCCTCGACCATGCTCGTGTCGAACTGGCCGAGGATCAGCGTGTACTCACGGGTGTACGGGAAGGTGCGCCGGATCGGGTCGTCGTCCTTGTCGATGATGAAGGCCCCGTGCATGCCGGACTGCATGTGCAGCACGGTCCCGAAGTGGCAGTGGTAGAAGTGCGTGCCGTACGGGAGCGCGCGGAAGCGGTAGACGAAGGTCTGGCCCGGCATGGCCGGCGGCTGGGTCACGTACGGGACGCCGTCCATGTTCTCGGGCACGAGCAGGCCGTGCCAGTGGATGGTGTGGAGCAGGTTCGTGTCGTTCTTGAAGTCCACGCGGACCCACTCGCCCTCGCGGACGCGGATCTCGGGCCCCGGGAGGTCCCCGTTGAAGGCCAGGACGTGCGCCTTCACGCCGGGGACGAACTCGTGGGTCAGGAGCTCGACGCGGATGTCGAACCTGCGATAGGCCGACTCGTCCTTCGGGGCGTCGGCTGGCGGGGTCGGCTCGAAGACGGCGCCGGGCATCCCTCCCATGCGCGTGCCGTGCTTGTCCGGCTCGCTGGGGCGGTTCGAGAAGTCGTACTTCGGCCCCTCGCTGGTCGGCGGTACGTCGTGGGGCGGCATCGGGTGGGCGCGTCCGCGTCGCGCGGTGAGGACCCCGGCGGCCCCGGCCGAGACGGTGGCCAGCGCACGCCCGAGGAAGCCGCGGCGCGACGAACCTCGTCGCTTGACGTCCATGGCATCTCCCGGGGAATGGGTGGGAGCGCGGCGAGATGTGGGTGAAGGTCTCCCCATGGAACCACCGGGCCGTGTCCCCCGCAACCCCACCCGGAGCCGACCGACAGGGCGGTCGCAAAGTCGACCGCCCTCCCTTGCCCGTGCCCTTGCCCGTGCCCTTGCCTGCTTCCAGACGCGCAAAACCCATCGTTTCCGAGCGGGTGCATTCCGGCGCCGGGCGCCGTGCCGCCGCGCGGCCCACGCTTGTCCGACTTTGCGATTGCCCTGCCCACCCGGAGCCGACCGACAGGGCGGTCGCAAAGTCGACCGCCCTCCCTTGCCCGTGCCCTTGCCCGTGCCCTTGCCTGCTTCCAGACGCGCAAAACC
>JBNJGB010000021.1:116892-117001 GCA_051747385.1 Myxococcota bacterium
CACCGTCTCCGACCTGAGTTTCGGGTCGCTGGGCACGGATCAGCACTTCCGGAGCCGGAAGCCTAGCAACGACGGGGACCCTGTTCTCCGGAGGGCCCGAAATCACTAG
>JBNJGB010000022.1:0-101468 GCA_051747385.1 Myxococcota bacterium
GACGTGGACACGGACGAGGACGACACCCCCGACTGCGACGACCTCTGCCCGGACGACGGGACGAAGGCGGAGCCCGGAGTCTGCGGATGTGGCGTCTCGGACGTGGACACGGACGAGGACGACACCCCCGACTGCGACGACCTCTGCCCCGAGGACCCCGACAAGACCGACCCCGGACTCTGCGGCTGCGGCGTCTCGGACGCAGACGCGGACAAGGACGGCACGCCGGACTGCGACGACCTCTGCCCCGGCGATCCGAACAAGGTCGTGGAGGGCTTCTGCGGGTGCGGCGCGCCGGAGACGGACTCCGACGACGACGGCACGCCCGACTGCGTCGACTCCTGTCCCGAGGATCCCGCCAAGACGGAGCCGGGCGCCTGCGGCTGCGGCGCCTCCGACGCCAGCGACGACGGCGACGCGGTCGCCGACTGCATCGACAACTGCCCCGACGCTGCGAACGACGACCAGGCGGACGTGGACGGCGACGAGGTCGGGGACGCCTGCGATCCCTGCGCGGACGCCGACGGCGACGGCTTCGGCGACCCGTTCGCCGGGGACGTGACCGGCTGCCCCGGACAGCAGCCCGACTGCGACGACGACAACCCGTGGGTCCACCCGGGCGCCGTGGACTCGATCGCCGACGGCATCGACCAGAACTGCGACGGCGGCGACCTGTGCTTCGCCGACCACGACGAGGACGGCTACTGGAACGAAGCGCTCCTGACTCCGCAGATCCTGCTCTACAATCCGGCAGCGAACGTGCTCCTGGACGTCCTGGACGACCTGCGCCTTCCCTTCACGGAGGCGACCACGCCCGAGGAGCTGACGTCGCTGTACGGCGACGGCTCCGCGTGGGACCTCCTCGTCGTGGACGCGACCAACCCCCTGGAGACCATGGCGCCCGCGGCGCGGGAGGTGCTGGCGACCCACCTGGACACGCTGGAGCGGCACGCGGTCGTGGTCCACGGCAACCTGTCCGCGGACGACGAGGCCCAGGCCGTGCTCGGCGTGAACGCCCCGGTCTTCGAGACCGACCAGACCCTCGTCCCGGACGGCGACGCGCCGATCGACCTCTTCCACATGCTGGAGACGACGCCCGCACCCACCGGGGGTGACTACCGGGTCGCCGCGATGAGCGAGCCGGTGGACGGGACGGTGCTCGTCCGGTCGTCGTCCGGGGCGGCGGCCGCGGCAGCGCTTCGGGATCGGCGCCTCATCCTCCACGGCGTCGACCCGACGAGCGTGGACGACGACGACGGCGACGGGCTGCTGCCCCACCGGGAGCTGTACGCGAACAGCATCGTCTTCCAGCTGGTCCCGGCCGGCGTGAGTCCGCTCTGGGTGGTGGGCTCGGAGGATCTCGACTGCGACGACGCGGGCGAGGCCCCCATCCGCTCGGTGGGCGACTGCGACGACGAGGACCCGACCACCTACCCCGGGGCGTACGACGAGCCCGACGGCGTCGACCACGACTGCGACGGGTTCGACGGCGATCCGAGCGCCGGCGTGTTCGTCTCGCCACTGGGCACGGACGTGGGGATCTGCGGCAACGGGATGTCCAACCCCTGCGCCACGGTGGCGAAGGGGACGCAGGTGGCGGCGTCGCTCGTGCTGGTCGACTACGTCTACATCGCCGGCTCGACGGACGGGTCGGCCTACGATGAGACGCTGGAGCCGCTCACCGGGCACACGTTCGTCGGAGGCTACGATCCGGTGACCTGGCAGCGGACGGGGGACGTGCAGACCATCCTGCGCCCCTCGAGCCCCGGCGCCCCCGGCCTGCAGGTGGACGGCTGCGACACCACCTGCGTCGTGCAAGACATCGTGTTCGAGGGGGCCGACGGTGACAGCCCGGGCGAGCAGTCCGCCGCGGGCGTGGTCCGTGACGTAGCCGGCACGCTGGACCTGCGCGGCAACACCTTCGTCGCGGGCGTTGGCGCGGACGGCTCGACCGGCGCCAACGGCGGGAAGGGCGACGACGGCCTCGAGGGCGAGGCCGGGCAGGACAGCACGTCGAGCATCGGAGGGACGCGCGGCTCGGGTGCGCCCGGCCACTGCACGGGAACCGGCGACCAGGGCGCGGGCGGCGGCACTGGCGGACGAGCGCCGGTCGACAGCTCCGACGATGCCGCCCACGGCAAGGACGGCGTGGGCGACCTCGGAGGCGAGGGCGGTGCCTTCTGCTACAATGGCGGCCTCGGGGGCTGCGAAGGGAGCGACGGCTCCATGGGCGGCGTGGTCACCTCCTCGCCGCAACCCGGTGCGCACGGATCCGCCATCACCGGCAAGGGCGAGCTGCTCGGCTGGAGCTGGCAGGGCCCGTCCGGGGCCGACGGGAGCACCGGCGACTTCGGCCAGGGTGGAGCCGGGGGCGGCGGCGGCGGCGGCGCGACCTGGTCGAAGCTCGCCGGCGACCTGATGGCAGGCGGCGGCGGAGGCGGTGGCGGCGGCTCCGGAGGCTGTGGTGGAGAGGGCGGCGGAGGTGGCGGGGGCGGCGGAGGCTCCTTCGCGCTCGTCGTCGTGGACTCCACGGGCGACATCATCCTGACCGACAACACGTTCCAGACCAGCCGGGGCGGCGACGGCGGAACCGGCGGCGACGGTGGAACCGGAGGAACGGGGGGCCCCGGCGGAGCCGGTGGGTCCGGACACGCGGACGGCCTCAAGACGTTCGGCGGCGGCGGAGGAGCGGGACGGCCCGGGCAAGACGGCGCCTCCGGCGGCGGAGGAGCGGGCGGCACCGGCGGAATGAGCGCCGGAGTGCTCCTCGACGTCGACGGCATCAGCAGGAGCGGTAGCACCTGGAGCCTCGGCCCGGCCGGCCAGGGCGGCCCGGGCGGCCAGACACCCGCCACCGGCAGCCAGGCGAACGAGGGCGCGCCGGGCGTCCGCTGCCAGGTGTTCTGGTTCCCCAACGGCTGCGGCATCGGCTGCGACGACGCGGCCTGGGAGTGTCCGTAGCGAAGGAGGGAGCCGGCCGTCCGTTCGCTCTCGCGCACGGGTGGCCCGCCCCCACCCACCCTCCGTGACGCGAAAGCGGCCGATCGTTGCAGAGTCCGGCTCCAACGGCCGGTCGGCCGGACTACGCGCGACCGCGACGTCACCCGTCCCGGGCCCTGAACCGGACCCGGTCCCGGATCCCGTCCCCGACCCCGCCCCGGACCCGCACGGACGCGGGTGGCCCACCCCCACCCACCCTCCTCCTCGTGACGCGACGGCGGCCGATCGTTGCGCGGCCCGGTTGCAGCCGCCGCCGCGCCCCTCGGACGGGAATGTCCCGCCCCCCGCCGGGCGTTCGCGATCCTACCGGACCGCCGGTAGAGTGGAAGACGGATGGACACCCCTCCCGAGACCATGCCGGGCCTGCGCGGCCTCTGCCGCCGTGTGCGCTGGCGCCTGAAGCTGCAGCGAGCTGTGAGCCGCGGCATCGCCGTGGGCGCCGTGACCCTGGCCGGCTTCGCCCTGGCCGTGCTGGCGGTCAAGCTGCGCCTCCTCGCGCCCGACACCCTGCAGCCGGCGGCCTGGGCCGCGGGCGCGCTCGCCGGACTCGCCGTCCTCACGGGCCTCCTGCGCCGCGTGGACGACCTGGAGGCGGCCGCCCTCATGGACCGCTCCGGCGGGCTCTACGACCGCCTGGGGAGCGCCGTGGCCTTCCTCCGCGAGGACGCCGGAGACGACCCGCTGAAACACGCTGCCATCCGGGACGCCGAGCGCCACCTCGACCAGGCCAACCCGAAGGCCGCCGCGCCCTGGCCCCTCCCGCCGCACCTCGGCTGGCTGGCGGGCACCGCCGCCGTCGTCGCCGGGCTGGCCTTCCTCCAACTCCCGGTGGGCTGGACCGAAGGCCGCCCCCTGCACCCGCTCGAGTTCGAGGACCTCCGGGAGCCCACGCGCCCCCCGCTCACCGACTACGACAAGGAGCGCCTCGAGGAGGAGCGCGAAGAGCTGGAGCAGGCCGCCAACGACACCCAGGACCCCGAGGTGAAGCGCTGGATCGAGGAGCTGAACGACCTCCTCCGCGCCATCCAGGAGGGCCGCATCTCCCCCGAGGAGGCCCACGCGCGCCTCGCGAAGCTCGACCAGGCCCGCCAATCGTGGGAGGAGCGCGTCGCTGAGGACCTGGAGCAGATCCTCGAGGAGGCGAAGCAGGCGGCCGAGAACGTGAAATACGCCCACCAGGACGTGGACCCGCTCCTGGAGGCCATCCGCAAGAAGCAGTGGGACAAGGCCGCCGAGGCGATGGAGAAGCTCGCGGAGAAGACCGAGAAGGGCGAGCTGAAGCGCAAGCGCGACCGCCGCCGCGTGGCGAAGAACCTGGAGGACCTCGCCGACCGCCTGAAGACCGAGCGCCAGAAGCGGCAGGACCACCTGAAGAAGGAGCGGGACCGCCTGAAGAAGAAGCAGGACGAGGAGAAGGACCGCCTCTCGAAACGCGACCGAGACCGGCTGAAGGACAAGGAGCGGCAGCTCGAGCGCCTCCGCCGAGAGCAGCAGGAGATGAGCGAGGCCCGCCGCCAGCTCGAGCGCCTCCAGCGCCAGATGGAGCAGACCGCGGAGGACATGATGCGCCGGGCCGGCGAGCAGCAACAGCCCATGACCGCCGAGCAGATGCGCCGCGCGAAGGACATGCTCCGCCGGATGCAGGAGGTGGCCCAGGGCAAGCGCCAGATGCGCGTCGCCGAGGGCCGCATCATCGACACCAAGGAGATGCTCCGCCGCGGCGGCGAGAAGGACGGCAAGGGGCAGAAGGGCGGCGACGGCAAGGGCGGCGACGGGAAGGAGCGGTTCCTGGTGCGCGCCGAGGGCGGCCAGGAAGGGCGCGGCGACGACAAGGGTGACAAGCAGGGAGAGCAGGTCACCATGCTGAACAAGGGCGGCGAGGGCTCGGAGGGCGGCCTCGTCATGCCCGGCGAGGGGCGCGGCGGGCAGCCCATCCCCACGCCGGGTCGCGGCGCCGGCCCCGGGGAGGGGAGCGAGGTCGGCGACGGCGCGGGCGAGGGCCACGACCCGAACGTCCTGGGAGAGAAAACGCAGAACGAGGTGGAGACCGTCGACTCGCAGGTGCGCGGCCAGGAGGGCGCCGGCCCGACGCAGAGCCGCGTCATCTTCTCGGCGGCCTCGAAGGGCTTCACGTCCCAGAGCTGGAAGCAGGTCCACCAGGACTACACGGGCGTCGTCGAGGAGCAGCTCGACCGCCAGGAGGTCCCGGCGGGCGAGCGGCGCTACGTCCGGCGGTACTTCGACCTCATCCGGCCGCGCTGAGGTTTCTTTCGCGCCACCCCCGAGGCGGCGAGACGTCGCGAACACGGAGAGCACATGGCAGCGACCGCAGAAGTCGAGCGACGCGTCCAGTCGTTCAAGGACGCCACGGACCGCCTCACCGCGGAAGTGGGCAAGGTCATCGTCGGCCAGCGCGAGGTCGTCGAGGGGGTCACCACCGCGCTCATCGCCGGCGGCCACGCGCTCCTCGAGGGCGTCCCCGGCCTGGGCAAGACGCGCCTCGTCCGCACGCTGGCCCAGGCGCTCGACCTGGACTTCTCGCGCATCCAGTTCACGCCGGACCTGATGCCCTCGGACATCACCGGCACGCGCGTGATGATGCAGGACGAGCGCGGCCACACGGCCTTCGACTTCCAGAAGGGCCCCATCTTCGCGCACATCGTCCTGGCCGACGAGGTGAACCGCGCCACCCCGCGGACCCAGTCGGCCATGCTCGAGGCCATGCAGGAGCGCTCGGTCACCATCGGCGGCACCACCTACCCGCTCGAGGAGCCGTTCTTCGTCCTGGCGACCCAGAACCCCCTGGAGATGGACGGGACCTACCCCCTGCCCGAGGCCCAGCTGGACCGGTTCCTCTTCAAGCTGCACGTGGACTACCCGTCCGCGGACGAGCTCCACACCATCCTGGACCGCACCACGACGTGGGAGGAGCCCGGAATCGAGCCCGTCCTGGACCGCGATCAGCTCCTCGAGCTCCGCCACCTGGCCCTGGACGTACCGGTCGCGCGCCACGTGCAGGACTTCGCCGTCCGGCTGGTCCACGCCACGCACCCCGCCTCCGACGAAGCGCTCGAGGTCACGAAGCGCTACGTCCGGTACGGCGCCTCCCCGCGCGGAGCCCAGGCCATGATCCGCACCGCCAAGGTCCGCGCGGTCCTGGACGGCCGCTTCGCCGTGGCCACCGACGACATCAGGAAGGTCGCCAAGCCCGCCCTCCGCCACCGCATCATCCGGAACTTCGAGGGCGAGGCCGAGGGCGTCACCACCGACGCCGTCCTCGACGAGATCCTCCGCCAGGTCCCGGAGAAGGGCTGATGGCGGGCCTCCTCGGACAAGCCAGGCCCCGCAAGCGCGACGATCTCTTCGACGAGTCGTTCATGGCGCGGCTCCAGTACCTCGAGATCGTGGCGCGCCGGACGTTCCGCGGTCAGTCGCGTGGCGAGCGGCGCTCGAAGCGGCTCGGCGCCGGCCTGGAGTTCGCCGACCACCGCCGCTACTCCCCCGGCGACGACTTCCGGCACATCGACTGGAACGTCTACAACCGCTTGGGCAAGCTCCTCCTGCGCCTGTACGAGGAGGAGGAGGACCTCACCGTCTACGTCCTCGTGGACACCTCCGCCTCCATGGCCGTGGGCGACGGCGCCAAGCTCGACCAGGCCCGGCGCCTCGCCGCGGCGCTCGCCTACATCACCCTGGCGAACCTGGACCGGGTGAGCATCGTCGCCTTCTCGGAGGCCATGGGCCCGCGCTTCCTCCCCGCCCGCGGCAAGGCGCAGATCTTCCACGCGTTCGACTTCCTGGCCGGCCTCGAGGCGAGCGGGACCACGAGGATGCAGGACGCCTTCAAGGCCTTCGTGCACCAGGCCCCGCGCCGCGGCGTGGCCGTCGTGCTGAGCGACCTGTACGCCCAGGACGGCCACGAGGCGGGCATCAACGTGCTCCGCTACCACAAGTTCGAACCCCTGGTGCTCCACCTCGTCGACGAGCGCGAGCTGAACCCGGACCTCCGCGGCGACCTCCAGCTCGTCGACGCCGAGACCGGCCAGGTGCGCGAGATCACCGTCACCCCCCGCCTGCTCGAGCGCTACCGCAAGGCCCACGCGGCCTGGCGCCAGGAGATCGAGGGCTTCTGCAAGGAGCGCCAGGTCGGCTACTTCGCCGCCCCCGTGCAGACGCCCTTCGAGGACCTGATCCTGCGCCTGATGCGAGCGGGTGGGTTCATCCTCTAGCCCCCAAGGAGACGCGGTGAACTTCACGGGGCTGACAGCCACCGAGATGCTCGGCCTCTTCGGGGCGCTGGGGGGCGCGATGGTGCTCCTCTACCTCCTGAAGCTGCGCCGGCGCCGGGTGGAGGTGCCGTTCGCGCCGCTCTGGGCGCGGGTGGTCGAGGAGCGCCAGGCCTCCTCGCTGTTCCGCCGCCTCAAGCGCGTGTTCAGCCTCCTGATCCAGCTGGCCGTCATCGCCCTCATCGTCCTGGCCCTGGGCGACCCGCGGCCGGAGGGCGGCTCGGGCTGCGGCTTCACCCCGCCGGAGCCCCCGCCCCAGCGGCACACCCTGCTCCTCCTCGACAGCAGCGCCTCCATGGCCGCCCTGGAGCGCGGGCAGACGCGCATCGAACAGGCCGCCGAGCGCGCCCACCGCATCGTCGACGACCTGGGCGACAACCCGGCCCACAAGGTGATGGTCGTCGCCGCCGACACGGGGATCCGCCCCCTCACCCTGTGGACGCCGGACCGGAAGGCCGCCCACGAGGCCATCGACCGCTACGCCGCCGAGGGCGCGCGGGACACCAGCAGCGCCCCGGAGGAGGCCCTCCGGCTGGCCGAGCAGGCCCTGCGCGACCGGGAGGACGCCGAGGCGATCTTCATCACGGACGCCGCCTTCGACCCCATCCCCGAGCAGCGCCGCGAAGCCCTGGACCTCGCCGTCGAGACCGTGGGCGAGCCGCGCGTGAACGTCGGCATCGAGGCCTTCAACGTCCGGCCCTACCTGGACGACAGCCTCACCTACGCCCTGTTCTACGCCGTGCGGAACACCAGCGACCGGCCCCTGAAGGCGACGCTCCTGCTCTACGCCAACCCGGACGGGCTGGCGCCGGAGGACTTCGTGCGGCCCGAGCGCATCGTCGGCTCCTACGCCCTCGAGCTCCCCGCAGGCGGCGTGGCCCGGGACGTGGTGGGCGACCTGAAGTTCGAGGGCGACCGCCTGGCCGCCCGCGTGGTCGTCGACTCGGCCGAGCCGGTCCACGACGTCTTCCCCCGGGACGACCTGGCCTTCGCCCTGGTCCCGGAGCGCAGGAAGCTGAAGGTCCAGCTGGTCACCGAGGCCAACCTCTTCCTGGAGGCCAGCCTCCTGGTCCGCGAGAACGTGGACCTCGCGACCGTGGCCCCCGCCGACTACGCCGGCCCGGGGGGCTTCGACGTCACCATCGTCGACTCCGCGGACGTCGACGTGAGCAAGCCGGGCAGGTACTTCCTCCTCGACCCGCAGCCCGGCGGCCCCTTCGCCATCCAGGGCACGGTCGAGGAGCCCGCCGCCTGGAAGGTCGACAGGGACCACCCCCTCGCGCGGGGACTCAGCTTCGAGGACCTGGCCATCGAGGTGGCCTCCAAGGTCGACCGCGAGAAGGGCGACGACGTGGTGGTCTGGGCCGAGGGCTGGGTGCCGCTGCTCCTCACCCGCCACGACGACGACACCGACCGCACCTTCGCCGCCCTCACCTTCGACGTGCGGCGGTCCCGGTTCCCGCTGAACTACGCGTTCCCGCTCCTGGTCGTGAACGTCCTCAACTGGTTCCAGCCCCAGCCCACCGGCCTGGTCCCCACCCGCCGCGCCGGCGTCGACCTCTCGATTCCGCTGAATCGTGAGCTGGCCGCCGTCGACCCCATCGCGATGGGCATCCAGGGCCCCGACCCCGACGCCTCCGCCCGCGTCGTCGCCGACCGGGTGCTGCTGAACGCCGACCGCATCGGCCTCTACGAGCTGACCACCCCGGCCACCGACGCCACCCAGGTCGTCGCCCTCAACCTCATGGACCCGGCCGAGAGCGCCATCGCCCCGCGCGGCGACTACCCGGCCTGGACCGCCCCACCCCCGTACGATCCGCCGGAGCCGCCCTTCCCGGGCACCCCGTGGCGCGCGCTGCTCCTGGGCGCGCTGGTCATCGTGGCCCTGGAGTGGCTCACCTGGCACCGGAGACTGACGGTTTGAAGTCCCGCTGGCCCGGCATCGCACTCCACTACCTCGCCGCCGCCCTGCTGGCGGTCGGGGGCTGGTGGGCCTTCCAGGCCTTCGGGCCGGAGGTGCGCGAGCGGCTGGCGGACCGGGACCTCTTCATCGAGGACCCGCGGTACTTCTGGGGTCTGCTGGTCATCCCGCTGCTGGTCGTCTTCCGCGCGCACACCCTGAGCGACCTGCCGAAGCTCCAGCAGGCCCTGTCGCTCCTCCTCCGCGCGGGCCTCGTCGCCGCCGTGGTCCTGTCCCTGGTGAACGTCCAGGAGGTCACGCGCGAGCCCGTGAAGACCGCCACCGTCTTCGCCGTGGACGTGAGCGAGTCGGTCCCCGACGCCGCCCTCGACGCCGCCCGCGAGCGCGTCGAGGACGCCTGGCGCAAGCGCGCCGACCACACCGTCCGGCTCGTGCGCTTCGCCGGGGAGGCCCGGGAGGTGCAGCTCCCCGAGGGCCCCGACGCCGAGATGCCCCCGCTGGAGCGCTTCGAGGGCGACAAAGGCCGCGAGACCGACGTCCAGGGCGCGCTCCGCTTCGCGTTCACGCTCTTCCCGGACGACCGCCTGAAGCGGCTGGTCCTGGTCACGGACGGGCTGGAGACCACGGGCTCCATGCTGGCCGAGGAGGACAGCGCAGAGCGCTTCGGCGTGACCGTCCACCACCTGGACCTCACCGACCTGGAGCGCCCCGACGAGCTGATGGTCGTGGACGTGGACGCCCCGGAGAACGTCCGGCCGAACATCCCCTTCACCACGACGGCCGTGGTCCGCTCGACCGGCCCCATGAAGGCCACGTGTGAGCTCCTCGTGGACGGCGTCCTCTCCGAGACCAGGGAGGTCGACCTCCAGCGCGGCGACAACCCGGTCACCGTCGAGGCGAAGGTCGGCTCCCGGCCGGAGGCCGGAACCAGGGAAACGGGCGGCGACCGGCGCCTCACGGTCGAGTGCAAACCGGGCGAGGAGGCCTCGGACCGGTTCGCCTCCAACAACCGCTTCGAGGTGCCCGTCCACGTCCTGGAGAAGCCGAAGATCCTCTACATCGAGGGCGAGCGGCGCTTCCGGCGGAACCTCCTGTCGGCCCTGGAGCGGGACTTCGAGGTGGAGCTTCGCGGCGCCCGCGGCGTCCCCTCCACCCTGGCCGACGCGCGGAAGTACGACCTCATCTTCATCAGCGACGTCCCCCGGGTCGGCGCCATGGGCACGCCCAACATGACCCGCCGGCACATGGTGGCGCTCGAGGAGTACGCGCAGTCCGGCGGCGGCCTGGTCTTCGCGGGCGGCGAAAACAGCTTCGGGCCGGGCGGCTACACGGACACGCACCTGGAGCGGAAGGTCCTGCCCGTGCGCCTGGACGTGCAGAAGAAGGAGGACATCCCCAGCCTGGCGCTGATGCTGGTCATCGACCGGTCGGGCTCCATGTCCGGGCCGAAGATCGAGCTGGCCAAGGAGGCGGCCCGGGCGACCCTGGACGTGCTCCAGCCCTCGGACGAGCTGGGCATCATCGCCTTCGACTCCGCCCCCACGACCGTCGTCCGCCTGCAGCGCGCGGCCAACCGCCTGCGCATCACCGACAGCCTGGCGCGCCTGTCACCCGGCGGCGGCACGAACATCTTCCCCGCCCTCGACCAGGCCTACCAGGACCTGGCCTCCACCCGCGCCAAGGTGAAGCACATCATCCTGCTGTCGGACGGCCAGTCGAACAAGGCGGGCATCCTGGACCTGGTGGCCCAGTCCTACCTGGACAAGATCACCATCTCGACCGTCGCGGTGGGCATGGGCTCGGACCAGGGCCTGCTGATGCAGATGGCCGAGGAGGGCGGCGGCCGCTACTACTTCACCGACCGCCCCGACAACATCCCGAAGCTGTTCCTCAAGGAGGCGAGCGAGGTCAGCCGCCGCGCCCTGGTCGAGGACCGCTTCCGCCCGGCCGTCGTCAAGCGCTACCGGCACCTCCAGATGTTCCGCGGTGTGGGCATGGACAAGGCGCCGCCCCTCCTCGGCTACATCTCCACCCGCGCCAAGCGCCGCGCCGAGGTCCTGATGACCAGCCACCTGGGCGAGCCCATCCTGGCCCGCTGGCGCCTCGGCCTGGGCCAGGTCGTCGTCTGGACCTCGGACGTGAAGAACAAGTGGGCGCACTTCTGGCTCTCGTGGCCCGGCTACGCGCAGTTCTTCCGCCAGCTCATCCGCGACACCCTGCGCGTCGAGCACGAGGACCCCACCTTCCCCGTCCACGTCGACGTCGCCGACGGCACCCTCACGGTGGGCGTGGACGCCGTGGACGCCGACGACCGCTTCATCGACGCCCTGGACTCCCAGGTCACCGTCACCGCCCCGGACGGCACCGACCACGACCTGACCCTGACCCAGACCGCCCCCGGCCGCTTCACGGGCACCCTCCCCCTCGACCAGTTCGGCCCCTACACCGTCAAGGGCACCCACCACCCCACGGCCGACGCCGACTCCACACACCGCTCCTACGCGGCCGTCTCCTACCCCTTCCCCCCGGAGCACCTCCTCGGCCCCCCGGACCTCACCCCCGTCCGCACCCTCACGGCCGCCACCGGAGGCACCGCCGCCCCCACCAACACCGCCCTCTTCGACACCCAGAACAAGACCACCGAGCACCGCCAGCCCCGCTGGCCCCTCCCCCTCTACGCCGCCCTGGCCCTGCTCCTCCTGGACACCCTCCTCCGCCGCATCCGCCTCTACGGAAGCACCGCCCTCCCTTGGAGCAGCGTGGCGCGGTGAATCGTGGGGCGGGCTACTCGCCTGCCTCTGGAACGACCACCACCGAGTAGAGTTCCCCGAGATTCGTGGCCCCGCCGCCGAGCCGCTTCGCCATCCCCGAGGGGACGATGGCCGGCTGCTCCGTGTACCGGTCTACGAGGTGCCAGCGCCCCGGTCGTCGCTCCAGGGCCTGCGTGGCGGGCGCCAGGCGGCCGATCAGGTCGGCGATCAGCCGGGCGGCCCGCGTCGGGTCCGGCAAGTGGACGTAGGGCGCGTCCTGCGGGACCTTCGAGGCCAGGGGAGCCATCACGGGCTCCTGGTCCAGCTCGCCGAGGAGCTTCCCAGAGGTAGAGTCGCCCGCTTTACCCCCCCGGCACCAGCCGGCTATCCTCTCCGCGGAGGCAGCACGATGACGTTTGTGGCCGATCGCATCACAGTCGATCCCGAGCAGTGCGGCGGACGGCCGTGCGTTCGGGGCATGAGGATCCGCGTCTCCGACGTCCTGGACCTCATGGCCAACGGTCTCACGACCTCGGAGGTCCTCGCGGAGCTGCCCGACCTCGAGGCGGAGGACGTCGCGGCCTGCCTGCGCTTCGCCAGCAGCCGCCTGAACCACCCGCTCCTCGCGGCATGACGCTCTGGCTCGACGCCCAGCTTTCACCCGCCCTCGTCGCCACCCTGTCGGCAGAACTCGGCGTCGATGCAGTGGCAGTACGCGACCTTGGCCTTCGCGATGCTCGCGACCCGGAGATCTGGGCAAGAGCAAGGAAGGCTCATGCTGTGGTCATGACGAAAGACCGGGACTTCGTTCAGCTGCTCGAGCAGCACGGTCCACCACCGCAAGTCCTCTGGGTGACTTGCGGCAACACCTCCAACGCGCACATGCACGAGCTGCTCCGACGAGTCGGGCCCAAGGCCATCGATCTTCTCGGGCAGGGCGAGCCGCTGGTCGAAATCGGGGACGCGCACCCCAGGGCATGACCGGGAGAACGTTGGCGGACGAAGGCCCGTCCCGGTGCGTGTTCCAACCTTCGCCATGTGCGCCCTCGTCCGACCCTCCAGCCCGGTCCATTTGGAGCCCCGACCAGCGAGCACCCGCGGCACTGCAGCCAATCGACGCATCCCTTCGCTCCGGCGACGGCCTCGTCTCAGCTGCTGCGCACCCAGGTCGCGAGCTGCACGACGCGCAGCGATGGCAGCCTCGGCAGGTCGCGGTCGTTGGTGAGGAACGTCGAGCAGCCGTGCGCCATGGCCGAGGCGAGGTGCAACGCGTCGGGCGTCTTCACGCCGGTCACTGCCCGCAGGTTGGCCGCCGCGCGCAGGATCGGCCGGGTCGGGTCGACCACCTCGAGGCCCCGGCCGCGCGTGAGCAGTGCCTCGTATCGTTCTGCGAGCCCGGCGTCGCCCCTCCGATACGGCACCACCAGGACCTCCAGCAGGGTGAGGGCGGAGGTCGCGGCCTGGACCTCGCCCCGGTCCAGGGCCTCGAAGAGCGGAGCGACGAGGGGCGCATACACTGCATGGTCCTCCATGAAGTAGATGAACACGGCCGTGTCGATCCCTACCGGGCCCGAGCCCAGGTCGTCGATCAGTCCCACGAGTCGCGCTCCGCGCGGACGTGCTCGGCGGCGTCCACCCCCTCCCACGCCTCGCGCCCGAGGCCGCGAAGCTCCAGCAGGGACAGTCGCTCCTGCTCCCGCACCGCCCTGTCCAGGAGATGAACGACCTCCTGGGCCAGCGAGCGATGCTCCCGCGCCGCCCGGGCCTTCAGCTCGGAATACAGGTCATCGGGGAAGGACTTCACGTTGAGCGTGGCCATGTTTCCTCCACTTCGCCTCCATGATGGAGGCACCCCATCCGTCCGTCAAGCATCCGGCCGACGCCAGGCCCCCTCGCGGGCTGACGACTGGCAGCTGTCATCCAGGGGCAACGGGATCATAGGATTCGACTCATCAGCGCACGCCCTGCGACACGTCCGGAGCGCCGAGCCCATGGGCAGACCTGACGACAGCACACCCGACGACGAGCCCCGCCCCGAGTACGACTTCACCGTCGGCGCACGGGGCAAGTACGCAAGGCGGTCGGTCCGCCCCGCGGCCTCGCTGCTCACCTCCGACATGGTCGGCGTCGGCATGAACTTCGCGGCCGAGGCGAACCCCGAGGCGAACATCGAGGACACCCTCATCCATGCCTCCGAGCTGGGCATGGACGAGGGCGACCTCCGCGTCCTGTCCGTCCTCACGACGTGGTTCGGAATCCACCGCGCCCACGTCAACGCCGACCGCCTGGTCCGCGTCGTCACGAGGCACCCATCCGAGCGCGTCCGCGCCTACTGGGCCGCCCTCGCAGCCTGGCAGTCCAAGGATCGCCGCTTCGCCCGACTCATCCGAGACTACGACGGCCCCGCGCGCGATCTGCTCCCCGTCGGCACGGACTTCCAGCTCGCCCGCCGAGGCGAAGACGAACGCTTCTCGGGAACTCCGCTCCGCGTCCCCGCCGGCACCCTCCGCGATCGCCCAGCCGATGTCCTCACTCCCGAGGCCCTCGTCCGCCTCCACCCCGGCTACCGCAACCGGGTGCAGATGGGCCCGTCCTGGCGCGCCGACGTGTGGACCGTCTTGGAGCGTGAGCCCGACGTGAGCGTCGCCGAGGCGGCGCGGCGAGCCTACTGCTCCTTCGCGACTGCATGGCAGGTCTCCCAGGACTTCCGCCTGTCCCGAAGGGCCCTGGACAGCGCTTCGAGGACGATCCACCGCGCCTGACGCGTGACCACCCGCCTTGGACGAGAGGAACACGGCTGAGACGAGGTGCGCACCCTCACTCCAGCTGCGCACCTTCGGGCATCGGCCGCGCCTCGATCACACGTGTAGATGGCGGGCAACCTCGGCCTGGACTCCCAGGTTGCGGTCACCGCGCCCGGGATGGCACCGACCACGAGCTGCCCCTCACCCAGACCGCCCCGGACCGCTTGACGTTCGGCCCCTACACCGTCCAGGGCACGCACCATCCTGTCGGGTCTCACCATCCCGCTGGCGACCCCGAGTTCACGTACCGCTCCTACGCCGCCGCCCTGGCCCTGCTCCTCCTCGACACCCCCCTCCGCCGCATCTGCCTCTACGGCCGCACCGTCCTCCTCTGGAGCAGCTTGGCGCGCTGAGCGCGGGGATGGCTACTCGCCTGCCGCTTTGAGCACACGGGCGACGAGCTCCGGTCCAATCCGGAAACCGGCCTCCTCGGTCAGGTCATGCAGGATCGGTCGCAGCTCCTCGACGAGACCTCGGCGCTTCGCCTGTAGCAGCACGCCGAGCACGCCGAGGACCCGCTGTCCAAGCCTCGTCGCGGCGCGCCGGGCACGACGCTCGTCCACGAGCAGGACGTCCGCCTTGCGCTCGACCGCGAGGGCGATGGCCTCGGTCTCGCCGGGATCCAGCTCCGCCGACAAGGTCGTTCACGAGGGTGCGGTCACGCACATCGGCCGCACGGATCCACGCCGCACGCCCGATCACCGTGGCCCCCGGCGCGGACAGGTTGTCCCGGGCCGCCTCCCGGTGAACCGCCTCGGGAACGAGCACGACCGAGTAGAGATCCCGGAGGAGATCCAGCCGCCCGACAGCGGCAAGGGCGATGAGCGGTGAAGCGTCGCTGACGACGATCACGAACGTTCGAGCTCGCGCAAGGTCGCCAGGTCCTCCTCGAACTCCGCCACGTCGTAGTGAGGCCCGATGCCGCGGCTCGCCAGCAGGTGCTGGAACCCCAGCTGGGGCATCTCCGCGAGGCGCGCCGCCTGAGCGAGCGTGAGGCGCTCCTTCTCGAACAGCATGACGGCGAGCTCCTGGCGAAGCTCGGCCTCGCTCATCCGCGCCGCGAGCAACACGTCTTCCGGGATGTTCACGCCCATGTCACCGCTCCGAGCCGCCATGTCGTCCCGCCCCCGAGTGTACGACACGTCGCGGGCACCGTGCAGGGTCCGGCTACGGACCACTCCCATGCGATGAGGACGCGGTCGCCTGTCCGCTCTACCAGGATGGTTGGACACCGCTGCCACGGGCCACGTAGACGTCGCGCGCGGCATCCTCATGGTCGCCTTCGACGCTCGCGACCGCTTCATTCCCTGGACCTGCTCGACCTCTTCCCGGACTCCAAGTCCGTGAACGACGCCCTGCGCGAGCTGGCCGAAGAGCGACGGCGCGAACTCCGCTAGAAGTTTGCCGCCGCGACCGGCACTCCGTTGCGCGCCAGGCTCCAGCCATGAGCCAGGATGTCCGCGAGCAGCTGAAGCAGGGCGAGTCAGCCGACCTCGAGCTCGAGAGGACCCTGTCCGACGATGGGAAGATCATCGAGACCATCGCGGCCATGGCGACCATCGGCGGTGGGACCATCCTGGTCGGCGTCCGCGACGACGGGACACCGATCGGCGTCGAGCTCGGTGAAGGGGCACGAGAGCGCTTCGTCCAGCGCGCCATGGCTGCCATCGACCCCAAGGTCTTCCTGGACATCGACGAGCCCGTGGTCGACGGGAAGCAGCTGCTGCGGAGTATCCGTCCGGTGAAGCCATGTAGCGCCTCCGCGGCCTGCCCCTGCACCATCCGGGGCTGAACCGGAGGTGCATGATGCTGTCGCTAGTCCCTCAGGCTCCGCTGCGGCTACTCCCGCTCCAGATAGAAACGCCCCTCCGTATTGCTCGACTTATACCTCAGCGTCATTCTTGAGTATGATCCGCCCGCGTCGGGCAGTGCCATCTCTACTACGTCGAAATAGTAAGATGCTCGCGGACTCACCCATCTCTTGCCCATAGCCGCCACGTAAGCAAATTCGCTCCGCCTAGACTTCAGCGTCCCGTCGGGGTTGGCGCGGAGGTTAGCATCGATCACGTACACGACAGAAGGATTCGCCCCACCGGCCTCCAAACTAAAAACCGAGCCTCCGAGTAGCATCCTGTACTTGTCTTCACCTTCAACCCACTGAATGGAAGCCTCGCCCTCTCCCACCCACTTCGGCTCTCCGGCACGACCATGGAAATTCGCGTACCTGGCTCGATACTTCCAGTGCCCCTCAAGCGGCTTGCGCGCCAGTCTTGGTGGGTGAGCGGCTGCGTCTGCGGTGCGCATCCTTCCGCCGAAATACCCACCAATGGCAGTAATGAGAGCAACGACTACTGCCTGCCACGCGTAGATTTTGGCCACTCGTTCCGACGAAGGGCTCGTTGCGGGATCACTCATGAGGTAGCTCGTTGGCAGGTCGTCCAAGAAAGAGAGGCCGGGCCTTTGCTTGAACGAGAAAAGATCCTACTGCGTCCTCTTCTGCATTCGGGGCGAGGCAATCAACGCCGGGGCAGAAGTCTTGATGCCAATCCGCTCACACACACGTTGCCGAAGTCGCATCGGCTCGTCGAACAGATAGAAGTGGTTCCACACCGTGTGCTGAATCAAGTGGCGCACGAGCGGATGCCCGTCACATTCATGGTACAGCTTGAACAGTTCCCGCTCGGGAAACGAGCGAAAATGCTCCATGCGCATGGCGCAGTCGATCATGCGATGGGAGAAGCCGCGGTGCTGTTCCAAGACTCGCGACACCGTCTTCGAAAGGCTCTCTGCGCCGACCGCTTCGCCTACGTGCTTGATGACGATGAAAGACAGCCGCTCGCCGGTGTTGAAGAGAATCGAGCGCACGAGCTGTTCCATCTCGACGGGCGTTAGCCTCGATTCCGGTTGTTGGCTTTCGAAGCCTTCTTCGATGACGGCTGCAAGTCCATCGAGATTCTCCTCCATGGTTCCAAGGATTGCTCGCAATGTTCTCAGCCCAAGACCGTAGCACTCCGCCGCAAGCTCAAGCTTCGTATCGCCCTTAATAGAGCCAGAGAAATCCTTCAGAATCTGGCCCAAGATGTGGATGGTCTTGAAGGCGGCATTCAGTTGCAGGACCGTTTCCACGCCTTCATCGGCTTCATCCGGCGGCGGAGGCGACTCGTCTTCATGCCCAGAGTTCCCTAGGGCCCCCTCGATTTCGTCAGCCCGTTGACGGGCCTCCTCGCGCCGCCTCTCCGGACTTCGATTGTCGAGCCGCCACTCCGGGAGCCGACCTGCCAGCTCGTCAAGAAAGCGCGTATGGACGAGGAGGTCACACGCCTCCAGTTCTTCGAAAAGGGTCCGCGAAGCGCCGAGTACCGTTTGCAGAATGAAGGGATCCTTCGAGAGATGGCACAGGAAAACCATCACATTCGCGCTTTCCTCGTGATAGAGTTGACGGGAAAGCCTGCGAACACTAGCGCGGATGCTCTCTTCCGTTAGATGGTCTGCCAAGTACCGAGCGAGAAAATAGTAGTAAAGGTACCGGTACCTAAACCCAACACCTCGACGTCGTGCGCTGAGAATTCCAGAAGCGACCAGTTCGTCCCGGATGTCACTACTCAACCGAATCTCATAAATATCTACGTAGTCTTGGTGCCAAGCTTCATACTCGTCCGCGCCAAGGTCTGCCACGTCCTCCGAGTGCAGTCGCCAAGCCAATTCAGCGAGGTATGAGTACTTCGTTTCTAACGAGACCGCAGAGGCTTGTCCTCGTGTCAGAACTCGCGTGATAAGGTACTCGTAAAGGAACCCGTACGAGCCCGCATCGTCGATGACATCACCTTTGCTGCGTACCTCTAACTGTTGAAGCATGATGAGCAAGAACGCCGGGTACGATGGCACGTAGTTGTTGCCGAGAGCCTTGCCAAGCAAGCGCTCTGCCCACCGAATGCGCCGCTCTACATCCCTATTCTCCAAACCGTATCTTGAACCAATGGAGTGCCATCGTTGCACCAACTCATGACGCTTGACGTGGCCGAACTCCATCAGCTCGAAATGGGTAAAGGTCGAAGCGATATACTGGTCGTGCTGGCTTCCGACCAAAGTCTCTAATGCCAACTCCGTACTAGTGATCAAGACCACGACCTCGAAGTAGCGCCTCAGCTCTCGTGCGATGAATTCACGCCCTTCTGCATTCAGACGAGTCGCCTGAAAGTCATCAACAATTACGGCCTTAGTCTCGACATCCAGCTGTCGGAACAGGTCGTACACTGGGCCTTCATAGGCATCGTGAAAAGCGCTCCGAATCACACCCCCAACATGATCTGACCTACTCGACTTGAAGTCGGAACCATTGAGAAGCACTGGGACGAAGCCCTGTCGACGAACCTCCTCAAACAGGATGTGCGCGAGCGCGGTCTTGCCGGATTTCTCCTCCCCTTGGAATACGACGAGCTTCTCATCAATGACAATGCTCTCGGGACGACGACTGCGAAGGAGGGTCGCTTCGTCCACTTCGCGATCCAGGCGCACCTCGCGAAAATCTGGACAAACGTAGAGATCTCGCAGGCAGAGAGTCGCCTTACGCGGATGGGTGTAGCCAGCGCCAGGATCAGCCAACGCCTCACGAAAGGACTGACGAGTCCGAAACGTCTGGTGAAGACGTCGGCGATTTCCTACGAACTGTCGGCTCTGCGGGCGCCCCTGCTCCAAATACGCGCCGGGGCTGGCTTGATACCGAAACCTAATGACATCAAACCTCTGTGTGTCCAAATCGATCGAAATCAGTTGAAAACCACTCTCAGCTGAATCACCGTGCTCCTGTAGGGCGTGACCCTCCAGATACTCGACCGCCTCAAGCTCGTGGCGAGCCTTGGAGTAGGCGTCCTGATCGTGTTCGTGGCCGGTCAACACGAGATCAGATACGGACTCAATGTGCTTCATAAACGTTCGCGCATTATCCGCCTGCAGCCAGTTGTAGGGGTGATGGAACAGGCTCACAGAAAGAAGCGGACTTCGGTCACCTTCTGCAGCCGGCAGCAGCGACGTCGGAAACAGCAGGTCGCCTTGCGCTTCCTTTTTGCGGGAGAGCAACGCCGTGTTCAGAGCTTGGAGTCGAAGATGGCCCGCCCCGAGATCGATGTCATGAACCACCGCCAACCCACCCACAACCACCTCGGTCGGCGGAGCGACTCGCGCTTCAAAATGACGATACTCTCGCTGCACCGAAGCTGCGACCTCGATGATTCCCGCATCTATCTTGGAGGCAGAAATTGTCTCTACGAGGTGATCACGAACGCTATTCGTTGGGGCGAAATTGCAGTCGTGGTTGCCGGGAACAGAAGCGATAAAGATGCGGAGTTCCGGGTGGCGGTCTGTAACTTCCTGGCGTACTCGTGCTAGGAAGCTCTCAGCGGCGTCATATTCAGTTGCTCTCCCGGAGAACGCGATGTCTCCGGTCAGCACGAGGCCCAACGCCACGACTTCACCTTCGCAAACTGCCGGTGTCGATGCGATGGCGCGTCCTAGTCTATCCGCTCGATCCAACAAGGGATTGGTATGGACAGCCGGGTCGCGCAGGTGGAGGTCGCTTAGATGCGCGAGTACGATTCTCATGGCTCCCTCTTCCGTGGCTCTGCCCGTCGCATACTAGGAACAATGAGAGGGCAAGCAAGCACCACATGCCCAGGCTGCCGAGAAAATGAAACCCGAGGTAGAGCGCCGACCGACTCGACGATGACCCAGCGAATCATGCCGTTCTCCATGTCTGCCACAGCTTCTCGGGCAGGGGTGTCTCGAGGCGGAACCAGACGCGGATGGGCTTGCTGCCCTCGTGGCGCAGGGTGGTGACGGGCCCGAGGTAGGTGTAGGGCTCGGCCTTCTGCTCGGCGTTCTTCGTTCGGTAGCGGACGAAGAGGTGGACGGTGCGGCCCTCGTCGGCGTGGTGGAGGATGCGGCGGCCCTTGGCTCCTTCGGGGGTGGTGGAGGCCTGGGACTCCCACTGGAACTCGTCGGGGGCGAGGAAGCGGTCGCTGTACCGCTGCTCCTCCGGGGTGCCCTTGGGCTTGCGCAGGTTGACCATGAGGACGGTGTGCGGCTGGCCGTCGACGTCGATGTCCCGGTGGCCGCTGCGCCAGGACGGGTCGTTGGTGTGGCCGAAGCAGCCGGCGATGGCGTCGCGGTCGTAGAGGCCCCAGAGGATCGGGTCGCGGCGCTCCTCGACCACCTCGCGGACCAGGGCCACGACGCGGAGGGTGGCGCCGGGGTCCACGGGACGGTCGGGGACGTCGGGGTTGGTGGAGCGCAGGACCCAGCGGCCGTCCACGCGCACGGGGATCTTGAGGAAGGCCAGGGTCTCGTCGGCGGTGCCCCCGGTGAGGAGGACGGGGCGGCCCTCGACCTGGGCCGGATCGCTGACGGTGGCCCACTCGCAGAGGACCAGATCGCCGTCGCGGATGGGCATGGCGCCGCCGTCCATGGAGTCGCCGTCCGCCCGGACGACGAAGTGGCGCTTCGGGTCGACGGGGCGGCCGGCGGCGATGGAGAGGGCGTCCTGGGTGTCGGCGTCGGTGGGCTGGGGTGCCGGGACCCCGCAGGCCACGCGGAGGTCGGGGTAGTAGTCGACACGATTCAGCGGAATCACGTCGCCGTAGCCGGCCTCGCGGTCGCGGGCGCGTAGGTTCCAGCGGTTGCCGGGGCTCGGGACCAGCTCGACCCAGTGGCCGGTGCCGGGGAGGCCCGCGATGGGGCCGAACCAGCGCTGGAGGGCCATGGGGAGGACGTTCGGGCCTCCCGGTTCGCGGGCGGCGGCATCGACGGACGTGGTGCCGAAGTCGAGGAACCAGGCCTCGCCGTCCACGTCCACCTCGACGCGGCCGGTGGGGGTGTCGGGGCGGCGCTCGCGGTCCAGGAGGAGGCGCGGGCTGCCCTGGCGGTGGCCGACCTTCAGGGCGATGGGCGCCGTGAAGGGGATGACCGTGTCGGCGTAGCGCTTGTTCGAGGTGTGGATCTCGAGGCGAAGCTCCACCAGCTCGGCGGTCATGGCGTCGAAGGTCTCGCGGTGCTCGTCGTCGACGTCGAGGAGGGAGATGAAGCGGTCGCCCTCCAGGCGGAACCAGCGCTGCTGGAAGCCCTTCGCGCTGTGGAAGATGCCGAGCGGCATCTGGCGCCACCGGCGCGTGAAGTCGGCGAGGTCGCCGCCGGCTTCGCGGTGCTCGGCCAGCTCGGCGTGCAGGACCGGGTCGCGGGCGAGGCGCTCGTGACAGCGGCGGGCCAGGTCGTCGACGGCGATGGTGTCGTGGAGGGCGTCCAGCTCGTCGAGGGCCTCCAGGGCGATCATCTTGTACGAGCGGGACATCTGGGTGCGGTGGAGGTCCTCGAACCAGGGGCGGTACTCGTCGAGGATGGCCGCCTCGGTGTCGGTCAGGTCGCCCATGGCCGCGAGGAAGTCGAACCAGGTGCCATAGCGGTCCTTCAGGGGTTTGCGCGGGTCGACGCCCGAGGCGTACAGCTCCCGGGCGCTGGGGCGGTGGCCCAGGCTGTCGTGGAGCTGGCGGTAGGCGTACTGGAGGCGGTCGTCCTTGGAGAGGTTGGCGACGCGCTCGAGCATCTCGAGGGCCTGGGTCTCGATCTCGACCTCACAGCCCTCGGGGAGGTCCAGGCCCTGCCGGATCTCGCGCAGGGCGGCGCCGGGGGCCGTGTCGCGGCCGGTCAGGGCGACCAGGGCCTGGGGCTTCACCATGAAGCTGCGGTGGTTGCCGATGAAGTCGATGACCGTCAGGCGCTTGTGGCCGTCGTTGGAGGAGCGGCGCAGGCCACGGCCGAGCTGCTGCTGGAAGATGACCGGCGACTCGGTGGGGCGCAGCATGAGGATGGTGTTCACGTCCGGCAGGTCCACGCCCTCGTTGAAGACGTCCACGGCGCAGATGGCCTCCAGGTCGCCCTCGCGGAGGCGCTCCAGGCTCTCGGCCCGGGGGTCGGAGCCGGCGCCGCTGTGGACGGAGGCCGCTGGGACGCCGTGGTCGGTCAGGTAGGCGGCCATGAAGTCCGCGTGGCGCCGGGAGCAGCAGAAGACGAGGGCCCGGCGGGGCTCGGCGGTGGCCTTGGCGCGGTACTCGCGCAGGGCCTGGGAGGCGCGGGACTCGGTGTTGGCGGCGGCCTCCAGGGCGGCGGGGTCGAAGCGGCCGGAGCGCCACGGGATGGGCGCGAAGTCCAGCTCGTCGCGGACGCCGAAGTAGTGGAACGGGCACAGCAGCTCGCGCCGGATGCCCTCGAAGAGGCCGACGCGGGCGACCTCGTTGTCCTCGCAGAGGTCCAGCAGCGCGGCGCCGTCCATGCGGTTCGGCGTGGCGGTCAGGCCCAGGAGGAAGCGCGGCCGGAAGTGGCCCAGGAGCTTGCGGTAGGAGTTGGCCGAGGCGTGGTGGAACTCGTCGATGACCACGTAGTCGAAGTGGTCCGGCGCGAAGCCCCGCAGGTGCCGGTGCAGGGAGAGGGTCTGGACCGAGGCGAAGAGGACCTCGGCGTCCGGCTCCTTCTGCCTGCCGTGGAGGAACCCGCGGCTGCGGTCGGGGAGGACGCGGCCCCACGTTTCCGCGGCCTGCTCGAGGATCTCCTCGCGGTGGGCGACGAAGAGCGCGCGCTTGCCGGCCAGCTGGGCGAAGTCGAAGGCGGAGAGGTACGTCTTGCCGAGGCCGGTGGCCATCACGACGAGGCCCCGGCCGTGGCCGTCCTCGCGGGTCTGGGCCAGGCGCTTCAGGACCTCGGTCTGGACGCCGTGGGGCTCGGGCGGGGGCTCCGGCTTCTCGGGGGCGGGCTGGAAGCGGATGCGCTGGCGGTAGTCGTCCAGGACGGCCCGGCTGAGCGGCGTGGCGGCGTCCGCGAGGAACAGGCGCTCGAAGCGCTCGCGCAGGGCCCGGACGGTGGCGGCATCCCGCTCGGTGGTGCGGAGGTTCCACTCGATGCCGTGGGTCAGCGCCGTGTGGCTGAGGTTGCTGCTCCCCACGAACGCGGCGCCGTGCGGCCCACGGAGGAAGATGTACGCCTTCAGGTGGAACGACTGCCGCGCGCCGACCCGGTAGAGCCGGACCTGCAGGTCGTCGTACAGCGTCGACAGCGTGTACAGCTCCTGCAGCGCGTGGGGGTGCGTGATGTTCAGGTAGTCGCCGGTGAGGACGCGGACCTTCGCGCCGCGGTCGAGCGCGTCCCGGAGGGCCCCCTCGATGGCCGCGAGCCCGGACTTCTGGACGAAGGCCGAGGCGAGGTCGATCTCGTCGGCGAGGGCGAGGGCCTCCCGGAGGACCACCCCGAAGTGGTGCTCCTCGCCGTGCACGAAGCTGGAGAGCTTCGAGAAGGGGTTCTCAGACGAGCCGGAGCCGTCGTCGTCGTCGTCGTCGTTGGCGGGCGCGGTTCGGTACTTCTGCTTGGAGGGGATGACCCCGCGGACGCCGCCCTCCGGGTCCGGGACGTCGCCCCGGAAGCGCGGGATGACGTGCACGTGCAGGTGCATCACCGTCTGCCCGGCCGCCTCGCCCGCGTTGAAGCCGACGTTGTAGCCGTCCGGGGACAGCTCCGCGTCGAGCTGCTTCTTCACGGCCTCGACGCCGCGCCAGATGGAGGCATGCTCCCACGGCGTGGCCTCGAAGTACGTGGCCACGTGCCGCCGCGGGACGACGAGCGTGTGCCCCTCGCTCACCGGGTACGCATCGCGAAACGCGAACGCGAGGTCGTCCGACCAGAGCACGTCCCGCTCCCCGAAGTCACAGAAGGGACAGCCCTCCACGTCGTCCAGCTCCGCCGCCATGCGCGCTCCCGGCCCGACCCGAATCGCGCACCAGGCTCGAGGAGGCCGGGACGGGTGTCAACGGGGCGGGGAGCGGATGGCGTAGCTTCGATGGGGTCGAATCGCGGAAATCAATGAATCATCGATTCAATCGATGACTAATCTCGCGATTCCACGTAGTGCCGCGAACGACCCGCCCCACGGGGCTCGAGCAGCCGCTGGCTCACCATCCTCCGCAGGAGGTAGGAGGCCTGGTTGCCGTTGAGATGACACAGGTCCATGACCTCGGCTCGGCGGATGGCGCCGTGGGCGCGGACGTACTGGAGCACCATCTGCTCCTGCTGGACGGCGTCGAAGCCCTTGGCGCGCACGTAGCCCGAGCGCTCACCCAGAGCGCGGTAGACGGAGGCCGTCAGGTGATAGCTGGCACCGCGGGTCCGTCCTCGTGACTCCACGAAGCCGGCGTCGCGGAGACGACCGAGGACCCGCCTCGCGGCCTCCTCGTCGCGCTGGATGAGGCGAGCCACACGGCGGGCGTCCACGCTACGCTCCCGCTGGAGTTCATGGAGGACGAGCAGGTCCTCGAGAGAGAGCGGACGTCCTTCGCGCCCCTCCTGAGCCACGAACGCCGCGAGCTCCAGGTTGGCGGCCCCGCCCGGGATGATGACCGTCACGCCGGCCTCGGTGGAGAGGCCATAGTCCGGCGCGGGGCGGCCCGACCGCAGGAGCTCCTCGTAGATGGTGTTCACACCACGTCCTGTGCGGTCCACGAGCCCGGCTCGCTTGAAGGCGTCGGCCAGGAGCGGGTTGCGTGGCCGGGGCGCGGTGACCAGCAGGTTGTCGAGACGAACCCCCTCCGGGAAGCCCCCGGGGTTGTCGATGCGGAGCCGGTCGTCGCCGAGCTGGACGTGGACGGCGCCGAGGCGGTTGTAGTCGCGGTGGACGAGCGCGTTGGCGAGCGCCTCTCGGACGGCGCGCACGGGGTAGTCGTGCACGTCCATGCGGAAGAGGCCTACGTCGACCTCCTGATGCTCGTTGTAGCGGTCGAAGCGGGCCGACAGCTCCTCGAAGAGACGCAGGAGCGGCCAGCGGAAGAAGTCGTTCACCGCGATGCGCGTTCCGCGGAGGACCTGGAAGGCGACCTCGTGGCATGGCGCGGTCCGGCGGATGACGTCTTCCGACGCGAACAGCAGGACGCCGAGAAGCCGCACGGCCCGGACATCTCCGTTGGCCTCGATGGCTCCCAGCGCCTTCGCGAGGTCGATGTTGGAGAGGTCGAGGAGCCCGGTGTCACCGCGACCGCGGCTCTCACGGATCATGCGCCGGAGGCGGTCGAACTCGAGCGGGTCCAGCTCACCCCAGGTCACCCCGGAGACCACCTGGGCGCTGGGATCCGGACTTCCGCCGGGATACGTAGCGCCGCTCATCTCGAACACGAACCATGGCTGGCAGGCAGGCTTGCCGTCTCCGCCTGTGATTCGGTGCATATAGCGTCCGCGCGAGGTCGCGACCGGCACCGTCCCGCGCGGGACTTCGATGGCGAGGACCTGGCCGCTCGGGTGGTCCACACACTCCGCGCGGACCGCCAGAGCCGGGCGGGTCTTGCTGCTCACGAGGGCCTCGACGCGCCGTGGGTCCGTGGCGCCGCCCTCGTGGCGGGGACGCGCCCCGGTGACCGTGCCGTCGTCCTCGACTCCGACGAGGAGCCATCCTCCGGCGGTGTTGGCGAGGCAGACCGCAGCCTCGACGAGCTGCGCATCCCGAAGTGGCTCACGGCGCTCGCCCTTGAACTCGACCGTCAGGGTCTCCCCCTGCCCGGCGAGGGCCTTGATGTCATCTGGCGTCAGCACGTGCCCGCTCCAGGCTTCGTCCGGCTTCCGACCGCCTGCCACGCTACCCTGGGCTGGAATGCCGAGCAATCCGCCTGGCGTTGGCTGCGCACCGAGCTCGACGAGGCCGGGGCGGGTGTCAACGGCGGCTGCGGCTTGTCCTGACCCCGCAGCCGTCCTACGCTTGCCCCATGGAGACCGCAGAGGAACGAGCCGAGCGACGCCGTGCCACCTGGGGTGGCGGCAAGGCCCGCATGGGCCAGGCAATGGAGGACGCGGACGCCGAGTTCTGGGCCCGCGCCACGCCATCCGAGCGACTCGACGCGGTCTTCCAGCTCGCCGTGGACGCCTGGGTCATCGAGGGACGCGATGGAGCTCCAGCAGGACTTCGCGGATCTGTTGCAGGCGTTCGCCGACGCCAGGGTTAGGTATCTGCTGGTGGGCGGCTACGCGGTCGGCTTCCACGCCCGGCCCAGGTTCACCAAGGACATCGACCTGTGGCTGGATGCCGCCGAGGCCAACATCCAGCGTGCCGCCGAGGCCCTGACGGCCTTCGGTGCGCCACCGGACGTCGTCGAACTCCTCCGCAACGCCGGCTCGGATGAAATCGTCTACCTGGGGAAGCCGCCGTTCCGGGTGGACCTGTTCAGGTCGATACCCGGCCTGGACTTCGACGATGCGTATGCGCGCCGAATCGTCGAGACGTGGAGCGGGGTGACGGTCTCGGTCATCGGTCTCGAGGACCTGATTGCCTCGAAGCGCGAGACGGACCGCCCACAGGACCGACTCGACCTCCGCGCCCTCCGGAAGGTGCGCGGATGAACGCCGCCGAGGCGCAGAGAGCATGAACGGAACACGCGAGGGCCGGTAGCGGACAGAAGCGCCAGCCTTCACCGCGCCCAACTCAGATGCCCGCTCCCGAACCGAAGCGCGCACCAGGCTCGAGGAGGCCGGGGCGGGTGTCAACGGGGCAACGGGCACCAGTCTGCAGCCCAGGACTTGCACGAAACTAAACTCACGGTGTAGTTCCGTGCGGTATGGAGAAGGAAGCTACCGAGCACTCGGGCCCGGATTGGGATCGCCTGTACGAGACAGCGGCCTCGCAGGACGGCTACTTCACCACGTCCCAGGCCTCGGAGGCCGGCTACTATCCGCAGCTCCTCCAGAAGTACCTGCGGAACGGGAGCGTCGTGCGGGAACGGCGAGCCGTCTACCGGCTGGTACATTTCCCGCCCGGGGAGCACGAAGACCTCGTGGTGGTCTGGCTCTGGTCCGGGCACCAGGGCGTGTTCAGCCACGAGACGGCGCTGTCGCTGCATGGACTCTCCGATGCGCTTCCGTCGCGCACACACCTGACGGTCCCGGAGAGCTGGCGCATGCGCCGCGTGCGCGTCCCGGAGGGTGTGGTTCTTCACTACGCCCCCGTCGGCGACGAGGAACGCACCTGGTCGGGACCCGTTCCCGTCACGACGCCGGACCGGACGATCCTGGATGCCGCGGCCGATCGGGTGCCGCCCGACCTGGTGCGCCAGGCCATCGATGAAGGCCTGAGACGCGGCCTGTTCAACCGGGATGCGGTCGAGGAGGCCATCGCGTACGTGCGCACTTTCGGGTCGGAGGGCTGATGGCGCGGAGGTACGAGACTCCGATGGCCTTCAAGGCCGCCCTGGAGCATCGCCTCCGGCGTCGAGCGACCCGTGTTCGGAGAAGCCTCAACCGAGAGCGCCAGCTCCTGGTCTTCGATCGGTTCCTCGCTCGGGTGTTCGAGGTCATGGGCGACGACGTGGTGCTCAAGGGCGGCCTCGTCGTGGAGCTCCGCCTCGCCCGCGCCCGAACGACCAAGGACATCGATCTCCGTCTCCTGGGCCAGCCGGATCACCTCCTGTCGCGACTCCAGGAGGCCGGGCGCGCCAGTTTCGGAGACTTCATGACCTTCGAGGTGGGTCCCTCGCTCCTCGTCGAGCCGCCGCTCACGGCCTCGACGCCGCGCCAGATGGAGGCGTGCTCCCACGGCGTGGCCTCGAAGTAGGTGCCCACGTGCCGCCGCGGGACGACGAGCGTGTGCCCCTCGCTCACCGGGTACGCATCGCGAAACGCGAACGCGAGGTCGTCGGACCAGACCACGTCCCGCTCCCCGAAGTCACAGAAGGGACAGCCCTCCCCCACGTCCAGCTCCGCCGCCATGCTCGCTCCCGGCCCGACCCGAATCGCGCACCAGGCTCGAGGCGGCAACTATCCTGACGCCTGGGGGTGTCAACGGCGGCCGGGGCTTGGGCCCGACCCTGCGGCCGTCCTACGCTTCTTGCGCCTGGACTTCGCCGCCGCATATGCGCGCCGAGTCGATGGACCCGACGTTGCCCGGATGGAGTCGCGGCGATATCCTCGCCGCAGTCCAGGGACGGTCGCAGGACCAGCGATCCACACACGAAGAGCGGCGAGCCCATCATGCACCCCGGAACCGAGATCCCAGGCTTCGACGAGCTCTCGATCGAGGACAAGATCCGCGTCGTACAGGACCTCTGGGACCGCATCGCGGAGGAGTCGGGAGCCTCGGTTCCGACCGCCGCTCAACGCCGCGAGCTGGACCGACGCCTCGAGGCCATCGACTCTCGCGACGACCAGAGCACGCCCTGGTCCGTCGTGCGGGATCGGATCCGCTCCAAGCGTTGAAGCTCACCATGCGGGTCCAGCCCGAGGCCGAGGTCGACCTCGAGGAGGCCTACCTCTGGTACGAGGCCCAGCGCACCGGTCTGGGTGACGAGCTGGTGCTGGAGGTCGAGCGCGCACTCGACAGGGTCGGCGAGCGCCCTGCGGCGTTCAGGGTCAGCCATCGTGGACTGCGCCAGGCCATGACTCATCGATTCCCGTACGCGATCTACTTCCGCGTGCGGCAAGAGGTCGTGGACGTCGTGGCCATTCTGCACGGCCGCCGCGACCCGGAGCGGTCTCTGGAGAATCGGTAGTCGCGGGTACGCCCGCCCGCGCCCCGCTGCCTCTCGGCTCTCCACCGAGTTGGCCGGCATCGGCGTGTGCTTCTCCGCCGAGCCCGCGGCGTGGGACGCTAGATGTAGATTGATTATGCTAATCTGCGTACACTCCCGCTATGTTCGTCGGACGCCAGACGGAGCTCCGCCTGCTCGATGACCACCTCACGCGTCCTGACGCGGGGCTGTTCGTGGTCTGGGGGAGGCGGCGCATCGGGAAGACGGCACTCCTGCGCGCCGCCATCCGGGATCGGCCCTCCGCGGCCTTCCACGTCGGCACGCGCTCCACGGTCACCGAGGAGCTGCGGCGGCTCTCGGCGGAGCTGGCCCGCTCATGGGAGCTTCCCCTCCTCGAGCGACAGCCCCTGACGTCGTGGGACGCGCTGTTCGAGCTGCTGGCGATGGTCGAGGGCCCGCGGACCCTGGTGCTCGACGAGTTTCCCTACCTGGTGGAGGCGGACCCCGCCCTCCCCGGCCTCCTCCAGGCGGCCTGGGACCACACCCTGTCCCGGCGCCACCTGAAGCTCGTCGTCTCCGGTTCGTCCGTCGGGATGATGGAGGAGACCTTCTTCTCGCCGCGCGCGCCCCTGTTCGGGCGGCGCACCGGCCAGCTCCGCGTCGGCCCGCTGGGGGCTCCGGCCGTCTCCGACCTGCTGTCGCTGCCGGCGATCGACACGCTCGAGACGCTCGCCCTCTTCGGTGGCGTACCGGGCTACCTCGTCCGACTCGACCCGGGCGTGGACGCCGCGTACAACCTCGCCAGGCACGTGCTCGCGCCGGGAGAGCCCCTCTACGACGAGATCCCGTTCCTCCTACGCGAAGAGCTGCGCGAGCCGCGCGTCTACCAGGCGGTGCTCGCGGTCATCGCGGGCGGCGCGTCCCGGTTCGGCGAGATCAGCAGCAAGGTGGGCCTGAACCGGGCCAACCTCTCCCGGTATCTCGCCACCCTCCGCGAGCTGGGCCTCGTGGAGCGCGAGGTGCCGGTGACCGAGCGCCACCCGGACAAGAGCCGGCGCGGCCTCTACCGCATCGCCGATCCCTTCGTGGCGACCTGGTACCGGTTCCTCCACCCGCACCGCGACCGCCTGGAGCGCGGGCATCTCGACGACGTCCTCGGCGTGGAGGTCGAGCCCCGCCTGCCCACCTGGCTCGGCGGGGCCGTCGAGCCCGTGCTGGCGGATCTCGTCCGCACGCCCGGCCTCGTCGAGCGCCTGCCGTTCAGCCCCGCCCACGTCGGGCGTCACTGGCGGGGCGACGCCGAGTTCGACCTGGTCCTCCTGGACGCGGACCGCACCCGGGCGGTGGTCTTCGAGGTCAAGTGGTCCAGGCGCCCCATCTCGCCCGGCCTCCTCCGGCGCCTCCGCGCCAAGGTGAACGCCGATCCCGTCCTCCGTCAGCTCGAGACGACCGTCGGCCTCATCAGCCGCGCCGGATTCCGACAGCCGGAGGCCGCTATGCCCGACGAGGCCGGCCTGCTCCTCAGCGCCGACGAACTCGTCCGCTGACCCGCTGCGCGAGGCCATCGAGCAGTTGCGGCGCTGATGACCGTCCCCGGGTGCGCGCATTTGCGCGCATTTCCGCGCAACGTGCTTGCGCGTTGGGGTGATGTTCTCGGCGAGGGTCGGCACCTTGGCCCTCGGACACCCGCCGGCTACCCTCTGCGTGGAGGCAGCATCATGACCTGCTTGGTCGCCTCCTGGTCCAGGTGCTGCTGCGGCAGGACGTTCCGCCCGGCGTCTCGAGGCATGGTGAGGCCGCGCTGCCGGTGGCATCATCTGCGGCATGAAGCGCTTGTGGACGGTCCTGAGGGTGCTCTGGCGCGAGTTCGTCGCGAGCGAGCTGAAGCACTCGGGTGCACTGCGGGCGGGCCCGGCGGAGACGCTGCGCCGATGCCGACCGGCCCTGCTGTTCGTGACGGTCGACATCGGCGCGCTGCTGGCGTGGCGGGTCTTCTTCGGGTGAACAGGGGCCGGGCTACGCCGCGCGGGTGAGGCGGATGCCCTCGTCGGGGTGCTCCAGGGAGAGCCAGGCCGGGATGGGGGTGTCGCGCATGGCGCCGGCGTGGCCGAGGAGCCAGTCGCCCTCGGGACAGCCCAGCTCGGTGAGGAGGCCGGCCAGCGCCACCAGCGGGGCGTTCGTCGAGGCCTCCCAGGTAGCCAGGCCGGGCACGGTGGCGTGGGGGAGCGGCAGAGCAGCCTCGGCCGTGCCCGTGTCCTGGATGGAGCGGTCCAGGGCGCGCGTCACGGCCTCGGACTTCGCGACGAGGAACCAGCGTGACGGCGTCAGGGACCGAGGGCCGGCCTCGTCGATGACCTCGCGCATCCGGTGGATCGCCTGGGCCCGCTCGGCCCGCGTTCGTCTCGATGGCCGAAAGGTGGTTACAGGCGCCGGCGGGTCAAGGCGGCCGCAACATGAAACCTATGTTCAGTACGCCGCGCGCGGAGACCCCGTGGGGCGGTGTACGGATGCCGCACGACCGCGAGCGCGGACGGCGCGCCCGTTGCCCGAGAGCATGGGGTTGCGTACCCTCGGGTCGTGGTCGCCATCCGCCCCAACCGCGTGAGCGAAGCCGAGTTCCTGCAGCTCCCCGAGACCATGGACCGGATCGAGCTGGTGGACGGGGAGGTCGTCGTGTCACCGTCGCCGTCAGCCATGCACCAGGAGTTGCTGGGAGCTGTCTACGCAGCACTCCGGGCGTGGGCTCGAAGCCGGGACGAGCCGGTGACCGGAGGCCTCGCTCCACTCGACGTGAAGTTCGGCTCCGACCGCATCCTCCAGCCCGATGCGTTCGTCATCCTGGACCGCATTCCGCTGGACGAGCCGGGTCCCGTCCAGCGGGTGCCCGACCTCTGCGTCGAGGTCCTGTCCACCAACCGCGTCTATGACCGCGTCACCAAGCGGTACCTCTACGCCGAGGCCGGCGTCCGCGAGTACTGGCTCGTCGAGCCCACCGGAGCGATCGAGCGCTGCCACGGCGACGGGCTCAAGCTCGTCGAGACCGTCACGGACGACCTGGCGACTCCGCTCCTGCCGGGCTTCTCCCTCGCGCTTGCAGAGCTGGCCCCGTCGGACGGGTAGGCCGAGCGCGGGGGTCGACGCCCCCACCGTCACGAGTTCCCGGGTTCCGATGAAGCTCTCCGTCCTCGACGTCCTCCCCATCGCTTCGGATCACTCGGCCGCGGATGCCCTTCGGGGCGCTGGCGATTTGGCGATGGCCGCCGACAGGCTCGGCTACGAGCGGCTGTGGTACGCAGAGCACCACGGCATGGGGAACATCGCCAGCACCTCGCCGGAGCTGCTCATCGCGCACATCGCGTCCCGGACGAGCCGAATCCGTCTCGGCGCCGGGGGCGTGATGCTGCCGAACCACGTGCCGCTGCGTGTGGTGGAGCAGTACCGCACGCTCCACGCCCTGCTTCCGGGCAGGCTCGACCTGGGGATAGGACGGGCGGCCGGGACGGACCCGCTGAACGCCCGGGCGCTCCGGACAGCGCCGGGAGATCGCTTCCCCAACCTGATGTCGCAGCTCCTCGCGTTCGAGCGGGGCGCCTTTCCGGCGAGCCATCCGTTCTCGCGGATCCGGGTCACGCCCGAGGGCGTGTCGCTGCCTCCGATCTGGATGCTCGGTTCCAGCGGCGGCAGCGCCCGGATGGCGGGAGAGCTCGGCACCGGCTACGCCTTCGCCGGTCACTTCAGCCCGACGCCTGCGGAGCCCGCAGTGCAAGCCTATCGGCAGGCCTTCGAGCCGTCCGAGGCGTTCCCCGAGCCGCGTGTCATCCTGGCCCTGCACGTCGTCTGCGCGGCGACGGCGGAGGAGGCCGAGGAGCTGGCGCTCCCGGTGCGATACGCCCTGGCGAACATCACCCTCGGCCGCACGGAGCCCGTCCTCACGCCCGCGGAGGTGCGCGCGAAGGGTCTCGGGTCCCGCGACCTCGGCGACAACCGGATGGCCCGGCTCCTCATCGTCGGCACCCCCTCGGACGTACGCGCCGCGATCGAGGAGCAGGCAAGGCGCGCAACCGCCGACGAGGTGATGGTCATGACCCTGTCGCACGATCCCGCCGCCCGCATCCGCTCCTACGAGCTCCTGGCCGACGCGTTCGCGCTGGACTCGCCCCCCGGCGCGTAGCGCGGATGCGGCTCGATCCGCACTCCGCACGACGCGGTGGTCCGGCATCGCGCGGCCGGGCTGATCCGGTCGTCCGACCCCACCTCCAGGGTCGCGGGACCCCGGTTGCCTGGGTGGTTCACTGTCCGCGAGCGCCTTCCCGTGCGGGTCGGAACCTCGGAACACGTCCCGTCGGGCGCGGCACGCTTCTTGATGGGTTGGCGACGGCCGGCGATGGTGTTCTGTGGTGGTCTCTGTCGATCGACCACCTGCCGGGCTCGATTCACCAGGAGGAAGGCGGCGTGGGATCGTTGGAGCGAGCGAAAAGGCCGAGCGAGGACGGTGCACCGCAAGCGGCGCAACAGGAGGCACGGCAGTCCGCGCGGCCCCGGGGTGACGGATACGACGCCCAGGTCGCTGCGCTGGCCCCTGCGGAGCAACCGGGGTACGAGGAGCAGGCGGCCCGGCGGGCGCCCGATGGTGCCGACCGGGAGGCCGACCTGCGGTGGAAGGCGAGTCAGCTCCACAGCGTGATGCAATCCGCCTGGACGGATTGTTCGACCGCGATGGACGCTTGGAGTCGACGTGCAACTGCGGTCGGAGCTTGCTACGCGGAGGCCCATGACCGCTTCAACGCCGTCCGCCGACAACAGGCGGAGGTCGATGCGCTCCAAGCCGCAGCTTGCTTCTCCATCTTGCAGGTCGCGACCGGCGGTGCGCTCGCGTCGCTCACCAGTCTGGCGAAGCGGTCGAGCGCATTGAAGGATGCTCCGGCGTGGCAGGTCGACGGACTCACGTCGGTTGTCACCGGCGCGCTGGGTAAAGCCGTCGACGGCATCGCGAAGCCAACATATGTGACGCCCGGCGTCGACATCACGCCCAGCAAGTTCGCCACTGGCCTGACGATCGCCGTCCAGGGTCATGCCCAGGGTTGCCTGGAGCACTTGAACGGCTGGGTCCAGCTTGCCAACTCCATCAAGCTCGGCAAGCTCCCCCTGTCGCTGGTCGATTACCTGGATCCCGGTCAGTTGGACGCTCACATCGAGGCGTGGAAGTCCACGAAGGAGATCTTCCGACGCCCTGGGACGCTGGACACCGAGGCGTTGACCGAAGAACTGGAGACCGGCATGTGGGCGCGATGGGTCCAAGGTCTGACGTATCTCCAAGAGGTCGGGGGCAAGTACACGTCGCGTACGGTACGCCACTACATCAGCCCGGGCGGCCTCATCGAGGAACGACTGAGCGAACTGACAGGTCGTGACTTCGACTCGGGCTGGTATACATCCGACGATGAGGTGAAGGCACTCATCGATTGGGGGCGGAGCTGGAAGCCGACCACGAGGTACTCCATTTGAGGCAACGAGCCGCGATCGCGGCCATGCTGCTGGCCGTCATGCTCGTGAGTGCGCCCTCCTGCCGGGAGCACGACGAGCCCATGCCCGGGAGCCAATCGGCCTGGCACTGGGCGCTCGTATTCGAGCCTGACGGGCTGCGCCTGAAGCACGATGCCAGGGACTTCGACGTCGTTGTCCGCGGCGACTCGGCGGCCATCTGGCTCGACACGGGGGACCGCCAGATCCCGATTCAACCCGAGGCCCTGGATCCGAGCCTCCGAGAACAATGGGACTTCCATCACGCGGAGATGGTTCGCTCGGTCCTGCTGAGAGACGAACCCGCAGCGCGCGGTGATGTGCGGCGAATTGGCGACTGGCGCGCATTTACGACCCGAGCCCTCTTCGCCCTGAAGCACCGGAAGTGGCCGTACGCGCTCGCCGCCGCCGGGTCGTCGAATGGGTGGTTCGTCTCCGTCGGCCCCGACAAGGTCGCGTACTTTCTCGGCTTCGACGTCGAGGCGGGCGGGGTCATGGATGCGGACGAACCTTGGAACCGGATTTGAGCATGATCCCACCTTCTCCTCCGATGGTCGGAACAGTCCACCGAACCGTCCTCGCGCTGCTGGTCCTCTTTGCGTTCCTGGCGGTGCCCGGCTGCCCCCGAGAGGACGAGTCCACCGGAGCCGGCGAGTCGGCTTGGTGGTGGGCGCTCGTGTTCGGACCGCAGGACCTGCGACTGAAGAACCGCGCTCACGACTTCGACCTGTTCGTCCACGGAAACTCGCCGGAAGTTCGCGTGATCGAAGGCAGTCGATCCGAGACGATCCCGCGCGATGCTCTCGAACCAGCCGCGCACGAGGCTGGAAGCTTCGAGGACGCCGACGCCGTTCGCTCGGTGCTACTCCACGGCCACGAGCCGAGTGTAGGCGACCTGAAGCACATCGGTGAGTGGCGACTGTACGTAACCAGGACCTTTTTCGCCTTGAAGCACCCCGACTGGCCCTTCGCCGTGGCGAGCGCAGCCGTCTCGAACGGCTGGCTCGTCTCGATCGACGATGAGCGCATCGGCCTGATCTACCCGATCGACCTCGCCGAGCACCTGCGAAACGAGTAGGCCGCGGGCGAAGGCACCGGCGTGAGCAGGGTCCTTGGCGCCCCGGGGTGGGCGCGCTCAGCTCGAGGCGCGGCGCGTCCGGACGCCGGCTCGGGAGCAGATCCGAGGTGGGGTTTAAGGGACCCGAGGGGGGTCCCGTTGTGCTCCGGTGAAGGGCGGGAACGAGGCCGGGATCGGCCCGGGGAAGCCCGACGGAACACAGGCCGGTAGGACCGGCACCATCGGCAAGGAGAGGAAGCATGGCCGCACCTCTGGCAATCATGACGAACGCAGGGTCGCTCTCGGCCCAGAACAACCTCCAGCAGACGTCGCAGATGATGCAGAAGAGCGTCTCGCGACTGTCCTCCGGGCTGCGTATCCAGTCCGCGGCGGACGACGCGGCCGGGATGGCCGTGAGCGAGAACATGCGCGCCCAGCTCAAGGGCTACGACCAGGCTTTGCGCAATGCGAACGACGGCATCTCGATTCTGCAGACGGCCGAGAGCGGGCAGCAGACCATCAGCGACATGCTGGTCCGGATGCGCGAGCTCGCGGTGCAGGCGTCCAACGACAGCATCTCGGACACCGAGCGCGGCTACCTGGACACCGAGTTCACCGACCTCGTGAACGAGATCGACCGCGTGTCGGACACGGTCGAGTACAACGGGATGACCCTGCTCGACGGGACCGCGGGCGACGCCGGGACGCTGACGTTCCAGGTGGGGACGCGGAACTCCACGAACGATCGGGTGACGACCAGCCTCGGCGCGGTGGACGCCACCACGCTCGGCGTGGACGCCTCGACCGTGGACACGGTCGCGAACGCCCAGAGCACCATCGACTCGCTGGACAGCGCGATGGAGACCCTGGCCACGCAGCGGGCGGGGCTCGGCGCCGCCATCAACCAGCTCGGCCAGTCGGCGACGCACCTGGGCCGCACCATCGAGAACTACGGCACGGCGATGGGCCAGATCCGCGACACGGACATGGCCGCCGAGAGCGCCTCCTTCGCGAAGGCGCAGGTGCTCCAGCAGGCCGGCGTCTCGATGCTGTCGCAGGCCAACGCGCTGCCGAACCTGGCCCTGCAGCTCCTGGGCTAGCGGATCTCGAGGTGACGGCCACCTGGGGAGGGCTCCCGCCGCGGGGCGGGGATCCTCCCGAGGCCGCCGCACCGACGAGGAGAAACCACGATGCAGAACGTCTTCGGCCTCGTCTCCGGCTTTGACGCCGGCGCCATCATCGATGCGACGATGCAGGCGCGCCGGGCGCCCATCCAGAAGCTCCAGCAGCAGAAGAGCGGGATCGAGACGCAGATCTCGGATCTGGGCGAGCTCAAGTCCAAGCTGGGCGAGTTGAAGTCGGCGCTCGACGGGATGCAGAGCCTCGATGAGGTCCTGTCGCTCAGCGGCAGCTCCTCGAACGAGGACCTCGTGGGCGTGAACGCCACCGCGGACGCCTCCCCGTCGACCTACGACGTGTCCGTGAGCCAGCTCGCGCGGGCGGAGAAGGACCGTTCGGTGGCCTTCGCGTCGGCGCTCGGCGAGGTGAGCGAGGGCACGCTGAGCCTGTCCGTGGACGGCGCGGCGGCCGTCGACGTGGCCATCGCCGCCGGAGACACGCTCCAGGACGTGGCGGACAACATCAACGCGTCGGGCGCGGGCGTGAGCGCGACCGTCATCCACGACGGCAACGGCGGCTATCACCTCCAGCTCAGCAGCAAGGAGACCGGATACTCGACGGCGAACGCGAGCGACGCCATCCAGATCACCGAGTCCTACACGGGGACCGGCGGGCAGCAGCTCGGGCTGACGGAGGTCGTCACCGCGCAGAACGCGGCCTTCTCGGTCGACGGGCTGGCGGTCGAGTCCGCGTCAAACTCCGTCTCCGACATCATCCCCGGCGTGAACCTCGACCTGTACGCCACGGGCGACGTGACCATCGACGTCGCACAGGACAAGGCCGGGACCAAGGAGCGAATCCAGGGCTTCGTGGACGCATACAACGACGTGGCGGGCTTCCTGAAGGACGCCCTGCACGTCGACGAGAACACCGACCGGACCCGAAGCCTCGCCGGCGACTCGGTGGCCCGGGGGGCCCAGCGCGACCTCACGAGCATCGTGTCCGGTCAGCTCACGGGCCTGGCGGGGCCGTTCGGCTCCCTGTCGCAGATCGGCATCAAGACGGACGGCACGGGCAAGCTCGCCATCGACGGCGCCGAGCTGGACGCGGCCCTGGACCAGGACATGGAGGCCGTCGGCGAGATGTTCGTCGCGGCCGACGTCGGCCTGGCGGACCAGATCAGCGATACCGTCGACATCTACACGCGGACGGGCGACGGGCTGCTCGTCCAGCACGACGAGGCCCTGAACGGGCGAATCGACCACATCGACGACCGCATCGGCCGGATGGAGGGGCGCCTGGAGCAGCTCCAAGACCGGATGGTGCGGCAGTTCACCGCCATGGAGAACGCCATGGCCGAGTTCCAGGCGCAGGGGCAGTCCCTGACGGGCCTCCTGGGCGGCTAGCGCAGCGCAGAGGGGAGACGAGATGTACGGACGCAATCGGTACAAGCAGGCGCGCTTCGAGACGGCCCAGCCGGGCGACCTCGTCGTGATGCTCTACGACGGGATCATCCGCTTCGTCCGCGACGCCGCGCGGGCCATGGAGGAGGACGACATCCAGCTCACGGGCGGCGCCATCGAGCGGGCCCTGGACATCATCACGTATCTGCACGCCGTGCTGGACGCGGACAAGGCCCCCGACGTGGCGAAGAGCCTCGAGCAGACCTACGGCGCCTGGTCGACGCTGCTCGTCAAGGCCCGCGCCGAGCGGGACGTGGAGTCGCTCCGGGCCATCGGCGAGCAGGTGGTCGACCTGCGCGAGGCCTGGGTCCAGGTGAACCAGCAGGCGAAGGGCGGCGGAGGCGGCGAGCCCCGGAGCGTGGCGTGACGGACGCAGGACACCCGGACCACGACTCCAGGACGACCCTGGACGAGGCGGTGGCGGCCCTGGAGGCCAACTACGACGACCTCGACGAGGCGCTGGATGCGCAGGACGCAGAGGCGGTGGACGCGGTCGTGTCCGCGCGCGGGGAGGCGGTGACGCGGCTGCGGGCCGCCTGCGGGGACGCGCCTCTGCCCGAGCCGATCCGGGAGCGCCTGGCCGCCAGGGAGGAGGCTGCGCAGGCGCGGATGAAGGACTTCGACGCGCGCGTGCGAGAGCGGCTGCACGACGGGAGCCGCCGAGCCCACGCCACGCGACGCTACGCGAGGAACTGAGGGCAGCGCCCCGCGGCAGGGGCGGCAAGGAGCAGGAGCCATGTCGGACCACAGCGGAGCCTACGAGATGGGGCCGCGGACGCCTTCCAGCACGGCGCAGCGCGCCCGCCGGGCCGTGGGCGGGAGGCGACGGCCCCACGCGCGTCAGGGCGGACGACGGGACGGAGTGGAGCCCCGGACATCGGGGAGCGCCGTCCTGCCGCCCATCGAGGCGGACTTGAGCGGGCAGCTTCGTGGCTTCGACGCCCTGCCTCACATGCCCCAGGTGCTCGCCCAGGTGCAGCAGTCCCTCCGCTCCGGACGCGCCGACGCGGGGCGCATCGCGAAGCTGGTCAGCGCCGACCCGGGCCTGACGGCGCAGATCCTGCGGGTCGTCAACTCGGCCTACTACAGCCTCCGCCGGGAGATCGTCGACCTGCGCTACGCCGTCGCCTACCTGGGCTTCAACGAGATCCACCGCATCGTGCTCACCGTGTCCGTCGTGCAGGGCCTGGGCGTGAAGGACCCGTCGGAGCTGAAGCGCTTCTGGCACCACTCCTTCTACACGGCCCTCATCGCCAAGTGCCTCGCGGGCATCTACGAGCGGCACATCGAGCCCGGTGAGCTGTGGCCCGCCGCCCTGCTCCACGACGTGGGCGTCCTCGTGTACATGAGGCTCTATCCGCGACACTGGAACGCCCTGGCCGAGCACCGCGCCGAAGAGGCCTGCCTCCTCGTGGACGCGGAGCGGGACCTGCGCCTGCCCTCCCACACGACGATGGGCGCGGCCCTGTGCGAGCGCTGGCAGCTCCCCGAGTCCATCCACGACGTCTGCCGGCATCACGAGCTCGACGATCCATCGAGCGAGCCGGGGACGCCGCTGAACGTGGCCTTCCGGCGCATGGTGTCCGCGGCCTCGCTGCTGAGCCAGATGAGCACGGGCGACCTGCGTCCCGACGTGCGGGAGCGCGCCGGCCGCCACGCCCGCCGCCTGCTGGGGCTCGACCAGAGAGACTTCATGACCCTCATGGGGACCATCTACGAGCTTCGGCACGAGGCGGACGCGTTCACGGCGGAGCTGGCGTAGAGTAGAGGACCAAGCGGGGTCAAACCTACTCACTTCTCATTTTTCGAGGCCCCCGAGGACGCCCGGCTCTACTCGGGCCGAGGGGGGCCCTGGGGCGCAGCGGGCTCGCCCTCCGGGGTCTCGGGTGGCGTACTCTGCCCGGGGGGCCGGGGCTGGTCCGGGGCCCCCTCGGGCTGCTGGGGCGGGCCCTGTGGCTGCATCCGGCCGTCCTCGGGGGCCTCGCCGGCACCCTGCGGCGGGCCGGGGGCGCCCTCGGGATCCTCGCCGGTGCCTTCCCCGGACTGCTCGGGTGATTCGCCCGACTCCTCCGGGTCTTGGGCCTCGGTAGCGAGGATGATGTCGACGCGCCGGTTCTTCGCGCGGGACTCGGCGTCCTCGTTCGGGACCAGGGGCCGCGTGTCCGCGTAGCCCTGGGCGACGAGGCGGTGGGGCTCGATCCAGTCCGGGGTGCCCTCGCCGGGCTCCAGGAGGACGTGGACGACCGAGGCGGCGCGAGAGGCGGAGAGGTCCCAGTTGGAACGGAAGCGCCGCGTCCGGATGGGCAGGTCGTCCGTGTGCCCCGCCACGACGATGCTGCCGCGGGTGTCCGCCAGGACGCCACGGATCTTCGCCAAGATGGGGACGAAGTCCCGGTCGAGGCGCGCGCTGCCGAGGGGGAAGACGCCCTGCTCGGGCAGACGGATGATCACGCGATCGGGCCACGCCTCCACGTCGATGCGGTTCTCCTCGATCTCCGAGGCGAGGCGGCGGCGAACGAGGGCGGCGTCCGGGGCCAGCTTTTCGCCCTCGACCTTTTCGGCGGCGCCTTCGGGCGCCTCGGGCTTGGGCATCTCGACTCCCCGCAGGTCGGCCTGCTCGGCGGGCGGGCCCTCGGGGAGCGTCACCTCGAAGCTGTCCGCCTTCACGCCCAGGGCCTTCTTCATGGAGCCGGAGATGGCCTTGTACTTGACCACGTCCATCTCCGAGAAGGCGAGGAGGAGGACGAAGAAGCTCATGAGCAGCGTGGCCATGTCCGCGAAAGTCGCCATCCACGCGGGCGCGCTGGGCGACTCCTTCTTCTTCTTCTTCCTGCGGGCCATGGGCTACTCGCCCTCTTCCTCGGCGCCCTGCTCCGAGCCGGGGAGGTAGGACATGAGAAGCTCCTCCATCACGCGCGGATTGCGGCCCTCCTGGATGGAGCCCACCGCCTCGATGATGAGGGACTTGTTGAGGGCCTCCTCCTCCGAGCGGAGGGCGAGCTTGTCGGCGATGGGCAGGGCGATGAGGTTCGCGAGGGCGGCGCCGTACAGGGTCGTGAGCAGCGCCACCGCCATGGCCGGGCCGATGGACTTCGGGTCGTCCATGGTGGCCAGCATCTGCACCAGGCCGATCAACGTACCGATCATGCCCATCGCGGGGGACGCCTCGCCGACGGCCTTGAAGATGCTCTGGCCGCTCTCGTGCCGCTCGACGGTCTGCTCCATCTCCTCCGTGAGGACCTTGCGGACGAACTCCGGCTCCAGCCCGTCGACGCAGAGCCGGAGCCCCTTGCCGAAGAAGTCGTTGTCGACCTCCTGGTTCTCCAGCGCCAGGAGGCCCTCGCGGCGCACCACCCCGGCCAGCTCCACGGACTGCTTCACCAGGTCGAGGGGCTTCTCCGCCTTGTAGCGGAAGGCCTTCAGGGCCACCTTGAAGGCCCTGAAGCACTGTTTCAGCGGAAAGCGGATCAGCGTGGCGGCGATGGTCCCGCCGAACACGATGAGGATGGACGGCACGTTGACGAACAGCGTGCCGCTTCCGCCGGTGAGCACGGCGGCGATGAGCACACCGATGCCGCCGATGAGCCCGATGAGGGTTGCCAGGTCCAAGCGCCAGGCCTCCTGGGAGCAGTCCTCCGACGCCGCGCGGGGACTGTCCCCCCGTCGCGGCGCGTATCCTAAGGTCGCCCCCGCGGCTTGGCAAAGAACCGCCGTCGGCGCCGGCCCCCGCTACCTACCGTCCGAGGTTCACCAGCTCCGCGAGCATGGCGTTCGCCGTGCTGATGGTCCGGCTCGAGGCCTGGAAGCCGCGCTGGTGGATGATCATCTGGTTGAACTCGTTGGTGAGGTCCACGTTCGACTGCTCCAGCGAGCCCTCGAAGATCTGCCCGCGGCCGCCCGCGTTGGGCACGCCGATCGTGGGATCGCCCGAGCCGGGGGCCCTCGCGTACAGGTTCTCCCCGATGTCGGAGAGCTTGTCGGGCGCCTGGAACTGCGCCAGGGCCAGTCGACCCAGGACGCGCACGTCGCCGTTGGAGAAGGACCCGCGGATGGTGCCGTCCTCCTCCACGTCCAGGAACGCCAGTTCGCCCGACGCGCGGCCGTCCGAGTCCACGAACAGCACGGTGCTGGCGTCGCTCGTGCCGCTCTTCGCCACGCTCGTGGAGCCGGTGAAGTCCAGGGTGACGGTCTGCTCCGCCGCCCCGGCGAACTCCGCCGTGACGTCGGCGGTCTGGCCGCTCACCAGGTTGCCGTTCTCGTCGAACTCGACGGTGCCGCTACCCAGCTCCGTCGGGCCGGCGGTGCCACCCTCCAGCTCGGAGCCCTCGGTGACGGCGTGCCACGACCAGCTCCCGTCGGCCTCGTGAACGTAGTAGACGTCGACCTGGTGGGCGTTGCCCACGGAGTCGAAGACCTCCACGGAGTTCGAGAAGGCGGCTGTCTCCTCCGGCGCGGTGGGGTCGAACGTGGCGCCGGCGGGGACGGTCTCCTCGTTCGGGTCCAGGTTCACCTGGAGGATGGCCTCGGTGCTCGCCTCGGGGGGGCTCGTCTGCAGACCCACCTTCAGGTCTCCGAGGGAGGTGGACAGGACCCCCTCCTGGTTCGCCGGAAAGCCCTGCACGCGCATGCCGTCCGCGTTGACCAGGAAGCCGTCCTGGTCGATGCGGAACTGGCCGTTGCGGGTGTAGAACTGGCCCTCGCCGCCGGCCGCCTGACCCTCGACGATGAACATACCGTTGCCGCCGACGGCCAGGTCGGTCGTCACGCCCGTCTGGGACATCGCGCCCTGGGTGTGGAGCCGCTGGACGGCCTGCACGGCCGAACCCTGCCCCAACTCGGAGATCCCCGCCGTCCCGATGATGGTCTGGTTGAGGATGTCCGCGAACACGGCGCGGCGCGACTTGTAGCCCACGGTGTTCATGTTGGCGATGTTGTCGCCCACCACCTGGAAGCCGGTCTCGTTGACCCGCAGGCCGGACCGGCCGATGTACAGGGATGAGAAGATGCTCATGGCGTCCCTCCGCGATCAGGAGTTGTCGGTTCCTTTGGAATCGGACGCCTCGCCGCGTCCGCGCTCGCTCGCTCCCCGGCCACTCCCGCCGGAGTCGGGGTCGGGGTCCACGACCTGCTTGATCTGGCTCAGGGTCAGGGTCTGTCCGCCCTCGACCACCAGCTCCGGATAGCCGTTCTCGAAGACCACGCCGGTGACGACGCCGTTCGAGCCGCTCGTGGCCTCGACGTCCTCGCCCTCGGGGCTCTCCCCCTTCACCTCGAAGCTGTACTGCCCCGCCGGGAGCGGGTTGCCGTCGTCGTCGACGCCGTCGAAGAGGACCCGGTTGTTGCCCTTCGACATGCCACCCAGCTCCAGCGTGCGCACGACCGCGCCGTCCGCGGAGCGGATCTCCACGGTGGTCGCCTTCGTGTCGCCCTCGAGCCGGAAGGAGAGATCCGCCTCCTCGCCGGCCTGGCCCAGGGTCACCACGTCGCCGTCGTAGCTCACCTCCTTGCCCACGAACGAGACCATCTGGGCGCTGGTGGCCGCCGTCTGGCTCATGGCCAGCACGTCGATGCCCTCGTTGACGTTCGTGAGCTGCTCCAGGCTGGTGAACTGCGCGAGCTGGCTGACGAACTCCGTCGGATCGCTCGGCGACAGCGGATCCTGGTTGCCGAGCTGCGTCACCAGCAGCTCCAGGAACGCCGTCTTTCCGAGGGCCTCGTCCTTCTCGGCCTGCTGGTTCCCGAAGCCGCCCATGGCCTCGTTGATTCCATCGAGCTTCATCTCTTCCCCCTTCCCTCGTGGACGTGGACGTGGTCGTGGTCGTGGTCGAGTCTCCTAGACGACGACATGGAGCCTCCCGGTTCGGGTCCGCTCGTCCGTCCGCTCGCCGGTCTCCTCGCGGGCCTGCTCGGGCTGCGCCGTCGCGGCGGGCTCCCCGTGCTCGTCCAGGCCCTGCTCGGCGGCCTCGCGACCACGCCCGCCCTCTCCCGACGCCTCGCCGTCCCACGTGGAGACGTGCACCCGGCCGTCCACCAGGCCCTCCCGGTCCAGCTCCCGGCGCACCTGCGGCAGGGCGTCCAGGAGTCGCTGGTGCCGCAGGGCCTCGTCCGCCCGCAGCCGCACGTGGAGGTCGGAGCCCTCCATCCGGACGCGGGCCTCCAGGTTGCCCGCCTCCGTGTCGGACACGCGCACGACCGTCTCGGCGCGGCCCGTCTCATACAGGAGCTGGAGCGCCTCGGACACCCGCGGGTCCAGCGCCTGCGTCGGCGCGGCCGGCGTCGGCGGGAGCACCGGCTGGACGGCCCCGGGCGCGGTCGGAGGCGTCACCGGCGTCGCTCCCTCGGGCACCTGCACGGGGCGGAGCGCCACGGATGTGGGCGCCCCGGCCTGCTTCCCGTCACCGCCCTCGGCCTCCATGAGGCGTCGGACGGCGCGGCGCACGAGCGAGGCCACGGGAGCGTTCCGCGACGCCTGGTCGCCGCTCGTCGGGCGGCTGTTCTTCTCGGCGGCGGCGCGCCCCGCCTGCTTCGCGGCGTCGGCCGCGTCCTGCTTCCCCGGCGCCGGCTTCGGCGCCTCCTGGTTCTTCGCGGCTCGCGCGGCCGCCTCGGCCCGGCGCCCCGCGGCCTCCTTCCCCGCGTCGGACCGCGCCACGTCCTTCGAGCCACGCTCGGGCCGGGACCTGCGACCCTCGCCCTCGTCCGCCTCCTCGGCGGCCTGCTTCCGACCCTGTCCCGAACGCTCGGCTGCCTCCTGCGCCCTGTCGCTGCCGGCGCCGCCTCGAGCCGCGGGAGAGCCCTCTCTCCGCTCCGTCGCGCCCGCGTCCCGGCGCTCCGCCGCTGCGTCCGCATGACCGGCCTGGGCCGGGGCCCGCTCGTCGTCCTCCCGGCGCGAGGCCTCGGCGCGCTCCGAGCGAGCCTCCCGCTCGCGCTCCGGGGCCTCCGCGTCGTCCGGGAGCTTGAACTCCCGGCCGTCGTCCTGGGTCCGGTCGGCCCGACGCGGCTCCGCGCGCACCGACGACGTATCCCCGATGGACTCGATCATGGGCTGCCTCCTCCCCGGGGGACCCGCTCGGGACCTCCCGTCGCCATCCGCCGGGTCAGGCGCGCGGCCTCCTCGGCGGGCATCTCGGCCAGCAGGGGCGCGACGACGCGGGGCGACAGGCCCTCCAGCACATTCACGGCCAGGGGATCGCTCCACCGCTGCATCATCGCCGCGGCCTCATCGGGCCCCATCTTCTTCACGATCTTCCGGACCCGCTCGAGGCGCGTCTCCCGCTCCTCCTCGGTGAGCGGGAGCGTGGTCAGGGACGGTCGCTCGCCGACGACCGGCGCGCCGCAGGCCTCCTCGGCGAACTGCCGGGCCTCCATGGCCTCGCGCCAGCGCTCCTCCACCTTCCGCTCCCTCTCCTCGACGCGCTCCATCTGCGCCATGAGCGCCTGCTGGGTCCGGACCAGGGCCTGCTCTCGGGCGGCCAGGCGCGCGGCCCAGGCCTCCGCGTCGGCCGCAGCCCCGGGGTCGATCTCCGCGTCCACCGTGACCGGGAAGGGCGAGAGCCCCGTCAGGAAGCCCTCCCCGCCGCCACCGTCGGGTGGCTCCATCCGGACTTCGGGAGGCGAGCCGACGGCGTCCCCGTCCGGCTCGTCGGCTCCGGCGTCGTCGCCCGCGGCACCGTCGGGCACAGCGGCATCCTCCTGCGCTTCGACCACGGCGAAGTACCCGCCGGCGCCGAGGGCCGCGAGGGCCATCCACGGGATCAGGCGGCGCGCGCTCATGTCGCCTCCCGCTCTGCCTGGCGGATGCGCTCGCCCAGGTCGAGGATCCGCTCCCGCGCGTGTTCGAAGTCGGCGGCCTCCTCGCTGCCCTGCCGCAGGAAGCCGCGGAGCTCGTCGGCGAGCGCGATGGCCCGGTCGAACCGCGCGACCTCGCCCCGCTGATAGGCGCCGAAGGTCTGAAGCTCCTCGGCCTCCTGAAGGTCGGCCAGCACCCGGCGTACGTCGGCCGCGGCCCGGCGGTGGGCCTCGGAGACGACCTCCGACATGACGCGGCTCGTGCTGGCGAGGACGTCGATGGCCGGGAAGTGCCCCTGCTCGGCCAGCTTGCGGGACAGGGCGATGTGCCCGTCGGTCACGGCGCGGATGGCGTCGCCGATGGGATCCCCGAGGTCGTCGCCCTCCAGGAGCGCCGTGTAGCACGCCGTGATGGACCCGCCCCGCGTGCCCGGGCCGGCCCGCTCGAGGAGCTGCGGGATGATGGCGAAGGCGGACGGCGGATAGCCGCGGGTGGTGGGCGGCTCGCCGGTGGCCAGGCCGAGCTCGCGCTGCGCCATGCAGACGCGCGTCAGGGAGTCCATGAGCAGCAGGACCCGGAGGCCCTGATCGCGAAAGTACTCGGCGATGGAGGTGGCCACGCGGGCCGCGCGGAGCCGCAGGGCGACGGAGGTGTTGCTGGTCGACGACACGACGATGGAGCGCTCGAGGCCGGCGCTGCCCAGCTCTCCGCGGACGAACTTCTTCACCTCGCGGGAGCGCTCGCCGATGAGCGCCACGACCGTGACGTCGGCCTCGGTGTTCCGCGCCATCATGCCCAGGAGCGTGCTCTTGCCCACGCCGGCGCCGGCCATGATGACCACGCGCTGGCCCTCGCCGCTGGTGAGCATGCCGTCCACGGCGCGGATACCCAGGGGAAGCGGACGCTCCACGAGCCCGCGCTCCATGGGGTTCAGGGGCGGCGGCTGCAGCGGGACGCGCTCGGTGGCGTGGACGGGCGGACCGCCGTCGATGGGGTGACCCCAGCCGTCCAGGACGCGGCCGATCATCTCCTCGGAGACGGTGACGGTCGGGTCCAGGTCGCCCGGCTCGATGCGCGTGCCCACGGTGATGCCGGGGACCGCGCTCAGGGGCATCAGCGCCACGCGGCCGCCCCGGAGGGCGACGATCTCCGCCGGGACGCCCTCGGGCTCGCCGCGGATCATCAGGCGGCACATCACCCCCATCTTCGCGCCGGGCATGGTGCCCTCGACGAGCAGGCCGCCCACCCGCACCACGCGCCCGCTCAGGCGGATGGAGCGCGTGTCGGCGAGCGCCTCGTCGATGCGGTCCCAGGGCAGGATCATTCCGCCTCCTCCCCGGCGTCACCGCCTCGCCCCCGGTGGGTCTGGACGACCTTCCGGACGGCGTCGGCCAGGCGCTCGAGCTGTTGGGACCAGCGAGCGTCGACGATGCCCTCGTCGAACAGCACGATGCAGGCGCCGCGCTCCACGTCGTCCGACGGGCGCACGGTCACGTCCGCGGGGCGTCCGGCCGTCTCACGGAGCAGGTCCGGGGCCTCCTCGCGCATGGCCTCGGCGTCCTCCGGGTGGCAGCGCAGGGTCACGGCCGAGACCGGCCCGGCGATCTCGAGGGCGCGGCGCAGGTTCGTGGTCAGGACCTCGCGATCCAGGGAGACGCCCCGCTCGATGACCGCCCCGGCCAGCTTCACCGTCAGGTCGATGACGGCGTCGTGGAAGCCCTCGCTCAGCTCGTCGGCGACCCTCCCCAGCTCGGCGGCGGCCCGGAGATACGGATCCTGGAGCGCGTCCAGGAGGGCGTCCCTCTCGGCCGCGGCCTCCTCCCGCACCGTCTCGCACTGCCGGCACGGACCGGCGGGCACCTCGCCGGGCTCGGGCTCCTCCTGCGGGACCTCCGCGTCGGGCGGACCGGCGGGTCGCACCTCGGCCTCCCCGTCCTCCCCGGGCGGCTCGTCCGGAGGCTCCGGCGGGGCCTCCGCCTCCTCGGCATCGGCCGGGGGCTCCTCCTCTGCGGACGGCTCCCGCCCCGGGGGGAGCCACGGGCGCACCTCGGGCTGCTCGCCCCGCGCCCACGGCGCCGGACGCGCGCGGGCCGAGCGATCCCCGAAGACCGCCGGCCGCACGTCCCGATCCCTGTCCTCGCGATCTCCCATCACAGCGTCTCACCCGGGCGGATGTTGACCTTGCCCTCCTCGGCCAGGCGCATCACGACCTGGACCATCTCCTGCTGGGCCTCCTGGACCTGGGCCTTGCTCACCGGGCCCATGGCCTCCATGTCGTCGAGCACGATCATGCCGGCGCGGCTGGACATGTTGGACAGGACATACTCCTTGAGGGCGTTCGAGGCGCCCTTGAGGGCCAGGGCGAGCTGCTGCCCGTCGACCTCGCGCAGGATGAGCTGGACCTCGCGGTCGTGGAGGCGCCGGACGTCCTCGAAGACGAACATGAGGCTCCGGAGCTCCTCGGCGAGCTCCGCGTCCCGGGCCCGCAGGTCGTCGAAGATGGCCTCCTCCTCCGAGAACTCCACCTCCTTGAGCAGGTCCACCGCCGACTGGACGCCGTCGATGCGCACGGGGCCGGCCTCGTCCTCGGGGCGAAGCTCCTGGCCGACGATCTCCGCCACCTCGGCGAGCATGTGGGCAGGCACCGCGCGCAGGTTGGCCACGCGGCGCACCACCTCACCCTTGAGCAGCGGCGGCAGGGAGCCCAGGACGTGGCCGCCCGTCTCGGGCTCCAGGCTCGCCAGGACCACCGCGACGACCTGCGGGTGCTCCCGAGAGAGCGTCTGGGCGAACGTGGCGGGGTCGGCCCCGGCCGCGCGCTGGAGCTGATCCGTGGCGCCGCCACTGTCGCGCCCGAGGATGGCGCTCAGGTTGTCGCGGCCCAGGGCGTCCGCCGCCGCGTCGTGGAGCATGGTCTCGTGGCCGGTCACGCCGGAGACCTGCCGGTCCACGTCCGCGGTCAGCTCTTCGAGCACCGCGGCCACCTCCGGGGCGGACACGTCGCCGAGCGTCTCCGCGTGGGCCAGCAACCGCTCGATCTCGTCGGGCTCCAGGACGCGGAAGATCTCCCGCGCCGTCTCGGAGCCCAGGGCCATCACGGCGATGGCCGCCTTCCGATCCGGCGCGATGTCCTTCGCGGCGGCGGCCTCCCGACCCTCGAGGGCCTCGATCTCCTCTGCGGGATCGTCGCTCATGCCGCCTCCTCGTCGCTGGCCTCGCCCTCGCGCAGCCACCTGCGGATCACCGCCGCGGTGCGCCGGACGTCCTCCCGGCTCTGCTCCGCCGCCTTCTCACGCAGGCGGCGGATGCGGCTCTGGACGTGGCGGATCTCCGGCTCGGGCTCGGGCAGGGCCTCGGCCTCCTGCTCCTCGAGGCGCTGCCGCTGCTCCTCGGCCTCCCGCGCGAGGCGCTTCCGGCGCGACCGCCACAGCAGGAGCCCGATGATCGCAACCAGCAGCACCGCGCCGCCGATGAGGCCCCAGCGGACCATGGGGCGCTCCGTGAGCGGCGGCGCCGGCGGACCGCCCGGCTCCTCCATCTCCAGACCCGCGAACGGCATGGCGATGACCTCGACCGCGTCGCCGCGCTCGGTGTCGATGCCCGCGGCGCGGGACACCAGGTTCTGGTAGGACGTGAGCTGCTCGGGGGAGGGCTCCTCGCCCCCGTCGCCCGCCGTGCCGGCGTCCACCACGACCGCCACCGAGAGCTTCTCGACGCGCGGCTGGGGCGTGTCGCGGCGTCGGGTCGTCTTGTCGATCTCGTAGTTCTTGATGTGGTCCGACTTCTCCATCTGCGCCGGCACGGGCTCGGGGGCGTTGGTCCCCTCGGCCCGGTCGGGCAGGTTCGACGCGGTCCCCGGAGCCCCGGCCGCGACGTTGTCCTTCGCCACGCGGTCCTCGGTGCGCTCGCGCTCGCTGCGGATCACCTGGCTTTCGGGATCGTAGATCTCCTCCAGCTCGACCACGTGCCCGAAGTCCACGTCGGCGGCCACCTGGGCGCGCACCCGCCCGCGGCCGACGACCGGCTCCAGGAGGTTCACGATACGGCGCTCCATCGCCTGCTGGTAGCTCCGGGTCCACTGGAGGGCCTCGCCCGTGATCATGTCCTCGTCCTCGGGCTGGGCCAGCATCCGTCCGCTCTGGTCGACGACGGACACGGCGCCGGGCTGGAGGCGCTCGACGCCCCCGGACACGAGGTGCCGGATGGCCTGCACCTGCTTGCGCGACAGGCTCGCTCCCGGCTCCATCCGGAGGGCCACCGAGGCGGTGGGGACCACCTCGTCCTCCTCGAACAGGCGGCGCTCCGGCAGGACCAGGTGCACGCGGGCGTGCTTCACGGCGACCAGGTGGCGGATGGTCCGCGCCATCTCGCCCTCGAGGGCGCGGTGGTAGTTCACCTTCTGGTTGAAGGTGGACTGGCCCAGCTCGCTCTCGTCGAAGATCTCGAATCCCACGGTCCGACCGCTGGGCATGGTCCCGGCGGCCAGCTCCAGGCGCGCCTCGTGGATGCGATCGTCGGGGACCTGGATGGTGCCGCCCTCGCCCAGCTCGTAGGGGATGTTCGCGGCGGTCAGGGCCTCGACTGCCGCCTGCTGATCCGCCGGGAGCATCCCCCGGGACACGACCTGCCAGTCCGGGGCCGTCGCCCCCTGGTAGATGAGGTACGCGAACCCGGCGAGGACGGCCGCCGCGACGCCGAGGATGATCTGGCGCCGCTGGGTAGGCAGGCCCTCCCAGGTCTCCCGACCGCGCTGGAGCACGGAGCGGGTCTCCTCGTTGTGGTCCTCATCCGCCATGGCGACGACTCCGCCCGCGGCGCGGGCCGGTCACGGGTTGGCTCGAGCTGCTCACACCTGCATCCGCGCGATCTCCTGGTACGCCGCGATGGCGCGCGTGGTGATCGTGCTCGTCAGGCGCATGGAGAGATCGGCCTTCGACAGGGCGATCATGACCTGGTGCGGGGGGACGTCCTCCCCCGCGAGGAAGCTCTGCACGGTCTCGTCGGTCTCCGCGTGGGTCTGGTTGACCCCGTCGACCGCGTCGACGAGGGCCTCCCCGAACTGCTCGACGACCTCCTCACCGCCGGCCTCGTCCGGCCGCGACAGGGCCTCGGACTGCCCGGTCGGCAGGCGCTCCCGCCCGCGCAGGTCCTCCGCCCCGGCGAGCCCCGGCGGGATGGCCGCGGTGCCTTCCAGTCGGATCATCGGCTACCTCCCGATCTGCAACGCCCGCACGGCCATGTCGCGCAGGGTCTGGAACGACGTCGCGTTGGCCTCGAACGACCGCGACGCGGTGATCATGTCCACCATCTCCTCGACGGCGTTGACGTTGGGCATGCGCACGTTGCCGTCCTCGTCGGCGTCCGGGTGGTCCGGATCCCAGACGAGCGGCCCCTCCGTGGCATCCCTCCGCACCTCGCTCACCTCCACGCCGCGAAGGGCCTCCTCGGCGGGGGGAGGCTCCTCGAACGGGTCCGCCCCCGAGGCGTAGGTCGTGCGGAAGATCGCCTCCTTCCGCTGATACGGCCCGCCGCCCTCGGTCCGCGTCGTGGAGACGTTGGCCAGGTTCGAGCTGACCAGGTTCATTCGCACGCGCTGGGCGCTCATGCCGGCTGCGGCGATGCTGAAGCCCTTGAGCATGGTGTGCTGCCTCCTAGATGGTGCCCATCTGGGCGATGACGTTGACCAGCTCGGAGATGCGGCGGCGCGCGGCCTCCGCGGTCAGATCGAAGCGGACCTTGTTGTCGGCGATGCGCGCCATCTCGCGGTCCAGGTCGACCCCGTTGCCGTCGAGGCTGTTGGTGACGTCGGACCGGACCACCAGCGAGGCCTCCGTCGGCATGGGGTCGACGACCCCCGGCAGGTGACCGGCGTCCGTCCTGGCGAAACCCGGCGGCTGGGCGTCGCCTTCCTCCGCGGCCGATCTCAGGGCGCCCTCGAACTCCATGTCCACGGGCTGGTAGTTCGGCGTCGACACGTTGGCGACGTTGCCCGTGAGCAGGTTCTGCCGCTCGAAGCGCAGGTCCAGGGCCCGCTCCAGGGCGAGCGACGTGCTATCCGAGATCAACGGCATCGCAGCTCCTCCTCCAGGGGGTGCCCACCTCGTCCAGTCGCCGGCCGCGCGCCCCGCTCCGCGCCGCCGGTACGCCGCTGCCCGGCCGGGGGACGGCGACGCCCTGGTCCCGGTACTCCCGCAGGCGGTTGCGGAGGGTCCGCACGCTGATGCCCAGCTGCTCCGCGGCGTGTGTCCGGTTGCCCCCGCAGGCCTCCAGGACCCGCAGGATGGTCTCCTGCTCCAGGTCGGCCAGGTTCGCGCCCCCGAGTGACGTCGACGACCCGGGTGCCGCCCCCCCACCGTCCTCCGACGAAGGGACGTCCGGGTCCAGGAGCACGTGCTCCCCCTCGATGACGTCCCCGGGCGCCAGGATGAGCGCGCGCTCCAGGACGTTGCTCAGCTCGCGGACGTTTCCCGGCCACCGCCAGCGGGACAGGCGCGCGAGGGCATCCGACGTCAGCCGGGGCACGCGACGGCCGAAGCGGCACGACACCCGGCTCAGGATGGCCTCGCACAGGGGAGCCAGGTCCTGCATACGCTCGCGCAGCGGCGGCACGTGGATGGGGAACACGTTGATCCGGTAGTAGAGGTCCTCGCGGAAGCGCCCGTCCCGCACCAGCCGGCGCAGGTCCTGGTTCGACGTGGCGACGACGCGCACGTCCACACGGATGGGGGCGCTCCCGCCGACCCGGTGGACCTCGCGCTCCTGGAGCACCCGGAGCAGGCGCGTCTGCAGCTCCAGGGGCATCTCGCTGATCTCGTCCAGGAGGAGCGTCCCTCCGTCGGCGGACTCGAAGCGGCCCACACGCCGCTCGGTGGCCCCGCTGAAGGCTCCGCGCTCGTGTCCGAACAGCTCGCTCTCGATCAGGTTCGCCGGCATGGCGCCGCAGTTGACCGCGACGAAGGGCTGCCCGGATCGGGGCGACATGGCGTGGATCCAGCGCGCGAGCACCTCCTTGCCGGTGCCGCTCTCGCCGGTCAACAGCACGGTCGCCGGGGTGGCCGCGACGCCCTCGGCGAGGCGGAGCACGCGACCCATGGCCTCGTCGCCGCTCTCGAGGAGCGGCCCGCGGACCCTCGGCGCGTCACGCTGGCTGGCTGTGCTGGTCGCTGCGTTCACTGGGCGATACCTCCGCGGAGCAGGCCTTTTGCACAGGACGTGCCATGCTCCGGCGCCCCGAGGGCTGCATGCGGTCGCCCGGGCCGGGGTGGGGGACTCCACGGGTCGTCCGCGGACGCCCCTCGTGCGATCGCCTCCCGGTCGTGGCCGGACGCTCCGTCAAGCGCTTGACGGCGGGTCGCGCGATCCCGTCAAGGACCTGACGGGATCCACCCGGCAAGCCGTTCCGGGCGGGTCGGCAGGGCCTGCCGGGCGTGGGTGCGGAGCGGATCGGTCGTTTTTTGACCGAACCCCCGACGCGGCGGAGCATGACGCTGCCGAGTGCCGTTGGCCCGCTTGCTGCAGGCTGCGGGGACGCATCCGCTCGCTCCGAACCCGGGACCGGACGCACGTGACGACGACGATCGACCCCACCGAGACCCGCCCGTGGCAGCACCTCTCCCGGCGCATCGTCCACGCGCCCGACTCGCCGCTCGTCCCCATCCTGGACGGCCTCGAGCGGATGGCGGAGAGCCGCGCCAACGTGCTGGTCCTCGGCGAGTGCGGCTCGGGCAAGGAGGCCGTGGTGCGGGCCCTGCACGAGCTCGCGCCGTGGTCCGGCGGCCCGTTCGTGCCCCTGAACATCGCCGCGATCCCGGAGAACCTGCTCGAGAGCGAATTGTTCGGCCACGTGCGAGGCGCCTTCACGGGCGCGGACCGCGCGCGCCAGGGCCGCCTGGAGCTGGCGAACGACGGGACGCTGTTCCTCGACGAGATCGGCGAGATGCCGGCCCACCTGCAGGTGAAGCTCCTGCGGGTCCTCCAGGAGATGGAGTTCGTGCCCGTGGGGGCGACGAAGGAGCGGCAGGCCACGTTCCGCCTCGTGGCGGCCACGAACCGGGACCTCGAGGAGGCCGTCGCGGACGGCGACTTCCGCCAGGACCTGTACTTCCGGCTGGACGTGGTGCGTATCGAGGTGCCGCCGCTGCGGGAGCGCCCCATGGACGTCGCGCCCCTCGCGCGTCACTTCCTGCGCGTGCACGGGGAGCGCCACGGCTCGAACGTCGAGGGCTTCAGCGACGCCGCCCTGGACCTGATGCGCCGGCACACCTGGCCGGGCAACGTCCGAGAGCTGGAGAACCTGGTCCAGGGCATCCTGGTGCTGAAGCGGGAGGGCCGCATCGAGGCCTCCGACGTGGAGCGCCGCCTTCGCGTGCGCCTGGGCGACACGGTGTCGGGCGCCGACAGCAGCTTGACGCTCCCCGAGGACGGCCTGGACCTCCGCGAGGCCGTGGAGGAGATGGAGCGGAACCTCATCCGGCAGGCGCTGCGCCGCTCGGAGGGGAACAAGTCCCGCGCCGCCAACCTCCTGCGGCTGAACCGCACCACGCTGGTCGAGAAGATCAAGCGGAACCCGGTGCTGGCGGACGTCTGAGGACCGCAGGATCGGGCCGGGGCCGACTTCGCACGCGGGGCATCCTTCGCCAGCGGGGACGCCGGTGCCCCAGTGAGGAAGGTGCCTTCGCCGCGGCGGTCTCCCGAATGGAGTAGGAGCGCCGTCCTCGGCCGTCACTTGACCCCACTCGCGGTCGAAAAGTGTGAAATGAGTAGGCTTGACCCCACTCGCCTGGCGGTCGAAAAGTGTGAAATGAGTAGGCTTGACCCCACTGGTGGCATGGGGATTGCTCTTCTGGGGGCGGTGAAACGGGCGCACCGAGGAGTCCGATGACGGACGGCGAAGACGAGACGCTCACGGCGGAGGAGCTCGCCGCGATCAACGAGGCGTTCTCCGACCGGGAGGCGCGCGACTCGCAGGACGTGCGCGCGGAGGACGAGTCCGTGGTGCTCCGCTACGACCTGGTGGGGGCGTCGAGCGGGCGCCGGCACGACTACCCGGCCCTGGACCTGGTGCACGAGACCTTCACGCAGCACCTGGGCATGTCGCTGCAGCGTGCGACGCGCCAGGAGGCGTGGTTCACGCCCCAGCGGCCGGACATCCTGAACTTCTCGGAGGTCTACGCCGGGCTGGCGTCGCCCTGCAGCGTCATCGTCCTGCAGGTGGAGGGGATCGGCTGCGGCGCGCTGCTGATCCTCGACCCGGAGCTGCTGCTCCACTTCATCGATCTGCTCATGGGCGGGCCCGGCGGGCCGTCGGAGGCCGTCGAGCTGTTGACGACGCGCGGCTTCACGGCGGCCGAGCGCCACCTGATCCGCCACCTGGTGGACTTCGTGGACCGCGCCATGGGCGTCGCGTGGGAGGAGATCGTCCCGGTGCGGGCGAAGATGCGCCGCGCCGAGGTCGACCCGCGCCACGCCGCCATCTTCTCGCCCTCCGACCGGGTCGTGGACTTCCGCATCGACGTCGAGTGGGGCGAGGCGGTCGGCGAGGTCCGGCTGGTCCTCCCCATGGCCGCCCTGCGCCCGTTCGACAAACGGCTGGCGCGGACGGCGGTCACGCCCCCGGGTCCGGAGGACGAGGGCTGGAAGGAGACCATCGGCGAGGCCCTGGGCCACGTGCCGGTGCGCCTCACCGGGGTCCTCGGCCGCGCCACCCTGAGCCTGCGCGACCTCCTGGCCCTGGAGGAGGGCGACCTGATCCGGCTGGACCGCGACCCCGACGGGCCGCTGGAGCTTCTGGTGGAGGGGATGCCCAAGTACGCGGTCCACCCGACGGTCCACCAGGGGAACATGGCCGTGCGGCTGCAGGGAGCGCTGGGCGGCGACGCGGATCGCCCGACCGCGACCCGCGCCGAGGAGGCCGCCGCGGAGACCCCGGCCGAGCCGGCCGCGTGGCCCGCCGAGGCCCCGGCCGCCGAACCGCACGAGGACCACGAGGAGGAGACGCCATGACCGACGACAACCCGGAGCGCGACAGCCCACGCGGCGAGGGGGGCGGCGGCTCCCTGGACTTCTTCCTGGACGTGCCCCTCGAGGTCACCGTGGAGCTGGGCCGCAAGCGAATGCGCATCGCCGACCTGCTGGCCCTCGCCAAGGGGTCGGTGATCGAGCTGGACAAGGTGGCCGGCGAGCCCCTGGACGTGCGCGTGAACGACCAGCTCGTGGCCCGCGGCGAGGCCGTGGTGGTCAACGACAAGTTCGGCGTGCGCCTGACCGACGTGGTGAGCCGGTCCGAGCGCGTCGAGCGCCTCTCCTGACGGGAGCATCGTGGACGCGGGCCCCTACCTCGATCTGGCGACCCCCTGGCTGCTGGGCGGGCTGCTGATCGCGGCGCGCGTGGCCGCGGTGACCGTCTGGTTGCCGGGGCTCACGTCCACGTCGGCGCCGCCCCGCGTCCGCCTCATGGCCACCCTGGTCTTCGCCGTCATCCTGGACCTCGGGCTGGGCGGCGTGGCGGTCGCCCTGCCCACGTCGCCCCTGGCGCTGGGGCTCATGGTGCTCCGCGAGGTCCTCATCGGCGCGGCCATGGGGCTGGCCATCCGGATCCTCCTGGCCGGGATCGAGACGGCGGGCTCCCTGGCCGGGATCTCCATGGGCCTGTCCCTGAACGTCTTCGTGGACCCCACGTCCGGCAACCAGAGCCTCCCGCTGGGGAGCCTCCTGGGCCTCGGCGCCGCCCTGGTGTTCGTGGCCATGGACGGCCACCGCCTGGTCCTCTGGACCCTCTTCGAGCACCTGCAGCACTTTCCGGTCGGGGTGATCGCCTGGACGCCGCCCTCCCCCGCGACCATCGCCCGGCTGGGCGGGGACCTGGCCACGACCGCGCTCCAGCTCGCGGCCCCGGTGATGGCCATCACCCTCGTGCTCAACATCGCCCTCGCCTTCGTCTCCCGGGCCATGCCGTCCGTGAACCTCTTCGGCATCGGCCTGAGCATGCTCATCGTCGGCGGGCTGCTGGCCATGGCCATGTTCGGCGAGGCCGTCGTGCACCACGTCGACCACGGCCTGGAGGACCTCCCGGCCGACATGGTCGACCTCGCCGGCTCCCCCGGGAGGCCGTGACGTGGCGGCGGAGCAGGACGGCCAGGAGAAGACCTTCGAGCCGACCCCGCAGCGGGAGGAGGAGTTCCGCCGCGAGGGTCGGGTCGTCAAGAGCAAGGACGTCACGAGCGCCGTCCAGCTCCTCATGGCGCTGCTGGCCTTCAACATCTTCGGCATGGCCATGTTCCGGGCCATCCTGGCGGGGACGCGCTGGACCATCCAGCGCGCCGCAGGCGGAGGCGCGCGGCCGACCATCACCGACACCCTCTATCAGGTCCTCGGGGCCGTGGTGCCGCCGGCGCTGACGACCGCGCTCTTGATGGCCGCGGCGGCGGTCCTGGCGACCCTGGCGCAGACCCGGTTCAACTGGGCGCCCTCGGCGTTGAAGCCGAAGTTCGACCGGGTCAACCCGCTCAACGGCATCAAGCAGACCTTCAGCCCCAAGAAATTCGGGGTGAACATCGGCCTGTCGACCCTGAAGATCGGCGCGGCCGCCTTCGTGGTGGGCGTCCTGGTCGCCGGCGTCATCCCGGCCATGGCCGAGCTGTCCGTCTCCCCCCTGAGCACGGCCATCGCCCTCGTCACCGACCACCTGCAGACCCTGCTGTTGGCCACGACGCTCGCCGTGTCGGCCATGGCGGCCCTCGACTATGCCTGGCAGCGCTACCAGATGAAGGAGCAGATGAAGATGACGCGCCAGGAGTTCCAGCGCTCCACGGAGGAGCAGGAGGGCAAGCCCATCTTCAAGCAGCGCCGGCGCCAGATGCACAAGGACCTGAGCTTCAACCGCATCATGCAGGCGCTGCCCGAGGCCGACGTCGTGGTCACCAACCCGACCCACCTGGCCGTGGTGCTCCGCTACCGCCCCGGAGAGGACAAGGCCCCGAAGGTCACGGCCAAGGGCGCCGACGAGCTCGCGCGGCACATCCGCGCCCTGGCCCGCCGCCACGCCGTCCCCATCGTCGAGAACAGGCCGATCGCGCGGACGCTCTGGCGTCGCTGCAAGCCCGGCCAGAGCATCCCGTCGTCCATGTACGAGTCGGTGGCGAAGGTCCTGGCCCGCGTCTACCGGAAGCGCGCCGAGCGCGGGCTGTCGCGCCACCGCCGCTGACCATCCCCGGCCGTCTCCGCCGGCTGCTCCGCGGCGCGGGGGCGGCTCCCCGCCGAAAAAAGTGAAAAATGAGAGGGCTTGACCCCACGAGTCATGTCAGCCCCCGGGGCCGACCTCGCCGGAGGGATCCTCGCACGGCGTCGCCAGGTGCAGGTTCGACTGGCACTCGCGCAGGGCGGTCCGGATGCCCTCCTCCACTACGGGGTGGTAGAAGGGCATGTCCAGGGCCTCCTCGACCGTCATCCGCTGCTGGATGGCCCAGGCCAGGAGGTGCCCCGTGTGTTCGACCCGCGGGCCGAGCATCTCGGCGCCCAGGAGCTCGCCGTTGTCCTTGGAGGCGTAGACCCGCACGAGACCGGCGTTCTCGCCCATGACCCGCGCGCGGCCCTGGTTGCCGTAGTCCACGTGCCCGCAGACGAAGGAGCCCGGCGTCAGCTCCCGGTGGGAGTGACCGGCGATGGCGATCTGGGGGTGGCTGAACACGATGGCCAGGTGCGCGCGCCGCATCGAACCGCGGACGTGGGGATATCGCGCCGCGTTCTCCCCGGCGATGCCGCCGTCGTCCGAGGCCTCGTGCAGGATGGGCCGGTGGGCGGTGTTGTCGCCCGCCAGGAACACCGGCGTGCCCTTCACCTGCATGGTGTGCCAGTCGTAGTCGGGGATGCCGCTGTCGCGCAGCGGCAGCCCCACCTCCTCGAGCCCGAGGCCGTCCACGTTGGGCCTCCGCCCGGCGGCCATGAGGACGTACTCGAACGTCCCGGTGCGCCGCTCGCCCTCGTCGTCGAGGAAGGCGACGTGCACGCCGTCCTCGGTCTCCTCCACGGACTCGAGCTTCGTGTCCAGGTGGATGTCCAAATCCTCCTTGGCCAGCCGCGTCGCCTCGGCCTTCACTGCGGGATCCGTGAGGGGGCCGATGAGCCCGTCCACGCCGATCATGGTCGTGCGCACGCCGAGGCGGTCCAGGGCCTGTCCGAGCTCCAGGCCGATGACGCCCGGACCGACCACCAGGATGCTCTCCGGCAGGGCCGGGAGCTCGAACAGCTCGTTCGTCGTGAGCATTCGCTCCCCGAGCCCGCGATAGGGCGGCGGGACGGACGGCCGGGAGCCGGTGGCGATGACGACGCTCTTCGCGTGGACCTCGGCGAAGTCCTCGCCCTGCTCGTCGGACACCCGCAGCACGGTCTGCTCGACGAAGCGGCCGCGCCCCTCGATCAGGCCTCCCTTCGAGCGGATGGATTCCACCGAGTCGAGGACGAAGCCCACGAAGCGGTCACGCTCCCGCTGGACCCGCTCCATGACGGCCGGCCCCTCGACCCGGACTCCGTCGACTCGCACGCCGAAGAGGTCCGTCGTCCGCGCGGCCTCGGCGGCGTCGGCGGCCGCGATGAGCAGCTTGGAGGGCATGCAGCCCACCCTCGCGCAGGTGGTCCCGAACGGGCCCGGGTCGATCATGACGGCCTTCGCGCCGGCCTTCTCCGCCGATCGACGAGCGACGAGCCCGGCGGTCCCGGCGCCCAGGACGGCGACGTCTACGTCGTGTTTCTCCATGGGGACATCTCCTGGGGTCAAACCTACTCACTTCTCATTTTTTCGACCGCCGGGGACGGCGGCCCTACTTCGTTTCGGGAGACCGCCGGGGACGGTCCTGCTGCATTTCGCTGGCGCCCTGCTGTCCGATCACCCCCGCCTCTCGGAGGTGGATGGAGATCGTCCGCCAGTAGTGGCGGGGATCGGGGGGCAGGTCGTTGTGGCCGCAATCGTAGCGCACCAGGCGCGATCGCGGGGCGGTGTCGTGCAGCCGGACGGCGTGCGAGAAGGGGACCGTCCGGTCGTCCAGACCGTGGAAGATGAGCAACGGCACGTCCAGGCCCGAAACGGCGGACAGGTTGTTCCACGGGTCCCGCACCAGGGCCTTCGGCACGAGGAGCCTGGGCGCGAAGGCGGTCAGGGATGTGAAGGTCGACTCCACGATCACGGCGTCCGGCTCACGTCTGGCAGCCAGGGCACACCCGGGTCCGGCGCCCAGGGAGCGGCCGTGCACGACGATCCCCTCCACGTCGGGCCGCGCGACCAGCCGGTCGTGGAATCGCAGGAGGTCGTCGACGATCGCCTCCTGGGACGGGGATCCGCCGGAGCGGCCGTATCCCCGAAGCTCGGGCAGGAGCACGCCGAGGCCCATGTCCCGGTAGCGCGCCACCCGAGGCGGGAGCTGATCGATGATCTCCGCGTTCCCGTGCACGTAGATCACCGCCGGCCCCGGGTTCTCGCCGCTCACGCCGTCGCCCGGCAGGAACCAGGCCTCGACGCGGCTCTCCGGGATGTCCAGCCACCACCGCTCCACGCCCTCCACGGCCGCTGCAGCGCCCTGAGGTGCGGGGAGACGCTGTCCCGGGTAGATCAACCAGCGCTGGAACACCCACAGCCCGGTGAGCCAGGCCAGGTAGAGCCCCAGCAGCACGGCCACCGCGATCACGACGCGGCGGCGACGGCCGAGGCGAACAGCCCCGGGTTCATCCGGCTCCACGGCGCCCTCGGCACGCGGCCGGGCGGATGTGCGCGACGGTCGTCACCATGGCCCCTCGCTAGCGCGCGGTCGGGATCGCGTCAACGGCTGGCGACGGGCGTGGCCCGCGGGCCACGAGGGCGGCCAGGTCGTCCGCGGGCACCGGCCGGCTGACGAGATAGCCCTGCATCTCGTCGCACCCGACGGCGCGCAGGTACACGACCTGCTGCTCCTCCTCGACACCCTCCGCGATCACCCGCGCGCCCAGGCCGTGGCCCAGGTCCACGACGGACCCGACGATCCGCTGGTTGGCGGGCTCGACCAGCACCTCGTCGACGAAGGTCCGATCGATCTTCAGCTTGTGGACCCGGAACCGCTGGAGATAGGCGAGGGACGAGTAGCCGGTCCCGAAGTCGTCGATGGCGAGCTGGACCCCGAGGGCCCGCAGCCGATCGAGGACCTCCACGGCCAGCTCCGTGTCCCGCATGAGCATGGTCTCGGTCAGCTCCAGCTCCAGGCGTCCGGCAGGAAGCCCGCTCCGCTCCAACTCGCGCTCGACGTGCCCCACGAAGTCCGCGTCCAACAGCTGCGCACCGGACACGTTCACCGCCATGAAGAGCGGCGGGAGTCCCGCCTCATCCCATCCCCGGAGCGCTTCGCACGACAGCCGGAGCATACGGCGGCCCAGGGGCAGGACGAGGCCCGTCGCCTCCGCCACGGGCACGAACTCGCCCGGGGAGACCATCCCGCGGGTGGGGTGGTGCCAGCGCGCCAGGGCCTCCACGCCGACGATCCGCCCCGTGCGCAGGTCCACCTGGGGCTGGAACCAGGCCACGATCTCGTCCCGCTCCAGGGCCTGGGCGAGCTCGCTCCCCAGGCGCGTGTTCGCCTGGGCCCGCTCGAGCATCTCCGGCTCGAAGGAGCGCACGGCGTTGCGCCCCTGCCCGATGGCGTCGTGCAGCGCACTCTCCGCGTGCTCGACCAGCTCCGTCGTGGCCCGATCCGGGTCGATGATGGCGCCCGTCCTCCGGCAATCGCGGCAGGTGGTCGCGATGCCCACGTTCACCCCGAGGAGGATCTCGCCGTCGGCCACCTCGAAGGGCCGCTCGAAGACGGCGAGCACGCTGTCCGCCAGCCGCTTCTCCTCCGACAGGGCGTCCTCCACGTCCACCTGGAGCACGACGCCGAAGTCGTCGCCGCCCATGCGCGCGACCATGGCGTGCGGAGGCATGATCCCCTGCAGCCGCTCGGCGACGCCCCGGAGGACCGTGTCGCCGGCCTCCTCCCCGAACGTGGCGTTGACGTCCTGCAGCCTGTGGACGTCCACGAGCAGGGCCGCCACGGCCGCCCCGTCACCCCATGCCGCGTACACCGCCTCCTCGAGGTGCCGGAGGAAGCCGGTGCGGTTCGGGAGGTTCGTGAGGGGGTCGTGCGACTGGAGGTGCAGGACCCGCGCCTCCGCCTCCTTCCGCCCGGTGACGTCGTGATGGATCGCCACCATGTGGCGGAGCATGCCTTCCTCGTCCGTGGTCGGCGTAACGGTCAGCTCCACCGTGTAGAGGCCGCCGTCCTTGCGCCGCATCGTGCACTCGGACTGCCAGGGACGCCCGCTCCGTACCGCCTGCCACATCAGGGTGCAGACACTCTCGTCACGCATGCCGGCCCGGAGGACGAGCATGCTCTCCCCGCGAAGCTCCTCCTTGCCATAGCCGCTCTGGCGCACGAAGGCCTGGTTGGTCCACTCGATGCGACCGCGGGGATCCGCGATGACCACGCCGTTCGGGCTCGACTCCAGGGCCACGCTCTGGAGGTGCATCATGCGCCGATCCCGCACCAAGCGGAGGAGGATGGCGAGGCGGCTCCCGAGGATGTGCAGATCACGCCGGGTCCTCCCGTCGAACGTACCCGGGGCCGGCCCCTCGAAGCGCGCCACGGCGATCCAGCCGTCGCCCGTGTCCAGGACCAGGGCCAGGGCGGAGTCGTCGTCCGAGACGGCATCCCGCCTCTCGCGGAGCGCCTCCTGCAGGACGGGGCACGCGGCGAGGGCCTCGGGGATCCCGGCCTCCCTTGCCACCAGCAGGGCGACGGACAGGTACCCGAGGTCGTCGGCCAGCGTCCGGCAGGCGTGGGCGATGACCTCCTCCTCTCCCGCGCCCTGCAGCACCCGGCCCTGGCAGGCCGTCGCGATGGTCCGGATGACGTGGCGGCGCACGTCGTCACGGATGTCCTGGAAGACACCCATGACCATCCTGCGCCCGTCCGGCGCCTCGAAGTGGATGGGGCGGATGCGCACCGGGATCCGCCGGCCGTCGGCATGGACCACCTCCACGTGCTCGGAGTCCGGGAACTCGCCCCCCAGGCCGCGTCGGAACATCTCCCGGTAGGCCGGGACGTCGTCCTCCGGGTGGAGGTCCGACTGGTGCATGCCGATCAGCTCTTCCCGGGAGCGGCCGAGGAGGCTCTCCGCGGCGGCGTTGGCGTCGGAGAGCCGACCGGTCTCGGCGTCGGTCACGATGCGGGCGTGCAGGGAGGCGTCGAACGACCGCCGCAGGTGATCCTGCAGCGCGTGCCGAGTCTGGCGTCTGCGGCGGAGGTGCCAGCCCTCGCGGGCCAGCCAGGTCGCGGTCAGGGCCGCGGCCACCACGACCAGGAGGCCGGTCATCGCAGCGTCACCTCCCCCCTGCCCGGATTCCAGTACACCGAGGTGACAGGCGCTCGGAGCCGCGCCGGCGAAGAGCACGAGGAGCACCGCCCGCACGAGGGCGGCGACACGAGCATCCGGCGGCGACCTTCGCCACGTATCGTCGTCCATGCTGTTCGTCTCTCCCTCGGGCCGCGTGGGGCGGCCCGTCGACCCCGGCCGGGGGCTGGCGGTGGTCGAGCGCCTCCTTAAAGCAGAGCAAAAGCAATGCACGTGCCAATGGCACTGGCTGCCGTGCGAGGCCCGGAACGGGGCCGCTCGCTGCAACACGTTCCAGCGCCGCCCGGGGATCTCCCCAGGTGGAGATCACGCACCGCTCCGTGCGATGCCGGTGGAAATGCCGCAACGGTGCGTCGACGTGCACGCGGAGGTCAGCGAGAGCGCTCGACCGGGCGCAGGCGCACGATCCCCCGAGCGTCCTCGAGGCCACGGGCCAGATCCCACCGCAGGGTCTCCAGGTCCAGGCCCCGCCAGGTCGCCGGGACGCCCTCGAGACGCCTCAGGGCGCGTTCGCCGACCGCCCGCGCGCCCCTGTCGTTGCCTCGCGCGCGGTGGTGGAGCGCCACCGCGGCCTGGATGAGGCCCTGGGCGATCTCCCGGTCGGGCCCGGGCGGCATGGGACGCCAGCCGTCCTCCCACACCTCGTGGGCCTCGAGGTAGTCGCCCCGGCGGAACAGCGCCGCGCCCCGGGCCAGCCGAGCGTCATCCACGACCGTGCTGTGCGTCCGGGTTCCGGCCGTGGAAGACCGTCTCCTCACGCTGGAAGCGCCCCTCGTCGTCCGGGTGGTACCGCTGGGTGGTCCACACCCCGTCGATCATCTTCCCCATGATCCGCTCCTCGTGTGCGTGGTGGTGGTCGTGGTCGACGCGCGGCGCCGGCCGTCAGAGGGCGTCGTCGACGGCCTCCAGGATCCGCGGCACCTCGTCCGGGTGGTTCGGCCAGTGCGGCGAAAAGCGCAGGTAGCCGTCCGGGATGGAGCACGACACGCCCCGCTCCTGGAGGGCGGTCTGCAGGGACACCACGTCCACGCCGCGCCCGGGCAGGACGGCGAGGTTGCAGGAGCGTCGCGCCTCGTCCGCCGCGCGCATGCTGCGGAAGCCCCGCGCGCGGAGGCCCTCCTCCAGGGGATCGATCCAGCCCTGCACGTGGCGGAAGATGGCCTCCGGGCCGAGCTGCTCCAGGAGGTCCGTGGCCGCGCCGAGGCTCGCCAGGGCGGTCGTGTTGGGCATCCCGCCCTCCACGAAGTCCGCGCGCTTCCGCACGGGGCGGTCGTAGCGCAGGTGCCCCCGCCCCCGGAACAGGAAGCCGGCGCCCTCCTCGTGGCTCATCCAGCCCGCCACCATCGGGTGCAAGGCGTCGACGCGGTCGGCCCGGACGTAGACGAAGCCGCCGCCCTCCATGCCCATGAGCCACTTGTGGCCCCCGGAGGCCAGGTAGTCGACGCCCTCCGCCCGCACGTCCAACGGCACGGCGCCCAGGGCCTGGATGCCGTCGACGAAGATCTCCGCGCCGTGCTCGTGGCAGAGGCGCGCCATCTCGCCCGTCGGCATGCGGAGCCCCGTCTGGAAGGCGACGGCGCTCACGGCCACCATCCGGACGCCCTTCCTCAGGGTGTCCTCCAGGCGCTGCAGCGCCCGGTCCGGGTCCTCCATGAAGTCGTCCGCACGCAGGAAGACCGGCTCCAGGTCCCACGCCCGCGCGGCCTGGAGCCACGGCGTGACGTTGGTCGGGAACTCGCCCTCGAAGAGCACGACCCGGTCGCCGGCCCGCCACGGATAGCAGAGCGCGACGGTGACCACGCCCGCCGTGGTGTTGTTCACGAACCCGAGGTCCTCGGGCCGCGCGCCGATCATGCGCGCCAGGCGCGCCCGGAGGTCCTCGCGTTGGCTCTTCCAGCGCGGGAAGGCCGACACGCCCACGCGGGCGTAGGAGTCCACGACCTCCCCGACCGCGTCGCGCACGGCCAGCGACGGCGGCGAGATCGCCGCGTGGTTGCAGTAGACCGGCCACTCCAGGTCGGGGAACAGGCTCCGATCCCCGAGCCGCGCCTCGTAGGTCCTCTCCATGCGCAGACCGTGACCCGCGCGCCCCCCAGGGTCAAGGCGTCGCCAGGGCGGTCGCAAGGTCGATCGCCCTCCCTTGCCCTTGCCCTTGCCCTTGCCCTTGCCCGCTCTCAGACGCGCAAGGCTCGTCGCTTCCGAGCGGGGCAATCCGGCTCAGATCCCCGAGCCGCGCCTCGTAGGTCCTCTCCATGCGCAGACCGTGACCCGCGCGCCCCCCGGGGTCAAGGCGTCGCCAGGGCGGTCGCAAGGTCGACCGCCCTCCCTTGCCCTTGCCCTTGCCCTTGCCCTTGCCCGCTCTCAGACGCGCAAGGCTCGTCGCTTCCGAGCGGTGCAATCCGGCGCCGGGCGCCGTACCGCCGCGCGGGCCACACTTGTCCGACTTTGCGATTGCCCTGGGGGCGTCGGTCGGACGACCGGATCAGAACAGCAGCGCCGGCTCGCTGTACTCGTCGTGGAGCCTCTCGTACCGCTCCGTGTCCGGCCCGTACCTGTCGAGGAGCCGCTCGATGACCTCCGGCGGCTTGCCGAGCTCCCGGTACAGGCTCTCGAGCTCCTCGAGCTCCTGCTCCCACCGATCGTGGAGGTTCTCCACCGCCGCGAAGAGCGGGTTGACCCGCGACTGCTCGGAGCGGAGCGACCAGCTGTCCATCTCCTCCCGGGCGCGGTCCAGGAAGCGCTTCTCCTCCTCGGCGTACGTGCGGAACATCCGCTGCCGATCGCGCACACTCCGCTGCAGCAGCATCCGCCGCGACTTCGTGAGGCCGTCGTCGCCCCGGACCGCCATCTCGGGAGAGGCCACCTCTACGTGGGCGTAGTAGGCGCGGCGCAGCTCGAACCGGTAGTCGTTCAGCTTCGCCAGCATCTCCGCCTTGGCCCGCGGCGCGTCGAAGTCCTCGCAGCCCTCGATCGCCACGTGGAGCCCCGAGATCGTGGAGTCCACCTCCCCGTAGCGCTCCGCGAGCCCCATGTCGATCCGCGGGCCCGCGACGCTCATGTTCTCCGAGGCGTCGGACCGGGGCCGGCTCATGGCCGGTCCCGTGGCGGACTCCAGGTCCCCCACCAGCTTCGGCACCTCGTCCTCGAGCCCCTCGAAGGTCCCCTGCTGGTCGGAGATGGACGGCGGCCACTCGAACTCCATGCCCAGGTCGTCGAAGTCGCCCCAGCGCTGGAGCACGTTCCGGATGGTCGTCTTGCCGTCGCCGCCGGTCCGCTCCATGAACCGGGCGATGGCCTCCGCGCGGGCCAGGTTCTCCGCCGCCCGCTTCACCTGCGGGTCGTTCGGGTCCGCGACGCCCTCGGTCCACGACGGATCCGGCCGCGGGTCCAGCAGCTCCCCGCGCAGCGTGATGAGCGGGCCCAGGACCCGCAGCCCCACCGCGGCGTTCTTCCACCGGGACTCGTTCGTGGCGCGCCCCACCATGAGCCGCGCGTCCTCGGGCGAGAGGTGATAGCCGTGGAGCGTCGTCTCGGTCCTCTGGAAGAGCTCATTGGCCAGTCCCCTGGCCCCGCCGCCCGCGTACGTCCCGGCGGTGCCGAGGAGCCCCTCGTCGCTCGTGTCCGGGAGGCCGGCCCAGCCGACCGAGCTCTCCTTCCGCTCGGTGGTGACGTCCACGGAGAGCTCGCCCTCCGAGCCCACGTGGCCCGTGGCGGAGTGCTCGGCCTCCGAGCCCACGGTCAGCCCGCCCGCGCCGAGGCTCGCCCGGTCGGTCTGGCCGCCCTCGCGGGTGCCGGTGAGCTCGCCGTCCTTCGCCTCGGTCGTCGCGCTGTAGTGCTCCGAGTTGGAGACGTCGAAGGACATCCCGGCGGCGCTCACGTTCCCCTCCCGCCGCGAGGTGCGCCCCTCGCTGGTCCGCTTGGAGGTCACGTCGGCCTGGAGCGCCTCGCTGTCAGCCAGCTTCGCCAGCTCGGAGGGCGTCGTGGCGCCCATGATGAGCGCGTACTTCTCGTCGAAGGCCGCCTCGCTCGTGGCGTCGAGCCGGAAGGTCCGCCCCTGGCCGGAGCTGGACGACGCGCCGCCGCCCACGCTCCCGCTCGCGTACTTCATGTCGGCGGAGCCCCTGGCCTCCCACTCCGTCTTCTCGGTGAAGTCCACCTTCACGTCCACGAGCTTGCGGTCGCCGGTGTCCTCGTCGGTGACGCGGTTCACGGAGACGGTCTTCGACCACTTCCCGCTCGCGCCGCCCTCGACTCCGACGGACGTGCCGCCTTCGCCACCTCCGGACCCGGTGGTGCCGGCGTCAGCGCCGGCCTCCCCGCTCACCGTCATGGAGAAGCTCTCGCCCGCCCCGAGACCGCGCGCCGCCGAGCCGTCCCCCATCATCGCGGCGAGGCCGCCCGACGACATGTCGTCCATGGCGCGCGCCTTGGCCAGGACCCCGAACTCGGGCTCGTCCGACGAGGGCTCCGAGTCGCCCCTCGTCTGCTCGAGCTTCCCCAGGTACTCCATGGCCTGGTCCCGGCCGAACACCCGCGTCTGGGTGAAGTCCGCCGCGCCCTCCGCGTGGGCGGAGCCCGTGGTCTCGAGCTCTTCACCGGTGGCGTGGTCGCCCTCGCCCCTCGCCGTGTGCTCGACGTCGCCGCTCACCCCGGCGCCCAGGTGGACCTTCACGACGATCTCGTACTTGGGCGGCTTCTCGCCCTCCAAGGGGTTCACCTCGACGGTGAGTCTGCCGTCCCCGGAGGTCTTCACGCCCCGCTCCAGGGTCTTGCCCTTCCACCGCTTCGAGCTCTCGGCCGTGCCCGAGGCCTCCCTGTTCGTGAGCTCGCCCGAGGCCTTGCGCTCGGTGGTCACCGACCGATCATCGCCCAGATCCTCGGTGGTGGACCGGCTCGTGGACCGGGAGGCGCCCTTCTCGCCGTCCCTCAGGATCACGCTCGTGTCGGTCGACGACGACGTCTCGACGCCGCCCTCCCTGGTGGCCTCCGAGCGGCCTGTCCCCAGCTCGGCGCCCTCGTCGCTGAACTTCGCGCTCACCTCGCGCCGCTCCGTCGAGGCGTAGGTCTCCGCGCCCGAGGCGTCGGTCCGCTCCTCCCCCGCCTGCGCCCCGCCGGAGAGCGCCACGCCCTCGTCGGTGAAGCCCGCGTCGTAGTCCAGGGAGGCGGACTCGGTCGTGTGCCCGCCGTCCTCCGCGGAGCTCACCGTCTCGCCCGTCCAGGTGCGCTCGGAGCCCACCCGGTCCACCACGTCCACGTCACCCTCGCTCCGCAGCGTCGTGCCGTCGGTGCGCTCCCGCATGACCGGCTCCACCTCGAGGTCGTGGGCGCGGGCCAGCTCCACGGCGGTGCGCGGGTCGCTCTTCGCCGCCTCGATGTCCGTGGCCAGCTTCGAGGCCTCCCCGTCGGCCTCGCGGATGCGCTCTTCGTTGTCCCTCAGCTTCGCCTCGAGGCGGCCGCGCCGCCGGGAGAAGCCCGCCCGGTCCGGGTCGTTGGCCACGCGCCGGTCGACCCGGGCCCGCCGCTCCTCCGGCGACAGGTCCGGGTGCGCCTCCGCCACCTCGGCCTCGTGGCGACTCCGGAACCGGGCGAGCTCCTCCTCGACCTCCTGCCGCTCGCGCTTCAGGCGCTCGCTCTCGGCCCGGAGCTCGTCCTTCCTCGCCTCCAGGTTCTTCTTCCTCCCCTCGAGCTTCGACGCCACCGCCCGCGCCGTGGCCTCGTGGTCCCGCTCGGAGACCGTGCGCGTCGTGCCCTCGGTGGACGAGGTCCTCCCGGTGAGCGGGTCGTGGCTCGTGGAGCCCCGATCCGTGGTCTCCCGCACGTACTGCGCCCCGCCCTCGCCGGACGTCTCGTCGTACGTGGTCGTCCGATCCTTCGTCTCGTTCGGCCCGCCGAGCCAGCGGAGCGACCAGACGTCCTCCCAGCCCGACGTCTTCTCCTCCTCGCTGCCGCCCACCTTCCGGGTCGCGACCTCCTCCTCGCCCCCGGGCGCCGTGGTCATGACCTCCTCGTTCGTCCCCACGTGGCGGCGGGCCTTCGTCTCGACTCCGGACTGCTGCTCCGCGGCCTCCTTCTGGGCCTCGTCGAGCCAGGCGTAGCGCTCACGGAACCACTCGCGCACGTCCCAGCGCATGGGCCCCGCCGGAGCCCGGCTCACCGTCGTCGGCTCGCCGCGCTGGATCGCCTCCGACGCGGCGTGGGCCTCGGCCTCCGGATCCGCTGCCCCGCCGCCCGACTCGCCGGGTCCGCCGGGGGTGCCCCCGGTCTGCTGGGCCACGTGGGCGATCTCGTGCGCCAGCAGCCCCGGCTCCACGCGGCCGTCCGATCCCACGGCCGCCCGGGCCACGTGGACGTCACGCCCCTCGGCGAGGCCCGCGGCCCCGGCCGCCTCGGCGCGCCCGTCCCCGGCGTGCACGCGGACATCTCCGAGATCCACGCCCAGGGCGGCCTCTCCCGCCGCCCGCGCCGACGGCTCCAGGGCCCCCGACGCGCGCCCGGGCTTCCGGGCCTCGCGCTGGGCGTCGTATCCCGGGGCCGGTGGCTGGAGCGCTCGGGCCTGGGCGTCGTAGCCCACACCCCGAGGCACCGCCCGGTTCGTCGGCGACGCCCCCCCGGCGCTCTGGTCGTTCGACGACGGCGCGGACTCCTCGCGCCGATCCGTGCGCTCCTCGTGCGTCGTCTCCGCCAAGGCCCTTCCCCTTCCACGCTGACAGCCGATGAGCCGAGGTTAAGGGTCGGCCCGGTCGGACTGCAATCCCCCGGCAGCCGACGCGTGGTTGGTGCCCGGGGATGGTATGGGGCATGCTGGTCCGGTCCCGTGCCCCAGGAGCCGGATGTCGTCCCGCGTCACCGCCAGTGTCGTCTCCCTGGCCTTCCTCGCGCTCGCCTCGTGCGACGACGATGGAGGGGATGGGGGCGCGGTCCCCGACGCCTCGAACCCGACGCCGGACGTCACGACCGCGCCGGACACGCCCGACCCGACGCCGGACGCGCAGCCCGATCCCGGCCCGGCCCCGGACGCCGACGCGGAGCCGGGGACGCCCGACGCGGAGCCCGTCTCCTGCGACCGCACCGGCTTCACGCTGAAGTACACGAGCTTCGAGACGGAGGAGGACGGGACCCTGGTGTTCGCCGCGCTCGACGAGACCGCGGCGCCGTTCGACAACCTCAAACTCCGCTTCCAGCCCGGAGCGGCTCCCCTGGAGCCCGGCGAGATCGACCTGGCGTCGCTCGCCCCGGGCGGCCCGGTGAGCATGACCCTGGACGCCGACTGCGAGACCTCCGGGGGCCAGATGGGCTGCGAGGCCGCGTACCAGCCGGTCTCGGGCACCCTGGACCTGGAGGCGGTGCCGACGCCCCCATCGCCGGAGCCCTATCCGTCCACGACCGAGCACGGCCAGCCCGTCGCCCCCGAGCCGGCCCAGCCCGGGTGCGTCCCCGAGGGCACCGGCGCCCTGGTCGGCGACAACATCGCCGACTTCGAACTGAGGAACTGCTACGGCGAGGCCGTGCCCTTCCAGGACAGCTGCGGGTCGTTCGACGCCACGTGGGTGATGGGCGTGACCGCCTGGTGCACGGCCTGTACCGAGCTCCTCGACGGCCTCGCGAGCCAGATGACGGGCGAGATCACCCCGGAGACCCTGGCGACCTTCCGCCCGGGCGTGGACCTGAAGATCGTGCTCTTCGAGAACCTCCAGTCGGGCGAGCCGACCCTGGACCAGTGCATGGCCTACGCGGAGGGCCGCGACCTCGACCCGTCGCTGGTCTACGTGGACTACGGCCTGCCCCTGCGGGGGACCCTGCGGGACGTGGTCCTCACGAGCCCGGACTCCGACGCCACGTGGTGCATCGACGAGCTGAGCTTCGCCGGCGCGGTGGAGGCGCAGCAGCCGCTGGTGGACCCGGTCGGCTACGCGGTGCCCGTGAAGGGCCTCGCCACGACGTACCGGTACATGGACCCGTACCTGAAGGCCGAGGGCGGCTACGTGAACACCTCCACGCCGTGGCACGCCATCCTCCGGAACGCCAACATGGAGTACGTCTGGAGCAGCTACTTCCGGGACTCCGACTGGTCGACGGAGCTGAACGCCGTGCTGTCGGAGTAGGCCGCCCCCCTTGCCCTTGCCCGTGCCCTTGCCCTTGCCTGAACGAGCGGCTCCCGCCGGCCCATCCCTGCGCGGGCGGGGACGCCGGTGCTCGACCAGACAGCCACGAATCCTCCCTCGACGGAGGCGGGCCGGCCCGCTAGAGTCCCGGCCCTCACGGAGGAGACGGGCGATGATCGACAAGCTCGACGCGCTGCATGCGGAGGCGCTGGAGGCCATCGGCGCGGCGGAGGACGAGGGCGCCCTGCGCGACCTCGAGGTGCGCTACCTCGGCAAGAAGGGCGCCATCACGGCGGTGCTCAAGGGCATGAAGGACGTGCCGCACGAGGAGCGCCCCAAGGTGGGCCAGAAGGCCAACGAGGTGCGCTCCGCGGTGTCCGGCGCCATCGACGACCGGCGGCGAGCGCTCGAGGAGGCGCGCATCCGGGCCCTCTGCGAGGATCCCACCTTCGACGCCACCCTGCCCGGCCGGCGGCCGCGGGTCGGCGCCGTGCACCCGGTCACGAGCATCACGTACCACATCGAGGACGTGTTCCGGGCCATGGGCTTCTACCTCCTGGACTACCCGGAGGCGGAGACCGAGTACTACAACTTCGAGGCCCTCAACATCCCGGCCGAGCACCCCGCCCGGGACATGCAGGACACGTTCTGGCTGACCGACGGCAACCTCCTCCGGACCCACACCTCGCCGGGCCAGATCCGCGCCATGGAGCTGTTCGAGCCGCCCTTCCGGGCCATCTTCCCGGGCCGGGTGTTCCGCTACGAGCGCATCGACGCGTCCCACGAGCACACCTTCCACCAGGTGGAGGGGCTCATGATCGACCGGGACATCAGCGTCGCGAACCTCATCCACTCCATGAAGACCCTGCTGGGCGCCATCTTCGAGGAGGAGGTGACCATCCGCCTCCGCCCCGGCTACTTCCCCTTCGTGGAGCCGGGCTTCGAGCTGGACATCCAGTGCCGCGTCTGCGGCGGGGGCGGCTGCTCCGTCTGCAAGCACTCGGGCTGGGTGGAGCTGCTCCCCTGCGGCCTGGTCCACCCGAACGTGCTGCGCTTCGGCGGCCTCGACCCGGACGAGTGGTCGGGCTGGGCCTTCGGCCTGGGCCTCTCGCGCCTCGTGATGATGCGCTATCAGATCGAGGACATCCGGCACCTCATGGGCGGCGACCTGCGCTTCATCTCCCAGTTCCGACGAGGCTAGTCGACCGATGCTCATCTCCTGCAACTGGCTCCAGCGGCACGTCGACCTCGAGGGGGTCGACCACGACGAGCTGGCCGAGCGGTTCACCCTGAACGTGGCCGAGCTCGAGGACGTCCACCGGATCGGCGCGGGCCTGCGCAGCGTCGTCGTCGGCCACGTGCGGAGCGCCGAGCCCGTCGAGGGCACGAAGCTGCGCTACTGCGAGGTGGACGCCGGCGAGGGACACCCCCGGAAGATCGTCTGCGGCGCGCCCAACGTGGCCGCCGGCCAGAAGGTCCCCGTCGTCCTCCCCGGCACCACCGTCGACGGCCTGACCATCGAGAAGCGCAAGGTCCGCGGCCTGCTGTCCGAGGGCATGATCGCCAGCGAGAAGGAGCTCGGCCTGTCCGAGGAGCACGCGGGCATCATGGTCCTCGACGACGGCCCGGCCCCGGGGTCTCCTGCTGTGGGGACTCCGCTGTCCCACGTCGTGGGCGTGGAGGACGTCCTCCTCGAGATCGACAACAAGTCCCTGACCCACCGGCCCGACCTGTGGGGCCACCGGGGCATCGCCCGCGAGGTCGCCGCCATCCTCGGCCGCCCGCTGAAGCCGATGGAGCTGGACGTCGACTTCACCGACGCCCGGCCGCTCACCGTGGAGGTCGAGGATCGGGAAGGCTGCCCGCGGTACACGGCCGCGACCCTGGAGGGCGTCACCGTCCGCCCGTCGCCCCTGTGGCTCCGCGTCCTGCTCCACCGCGTCGGCGTCCGGGCCATCAACCGGGTGGTGGACGCCACGAACTTCGTGATGCTCGACGTGGGCAACCCGCTCCACGCCTTCGATCGGCGGCAGATCGCCGGTGACACCATCGTCGTCCGTCGCGCCCGCGACGGCGAGTCCTTCACGACCCTGGACGACGTGGAGCGCACCCTCGACGCCCGCGACCTGCTCATCGCGGACGCCGAGCGGGGCATCGCCCTGGCCGGCATCATGGGCGGCGCCAACTCGGAGATCCGGGACGACACGCGCGAGCTCGTGCTGGAGTCCGCCAACTTCGACCCGGCGACCATCCGGCTCAGCAGCACGCGCCTGGGCCTGCGGACCGACTCCTCGGCCCGCTTCGAGAAGAGCCTGGACCCGCACCTGGCCGAGACGGCCTCCCGGGCGTTCATCCGGCTCCTGCAGGAGCTGGACCCGGAGGTGAAGGTCACCTCGGCGCTCATGGACGTCCACGCGCCCCTGCCGGAGCCCCCCGAGATCGACCTCCGCGTCGACCGCGTACACAGGCGGCTCGGCGTGGACCTGGGCGAGGAGGCCATCTCCCGGTACCTGAAGCGCCTGCACTTCGGCGTGGAGGAGGCCCGCGAGGGCGTCCTGCGCGTGACGGTGCCCACGTTCCGGGCGACCAAGGACATCGCCATCGAGGAGGACCTCATCGAGGAGATCGGGCGGTCGTACGGCTACGACCACGTGCCGCCGCAGCCTCCGCGGGTCGTCCTCGACAAGCCGCACCCCAACGAGCGCAAGACCTTCGAGCGCGCGGCGCGCGGCTATCTCACCCGCGCGGCGGGCCTCGACGAGGTGATGACCTACTCCTTCGCCTTCGACCCGCTCCTGGAGCGTATCGACGCCGTGCCGGAGAGGCGCGTCCTCCTGGAGAACGCCATCAGCGCCGAGATGCCGGCCCTCCGGACCGACCTGGCGCCAAACCTCCTCGGCGTGCTCGAGAAGAACGCCCGGAACGAGGAGCACGTGGGCGTCTTCGAGCTCGGCCGCGTCTTCCGGCCCGCGGAAGAGGCGGGGGAGCCTCCGGTCCAGCCGGTGATGCTCGGCGGCCTCCTGGCCGACGCCACCCTGGGCGAGGATCCGGACGCCGCCCTGTTCTTCGCGCTCGAGGGCGTCCTGGCGGGCCTGGCGCGGGCCGTGGAGCGCCCGACGCTCGAGGCCGCCCAGGGCCGGGTCCACCACCCGTGGGCCCACCCGGCGCGCCAGGCGGCGCTGGTCGTGGACGGTCGGACCCTCGGCTACCTCGCCGAGGTCCACCCCATGACGCTCCATTCGCTCGACGTGCCCCACCGCGTGGCGCTCTTCGAGGTGGACCTGGACGCGTGGCGTGCCCTGGAGCCCGCCCCGACCGGCTACACCCCCCTGGCCCGCTATCCGGCGGTCTACCGCGACTTCGCGGTGGTGGTGGAGGAGGCCATCCGCGCCTCGGCCGTGCGGGACGCCATCCGCGCGGCGGCGCCGGAGACCATCCGGGAGGTGACCTTCCAGTCGGTCTTCCGCGGCCGGGGCGTCGCGGAGGGCCACAAGAGCATGGCGTGGTCCGTGACCATGCGCCACGACGATCGCACCCTCACCGACCCGGAGGTCCGGGAGGTGGAGGAGGCCGTCTGGCGCTCCCTGGCGGATCGCGTCGGCGGGACGCAGCGGGCGTGATGGCGGTTCGGCCGGTGGCGCTCCTGGGCTCGACCGGGCCGCGCCGACCGCGCGTGCTGGCGGTCTCTCCGCCGGTGACGCCGCCATGGCTGAACGGGACCGCGGTCCTGGTCCACCACCTGGCCGGGGCCGGCGAGGGCTTCCGCTATCACCTCCTCGGCGTTCGGGGGCAGCGGTCTCCCGGGGCCCACTCGGTGATCGAGCCCCTGTACGGCGCGGGCGGAGGCTCGCCGCTCCTCGCGCGGGCGCGCCTGCTCGCGCGGCTGGTGCGACCGGATCGATGCGCGCTCCACCACTTCTTCTTCGCGCCCCACCCGCGGGCCGTCGGGCTGGCGAAGCTGGCCCTCCGCGTGTCGCGCAAGCGCTCCGTGCACACGATGCCGAGCCTCCCGGACCCGGCCCTCGACCCGAGGCGCCTGGTCTTCGCCGATCGGACGGTCGTCCTCACCGAGGCCAGCGCCGTCCACCTGCGCTCCCACGGCGTCGAGGGCGTCCGCGTGGTGCGGCCGGCCGTGCCCGTCCCGCCCGTGGCCCCCGACCGCGACGCCGCGCGACGCCGCCTGGCCCTGTCGAGCCCCGGTCCGGCGTGGGCCGACGCCCCCGTCTTCCTGTATCCGGGGGACCTGGAGTTCTCCGACGGCGCCCGGGTGTTCGTGGAGGCCGCCGCGCGCGCCGCCGAGGCCGTGCCCGAGGCCCGCTTCGTGCTGGCCTGCCGCCCGAAGACCGCCGCCAGCGCCGCCGTCCTGGAGGGCCTCCGACGGCGGGTGCGGGACCTGGGGCTGGAGTCCCGGGTGACCTTCCTGGGCGTGGTCTCCGACATGCAGGCGCTGCTGGCCGCGGTGGACGCCGTCGTGCTGCCGGTCGACACGCTGTACGCCAAGGTGGACACGCCGTTCGCCGTGCTGGAGGCCATGGCCATGGGCACCCCCGCCGTGGTGAGCGACCTGCCCCAGCTCTCCGAGCTGGCGGGCCTGGGCGAGGGCACCCTCGTGGTCCGGCGGAGCGATCCCGACGACCTGGCCCGCCGCCTCGTCGCGCTCGGCGAGAACCCCTCGCTGCGGCGGAGCCTCGGCGAGGGCGCGCGGCGCACCGTGCGCAGCCACTTCCGGCCCCGGGCGATGGCGGTCGCCTACGAGGCCCTGTACCGCGAGCTGATCGGATGAAGGACAACAGAAGCTACTACGACACGTTCGCCACCACCTACGAGCGCGGCCGGGAGCGCGGCTATCACCGCTTCCTGGACGCGGCGGAGGTGTCCCTGGTGGAGCCGTGGGCCAGGGAGCGCGAGGTGCTCGAGGTCGGCTGCGGCACGGGGCTCATCCTGAAGCGCCTGGAGCGCGTGGCCCGGCGGGCCGTGGGCGTGGACCTGTCGCCCCGGATGCTCGACCTGGCCCGGGAGCGCGGCCTGGAGGTCCACGAGTCCGACGCCGGCGAGCTCCCGTTCGAGGACGCCAGCTTCGACGTCACGTGCAGCTTCAAGGTGCTCGCCCACGTCCGCGACATCCGTGGCGCCATGGCCGAGATGGCGCGGGTGACGCGACCCGGCGGCACCGTGGTCGCCGAGTTCTACAACGCCCGGAGCGTCCGGGCCCTCGTCAAGCGCCTCGGCCCCGCCGGGCGCATCGGGCGGGAGGCCGGCACCACGGAGCGGGACGTCTTCACGCGCTTCGATCGCCTGCGCGAGGTGCGCGACTACCTGCCCTCCACCCTGCGCGTCCGGCGCGTCGACGGGATCCGCGTCCTGTCGCCGGCCGCCCTGCCCTTCGACCTCCCCATGGTCGGGCCGGTCTGGGCGCGGATGGAGCGCCTCACCATGCGCACCCCCCTGCGCCACTTCGGGGGCTTCCTGGTCGTGACCTGCGATCGGGTCGGGTAGGGGCCTCGGGTCCCGCTCCCGCTCTCCCGCTCCCGCCCGGGACCGCGGGCGTCCCCGCCCGCGAAGGCCGCTCGTTCAGGCAAGGGCAAGGGCAAGGGCAAGGGCAAGGGCGCGAAGGGACCGGGGATCGGGAGTGATCCGTACGGCGGGGCGCCCCGGCATCCCGACCCGGTGAAGATCCCCCCGAACGCGGGTCACGGTTATCACCTGAAACCCTTTTCAGGACGGCGCCGTCGCGCTACGCCGCGACGCACCAACATAAACATAACGCAGTTTTTTTCTCGTGTTACGCTTGCGGGGATCCCCGATGGCGGGTAAGTCTCCCGCCGCGATCGATGAATCGGCAGGTGGAGGACACGCCCATTCTACCGCCGTGATATCTTGGGGGGAGCGAATGCGCAGCCCGCTGCGGCCTTTGGGCCTCGGGCTCTGCATCGTGTTTGCGCTGCTGCTCGTAGGCTGCGCGGAGACGGTGGAGGGTGAAGACGAGTGCGCTCCGGCGTGCGAAGCGCGCGAGTGCGGTGACGACGGCTGCGGCGGGAGCTGCGGCGCCTGCGAAGCAGGAGCGGTCTGCACCGAGGCCGGGACCTGCGTCGCGGACGACGGGTGCGAGGCCACCTGCGAGGACCTCGGCCTGGAGTGCGGAGAGCACTGCGGGGCCTCGTGCGGGACCTGCGGCGACGCGGAGGTCTGCGCCGACGGGCTCTGCGAGTGCGCCCCCGACTGCCTCGGGAAGGCCTGCGGGGACGACGACGGCTGCGGCGGGACCTGCGGGCCGTGTCCGCGGGACGCGAGCTGCGAGGACTGCCCGCTGCGCGTGCTCGTCGTCGACCGCGAGGTGGAGGACGGCCGCCTGGTGGGCGTCACCATCGCCGTGGACTTCCAGCCGGAGGACGGGGTGGCCCGCCCCGGCATCGCCGACGTGCGGCTCCGGGTCGGCGGCCCCGCGCACCTGGAGCGCGTGGGGATGGGCGCGGCGCTGGTGGACGCCGGCAAGGAGCTCCACGTGGACGCCGCCACCGGCCGGGCGTGGCGGACGCTCCCGGACGGGGTCGTGCAGACGATGGTCCTGGGCACGAAGAGCGCGAAGCGCATCGAGGGCGGCCGCTGGCTGCTCCATCGCTTCCGCGTCGGCACGGAGGAGCGCCCCGCGCGGGTACCGGTCACGTTCTCCCTGGTCGAGCGGGAGGCGATCTTCGCCCCCACGGACGCCGACCAGGCGCTGTGGGGCGAGCCGCTCGGCGAGCCCGTGTCGGTCTGGCCGGAGGTGAGCGGTGCGCAGTAGAGCCCCCCGTCTCCTCGCGATCCGGGGCACGGCGGCGATCCTCGGCCTCGTCGCCCTCTCGGGATCCTCCCACGCACGGCCCCTGGAGCTCCACGAGCTGGAGCGGATGGAGCAGTACCTCCTCTGCGCGTACGACACCTGCGCCGGCGCCTGCGAGGACGTCCGCGAGGCCCCCTCCCAGGCGAGCTACCAGCAGTTCGTCGAGTGCGAGGAGTGCCTCGACGACGAGGGCTGCGGGCACGCGCCCCGCCTCTGGGAGAAGGACGGCAGCCCGCCGGTGACCATGGCGGATCACGAGCTGGCGGTCCTCGAGCAGCTCGAGCCGGACGCCGTCTGCTACGCGGACGACGACGAGACCATCGTCCGGCCCATGGCCCTCTGCCCCGGCCAGCTCTGCGAGGCCCGGATGGCCGCGTGCCTGGCGAACCCGGAGGAGGCCTGCCAGGCCGTCGCAGCCGAGATCGACTGCCGCGACGAGGAGTTCGGGGAGACCTGCTGGTACGAGACCGTGCCCCGGCAGGGCTGCCCGCGGTTCCTCTGTGAGGCCACGCCGGAGGTCCTCGCGGACCTCGACGCGCAGAGGCTGTGCGCCGACGACGACGCGGACGGGACCCCCGCGTGGGCCGAGGATCAGCTCGCGGGGGGCGGAGCGCCGACGCCCTGCACGCCCGGCCAGGCCGACGCGTGCCCGACCGACCAGGTCTGCGCCGAGGCCGAGTCCGGGGCGTTCGTGTGCCAGGACATGCTCTGCGACGCGGCGAACCCCTGCGGCTTCTTCCAGAGCTGCGCGCGGGATCCCGGGACCGGCCTCACCACCTGCGAGACCCGCGGCGCCTGCGAGCCCCAGGGCCAGAACGGCGGGAGCGGGGGCGGCGACGAGGTCATCGGGGAGATCTGCGACCCCGCGGCGGGCGCCTGCGTCGAGTGCCTCCACCACGGCCAGTGCGCGAACGGGGAGCGGTGCGCCTCCGGGACCTGCGTCCAGGCGGCCTCCTGCACGAACTCCCTGGACTGCGCCGGGTCGGGGCAGGTCTGCGACACCGTGAGCGGCTACTGCGTCGGCTGCGTCGGCGACGCCGAGTGCGCCGGCGGCGAGGTCTGCAGCGTCGACGGCACGTGCGTGACGGCCTGCAGCTCCGACCTGCAGTGCACGGGGGCCGGCCTCCTCTGCGACACGGACGACGGCCACTGCGTCCAGTGCACCTCGGACGACGACTGCGCCTTCGACGAGGCGTGCGTGCGGGGGACCTGTCGCCCCACCTCGTGCTCCGACGGGACGTTCTGCCACCAGGTGCCCGACGACGGCTCCGACGATCCGGCCGCCGACTGCCCGGATCTGGACTGCCACGGCACGGCGGCCTCGTCGTCGTCGGACTGCACGGCGTTCCACCTGGAGAAGGTGGCGGAGGACGACACCGAGGTCCTGGTCCACGTCTACTACGACTTCACGCCGGTGCCGGCGCGCGTGATGGATCTCCACCTGGAGTACGACGACACCCAGCTCACCCTGGAGGACGCGCGCCCCCTGGCGCCCCTGGAGCTCGAGGGCAAGGAGCTGGCCTCGACGCACATGTCGGACGGGACGCTGGTCCTGTCCGTGTACGACGACGAGGCGACGCACCCCATCCCGAACGGGCCCATCATCGAGCTGGTGTTCCGCCGGACCGGGGTCTGCCCGACGGAGATCTCCTTCACGGACCGGCCGGAGCTGCGCCAGGCCAGCGTGGCACCGCTCCAGGGCTCCGACGGCATCCAGGATCAGCTCGCCGACGACGCGCTGTGGGGTCCGCCCGTGGTCCTCTGCGCGCGGGACGAGGTCACGCCTCGCCTGCGGCTCTGGTACGGCTTCGAGACCCAGGAGGAGCCCCTCGCCTACTCCACCGCCCAGAGCGCCGACGAGCTCTGCGAGAAGACGCCCGAGTGCGCCCTGGAGACCGACGACGAGGTGCGCGCCCGCTACCGCAGCCGGCTCGCCGACCTCCAGGCCGGCGACGTCCTGGCGGACGAGTCGATCCAGGGCGTGGCCCGTAACGGGGCGTACTTCGACGGCTCCAGCGACCACATGCGGATGCCGGTGCACTACGCGGAGCCGCTCACCGCGTCGGCGCAGAGCTTCTCCATGTCCACGTGGTTCTACACGGAGGGCAACTCGGACGACGAGCTGGCGACCACGCCCCAGGTGCTGTACAGCCACAACGCCTACGACGAGCGGACGGCCTTCGGCCTCATGAGCCTGGAGACGGGCGACGGGGCCTCGGGCCTGGCGCTGTACTACGGCGACCTCCTGGACCCGCGCCTGTCCGGCGAGGCGGTGCTCCAGGACGGCCAGCCGCTGCCGGAGGATGGCTGCGCCACCTTCGATCCGCTCGACGACGCGCCGGCCTTCTGGGTCGCGCAGGACGTGCCCCTGCGGACCTGGCACCACGTCGGCTTCAGCCTGGACGCCGACTTCGACGGGGGCGGCGACGGGAGCAACGACGCGAAGATCGAGCTCTACTGGGACGGCGAGTACGCCGGCTGCGTGGTGGTCCCGCAGCCGCCCGACGCCGTGGCCTGCCCGCAGCTCACGGCCGGGACCGACGTGAAGCTCCACGAGGAGGGCGACGTCCTCGGCGGTCGCACGCCGGAGTTCGTCTACCTGGCGGTGAACCGCTCGAACCTCTACCGCATCGAGCGCATGGACCCGGGCGGCCTCCAGAGCACGACGGTCATCGGCGACAAGCAGTACTCCTACCAGGACCCGGACTACAGCCCGATCCTCGACAAGCTGGTCTTCAGCTCGAACGCCTCCGGGGACTACGAGATCTGGATCGCCGACGGGGACGGATCGAACCGGCGCCAGCTCACGGTGGGCTTCGGCGACGCCGACCGGGGCATCACGGCCCGCCGGCCCCGCTGGGCGCCGGACGGCTCCGGCATCGTCTTCGACAGCAACGTCTACGACGAGCTCCGGGACGACAACAGCTTCGCCCGGGTCCGGCACGTCTATTACATGGGCTACGACCCGGTGCAGGACGAGGTCGCCGTCGAGCTCGCCGACGGGAGCACGACCGACCAGCTCGACTACGACGCCCGGGTGGCGGACCAGACCATCTCGGACCACCGGCTCACGTCGGCCATGGATCGGCACCACCGGAACGCCCGCTGGCTGACCGGAGAGCGTCCGGATCAGCCGGACCGGGCCCGCGGCGCGCTGCTCATCGACACGTCCAAGGACGACCGCAGCGACCACCGGGTCCAGCTCCTGACCGTCCCCCAGGCGGCGCCCCTCGCCAGCACGGCCTCCGTCCCGGGGCTCGGCGTGGCGGACGACGTCATCCTCCTGGACGCCCACCACGAGGAGAAGGCCGCCTTCCCCAAGCCCGTCCTGACCGAGCGGGCGCTGATCAAGCGCGAGGACCAGCTCTGGGAGGTGGAGCAGGACGGCCCCGACGGGCCGGCGCAGTTCCACGCGGCCTGCGGCCCCGACGCCGCACCGGGCGACGTCTGCGCCCCCGGCGACGACCAGACCGAGATCGCCCTGGTGCACACCCCGGCGGGCTACGACCCCAACTGCTGGGACGCGAACTTCAACGCGGTGAAGGACGCCGACGAGGATCGGAACGGCGACGGCGTCTGGGACGTGTCGGACTGCAACCCCTCCGAGCTGGACCTCTACGTCTCCTACGACGCCGAACGGTACACCCCCGTCCTGGACCTGCTGCCCCGCTGCACGGCGGACCGGGACTGCGACGGCGGCCGGGTGTGCGTGGACGAGCGCTGCGAGGTGGCCGACGACGTCCCCGCCTCCTGCCAGTCGAGCGACGACTGCCCGGACGGCACCCTGTGCACCGACGGGGAGTGCAAGGCCGTCGCACCCACGGTGCTGACCTGCTCGGTCGCCGCGGACTGCTTCCCGGGCACGGGCCAGATCTGCCGGGGGGGGCAGTGCGTGGTGCCCGGCGAGGACCCCCGGGTCTGCCTCGAGGACTCGGACTGCGCCGGGGAGTGGATCTGCTCCCAGGGCCGATGCGTGGACCCCGCCGGCGGAAGCTGCGACGACTCGAACCCCTGCGACGCCGGCCGGGTCTGCGTCGGCGGAGAGTGCATGCTCGCCGGAGCCATGAAGTGCGGCGGCGGGACGAACGACGGGACCGGCGCCGAGGTCACCTGCGGACCGGCGGAGCGCTGCGAGGCCGGCGCGTGCAAGGTGCTCGGACGGCGGACCGACGCGGGCCTCACGAATCTCGCCAACTGCGTCCTCCACGAGGACTGCGACGGCGGGCAGCGGTGCGTCGACGGGGCCTGCGTCGCCATGACCGGCGAGGCCACGTGCACCAGCGACGACGACTGTGACGGCGGCACCCTCTGCGACCGGGAGGTGGACCTCTGCCGCCCGGCCGTCGGGGCGGTCCTGGGCGCGGCGTCGGACGGCGCCTGCGAGCTGGATCGGGACTGCGACGGCGGCCAGATCTGCGACGTGGCGTCGGGCACCTGCAAGGCCGCGGCGGGCGCGGAGATCCTCAGCGAGCCCGGCCAGGTGATCACGGACATGTTCGGAAAGAAGATGGAGCTGAGCACGCGCTTCGCGGACGTGGGCGGCGTGGCGACCGCCATGGTCCGCGTGGAGGTCACGAGCCCCCAGAGCGCCGCGCCCGTGCCGGCGGGCGAGATCGTGCGCATCCGCTTCGAGGAGCGCGCCTCGTCCTCGAGCGCCTTCACGCCGCAGGTCTTCAGGGTGCGCAAGAACGTGGACGTGGCGGTGAAGGACCTCACCTCCACCGCCCTGCCCGAGATCGTGGACCCGGCGGGCACGTTCGAGCAGGTGCGCGACGGGGCGTTCTCTCCGGACGGCGACCGCCTCCTGCTGGGCGCCATCAGCAACGCGCGGCCCATCCTCCTGCGGACCGCGGGCCTCACCACGGCCCTGGACGCGCAGCGGATCACCGTGTCCCCCGTCGGCGTGAAGGGCATGGACTGGGTCCGGCAGCAGCGCCTGTATCCCTGCAACTGGGCGGGCGGCTACCTGCACCTCCAGTCGAAGGCGATCCTCTACGGCTTCCGCGGCGGCCTCGACGACATGAAGGTCTACTCCGGGCTGCGGGATCCGGACGCCATCCGCTCCGAGGCGGAGCGCGGCTTCGAGTTCCTGGAGCAGAACGGCCTGGCGGGCCAGGTGGAGTCGAAGCTCCCCACCTGCGGCAACTCCCACGCGGAGTGTCCGGCCTTCCACCTGTGCATCGACTCCGAGTGCAAGATGGTGCCGTGCGACCCGGAGGACCCCTGGTCCTGCGCGGAGACCGGCGGCCGCTGCACCCTGAGGCCCCAGTCCGTCGAGCAGGAGAACACCAACGAGGAGGGCAGCCAGGAGTCCTGGGACTGGGTCTGCGCGGCGGACTGCACCACGGACAACCAGTGCTTCAGCCAGGCGTGCCTGAACGGCCCGTGCCGCTTCTGCGACCAAGCGACCCTGACGTGCGTGGAGTGCCGGGAGACCGTGCAGAAGCTCGGCGCCATCGAGATCGCCGGCATCGAGGGCTGCCCGGACCGGCGGAGCTTCGCCTGCGAGGCGGGCGCCTGCGTCACGGACTGCTACAGCTTCGAGGACGGCGAGAGCGTCTACCTCTGCGACCCGACGACCGAGTACTGCGACCAGGGCAGGTGCGCGCTGCTCGACTGGGACTGGGGTGACCTGGCCCCGGCCACCTTCGCCGGCCTGGGCCAGATGCGCCGGACCGTCCCGCCGGACGCCTCCAACGGCTGGCACGGCTACACCCAGGCCGTGGACCAGCGGATCCCCGTCGAGGTCCGGGCCTACGGCGTGGAGGACTGGCTGAAGGCCCCGGAGATGGTCGTCGAGGTCCGCGGCGGGCCCTTCTACGGCTCCGAGTGGCGGCGCATCGGCAAGATCCGCGTCCACAACCGGACCCGGGTGGAGGCGAACAACTCCCCCTACGAGCTGATGTCGCCGAGGCCGTTCAACGACATGCGCCTGCGCCTGGTCACGTCGCCGTACGAAAACGCCACCGGGGCGGCGACCGGCCTGCGCGAGCACGACGACGCCTTCTGCGTCGCGGACTACCTGAGCTCGGTCCCCGGGGCCACGAAGGCCGAAGCCGCCTACGCCTGCTCCCACCTCGCCCAGGGCAGCCGCTACACGGTGGGCGCCGCGGTGGGCGTCACCACCCACGAGGCCATCGCCGACTGCCGCGAGCGCGGCCACGCCGGGTGTCCCGTGGTGGCCCAGGGCGAGCACGACTTCCTGCAGCCGGGGCAGCCGGCGGTGGCCGTGCTCGACGTACGGGTCGACGGCGCCGGGGCCATGAACAACATCACGTCCAACCGGATCTGCAGCTACGAGGGCGGCATGACCCCGGTGGACGAGGGCGCCCCGAAGAAGATCACCTACGGCCGCTTCGGCGAGGAGATCTCGAACCAGGCCGACGCCATGTGGCAGGACTGCGGGCCCAGCCCGGTCCCGGACGACTTCCGCGGGCTTTGGACGGGCGACGGGGAGGCCACCGCGTCCTCGGGGAGCGGGTCGAGCCCGGGTGACGGCGTCGCCAACCTCCTGACCTACGCCGCCGGGCGCGTCGGGGAGGCCTTCGAGTTCGACGCCCCGTCGGACTACCTGAGCCTGCCGCCGGAGATCGTCGCGGGCACGGGTAGCTTCACCTTCGAGACCTGGCTCCGCACGGGCGACGTCCGGGGCGGCCTCCTGTCGATCTTCGAGCGCCCGGAGAGCTGCGCCGACTGGAAGGAGCGCGGCCGCTCCGAGGACGGCGCCTACACCATCTGGCCCGACGTCCGCCCGGTCCGCGTGTACTGCGCGGGCATGGAGGACGCCGGCGAGGAGCCGCGGGCCTACATCGACCTGGCGCGCACCGACCCGACGGATCCCGGGGCCAACGTCTCCGTGTACCGCGCCGGCGGCGGGTCGCTCGGCACGCCGGTCCGGACCCGGTACGACAAGGTGCGCTTCGATCCCGAGAGCATGACCGTCGACATCGCCGACGGGACCTTCGCCGAGGACAACGGCGGGCGCGTCGGTCACGCCTGCGGCGCCCCGGCCGATCCCGCCGATCCGTCCTCCACGGGCTGCTTCCGCCTCGACGGCGGGCTGCGGCACCTGTGGCGCGGCGAGTACGACACCGAGGACGCCGTGGCCGGCGAGGAGACCCCGTCCCGCGGCGTGGAGTTCGAGACAGGCCGCATCGGACAGGCGCTGTCCTTCGGCCCCGCCGGCGGCCGCATCGTGAGCGACGCGGGGCTGCCGGTGGCCACGGACAGGCTCACGGTGGAGGGCTGGATCCGCACCTCCTCGTCGGCGCCCATGGTCATCGCCCGGCAGGGGACCCACCTGCAGGAGGGCGCCTGGGAGCTGTCCATGGACGAGGGCATGCTCCTGTTCACGGTCTACGGCGCCCTGGACGCGGACGGCGGGCAGGCGGTGCTCCGGAGCCCGGACGCGCTCGGGAACCTGGACGACGACACGTGGCACCACGTGGCGGTGACCCTCGAGGCGTCCTCCGACGATCCGTTCCTGCAGATGTACGTGGACGGCGCGCTGGTGCTCGAGCAGCCGGACCTCGCGGATCCCGAGGACGGGTTCTGGTCGCTCCCGCCCCTCGCGGCGGAGGCGCCCGTCGTCGTCGGCCAGGGCCGACACGGCGCGCGGGCCTTCCACGGGGCCATCGACGATCTCGGGATCTGGTCGACGAATCTCTCGGAGCCGTCCATCGGCCGCATGTTCGAGCTCGGCGCCTTCGCCTCCGACGAGGCCGGCGCCGGCTACGGCAAGTGCCTCCCGGAGGAGGCCGACGACCTCGACCCGTGCACCGAGGACGACTTCGTGACGACGCTGCCGTTCGGCGTCGCCTACGCCTGCGAGGCCCGCGGCGCAGTCGCCGAGGCCCGCATCGACCTGCGCGGCACGCCCTTCGCCGTGGCGGGCACGTCCGACGAGGTCTTCGCGAGCTCCGGACAGATCCCCGTGGGCGACGCGCGGATCCGGGACGACGGCCAGGTAGTCGAGCTGATCGGCGGCGGAAGCTGCGGCGGCGTGGGCCCGGACGGCTGGAGCGACGACCCCACCGCGACGCCTCCCGAGACGGCCTGGGTGCTGCCGGTCCGCGTGCGCGGCGACGTGGCCGTGACACCCGACGACTGCGACGCGGACTGCCTGTCGCGCACGGCCGACGAGGCCCTCGCCGTGGACCTGACGCCGGACGGCCTCGAGGTCCGCGTGGCGGACCGCGTCCACGTCGCGTCGCGCCCCGAGGCCCGCCTGCACGACTTCCGCTGGCACCACGTGGCGGTGGTGCGCTCCGACGACGCGCTGGACGTCTGGGTCGACGGGGAGTCGTGGCTGTCCACGAAGGACGTCCCCTACCTGTCCGAGGACGACCTGGACGGCCTGGACCGCCTGCTGGTGGGCCAGGACACGGCCTGCGCGTTCGCGCCGGACGCGTGCGACGACCGCGGCCGCTCCCTGTCCGGGCGCCTGGACGAGATCGCCCTGTACGACCGGGCCCTGTCCATGGAGGAGATCCGAACCATCGTGGACGCCGGTCCGCGCGGCCGCCCGGTCGAGGGCCGTCCGGGCCCCGAGTGCCCGGACGCGGACGCCGGCCTCGTGGAGTTCGACCGGGACACCTACGGCTACGCGCTGCTGAACTGCAACTACTACGACTCGGACCCGACGGGGGCGTCGGCCTCCGTCGACTTCCAGAACATCGTCATCACGAAGGAGTGGCCCGCGAAGAGCGGCGCCATCGTCCACGACGACGGCGACACCTGCCTCGTCGAGGTGAACCCGGCCCTGAACGTCCCCTGCCACGCCTGGACCGGCGCCGACGTCACCCTCGATCCGCACAACGACGCCATCCCCCTGGGCTCCTACGTGCCCTTCCAGTCCCTGGAGGTGAGCCTCCCGCGGAGCTTCGGCCACGACGGCGGGTTCGAGTCCCTCCCCCAGACCGCCTACGACCTGGATCTGCAGGTCACCGGCCTGGGAGGAAGCGGGCAGGCCGTCGGCCTCGACTGGCAGCCCCGGGCCACGTCCGGGGTCGTGGCCTTCGGCGGCGGCTCCCTGCACCTGGCCGACCTGATGACCGGGCGTGACTTCGACGTGCGGGTGACGCAGCAGCCCGAGGGCTTCCGCTGCGGCTTCCTGGACGTCCCCGACTCGGAGGCCACCTGCGGCACCTGCGTGTCGGGCACCATGGAGGACACGGAGCGTCTCCTGACCCTCGACTGCGCCCCGCTCCGGAACGTGGCCGTGTCCCTGACCTTCTTCGACGAGGAGGGCGAGGCCGTGTCCGATCCGGCGCTGCCCGGCGACGTGGTCGTGGAGGGGACGGTCGTCTCCGGCGGCGCGGAGCTCCAGGGCCAGCGCGTGCACTTCGGCCCGGACGGCCAGCCCGTGGCGTCCGCGTCCTCGTTCGACCTGGACCGCCTGGAGCCCGTGGACGGCCAGGACGTGGAGATGGAGGTCGTCGCGAGCCCGCCCGGCTGGTCCTGCGCCGCCACCCCGGCGAGCCACCCGGCCATCTCCGGCGACGTGTCCTTCGTGGTCCGATGCGAGGCGACGGATCGCCATCCGGTGCGCGTCGAGGTGGTCGACCTCGCCTCCACCGGCGATCTTTTCAGCTGCGACGGCACCGCCTCCACGGGCCTCGCGCTGCGCGCTCGCGGCGCCGGCGAGGAGGCCACGGCCTGCGTGGACCGGGACGGCGTGGTCGAGCTGGCGGACGTGTCCCTGCTCGCCGGCGAGAGCTGGGAGCTCGCCATCACCCGGCAGCCCATCGGAGCCCCGCCGCGCGTCTGCGGCCTCGTCGAGGGCGAGACGGGCGTGATGCCGGCCGGCGGTCTCACGGAGGCCGACCGCCCGCGCGTCGTGTGCACGGAGCCGACGAACGTAATCGCCGGCGAGGTCGTGAACCTGAGGGGCCCCATCGAGCTTGCGCTCGTGACCGTGGGGACCGGCGCGGACGGGCAGGATCAGTCCGTGGCCTCGCTCGCCCTCGAGCCGGAGGGCGTGGAGTTCAGCCCGCCGCCCATCCCGTTCTCCTTCCAGAACAGCCCGCTGGCCGACGGCGTGACCTTCCGCGTGGTCGTGGCGGAGGCCCCCGAGGATCAGACCTGCGAGGTGATCCCCGTCGAGTTCACGACGCCCATGCCCGACGGCGCGCCCGTCGTGGTGAACTGCCAGGACGTGCCCGAGGAGACCTACTCCGTGGGCGGCACGGTGGACAACCTCACCGGCGAAGGCCTGCGGCTGGGGATCGCCTCCGGCGCCCAGAGCATCGACGTGCAGGCCGGCGCCTCTTCGTTTGCGTTCACGCTGCCGATGCAGGACCTGAGCGAGTACGAGGTCTACGTCGACCGCCAGCCCGACGGACAGTTCTGCGAGGTCGCCCACGGCACCGGGACCGTCCAGGGCGCCGACGTCACGGACGTCCAGGTCACCTGCGAGAACCTGGTCACCGTGCGCGTGACGGCCCAGACGCCGGCCGGATACGGCCACGCGCACGTCCGGGCCTTCCTCGTCCGCACCGGACCCGGCGCCCACCTCGCCGGGCGGGTCGAGGGCGTCCAGGCCGGCGGCGGCACGGTCGTCTTCGACATGGAGGGCGAGGCCCCGGTGGAGGGCCCGGCCAACGTCACCCAGGGCGGCGGCGGTTTCCCGCCCATCGAGGCCGGCAGCTACAGCCTCTTCGTCACGCTCAGCACGGCCGAGGACGACGTGACCGGAGAGCCGGCCTTCGTGCCCGGCGCCTCCTTCGGCGTGATGCGGAACTTCACCATCTCCTCGCCGCTGCCCGCCGTGAAGGAGATCGGTCTGTCGGCCAGCGAGTTCGGCCTGACGACCGGCGGTCAGGTGACCTCCGTGGCGCCGGGCGCCGTCGAGAAGGACGACGTGCTCGACTGCGTCTGGAGCCCGGCCAGCGCGTCGGCGCCGGTACCGCCCTTCGGGGACGACGCCCCGATCTTCGGGTCCAGCCGTTGGCGCTGCGACTCGTCGGACGGCTGCCCCCTCACGCCGGCCACCACGACCGTCCACGACCCCCTGCCGCCGGACGCGTCCCTCGACGTGACCTGCTGGGTCGACGCCGCCACGGACGCGGACAGCGGGTCCGCGGAGCCGGCCCTGAGCCACGGCGACTTCTACGGCCACCTGGGCAGCGTCTCGACAGGCAGCCTTCCGATCTTCCAGGTGACGGTCCCACTCGCTACGTATCCCCTTACGGATCCCCAGGAGTGAACGCCATGACTCCCATCCGAATCCCGACGCCCCTCGCGGCCTGCCAGGTGCTCGCCCTCGCGCTCGGGCTGGCGGCGTTGGCCGCACCCCCGGCCGGGGCCGCGTCGAACAGCCTCACCTGCAGCAACGGGGACACGTTCCCCTGCGGGATCCAGGTCGAGGACTCGAAGCTCCAGAAGGTGCCCTCGGTCTTCAAGTTCCAGGCCCGCGTCTCCCAGGCGAAGCTGCCCATCGGCAAGGGGACGTTCGGGGAGGTCGTCGTCCGGCTCCTCGAGGGGGACACCACGGTCTGCAAGGAGGAGTTCCAGAACGTGGAGGTCCGGGACAGCGTCCTGAACCTGGAGATCGGGCGGAACATGTCCTGCGAGCTGGACGAGAAGATCGCCGAGGGGACGTCGCTGGCGTTCCAGATCTGTCTGGGCTCGGAGGACAGCTGCCTCAAGCCCGTCGCCCTGTCCACGGTGCCCTACGCCGTGAAGGCGAGCTACTCGCAGCGGGCCCAGTCGGCCCACGACGCCGACGAGTCCGCCCTGGCCCACTACGCCTACCGGGCGAGCGCCGACCGGGACCTCGGCCTGCTCGACTCCCTGACGACGGGCTACTTCGACTTCCACTCCCAGAACGACACCGAGGGCTGGTTGCAGTGGACGCCTGTGGCCGACCCCGACGCCATGACGCTGCACATCACGGGCAAGAGCGCCCTGACGGACGCCCCGGGCCAGCTCCACGAGCTGGAGCTGGACAGCGCCACGACGACGACGACCGGGGACGTCTTCGTCGGGGGCCACCAGACCGTGGAGGGAGACCTCACCTCCCAGGCCAACCTCTCCATCGTCGGCGACGCCGATCTGGAGGGCACGACCACCGTCGGCAGCTCCCTCGAGGTGGGCTCGACGACGACGCTGAAGGGCGCGCTCACCGTGGCCTCGGGCGGCGTCGAGGTCGCCACGGGAGGCCTCACCGTCAGCGGCACCACCACCTTCCAGCACGACACGGCGACCCACGGCTCGGCGAGCTTCTCGGGCCCGGTCACCCTCGACGACGACCTGGTCGCCCACGGCGCCGTCGTGATGCAGCCCCAGCAGTCCGAGGGCACCGCGGGCGGCTTCTCCGCTTTCGAGCTCCGGACCAACGACGAGGGCCTGGACGTCCTGGTCGTGGCGCCCCGCGCGCCCGGCGACGCGGTCTACAGCCAGCTCCCCGAGGTCCACGTGGACGGCCCGCTGTCCATCAACGACACGGTGACGATCCAGGGCACCTCGACCTTCGCCGGCACGACGCGCCACACCGGCGACGCGGTCTTCCAGGGCGTGGTCGACCTCCGGGACGCCGAGGATATCCTGGGCCTCCAGATCGGCGACGAGTCCGGCGGCGCGGTCCTGGGCGACTGGAGCTTCCAGGGCGAGTACGTGAACCACGACGGCCGGAGCGTCCTCCGGGGTGTCCAGGGCAGCAACGAGATCCAGGCCCTCGGTGACCTCCGGGTGGACGGGACCGCTGTCGTCGCCGGCGGCCTGTCGGTCATCGGCCACGACCAGGGGCGCGAGGCGCTGTTCGACGCCGCCGCCTCCTTCGAGCGGGGCGCCACCTTCGAGGGGGGCATCCGCCTTGGCTTCGCCGACGGCAACGACTCGGACCTCTTCGTGGCCCGGACGGACGGGTCGGTCCACCTCGACGACAACCGGCGGATCACGGACCTGGTCGTGGAGGCCTCCACCCGCTTCTCGTCGAACACCACCACGACGGTCGACGGCCTCCTGATCACCAAGGGCCAGGTGGAGGTCCACGAACCCATCACCGTGAAGGACTGGCTCCGCGTGGGCGACAGCTGGCGCGTGCGCGACGGCGACGGCCTCCAGCACACGGTGGGCGGCGGCTCCTGGGGCACGGCCCTGTCCTTCCCGGGCGGCGGCACGGTGGCCCTGGACGCGAACGGAGACTTCCCCGGCGGCACGAAGGTGGGCGGCAAGCTCACCGTCGGCGGCGCGTTCCGGGCCGACTCGGGCATGGAGATCCGCGCCGGCGGCACCACCCGCGTCGTGGTCGACACCAGCCAGGCCCGCTTCTTCTCCCGCGCCCAGGTGGACGGCGAGTTCGAGGCCGACCCGGGCGGCCCCGGGCACCTCGAGGTCACCAGCGACTCCGTCCACCTCGGTGGCGTGGTCACCAACGTGGGCGGGGCCCTGCAGGTGAACGGCAGCGCGTCCGTCAGCGGCGGCCTGTCGGGCTCCGGCAGCGTGAAGACGCAGCAGGGGACGTGCTCCACGTACACGGATCACTGCCCGAACGGCATGTGGGCCACGGGCTACACGACCACGACCAGCACCTTCTGCAGCTTCTGGGGCAACTGTGACTTCCAGGTCGAGGTGCGCTGCTGCACCGTGGAGCTGAGCAACTGATGAAGGGCACGACGCCGCGCATCCTGCTTCGACTCGCCCTCGTCCTCGCCCTGGCCGTCGCCGCGGCGGGCTGCGACAAGCCCGTGGACGTCGGGGGCTCGACCGGCGACGAGGCGACCCCCGAAGAGACGACCGAGCCGCTCGATCCCACGCCGACGCTCGCCCTGTCGCTCGTCGAGCGGAGCGGCGACGAGGTCGTCGTGGAGCTGACCTACAACCCGCCGGAGGGCGTCGAGGGGCCGCGGACCGCGGAGCTCTGGCTCCACCACTCCGACGGGCTCGCCTTCGAGGCCGCGGAGGCGCAGGCCGCCCTGGAGGCGGCCGGGAAGCGGCTCGTGGTCCAGCAGAAGGACGGCGGCGAGCTGCGCACCATCGTCTTCTCGACCACGGATCCGAGCCGCGTCGGCGGCGGCCCGCTGGTGCGCTATCACTTCCGCGCGGAGGGCGGGGGCGCCGCGACCGTCGAGCTCCTGGAGCGCATGCCGGTGTTCGCGCCGAGCGCGGCCAACCGGGGGCTGCACCTGCCCGAGCCGCTCGTCGTCGGAGGGGATTGATATGCGGAGACGCTTCGCCGTCGCGTTCGCCCTCTGTGCCGTGGTGGCGCTCGCCTCCAGCCCGGCCCCGGGCGTGGAGCCCGTCGACTCCACCCCCAACACGTGCACCGACGCGGGCGGGCGCGGGACCCCGTGCACCGAGGACGCGGACTGCGCCCAGAACCTCTTCGCCACGGTCTGCGTGGAGACCGGGGACGGCGGCGGTCGCTGCGAGGCGCCGTGCGAGTCCGAGGGCGAGACCCCGGGCGCCGATCCCATGCAGTGCTCCATCGGCGAGACGTGCGTCGCCGGCACCCCCAGGAGCCAGAGCAACTCGGTGGTCCACTACTGCGAGCCCCAGCGCTTCCGCGTGGACCTGAACCTGCTCGACCTGTGCATCAAGCACTACCTGGACAAGACCACGCCCGTCTTCAGCGGCGCGGAGTGCTCACTGCAGCGGAACCTGAACCGCCTGCTGGACCAGAACGGGGACGCCCGCTTCGACCTCTTCGACCTGGACCTGTGCGTCCTGGCGTTCGTGGAGCAGCGCGGCTGCGAGCGGGACGCCGAGGACGTACTCCACGCCGTGGACCCGGGCGTGCGCTGCTGCGAGGAGGACGACGACTGCGGCCGCGGCTCGTACTGCGACCCGCAGCGGAACATCTGCCAGCGCGACTGCGGCCCGGTGGCCTCGCGAGAGGAGAGCCTGGGCACGCTCGACCGTGAGTGCACCGGCGCGCTTCAGGTCTGCCACGAGGAGCGCGGCCGCTGCGAGACGGTCGACGTGACCGAGCAGACCTGCGAGGTCGACCAGGACTGCCCGGCGGGGGCGTACTGCTTCCTCGGGCACTGCGCCCCCAACTGCTACCGCTCGACGGACTGCCCGGACTCCGGCTGGTACTGCACACGGACCAACAAGTGCCGGGCCCTTCCGCCGCCGGAGGCCGACGAGGGCTTCCAGTTCGTGCCCGACAACTACGCCATCCGCTTCGTGCGGGACGGACTGCGGCTCGACGCCGTCCAGAACACGGACAGCTCCCAGCTCGCCATCATGGACCTCGTCACCAAGCGGCAGGTCTTCGACAACTCGTCGGTGGCCTTCGGCTATCGCATGGAGATCACCTACGGGCTGAAGCAGGACACCGCCTGCCTGCAGCCCTTCGTGGACTGCTCCGATCCCGAGCAGCGCCCGCCGGGCGAGACGGAGATCGAGTGCACGGCCCGCCAGGACGACTGCCTCATCGATCCCACCGAGGAGTGGATCCGCCCGACCTCACCCTTCGGCATGGTGAGCGCGGCCGGCACGCCCAGCATCGGGGTGGAGCTCGAGGAGTCCGTCGCCGACGACCTGACGCCCGGCACCTACTCGGCCGAGGTGCGCCTCATCTTCGACAACGGCGACAGCGACACCATCCCGGTGACCTACACCAAGGCCTCCCCGTCCGGCGAGTACGAGGGGACGCTGACGGTCTACATGGGCGCCGTGGAGAACGCCCTGAACGGCAACCGGCCGCTGCAGTTCGGGATGCGGATCAAGGTGTACCCGGACGAGACCCGCCAGTGGAACGAGCTGATGGCGGCCCACGAGCTGGACGTGGACGACGAGGGCCTCGTGGACATCACCACGGGGCAGCTCGTGCACGCCAGCCTCCACGGGGACAGCGCCCTGGCCTTCACGCGCGGCGGGGCCGGCTCGGACGTGCCCGACGAGGTCCACTTCGTGGGGCTGTACTCGCCGGAGCTGGGCAGGCTGCGGCTCGCGGGCGTCATCGACATCCCGGCGGACTTCCGCATCGACGCGGACGGCGGGAGCTGCGACCCGGACAGCGAGGCCCTGTGCGTCCGCAACCTCTTCGGACGCGACCTGCGCCGGCGCATCGAGTTCATCGGGCCGTTCGAGGAGGGCATCGGGCGCTTCCACGGCATCTACCGCGAGACCCTGTTCGGCCTGGTGCCGGACGACGGCGTGACCCTCGAGGGCGGCTTCATCCTGGACCAGGCGGTGGCCGACGACTCGCCCCTGCCCGTGGACTCGCCCGTCGCGGCGTCGGACGTCTCGTCGTTCGAGTTCCCGACCGTGACCGCGGCCGACCTGGACGCGGAGGTCGCCTGCCAGGGCATCACCTCCGATCGGGTCGAGGACGCGCTGGCCGACTTCTCGTCCTACATCGCCCAGGCGGAGCGGGGCGGCACGGGGACCCCGGACAACCCGTTCGGTCGCACCACCGTCTTCCCCGACCTCGTGCGCTTCCGGGACGCCATCGAGATGGCCCTGGGCGCCCTCGACTCGGACAACTTCGACGAGACCGGCGATCCGACGGACGTGGAGGCCTCGCCGGAGGAGATCAGCCAGGCCCACCTGAACGTCTACGACTTCCTGAGCGACTGGATCGTCCGGTGCGACGACACGGACGCGTCGCCTCCCCCGGGGTGCATCGACGAGGCGGCGCTCCGGTGCGGGCTGGCCATCCACCAGGAGGCCATCCTCGACGGCACCGTGGACCTGGACGCCGTGGAGTCCCCCGGCGGCTCGCCGGCGGGCGTGACGCCGGACCTGTTCTGCCTGGACACGCTGCCCACGGAGGGCTGCCCGAGCGAGGCGACGGGATCGGGCTTCGACTACTCCGATCTCTTCGCCATGCAGGAGCACAACCGCTTCTGGCAGAACCTGGCCCAGGTCCTGAAGTTCGAGGCGGATCGGGCGCGCTCCGACGCCTTTTTGACGCTGTTCCGGAACGAGGTGGACCCGTTCGCGCAGGGCTCCGCCCTGAGCTACAAGGCCGACCGCCTGCGCGACGCCATCGCGCGCTACGACGAGGTGCTGGAGCTGGTCGTCGCCGACATCCCGTCCAGCGTGCTGTTCCGGTGGCCCGTCCGGGCCTTCAAGCAGATGGGCAACGACTGGCTCGGCATCATGCAGGCGGTGGCCGACGACCGGATGGACGCGGTCACGGAGCTCGTGGACCTGGAGCGGCGGGTCTTCGCCACCACGGACGACGACGACTACCGCTTCGCCCACCACATGATGCAGCAGGAGTACCTCCTGCAGGTCTACCTGATGGTGCTCCAGGCGCGCTGGCAGGAGGAGCTCTTCGCCTATCGCGGCGAGGCCGGGCCCATCCTCGAGCGCGGTCAGCACGTCCTGTCGAAGCTGAACCCGGTCAAGAACGAGCTGGGCATCACCTCCAACCAGGTCTTCTTCGAGAACTCCAACCCCGACCTGGTGAACTGGGAGTCCTACCGCGCCGCCCTGGTGGGCGAGATGGGCGACGGCGGGCTCGTCGGCGACGTCCAGGGCGAGGTGGGCGACGCCGTGGACGAGATGAAGAGCGCGCTCAGCGACCTGGACAGCCTGGAGGCCTCCATCCAGGACAGCCGCCTGGAGCTCCAGGACACCCTGAACGAGATCTGCGGGGATCCGGACCTCTTCGATCCGTCCAACGGCTCCGCGCCGGAGGACTACTGCCAGCAGCTCCTCAAGCAGTTCGACGACACCGACGACTGGATCGCGCTCCGGGACTGCAAGTTCTCCACGGACGACTCCGACGGGGACGAGAGCACCGGAGCCTCGAACGACGGCAGCAACGACTTCGAGTGCCCGGACGACACCGAGTACACCTGCTCCACCGACTGCACGGACTGCGACGAGACGAACTGCAAGGAGATCGTGAAGACCTTCGTGCTGGGCACGGACGCCATCGAGCCCTACATCGACGACGACGGCAGCGGCTCCGGCACGGAGAACCCCTCCGAGGACATCATCAACAACCCGCCGCGCTGCGGGTTCGAGGGGCTCGAGAGCACCGTCTCCATCCAAGGGGTCCAGCGGCCCTGCGTGGGCGGGGAGATGGGCGACGTCTTCGCCCAGAAAGCCCTGGTGGACCGCCAGCGCCGCATCGTCATCGGGAGCGTGCAGACCCTCATGGGGGAGATCCAGGCGTCGCTCCGCATGAAGGTGAAGAAGAAGCAGATCAGCGACACCAAGATCGGCCTGGAGTTCGGCCTCTTCCGGCCCCTGGACGCGGCGCTGACCTTCGCGACGATCATCCTGAAGAACAGCATCGAGGCCGGCGAGGACGTGGCGGTCTCGGCGGGCTGCCAGATCATCGCCGGCTTCTCGTTCGGCACCGACTGCCCCCAGAAGGTCATCGCCGGCATCTTCGACAGCACCTTTTCCCTGACCAAGGGCCTCCTCCGGACGGCGCTCCTCGGGATCCAGAAGGCCGCGGCCTACTCCAAGGACCTCACGATGACCCTCCTGGACCGGGACATCGCCGGCGCCGAGCTCGCGGCGGAGATCGAGGCCGACCTGCGGGAGATCGACGGGCTCATCGACGAGTACAACGCCCTCACCCAGGAGTCGTTCAACCTCTACGTGCAGCTCCGAGATCTGCGCTTCCAGGCCCAGGCGGCCGCGGATCGCTTCAACGAGGAGGTCCTTTTCGTCGCCCAGCACCTGGTGGGCCGGGAGTCCGGCAACCTGCTGCTCGGAGAGGCCATGGCCCGGGACGCCTCGGCCGCGTTCGAGGACGTGCTGGTGCTCACCTACAAGATGACGATGGCCTTCGTGCACCACTACAACGTGCCGCCCGGCGAGGCGTCTAACCTGGTGAACGAGGCCCTGGCCCTGGTCACCCTCGACGACGTGAAGGACTTCGTCGACAAGCTGGACCAGCGGGTCCAGCAGTACTGCGGGCTCGAGGGCATCGACTGCGACGCCTCCAACAACGTGGAGGTGCTCCGCTACTCCCTGCGCGACCAGATCTTCCCGCAGCTCCAGAGCATCGTCGACGCCCGGACGGGCGAGGTGCTCACCGCCGGCGAGCAGTTCCACAACACCATCACGAGCCCCCCGTACCTGAAGCGCCGCTTCCGGGGCTCCAAGGTCGTCGACCAGATCGAGATCCCGGTGCCCGTGCCCATCACCGCGCGCCGGAACGGCGACAACGGGCCGCAGTGGCTCATCGACCCCCTGTCCTGCAACCACATGCTGGACGCGCGGCCGCCCCAGAACGGCGCCACCCACCACGGCACCCTGGCGGTGAACGTGGAGGGGCAGAACCTCGGCGGCGGTGAGCGGACCGTCCACTACGAGCTGGTGCGCGGCCCGACCGACTTCCTCCGGGCCTGCTCGCCGGAGTCGGTGCAGACGGAGATCGGGACCACGCCGACCCTGGACTACCCCATCCGGACGTGGACCATCGGCTACGCCCCGGTGAACCCGAAGGCCCAGCAGGACGATCCGCCCGCCTACGTCTCCCGCTCCAACTCGTTTTCGGCCTGCGTCAACGAGCCGGAAGATTCCGGCAGCATCGACGAGGGGAACTGCTGGCGCTACTTCGCCCGGGACCGGAGCCTGGCCTCCCTGGACTGGAAGCTGGTCATCCCGCTCCAGGTGGGGGACGCGTCCACCGCGAACGCCTGGATCGCCGGCGAGGGCCTCTCCGAGGACCAGCGGCCGATCATCGAGGACATCAACCTCTACTTCCGATATCGCGCCAGGCCGATCCAGGAGTTCTAGGGCATGAAGGGCATCGCAAAGATGCGGTCGCTGGTCACCGCGATGGGACTGATCTGGCTGGGCGCCGTGGCGGGGTGCCAGGACGAGCAGGCCGTGGACGGCGCCTTCTGCCACGGAGTGTCGGACGGCACGCCCTGCGACGACTCCAACCCGTGCACCGTGGACGATCGCTGCGGGTCCGGCGGGTGCTCGGGCCGGCCCATGCCGGACGGGGTCCAGTGTGACGACGGGGACTCCTGCACGGTGGACGACCAGTGCCAGGCCGGCGTGTGCACCGGCCTGGACCTGTGCCTCGAGCCCGAGCCGGACACGACCGGCTCCGACACGGTGCAGACGTGCGCCACGCTCCCCGAGGGGACGCCCTGCGACGACGACGACCCGTGCACCGTGGACGACGCGTGCGCGGACGGGGCCTGCGCCGGCACCCCGAAGACCTGCGACGCCCCGGACGACCCCTGCTCGGCGCCGGCCTGCGACCCGAACTCCGGCGAGTGCGTGGTGGAGACCCTGCCGGATGGCGCGGCCTGCGACGACGGGGATCCCTGCACGACCAGCGAGACGTGCACCGGCGGGACGTGCGGCGGGGCGACCCTGGCCCCGAACGGCACGGCCTGCGACGACGGGGACCCGACCACCGCCGCGGATCGCTGCTTCGGCGGCGTGTGCGTGGGGACGCCCCGGGTCTGCGACGAGGGCTGCTGCGACGCCGAGGACGGCGACGCCTGCGACGACGGCGACGCCTGCACCGAGGGCGACGCCTGCGTCGAGGGGCGGTGCGAGGGCACGCCCGTGGACATGGACTGCTCCCACCTGGACGAGGGTTGCCTGAAGGGCGCCTGCGACCCGGGCACCGGCCAGTGCGCGTCCGTCGCGCGGGCCGACGGCGTGCCCTGCGACGACGGGGATCCCTGCACCGTGGACGACGCCTGCGCCCAGGGGACGTGCTCCGGGGTGAGCCTGGACTGCTCCGACCTGGACGGGCCGTGCATGGTGGGCGTCTGCGACGGGGACGAGGGGACGTGCGACGCCGTCGAGCGACCGGACGGCACCCCCTGCCACGACGGGGATCCCTGCACCGGCCACGACGCCTGCGCCGGCGGCGTCTGCGTCGGCGACGTAGACCTCTGCGGCGCCTGCGAAGGCCTGAGCCCCGGGGCGGCCTGCGACGACGGCGATCCCTGCACCCCGTCCGCCGGTATCTGTGCCCAGGTCTCGACGGGCCTGCGATGCGACGCCCAGGCCTCGACGTGCTCCGATCCGACCGCGTCCTGCAAGGTCGGCGCCTGCGACTCGGCCACGGGCGAGTGCGTGCTGATCCCGCTCCACGACGGGGCGGCCTGCGACGACGGCGACCCCTGCACCGTGAACGACGGCTGCGGCGGCGGAACCTGCTCCGGGCAGCCCCGGGAGATGTGCGGCGCCGAGCCGCCCTCCTGGTGCGAGACGGGCGCGGACAACGGGACCGTGGCGGACGCCGTGCCCCTGGCGCTCGAGGACGGCGCCCTCACGCTGCTCGGGTTCCTGGACAGCGAGGCGGACGTGGACTGGTACGCCATCGGCGTCGAGGCCGGGCAGCGCGTCGACCTGGTGACGCGCTCCCACTGCGGCAGCGCCATCGAGACCGTGCTCACGGCGGTCGGCCCCGACGGGCAGTCCACCGTGGCGTCCGGCGAGGACGGGGGCTTCGCCGTGCTGGAGGGCGACCGCGCCGGCGGCGAGGGGACGTACTTCGTCGGGGTGTCGACCCTGGGCGAGCCCGAGGGGACGACCTACTTCCTGGACATCGCAGTGGCCGACGCCCCGCCCTGCACCGAGGACTCCGACTGCGGCTGCGAGCGGCTGGAGTGCGCCCAGGGCGGCGCGGCGGCCGGCACCTGCGTCCCGTCGGTGCCCGTCGAGCAGGAGCCCGACGACGGACCGGCGACCGCCGTGGATCTGCCCCTGGACCAGCCCGTGCTGGGTCGCCTCGGCTCGCCGTCGGACGAGGACTGGTACCGCCTGGACCTGCAGGCCGGCACGCCCCTGGCCATCACCGCGAGGACGTCCTGCGACGAGGCCACGGACGGTGAGGCCCAGCAGGTCGTGGACACCCGGCTGCGGCTGTACGAGGCCGACGGGACCACCGAGCTGGCGTACGCCGGGGACGACGGCGCGGGCGGCAAGGAGGCGGCCCTGGACGGGTTCGTCGTCCCCGCCGACGGCACCTACCTGCTCAGGGTCACGGGCGACGCCGGCGCCCTCGGACCGTACGAGGTGGAGGCCCGCACGGCCGGATGCAGCCTCGACGAGCCCTGCGCCTGCGCCGACCAGAAGTGCAGCGATCCGCAGGACGGAGGCGTCTGCGTCCCCCTGCTGACGGCGCCGGAGCCGGAGGGCGACGAGCCGCCCGTGTCCCTGCTCCTGGGCGAGCGCCTGCACTCCGCCGTGGACGAACCCTACGACGAGGACACCTTCACCCTGACCGTGGGGGAGGGTTCCTACGACGTGATCACGACGAGCTACTGCGGCTCGAGCCTCGACACGCTCGTCACGGTCTACGACGGCGGGGCCGACGAGCCGGTGGTCCTGGCGGAGGACGACGACGGCGGAGACGAGCGCTTCGCGGCCGCCACCGGCCTGACCGTGGGCGCGGCCCAGCCCCTCCGCATCGTCGTGGAGGCGCGCGGCGGCGCGGTCGGCGAGTACATCGTGGTCGTGAAGCCCTCGACGGAGGCCCCATGAGGCGGACGGTTCGGTTCGGGCTGCTGACGGCGCTCCTGGGCGCCGGGCTGGTGTTCACGCCGGGGCTCGCCCGGGCAGCGTGCGACGGGGGCTCGCCCGACGGTTCCCTGCACTCCACGGAGGAGTGCGACGACGGGAACGCGATCAACGGCGACGGCTGCGAGGACGACTGCACGGTCACCACGGGCGGATCGTGGGCGTGCATCGGCGACCTCGGCGAGACCAGCACGTGCTGCGAGGGCACCACACAGTGCACCCTCCAGGACGGCGTGTGCGCCGGGGCGACGAAGACGGCCGACCTGTGCACGGACGGGACCTGGGACGCGTGCACCGAGGCCACCTACAGCGCGCACGACCCGGACTACGCCACGGAGGACACCACCTGCGACGGCGTGGACGAGGACTGCAGCGGCGAGGCCGACGAGGACTACGTCTCCGAGGCCACCTCCTGCGGCGAGGGCGCCTGCGAGGCCACCGGACAGACCGAGTGCGTGGACGGAAGCGTCGAGGACTCCTGCTTCCC
>JBNJGB010000022.1:101568-112364 GCA_051747385.1 Myxococcota bacterium
CGGCGCCGCGGACGCGGACGACGCCACCTGCGACGGCGTCGACGACGACTGCGACGGAGAGACCGACGAGGACTACGTCTCCGAGGCCACCTCCTGCGGAGAGGGCGCCTGCGAGGCCACCGGACAGACCGAGTGCGTCGACGGAAGCGTCGAGGACTCCTGCTCCCCCGGCGCCGCGGACGCGGACGACGCCACCTGCGACGGCGTCGACGACGACTGCGACGGAGAGACCGACGAGGACTACGTCTCCGAGGCCACCTCCTGCGGCGAGGGCGCCTGCGAGGCCACCGGGACCACCTCCTGCGTCGACGGAAGCGTCGAGGACTCCTGCTCTCCCGGCGCCGCGGACGCGGACGACGCCACCTGCGACGGCGTCGACGACGACTGCGACGGGGAGACCGACGAGGACTACGTCTCCGAGGCCACCTCCTGCGGCGAGGGCGCCTGCGAGGCCACCGGACAGACCGAGTGCGTCGACGGAAGCGTCGAGGACACGTGCTCCCCGGGGTCCCCGTCCGCGAGCGACGACACCACCTGCGACGGCGTCGACGACGACTGCGACGGGGAGACCGACGAGGACTATGTCCCCGAGGCCACCTCCTGCGGTCAGGGCGTCTGCGAGGCCACCGGACAGACCGAGTGCGTGGACGGCTCCGTGGAGGACACGTGCTCCCCGGGGTCCCCGTCCGCGAGCGACGACACCACCTGCGACGGCGTCGACGACGACTGCGACGGGGAGATCGACGAGGACTACGCCCCCGAGGCCACCTCCTGCGGCACCGGCGCGTGCGCGGCGACGGGGCAGACGCAGTGTGTCGAGGGCGAGGAGCAGGACACCTGCTCCGCCGGCGAGCCTGCCGAGGAGGAGATCTGCGACGGGACGGACGCCGACTGCGACGGCGTCGTCGACGAGGGCTGCCCCTGCGACTACGACGGGATCGACGTGGGCGTCTGCGACGGCGGAGGCACCACCTCGTCGACCGACGGCACGTGCTCCATCAAGCCCGACGACTACGAGCAGAACGAGCACACCTGCGACGACCTGGACAACAACTGCGACGGCATCACGGACGAGGGCTGCTCCTGCGACTACCTCGGCCTCTCGGAGGGCGTCTGCGCCGACGGAGGCTCCGTGGGGGCCTCGGACGGAAACTGCAAGGCGCCGGCGGCGTACGAGGAGGAGGAGGCCACCTGCGACGGGCAGGACAACGACTGCGACGCCGTCACCGACGAGGGCTTCCCCGACACGGACGGCGACGGCGAGGCGGACTGCGTCGACGACGACGACGACGGCGACGGCGTCCTCGACGAGGACGACATCTGTCCCCTGGTCGCGGACCCGGACCAGCTCGACACCGACGGCGACGGACTCGGCGACGCCTGCGACCCCGACGACGACGGGGACACGGTCATCGACACCCTGGACCCGGCGCCCAAGCTGCCGACCGTCTGCGGCTTGGACGAGGACGGGGATCAGTGCGACGACTGCACGTCGGGCGCCGGCCCGGATCCGGAGCGGGACGGACCCGACCTGGACGGCGACGGCCTGTGTGATCGCGGCAACACCTGCCGGAGTCGGGTGTTCATCTCCTCGCAGACCTATCGGGGGAGCCTGGGCGGCCTCGACGGAGCCGACGACCTGTGTCAGGGCCTCGCCGACGACGCCTCCCTGGGAGGCACGTGGCGGGCCTGGCTCGCGACACCCGCGGAGGGCCCGGCCGATCGCCTCCCCCACGCGACCTTCCCGTACGTGCTGTTGGACGACACGGAGACCCTCCGGGACAACCCGGTCGTGGCCGACAACTGGACGGCCCTGACCGACGAGGCGCCGGTCCTGGTCCATCCCGTGCTCCGGACCGAGACCGGCGAGGCGCTGTCGCCCCAGGACGATCCGCGCGCCTGGACCTTCGTCGCGACCAACGGCCGCGCCCACTCGAGCGGCTCCAGCGCCCACTGCAACGAGTGGACCACCGCGAACCCGGACTTCCAGGGGGCCGTGGGGCGGGCGCGGAGCACGGGGAGCGAGTGGACGCGCCTGGACCAGGAGGAGGACGCGACCTGCAACGAGTCCCGCCACCTCTACTGCTTCGAGGTCGTGAACGTCTGCGGCGATCCCGACGACGACGGGGACGGCATCCCCGAGGGCGACGGGACCAGCCGCTGCAAGGGGGGCCAGACTTCCGGATGCCAGGACAACTGCCCCCGCACGCCGAACCCGGACCAGACGGACAGCGACGGCAACGGGGTCGGGGACGTCTGCGACGTCGACTCCGACGGGGACGGCGTCAAGGACGGCACGGACAACTGCCCCGAGATCGCCAACCCCACCCAGGACGACGCCGACGGGGACGGGCTGGGCGACGTCTGCGACCCCGACGACGACGACGACGGCGTCCCCGACGAGGGGGTCGGCGACCTGGACGCGGACAACTGCCCGCTCGTGCCGAACCCGCTCCAGGAGGACTCGGACGGAGACGGCATCGGCGACGCCTGCGACGCCAACGACGACGGAGACATCTGGCTCGACGTCCTCGACAACTGCCCGCTGGTCCCCAACAACGACCAGGCGGACACGGACAGCGACGGCATCGGCGACGCCTGCGACGCGGACATCGACGACGACGGGGTGCCCCAGGGCGACGGCTCCGATCCCTGCGAGGACGGCGAGACCGCCGGCTGCGACGACAACTGCCCCGAGGTCGCCAACCCCGAGCAGGTGGACACGGACGGAGACGGCCTCGGAGACGCCTGCGATCCCGACGACGACGGGGACGGCGTGCCGGACGGGGCCGACGTCTGCCCGCTGGTGCCCGATCCCGATCAGGGAGATCTCGACCGGGACGGGCTCGGAGACGCGTGCGACCCGGATCGGGACGGGGACCTCTACGCCAACCACGAGGACAACTGCCCCGACGTCTACAACCCGGAGCAGACCAACACGGACGCGGCCCTGGAGCAGGCGAGCGCGATCACGCCGCTCGGCGACGCGTGCGATCCCGACGACGACGGAGACGGCATCCCCGAGGGCGACGGGGAGAACCCGTGCGAGGACAGCGAGACCACCGGCTGCGACGACAACTGCCCGCTGACCTTCAACCCGGATCAGGCGGACACGACCGAGAAGACCCTGTCCACGCCGGAGCATCCGGGCCAGTTCCCGGACGGGGACGGCGTCGGCGACGCCTGCGACACCGACGCGGACGGAGACGGCGTCGACGAAGACGAGGAGCTCGCCGCGTGTGCCGGGGGCCTGACCGAGGGCTGCGCGGACAACTGCCCGACGGTGCCCAACGAGCTCCAGCGGGACGCCGACGGCGACGGTGTCGGCGACGTCTGCGACGTGGACGCGGACGGAGACGGCATCGCCGATGCGCTGGACAACTGCCCGCTCGAGCCGAACGGGGATCAGTCCGATGTGGACGGGGACGGACTCGGAGACGCGTGCGACCGCTGCCCCACGGATCCGGTCGGGGATCTGGACGAGGACGGCTGGTGGTCCTGCGAGGACAACTGCCCCCTCGTCCCCAACCCGGAGCAGGTCGACACGGACGGGGACGGACTCGGAGACGCCTGCGATCCCGACGACGACGGCGACGGGATCCTGGACGAGGCCGACGTCTGCCGGGTGGACTACAATCCGTCGCAGACGGACACGGACGGGGACACGCTCCCGGACGCCTGCGACGAGGACGACGACGACGACGGCGTCCCAGACGACCAGGACGGCTGCCCCCTCGTCGCCGACCCCGAGCAGGTCGACACGGACGGAGACGGACTCGGAGACGCCTGCGATCCCGACGACGACGGCGACGGCGTCCCAGACGACCAGGACGGCTGCCCCCTCGTCGCCGATCCCGAGCAGCTCGACACGGACGGGGACGGACTCGGAGACGCCTGCGATCCCGACGACGACGGCGACGGCGTCCCAGACGACGAGGACCTCTGCCCCCTCGTCGCGGACGCCGACCAGGTGGACGGGGACGGAGACGGCCTCGGAGACGCCTGCGACCCGTGCCCGGAGGACGACACGGGCACCGACGACGGGCGCGACACGGACGGGGACGGCGTGTGCCCGGCGGCGGACAACTGCCCGGAGGTGGCCAACCCCAGCCAGATCGACACGGACGGAGACGGACTCGGAGACGCCTGCGATCCCGACGACGACAACGACGGGATCCCCGACTCGGACGACCCCTGCCCGCTGACGCGGCCCCAGGACGACTCCGACGGCGACTGCGTGGCGGACGACGAGGACGCCTTCCCCGACGATCCGGACGAGTGGGCGGACGCCGACGGGGACGGCCTCGGCGACGAGCAGGACCTCTACGACGACGGGGACGCCATCCCGGACGCCCGGGACAACTGCCCCCGGACCACCAACCCGGATCAGCGGGACACCGACGGCGACGGGCTGGGTGACGCCTGCGACCCCGACGCGGACGGAGACGGCGTCGACGACGACGTGGACATCTGCCCCGGCGTCTCCGACCCCCTCCAGGAGGACGCGGACGGAGACGGCGTGGGCGACGCCTGCGACCCGGATCGCGACGGGGACGGCGTCCCGAACGACGGAGACAACTGCCCCTCGATCCCGAACCCGAGCCAGGCCGACCTCGACGGGGACGGCGCCGGGGACGCCTGCGACGACGACGACGACGGCGACGGCATCCCCGACGCGGAGGACAACTGCCCCCGCCTCGCGGCCTGGTCCCAGGCGGACACGGACGGAGACGGCGTGGGCGACGCCTGCGACGACGACGACGACGGCGACGGCATCCCCGATGACGAGGACCCCTTCCCCGCGGACGGTACGGAGTGGGTGGACACGGATGGAGACGGCGTCGGGGACCACGCAGACGCCTTCCCCGAGGATCCCGACGAGTGGGACGACACCGACGGCGACGGCGTGGGCGACCACGCAGACGCCTTCCCCGAGGATCCGTCCGAAACGGTCGACACCGACGGCGACGGCGTGGGCGACCACGCAGACGCCTTCCCGGACGATCCCGACGAATGGGACGACTCCGACGGCGACGGCGTGGGCGACCACGCAGACGCCTTCCCCGAGGATCCGTCCGAGACGGTCGACACCGACGGCGACGGCGTGGGCGACAACGCAGACGCGTTCCCGGACGACCCCGACGAGTGGGACGACACCGACGGCGATGGGGTGGGCGACAACGCAGACGCCTTCCCCGAGGATCCGGAGGAGTGGGAGGACACGGACAACGACGGCGTCGGAGACCACGCGGACGCCTTCCCGGACAACCCCTCCGAGGTCGTGGACACGGACGGGGACGGCGTCGGGGACAACGCCGACTCCGACGACGACGGCGACGGCATCCCCGACGCGGAGGATCCCTGCCCGCAGACGCGGCCCGACGAGGACGCCGACGGCGACTGCGCTCCCGACGACGAGGACGCCTTCCCCGACGACCCCGCCGAGTGGCTCGACACGGACGGAGACGGCATCGGCGACAACGCCGACCCCTGCCCCGAGGTCCACGACGACGACGACGCCGACGACGACTGCGTCCCCGACGAGGACGACGCCTTCCCCGACGACCCCGCCGAGTGGCTCGACACGGACGGAGACGGCATCGGCGACGACGCCGACCCCTGCCCCGAAGTCCACGACGACGACGACGACGACGGCGACTGCGTCCCCGACGGCGAGGACGCCTTCCCCGACGATCCCGACGAGTGGCTCGACACGGACGGAGACGGCGTGGGCGACAACGCCGACCCGGACGACGACGGGGACGGCACCCCGGACGCCCTGGACGCCTTCCCCCGCGATCCCACGGAGTCGGAGGACTCGGACGGCGACGGGGTGGGCGACAACGCCGACGCCTTCCCGGACGATCCGAGCGAGACCTCCGACCTGGACGGCGACGGGATCGGCGACGAGGCGGACACCGACACGGACGGAGACGGGGTGAGCGACGCTCAGGACGCCTTCCCGATGGATCCGGACGCCAGCGCCGACAGCGACGGCGACGGCGTGCCCGACAGCCGGGACGCCTTCCCGGACGACCCCGACGAGTCCGTCGACACGGACGGAGACGGCGTCCCGGATCACGCGGATCGCTTCCCGACGGATCCGGACGAGTGGGTCGACTCGGACGGCGACGGCCTCGGAGACCACCTCGACTCCGACGACGACGACGACGGCGTGCCCGATGACGAGGACGCCTTCCCGCTGGATCCGGACGAGTGGAGCGACGTCGACGGCGACGGGGTCGGAGACAACGCGGATCCCGACGACGACGGAGACGGCGTCCCGGACCGAGACGACAACTGCCCGGCCGCCATCAACCCCCTCCAGGCGGACCTGGACGGGGACGGCCTCGGCGACGCCTGCGATCCGGACGACGACGGCGACGGCGTCCCGGACCGGGACGACAACTGCCCCCGGGTGGACAACCCCGACCAGGCCGACGTGGAGGGCGACGGGCTGGGCGATGCCTGCGACTCGGATCACGACGAGGACGGCGTCCCGAACGAGGACGACGTCTGCCCCGAGGTCTACGACCCCGCGCAGGCGGACTTCGACGGCGACGGCCTCGGCGACGCCTGTGACCCGGACGACGACGGCGACGGCATCCCCGACGTGGACGACGAGTGCCCCTACGACGACGGCACGTCGAGCCAGGACACGGACGGAGACGGCGTCCCCGACGCCTGCGATCCCGACAGCGACGGAGACGGCGTCCCGGACGACGAGGACGCCTTCCCCCTCGATCCCTCCGAGCACACGGACTCGGACGGAGACGGCGTCGGAGACGGCGAGGACGCCTTCCCGGACGACGCCACCGAGTGGGTCGACACCGACGGCGACGGCGTCGGAGACAACGCGGATCCCGACGACGACGGCGACGGCATCCCCGACACGATGGACCTCTTCCCGCGCATCCCGGACGGTCGCGACAGCGACGGGGACGGCACGCCGGACATCGCGGACGACGACGACGACAACGACGGCGTCGGCGACGACGAGGACAACTGCCCCCTGGCGGCCAACACCGATCAGGCGGACACGGACGGGGACGGCGTCGGCGACGCGTGTGATCCCGACGACGACGGAGACGGCGTCCCCGATGGCCGCGACGTCTGCCCGAAGACCCCCGATCCCGGCCAGGAGGACATGGACGGCGACACCGTGGGAGACGCCTGCGACGACGATCCCGACGGAGACGGCGTGGGCGGCGACGACGACGCCTTCCCCCTCGATCCCACGGAGCACACCGACTCGGACGGAGACGGCGTCGGAGACGGCGAGGACGCCTTCCCGGACGACCCGAACGAGTGGGTCGACACCGACGGCGACGGCGTCGGAGACAACGCGGATCCCGACGACGACGGAGACGGCATCCCGGACGCCCTCGACCTCCTGCCCCACGACGACGACACGTCCACGGACGACGACGGAGACGGCGTCCCCGACCACGAGGACGCCTTCCCCTTCGATCCGAGCGAGCAGCACGACACGGACGGAGACGGCGTCGGAGACCACGCCGACACCGACGACGACGGAGACGGCGTCCTCGACGCGCACGACAACTGCCCGACGAAGGCCAATGTCGATCAGCTCGACACGGACCTGGACGGCCTCGGCGACGCCTGCGACCCGGATGACGACGGCGACGGCATCCCAGACGACGAGGACGAGTGCCCGCTCCTCGCGTCCCCACCGCCGGACGACGTGGACACCGACGGCGACGGGGTGGTCGACGCCTGCGACCCGGACGACGACGGAGACGGCGTCCCCGACGCCGCCGACGCGTTCCCGAAGGATCCGGACGAGTGGAAGGACACGGACGGCGACGGCGCCGGGGACAACGAGGATCTCTTCCCCTGGGATCCGGCGCGCTCCGTCGACACGGACGGCGACGGCATCGTGGACGAGCTCGACGAGGACGACGACGGAGACGGCGTCCCCGACGACGAAGACGCCTTCCCGAGCGATCCCACCGAGGCGTACGACTCGGACGGCGACGGAGTCGGAGACCAGGCAGACCCGGCGCCGCTCGATCCCTCGATCTCCCTCGACACGGACGGCGACGGGATCGCGGACGTGGAGGACGAGGACGACGACGGAGACGGCGTCCCCGACGACGAGGACGCCTTCCCGAAGGATCCGGGCGAGTGGAAGGACACGGACGGAGACGGCGTCGGTGACAACGCCGACACCGACGACGACGGCGACGGGGTGCCCGACGACGAGGACGCCTTCCCGAACAACCCCAGCGAGTGGGTCGACACCGACGGCGACGGCGTCGGAGACAACGCGGACTCCGACGACGACGGAGACGGCGTCAACGACGGCTTCGACGCCTTCCCGAAGGATCCGGACGAGACGGCGGACAGCGACGGGGACGGCGTCGGAGACAACGCCGATCTGTTCCCGGACGACCCCAACCGCACCGTGGACACGGACGGAGACGGCGTGGTCGACGAGCTGGACGACGACGACGACGGCGACGGGGTGCCCGACGACGAGGACGCCTTCCCCCTCGATCCCACCGAGTGGGCGGACTCCGACGGGGACGGCGTCGGCGACAACGCCGATCCGGCGCCCGACGATCCCTCCCTGTACCTGGACACGGACGGAGACGGCATCGCCGACGGCGTCGATCCGGACGACGACGGCGACGGCATCCCAGACGACGAGGACGCCTTCCCTCTCGATCCCACGGAGCACCGCGACACCGACGGAGACGGCGTGGGCGACAACGCCGACCCCGATGACGACGGCGACGGGGTCGACGACGGCTTCGACGCGTTCCCGAAGGACCCGACGGAGACCTCGGACCTGGACCAGGACGGCGTCGGCGACGGGGTCGATCCCGATCGGGACGGAGACGGCGTCTCCAACGTGTTCGAGGCCCGATGCGGGACGGATCCGGAGGACGCCGGCGACACGCCGCCCACGTCGGACTTCGACGGCGACGGCATGATCGACTGCGCCGATCCCGACGACGACGGCGACGGCTTCGGCGACCTGGAGGAGGAGCTCTGCGGCTCGGACCCGCTCGACACGGCGGACACGCCCGACGTGCCCGAGCTGCACCACGACGACGACGGGATCTGCGACGCCGTGGACTTCGACGACGACGGCGACGACTGGTCCGACGAGGACGAGGAGGCCTGCGGGAGCGACCCCCTCGACGCGAGCGACGTCCCGAGCGATCTGGACGGCGACGGCGTCTGCGATGCGCTCGACGAGGACACCGACGGCGACGGGCGGACGGACGCGGACGAAAACGCCTGCGGCACCGATCCCCTGGACGCCTCCAGCGTCCCGGAGGGCTCCAACCTCGGGGATCTGGACGGCGACGGCATCCCCGACTGCGGCGATCCGGACACCGACGGCGACGGCCTCGACGACGTCGTCGAGCGCCAGGCGGGCACCGATCCCCACGCCCCCGACACGGACGGAGACGGGCTCCTGGACGGCGAGGAGGACGCCAACGGCAACGGCCTCCTCGACGACGGAGAGACCTCCCCCACGTCGGCCGATACGGACGGGGACGGCCTGGACGATCGCACCGAGCGCGAGGGGTGCTACGACGACGGCACGGACGGCGGGTGCGCCCCCACGGATCCGACCGCGGCGGACACGGACGGAGACGGCCTGACCGACGGGCAGGAGGACGCGAACGGAGACGGCGAGCAGTCCGCGGTCGAGACCAGCCCGCTGCTCGCCGACACGGACGGAGACGGCGCCGGCGACGGGGAGGAGGTCCTCTGCGAGACCGCGCCCCTGGATCCCGACGACGTGCCCGCGGACCTCGACGGCGACGGCGCCTGCGATCTCGCGGACGACGACACGGACGGGGACGGCTGGCCGGACGGCGCCGAGGAGCTCTGCGGCACCAGCCCGACCGACCCGACGTCCACACCGGGCCCGCGGGCGATGCAGGACGACGACGACGACGGCCTGGCGAACTGCGCGGACCCGGACGACGACGGCGACGGGGTGCCGGACGAGGTGGAGGCCGCGTGCGGGACCGATCCCCGGGATCCCGCCCACCTCCCCGACGCCGACGACGCCGCCGACATGGACGGGGACGGCACGCCCAACTGTGCGGACCCGGACGTGGACGGCGACGGGGTCGACGACGCCCTGGAGGAGATGCTGGGCCTCGACCCGCGGGCTCGGGACAGCGACGGCGACGGCACGCCGGACGGCCGATCCGACGAGCTCTACGCCTTCCTCGAGGGCCAGGAGGCCGGCTCCGGCGAGCGCGCCGACACCGAGCTCCAAGGCGGCCCGTCCTGCTCAGGCGGCGGCGACGGCCGCGGGCTGCTGCCCGCCCTCGCCCTGTGGCTGGTCCTGCTGCTGGCCTGGCGCCTCCGCTCCCGCCGCCACGCGCGGGACATCCTGGGCACCCTGGCGGCGGCGGGCCTGCTGCTGGCGGCTCCCACGGCCGAGGCGAGCGACGGCGGGGCGGTCCAGGTGGACGGCTTCGCGCCGCTGCCGGCCCAGCACCGGAACCTGCTCGTGGTCTCCTCGACGGACGTCCTGGAGCACCTGGACTGGTCGGCGGGCGCGTTCCTCCACTACGTCCACGAGCCCCTCACCGAGGGCTCGCGGATCGGCGACGACACCGTCTCCCACCCGGTGGAGGGCCAGCTCCGCGCGGAGCTGAGCGGCGCCATGGGCCTCGGCGACGTGGCGGACATCGGCCTGGTGTTCCCGGTCGCCCTCTATCAGTTCGGCGACGACCTCACGACGGTCGGACGGGCCCGCCGGGACGTGGACGGGGCCACCATCGGCGACCTGCGCCTCG
>JBNJGB010000023.1:0-105159 GCA_051747385.1 Myxococcota bacterium
TCCGGCGCCGGGCGCCGTACCGCCGCGCCGCCCTCACTTGTCCGACTTTGCGATTGCCCTGCCGTCAGGACCAGGGCGGTCGCAAAGTCGACCGCCCTCCCTTGCCCTTGCCCTTGCCCTTGCCCTTGCCTGCTCTCGAACGCGCAGAATCCATCGTTTCCGAGCGGATACAATCCGGCGCCGGGCGCCGTACCGCCGCGCCGCCCTCACTTGTCCGACTTTGCGATTGCCCTGCCGTCAGGACGCCGCCAGGGCTCCGTCGAGGATCTCCAGGGCGGCGTCCAGGTGCCCGCGCTGGACCACGAGCGGCGGCGCGAACCGGAGCACCCTCCCGGCCACGGCGTTGATCAGCAGGCCCTCCTCGCGGGCCTTCGCCACCACGCGCCCGGGGAGTTCCGCGTCGTCGACCTTCAGCTCCAGGCCGCGGAGCAACCCGAAGCCGCGCGTCTCCACGCACTTGTCCGGGTACTTCTCCACGAGCCCCTGCAGCCCGCGTCCCAGGTGCTCGCCGGCCTCGTAGACGTGGTCGAGGAGCTGCTCCTGCTCGATGGTCCGGAGCACCTCCAGCCCGGCCCGCGTGGCCAGGGGGTTGCCCCCGAACGTGGACGCGTGGCTCCCCGGCTGGAAGCCCTGGCCCACCTCGTCCGTGCAGACCATGGCGCCCACCGGCACGCCGCCACCGAGGCCCTTCGCCAGGGTCATCACGTCGGGCCGGATCCCCTCGATCTCGTAGCAGAACCACTCGGCCGTGCGGCCGATGCCCGTCTGCACCTCGTCGAGCATCAGCAGGACGTCGCGCTCGTCGCACAGCTTCCGGAGCTTCCGGAGGAAGCCCTCCGGTGGGACCCGCAGGCCGCCCTCGCACTGGATCGGCTCGACCAGGATGGCGCCGACCCGGTCCCCGGCCTGGTCCAGGGCCTCCTCCACGGAGGCGATGTCGCCGAAGTCCGCGAAGTGGAAGCCCGGCAGCAGGGGCTCGAAGCCCTCGTGGTACTTCGGCTGCCCGGTGGCGCTCAGGGAGGCGAAGCTCCGGCCGTGGAAGCTCTCGCGGAAGGCCAGGAAGTCCGAGCGGTCGGGCCGCTCGCGCACCTGGCTCCAGTAGCGCCGGGCGATCTTCAGGGCGGCCTCGTTGGACTCCGTGCCGCTGTTGGTGAAGAACACCCGGTCGGCGAAGCTGAGCCTCGTCAGCTCGTCCATGAGCGCGAGGGCCGGCTCGTTGTAGTAGAGGTTCGAGCAGTGGACGATCTTGTCCGCCTGGTCCCGAACGGCGTCGACCAGCCGCGGATGCGCGTGGCCCAGGGAGCACACGGCGATGCCCGCGATCATGTCCAGATAGCGCCGCCCGTCGCGATCCCAGACCCACACCCCCTCCCCGCGGACGAGGAACAGGGGAAGCTGCCGGTAGTTCGGCGTGTGGTGGGCCCGGGCGCGGGCCAGGAGGTCGTCGGTGCTCTGGTCCGGGAAGAGGGTGGTCACGTCGAGATCCCTCCGGCGGGGCGTGGCGCGGTGGCCCCGGAGTCGTCCACGACCACGACCACGACCACGACCACGTGGGTTAGAGGATGTACTGCTCCAGGTCCGGATCCTCGAGGACGCCCTCGAGGGTCTGGTCCACGAAGGGAGCATCCACGGTCACGGTGGCGCCGTCCATCTCCGTCGCGGAGAAGCTCAGCTCCTCCAGGAGACGCTCCATGACCGTGTGGAGGCGTCGGGCGCCGATGTTCTCCTGGCGATCGTTCACCTCGGAGGCCACGTGGGCGATGCGCGCGATGCCGTCCTCCTTGAAGTCCAGGTGGACGCCCTCCGTGTCCATGAGCGCCGTGTACTGGAGGGTCAGGGAGTTCTCGGGCTCCGTCAGGATGCGGACGAAGTCCTCCTCCGTGAGGCTGTCCAGCTCCACGCGGATGGGAAAGCGGCCCTGAAGCTCCGGGATCATGTCCGCGACCTTGGCCACGTGGAACGCACCGGCCGCCACGAAGAGGACGTGGTCGGTGCGCACCATGCCGTGCTTGGTGTTCACCGTGGAGCCCTCGACGATGGGTAGGAGATCCCGCTGAACCCCCTCGCGGCTCACGTCCGGACCCTGCGACGACGCGGCCTGGCGCCCCGCCACCTTGTCCAGCTCGTCCAGGAAGATGATGCCGTTCTCCTGGGCGCGGACGAGGGCCTCCTGGACCACCTTGTCGTGGTCCACGAGCTTCTGACCCTCCTCGTCCACCAGGATCTCGAAGGCGTCGCCCACCTTCATGCGCTTGGACTTGGTCTTCTTCGGGAAGAGGTGGTCCAGGCTGTCCTTGAGGTTGATGCCCATCTCCTCCATGCCGGCGTTCGAGAACACCTCCATGACGGGCATGTTCGACTCGGTGACCTGGAGCTCCACCTCGCGGTCGTCCAGGTGTCCCTCGCGGAACAGGCGCCGCAGCTTCTCGCGGGTGCCCTGCCCGGCCGCGCCCTCGTCGCCCTGCTCCTCGAACTCGGGCCGGTGCTTGCGCGGCAGGAGCAGGTCCAGGAGCCGATCCTCGGCGTGCTGGCGCGCCCGGTCCTGCACGCGCTCCAGCTCCTCCTCCTGGACCATCTTGATGGCCACCTCCACCAGGTCGCGGATCATGGACTCCACGTCCCGGCCCACGTAGCCCACCTCGGTGAACTTGGAGGCCTCCACCTTCACGAAGGGCGCCCGGGCCAGGCGGGCCAGGCGGCGGGCGATCTCCGTCTTCCCGACGCCCGTGGGGCCCTTCATGATGATGTTCTTCGGGGTGATCTCGTCGCGCAGGGGCGGCTCGACCTGCTGCCGGCGCCAGCGGTTGCGCAGGGCCACCGCCACGGCGCGCTTCGCGTTGGCCTGGCCGATGATGTAGCGGTCCAGCTCCGCCACCAGCTCGCGGGGGGTCAGCTCGTGGGCCTCGCCGGGCGTCATGGGCTCGCTCATGCCTCGGCCTCCAGCTCCTCGATGGTGAGGTGGTCGTTGGTGTAGATGCAGATGTCTGCCGCGATGCGCATGCCCTCCTCGGCGATGGCCCGGGCGTCCAGGTCGGCGTGGCGCATCAGCGCGAGGGCGGCCGCCTCGGCGAACTTGCCCCCGGAGCCCACCGCGGCCACGCCGTGATCGGGCTCGATGACGTCGCCGGCGCCGCTCAGGACCAGGGTGTCCTTCGGGTCGGCGGCGATGAGCAGGGCCTCCAAACGCCGGAGCATCCGGTCGGTCCGCCAGTCCTTGGCCAGCTCCACGGCCGCCCGGCGCAGGTTCCCGCCGTACTCCTGGAGCTTGCCCTCGAAGCGCTCGAACAGGGTGAAGGCGTCGGCGGTGCTCCCTGCGAAGCCGACGATGACCCGGCCGCCGTGCAGGCGTCGCACCTTACTGGCGCTGCCCTTCATCACCGTGTTGCCGAGGGTGACCTGCCCGTCACCGGCGATGACCACCCGGCCCGCCTTGCGGACGGAGAGGATGGTCGTGCCTCGCATGGCTTCAGCCATCTTGGGACTCCTGATCGAGCTCCGCCCGCGGGTGGGCGGCGTCGTAGACGCGGATGAGCCGGTCGATGCCGACGTGGGTGTAGACCTGGGTCGTGGAGATGCTGGCGTGGCCCAGGAGCTCCTGGATGTGGCGCACGTCGACGCCGCCGTCGAGGAGGTGCGTGGCGAAGGCGTGGCGCACCTTGTGGGGGTGGACGTGCTGCCCCGCCGCGACGCGCAGGACCTCCCGGTCCAGGATGCGCCGGACGCTCCGATCCGTGAGCCGCCCGCCGCGCTGGTTGAGGAACAGGGCGCCGTGATCCTCCGTGTACCCGCCCTTCCCCAGGGCCTCGCCGCGCCGGGAGATCCACAGGCGCAGGGCGTCCGCGCACCGGCCGTGGATGGGAACCCGCCGGGTCTTGCGGCCCTTGCCCGTGACGCGCACCCAGCCCTGGTCCAGGTCGACGTCGTGGACGTCCAGGCCCACCAGCTCGGAGACGCGCACGCCGGCGGCGTAGAGCAGGTGGACGATGGCCCGGTCGCGCAGCGAGGCCGCGTCGTCGCCTGGCGGCCCCTGGAGGAGGGCCACCATGGTGTCCACGGGCACCGGCTCGGGGAGCGGGCGGCCCTGGCGTGGGTTGGTGATGCCGTGCATCGGCGTGTCGTCTCGTCGGCCGTCGCGTACGAGCCAGCGGTAGAAACCGCGCAGGGTGGACAGCTTCCGCGCCACCGTGCGCGCGCCCACCCGCTGGGCGAGGTCGGCAACGTAGGCACGCAGGTGGACGGGGTCAACGTCCTCCGGGCCCACCCCCTCGGCGTGCTCCGAGAGGAACTCCCGCAGGTCCCGGAGGTCCCCCTCCGTGGCCCGCAGGGTGTGCTTCGAGGCATTTCGGACGGCCCGCAGGTGTTCCAGGTAGCCGAAGGCTGCGTCCATCGGTCCTCCGTGCTCGGGGACGCGCCGTGCTATCCTGGGCCCCGCAACGCCGACCGTCGAGGGAACACGGAACATGGGGATCTTCGACCGCCTGAGCCGACTCGCCCGCGCCGAGGCCAACCACTGGGGACACCGCGCCCGCCACGCCTGGGACGAGCGCTCCGCCGAGCCGCTCCTGGGCGGCGAGGAGGACGTGGAGCCGCTGGTGGACGAGGACGTCCGGCGCGCGCCGGAGCCACCCCCGCGGCGCCCCACCTATCCGCCCGAGGTGCGCGAGGCGTACGCCGTCCTGGAGATCCCCCTGGGCAGCGACCGCGAGACGGTGCGCGCGGCCTATCGCCGACAGCTTCGCGTGCACCACCCGGACCGCCACGCCCACCACGGCGACGAGGCGCGCGAGCGCCGGGCCCACGAGCGCACCATGCGCATCCGGGAGGCCTGGGAGCGCCTGGACGACTGGTTGGAGTAGGATCGCCGTCCCCGGCTGACAGTTCTACGCATCTCGGGAAGCCGCGATCTCGCGGACAATCGCGCGCCAAGCCGCCAAGCCGCCAAGCCGCCAAGCCGCCAAGCCGCCAAGACCCAAAGGCCAGCGAGCCGCTTGCACACGGGTTCGGCTGAGAGGTCGTGTCACCGGCAGGCCAACAGCGAGCACACGGGGCCGAAGCATGCCGTCTTCCTTTGCGTCTTCGCGTCTTTGCGCGAGCCCTCCGTCTTGCGACATGTGACGAACCGTGAGCCGTCCCCGGCGGTCGAAGCCCGTGGCTCGGGTGCGACTGCCGTCCCTCGGACCGGCTCACGGTCCCGGACCGGCTCACGGTTCGTCGCGGCGCGGCCGCGGGTGGACCCACCCCCGCCCACCCACCTTCCATGTGACGCGTTCGGGGCGATTCGTTGCGCGGGTCACCGCCTCGCGCCCGTCCGCGTGGGCTCCGGGGCTCGAGCTGCGCTCTCCGCGTCCGACCTCGACGGACGCCCACGTATACGTCCGCGACCACGACCACGACCACGACCACGTCCACGACCAGGTGGCCGAGCTCACACGATGTCGATCTCCTCCAGGTGGAGGTCGTCGCGGGCGTTCAGCTCGATCTGGACGTCGAACTTCTGCTCCAGGCCGGTGATGGTCTCCTGGCAGTCCTCGACGATCTGCTCGACCACCCTGGGGTGGGCCATCACCCGGAGGACGCCCCGTGCGCCGCTCACCACGAGCTGTCGCAGGCGGCTGATGATGTTGTCGGTGATGACCTGGAGCGACCGCAGGTAGCCGCGGCCGTCGCAGTAGAAGCACGGCTCGGTGAGGCTCTGGACGATGGACTCGCGCACCCGCTTGCGGGTCATCTCGATGAGGCCCAGCTCGCTCATGGGAAGCACGTGGGAGCGCGCCTTGTCCTTGGCGAGCTCCTCGACCAGCACGTCGCGCACGCGCTGGCGGTTCACCTCGTGGGCCATGTCGACGAAGTCGATGACGATGAGCCCGCCGATGTCCCGGAAGCGGAGCTGATAGGCGATCTCCCGCGCCGCCTCCAGGTTGATCTCCAGCACCGTCTCCTCGAACGACGTCTTCCCCACGAACCGACCGGTGTTGATGTCGATGGCCGTGAGGGCCTCCGTCCGGTCGATGGTGATGTCCCCGCCGGACTTCAGGCCGACCTTCCGGCGCACGGCGCGGGCGATCTCCCACTCGAGTCCGAAGCGCTCGAACATGGGATCGGGCCCGCTCCACAGCTCGATGGCGCCCTCGAAGCCCGGCATGAAGCGCTCGACGAAGTGCCGGATGCGGCCGGCCTCGGCCTCGTCGTCCACCAGCACCCGGTCGTCGTCGTCCGCGAGGAGATCCCGGATGGAGCGCAGGGTCACGTCGACATCCTCGTGGACCAGCTCCGGCGGGCTCACCACGTGGGCGCGCTTCCGGACGTCCTCCCAGAGGTCCGTGAGGAACTCCAGGTCCTGCCGGAGCTCCTCCTCGTCCAGCCCCTCGGCCACCGTGCGGACGATCAGGCCGCCGTCCTCGGGCTTGATGCGGTGGGCGATCTCCCGGAGGCGCTCCCGCTCGGCCGGATCGGTGATGCGCCGGGACACCCCCACCTGCCAGGCCCCCGGGCGGAACACGACGAAGCGCCCGGGCAGGCTGATGCGCGTCGTCACCCGGGCGCCCTTCTGCCCGATGGGCTCCTTGGACACCTGGATCAGGACGTCCTGGCCCTGCTGGAGGACCTCCTTGATGGGCGGATGGCCGGCGCCGCGCCCCACCTCCTGGTCCGGGTCCGCGGCCTCGTCCTCCTCGATCGGCTCCGGCTCGTAGGCGTCACCCACGTAGAGGAACGCCGTCCGCTGCAGCCCCGCCTCCACGAAGGCGCACTGCATCCCGGGCAGCACGCGCACCACGCGCCCCTTGTAGATGTTCCCCACCAGGCTGCGGCCTCGAAGTCGCTCGAAGAACAGCTCCGTGGTCAGGCCGTTCTCGATGAGGGCCACCCGGCGCTGGTCGGGGCGGCAGTTGATGAGGAGCAGGCGGGACATTCGGGCCTCCAGGGCCTCCGGGATCGGGCTCGGGATCGGGCTCGGACCCGGCGGCCTACTCGTGGAGCACGTCGAACGTCCCGTCCGTGATCCCCGGCGTGTCGTCCTGGTTGGCCCTCAGCGTCGTCGAGGACGTGCCGTTCACGGCTCCGTCGTCGCCGCCACAGGCGACCGGGAGGTCCTCCAGGAGGACGAGCGAGAGGAAGGGGAGGAGGGGCGCGGCGTGTGTCGTCATGGGGCCATCCCGGAGGCACCTGGATGAACGAGGGGGGCGAAGTCTATCACGTGCCGCGCGGCGCCTTCAACGGGAAAGCGGCGTTAACCTAGCAATAAATGTACCAAAGAAACTCCCGCCCCCTTGTTCGCCCCCCGGCCCGGTGCTACATTGTCGACACACGGCTGAGCAAGCCCCCGAGATTTCACGGTGGGTCCGGCCTCGAGGGCACGCCGGGCCGAGGAGCGCGGATGGAGCTCAAGCAGTACCTGAAGATGCAGCAGCAGCTGGTGATGACGCCCCAGCTGCAGCAGGCGATCAAGCTGCTCCAGCTCTCCCGACCCGAGCTGCTCGAGACCATCCAGGACGAGATGGTCGAGAACCCCGTGCTCGAAGAGGGGACCGCCGAGCTCGCCAAGGCCGGCGAGGCCAACGCGACGCTCAACGGCAGCGAGTCGTCCCCGGCCGAGCAGATCGCGGAGCAGACCGAAAACGAGAAGGCGCGCGACGCGACGGACTCCGAGTGGGAGTCGTTCGTCGAGAACTACAACCAGTACAGCTACTCGCCCGGTTCCGGCGGGGTCCGCTACAACGACGACGACCTGCCGAGCCTCGAGCAGACCCTGTCCACCTCCGAGTCCCTCGAGGAGCACCTGTCCTGGCAGCTCCACATGACCCAGCTCACAGACGCGGAGGCGGAGCTGGGCGAGCGCATCATCGGCAACATCGACACCAACGGCCGCTTCAACGGGGAGCTCCTGCCGGAGCTGGCGGAGGAGGTCGGCCTGGACGTCGAGGACGCCGAGGCCGTGCTGGAGGTCATGCAGCAGTTCGATCCCGTAGGCGTGGCCGCGCGCGACCTGAGAGAGTGCCTGCTGGTCCAGGTGCGTCACTTCCACCCCGAGGAGGACGTGGCCGAGGCGGTCATCGACCGCCACCTGGAGCACATTGAGAAGCGCAACGTGCCGGCCATCCTCAAGGACCTGGACATCGACAAGGAGGACCTCCGGGAGGCGATGGACGTCATCAGCCACCTGGAGCCCAAGCCCGGCCGCAGCTACGCCCCGGAGGCCACCCACTACATCACGCCGGACGTCTACGTGGTGAAGGTGGGCGAGGACTACGTGGTGCAGCTCAACGAGGACGGGATGCCGAAGCTGCGCATCTCGAACTTCTACGAGAGCCAGATCAAGAAGGGCGGGGCGGACGAGAAGACGCGCGAATTCATCCAGGACAAGTTCCGGAGCGCCGTCTGGCTCATCCGGTCCATCCACCAGCGCCAGAACACGATCCGCCGCGTGACGGAATCCATCGTCAAGTTCCAGCGCGAGTTCCTCGATAAGGGGGTGGAGTACCTCCGCCCGCTCATCCTGCGGGACGTCGCCGACGACATCGGCATGCACGAGTCGACCATCAGCCGCGTGACCACCAACAAGTACGTGCACACGCCCCAGGGAATTTTCGAGCTCAAGTATTTTTTCAACAGTCGGATATCGACGAACCGCGGCCCCGACCTCGCGTCGGAGAGCGTCAAGCAGCGCATCCGCAAGATCATCGGGGAGGAGGACCCGAACAAGCCCCTGTCGGATCAGAAGATCTGCAAGATGCTCTCGGAGGAGGGGCTCAGGATCGCGCGGAGGACCGTCGCGAAGTATCGCGAGATGATGAACATCCCACCATCTTCCAAGCGGAAGGAGCTCTTCTGAGGGCGCAGGTCCCCCCGACCACCGCCCGATGCGGAGACGTCGCCCACTGAACGCGCGCTCTGGCGCGCATCGACCACGGGAGTGTCCATGAAAGTCAGCTTCACGTTCCGCCACATGGACTCGACGGAGGCCCTCAAGACCCACACCCTGGACAAGCTGGAGAAGCTCGAGCGGTACGAGGATCGCGAGCTCGCCATCAACACCATCTTCGACGTGGTGAAGTTCAACAAGAACGTGGAGTTCCAGGTCACGGGCAACGGGCAGACCTTCGTGGCCAGCGAGACCCGTGAAGACATGTACGAGGCCATCGACCTCGCCGTGGACAAGCTGGACCGCCAGCTCAACAAGGACAAGAACAAGCGCAAGCACCACAAGGGCGCTCAGAGCACCACCCCGAACGTGATCGGCGGCTGAGCGACCCGCTCGGGGGTCCCGACGCCCGGGTCCCCCGAGGTGCGGATCGGGCCGCGCTCCGCCCCGGTCCGTGGACCGCGCCGTCCAGACAGGCCGGCGAGAACCGACGAGCCGGGTCGGCGGCCCCCGTCGACCCCGACCTCCCGACCGTGGCGCACCATGTCGCTTCCCCGATCCGCACCCCCCGTCGAGTTCGTCGTGATCAGCGGCCTCTCGGGCTCCGGCAAGACGACCGCCCTGAGAGCGTTGGAGGACGCGGACTGGTTCTGCGTCGACAACATGCCCTCGCCGCTGCTCGGCACCTTCCTCGGTCTGCTCCACGACCACCCGACCATCGAGCGGGCGGCGGTCGTGATGGACGTGCGCGAGGCGTCCCACTTCCCGGACATGGACCGGGTGATCCAGGAGCTCCAGGAGAGCGGCCACGGGTTGCGCGTGCTGTTCCTGGACTGCGACGAGTCGCGGGTCATCACGCGATTCAAGGAGACCCGCCGGCGCCACCCGCTCCTGGCCGACGGCGAGGCCCGCACGGTCGCCGAGGCCATCCGCCAGGAGAAGGAGTGGCTGGAGCCCATCCGGCACCTGGCGTGGACCGCGATCGACACGTCGACCATGAACGTCCACGAGCTGAAGCGGCGCGTCCACGAGCTGTTGGCGGATCCGTTCCGGCGCCGGATGACGCTCCACCTCACGAGCTTCGGCTTCCGCCACGGGCTGCCCCGGGAGGCCGACTTCGTGTTCGACGTGCGCTTCCTGCCGAACCCGTACTTCGTCGACGAGCTGCGCGCGCGGCGCGGCGTCGACCCGGAGGTGGCCGCCTGGGTGCTGGAGCACGACGCGGCCAGGCGCATGCTCCGACACATCGAGGATCTGCTCCTGGACGTGCTGCCGCAGGCGCGCGAGGAGGGCAAGGCGAGCCTCACCGTGGCGATCGGCTGCACCGGCGGCCATCATCGGTCGGTGGCCATGGTGGAGGCCCTTCGGGAGCGCCTCGCGGACCACGACGAGGCCGCGACGGTCGCGCACCGGGACGTGGACCGCTAGACTGCAGAGCGGATGCCGACACCGGAGATCGATGGACACCCTCGAGCGAACCCTGACCATCCAGAACAGCAAGGGGCTCCACGTGCGCGCCGCGACGGTGCTCGCGCAGACGGCGGCGAGGTACCAGGCGGCGATCACCGTGGAGCACAACGGGGAGCGGGCGAACGCCAAGAGCGTGATGAACCTCCTGCTCCTCACGGCTCCCCAGGGCGCCGAGGTCCAGGTCTCCGTGAGCGGGGAGGACGCCGAGGAGGCGCTGGAGGCCGTCAGCAAGGTCATCGAGGGCGGGTTTGGTGAGTAGGGGCCGATGCCACGCGTAAACCAGAACCTGGGCATGGTGCTGCGGGGGGTGGGTGTCTCCCCGGGCATCGTGCTCGCCAACGCGGTGCGCATCGACCGGGCCCGATCCCAGATCGAGCGCGTCCACCTGCCGGAGGGTCTCCTCGAGGGGGAGATCCGCCGCTTGCAGGAGGCGGTCCACACCGCCGAGGAGGAGATCGACCGCCTCCACGAGAGCCTCGTGGACTCGGACGAGGTGGGGGAGCACCTTGGCGTGCTGAGCGCCCACAAGATGATGCTCCGCGACCAGATGCTCCTCGGGGAGACGGAGCGGCGCATCCGGGATCACTGCCTCAACGCCGAGTGGGCCCTGGAGGAGACCCTCCACCACATGGCGAAGATCTTCGCCCGCATGGAGGACCCGTTCTTCCGGGAGCGGGCGACGGACGTGCAGCACGTCGGCGATCTGCTGCTGCGGGCCCTCCGCGGCGAGGAGGGCTACGACAAGTCCATGGAGAAGGTCCCCGGGGGGACGGTGATCGTGGCGTCGACCCTGTCGCCGGCGGAGGCCCTGACCCTGGCCCGGCGCCCGGTGGCCGCCTTCGCCCTGGACGAGGGGACGGCCACGAGCCACACGGCCATCATCGCCCACAGCCTGGGAATCCCCGCCGTCGTGGGCCTGGCGAACGTCACCGAGCACGTGGGCGACGGCGAGCGCATCATCGTCGACGGCGGCGAGGGCGAGGTGATCGTCCACCCGAGCCCCGACGAGGAGCTGGTCTACTCCCGGCGTGCCCGGCGCGCCCGGGCCTTCGCCAAGGCGCTGAAGGCCAACAAGGAGCTCCCGGCCACCACGCCCGACGGGGTCCACGTCGCCCTGCGCGCCAACCTGGACGTGGTCGACGAGTGCGACCGCATCAACGAGTTCGGCGGCGAGGGCGTCGGCCTGTTCCGCACGGAGTTCCTGTTCATCGATCGCCCCATCCTCCCCGCCGAGGAGGAGCAGATCGACGTCTACACCCGGGTCCTGAAGTCCATGGGCACCCAGCCGGTGACCATCCGGACGCTGGACATCGGGGGCGACAAGCTCCTGCGCATCGAGCGGCCCGGCTTCCGGGGCTCCTCGGGCCTGCGCGCCATCCGGTACTGCCTGCGGGATCGGGACCTGTTCAAGACGCAGCTCCGGGCGCTCCTGCGGGCCTCCGTCCACGGCAACCTGCGCCTGCTCATCCCGTTCATCTCGTCGATGCACGAGGTGCACCAGACCAAGCGCATCCTCGAGGAGGTGCGGGCGGAGCTGATCGGCGAGGGCCACGAGGTCGCCGAGGAGATCCCCCTGGGCTTCATGATCGAGCTTCCGGCGGCGGCGCTCATCTCGGACGTCATCGCCCAGGAGGCGGACTTCATCTCCGTGGGCACGAACGACCTGATCCAGTACACCCTGGCCATCTCCCGGGACGACCCGTCCCTGGAGTACCTCTATCACCCGCTCCACCCGGCCATGGTCCGGCTGCTGCAGATGATCGCGCGGGCCGGGCGCGCGGCCCGCATCGACGTGGCCATGTGCGGGAAGATGGCCGGCGATCCCCGCTACAGCCTCGTGCTGGTGGCCCTGGGCTTCAACGAGCTGAGCATGAACGCGGCGTCGATCCCCCTGGTCAAGGAGGTGATCCGACGGACCCCGCGCTCCCAGGCCGTGTCGCTCCTCCAGAAGATCATCGGCATGTCGTCGGTGGCGGAGATCAGCGACTACGTGGACTCCTACATGGTCGAGTACTTCTCGGACATCGTGACCCCGCGCATGCGGGAGGCCCCCCGCTACGCCCGATGACCGGCGAGCCGGAGCCCACGCCCACCACCGCGAGCCGCCCGCACGGCGGCCCCCGCCTTTCACCCCCAGACGAGGTGCCCGTGACGAACGACTTGATCCGCGACGACGCCACCGTCGCCGACCTGGCCGGACGCGCCGGGGAGGCGGGCACCCTCGTGCTGGACCTGGAGTTCGTCTCGGAGGGTCGATACGTCCCCGACCTGGGCCTGGTCCAGGTGGCCTTCGGGGATCCGGGCGCCCCCGCCGTCGCCGCCGTGGACCCCCTGGAGGCGGATCCGCGGCCCGTGCTGGCCCTCGTGGGAGAGCCGGACGTCCGGGTCATCCTCCACGGCGGCCAGGCGGATCTCTCCCTCATCTCCGACCACTTCGACATCGCGCCCCGCCGGATCATCGACACGCAGATCGCGGCGGCCTTCCTGGGCCTGGGAGATCAGTCCGGCTTCGGAAGGCTGGTGCAGCGGGTGCTCGGGGTCGACGTGGACAAGGGCGCCCAGTTTACCGACTGGCTGCGGCGCCCGCTGGACCCGGATCAGCTCCGGTACGCCCTCGACGACGTGCGCCTGCTGATGCCCGTGTGGGCGGACCTGGAGGCCCGGCTCCGGAGCCGGGGGCGCATGGCCTGGGTGGAGGCGGAGAGCCTCCGCATGGCCGAGCGCGCCGCGACCCGGCCCCCGCCGGAGGAGGCCTATCGGAAGGTCAGCGGCTGGCGGAAGGTCAAGGGCGACGCCCTCGGCTCCCTGCGGGCCCTGGCGGCGTGGCGCGAGCGGCTGGCCCTTGAGACGAACCGCCCGCCGGCGAGGATCCTGTCGGATCGGGTGATGACGACCCTCGCCCGGCGCACGCCCGACAGCCCGGGCGGCCTGGCGAAGATGCGCGGCATGAACCAGGGGACGGCCAGGCGCCACGGCCGCGAGATCCTGGAGGTGCTGGAGGAGGGCCGCCGTCAGCCGGTGGAGCAGTCCTCCGGCGGACGGGGCAAGGACCCGGTGGTCGACGCGCTGTCGCCCATCGTGGCGGGGATCATCCAGGCCCGCTGCCGGGAGGCGGAGATCGCCGCGCGGTTCGTGGCCCGGCGGAAGGACATCGAGGCCACCCTCCGCTGGTGGCGCGACGGGGCCTCGCCGACGGCGGCCCGAGAGCACGACCTGCTCCACGGGTGGCGGCGGGACCTGGTGGGCGACGAGGTCCTCGCCTTCCTCGCCGGCCGGCGAGCGCTGCTGGTGGACCCCGAGGAGGAGGGCGGCTTCCGGCTGATCGACGCCCCGTGACGGAGCCGGGGGCCGTGACGGAGGAGTCGCCTACCCTCGGCGTGCGGGCGGCCTTCGCGGCCGGCCCCCTCCTGGGCGTCCTGGGCGCGGTCCTCGCCGCGACGGACACGGCTCCGGCCGGCTGGTCCCCCGAGTCCCTGGAGGTCGCCGGGGTGGCCGCGTGGATGGCCGTCTGGTGGGTGAGCGAAGCGGTGCCGGTGGCCGCCACCTCCCTGCTTCCCCTTGCGCTGTTCCCGCTGCTGGGCGTGGCGCCCATGGGGGACGTGGCGCAGCCCTACATGCACCCGTTCATCGTGCTGCTGATGGCGGGCTTCATGGCAGCCCTCGCCATCGAACGCTGGAGCCTGCATCGGCGGCTGGCCCTGGGCATCCTCATCCGCGTGGGCACGTCTCCGCGGCGCCTCGTGCTGGGCATGATGATCGCCTGCGCCGGGTGCTCCATGTGGATCTCCAACACGGCCACGGCGCTCATGCTGCTGCCCATCGGCATGGCCCTCGTCTCCCAGGCCCGGGAGCGGCTGGGCAGGGACGATCCCGGCCTGCGTGCGTTCGCGTCGGCGCTCTTTCTGGGCATCGCCTACTCCGCGAGCGTGGGTGGTCTGGGCACGCCCATCGGCACGCCGCCGAACCTCATCTTCCTGGGCGTGTACGAGGAGAGCTTCCCCGAGCGGGATCCCATCGGCTTCCTCAGCTGGATGCGCTTCGCCATCCCGCTCGTGGTGGTCATGCTGGCCATCCTGTGGGTGTATCTGACGCGCGTGGCCCGCCCGGTGCCGAAGGACCTGCCCATGGGGAGCCGCGAGGTCCTCCGCGAGGAGCTGGACGCCATGGGCCCCATGGACGCGGATCAGCGGGCCGTGGGCGGCGTCTTCCTCGCCATGGCGCTCCTGTGGGTCACGCGGCGTGTCGTGGTGGACGGGGACGTGGTCGGCTGGGCCCCCGCCTTCGGCCTCGACGACCTGGTGAACGACGCCACCGTGGCCGTGGTGGGCGCCCTCGTCCTCTTCGCGTGGCCGTCGCGCACGGATCCCGGTGAGCGGCTCCTGGACTGGGAGACGGCGCGGGACATCCCCTGGGCCGTGGTGCTGCTCTTCGGCGGCGGCATGTCCCTGGCCCACGGCTTCCAGGCCTCGGGGCTGAGCGAGGGCATCGCTGCGGCCCTCGGGGACCTCTCGGGCCTCCCCACGGCGGCCATGGTAGCGGTCATCGCCCTGGCCGTGACCTTCCTGACGGAGGTGACGTCCAATACAGCCACGACCACGGTGCTGCTGCCGGTCCTGGCGGCGTTCTCGACGGCCGCGGGGCTGGCGCCCGAGGTCGTGATGATCCCGGCGGTGCTGGCCGCCTCCTGCGCCTTCATGCTGCCCGTGGCGACGCCGCCCAACGCCATCGTCTACGGCTCGGGGGCGGTGGAGATGCGGGAGATGGCCAGGGCGGGGTTCGCCGTGAACCTGGTGGGCACGGCGGTCATCACCGCGTGGGTCCTCGTGGCGTTCTGACGGACACACCCGACCCGATAGGACCGCCGTCCCCGGCTCACAGCTCGTCACGGGTCGCAACACGAAGGGCTCGCGCAAAGACGCGAAGACGCAAAGGGAAACGGCATGATTCGGCCCGGTATGCTCGCTGTTGGCCTACCCGTCGCCCGACAGTCTCAGCCGAATCTGTGTGCAAGCGGTTCGCTGGCCTTGGCGCCTTGGCGCGCGACTGTCCCGCGAGGCTGCGGCAAGGACTGTGAGACCGTCGCCGACGGTCGGCTCAGATCTCGAGCTTCGCCATCACCGGCAGGTGCTCGCTGTGCACGAACGGCAGCGGGCTGGAGGGCGCGACGACCTTGACCTCGGTGGAGACGTAGACGTGGTCGACGCAGACCTCCGGGTTGTCCGCCGGGAAGGTCGGGTGCGTGTCGTCCCCCCCTGCGTTCACCAGGAAGCTGTTGAGCTGCCCCAGGGTCTCGTCGTTCGCCTCGGTGCCCAGGTCGCCCATGACCAGCAGGGGCGTGGCCTGGGTCTGGGCGTGGCGCACCAGGGCGTTGGCCTGGGAGCCGCGGTCCTTCGGCTCGTCGGAGAGCTGGGTCACCATCACGGTGATGGGCCCGGATGGTGTCACCACGGTCCCGGAGAGGATGCAGCGCTGCTCCACCCGCCGGCGGGGCAGCCGATGCCGCGTCCAGGGCCCCAGCGGGAAGCGCGACAGCAGGGCCACGCCGTATCCCGGCCGATCCTCGGCGGTGGGCGCCGGGCAGGCCTCCGGGGGGTCGGACCCGGGCCGGACCGTCTGGGCGGAGGCGAACCGGAAGTGGTTCAGCCCGCTCTGCTTGGCGAGCTGTTGAGCCTGATTTCCCGGGGCGCCCTCGAACCAGTCCCAGCCCACCTCCTGGACGGCGACGACGTCGGCCTCACCGATGAGCTCGGCGATCGCCTCCAGGCCGTCACGCTTGGCGAGCTGGATGTTGTAGGTCATCACCGAGAATTCCATCGAACCTCCGACGCGGCCGTCTCTCCTGTGTACCCCTTACGGCACCCGATGTGAATAGGCGTCGGCGCGATCACCAGGGCGGTCGCGAAGTCGACCGCCCTCCCTTGCCCGTGCCCTTGCCCGTGCCCTTGCCTGCTCTCCAGACGGCAAAATCCATCCTTTCCGAGCGGGTGCAATGCGACGCCGGACGCCGCACCGCCGCGCGGCCCACACTTCTCCGACTTTGCGATTGCCCTGGCGCGATCACACCGGCTCCGACGCCGCACTTCCTCCGTCGGCGGGGAACCGCATGGAGAACACGATCCCACGCTCCCCGTCCGGCCTCGGCTCCACCCGGACCGACCCGCCGTGATCCGCGACGATCTGCTGGGTGAGCGCCAGCCCCAGCCCCGTGCCGCCGCTCTTGCCCGTCACGAAGGGCTCGAAGATGCGATCCAGGATGGAGGGATCGATGCCGGGCCCGTCGTCGGTGAAGGTGATCCGCACGCCGCCCCCCGCCTCCTCCTCCAAGCTGACGACCAGCCGCCGGGGCGGTTCCACCTCCTCCATGGCCTCCCGGGCGTTCCGCGCCACGTTGAGCCAGGCCTGCCGGAGCTGATTCGCGTCGGCGAGGATCACCGGCGGCCCGCCCTCCTCGGCCGGCCGGACGCCCTCGGTGATCAGCTCGACGCCCGCCGCCCCCAGCTCCGGCTCCAGGAAGGCCAGCACCTGACGGAGCAGCGCCCCCACGTCCACCGGGGCCAGATCCGGCCGCGGCAGTCGCGCGTAGGTGAGGTACTCCTCGGTGATCGACTTGAGCCGCTGGACCTCCTGGTGGATCTCCCCGAGCAGGGCGCGCGACTCCGCGCCGTCGTCCAGCTCCTCCAGCTCCTCCTCGAGCATCTCGGCGTTCAGCCCGATGGACGACAGGGGGTTGCGGACCTCGTGGGTGATCTGCGCGGCCAGCTTACCGATGGTCGCGAGGCGGTCGGCTCGGAGCAGCTCCTCGCGCTGGCGCGCCAGCTTCACGTCGCGCACCCGCAGGGCCTCCGCCATCGTGTTGAACTCCTGGGCGAGCTGGCCGATCTCGTCCCGGGATCGCACCGCCACCCGCTCGTCGTAGTCCCCCGCGGCGATCCGCCGGGCGCCCTCCCTCAGCCTCCGGAGCGGCAGGACGGTCCGCTGGATGGCGAAGAGCATCCCCAGGGACAGCAGCAGCGCGCCCGAGGTGATGACCAGCACGGCCAGGGTCGCCGCCTTCTGGTCGGCCGCCGCCCGCGCGTTCAGGTCCCGGATGGGCTGCGAGACGGCGCGCGACGCCTCGATCACCACCCGGTTGATGGTCCGCAGCGCCCGGACCATGGCGCGCGCCTCCGGCGCCCTCGCGGCGAGCGCCCCCTCGTTGGCCAGGCGGACGGTCCGGCGCACGAGCCACTCGAACAGGGCCTCGGTCTCCATGTCCCCGGACAGATCGGTGAGCAGGCTCATCTCCCGCGCGCCCACGGCCTCCGCGAGCGCGGTCCCCCGACGGAACGCCCGCAGCCGTTGGGCCACCTGCCCCAGGGCGGCGCGATCCTCCTGGGGGATGGCCTCCTCCCCCTCGAGGCGCTCGAGCCGCACCTCCACGGCCCGGAGCTGCGCGAAGGGCTGCAGGCTGGGCAGGAGCCGGGACAGCCACTGGGCGTCGCTGGGCCGGCGCAGGTCCAGGAACTCCTCGGGCGCCCGGAGCCTCCGCGACAGCTCCTTGAGCTGCGAGGAGATGGGCATGACCTCCTCCCAGATGAGGTTCACGGACTCCCGCAGCGTGGTCATGCGCCAGAGCGTGTAGACGTTCGAGGCGCCGAACGCGACGATCACGACCACGAAGCCGAGGAAGATCTTGGTGGAGACGGACAGCCTCATCGGCGCGCCTCCAGCCGGACGATGCGACGGCCCATCCCGGGCAGGTCGCGCGAGGCCACGGACCGCTCCTCGGCCACCGTCGCCAGCCAGGCGTCCAGCCCCGCCGTGCGGTCCGACGGCGCCACGATCACCACGGGCCCCGGGTTTCGAGCGAGATCGGCGAGGGCCTCGGGCGTGGCGAGGCGGACGGCGTCGGCGCGGCGCATCATGTCCACGGCCCGCTGAACCTCCCAGAACCGCCGGCTCCGCGTCCAGATGCGCGCCGGGTGATCCGCGTACCAGACCAGCGCCGGGTCGTAGGACTCCCACACGACGAGCCTCGTGTCCGCGGGGAGGTCCGCCAGCGGACCCTGGCCCAGCCGGCGCGAGGTCGCCGAATAGTCCGGGTCCGTCAGGTGGGGCACCAGCGGACCCGAGAGGAAGCCGAGGACGGCCAGCCCCCCCAGAGCGGCGGGCACCCAGGGGCGCTCCAGGGTCGACCGCGCGCCGGCCACCGTCGCCACGGCCGCCAGCGGCGCGACGGGCATCAGGTAGTGGAACAGCCGCGTGGAGGCCAGGTGGAGCGCCAGGATCGTCACACCCGCCGTGGCGACCACGACGCCCAGGGCGTGCGCGTCCTCCCGCCCCCGCCGCGCGATCGCCAGGGCAGTCGCGGCGAGCAGACCCGCCAGGAGCACCAGCGCCACGGCGCCGTCCAGCTCCCAGGCGGTCTGCAGGTAGTACAGCGGCCCGGCGTCCCCGACGAGGGCGCCCGCGGCCCGGGAGGCCACGTGATAGCCCAGGTAGACGTCCCAGAAGGCCGCCCCGTGGCGCGCGGTCATCAGGACGTGCCAGGGCGCCGCCACCAGGACCCCGACGCCGACGGCCACGGCCAGAGCCTTCCCGCGCCCCCGGAGGACCAGGGCGACGGCGGCGACCAGGACCGCCGGGCCGATGGCGACCTGCTTGGCGAGCAGGCCGAGGCCCCCGGCGAGGCCCAGCGCGGCGGCCTGGGAGAGCCAGCCGGTCAGGGCGGCCCGGTGACCGTGCCACGCCACGGCGAGCACGGCGGCGGTCAGGAGCGGATCGGTCAGGGGCCGCCGGGCGTTCATGGTGAAGATCACCGTGGCCACGGTCAGGGCCACCGCCACGGCCGGACCCACCGTCCGCCCGAGCGGGAGATCGGCCGGGATCGCGGCGCGCGTCAGCCGCAGCACGTAGGCGAGGGAGATCACCCCGGCGAGGACCCCGGGCAGGCGCATGGCACCCTCGCTCCAAGCCAGGAGGCCGCCGGAGCCCCGCAGCAGCCAGAACAGCAGCGGCGGCTTCTCGAACAGCACGGTGCCCATCCAGACCGTCTCCGCCCAGCGCCCGGTGCGGGCCATCTCGCGCGCCATCTGGGCGTACAGGACGTCGTCGCTGTTCATGAGGCTGCCGGCGTCGAGGTTCACCCCGAGCGCGGCCGCGCCCAGCGCCAGCGCGAGCAGATCCACCCACCGGGCCGCGCCCCGGCCCAGGCGGTCACTCACAGCCGTCCAACCCGTCGATCCACTCCTCCACGAGGGCGATGGCCTCGTCGTGCCGCAGGCTGGTGGAGATGGGGGGCATCCGGAAGGGCGGATCCGCCAGGAGCCTCGCGTGGAGCACGCTGCGATCGGCTTCGCCGGGGGCGAGGATGCGGGCGTCGGAGATGCCCAGATCGCCCTGGCCCGGCGGCACGTCGCATGCGTTCATCTCGCCCAGGTCGAGGTGGTGGCGGAGATCCATGGGCGACCCGGCCGCGCCCCCGGGCAGGTGGCAGTTGGCGCAGTTGGCGTGCAGCCAGGCCCGGGCCCGATCGCCGGCCGGGGCGGAGTCGTCCTCCACGGGCGGGAAGCGGAGGAGATCCTCCGGGGGACCCGCCGGCGCGCCCTCGAGGAGATCCCGGGCCTCCAAGGCGTCGATCTGGTTCCACACGGCCCCGCCGCCGTAGTCGAACGCCCCGTTGATCTGTCCGGTCTCCAGGCCCAGGACGCCGCCGGTGGCCGCGGTATGGCAGGAGTTGCACTGCTGCCGGCTGGGGAAGCGCCACGTGTAGTCGGTCGTCTCCCCACCGGGCAGCGTGAGGGTCAGGTCCCGCTCGTCGGCGCCCTCGAGGAGGGTCGCCTCGGTGCCCTCCTCGTTCCAGCGGTACGTGTAACCCCGGACACCGTCCGCCTCCTTGACCAGGAAGCGAGTCTCCAGGCGGGTCCGGGTGGACGGATCGCCGGCGGTGGTGTCGATGGCGAAGTGCTTGATGAGCAGGGTCCCGTCCGGCACGCCCCACTTCCCGGGCGCGTCGTACGTCAACCGTTCGCCCTCCGGGAGCACGAGGAAGCGGTCCTTGCCGGCCGTGTCCGCCCACAGCGGGACGTGGACCGTGAACGGGAGGACGCCGTCGGCCGGGTCCAGGGCCTCCACGTCGTCGAAGCACCCCGTCTCGGACAGGGTCTGGGGGAAGTCCGGCGCGGACCCGCCGCCGTCCGTCTCCTGGAAGCGCCAGATGCGCCCGTCGAACAGGCCGAGGAGGTAGACCTCGCCGGCCGGGTCCTGCCCGAAGCCCGCGATGCGCCCGGGCGTCGACATCAGCGGCTGCTCGGGCGGCGGCTCCTCGCCGGAGTGCCAGGTGAACAGGACCTCGGTGACGTAGTCCGCGTAGACGTAGGCGCCGAACAGCGACGGGACCTTGCTGCCGCGATAGACGTAGCCGCCCGTGATGGATTGACCCACGTCGTGGCCGTACTCCGCCACGGGAAGCTCGAACGGTGACTTGTCGCAGTCCTGGGGCCCGCCCGGCGGATAGCACGCGCTGCCCTCCATGACGTTCCAGCCGTAGTTGCCGCCGTTGTCGACGACGTTCAGCTCCTCGATGGCGTTCTGGCCGACGTCCGCGAGCCACAGCGCGCCGGTGAGGGTGTCGAACGAGAAGCGCCAGGGGTTCCGGAGCCCCCACGCGAAGATCTCGTCCCGCTCGGGTCCGTCGGTGGCCGCGAAGGGGTTGTCGGCCGGGATGTCGTAGCCCTGGGCGTCGGGGACGTCGACGTCGATGCGCAGCAGGGAGCCGAGGAGCGTCGTGATGTCCTGGCCGGCGCCCAGGGGATCCCCTCCGCCCCCGCCGTCGCCCAGGCCGATGTACAGGTAGCCGTCCGGCCCGAAGGCGAGCTGGCCGCCGTTGTGGTTGTCGTAGGGCTGATCGACGGTGAGCAGGACGTGCTCGCTCGCGGGATCCGCCTGGTCCGGGTCCTCCTGGGAGGCGGTGAAGCGCGAGACCACGGTGGTCGTCTGGCCGTCCGCCCGGGTCGTGTAGTTCACGAAGAAGTAGCCGTTTTCCGCGTAGTCCGGGTGGAACGCCACCGACAGGAGCCCGCCCTCGCCGCCCGTGTAGACCACGTCGCTCAGGTCCAGGAAGGTCCCCACCTCCGAGGCGTCCGGCTGGTTGCGGAAGACCCGGATCCGCCCGGGGCGCTCGTTCACGAAGAGGCGATCCGTCCCGTCGTCCGCCCAGGTGAGCCCGAGGGGCTGCTGGATGGCGCCCTCGGGCAGGTCGGGGAAGGCCTCCACGAGCTCCAGGTCGGGCGCGGGATCGTCCTCGGGCAGGGCACACGTCGCCGAGTACGTGAACGGCGGCAGCGGCACGTCCTGGTCCACGTCCGGACCGACGTCGGGCGCGACGTCCGGATCGATGGTCTCCGACACGTCCGTCACGTCCTCGGCAGTGTCCGGGAGCGCGTCCGTCGCGTCTGCCGGGAGGTCCGCCGGCTCTGCGGCGTCCTCGATGTCCGCCGCGTCTGCCGGGAGGTCCGCCGGCTCTGCGGCGTCCTCGATGTCCGCCGCGTCGAGCGCGTCGAGCGCGTCCGATTTGACCTCGCCGCCATCACCTCCGCCGCCGCAGGCCGCGAGGAGCAGAGCAAACGCGAGCGCATGCCGTCGCATCGGGGGCCTCCTGTGCACCATGGAGTCGAGTATAGCGGACGAGGCGGTCCCGGATACGCGCTGCCTCGGGAGTGGCGGAGGGGACGCCCGCCGTCCCAGGCGACGCGACCGGTGCGTGGGACGGCGATCAGACTGCATCTGCCCCACACTTTCCGCGCCTTTGCGGCTTCGCGCCTTCGCGCGAGCCCTCTCGAGCTGCGGCGAAGTGAATGGTCCGGATACGACGACGCCCGCGCCGGAGGACCGACGCGGGCGTCCACGGGTGGTACCGACTACGCGGCTCAGTGCGCGTGGTCGTGGCCCTCCTCCTCGCCGTGGTCGTGGCCCTCGCCGGCGGCCTCGGCGGAGGTGCCCTCGGGGAGGTTCTTCTCGACCTCGGCGTCCTTCTTCAGGTCCTCGAGGAGCTTGCGGCGCTCCTGGAAGAACTTCTTGTTCCGGAGGCTCTGTTCGATCTGCTCCTTCACCTCGTCGAAGCTCTTCTTCCGCTCCTCGCGCTTATCCGTGACCTTGATGACGTGATAGCCGAAGCGGGTGCGAACCGGACCGGAGGTGTCTCCGACCTTCATCTTGAAGGCGGTCTCCTCGAACTGCTCGACCATCTGGCCCTTGCCGAAGAAACCCAGGTCGCCGCCCTTCGGGGCCGACGGGCCCTCGGAGTGCTCCTTGGCCACCTCGGCGAAGTCCTTGCCCTTCTTCAGCTCGGCCTGGACCTCCTTGATCTTGTTCATGGCCGTCTTCTCCTGCTCGGGGGTGGCCTTCTCGGGCACCTTGACCAGGACGTGACTCGCGCGGACGCCGGCCTTCTCCACGTAGAAGCGCTCGTTCTTCTCGTAGAACTCCCTGGCCTCCTCGTCGGTGACCTCCAGATCTCCGCGCTCCTCGATGAGCTTCTCTAGAGCCTTCTTCTCCCGGATGCGGCTCTTGATGGACTCCTCGGTCACCCGGCCGTGCTCGAGGTAGTTCTGGAACTGCTCCTCGGTCTGGAAGCGCTTCTTGTACTCCTCGAAGGCGGCCTTCACCTCGGGGTCCGGCACCTCGATGTCCGCCTCGTCCACGGCCTGCCGCACGAGCTCCTTCTCGATGAGGCGCTTGAGGATGTTCTGCTCGATGCGCTTCATCCGATCCGCCGGGATCTCCGCGCCGCGGGACGTGATCTTGTCGAGCTCCGTGTAGAACACCTCGGCGTCGATGGGCACGTCGTTGACCTTGGCGACGGGGCCCTCGATGCGCTCGCGCTTCCCGGCCGCGCCCTCCTCGGCCTTCTCCTCGTCGCCCTCGTCGGTCTCCGCGGGCTCGGCCTCTTCGGCCGCGCCTTCCTCTTCGGCCGCGCCCTCCTCGGCCGCCGCGCCCTCCTCGGTCTTCTCGGCGGTGGCCTCTTCGGCGGGCTCGGTGTCCTCGGCCTTCTTGCAGCCGGCCACGCCGGCGGTCAGCGCCACGGCGCAGATCGTCGGGATCAGATAGCGGATCATCTCTGCTCTCCTTTCGCGGGGCCTTCGCACGACACGTGGCACCGGCAGTCGTTCGGTGGCGCAATCTTAGTGGGCACCGGTGCGGTGTCAACGGCCCCGTGGGCTCTCCCCTAACCGGGGACCCGAGGCAACGTCAGAACCGGCCGTGCGATTCCCTCGAATCGAGGACGAGCAGATCGTTCCTGTGGACCACGGGATCCGCGGCGCTCCCGCCGAGGATGTCGCAGACCTCGTCGCTACGGCGCCCGGCGATGCGGCGCAGATCCTCCGCGTCGTACGCCACCAGGCCCCGCCCGATCTCGCCGCCGTCGGGTCCCACCACACGGACCGCGTCTCCGCGCCGGAAGTGTCCACGCACCCTCCGCACGCCGATGGACAGCAGGCTCGAGCCTTGACGCTGCAAGGCCGCAGCGGCGCCGACGTCCACCTCCAGGGTGCCGCGGACCTTGCTGAGGAAGCCGATCCAATGGCGGCGCCTGGCCACGATCCGCGGAGGCGGCACGAACCGGGTACCGGTGGTCTCGCCGTCGAGGATGCGCCGGAGGATCCCGGGCTCCGAGCCCTTCGCCACGATCAGCGGGATGCCGGCGTTCACCGCGAGATCGGCCGCCGCCACCTTGGCCCGCATGCCGCCGGTGCCCACCGCGGATCCGGCCGTCCCCGCCATGGCGCGGATCCGGGCGTCGATGCGCGGGACCTCGTGGATCGGGCGGGTGTCCGCGTTCCGGCGGGGATCGGCATCGTACAGGGCGTCCACGTCGCTCAGCAGCACCACCAGATCCGCGTCCATCACGATTCCCAGGGCCGCCGCCAGCCGGTCGTTGTCACCGAAGCGAAGCTCCTCGGTGGCCACGGAGTCGTTCTCGTTCACCACGGGGACCAGGCCCATGGTCAGGGCGGCCTCGAGGGTGTGGCGCACGTTCAGGAAGTGGCGGCGATCGCTCAGGTCCTCGTGGGTCATGAGGATCTGAGCGCACTTCACGCCGTGCCGTCCGAAGGCCGCGTTCCACCGGCCCATCAGCTCCGCCTGGCCCGCGGCGGCGAGGGCCTGGACGCGGGACAGATCAGCCGGGCGCCGGCTCACGCCCAGCCGGGACATCCCCACCGCCACGGCGCCGCTCGAGACCACGGCCGTCGCCGCGCCCCCCTCGCGGAGGGCCTGGATCTCGTCTACGAGGCGCTCCAGGTCGGGCGTGACCACCGTCGTGCTCCCGACCTTCACCACGAGGCGCCGGACGACGCCCATGTCCTCACGACGGGTCATCGTCTAGGCGGGCTCGCGGCCGATCGTGGCGCCGAGGGCGCGCAGCTTCGCGTCGACGCCTTCGTAGCCGCGGTCGATCTGGCGGATGTTGTAGATGGTCGACGTCCCCTTCGCCGCCAGGGCCGCGATGAGCAGCGCCATGCCGGCGCGGACGTCCGGGCTCTCGAGGGTGGCCCCATAGAGCTGGGACGGCCCGACCACCACGATGCGGTGGGGATCGCAGAGGATGATGCTGGCGCCCATGGAGATGAGGGCGTCCGTGAAGAACATCCGGCCCTCGAACATCTTCTCGAAGAACAGCACCGTCCCGTCGCACTGGGTCGCCACGGTGATGGCGATGGACATGAGGTCCGTCGGGAAGTGCGGCCAGGGCGCGTCGTCGACGCGCGGGATGGCCCCGTGGAGATCGCGCCGCACGGCCAGGGGCTGATCCGGGTGGATGCGCAGGTAGTCGTCGCCCACCTCCGGGGAGATGCCCAGGCGCGCGAAGGTGTGGAGGATCATCCGAAGCTCCCGGGGTCGGACGTCCGCGATGGTGATGTCCGAGCGGGTCACCGCCGCGAGGCCCATGAAGCTGCCGATCTCCAGGTAGTCCGGCCCGATGCGGTGGGTCGTGCCGTGCAGCCGGCGCGCCCCGGTGACCCGGAGCGTGTTCGTCCCGATGCCGCTTATCTCCGCGCCCATGGACACCAGCATCCGGCACAGGCCCTGGACGTGGGGCTCGCAGGCGGCGTTCAGGATGGTCGTGGTGCCCTCGGCGCGGGCGGCGGCCATGACGATGTTCTCGGTGGCCGTCACCGACTGCTCGTCCAGGAAGATCTCCGCACCCTTCAGGCCGTCCCCCTTCAGGACGTAGGTCTCGCCCACCTCCAGGGCGGCGCCGAGGGCCTCCAGTCCGAGGAAGTGCGTGTCCAGGCGCCGGCGGCCGATCACGTCGCCGCCGGGAGGGGGAAGCTCCACCTCGCCCATGCGCCCCAGCATCGGCCCCGCGAACAGGATGGAGGCCCGGATCCGCCGACAGAGCGTCGGATCGAGCGTCGTCCCCTTCACCTCCGGCGTGGTGACCCGCACCGTGTCGTCCGCCAGGCGCTCCACCTTGCTGCCCATGGCCTCGAGGACCTGGAGCATGATCTGGACGTCCGCGATGTCCGGGAGGTTCTTGAGGATCACCGGCTCCGGCGTCAGCAGGCAGGCCGCCAGGACGGGCAGGGCCTCGTTCTTGCTGCCGCTCGGGCGCACGGTGCCCTCCAGCGACTTCCCTCCCTCGATGACGAAGCGTTCCATGGTCTCCCCGAGCCGGCTTGAACGTGGTCGTGATCGACCCCTACGCGGTCGCCTCGTCTACCACCTCGATCGCGCCGCCCGCCACCCGGAAGACCCGGGAGGCCCCCTCCACGCGAATCCAGGCGCGATCGGTCGTGGTGATGAACACCTGCCCGCCGGCGTGGTCCAAAAAGCGCATGAGCTGGGCGTTCCGCTCCCGGTCCAGCTCGCTGGAGACGTCGTCCAGCAGGAGGACGGGCGGCCCGCCGAGGACGGTCTCCGCGAGCTGGAGCTCCGCGATCTTCAGGGCGAGGGCGAAGGCCCGGTGCTGCCCCTGGCTGGCGTGGATCCGCGCCGGGTGGCCGTCCAGGGTGAACACCAGGTCGTCCACGTGGGGCCCGGAGCCGGTGTAGCCGCGGCGACGATCCCGCTGGAGCGTCCGCTGGGAGCGCTCCCGCAACCGCCCGGCCAGCGCGGCCTCGTCCAGGCCCTCCTCGACGCCCCGGGCTCCGTCGTAGCGGACGCCGAGCTCGTGATCCCCGCCGGTGATGCGCCGGAACGCCTCCTCGAAGACGGGCCGGAAGCCGGCGAGGAAGCGGAGGCGACGATCCAGCACCCGCGCGCCGCGCCTCACCAGCTCCTCGTCGAAGCTCTCGAGCACGGACGGGGCCAGCGCGCCGTCGGGAGCCTCCCGCAGGAGCCGGTTCCGGCTCCGGAGCGCCCGGACGTAGGCCCGCATGTCGTCGAGATAGGCCGGGTAGAGGTTGAAGATGGCCCGATCGAGGAATCTCCGGCGCTCGCCGGGTCCGCCCTTGGTGAGGGCCAGGTCCTCCGGGCCGAAGATCACCACGTGGAGGTGGCCGAAGTACTCGGTCAGGCGCGGGACGGTCTTGCCGTCGACGGCCGCGCGCTTGCCCTTCGGGGTGAGCTCCACCCCCATCTTCCGGACGACGCCGCGGCGCTCCACCTCGCCCCGGACCCAGGCGGACTCGGCGTCCCAGCGGACGAGCATCCGCGTCTTGGACTCCCGGAAGCTCTGCAGCGTACCCAGGAGATAGATCGCCTCCAGGAGGTTCGTCTTCCCCTGCCCGTTGTTCCCCTCGAGGATGTTGAAGCGGGGGTGCGGGTCCAGCCTCAGGGGCTCCAGGTTCCGGAAGTTCTCGCACTCGAGGGCGAGGAGGTGCACTCGGGCTCCCTGGCTCCTCAGATGCGCATGGGCATGACGACGAACAGCGCGCCCGGCTCGTCGGGGGCCGTGACGACCGTCGGGCTGAACGCGTCGTTGCACTCCAGGAGGACCTTGTCGCCCTTGAGCACGTTCAGGACCTCGAGGAGGTAGACGTAGTTGTAGCCGACCACGAGGCCTTCGCCGTCGTAGTCCACCTCGATCTCGTCTCGGCCCTCGCCGTAGTCGGGGTTCGACGTGGTGAAGGCCATCTTGCCCGGCCCGAGCTCCATCTTGACGATGTAGGTCTTGCTGCTCGTCAGGATGGCGATGCGGCGGACCGCCTGGATCATCGCCTTGCGGTCGACCTCCACCTTCACCGGGCTGCTCGGCGGGATGACCCGCTCGTAGTCCGGGTAGGTGTCCTCGATCTGGCGGACGGTGAACGTGGTTCCACCGGCGCGGAAGAGGATGTAACCCTCCGCGAAGCCGACCTGGACCGTGTCGTCGTCGCCCTCGAGCAGGCGCCGGACCTCCTGGACGCCCTTCTTGTGGACGATGGCCTGGTGCTGGGAGCCCTCGTAGCCCTCGATCTCCACGTCGGTCTCCACCTGGGAGAGGCGGTGGCCGTCGGTGGACACCATGGTGAGGCGCGCGCGGCCCTCCTCGCCGGGACCCACCTTGAAGAAGACGCCGTTGAGGTTCATCCGCGTCTCGTCGTCGGACACCGAGAAGGCGGTCTTCTCCACGAGGTCCTTCAAGGTCCCCCTGGGGATGCCCAACCACTGGACCTCCGTGGGGGCGGCGATCTCCGGGAAGTCGTCCGGGTTGATGCCCGCGAGCTTGAAGGTGCTCCGGCCGGCGGTCACCTCCACCCAGTGGTTGTCGAGGGTGCGGAGGTGGACGGACGGGGAGTCGAGGCTCTTGACCACGTCGAACAGGCTCTTGCCGTTGATGCAGGCGGTCCCACCCTGCAGCACCTTCGCCTTCAGGTCCGCCTGCAGGACCACGTCGTAGTCCGTACCCGTGATCTTCACCGTGCCGTCTCCGGCCGGCTCCACCAGCAGGTGGCTGAGCACGTTCACCGTGCTCTTGCGGTCGACGACGCCCTGGGCCTTGTAGAGGGTGCCCAGGAAGGCGGTTCGGTCGATCTCCATCTCGAGCGTCGCCATGGCGTGCTCACCTCGTGCCGGGGGATCCGCGCGCTACGCTACGTTCCGTGGGGAACGGTCTATAGCAGAGGGATGGTCAGTCGGGAAAGTAGGCCCTGTGGACGATGTGGATGCCGGCCGCAGGTCACCGGGATCAAAGTGCATCCTCTGCCTCTGGAGATGTGGACAACCCTGGGGAGGAGTCCGAGCGCTTCTTGTGGATCATTCGGTGGCCCGAGTCGTCCCCAGTCGATCCACCGTCTCCCCACAGGCTCTCCACGCGTAATCCACAGGGCCCTGTGGAAAGATCGCAAGTGACCGATTTTCTTGACGCCGCCTCCGGGATCCCGGGGAGGCCCCCAGACCCGTGAACATGGGACGGAGGGCGGCCGAGTGGGTGCTCGGTCCCCAGCTGGAGGAAATCCACAGGCCTGTGGAAAACCCGTGTGGAGTGTCCGTCGTCCGGAGGGGTTACGGGGGTTTCCAGTCGACGATCCGCTCCCGCCGGGGTATCCGCTGCGCGGACGAGGACGCCCACGGTCCCGGGCACCGGTCGCGTGTCCTGGGACGGCGGGCTTCCAGCCCGCCAGACGTGCCGTGGCTCACGGCTGGGCTGGGACAGCCTGGGCCCCCTCCGGCTCCCGACGGTCGCCGGAGAATCAGCAGGTTCGGCGGAGGGTTCTCGAGCGTCGAGATGCGCGGAAGCGGCCGGGAAGGATGCAGACACGACCCGGTACCTGGTGATCCACGCACACTTCGTTCGGCTGTGTACGGACGAGGGCATCGCTGGCCCGGGTGATGCGGTGTGGGGCACGGACAGCACACCCATGTGGTGCTACGGCGCGGCGCTCGACACGGTGCGCCTGCTCGGCGACGGCGTGCGCCGGTTGGCGCGACTGTAGGCACGAGCCCGCAAGGTCGGCGTCCTTGGGGTGGCCGAGGACTGGGCTCTGGGCGAGCTGGTCGCCGCCAAGAGCACCAAGGGGGGCATCGATGTCGACTGGCACGATCGTGAGGCCCGGGCGGATGTGCTCGATGCCCTCGCTCGGGGTGTCGTCGGGGCCGTCGAAGACGTGCGGCGTCATGTGATGGAAGTACCCCGCAGCAAGCGAAAGAGGCTGCTCAAGCTCTGCCGCCACCTGCTGATGGTGATCGACCAGAACCTCGAAAGCGATGAACAAGGGCGCCTGATCGTGGCCCGGAAAGTGGCTCCAGGTCGCCTCGCGAGCCTGACCGACCCGGAAGCCCGACATGGACGGAAGAGCCACGGTCACGCCTCGACTCGTGCGCCGGGCCAAAGAGCTGCTCGACGGGTTCGAGCAACTCCTGGCGGATACGGCCTACGGGGCGCGCAGCTCCGGCATGAACTCGCACACGTCCCCGGTGTCCACGTCCTGGCCCCGCCTCCGGTCGGCGGCCATCCGAAGGGGCGCCTGGCGAAGCAGGACTTCTCGATCGACTTCGGCGAGCAGAGAGCGACGTGTCCCCAGGGTGTGGCGGCGACCAGCCGGGACATGATCCGAGACGCCGAGCACAAGCGGCTCGCGTGGCGCTTCCACTGGAGCCGCGAGGACTGCGATGAGTGCCCACTGCGGGACCTGTGCTTGGCCCGGGGGGCCCGGCGCAAACGCCTGAAGTTCCACGCCTACGAGCGTGAGCTCCGCCGGGCGAGAGATGACTGGGACGACCCGGAAGTTCGGCGCGCCTACAAGCAACGCAGCCAGCATGAACGCCTGATCAACCGCCTTACCCGTCATGGGGCCCGCAAGGCCCGCTCTTGGGGTTTATCCCCTGCCAACTGCCAGGCCCATGCGATCGCCATGGCCGGAAACCTCACCCTGCTCGCACGGCGCCTCGCCGAATTCGACAAGCCTCCGGCCCTTGCTCACGTCGCGTAGACTCCACCACCGACCACGACGACAACGCCAGCCACACACGAAATCGCCGGCCGTTTCGCCGAGGCGCACAGCTGCGCCCGCTACCAGCCGGATGCAGGCCGTCTCAGGACCCAGGAAACGACAAACGCCGAACGCTGCTAGCGCATCAGCTCGTTGCGCAGGCCGTCGATGCGGCCCCGGAGGTCGGGGTCGGCCGTGCGGAGCTTCTCGATGCGCTTGAGCGCGCTCATGACCGTCGTGTGGTCGCGGCCGCCGAAGAGCTGGCCGATGTGCGGGAGCGACGAGTCCGTCAGCTCCCGGATGAGGAACATGGCCACCTGGCGGGGCACCGTGATGTGGCGGTGGCGCCGGGGGCCCTTCAGGTCGCCGATCTTCACCTGGAACTCGCGGGAGGTGGCCTCGATGATGGTCTCGGGCGCCACCTGCTTCATGTTCTGCTCGACCACGTCGCCGAGCACCGCGTGGGCCATGTCCTCGGTGATGCGCCGCTGGAGGAGCTCCGCGTGGGCGGCCAGGCGCATCAGCGCGCCCTCCAGCTCCCGGACGTTCCGGGTGATGTGGCGGGCGAGGAGCATGGCCACGTCCTCGTCCATGTCGATCCCGTCCGCCTCGGCCTTGCGCTCCAGGATGGCGACGCGGGTCTCGAAGCCCGGGGGCTTGATGTCCGCGATGAGCCCCCACTGGAGCCGGGATCGCAGCCGCTCCTCCATGTCGGGGATCGACTGGGGCACCTGATCACTCGTCATCACGATCTGCTTGTGAGCCGAGTGCAGGGTGTTGAACATGTGAAAGAACTCCTCCTGGGTGCGATCCTTGCCCGCGATGAACTGGATGTCGTCGATGAGCAGCACGTCGCAGTCGTCGCGGTAGCTCGCCCGGAAGGCGTCCATCTCGTTGTTCCGGATGGCCCCGATGAGGTCGTTCACGTAGCTCTCGGACGTGACGTAGGTCACCCGGGCCGTGGGATCGGCCTCCAGGACTGCGTGGCCGACCGCGTGCAGCAGGTGCGTCTTGCCCAGGCCCACGCCCCCGTAGATGAACATCGGGTTGTAGCGGGTCCCCGGGCTCTCTGCGATGGCCCGGGCTGCGGTCTTGGCGAAGCGGCAGTTGGGCCCGTCCACGAACGTCTCGAAGCGATAGCGCGCCACCAGGTCGGGTTGTCCGGCGGGCGAGGCGGTCCGCGGAGACCCTGGGGACCCCCTCCCGACGAGGTGGAGCGCGGCCTGCTCCGGCTGCGGACCGGGTACGTCCGGGCTGCGGAAGGTGACGTCGTAGTCCTCCTTCGTCAGCTCCCGAAGCTGGGACCGTATCTCGGGGAGGAAGTTCTCCTCCAGGCAGCGCCCGTGCGAGTCGTCGGGGACGGACAGGACGATCTCGCAGCGATCGTAGTCCACCTCGTCACAGCGGACGGGCCGGATCCAGTGCATGAAGTCGTATGGGCTGACGGACGCCTGGAGCGCGCGTACGGCTTTGTCCCACAGGTCCAACGGGGGCCTCGATACGTTTTCCGGATGAGTGCAGGAAGGCGCACGTATACACTTCGCGATCCCGGAGGAATGCGACGGGTGCACACGACTCGGTGGTTGGGGCTCGAACCGGCGGGGCAGTCGGCTGGATCCTGGAGATCGCGCGCCGCGAGGGGTGTCGTCGCCGGCTCGAGAAGGCGTCGCGTCCCGCGAGAGGAGCGGGGCGCATCGTTTCGAACATCGGAACGGGTAGCAGACGCTTCGTGCAGTGGGCAAGGCCGGCCGGAGACCCTCTTCGTACCCCCCGGATGGAACCCCCGGAGATCGGTGTACAAACCCGCGACCAGATCGCGAAACCCTCCCCCGGCGGATCGCCGCTCGGGATCGCACTTCTGGATCGCGCTTTGATTCCAGGGAGTTGCAACGGCGGCTCGCGGCCGTGATTGTGGCTTGACAGCATCGATCCGCCGTGATTACTTCGGCCGCCCTCCGCGCCAGGGCCATCCGCGGACGCCGACGGCACGGAACGTCGAAGGAGGCAGCTTTGAAGCGCACCTACCAGCCCAGGAACCGCAAGCGCGTGAACAAGCACGGCTATCGTGCACGCAAGGCGACCCACGCCGGTCGCAAGGTGCTCGCCCGCCGCCGCCGGAAGGGCCGCAAGCGGCTGTCTGTCCAGATCCCGCGGAAGTAGCGCCCGTCACGCCCTCTTGGCCCCGAGCTCCCGCGGCGAGCACGCCCTTCCCCCGGAGAAGCGCCTCAAGGAACGGCGCGACTTCCTGCGGATCCAGCGTCGCGGCTACCGGGTGTTCGGCCGACGGTTCATCTACTACTTCGCGCGAGGACGCACGGGGCAAAGCCGTATCGGCGTCACGGTCTCGCGGAAGGTCGGCAACGCCGTCGTCCGGAACCGGATCAAGCGCCTCGTGCGCGAGGTCTTCCGTCAGCACCCCGAGTTCTTCACCGAGCCCACCGACCTGGTGGTCATCGCGAAGAAGGGGGTGGACGACTTCAGCTATCACACCATCCGCGACGAGTTCGCTCATGTCATCCCCCGCACCCTCAGGAGGAAGCGCGACGAGAAGCGTCCTCGGCGCTCCCGTTCGCGCGCTCCGCGGCGCCGATCGGGCCCTGGCCGCGGTGGCTCGCGCGGTGCTGGCGGCGTATAGCGCCCTCGTCTCTCCGCTCCTTCCGCCTGCCTGTCGCTTCGCCCCCACCTGCTCCTGCTACGCCCGCGAGGCGTACGCCGTGCACGGGTTCCTCGTCGGGACGTGGCTGACGGTCCGGCGCCTGGGTCGCTGCCACCCGTGGTGCGAGGGCGGATGGGATCCCGTGCCGGAGGCAGACCCCCTCAAACGAAGATCCGGCCTCCGGGCCCCTGCCGATCCCCAGGGAATCGAATGTCCATGAGACGAAGCCTCCTGCTCGCCCTCGCGCTGGCGGCGGCGGGGCCGGCCCTGCCGGTCTCCGCCCAGGTCGACGTGGGCGAGGCGGCCGAAGCCCCCGGCGACTCCGACGAGGCCCTGCTCGACGAGGGGCGCGCGGTGCCGGGGAAGGCGACGCGCACGAAGGTGTCGGGGGGCGCCGGCGAACCCGTGGTCGCGGAGCGGGTGCGCGTGTCGATGCCCGGCGACGAGCCGGACGTCGTCTACACGTTCACGGAGCGTGGCGCGACGGTGCTCAGCGCGGAGCTTCAGGCGGAGCGTTACAGGCGTGAGGCCTTCCCGCCGGTCCCGGGGGTCCCGGAGCGGATCCTCGAGGCCGGGCCCATCGATCTCGTGACCACCTGGTCGCCACGCTTCCTGCCCTTCCGGGCGACCTTCAACGAGTTCGAGGTTCCGGGCGAGGCGACGGTCGTCCTGCGGAAGGCCGACGGGGGCGTGATCCGCGGCGGTCGGCTAGGGGCGCCCGACGATCGCGACGCCCTCGAGGTGGATCGCCAGGTCGACCCGGGCGACACGGTGGAGATCGAGGCACCCTCCCGGGCCGCCGGCACGTACGAGATAGACCGGGTGACGGTGACCGGCGCCGTGGAGCTGTCACCGCCCCCCGAGGACGCCGACGACGTGAGCTATCGAGTCGTGCGCCGGGGCTCCCTGAAGGACCTCTACGACGCCGGGCCGACGTTCCACCGGGTGACCGAGCAGGCCGGCCTCCCGCTCGTCTACGTCTGGCCCGATCCTCGCACGGACGAGTCCGACGTCTTCATCGAGAAGCGGTTCGCGCCGGGGGACAACCCCCACGCGCTGAAGCTCACCGTGACGATCCACAACTTCGGCGACGACGAGGTCCGCCAGCAGATGGGCCTCCGGGTGACCGCCTGGCAGCACCCGGAGATGGTCAGCGGGAGCCTCTTCTCGTTCCCGACGCACATGTTCGGGGCGGGCTGCTATACGGGCGGGAGCCTGGAGCGCGTGGACTTTCCGGACCTGGTGGAGGAGGCCGAGACCTTCCGCACCGGCGCGCGCTGGGTCGGCGTCGACACGCGCTACTTCCTCATGGCGGCGGTCCAGGAGAACCTGGAGGGCGCGCAGTGCCACCTCCAGGCGAGCCCGCTCCCGCCGGACGGGATCGGCGTCCTGACCTCGACGCTCTGGGCGCCGGCCGTGCAGAAGCTCGAGCCGGGGACCGGCGCCTGCGTCCCGGACTGGCTCTCCCACCGGGAGGGCGTGACGACCTGCCGCGAGGCGGCCGAGGCGTTGGGACACGACCTGTCCGACTCGTTGAAGGAGATCCGCGCCACCTGGCAGTCGGATCGCCTGGACGTGGAGGGCGCGGCGCGGCAGCGCCTGGACGACGCGTGGACCTCCCTGCGGAGCCGCCGCCGGGCCATCCACCGGTTCACGCTGTTCACGGGTCCGAAGAGCGACGACCTCCTCAGGGACACCGGCTACGAGCTGAGCGCCGCCCACGACTTCGGGATCCTGTCGGTCATCGCCGAGCCGCTCCACCTGCTCCTGACCTGGTTCCACGGCATCACGGGCCACTGGGCCCTCGCCATCATCCTGCTGACCGTGCTCTTGAAGCTGGCGCTCCTGCCGCTCACCAACAAGAGCTTCAAGAACATGCAGAAGATGGCGAAGCTCCGCCCGGACATGCAGAAGATCCAAGAGGAGTTCAAGGACGATCGCGAGGGGGCCGGCCGCGCGCAGATGGCCCTGTTCAAGCGGGAGAAGGTGAACCCGCTGAGCGGCTGCCTCCCGATGCTCGTCCAGATGCCCATCTGGTTCGCCCTTTACCGGACGATCCTCAAGAGCGTGGAGCTGTACCACGCCGAGCTGGGCGGGTGGATCCACGACCTGTCGTCGCCGGATCCATACTTCATCCTGCCGGTCGTCCTGGGGATCCTGATGCTCGTCCAGAGCTTCGTGACCCCGACCGCGGCGGGCACCGAGGGGGGACAGGCGAAGTTCCTCAAATACGGTATGCCCGTCATGTTCTCGGTGTTCATGGTCGCCTTGCCCTCCGGGCTCGTGCTGTACATCCTCGTGAACACCGTTCTCACGATTTTTCAGAACCTCATCATTCGGCGGCGCATGGCATGAGCAAGACGTACTCCGGTCGCAACGTGGAAGTCGCGGTCGCTCAGGCCGCGAAGGAGCTCGGGGTCGACCCCTCCGAGCTGAACTACGACGTCCTCGCCGGGCAGGCGGGCGGCTTCGCACTCATCCGCATCAAGCGGGGCGCAGGTGGCGCCGGCAAGGCGGGCAAGGCCCCCGTCGAGAAGCTCTCCGGCGACGCCGTCACGGACGAGGGGGAGCTCGATCTCTCGAGCGCCCCGGAGCCGGACGATCGCGAGGAGCGCCGCGAGCGGAAGCCTCGCAGGGACCGTGATCGCGATCGCGGTCGCGGCGGTCGGGGCGACGGCGGTCGCGGTGAGCGCCGCGAGAAGAAGCAGGAGCGCGGCGGCGGGCGTCGTCGCCGTGTGGACTACGCGGTGCCCCCCGTCCCCACCGACGGCCCCACCGAGGTCGTCATGGAGGTCGACGAGGACACCGAGCTGTCCATCATCGGCGAGGACGCCCACGAGGTGATCCGGGATCTCCTCACGGGCATGGGCTTCGGCATGACCGTCCACGTCGAGGAGGACGAGGACACCGTCCGGTTCGACCTCGACAGCGGCGAGTACCACGAGGCGCTCATCGCCAACGAGATGCAGCTCCTCGAGTCGCTGCAGTACCTCATCGACCGGATCGTCAACTTCGACGCCGAGCACCGGAAGAAGATCATCCTGGACTCCCGGGGCGCCAAGAAGGAGCAGGACGAGGATCTCGGCCGCTCCGCCCTGGAGCTGGCCGACAAGGCGAAGGAGGACGGGAAGACCTACAAGATGGGTCCCCTCGATCCCCGCGCCCGCCGCGTCGTGCACATGGCGCTCAAGAACGTCGGCGGCGTCGACACGCGCTCCGAGGGCGAGGGCGTCTTCCGCCGCGTCTGCATCATCCCCAAGTAGCGCTCGGGCGGGCGCCGCTCCCGTCGCCCCGCACGCGTCCGAACGCCGATGCCGGCGTTGTCGATCCTCGACGATGCCTCCGGCATCGCCTCCGGTCTCCGCCTTGGCCTCGACGCCCGCCCACGCGCGCGGCTCGGTCCGCGTCACCTACCCGAACGCTACGATCCCAATTGCGCCGGCCCTGGGGATCCAAGGGTCTTCCGGGGCGGCGTCACCACTTCCTGGCCCTTTCGGGGCGCCATCCTCTTCTTCCGGAGCACCGGCGTCCTCGCCGGCGTCGGGTCCACCGGATCCTTCATCGCCGCCGGGGCCGGCGGCGCCCCGATCATCGCCTCCCGGCTCCGCGCATCGCCGGATCCAGCGGGGATCCAGGGGCGGCTCGGCGATGCGCTCGACGGGGACGATGTGGACCTCGTCGCCGTGCGCCCGGAGGAACCGGTGCAGCGCGTGCACCGTCTCGGGGTACGGGTGGCCGATGGCGACGGCGTGGCCGTGCATCCTCGCGTGGTCCAGGGCCTCCTCGAGCCATCCCACGATCGCGTCCACGTCCCGGACGTTGTCGATGAACACCGTGCGCTCGGCGACGGCGCGTCCCGCCTCGCGGGCCTCCTCCGCCAGGGCGCTGTCGGCCGCGGTCCGGCTGTCCACGACCACGAGGTCCGGCGGCAGGGCGGCCACCACCTCGGCCATGATGTCCTCGTCGCGCGTGAGCAGGCTCCCCATGTGGTTGTTGATGCCCACGGCGTCCGGGATCTTCTCCAGGGCGTCCTCCACCAGGCGCCGCCGCTCCGCCGCGCCCTGGTCCTCGCGGAGATAGCCGGAAAACGAGATCAGCTCGGGATCCTCCGGCTCCATCGGCAGGTGCACGAGCGTCGAGGCGCCGTGATCCGTCAGCCACTCCGCGTAGTCCTCCGTGTACGGCGCGTCGGGCAGGAGCGACCACGTCAGGGGCCGCCCCAGGGACCACAGGCCCAGGAGCTGGCCCTTGTGCAGGCCCAGGTCGTCGATGACCACGGCGAGGCGGGGCCGGGGCTCCTCGACCCGGACCTGGGCGACGCCGGTCTCGTGGCCTTCGGGCCAGGCCTCCCGGAAGGCGCGCACGCCCTCGTCCCGATCCGGCGTCACCAGGCGGAGCGCGATCCCGTCCACCCCGGCGGGCATGAGGTCCAGGCGCCCCGGGACGTCCGAGACCGCGCACACGGCGCGCTGCTGACGCTCCTTCAGGCTGGGCCCCGAGGCGCCGCAGCCGGCGTGCGTCAGGGTCAGCGCGACGACGACCCCGGTGAGCGCGCGGGTCATTTCAGCCAGGGCGCCGGGTCGATGGCCTCGCCGTCCTTGCGAAGCTCCAGGTACAGGCGCCGGCCCTTCAGCGAGCCGCTGTCGCCCATGGTGCCGATGGGCTGGCCGGTCTTGACCTTGTCGCCCTCCTCCACCTTCACGGCCTCCAGATGGGCGTACAGGGACATGTAGCCCCGCGTGTGGTCGATGATGACCGTCTTCCCGAGGCCGCGCAGCCAACCGACGTGGGCGACGTAGCCCCAGTAGATCGCGCGCACCTTCACGGGGCGATCGTCTCCCCACCCGTCGGGGACGATGTCCACGCCACGGTGGACCGTCTTCGTGCCGAACTCCGGGTGCACGCGGGTCCCGAACCGCCCCACGATCTCGCCCTTCCAGATGGGCATCATCAGGTTGCCCTTGTGCTGCTCGAACCACAGCCGGCGCCGATCCCCGTCCCGGAGGGCCTCCAGCTCCTCCTTCAGCTCCACGTCCACGGTCTCCATCTCCTGGGCGAGCTTGCCGTGGAAGGCCGCGCGCTCCCGCACGGCGTCGAGCAGCGCCTGCTTCTCCTCCCTGTCCCACTTCAGCTGCTGCAGGGTCTGCTCGATGGTGGCGCGGGTCCGGGCCAGGTTCCGCCGGCGGCGGTCCAGGTCCTCCCGGGAGCGCCGCCAGGTCGCGAGCTGCTCGCGATAGGCCGCCACCCGCTCCCGGTCGGCCTCCAGGAGCGAGGTGAGCGCCCGCAGCCGCCGCAGGAACGTCGAGTGGGACTCGGACGCGAAGAGCACCTGGTAGGGCTCGGTCCGCTTGAGCTGGATCATGGCCTTCAGTCGCCGCCGGACCAGGGCCCGGGCCCGCTCCAGCTCGTCGGTGAGCCGGTCGAAGCGCGCCTCCATCCGGGCGAGGTCCGCCTCGACCACCTCCTCCTGGGCCTCCAGCCGCGCGAGCTGCGAGGTCCGACGTGAGATGTCCATCTCCAGCGCCTGCATGGCCTCGAGCATGGACAGCTCGGCCCGCAGCAGCTCGTGGATGTCCTCGGAGGGGTTGCGATCCTCCAGCTCTCCGGGATCCGGCACGTCCAGGATGTCGGGGTCCACCGCGGCGCCCTCGGCCGCCGCGCGCTCCGCAGTCTCCTCTCCCTCCTCCCCGGACTGCGCCGGGGCGGCGGGGGCGATCCACAGCAGGACCAGCGCCGGCGGGAGCCACACCCTCACGCGATCACTCCCTGAGGTGGCGGCCGACGCTCAGCCACGAGCCGGCGATGCCGAGCAGCACCCCGCCCACCATGAGCCAGGCCACCATCCCGGCCGGCATGAGGTCGAGCGAGATGTTCAGGAAGTGCTCCTCCTCCACGAAGGCCACCAGCCGCGTGTGGATGAAGGCCACGATGAGGAGCGCCGTCACCGACCCGAGGAACCCGGCCGCGGCCCCCTCCAGGAAGAAGGGCGCCTTGATGAAGCCGTCCGTGGCGCCGACGAGGCGCAGGACCTCGATCTCCTCCCGGCGGGCGTACACGGCCAGCTTGATGGTCGAGAAGATGAAGAAGACGGCCGCGGCCAGGACGATTCCGCAGATGATGAGGCCGGTGACCTTCACCAGGTCCATCAGAGCGAAGAGGATGCGGATCTTGTCCGCCCCGAACCACATCTCCTGCACCTCGGCGGCCCCGGACAGCTCCTCGAGCCAGCTCGAGATGCGGGCGAAGTCGTCCTTCGTGCGGCCCCGGGGCTCGAGCTGGACCTCGATGGCGGGCTGGCCGGGGATGGCCTCCTGGTCGAGGCCCTCGAGGAGCTCCGGGGAGAGCAGCTCCACGTTGCGCTCCCGGTCCTCCTCGGCCGTCAGGAACGTCGTCGAGACGACCTCCTCGCGCTCGGCGATGCGCCGCTGCAGGGCGTCGACATTCTCGGGGGTCGCGTCCTCCGACAGGTAGACCGTCACGCGCAGGTCCCGCGCGATGTGGTCCAGCAGGCGGTCGGCGTTGGCCATGACGAAGCCGAAGAAGCCCACGAGGATGAGGCTCACCGCCACCGTCAGGACGGCGACGAGGGTGAGCAGCGGGGCGGCGCGGATGTTCTTCCAGGCTTCGCGGACGAACAGCCACAGCCGCGGCGTGGCGAGGTCTGTGCTCACGGGATGGGCTCCGACAGCGCCGCGGTCTCGTCCACCTGGCCGGGCGCGCCCGGCAGGACGTCGACCGGCTCTCCGTCCTCGATCAGGAAGCCCTTGTTCAGCAGGATGACGCGCTTGCCGAAGCGATCCATCAGGGCCCGGTCGTGCGTGGCCACGACGACGGTGGTCCCGCGCTGCTGGACGTCGATGAGCATCTGCATGATGTCCACGGACAGGTCCGGGTCGAGGTTCCCCGTGGGCTCGTCGGCCACCAGGATGGCGGGGTCGTTGACCAGGGACCGGGCGATGGCCACGCGCTGCTGCTCGCCCCCCGACAGCCAGTGGGGCATGGACCGGGCGTAGCGCTCCAGCCCGACCATGTCGAGGACCTGGTCGACGCGGCGTCGGATCTGCCGCCGCGGCAGTCCGAGGATCTCCAGGGCGATGGCCACGTTGTCGAAGACGTTCCGGTTCGGCAGCAGCTTGAAGTCCTGCCAGACGACGCCCATGTTCCGGCGCAGGTACGGGATGGAGCTTCGCTTGAGGACCGCGAGGTTGCGGCCGGCCACCAGCACCTGCCCCTCGCTGGTCCGCTCCAGGGCCATGAGGAGCCTGGTGAAGGTGGTCTTGCCCGCGCCGGACGGCCCCGACAGGAAGACGAACTCCCCCTCGTGGATGCGCACCGTGACGTCGCGCAACGCCTCGATACCGTTCGGGTAACGCTTGGTGACGTGATACAGCTGGATCACGGCGGGCAAGCTAGCACGCGGATCCCGGGTCGTCGACAAAGATCCCCCAGCAATTCCGGGCCTCCGGGTGCGCTTGACACCCCCCAGACCCCGTGTTAGCGACCAGCGCCCCCAAAATGGGGAAAGCCCCGCATCGCGGGGGCTAGAACGCATTCCACACACGGCCACACACACCGAAAGGAGGGGGAGCATGCTCCACCGGTTTCTAGCGGTGGCGGCGTGCCTGGGGCTCGTCTCCCAGGTCGGCGTCGCCCACGCGACCCAGGCTCGCATCGACTCGATGGGAGGGGGGCAGAAGGAGATCACGGTCGAGGACGAGATCAACACGTTCTTCTTCCCGTCGCTCCTCGTCCGCCACGGCAACATGACGTACATCGACAACCTCAACGAGGGGTTCGGTGGGACGCGCTTCGGTTTCCACTACAGCCTGACCGAGGACATGGTCCTGGGTGTCTACGGCGGCCGCATCAACGCCACGACCCGGCCCTCGGGTGACGGCTACAACCCGGCCGGCAACACGCTGAACGGCGACTCCGCCCTGGCTCCCGGCGGGCAGGCCAGCCAGGCGCAGAATGCCCAGGGCGGCCCCTCCGGCGCGAGCCTCCACACGGGCGAGGCGCTGAACAACGTCGACTACAAGATCGGCTTCCTCTACGCGCTGCGCCTCGGCGCCACCGCGCGGCTCGGCTTCATGCTGAACATCCTGGGTGACGACGCCGACGTCGAGCAGCCCGACGGAGCGAAGCTCGACCAGGGCGCCTTCCTCATCGACTTCGGGACGAGCATCGGCTTCGACCTCGCCGCCAGCGAGCTGGAGATCGGCCTCGGCCTCGAGATCGGTGGGCTCGACGACCAGCGGGACGTGGCGGACAACCCCAAGACGCCCCAGACCGTCGACCAGACGGAGCTGCTGGAGCACTGGAGCGTGGACAGCCACATCGGCTTCCGCCTGAACTCCCGATGGATCTTCGACTTCTTCGACCAGAGCCGCCTGGCCACCTACGCGCGCCTGGAGTACGCGACCCAGGAGGTCACCTACAACGCCCTCCAGCCGGGCGGAGTCCAGTCGGGCGACTGGAACGCCTTCGACTTCAAGCTGGGCGCCGACCTCATCTTCGAGCCCTTCCAGGACGTCTTCGTCGTCCCGGGCCTCGGCCTCCGCTACGCCCAGCAGAGCCTCGAGGGCAGCATGAACGTCGGCCAGGGCGTCGGCACGCACGTGGACCGCGACGCGGATCGGCTCGTGTCCTTCCCGTTCTACGGCGTCGGCGTGGACGCCAAGGTGTTGGATTGGCTCGACTTCCGCTTCGGCGCATCCCAGTCGGTGGACTTCGAGCGGAACTCGACCACCACCACCCAGGGCGTGACGACCGAGGCCCGCCACTCCGACGTGCGGACCGAGTTCACGACGGGCCTCGGCTTCAACATCCCCGTGGCCGAGTCGACGCTGACCCTCGACCTGAACGTGAACCCGATGTTCTGGGTCAACGGCCCGGACTTCGTCACCGGCGGCGCGAACAACACGGACGACTTCGGCATCAACGGCGCCATCAAGTACGACTGGTAGCCGCGCGCCACGGTTCGCCGTGACAGTGGGCCCGGTGATCGCTCAGGTCGCCGGGCCCTTTCTCGTTCAGGCCTCGGCCTCCTGCCTCCACGCCGGGCCTGTGGTGGCCGGATTCGAGATGGCGAGCGATACTGGGACGGTTCCGACACACCCATCGTGCGACAGACCCACGCCGAGCTCACGCACGGGGTCCGCCCCGAGCGCCACGGGGAGGTGGCGGAGGAGGGCTCGGAGCCTCCGGGGGGAGTGCCATGTACCGCGTCCCGAGCCCCCACGTCCCGAGCAGCGAGGAGCTCCTCGACCGCCTGGAGAGCGATCAGGACGGGTTGGAGGAGCACGTCGCGCAGGAGCGGCTCGAGAGCGTGGGCCCCAACCGCCTCCCGAGCGCGCCGCCGGTGTCGCCGTGGGCGGTGCTGCTCCACCAGTTCCAGAGCCCGCTCATCTACGTCCTGGCGGCCGCGGCGGTCGTGTCGACGGCCATCGGCGAGATGGGGGACGCCGGGTTCATCGCCGCGGTCCTGGCCATCAACGCGATCATCGGCGGGATCCAGGAGTGGAAGGCGGAGAAGAGCAGCCGCGCCCTGCAGCAGCTCCTCAGGGTGCGCGCCACGGTGCTGCGGGACGGCATCCCGCGGGAGGTCGACGCCGAGGGGCTGGTCCCGGGCGACGTGGTCTGGCTCGAGTCCGGCAACCGGGTGCCGGCCGACGTCCGGCTGCTGTCGGCGGAGGGGCTGGAGGTCGACGAGTCCCTGCTGACCGGCGAGTCGCTGCCGGTGACCAAGGACCTGGACTGGCAGGGGTCCGAGGACACCCCGGTCAGCGATCGCCGGAACATGGCCTGGGCCGGCAGCGTGGTGGCGAGGGGGAGGGCCCGGGCCGTCGTGACGGCGACCGGCTCCGACACCGAGATGGGCAAGCTGGCCAGGTCCGTCACCGTGGGGGGCGGGAAGCCGCCGCTGCTCGTGCGCATGGAGCGCTTCACCCGCGTCATCGGGATCACCGTCCTCGTCGCCGCGCTGCTGGTGGGCGTCTTCGGCGTCCTCGTCCAGGGCCAGTCCGTGGTGGAGATGTTCCTGTTCGCCGTCGCGCTGGCTGTGTCCGCCATCCCCGAGGGACTCCCCGTGGCCATGACGGTCGCCCTGGCCGTCGCGACGAACCGGATGGTCCGCCGCGGCGTCATCGTCCGACGCCTCGCCGCCGTGGAGGGCCTGGGGAGCTGCACCCTGGTGGCCACCGACAAGACGGGCACGCTCACCTGCAACGAGCTGACGGTGGTGCGGATCCGCCTGCCCGACGGCTCCGAGTACGAGGTGAGCGGCCAAGGCTATCGCCCGGAGGGGGAGGTCCTGCTGTCCGACGAGGCGCCGCCTGGCGACCGGGAGCGGATCGCGGACCTCGCGCGGGTCGCGGCCCTGTGCAACGAGGCCACGCTCCACCGGACGGACGACGACTGGACCTGGCGCGGGGATCCCACGGACGTGGCCCTGCTCGCGTTCGCCTGGAAGGCGGGATGCGTCCGGGAGGAGGCCCTGGTGCGCTGGCCGGAGGCGAGCCGCATCCCGTTCGAGTCGGAGCGGCGGTTCGCGGCGAGCTTTCACGCCCACGGGCGCGACGAGGGGCCCACGCTGGTGGTCGCGAAGGGCGGCCCGGAGCGCATCCTGGAGATGTGCGCAGCCGGGCCGGAGGGGGAGCACGACACGGACGCCCTGCTCGCGGATGCCACCGATCTCGCCTCCCGGGGCTACCGCGTGCTCGGGCTGGCCGAGGCGGAGCTGCCCAGGGCCCCCCCGTCCGAGCGCCCTCCGCCCGAGCCCTCCGGGCTGCGCTTCGTCGGCTTCGTGGGGATGATCGATCCGCCGCGCCCCGGGGTCCGCGAGGCCATCGCGGAGTGCCACGAGGCGGGGGTCGGGGTCGTGATGGTGACGGGAGACCACCCCGTGACGGCCGTGGCCATCGCCCGGGAGCTGGGCATCGCGGGAGAGGACGACGAGGTCATCACCGGCGCGGAGCTGGCGATCACGCCCACCGATCAGCTCGCGGACAGGCTCACGCGCGCCCCGGTCTACGCCCGGGTGTCGCCCGGGCAGAAGCTGGACATCGTCCGGGCGGCGCGGGAGGCGGGGCACTTCGTCGCGGTGACCGGCGACGGCGTCAACGACGCCCCGGCCCTCCGCCAGGCCAACATCGGCGTCGCCATGGGTCGGAGCGGCACCGACGTCGCCCGCGAGTCGGCGGAGCTGGTCCTCACCGACGACGACTTCTCCTCCATCGTCGCGGGCGTGGAGGAGGGGCGCGTCGCCTACGACAACGTGCGCAAGGTCATCTACCTGCTCATCTCGACGGGCGCGGCGGAAGTTCTGCTCGTCGGCCTGTCCCTGGTGGCCGGCATGCCCCTGCCCCTGCTCCCGGTGCAGCTCCTGTGGCTGAACCTGGTCACCAACGGCATCCAGGACGTGGCCCTGGCCTTCGAGCCGGCGGAGGAGGACGTGCTCCGGCGCCCGCCCCGACGCCCCGACGAGCCCATCTTCGAGCGCCTGATGATCGAGCGGACCCTCGTCGGCGCCGGGGTGATGGGCCTCCTCGGGTTCGGGGTCTTCCGGTGGCTCCTGGACAGCGGGTGGGAGGTGGCCGAGGCGCGGAACGCCCTGCTCCTCCTCATGGTGCTGTTCGAGAACGTCCACATCGGCAACTGCCGCTCCGAGACCCGGTCCCTGTTCAAGATGCCGGTCTTCCGGAGCCCGATCCTCCTGGCGGCCGTGCTCGTGGCCCTCGGCCTGCACGTGGTGGCCATGTACGCGCCCGGCCTCGGCGACGTCCTGGGCGCGTCGCCCCTGCCTCTGGAGACGTGGCTGGTGCTGTTCGGCGTGGCGCTCCTGGTGGCCGTGGCCATGGAGATCCACAAGTGGACGTGGGCGCGTCGTTCAGCGGCGGCGTGACGATCTCCGCCCCGGCCCTTTCCCGCGGTCACCCCGTCCGCTAGGTTCGTCTCAATCGGAGGACAATATGGTGGATGATCTGATGCTCACGCGAGAGGCCATCCGGCTGGACGCGCCCGTGGAGAGCGTGCGGGACGTGGCCGGCGTCGCGGCCGCCGCGATCACCTCGATCGCGGGCATGTCGCCGGTGGAGGACGTCAAGCAGGCCCTCTTGGACTGCTTCGAGGAGGGCGGCGTGTGCATCGGCCGCGGGGTCGCCATCCCGCACGCCGTGGTGCCCAGCGTCCGGGAGCCGGTGGTCGGGCTCGTGCGCGCGGCGACGCCCCTCGAGCTCGCCGACGCCCCGGACGGGCACCCCGTGGACCTCTTCTTCTTCGTGCTGGCGGTCGCCGGGAAGGAGAGGGAGCACCTGCAGGTCGTCGCCCACCTGGCGCGGATCGCGCGCAGCCGCTCGCTGCTGGAGGCGCTCCGCCGGGCCCGGCGGCCCGCGGAGGTCCTGGCGACGCTCGATGAGCCGACGCGGGCGGCGCCCGCGGAGACGCTCCCGGACTTCTCCCAGGGCGCGACCGAGCTGGTCCTCGTGGAGCTGGAGGGCGAGGTCGTGTCGGATCGGGTGCTCCTGGAGCTCGCCGAGCAGGGCTACGACGACTCCCTGGTGGTCGAGGGGCAGTCCCTGCGGCGGTCCCTGTCCCGCCAGCTTCCGCTGTTCGCGAGCTTCCGGGATCTCTTCGGTGATCCGGGCAGCCGCCGCCTCGTCTTCCTGGTCACCCGGGCCGAGGAGGTGGAGATCCTCGTGCGCCTGGTTCGGCGGGCGTGTCGCGACTCCGACGCCGAGGCCGCCCGCGTCCTCAGCTTCCCCCTGGCCCGGTCCTGGACCTGGAGCCCGGCGGCCGCGCCCGAGTCGACGGGTCACGGATGACGACGGTCGCGATCTTCGCGGTGCTGGTGGCTGTGGCGGTCCTGGCCACGTGGCGGCGGCTGGCGCGGTTCAGGAAGGCCCTCGGGCTGGGCCACCTCGTGGTCACCGGACACCTGTTCCTCGTGATGGGCTACCTGGTCGGGCTCCCCCTGACCTCTTCCCAGCGCGCGGACCTCCTGCCCGGCCTGACGCCCGTGACCGCCGTCGTCGCCGGCTGGGTGGGCTTCACCGTGGGCATGGCGTTCCACCACCGGGTGCTGCGGCGGGTGTCCGGGGCGGCGTGCGCGGTGGCCCTGGCGCCCGGGGTGGCCTCCGCCGCCGTCGTCGGCGTCCTGGGCCTGGGGATGCTCGCCCTGGCCGGCGTGGAGGGCCACCGCGCGGTCGCCGCGGCCCTGGTGCTCGCCGCCGTCGCCTCCGTGAGCGCGCCCACCCTGCCCCGGGCGGCCCGGGATCGCCCCCTGGGCCGCTCGGCGCCCGTCCGCGGAGCCCTCCGCATGATGGAGTTCGCGGCCGGGCTCGAGAACCTGGTCGCCGTCGCCCTGGCGCTGCTGGCCTTCGCGGTGCTCCGCGGCGCCCCCGACGGGCTCGGGATCGTGACGTGGTGGCTCGGCTCGGTGGCCCTCGGCGCCATCGCCGGCTTCTGCGGCTGGCTCTTCCTGGGTGGGAAGGCCACGGGGGACGAGCGCCTCCTCCTGGGCCTCGGCGTCGTGGCCGTGTCGGCCGGCCTCGGGGAGTGGCTGGGCCTGTCGCCCGAGGGGGTCTGCGCCGTGTCCGGGGCCACCCTCGTGAACCTGCCCGGTGATCGCATGACCCGCCTCCGCCTCACGATGGAGCGGGTCGAGCGGCCGGCCTTCGTGATCCTCATGGCGCTGGTGGGCTTCTACGCGGCCGGCTTCGGGCACTGGGCGATCCTGCCGCTGCTCGGGCTGCTCACGGTCGTTCGCGGCGCGACCCGGTGGCTCGCGGGGCGGAGCGGCCGGGCCGCGGAGTTCGAGCAGAGCGACCTCCAGGCGCCCGCCAACTGGGGCCTGGGCCTCGTGACCCAGGGCGGGCTCGGGCTCGTGATCGCCCTGACCTTCTATCAGGTGTGGCACGCGCCGGCGGCCGGCTGGATCCTGGTCGCCGCGGCGGCGTCCGCGGTGGTGAACGAGGCCGTGGGACCCCGGCTCCTGGCCCGCGCGCTCGACGCGCCGACGGCGCCGCCTTCCATGCCCAGGGGGAACGGGCCATGACCGCCGAGCGCCTCCTGTACCGCGCCCTGCCGCTGGCGCTCCTGCTGCTCGCGCTGGGATTGCTGCGCGCCAGCGATCTGATCGCCGACCCGGGCGGCACTCGGGGCACGGCCGTGGCCCTCGGCTTCCTCCTGGTGGCGTCGTTCGTGGCCGGCAAGGTCGCCGTGCGCTTCGGGCTGCCGCGCATCACCGGGTATCTCCTGGCCGGGCTGCTCCTGGGCCCGGCCGTGAGCCACCTCCTGACCGCGGAGATGCTGGCCGGCCGGAAGGTGGTGGGGGGTATCGCCGTGGCCCTCATCGCCCTGACCGCTGGCGGAGAGCTGAAGCTGCCCTGGCTGAAGCGCAGCCTCCGGAGCGTCTCCGCCATCGCCGTCGTGGAGCTGATGGCCGTGCTCCTGGGCCTGTGGGCCGCCATCCAGGGCCTGCAGCACGCGGTGGGCATCTTCCCGCCGAACCTGCTCCCGGAGGGCGGCGACGCCATGGGCCTGGTGGCCCTGGTCCTTGCTGCCATCGCGGTCGCCAACTCGCCCGCCGTGGCCATCGCCGTCATCAACGACAGCCGCGCCGACGGGCCCGTCGCCCGCACGGTGCTCGGCGTCACGATCCTCAAGGACCTCCTGGTGGTCGTCCTCTTCGCGGTGGTGATGTCCTTCGCCCGCCACCAGCTCGGCGAGGGCGCCGGCGAGTCCCTGGCGGTGGTCCTGTCGCGGGAGCTGCTGGGCTCCGTCGCCCTGGGCCTCGTGGCGGGCTGGATCGTGGTCTGGTACCTGCGGCACGTGGGTCGCGAGCTCCCGGTCTTCGTCCTCGTGGTCTGCTTCGCCCTCTACCAGCTCTCTTCGATCCTGCACCTGGAGCTCATCCTGGCCGCCGTGGCGGCGGGCTTCTACGTGGAGAACTTCTCCGACGGCCTGGGGCACCGGCTGGTGGAGGCCCTGGAGCGCGTCTCCCTGCCCGTCTACGCGTTGTTCTTCGCCGGCGCCGGCACCAAGGTGGACCTGGGCGTCCTGGCCACCCTGTGGCTGCCCGCCGTGCTCCTGGTGCTGACGCGCGCCCTGACGATCTTCGTCGGCACCTGGCTGGGCGCGCGCATGTCGGGGGCCGGGCCGACGGTGCGCCGCTGGGCCTGGACGGGCTTCGTCAGCCAGGCCGGGGTGTCCCTGGCCCTCGCGGCCATCGTCGCGCGGACGTTCCCCGGCTGGGGCGAGCAGCTCGAGATCCTCCTCATCGCCCTGGTGGCCATCCACGAGCTGGTGGGCCCGCCGCTGTTCCTCTTCGCCCTCCGCCGCTCCGGCGAGGTGGACAAGCGGGAGTGAGGCCACGCTCGGGGCCGCCTGTCGATTCCACACGAGTCCCGTCGATGCTCCGCCACGTGGCCGTGGTCGCCGGTCGCCGGTCGCCGGTCGTGGCCGTGGTCGCCGGTCGCCGGTCGTGGCCGTGGCCGTCGTCGTGGCCGTGGTCGTGGCCGTGGCCGTGGCCGTGGTCCTGGTCGCCGGTCGTGGTCGAGACCGGTCGTTCGGCCCGGTGCCATCGCGTCGGAGCCGTCGGGGCCGGCGCTCGGCTCAAGGCCCATCGCACCTCGGCCGCGGGTGGCCCACCCCCACCCACCCTCCTGTGACGAGGCCGGGCCGGATCGTTGCGCGCAAAGTGGCGCCGTCCCGCAACCGCGCGGCGTTGAGGTCTCGTGCTCGCCGGCCGGGCTCCCTCCCGCCTCCGAGCGGCGTCTGCGATCGGCCTCCCGGCGGCGTCCACGCGGGAAGTCGGGCCCCCGGCGTCCGGTTTGACTCCAACGGACCCATCACGGAAACTCGGCTGGGTTGGAATCTCCTTGAAATCGTTGGTCGACCGCGGGTCGGCGGCGATGCTGCGGGACGAACGATGCGGACGAATCCCAGCCCCCACGTGCTCCTGTACACCCTGGCCGCGGTCCTGCTCGCGACCGCCGTGGTCCTCGGCGGCTGCTCGGAGGACGGCGGCGACGGTGATACGGCCGACGCTGGCGACGTGTCCTCCGGGGACGTGGAGGAGGACCTCCAGCCGGGCCAGGTCTGCAAGCCGGGCACGGCCCGCGAGTGCATCGTCGAGGGCGGCAAGCAGGCCGTCATCTGCAACGCCTCGGGCACGGCGTGGGTCGAGGGCATCTGCAAGGGACCCGACGGCCGCGACAGCAAGTGCGTCGACGGGTCCTGCACCGCCTGCTTCCCGGGCACCATGAAGTGCGACGGCGAGGACAAGGTGCTCCGGTGCTCCGACGACGGCTCCGAGTGGGAACTCCACCAGGAGTGCAAGGGCGGCACCACCGGCCAGGTGTGCGCCCTGGACCTCACGGGGAACACGTGCGAGAGCCTCTGCTCCATCAACATCAAGTTCAACAGCTACATCGGCTGCGACTACTGGGGCGTCGACCTGGACAACGCCTTCGTCCCGGGCGGTCGCGGCTACTACGACGCCGCCAACGCCCAGTACGCCATCGCCGTCGGGAACCCGCCCGACTCGCCGCTGCCAGCCATCGTCGAGGTCTGGTACCTCGAGGACGGGGTCGCCCAGAAGGTCCCCAAGCACTACGGGCCGGGCCAGGATCCGGCGAAGGAGGACCCGGCGGAGCCCGTCCCCACGGAGCCGCTCATGCCGGGCGACCTCCGTGTGTTCCGCCTGCCGCCGCGCAACGTGGAGGGGACGGTCCAGGCGCCCCTGGCCTATCGGATCACCGCGTCCGTGCCGATCTTCGCCTACCAGTTCAACCCGCTCGAGAACGAGCAGGTCTTCTCCAACGACGCGAGCCTGCTCCTGCCCGCCACCCTGATGGGCAAGGAGTACATCGTGATGACGCGCGAGCAGACCTTCGACACCCTGCGGAGCTACCTCACGGTGGTGGCTGTCCTGCCTGGCACGACCACGGTGAGCGTCGACGTGAGCGGCTCCACGCTGTCCGGGGCGATCGACTCGGCGTCGGGCGAGACGGGGGATATCCCGCACATGGAGCCCGGGACCACGAAGGTCTTCAAGCTCGAGCAGTACGACGTCCTGAACATCGAGACGGACCGGCCCGGCGAGGACATGACCGGCTCGCGGATCCTGGCGGACAAGCGCGTGGCGGTCTTCGGAGGCTCGGAGGCCTCCAACGCGCCCAACACGGCCCGCTGCATCGTCGACGAGGACTCGGTGACGGGCGGCGGCGTCTGCGAGTTCGACGGCGAGACCAGCTGCGAGACGCTGATGGACTGCGTGGAAGCCGGCTTCAACACCTGCTGTGCCGACCACCTAGAGCAGCAGCTCTTCCCGCTGAAGACCTGGGGCACGAGCTACGTGGCCACCAAGAGCTGGGATCGGGGCGAGGAGTCCGACATCTGGCGCCTCATGGCCGGCGCGGACAACACGAAGGTGGTCCTGGTGCCGCCGCTGACCACGCCCGACGGCGAGAGCATCAAGGTGCCGGTCCTGAACAAGGGCGAGTGGTTCGAGTTCGAGAGCCGCAAGGACTTCGAGGTCCACTCGGTGGACGGCAAGCCCATCCTCCTGGGCCAGTTCCTCGCCGCGCAGGACGCCCCGGATCCCAACGTGGCGGGCACCTCGAACACGGGGGACGCCGGGACCGGCGACCCGGCCTTCATGCTCTCCGTGCCCGTGGAGCAGTACCGGCGCGATCTGGTGGTCTACACGCCCGCCGAGTACCAGGACAGCTACCTGAACATCACCACGGAGACGGGGGCGCAGGTTACGCTCGACGGCGAGCAGATCCCCCCCGGGTTCTTCGAGGTCATCGGCTCGGGCGACTACAGTGTCCATCGAACCCGCGTCGAGCCCGGCCCCCACACGATCTCCTCCAGCGAGCCCGCCGGGGTGATCGTCTACGGATACGACCAGTACGTCTCCTACGCCTACACCGGGGGCCTCAGCCTCGAGGAGCTGAACAAGGAGGACCCGTTCACCGGGCCCGCCGTCGAGGACGAGTGAGGAGACTCCTGTGAAGAAACTCCGGTCCGGCCCACGCCGACGATCCGACGGCGCTGTGGCGTGCCGCAGCTCCTTGAATTGGCGCTACCAGTCCTGCGTCGTTTCGTCCCACCACAGCTTGCGCCTCGGCGCCGTGGAATCGAACCTCCACTCCTTCCCAGGAGTCTAAGGACCAGGTCCCCCATGCACCACGCCGCCATCGCCCACCGCCTGCTCCTCGTGGTCGCCACGTCGGCGCTGCTCGCCATCGCCGCCTGCAGCGACGACTCGGGCGGGTCCGGCGCGACGCCGGGCGGGGATGTGCAGGCACCCGACGTGGCGCCGGACACCCGGGGCGACGTCTCCGGGACTCCCGACACCGCGGAGCCGGACGCGAGCCCGGACGACGCGGACGGCGGGGAGGCCGGGGGCGACGCGGAGGTCGACGGTGAACCGGCGGCGGCGGGCCTCGGCGTGGAATCGGTGGTGCCGGAGCGCGGCCTGGCCAGGGGCGGCGAGCAGGTCGAGATCCTCGGGCAGGGCTTCGGAGACGGCCTGCAGGTCTTCTTCGGCGAGAGCCTGGCCCAGGACGCCTGGGCGCTGAACGAGGATCGCATCGTCGCCGTCACGCCGCCCCGGACGCCCGGGGTGGTGGACGTGCGGGTCGTGGAGCCCGGGAGCGGCGCCGAGGCGGTCCTGGACGACGGCTTCCGCTTCTACAACCCCGTGGCCGTCGACGCCGTGGACCCGCCCGACGGCCACGTCCTGGGCGGAGACCCCGTGACCGTCACCGGGAGCGGCTTCGTGGCGGGCTCCCACGTCCTCATCGGGGGACGCGCGGCCCTGGAGGTGGAGATCCTCGACGACGGGACCCTCCTGGCGGTGACTCCCGACGCCCCGGCGGCAGGCCCCGCGGACGTCCACGTCTCCAACACGGTGGGCGTGGGGCGCCTCGACGACGGCTTCACCTACTTCGACTCGCCGCGGGTGGACGCCGTCGTGCCCCCCGCCGGGCCCATGGAGGGCGGCACCCCGGTCGACGTGAAGGGGCGCGGCTTCGCGGAGCCCATGGTGGTGACCGTGGCCGGCGCGCCCCTGGAGGACGTGGAGGTCCTGGACGGCGGGCGCCTCACCGGGCTGGTGCCGGCGGCGGACGTGCCCGGACCGGCCGACGTGAACGTGGCGACGGAGTACGGGACCGCGACGGCCCGGGATGCGTACACCTACCTGGAGGACACGGCGCCCGGCGAGGAGGTCGACGTCCTGGCGGTCACCCCGGCGAGCGGCCCGGCCCTGGGCGGCGACGCGGTGACCGTGGTGGCGAAGGGCCTCACCGTCCGGCAGGACACGACCGTCACCTTCGGGGACGCGGCGGCGGTGGTGAAGGGCGTGGACTCCGCGGCCCACACCGCGCTGGTGCAGGTCCCGGCCGCGGAGCCCGGCACGGTGGACGTCACGCTCACGAACGCGAACGGCGCCGACACCCTGGCCGGGGGCTACACCTACGAGCCCTACGTGCGGGTCTGGGAGGTCCTTCCCAACTACGGGCCCGTGGAGGGCGGCACGCCCGTGACCGTCTCCGGGGAGGGCTTCGAGCCCGGCCTGCAGCTTCGCATCGGGGCGCTGCCGGCGGCCGACTTGCAGGTGGTGGACGAGGGCACCGTGACGGCCACGACGCCGCCCGGAAGCCCCGGCCTGGCGAACGTCACCGTGCTCCAGGGCGGGCTGAAGGACACGCTGGTGGGCGGGTTCTCCTACCAGGCCGAGATGGACCTCTGGGTGGTGGAGCCTCCCCACGGCAGCCAGGCCGGCGGGACCTTCGTCACGCTGGCGGGGAGCGGCTTCCCGTCCGACGCGGACGTGCGGGTGGGCGGGACGCCGGCCACCCACGTCATCGTCGAGTCGCCCACGCGGATCACCGCCCGGACCCCGCCGGGGGACGTGGGCACCGTGGACGTGAGCGTCGAGTCGCCCACGCGCGGCACCGTGACCCTGCCCCGGTCGTTCACCTACTTCGACCCGGAGAGCCAGTTCGGCGGCACCTGGGGCGAGGGCGTGGACGGCGCCGTGAACGTGACGGTCCTGAGCGGCCAGGACGGCTCGCCCATCCCGGACGCCTTCGTGATGCTGTGGACGGACCCGGCGACGCCCTACCAGGGCTACACGAACCTGGAAGGGCAGATCACCTTCAGCGGCCCGGACGTCGGCGGCGAGCAGATGGTCTCGGCGTCCAAGGAGGGCTTCGCCTCGTCGTCGGTGGTGGAGTACGACGCCTCGAACATCACCCTGTACCTCAGCCCGAGCGCGTCAGGGTCCGGTCCGCCGCCCACGCCGCCCCCGGCGCCCACCTTCCACGGGCAGGTGGTGAACGCCACGAAGTACGTCCCGGTGCCCTGGGGCAAGTGCGGACAGAAGACCGACGCGCCGGGGACGCTGTGCCAGCCCTGCACGGAGGACGCGGACTGCGAGGGGCTCGCCTGCTCCGACCTGCCGGACCAGGGAAGCTACTGCACCTCCCACTGCGGGACGGACGACGACTGCCCGGACGGCTTCATGTGCCATCCGGTCAACGGGCAGCCCGAGCACCAGTGCATCCCGGCCACGGGGCGGGTCACGGCCTTCTGCGACTTCACGAAGCCGACCATCTTCAGCCAGGACGCCATCCCGCAGCCCGGCCAGGAGGTGCTCCCGGACTTCAGCTTCGAGATGACCGTGCCCATCGGCGAGTCCGCCGTGTTCTGCTGGGGCGGCATCTACAACGAGGACACGGACGAGTTCACGCCGTACGTCCTGGGCCTGAAGCGCCACGTCTTCGCCCAGCCCGGCCAGCAGCTCGAGGGCGACGTGGTCCTGAGCCACCCGCTGAACGGGACCATGGACATCCGGCTGGACGACCCGCCCAACAACCCGAACGGCCCCGACTTCAACACCGCGCTGGTCCACCTGGACCTGGGCAGCGACGGCACGCTGGAGTTCCTGCACCACCCCGTGGACGTCGAGGACACGCTGAAGATGAAGTGGATCCCGAAGACCCTGAGCGGGAACCTCTACGACGCCAGCTATACGATCCTGGCGGGCGCCTTCAGCTTCGGGGCGGACAACCTCCCCTACTCGGTGACGTTCCACCAGGGCATCCGCGAGCTCCGGGACGACGTGTTCTGGGAGTGGGGGACGGCCGGCTGGGAGCCCGACTCGACGGGGATCTCCCAGAACGTGAACGATCTCTTCGCCCTGGACGCGGAGACGATCTTCGGCGTCGGCACCGACGGCCTGCTCATCCGCAGCGTGGGCCAGGCCTGGGCCGCCCAGGACAATCCCCTGAAGGATCACTTCGAGGGCGTGCACGCGGTGTCGGCCGGCGACGCCCTCGCCGTGGGCCAGAACGGGGCGGTCGTGCACTGGGACGGGCTGGCCTGGACCCCCGAGGAGACGCCCACCACCTCCCACCTGCGCGACGTCTGGATGGCCGACGCCGACGAGGCCTTCGCCGTGGGCTCCTACGTGGTGCTCCACCGGGAGGACGGGGCCTGGACGCAGATGTCGGGCAACACCAACAAGAACCTCCGGGACGTGTGGGGTTTCGCGGCGGACGACGTGTGGGCCGTGGGCAACTACGGCAACGTCATCCACTGGGACGGCGCCTCCTGGAGCACCGTCCAGACCGGGACCACACAGAACTTCCGCGGCGTGTGGGGGCCGAGCCCGGACGACGTCTTCGTCGTGGGCGAGGCGGGCACCGTCCTCCGCTGGGACGGCGAGGCCCTGAGCCCCATGGAGGTCGACACGACGGAGACCCTGAACGCGGTCTGGGGCACCGGGCCCGACGACGTGTACGCCGTCGGCGATCGGGGGATGCTCTTCCGCTGGGACGGCGCCCAGTGGATGGACGAGAGCCCGCCGGGCGAGACCAACGACTTCCTGGCCGTGGCCGGTGGCGAGGGCCGCGTGGTGGTCACCGGCACCCACGAGCTCCTCCTGGGGCCGCTCCTCGAGGTGCCGGAGGACATCCAGCCGGCCGCCGGCGGCACCATGGGCGAGGAGTACGAGATCTCCTGGACCGTGAAGCCGGGCGTCGACCCGCACTTCAGCTACGTGCAGGTGGCCGTGCCGGGTATGACCGGCCCGGTGCCCGAGTGGACCATCGTCAACGACTGGGACGTCACGAGCGTGCTCCTGCCCGACTTCCCCAACATCGAGGGGACCCCGGGCATCGCGCCGGGGGCCAAGATCCTGACGATCATCCGCGTGTACGAGGAGGGGTTCGACATCGACAACTACTCGAACCAGGATCTGAACACCCTCCGCTGGCAGTCCTGGGCCCAGGACCAGCACACGTTCACCAAGGAGTAGGCGGGAGCCGGTGACCGGGGCGGCGCTCCGCACGGCGGCCGGCGCGGAGCCCTCCGGATCCCGACAGCGCGCGAAGGACACCGCATGAGGCACTCGACGGGGCTCCGGATCCCCACCCTGGCGTTGGTCACGGTGCTGCTCGTCGCCTGCGACGACGGCGGCGGCGGCGGCGAGGAGGACACCGGCCCGACGGACGCGACGGAGGACACGACCCTCGACGTCGTGGAGGACTCCGGACCCGCCGACGTGGTGCCGGACGGTGCCGGCGACGCCGACGCGGCCGACGTCGAGACCGGGGACGCCGATGACGTCGTCGCGCCGCCTTCGCCCTGGACGATCCGCTCCCTGGGCGACCTCGGCACCCTCTCGGACGTCCACGTGGTCGGCCCCGACGAGGCCTACGCCGTCGGCGGGCCGCGCGTGCTGCGCTTCAACGGCGCCACCTGGGCGGCCTACGGCGAGCCCACCGGGGACACGCTGTACGGCGTGTGGGCGGACGAGGGGATCGTCGTCGTCGTGGGCGCCGAGGGCCTGATCGCGCGCCGGACCCCTGCGGACCTGACCTGGACCGTCGAGGACGCCGGCGTCGGGGTGGACCTCCACGCCGTGGACGGCCGCGGCCCGGACGCGCTGTGGGCCGCCGGGGACGAGAGCACCATCCTGCGCTACGCGGGCCCCGACCCGGGCTGGGAGGTCGCCCACGACGGCGGCGGCGTCGGCCTGCGGGACCTGTGGGTGCCGCCGAGCGGCGACGGGGACGCCGGCGTCCTGGCCGTCGGCACGAAGGGCACGCTCTACCGCGTCCAGGGCGGCGAGTGGGTGACCCGGCAGATCGCGTCGAACACCGTGACCCTGCACGCGGTGCTCGGCGTGGGAGATCGGCGCGTCGCCGCGGGGACGGACACCACGCTCACGGTGAAGGCCGATCCCTCGCAGCCGTGGCAGGGACAGAGCGCCAACCTGGACCAGGACCGGGACCTGTTCGCCCTCGCGGGCTCCGAGGCCGACGGGGTCTTCGCCTTCGGGGCGGCCGGCACCGTGCTGCGCTCCGAGGGCCAGGCGTGGTCCTCCGTGGACGTGGCCGGCCCCAGCGCCGCCAGCGCGGACCTGGTCGCCGCCGCGTGGCACCGCGCCGAGGGCGACGGCGATCCGACCTTCCTCGTGATGGGCGCGGAGGGCGGAGGCCTGGTCCTCGACGACGAGGAGTGGGTCGACATGCCCACCCGGCCCCGCGGGGGCCTCGCCGCGTTGGACGGTGCCGACCGCGACGGCCTCTGGGCCGCCGGTCCCGACGGGCTGGTCATGGCCTCCACGGCGCAGGGGTGGACCGCGGTCCCGGTCCCCACGGAGGTGGACCTGGCGGACGTGGCGGCCGGTCCCGACGGGATCGTGTGGGTCGTGGGCGACGACGGCGTCGTCCTCCGCCGGGCCCCCGGTGAGGCGTTCGAGGTGCTGCCCCAGGTCGTGCCCGCGGCCCTGTCCTCCGTGGCCTCGGACGGCGATCGCGTGGTCGCGGGCGGGAAGGGAGGCACGGTGCTCCGCGGTCCCGTGGACGGGAGCGAGCCCCTGGCCGCGTGGCCGGTGGACGTCCAGGCGGGCATCCGCGCCGTGGGCGTGGGCGGAGACGGCGCGTGGTGGCTGGCCGGGGACTTCGGCACCCTGCTCCGCTCCGCGGACGGGGAGGCCGTCGACGCGATCCCCAGCGGCGTGGCCGGCACCCTGCACGACCTGGCGGCCGCGGACGGCGGCGTGCTCGTGGCGGGCGACAACGGGGTGCTCCTGGAGGTGGAGGGCGGAGACGAGCCCGAGGCCGAGCAGGTGTACGAGGACCCCGGCCTGTTCCTCTTCGGCGTGGACGTGCTCGGCGAGGCCGCCCTGGCGGTCGGCTGGAACGGCGGGGTCGTCCGCCGCACGGAGGACGGCTTCGCGCCGGAGGACAGCGGCACCCGCGCGGTGCTCGAGGCCGTGTGGATCGACGGGGACGGGGCCCTGGCCGTGGGCAGGCTGGGAGCCCTCCTCGAGCGGACGGAGGCTCCATGAGGCGCGCGGCGTGGCTCATGGCGGCAGCGGGCCTGCTGGTCGCCTGCGGGGACGGCGGCGGGGACGGATCGCCGGGCGCGGACACGGTCGGGACGGACATCCACGAGGACGCCGCGGACGTCGCGCCGGACGCGCCGGAAGACGTCCCGGACGACACCGACGTCTCGGACGGTGCGGACACCGCGGACCTCGGGCCGGACGTGTCCCCGGCCGACGCCGACGCGGCGGGCGACGCCGACGCGACGACGCGGGTGCTGGTCCAGGAGAAGACCGGCCTGGGCAAGGACTTCGTCTTCAAGGGCGTGTGGGCCGGCGAGGCCGGGCGCGCCGTGGCCGTGGGCAACGACGGGGTCGTGGTGGGCCGGGATCCGGACGGGGCGTGGCAGGTCCTCCAGGAGGGAGAGACCGCCGACCTCCTCAACGCCGTCACGGGGACCTCGGCCGGGGACCTGTGGGCCGTCGGGAAGGGCGGCACCGTTTTGCGCGGCGGCGTGGGCGACCTGAAGTGCCTGGAGGAGGCCTGCGGACCCGACGGCGCGCTCCCCACCCTGTTCGGCGCGTGGGCCGCGGCCCCGGACGACCTCTGGGCGGTGGGCCTGCAGGGGACCATCGTCCACCACGACGGCGAGGTCGGGGAGGCGGCGTCCGGCCCCGACGTGACGGTCCGCTGGCACGGGATGCACGGCCTGGCGGAGGGAGAGGCCGTGCTCGTGGGCACCGAGGGGCGCCTGGCGCGCTTCGTGGACGGGGCGCTGATCTCTGAGGAGACGCCGACCCAGGTCACGCTCCGGAGCGTCGCCTCGGCCGGCGGGGGCCTCTGGTGGGCGGTCGGCGACGCCGGGACCCTCCTGCGCGGCGAGGGCGGCGTCTGGACGCCGGTCCCGGTCTCCACGGCCGCGAACCTCCACGACGTCCACGCCGTGTCGCCCTTCGACGCGTACGCCGTGGGCGATGGCGGGATCGTCCTGCACTGGGACGGGGACCTGTGGACGCCCGTGGTGGACCTGCCGGCCGGCGTGGCGGGCACCGACCTCCGCGCCGTGTACGTGGACGCCGAGGGCGAGGCCGTGATCACCGGCGACGGGGGCGCGACCATCCAGGGCACGGCCTCCGGCGGCTTCGACCTCGTCGGCGACCTCGCCCCGGAGGGGATGCTCACGGCGGCGTGGGGCGGCGGCGGGATCGTGGTCCTCGCCGGAGACCACTCGACCGTCTTCGTGCACCAGGACGGCGAGTGGACCGAGCAGGCGGTCCCCACCACCCAGCACATCCGAGGGGTCTGGGGCAGCGCGGCCGACGACGTCTGGGCCGTGGGCCTGGCGGGCCTCATCCTCCACTACGACGGCGAGGAGTGGATCAAGCTGGATCCGCCGTCTGGCGAGGCGATGGAGACCGTCTGGGGCAGCGCGGCCGACGACGTCTGGGCCGCCGGCGCCGACGGGACCGTCTTCCACTGGGACGGCGTGATGTGGCGGTCGGCGATCAGCCAGACGAGCAAGGCCCTCCGCGCGGTGTTCGTCTTCCCGGAGGGCCAGGGCTTCGCGGTCGGTAGCGACGGCACCATCATGCAGGGCGGCGGCCTCGCCTGGCGGCAGGTCGAGATCGAACCTCTGGAGACGCCGGACGGCGAGGAGGTGCCCGTCACCGACCCCCTCCACGGCGTCTGGGGCGCCTCGCCCGATGACGTGTGGGCCGTGGGAGGCTCCGGCCGGATCGTCCACTGGGACGGCGAGGCCTGGACCTCGAAGGACCCGGGCTTCGGCATCACGCTGCGGGCCGTGTGGGGCACCGCCGCGGACGACGTCTGGGCCGTGGGCGGCCAGGGCCACGTCCTCCACTACGACGGCGAGGTCTGGACCCCCCGGGAGTCCAACTCCGTGGCGACGCTGTACGCCGTCCACGGGGACGGCGGCGACCACGTGGTGATCGTGGGCGACCTCGGCACGGTCCTCCGGGTCGTCGAGGAGACGCCCCGCTGATGGACACGGGCTCGGAGGGACGCGCCGCACGCCTCCGGGACGCGGTCCGCGAGGGCCCCTCCGCCGGTCCCTGGAGGGCCCGGGACGGCCTCCTCCTGGGCGCCGTCATATGCGTCGCCGCCGCCGTGCGCCTCCCGCGTCTGAGCGAGGGCCTGTGGATCGACGAGGTGATCTCGCTGGACACGGCCGCCGAGTCCCTGGGCCGGCTCCTGGCGCGGACGGGCTTCGGGGACGTCCACCCCCCGGGCTGGTACCTGCTCCTGAGCGCCTGGACGAGCCTGATCGGCGACGGCGACGTCGTCGCGCGGACGCTCCCCCTCCTGCTCGGGCTGGCGACGGTGGCCCTCCTGTTCTCCTGGGCGCGCCGTCGCCTGGGAAGCTGGCCGGCGACGCTCGCCGCGGGCTGGCTCGCCCTGTCCACCTTCCACGCCCACTACTCCGTGGAGGTGCGCTCCTACGCCCTGCTGGCCCTCGCCGCGCTGGCCCTGCCGGCGGCCTGCGAGCGGTGGCTGGAGGCCCCGGCCCGTCGCGGCCGGCTCGCCTGGACCCTGGGCCTGGAGGCCCTGCTGCTGTGGACCCACTACTTCGGCCTGCTGGTCGTGGCCCTGGTGAACCTCCACGTCTTCCTCGCCAGGCCCCGGGACCGGCGCGTCGTCGACCGCTGGGCCGCGGGACAGCTCGTGGTGCTGGCGGCCTTCGCGCCGTGGGCGCCTCTCCTGATCGTGCAGACCTTCGAGCTTCCCGAGGCCGTCACCGGCCACCTCCGCGGGAGCCTGCCGGCCGGGGAGGTCCTCGCGGCCCTGGGGCCCGCGACCGCCGTCCCGGTCGCCTGGCTCGCCGCGGCGGCCGGCGTGGCGACCCTCGCCCTGGCCGCCGCGGGTCTCCGGAGGGTCCCGTCCGAGGCTCCCGCCCCCTCCGACGCCCTGGCGGAGCGACGAGGCCTGCTGGCGGCCGGCCTCGCGGGTATCCTGCTGCTCCCGCCGATCGGCCTGGCCCTGCTGCCCCTGAGCGACACGACCTTCGACCTGCTGGCCGGGGCGATCCCCCGCGCCTATGCCCTCCTTGGGGCCGGCGCCGCCGCGGTCGGGCTGGGCGTCCTCCTCCAGCGCCGCCGCGTGGGCCTCCTCCGCTGGTCCGTGGCGTCGTGGGTGGTGCTGGGTGCCCCCGTCCTGGTGGCGGCGCTCGCGCTGGCGCGGGAGGTGCTGCTGGTCCGGAACCTGCTCCCGTTCCTGGCCCCGCTGCTCCTCGTGGCCGCCGCCGCTGTCCCCCGCCGGCTCCCGGTGATGGCCGGCGTGTTGGCGGTCGTCGCCGCCCTGGCCGTTCCGTCGCTGCTCCGCGCCCCCGAGGCGTTCCAGCCGCGCCAGGACCTCCGCGGGGTGGCCGCCGCTATCGCGGAGCGACCGGAGGCGCCCGTCTGGGTCCTCCCGCCCTGGGACGCTCCCGGCCTGGAGCGCTATCTGCCGGCGGAGCAGGCGCCGCGCACCGCCATGGAGCCCTCGGATCTGCCGACCGCCGATCGGCTCCCGGCAGCAGTCGATGTAGTTCTCGCCCGGTCGGCGGCAGAACCGGACGACCCCGTCCGGGATCGGGTCGTCGAGCGCCTGGTCCCGCCCTTCGAAATCGTTGAAGAGCATGCCTTCCGCGGGGTCTCCGGCGGCCTGCGCCTCCTCCGCTTCAGCCGCTGATACGCCGCCGTACGGCCAGGGCCAGGAGCAGGAGGACGGCGCCCCACACCGGGGCCCCGCGCGTGGCCGCGCAGCCGTCCTCGGCCGGCGGAGCGCCCGCCGGGGAGCCCGCCACGCCGCCCCGCTCCACGGACGGGGTCGGCCCGGCGGCGACGCTCGACGGTCCGGCGTCCGGCGCGAACCCGGCATCCGGTACCGGGCCTGCGTCGGCGCCACGGGCGGGGCCTGCGTCCCCGGCGCTCGGCACCCCGGCGTCCGAGGGGGGGCCCGCGTCGGAGTCCTGGGCGGCGTCGGCCTCCTCCGCGTGGGCGGTCGTCATCGGCAGGCAGTCGTAGGCCTCGAGGCCGTCGTCCCAGCCGCAGACCGCGTCCTCGCCGCAGTCCGCGGTGCGGACGCGCCCCTCGCCGTCGCACCAGACCACGTGGTTGGCGGCGGTGCAGCGGCCCTCGCGCGGGATGTCGGCGCAGTCCGTGGCCTCGATGGCGACGCAGCCGTAGCCGCCGTCGAAGGCGTCGTGCTGCGTGCACAGCTCCCCGGGTGGGCAGGTGGCGGTCTTCAGCTCTCCGTCGGCGCACCAGACCAGGGTCCGGCCGTCGACGCACTGGCCGTCCGGGTCGACCTGGCCGCACGTCTCCGCGCGGGCGTCGGTCGCCGCGATCGAGGCGGCGACGGCCAGCCACACCACCAGCATTCGGGGGAAGCGCACGTCCATCGCCGGAAGTCTAGCGACGCCGTCGAAGCCGGATCAAAGGAATCCGACGCGCTGCGTCACGCGTTCATGGAGCAGAACGCCTCGTAGTCCACCAGCTCCGTGATCGTGGGCTGTTCGCTGCAGACGGGGCAGCTCGGATCCCGGCGCGTCTTCAGCTCGCGCACGCTCATCCGGAGGGCGTCGATGGACAGGATCCGGCCCGAGAGCAGGTCGCCCGCGCCCAAGAGGAGTTTGACCACCTCGGCGGCCTGCAGGGTCCCCACGATGCCGCAGATGGCGCCCAGGACGCCCGCCTCGGCGCAGCTCGGGGCGAGCTCCGGCGGGGGCGGCTCCGGGTACAGGCAGCGATAGCACGGCCCGCCGTCCGGGGCGTTGAAGGTCGTGACCTGCCCGTCGAAGTGGAAGATGGAGCCGTGGACGTTGGGGATGCCCAGGAAGACGCACGCGTCGTTGATGAGATAGCGCGTCGGGAAGTTGTCGGTGCCGTCGACGACCACGTCCCACCCCTCGAAGATCTCGAGGGCGTTCGAGGAGTCCAGCCGCGTGTCGTAGGCGACCACCTCGATGTCGCTGTTGAGGCGCTTCAGGGTCTCCCGGGCGGACTCGACCTTCGGATCTCCGGCGCGCTCCTCCGTGTGGATGATCTGGCGCTGGAGGTTGGAGGTGTCCACGCGGTCGTTGTCGATGATGCCCAGGGTCCCCACGCCGGCCGCCGCCAGGTACAGGGCCGTCGGTGAGCCCAGCCCGCCGGCGCCCACGCAGAGCACGCGGGCGTCCAGGAGCGTCTGCTGCCCTTCCTCCCCCATCTGCGGGAGGATGATCTGCCGGGCGTAGCGCGCCTTCTGCTCGGTGCTGAGGGTCTTGCGATGCTCCAGGTCGTACCCGGCGCGGCTCCAGGCGCCGACGCCGCCCAGGATGTTCACCACGTCCCGATAGCCCATCTCCTCCAGGGACTTTGCGCTCAGGGCGCTGCGGAAGCCGCCGGCGCAGTACAGCGCGATGGGGCGATCCCGATCGGGCACCATGGCCTCGATCTTCTGCTCCAGCAGGCCGCGCGGGACGATCACGGCGCCGGGGATGACGCCGTTCATCGTCTCGTCCGGCTCGCGGATGTCGATGAGCACCGGACGCGGGTTCGCGTCGAGTCGCTCCTTCAGGTCCTGGACGGAGATCTCCCGGATCTGCGCCTTGGTCCTCGCGAGGATGTCCTCAAAGGTCGGGGCCATTCGTGACTCCTGTGGCGAAACTCCGGCCCGGCCCAGGCCGACGATCCGACGGCGCTGTGGCGTGCCGCAACTCCTTGAATTGGCGCTGCCAGTCCTGCGTCGTTGCGTCCCACCACAGCTTGCGCCTCGACGCCCTGGACTCGACCCTCCATTCCGTCCCAGGAGTCATTCTTGACTCCCCGGGTCCACAATGGAGCGGACAACCCTACGCAGGGCCGTGGGCCAAGGCAATGAACGGCCTCGTGGGGGCGTCAGGCCGACTTCCCCAGCGGCCGCAGCGCCGGCTTTCCGGGCTCGCCCGGTGCAGGGCGCTCGACGTCGGACGTGGTGATCACGCGATCGCGGCCCTGGCGCTTGGCCTCGTACATGGCCTGGTCCGCGCGCCGGATCATCTCCGGCAGAGAGGCCTCCGGGCCCGCGGCGGACGCCACGCCGAAGCTGGCCGTGAACGACGGGCCGGTGTAGCGCTCCACCGCCGTGCACCGGATCACGTGGGGCAGGTCCGTGTATGATGCGCGGCCGTGGATCCGCCTCACCCCGCCCATGGACACCTCCGCGCTCCGGCGTGGGCCCGGCAGCGGCCGTCGGAGGAGGACGCCGACGCCTTGGACCTGCGGGGCCTGGAGCCCCCGTCGGGCCCTCCCTCGGACCTCCGGGAGATCCTCGCCGCCGTCGATCCCTTCGCACACGGCGACCCCGCGGCCTGGCGGCTGCGCGAGGTCCTGGCGGAGGGCTCGGGAGCGGGGCCGGAGCATGTGATCCCCGGGGGCGACGACCTGGTCGGCCTGGCCTGCCGCGCCGTCCTCGGGCCCGCGGATCGCGTCGCTCTCGCGGCCCCTGGACGCGCCGCCTTCGAGCGCGAGGTGGCGGCCTGCGGTGCGCGCTACGTGGACGTGGGACGGGATCAGGCCTTCCGCGTCCAGGAGGAGGCCCTGGACCGGGTCCTCTCCGACGGGGACGTGCGCCTCGTGATCCTGGGCCGCCCGGCGGTCCCGGCCGGCGCCGTCGCCCGCCTCCACCCGGTCCGGCGCGCCCTCGACGCGGGGGCCTTCGTGCTCGTCGACGAGGCCGACCTCCCCCTCGCGGACGGCCGGAGCGAGAGCGCCCTCTCCCTGCTCCGAGGCCCGGACGCGCCCGGACGCCTGATCGTGCGGACCCGCGTGGCCCCCGCGCTGGCGATCGGACCGCTCCGGGCCGACGCGCTGTGGGCCGCCCCCGACGTGGCGGAGCGCCTGTGGGCCCTGCGACCCGAGGTGCCGCTGTCCCGGGCGGCGCAGGTCTCGGCCCTCCACCTCCTCGAGCACCCGGAGGCCGCCGAGGAGGCCGCGGAGGCCCTCATCCGGACCCGCGAGGCCCTGCGCGAGCGCCTCCTCGCGGCGGGCGGCCTGGACGTGCCACCGTCGGACGGGCCGTGCCTGCTGGTCCGCCGTCCCGGCACGCCGGGCGAAGACCTCGCCTCGGCGCTGTCCCGCGCCGGCGTCCTGGTGGACTGGAGCTCCCACTGGACCTGGCGCGACGCCGTGCGCCTCCGAATCCCCGCCCCCGAGCACCTCGACCGGGTCGTCGCCACCTTCTCCGATGCCTGATCCACAAGTGGGGTCACAAGTGGGGTCAAACCTACGCGGTGATCCTGGGGTCAAACCTACGCAGTTTTCATTTTTTCGCCGCCGGGGCCGGCTGTCCTGCTGCATCTTTTTCGTGTGCTTGGCGGCTTGGCGCCTTTGCGCGAGCCTACGAGATCGCGATGAGGACCCCTACTTGCCGATGCAGAACTCGCCGAAGAGGCGATCCAGGACGTCCTCGATGGTGCTCAGCCCCACCAGCTCGCCGAGGGCGTCCGTGGCCTCCTGCACGTCCACCGCGATCAGCTCGGGCGGGGCGTCGGCCGCGAGCTCCTCGGCGGCCTGCTCCAGGGCCTCGGCGGTGCGCACCAGGGACACGCGGTGGCGCTCCCGGCCGATGGTCAGGCCGTCCCCGGGTGCCGTGGCGCCGCCCAGGCGGTCCACGACGGCCTCGCGGAGGGTGTCCAGGCCCTCTCCGGTGACGGCGCTCACCGTCAGCGCGCCGTCGACGGGCCGGAACTCCGGGCGATCGGCCTTGGAGGCGACCCGCAGCACGGGGACGCGGCCCGCCTCCGGATCCCCGTCCGGTCGTCCGACCTCCACCAGGTGCAGGACCAGGTCGGCCGTGCCCGCCTCGCGGCGCGTACGGTCGATGCCGGCGGCCTCCACCACGTCCGTCGTGTCCCGGAGGCCGGCCGTGTCCACCAGCACCACCGGCACGCCGAGGAGGTCCACCGTCTCGTCCAGGGTGTCGCGGGTCGTCCCCGCCACCTCCGTGACGATGGCGCGATCCCGCTCGCAGAGCGCGTTGAACAGGCTCGACTTCCCCGCGTTGGGCGCGCCCGTGAGCGCCACCCGGGCCCCCTCGCGCCACAGGCGCCCCCGCCTCCACGTGTCTGCGAGACCCCGAGCCTCCGAGGCGATGGCGCGGGCCTCCGCCTCCAGGTCCGAGGCGTCGATCGGCGGGACGTCCTCCTCCACGAAGTCGATGTTCACCTCGAGGCGGGCGCGGAGGGCCAGGAGGCGCTCGCGCATGTCCTCGGCCACGCGGTACAGCCGTCCGCCCAGGTGGCTGCGGGCCTGGGCGAGGGCGCGGTCCGTGCGCGCCGTGATCAGGTCCGCGACGGCCTCGGCCCGCGTCAGGTCCAGGCGGCCGTTCAGGAACGCGCGCCGCGTGAACTCGCCGGGCTCCGCGGGGCGGGCGCCCGAGGGCCACAGAACCTCGAGGCAGCGCCGCAGGTTCAGCGCGCCCCCGTGGAGGTGCACCTCGACCACGTCGTCGCCCGTGTACGATCGCGGCCCCGGCATGACCACGAGCAGGCCCTCGTCCAGATCACGCCCGGCGCCGTCGTGCCACCATCCGTGGTACATGCGGCGTGGCTCGGGCTCGTCGGGCAGGCTCCGGAAGTGCCTGCGCGCCAGGGGGACGGCCTCCGGTCCGGCCACGCGGATGACGCCCACACCGCCGCCGGCGGCGGTCGCGATGGCGGCGATGGTATCCTCCGCGTCCATGGCCGCGGGAAGCTAGCACCGGGCGTCGGAACGGGACAACACGGGGACGTGATGGACGAGGCGAGCGATCCGGCGGCGCGGTTCAACGCCGCGCTGGAGGCGACGGACCGGGGCGACGACGAGGCCGCCCGCGGTCACCTGGAGGCCGTGCTGGCGGCCGATCCCGACGACGAGGAGGCCGTGCTGCTCCTCGCCCAGGTGGAGCGCGACGCCGGGCAGGAGGAGGCTGCCGAGGCCCGCCTCGTGGAGCACCTCGAGCGCGTGCCGGAGCACGTAGCCGCCATGGTGGAGGTGGCGGACCTGCGCCTGCGCCGCGGCGCTCCGGGGGAGGCGGCGACCCTGCTGCGCGAGGCCCTCGTCCACGATCCCAACCACTGGGAGGCCCTGTTCCTCATGGGCAACGCCTTCCTGGACGTGGAGGCCTACGAGGAGGCCGTGCGGGCCTATCGCGGGTGCCTCCAGTCGAACCCCTTCTGCGCGGAGGCCTGGTACAATATGGGCCGGGCCTTCCTGGACGCGGGGGACGCGCCGGGCGCCGCGGCCGCCTGGAGCACCTACCTCCGCACGGCCCCCGACGCCCCGGACCGGGCGGAGGTGGAGGCGGCCATCGAGCGCCTGCAGACCGCGTAGCCTCCGGGCCGGCTCAGGCCTCCTCGAGGAGGAAGGCGCGCACCATGCGGTTGAAGCGCTCGGGCTCCTCCTCGTGGGGGCAGTGCCCGGCGTGGGGAAAGGTCACCAGCCGCGCGTCGGGCATGCGGCGGACGATCTCGGGCGCCGCCCGGGCGCTCAGGAGGAGGTCCTTCGTGCCCCAGGCCACGAGCGTGTGGTGGGGGATCTCGGGAAGGAAGCCCTCCACCTCCTCCACCATGGCCTCCAGCTTGCGGGCGACCGCCAGGGCCGTCGGGACCGCGTGGCGGCTCTCGAACGGGGGGCGGAAGCCCTCCATGTACCGGCTGTCCACCCGGAGCCGGCGATAGGCCAGGGTCTGCAGACCCAGCCGCGCCAGGGTCGGACGCACGAAGGGGCGGTAGAACGGGGCCATCCACGGTGCCTTGAGGAGCGTGGGCACCCGGGGCAGGGACGACGCGACGGCCAGGCTGTTCACCAGCACCAGGCGATGGACCCGCTCCGGCGCGTTCCGGGCGATCCAGAGGGCGATCGCCCCGCCGAGGCTGTTGCCGCAGAGGTGCGCGCGCTCCACCTCCAGGCGATCCAGCACGCCGAGGACGAAGCGGCCCAGGCTCTCCAGGTCGTAGCCGCCGTGGGGCCGCTCGCTCCAGCCGAAGCCCTTCTGGCAGGGCGCGATCACGTCGAAGTCCCGGGACAGGGGCTCCAGGTTGAAGCGCCACGAGAAGCTCGAGACCAGAAAGCCGTGCACCAGGACCAGGGCCGGCGCGTCGTCACCGGGCGGCCCCGTCCGCACGTAATGGGCCAGCGCGCCGTCGACCGCGGTCCATCGGGACCGGGGGTGCCAGCCCCGGCGCGCGCGGCCGCTCATGGCCCCAGCCGCTTCCTCGCGTCGGCCGCGCGAGAGCCGCCCGGGTACTCGGCCAGGTACTCGCGGTAGGCCTCCTTGGCCTCGCGGGATCGGCCGGCGGCCTCGTATGCCCGCCCGAGCCAGTAGATGCAGGGGCCGTAGCGCGGCGCGGCCTTCCGGCACTCCTTGAACTGCAGGATGGCCTTGGACGGGCTGCCGAGGCGTCGGAGGTTCACCTGCCCGACGCGGCTCAGGGCGTCCGGGTGCCCCGGGCGAAGCTCGAGGGCACGCCGGTACAGCCGGAGGGCTTCCACGGGATCGCTCGAGGCCTCGCGGCGCGCCCGCGCCATGACCTGATCGAAGTCGTCGGCGTCGTAAGAGGGCTCGGGCCTGGGCTTCGGCTTCCGCTTCGGGCGCTTCCGGGGCTCCTTCGTCTTCGCCTGGGCCTGCTTCCGCTCCTGCTCCTCGTCGGCCTCCTCGGCCGCCGTGGGCCCGGGGACGTCCTCCTCGGCGTCCGCGTCGGCGTCCGCGTCGGCGTCGTCGGCCTCGTCCTGCTCCCCGGCGTCGGGGTCCGTGGCGGCTGTGGTCGCCCCGGCGTCGGGTGTCTCCTCGGGTTCGTCCGCGCCGGCGTCGGTCTCCTCTCCCGCCGCCTCCTCGGCGCCGGCGTCGGGCGCGAGCACGGCGGGCGCGGCGGTGCCCCGCTGCGGGTCGGTCGCCGTGGGCTGCTCGCCCCCCACGTCGGCGTCGAACACGCCCCCGCGCAGCATGGCCCAGATCGCGAGGCCGGCCGCCGCGCCCATCACCAGCATGGCCAGGAAGACGCGCCTCCGCCTGCGTCGGAGGGTGGCCTCGACCGCCGCGTCGTCCCATCCCCAGGTGGTGGTCGTCCCGCCGAGGGCGCCGGCGCGCTCGGGCTCTCCCCATGCGGCCGGCCCGGTCTGCGGGCCTCCGCCGTGCGTGATGGGGCGCTCCGTGGGCGGTCGCTCTGGCGGCGGCGGTGGGGACAGGATCGTGTCCGGCCCTCTCTCCTCACCGCTCGGGGGTGGCGGCGGCGCGAACGACTCGTCGAGACTCCGCGGGCGGGGCTCCGCCACGGTCGGAGGCCCCTCGGGCTCGGGCGGGCCCGGGGGGCGGCGTGGACCCTGCGGGCGGGTGTCCGGTTCCGTGGGTCCGGTGGCAGGACGCTGGCGGGCGCCCTCGGGGAGCGGCGGCGGCGCGGGCGCGCGACTTTCGGGCTCCGGTCGGGCGGGGACCTCGCTCGGCTCTCCGCCGGCCCGGGCCATGAGGACCGCCAGGTCCGTGACGGCCTCCACGCGGGTCCAGCCGCCCTCCTCGTGCTCGATCCAGTCGCCCTTGACCACGACCCCGTCGCGGATCCAGCGCTGGAGGACGTCCAGGGACGGGAAGCGGAGGACGGTGCCGTCCGCCTTCCGGACCGCCCACTGACCCTGGCTGTCAGGCGCGTCGCTCAATAGCGGATCCCCGGCATGACTCCGAGCCACGACAGATAGTAGATCACGCCCCCGCCGAGGAGCAGGCCGGCGGTGAAGAAGAGCAGGCGCCCCGGCCAGGGGGAGGCGACCTGGGACGTGCGGAAGGTGAAGTCGCCCGTCTTCTGCGAGGTGCTGCGCTTCCGGGCCCCGGGTCGGGCCGTCTCGGAGCCGGGCGTGCGGGGCTGTCCCTTCTTCTTGGCGGCGGAGCGCTCGGCGGAGCTCGCCGGGGCGGGACGGGGCTTGTTCGACTCGGACCCGGGCGAGGGAGCGGGCATGCCGTCCGCGGGCGAGGTCGCCTCCAGGGCGTCCACGGGATCCCCCTGGTCCTGGAGGGCCTCCCGGAACGCGGCGTAGTGGCGGAAGGCGCCGTCCCCCCGCGCGATGCCCAGGCCGCCGCCCTCGTGGCCGGCGGCCCAGCGGCTGGCGGACTCGAAGTCCGGGAAGTGCAGGATCAGGCCCGTGGTCGTGCGGATGCGCCAGAGAGGCTCCTCCACGGGCAGGGGTGGGGGCCCCGACTGATCGGTGGCGTCGCCTGCCGCCTCGACGCCTAGGTCGTGGGACATCTCGGCGAAGGGATCGTCCGGCGGGATCTCCTCCGGCGCGGTCGCGGAGCCGGCGCGGGCGGCCTTCGGGGCCGGCGGGTCCGTCGCCCCCCCGTCGGGTACCGGGATCGGCGGCGGCTTCGTCGGTGGTCGCGGCGGCCCGGCGTCCTTGTCGGTCGCGGGACCGCCCCCGCCCGAGGGTCCCGGCCCCGGCTGGGAGAACCCGCAGTGCGGGCACGTCACTTCCGAGGAGGCCTCCTCGAGGGAGGACTCCTCGACCTCGAAGCTGCTCCAACAGCTTATGCAGATGATCTCGGTCACGGTGTCCGCGCTCGCTGGTTGCAGCGTGCCCGGTCCCCCTGCGCCCTCGGGGCCCCTCTGCGGGCGTCGGCGGCCCGGGCTCGATGGCCACGGTTTCTAGCACGGCCCTTCGGCCCCCGGCAACGTGGGCGCGACGCGCGCCCGGGGGGGCCGGCCGGACGACCGCGTGAACCGCGCCGCGGCCGGTGGTACGATGCGCGCCGATGAGCGGCCGCTTCACCTTCGATCACCTCCTGCAACTGCTCCGGCGTCGCGGCCTGCTCGACGACGAGGTCGCGGAGGATCTCGCCCGCCGGCAGAGCGCCCAGCGCTATCGCCTGGAGAAGGACCGCGGGATCACCCCCGGCCGCAGCAGCCTCGACGAGGTCACCGCCCCGGAGCTCCTGGCCAGCTTCGAGCCGCGCACCCCGGACGGCGCGACCCTCACCGAGGACCGCATCATGGAGGTCCTGGCGGAGGAGGAGGCGCTCCCCTACGTCAAGCTCGACCCCCTGGAGCTCGACGCGAACCTCATCACGTCGACCCTGTCCAGGCCCTTCGCGCGGAAGCACCGGATGCTCCCCCTGGCGCGGCGGGGCGGCCGCCTGCGCGTGGCCACGGACGACCCCTTCAACCTGGACGCCCTGGAGTCGGTGCGCTCCATGACCGGGGTGGAGCTGGAGGTGGCGGTCGCCTCCAAGACGGACATCCTGCGCCACATCCGGGAGATCTACGGCTTCCGCCGCACCCTGGCCGCGGCGGCCCAGGACCTCACCGGCGGGACGGACCTCGGCAACCTCGAGCAGCTGGTCAAGCTGAAGTCCCTCGACGAGATCGAGGCGACGGATCAGCACATCGTCAACGCCGTGGAGTACCTCCTCCACCACGCGTTCGATCAGCGCGCGAGCGACCTCCACATCGAGCCCAAGCGGGAGTACGCCCTGGTCCGGCTGCGCATCGACGGCGTGCTGCACACCGTCCAGCGCGTCCCCAAGGTGGTCCACGCGGCCATGGTGAGCCGCATCAAGACCATGGCGCGCCTGGACATCGCCGAGAAGCGCCGCCCCCAGGACGGGCGCATCAAGACCCGCCACAAGGACTCGGAGATCGAGCTCCGCGTCTCCACCCTGCCCGTGGCCTTCGGCGAGAAGATGGTCCTCCGGATCTTCGACCCGGAGGTCCTCCTCCAGGACCTGGACAACCTGGGCTTCACACCCACCGACCTGGAGCGCTTCAACGGCTTCATCGGCCGCCCCCACGGCCTGCTCCTGGTCACGGGCCCCACCGGCAGCGGCAAGACGACGACCCTGTACTCCGCGCTCCAGGTGCTCGCCAGCGACCGCATCAACATCTCCACCATCGAGGACCCCATCGAGATGGTCCTGGAGGAGTTCAACCAGACCGCGGTGAACCCACGGGCGGGCATCACCTTCGCCTCCTCCCTGCGGACCCTGCTGCGCCAGGACCCCGACGTGATCATGGTCGGCGAGATCCGCGACCAGGACACGGCACGCCACGCCGTGCAGGCGGCGCTGACGGGCCACCTCGTCCTGTCCACGCTCCACACCAACGACAGCGCGAGCGCCCTGACCCGCATGGTGGAGCTGGGCGTGGAGCCCTTCCTCGTCGCCTCCACCGTGGTCGGCGTCATGGCCCAGCGGCTGGTGCGCACCATCTGCCGCGAGTGCAAGGAGCAGACGACCCTGTCCGAGGAGCAGCTCGGCGCCCTGGGGCTGCCGATCCCCGACGCCGAGGAGGCCCCCCGCCTGCCCGTCTGGTACGGCAAGGGCTGCGTGGAGTGCCGCCACACGGGCCTCCGCGGCCGGAGCGGCGTCTTCGAGGTCCTGCCGGTGAGCGAGCGCATCCGCCGCCACGTCATCGAGCACGACGCGGCCACGGACATCCTCCGCACCGCGCGCCAGGACGGCATGAAGACCCTGCGCGAGAACGCCATCAAGAAGCTGGCCCGCGGCGACACCAGCTTCGAGGAGGTGCTCCGCGTGACCGTGGAGCAGTAGCGCACCGCGAAGGCGCGGAGAACGTGGGGAGATGAAGTAGGACCGCCGTCCCCGGCGGCGACGGGGGCCGCGGCCGCCGAGAGGTCCGGACCCCTGCTCAGCCCGCCGCGCGCCGGAGCGGGAGGGTCAGGCACCGCGGTCCTCCGCGGCCGCGGACGAGCTCGTGTCCGCCCAGGGCGACCGCGACGCGCCGATCCGGATGGCTCATGTAGAGCATGGCGTTCGACGCGAAGCGCTCCGGCTCCACGATCTCGTAGCCGACGGCGTTCAGCTCTCGCAGGGTGCGCTCGTTCCGTCCGTAGCTGACGATCACGCCCGGGGCCAGGGCGAAGGCGTTGGCCCCGTCGGACCACTGCTCGCGCGCCTGGTGGACCGGGTCCTCGCCGCCGCAGGGGATGGCTTCGAGCGAGACGCCCTCCTCCGCGAGAGCGGCCAGGAGATCCGAGCCGGCGTCCCTCCGGCCCCGCTCGGTGAAGCGGTGCAGGCGCGCGCCGACGGCGTCCGGATCCCGCACCATGGGCGGATAGACCAGGCAGTGATCCCGGTCGATGCGGGTGAAGAGGGTGTCGATGTGCATGGAGGCCCGCCGCCGCGGCATCTCGCAGGCGAGCACCGTACGGAAGCCCCGGGCCAGGAGCCTCGGCGCGAGGCGCTCCACGGCCGCCAGGGTGGTGCGGATGCCCACGCCGACGAGCACGACGCCGTCGTCGACGACCTGCACGTCGCCGCCCTCGAGGGAGGCGGGAGGGCCGTCCTCCGGCCGGACGGGGCCGTCCTCGGCGATGTCGATCCGGGGCACGTCGCGGAACAGCGGGTGATGCCGGGTGATGGTGCGCATGAGGAGCATGTCCCGCCGCCGCGCGGGCTCCGCGCCGTAGGTCAGGACGATGGCGTCCCCGACGGCGGCCGCCAGGTCCCGCGCGAACAGCGTGTTGGGCAGGGGCCAGCTCAGCACCCGGATCCGCTCGTTGGGCACGTGTCCCTCGATGAGCGCCTCGGCCAGGCGGGTGGCGTCCAGGCCCTCCAGGACGTCGCGCGAGGCGCGGCACACCTCCTCGGAGGCGTCGTAGGTCTCCCGCTCGAGCGCCAGGGATCCCTCGATGGCCTCCCGGCGTGCCTCGGGCCTGCCGAGCGTGCTGGCCAGGAGCCAGCGAAAGTCCACGTGCCCGCGCGGGCCGACCACCGCCCGCAGCACCGAGACCAGCTCCGCGTGCTCCCGCTGCAGGGCGCTCAGCAGCACGAGATCGTCGAACAGCAGGTAGTCGGGGTTTTCCCGCGGCACCCCGTCCGGCCCCGGCCGATAGCGCTCGAGGTTGTCCGGCACCATGTGGTCGAACTCGCGCCCGGGCGCGCTGGTCACCACCAGCTCCAGGGGATCGATCTCGCTCCGCACGTCGACGGCCACGGTCATGCTTCACCTCCCGCGGGAGAGTCTAGCAGGCGGTGTGACGCCGGCGAGGCCGCCTTTCGATGGGTCACCACTCGCCGAGAGCCCGCGAAACGTGGACGTGGACGTGGACGTGGACGAGGTCGGGCGCAGCGGGCCCGGCGCTTCGCCCCCATCGGGAGTGGGCTCCGGGCCGTCCCGGGGCGTGCCGCCGGTGCAGGCGGATCGGGGAGGGACCGCCGGGGACGGCTTACAGTCCTACGCATCTCGGGATGCCGCGGTCTCGCGGACAATCGCGCGCCAAGCCGCCAAGCCGCCAAGCCGCCAAGCCGCCAAGCCGCCAAGACCCAAAGGCCAGCGAACCGCTTGCACACCGGTTCGGCTGAGACTGTCGGGTCACCGGCAGGCCCACAGCGAGCACACGGGACCGAAGCATGCCGCCTTCCTTTGCGTCTTCGTGCCTTTGCGCGAGCCCTTCGTCTTGCGATATGTGACGAACTGTGAGCCGGGGACGGCGGTCCTACTCCATGAAGGGGCCGAGGGCCAGGGGCAGCTCCCTGGGGACGGTCACGGGGGAGCCGGAGACGTCGTGGAGGCGGCGGTAGATCTCGGAGACGGACACGACGCGCATCACATAGCGCCGGGTCTGCATGAAGGGGATCGTCTCCACCCAGGCGTCCGTGTCCATGTGGCCGCGCTCGCGGAGCCACCGGCGCGCGCGGCCCCGTCCCGCGTTGTAGGCGGCCAGGGCCGGGGCGGGGTTGTCCCGGAAGTGGGTCATGAGCTGCCCGAGCAGGGCCGCGCCCACCGTGAGGTTCGTCTCGGGATCGTGGAGGGCCCGGCGGCCGACGCGCTTGCCGAGCACCCGGCGGGCCACCCAGCGCGCGGTGGCGGGGAGGAGCTGGGTCAGGCCCACCGCGCCGGCGCCGCTGGTGGCGCGGTTCCGATAGCGGGACTCCACGTGGACGAGCCCGGCCAGGAGCGGCGCGGGGATGTCGTGGTCCCGGGCCGCCCGCTCCATGACCTTCCCGTGCTCGAAGGGGAAGGTCTTCACGTAGGTCGGATCCTCCGCGTGCGGGATCTCGGCCAGGACGGCCCCCCGGCGGAGGACCCTCGCGGCCTCGACCTCGTCGCCGAGCAGGCGCAGCGCGGTGGCCAGCATGGCGCGCCCGCTGCCCGGGAGCCGTTCTCCCGCGTAAAGGGAGCGGAGCTCGTCCGTCGCGTCGGGGATCTCTCCCAGGCGAAGCCACGCCACGGCCAGGTCCAGCACGGGTCGCCGCACCGCGCGGAGGGCCTCCAGGGGCTGCGGAGGCTCCAGAGGGAGAAGCTCGTTGGCCGCCATCCGCGGCCCGTGGGGGAGGTGCGTGAAGGCCATCAGGGGCATGTCCGGCCGTGCCAGCAGCCCGTCCCGGCGCTGGGTCGCCAGGATGGCGTACCAGCCCAGGGGGAAGCGCACGGCCAGGTCGGTGTAGATCCGCACGGCGTCCGCGAGGCGGCCCTGGGCCTCGAGGGCGCGGGCCAGCCAGTAGCTCCCGCGCTCGCTCCACGTCACTCCGAGGCCGTCCCGATCGCCGCCGTAGCGCTCGACCAGACGCATCAGGTGGACGGTCGCGTCCGCGTGCTCGCCCCGGAGCCAGGCGGAGAAGCCCACCTCCCACAGGGCCTCGCGCTCGGCGTCGCCCGGTCGTCGCGCGCCCACCGCTCGCCGGAACAGGGCGTCGGCCTCCGCCGGCATCCCCTCGTGGGCCATGAGGCCGCCGGCCTCCACCAGCGACTCCACGGCCAGCACGTGATCCGGCCACCGGTCGGCCACCTGCTGGTACATCGCCGCCGCCTCCACGTCCCGCTGCTGGTGGCGGAGGACCAGGGCGTGCCCGACGAGCAGGAACGGCTCGGCCGGCGTCCCCTCCAGGTGCGGGGCCAGGGCCTTCAGCCGCGCGTCCGACCGCTCCAGGTCGTCGTCGTCCCACCGGGCCAGCACCGCCCGGCCCCAGCGCAGCATGCGGCGCTCCAGCTTGCCGGACGGCTGCCAGCCCGCCAGCTCCTCGCGGGCCTGGCGCGTGCGCCATCTCGGCGCCTTCAGCACGATCCGGCCGATGCGCTCCACCGGGGACACGGCGCGGTCCAGGTCGTCCAGCCGCTTCGCGGCGCGCTGTGTGAGCTCGTCGGCCTCCGACTCCCACCACACCTCGCGGAGGAGGCGCGTCGCGGCGTCCCGGTCGTCCGCGGCCTCCCAGGCCTCGGCGGCCAGAAACGAGATCTCGGCCCGTGACCACCCGTCCATCGGCCGCGCTCGGAGCGACTCCAGGGCGGCGGCCGCGCGGCGGGGCTCTCCGGCCTCGCGGAGCACGCGAGCCGCCAGGCGGCAGGCCTCCAGGTGCCGAGAGCTGGCCGGCGTCACGTCCAGGAGCACGCGCGCGGCCTCCAGGGGCTTGCCGACCTCCGCCAGGGCGCGGCCGCGCTCAAGGCGCAGCGGGTCGGCCACGGCGCTGCCGCTGGCGAGCACGGCTTCCTCGTCCTCCCGGGCGCGCTCGTCCTCCCCGGCCAGCCGGAGCAGGCGGCCGCGAAGCCAGCGCGCCACGACGACGGTGTGGGGATCGCGCCAGGTGAGGCTGGCGGGCTCCGACAGGGCCGCCTCGAGGGCTGCGATGACCTCGTCCCGAGCCTCCTCGCCCGTCGCCTCCTCGCCCGTCGCCTCCTCGCGCAGGGCCTCCCAGGCCCGCTGGATCTCGGGCGCCGCCTGCTCGTAGGGCGTCAGATCCCACGTCAGCGACACGTCCGCCTCGTCCGGCAGCGGCACGGCACGCGACGGCCCCACGACGACGAGCGTCGCGCACACGATGAGCAGGACGAGCAGGGGCTGGAGCGCTGGACGGAACATGGGGATCGAACCGTATCCCCCGCCGATCCGGATGACAACCTTTGCCGCCCCGCGCCTGGGGTCAAACCTACTCAGTTTTCACTTTTCCGGTGATCCCGGGGCGCGGTGGACGGCGTTGATGCGCAGCGCGCCGGACAGGGGCAGGCGGAAGCGGTCCACCAGCCAGGCGTCGCGCACCACCGCGTCGGGGGCGCCCTGGCCCATCATCACCAGGACCAGGCCGCCGGGGGCGACGCGCTCCAGGCCGCGGGCCAGCCACTCCTCCGGCGGGAACGTGGCCCGGCTGGTCATGGCGCGCGGGCGGAGGTCGTCCATGTCCTCCAGGCGGCCCTCGCGCACCTCCACGCCGTCCAGGCCCAGGGTCGCCACGGCCTCGCGCATGAAGGCGACCCGCTTGCCGATGGGCTCCAGCAGGGTCAGGCGCAGCGCCGGGCGCGCCGTCGCGAGCACCAGGCCGGGCAGCCCCGCCCCGGCGCCCACGTCCCACCACGAGGGCGCCAGCGTCTGCACCTCCGGGCGGTCCAGGAGGCGGAGCAGACCCAGGCCGTCGTGGACGTGGCGATCCACGGCCTGCCGGGCGTCGCAGCGCCCGACGAGGTTCATCCGCCGGTTCCAGCGTAGCAGCAGGGCCACCAGCCGGGAGAGGCGGTCCGCGGCCCGCGGCTCCAGGGGGACCTCCAGGGCCTCGGCGCCCTCGGCGATCCAGCGCGCGACGTCGTCGCTCACGGCGTCTCCGGCGGGTTCGGGAGCTCGTCCACGGGAAGCTCGGGGGCCAGGCCCTCCTCCTCGAGGACCTCGCGGCGCGCCTCGCGGGCCTGGCGGAACGCCGCGTCGAACTGCTGCTCCAGGGCGTCCCGGGCGTCCTCGTCCGCGACCCGGGCCAGGACGCGATCGCGCAGGGCCTCGGCCTCCTCCGTGCGCTCCCGGCCCACCAGGACCATGGCCAGCAGCACCGGCGCCATGCCGTCCTCCGGCTCCTCCTCCATGGCCTCGCGAAGGAGCGCCTCGCCCTCCTCCAGGAGGCCCTGCTCCAGGAGCACGGCCGCCAGGTTCGAGCGCTTCTCCACGGCCTCGATGGCCCGGGCGCGGGCCTCGGGCGCGTCCTCGCCCCGCTGCAGCGCCAGGACGTAGCGCAGGACGGCCGCGTCCGGGTGGTCACGGTCGTCCTCCAGCACGCGGTCGATCTGGGCCGCGGCCTCCTCGGTGTGGCCGGCGTCGGCCTCGAGCTGGGCCAGGAGGAGGCGCGTGCGGTGATCGTCCGGCGCCAGGTCCAGGTGCTGCTCCAGCAGGTGCCGGGCGTCGTCCACGTCTCCCTGCGCCTTGCGGATCTGGGCGAGCTGGGGACGGAGATCGGCGTCCGCCGGGTCCTCCTCGAGGGCGTGGGCGAGGGCCTCGCCCGCCTCTCCGAGCCGCCCCACCTGGGCGAGCATGGCCCCGAGCGCCTTGTAGATGCCGGGGCCCTCCACGCCGCGATCGGCCGCCTCGCGGAGCGCCTCCAGGGCCTCGCGCTCCCGCCCGGCCTGGCGCAGGAACTGGGCCAGCACCAGCCAGCCCTGGGGATCGTCCGGGTGGAGCCGCGTCTCCTCCCTCAGCCTCTCCTCCGCCGCGTCCAGGTCGCCGGCCAGGGCCTGGAGCTGGGCTTCGATGGTCCGGACTCCACGCGCGTCCGGATCGATGGCCTTCGCCGCGGCGACGTGCTCGCGCACCTGGTCGAGCAGCGCCTCCCGGCCCGTCTTCGGCGTGAGCTCCAGGCGCTCCAGGGTGAGCTGGGCCAGGAGCACGTGGGGATCGGCCAGCGTGGGATCTCCCTCGGCGGCGCGGAGGAGGTACTGTCGGGCCTTCGCCGGCTGCTGAACGGCCATCGCGGCCAGCCCCAGCACGTACCAGGTCCGGGCGTCGGCCCGGCGCTTCGCGGCGCCCTCCATGGCGGACAGGCCCATCTCGGGGACCCCGGTCGAGAGCTGGACCTGTCCCGCGACGAAGGCCAGGGCCGCGTCGCCGGGCCAGAGGGCGCGCGCCTGCTCCGCGGCCCGGGCGGCCAGGTCGTCCTCTCCGGCGTGGACGGCGCCCAGGGCCTTCCAGGCCAGGACGTGGGCGAGGCGCTGCTCCCCCTCGAGCGGGGTGACGCCGTCCGGGTCCACGGGGCCGCCGTCGGGCGCGAGCCAGGAGCCCTCGCTCACCCGCAGCAGATAGCGCCGGTTCAGCAGGTCCGTCGCCGCGCCCTTCCCGGTGTCGTCCATGCCCCAGCGGACGTCCTCGAAGCCCGCCGCCTCCAGCAGGGACTCGGCGAGGATCGCCAGCTCCAGGCTCCCGGCCGGGCCGACCTCCTTGCCCTGGAGGGCCGGCGCCAGCTCCGACGCGGACCGCGGGGCCTCGGCGAACTCGTCGTCCGCCGGGCGGTGGCGGATGCGGCCCGCCTCCCAGGCTTCCGCGACGGCGCCCACCAGCCGGGCCGGCTCCTGCTCGCGCTCCTCGGCGGCCAGCCGGACGGCGCCGGTGATCTTCTCCGGCTCCAGGCGGAGGCGCTTCGGCACGTCCTCGAGGTCGGCGCCCTCTTCGGTCAGGGTCGAGGTGTCCGCCAGGTCCGGCGCCTCCTCGGAGGAGGCCGTCAGATACCAGAACGCCGCTGCGGCCCCGAGGATCAGCGCCAGGACCAGGAGGGCGAGCCATCGGCGGCGGCTGTCCATGCTCCCGGAGGACTCCGGGGCGTCGACGACCACGAGTCCGGAGGCGCGCAGGCAGCGGGGACAGCGTCGCGAGTCGTCGGCGTGGAGCACGAACGCCGCGCCGCAGCTCGAGCAGGTGTACTCCGTGGCGTCGGCATCGCTCACCGGCGGGCCTCCTTCAGCTCTTGGGGACGGTTCGTGATGATGGCGGCCACGCCCAGGGACTCCAAGGCCGCCGCACGCGCCGGGTCGTCGACGGTCCAGGCCCGCAACGCCGCGCCCTCCTGGCCGTATTCCTCCCGCAGGAGGGTGAGGTGCGCCGCGTCCAGCAGGCGGTGGTCGGCGTGCAGGTCGATCGAGCCCGGCGGGCCCAGGTGCTCCAGGAAGCCCAGGGCGGTCGGGTCATCGTAGATCAGCGCAAGGCGCCAGGGGGCCCCGTCGTCGAGGGCCGCTCGCAGGACGCGGGCGTCGAAGCTGGAGACCACGAGGCGCACGGCGGGATCGGCCGCGAGCGGGTCGAGGAGCGGCCGACAGGCCTGCACGGGGCGCCGTCCGTCGCCGGTGGGCTTCAGCTCCACGTTCAGGAGGCCGCCGGGGCGCGCGGCGAGCAGCGGCCGCGTGGCCTCCAGCGCCTGCTCGAGGGTGGGGACGGGCTCGTCGTCCACGCGGAGGTCTCGCACGTCGGTCAGCGTGCGCGCCTCGATCGAGCCGGGGACCCCCGTGAGGCGCGTGGTGTCCCGGTCGTGGAAGACGATCGGCACGCCGTCGGCCCCGAGGCGGACGTCGCACTCCACGCCGTCCGCCGGAGGGTCGTCGCGGAGGGCGGCCACCAGGGCCCGGACGGTGTTCTCCGGGTGACGCGCGCTGGCGCCCCGGTGGGCGAGGATGGCGGGGGGGGCGGCCATCGGGTCAGGCCGGGTGGATGGGGGCCTGCGGGGTGGTGAGGGTCAGCAGGTCCGTCTGGTGCAGGACGAAGACGACCTGCAGCAGCGTGAGGCACTCGTCCTCGGTCCGGCCGAACCGCGCGACGGCCTCCCGGAGGGACATGCCGTCCTCCAGGTAGGTGTAGAAGCGGAGCTCGCGCGAGTTGAAGCGCAGGTTGTTGTGGGTGATGTGGGGGTTCGCCTCGAGCCGGATGGTCTGGTCCAGGAAGTCTTCGAAGGTCTCCCGCATCGTGGGGAGGTCGTACTGGGTGCGCACGCCCACCGTCAGGAGCTGCACGGTGTCGTGGCCCATCCAGACCATGTCGTCCGGGGGCTGGTGGCCCTCGAAGAACTGGTACCAGCCGCGTCGCCAGCGGAAGATCTCGAGAAACTTCTGGCGGAACTGGAGCTCCAGCACCCGGAAGAGGTCGTGGGGCTCGAGGATGCCCAGACGCACCAGGGAGTCGCCGAGGCGTCCGCCGTGGCTCTTCGTCGAGGCGACGGCGCGGTCGAGGTCCTCCTCCTGGATGAGCGATCGCTCGAGCATGAAGGCGCCCAGGAGCTCCTCCTTGATGTTGGAGGTGATGTGCACGGGCACGCCGTTCTGGAAGTAGATCTCCTTGAGGAGGCTGCCGCGGGTCAGCTTGAGCCGGCCGGCGAGCCGCGAGATGGACAGCTTGTAGAGCAGACGGGGCGTCAGCAGGTTGCTGATGGGCCCCTCGTACAGCGCGGCCTCCTCCTCCTCCTCGAACAGCGTCGGCTCGAGCTCTCGCAGCGCGGGAAGCTCCCGGACCGGGATCCAGTCCCGGCCGTCCACGCTCACCTCCTCCCGCGCGCTGATGGAGCGGTTCGTCAGGAGGTTCATGAGGTTCGTGAACGTCACGGGGCCGAACGTGGCCCCGTCCCGGTGCCGGAGACGGAACAGGGCCTTCGTGAGATCCTGGCGCTCCGCGGGCGTGTGTCGCTCGGCATACTCCAGGGCGGCGTGCGTCGCGTCCGTCGACGAGGAGCGCTCGATCTGCACGGGGATCTCGCGCTCGCCGGACTCCTCCGTCGGGGCGGCGGCCTCCGCCTCCTCGGGTCCTCCGGCCTCGGCCTCGGCCGCAGTCTCCTTCGCGTCGCGGGGCTCCGCGGCCTCCTCGGAGGGGGCTTCGTCGGCCTGCTCGCCCTCCACGAGGCCGGTGGCCGCACGCGCAGCCTCCTCCAGCTCGCGCTGAGTGGTCGTGGCGGGGGTGCGCCGCTCTTCGGCCGCCGCCGCGGCGCCGGCCCGACGTGTGGGCCGTGTGGAGGCCGCCTTTCGGGCTCCGTGCCGGCGGGGTCGCGGCTCGGCCTCCGTCTTCCGCTCGGCGAACACGTCGTCCATGAAGCGCGCGAGCGTGGGGTTGGACACGCGCAGACGGTTCTCGAAGAGGTAGTCGAGGATCGCCTCCTGGAAGTCCGTCGCCGTCTGATAGCGGTCGCGGGGGTCCCGGGCGAGGGCCCGACGGAGCATGTCGCGGATGCCCTCGGGGATGTAGCGGTGCTTTCTGAGCTTGTGCTCGATCCGGACGTCCCGGATGTTGATGAGCGTCTCCAGATCCGTCTTCCCGAGGAAGAGGCGCTTCAGGGTGAGGGCCTCGAAGAGGATGATGCCCAGGGCGAAGATGTCGGAGCGGTGGTCGATCTCCGCCCCGACCACCTGCTCCGGGGACATGTAGCCCAGCTTGCCCTTCAGGACCCCGCTCGCCGTCTGCTGGCGGCGCTCGTGGCTTGCGCGCTCCAGGTCGGCCCGGGCGACGCCGAAGTCCATGATCTTCACGTCGCCCTGGTCGCTGATGAGGATGTTCGATGGGGAGACGTCCCGGTGGATGATGCGCAGCGGCCGGCCCTTGGTGTCCGTGGCCGAGTGCGCGTAGGCGAGGCCCTTGCAGACCTCGCTGACCACGAACATCACCACCTCGACGGGGGGCCGCTCCTTGCGGCGCGTGCAGCGGGTGAGGATGCGCAGGAGGTCAGCCCCCTGCACGTACTCCATGGCGATGTAGTACTGGTCCTCGATCTCGCCCAGCTCGAAGATCTGGACGATGTTGCCGTGCTGGAGGACGGAGCTGACCTTCGCCTCCGCGATGAGCATCTTCACGAAGGCGCGGTTCTGCGCGTACTCGGGCAGGATCTTCTTGACGACCAGGATCTTCTCGAAGTCGTCGGGACCGGTGACACGGGCCTTGTATATCTCGGCCATGCCCCCGGTGCCGATCTTCTCGAGAAGCTCGTACTTCCCGAACCTCGTGCCCGGCTCCAGCTCCGTCGTCACGTCGTACCGACTACTGCTGCTTCTCGAGGCTCTCCACGAGCTCCAGCGCGACCTCGCAGCTCCGGCGATCCTCCGCCGAAGCCTCCTCGGCCCTGGCGCGGATGGCCTTGCACTCGTCCGAGCTCTCGCTCGCGACGGCGCAGGTCTTGTCCGCCAGGTCGTCGCACGGGCCACCGCAGGCCGCCAGGACCACCCCGGAGAGGATCGTTGCGATGGCCAGGAACCGTGTCATCTGACCCCCGTTGAAGTCGTGTGTGGGACGCCCCCGCGCGACATCCCGCGCTTTCGTACACGTCGGGCGCGCGAGGCCCCGGATCCTCTAGCACCCGGGGCGCGGTCCCGGCAACCGAGGAGCAGCCCGCCCGAGCGCGTGTGACTACAGACCGACCATGAGCACGGTGACGTTGTCTACGCCGCCGTACTCCAGGGCGCGGTCCACCAGGGCCTCCGCGGCCGCGCGGGAGCCCTCCACGGAACCGAGGATCTCGGCGATCTCGACGTCGTCCACCAGGTCCGTCAGCCCGTCGGTGCACAGCAGGTAACGATCCCCCGGCCGGCTCGTCTTGTAGAAGGTGTCGACGTCGACCTCTTGCTGGAGACCGAGCGCGCGGACGATGACGTTCTTGTAGGGGAAGCGCGGAAGATCCTCCGGCCGGAGGACCTTCATCCGGATGAACTCGTTGGCGAGGGAGTGGTCCTCGGTGAGCTGCTCCAGTCGGCCGCGGCGGAAGCGATAGGCCCGGCTGTCGCCCACGTATCCGACGTACACGCGGTTGCGCGCGAAGGCGAGCCCGACGAGCGTCGTGCCCATGTCCTCCAGGGCCTCGTCCTCGCTCGCTCGCTCGAAGATCTGGCGATTCCCGTACTCGATCGCGCTGCGCAGGCGGAACTCGTGGAAGGTGCGGGCGGCGGAGTCGTCGCCCTCCCTCCGGAGCTGGCGATACAGCGAGCGGAGATCGCCGCCGACCCCGCCGTCCCGGTAGAACTCCTCCACGGACATGACCGAGAGGCGACTCGCCACCTCGCCGCTGGCGTGGCCGCCCATGCCGTCGGCCACCACGTACACCTGTTCGTCGGGGAGCACGAGGCTGTCGTCCTCGTTGTGCCCGCGGACGCGGCCCACGTCGGACAGCACGAAGGCGTCGTGGTTCATGGGTTCCTGGCAGGTGGACGCAGGATCGGACCGCGAGAGCGCTCCCGCGCGGAGCGCTGCAGCTCGATCTCGCGGAAGAGGGTGGCAGGGGCGACGGTGCTGACCGGTACCACACCAGACTCGGCACCGCAATATCCGTTGAAGACGCCCTCCTGGTCGGACGCGGCGGCGATCTTGCCGAGGCTCGTGAGCGGCGTGCCGACGAGGTCGACGCCTCGCACCAGAGTGCGCTCGCCGGTCTCGGCGTCGACCTTGTAGACGACGCGGGCCTCCCCCTTGAACGCCTGGTATCCGTAGGAGGACGTGTTGGTGGAGCCGCCCGCGAGATCGCGGACGACGAGGCCGTACGGCTTGCCCTGCTCGCGGACCAGCTCCAAGAGGAGCGCGTCGAGGCGCTCCCGGGACACCGGCTGGTGCGTCACGACCCGGAGGTTGGCCATGCGGGCGACGGGGTCGAGGCCGGTCTCGGCGCGGCCGTGCCCGTTGGAGGCCTCGAAGCCCTCGACGGGACGACGCCCCATGAGGAAGCCGCGCAGGGTGCCGCGGTCGACGAGAGTCACGGCCTGGGCACGGACGCCCTCGTCGTCGAAGTGGTACGCGCCGTTGAGGGAAACGCGCCCGACGTGCTCGAGCGTCGGGTCGTCGAACACGGAGAGAGAGGGGGGCAGGATCTCGCGGCCCAGATGCTCGGCGAACGTCTGGCCCTGCTCCTCGCCTTCCAGGCGGTGGGCTTCCAGGCGGTGGCCCAGCACCTCGTGGAAGAAGACGCCGGTGGCGCGCGGCTCGAGGATGGCCGGCCCGGTGTACGGCTCGAGGACCGGGGCCTCGCGCAGGGCCACGAGGTCGCCGAGCATGGCCTCCGTCCGGGCGACGAGGGCTTCGTCGTCGGGGAGAGCCTCCTCGCTGCGGCCGTAGCGGTCGAGGGAGAGGTCCAGCAGCATCCCGTCGTCCGCGCGGGTCCAGGCCGCGACGTGGATCTCGTACATCGGCTCCACGGTGCGCAGGCGGATGCCCTCGCTGGTGACGATCCATCGGGTCTCCACGCGCGCCTGGAAGACGACGCTGCTGTCGAGGACGTGCTCGTGGTCGCCCACCAGGGTGCCCAGGCGCCGGACGACGGCCCGCCAGCGCTGCGCGTCGACGGTGAGGTCGCGGCGCGGCTCCAGGTGCCGGGCCGCGGGAGCCCGGGAGTGGCTGGGGCGCTTCCGCTCCTCGTCGGGCTCGAAGACTCGCTTGCCCTTGACCTTCAGGTAGCTCGACACCGCCTGCTTGTAGGCCTGGTCCGTGAGGAGCCAGAGGGCGTGGCGGATCGCGTGCGGGGCGTCGGCGAGCGGCAGACGGGTGCCCGGCGTCCACCCCTGCTCCCAGGGCCACTCGACGCTGTCGTCCTCGGAGGAGTCGAGGCTCCAGTCGCCCACGCGGACGTCGACCCAGGCCGTGCGCGCCTCTTGGGTGTCGTCCTCGTGGAGGGCGCCCTGGGCACCGGCGATGCGATGCTGGCGCAGATCCTCCACGCGATAGGCGACGAAGTAGGGCGCCTCGTAGTCCGGCAGCTTCAGGCTCCCGGTGGAGCGCTGGAGCTCGGCCTGCATCGCGCGGAGGACGTCGTCGGGTGGGGCCTCGGGGGTCGCGGCGGAGGCGGGGAGACGGGCGCACGCCAGGAGGACGACAGCGGCGAGGAGGGGCACGGGGACGAGCCGAAGCGCGTTCGCGGGACGCTGAGACGGGCCGTGGGCGGCGGGTCTGGGCGAAAAGCTCTTCATTTCCGGGTCCCTATCCCGCGCTCGAGCGGGTGTCAATCGGCGGGGTGCGCGCGGCGCTGTGATCACGGCGAAGGAGGGTCAGACAGGTATGCGAGCGTAGCGAGAAGGTACAACGGCCGGTCTGAGGAGGTAATGCCCGGAGACGAGAATACGCAGGGTATCCGCAGCTTGCGGATCCGCGATCTCGGGATGTTTCACGTGAAACGCGTCACCGATCGAGGGACCTTCTTGACAGAGCGCGGTCGCCCGGCGACAACGCGGACAACGTCACACCACCGGAGGATCCATGCGCATCCTGGCCGTCGCCAATCAGAAGGGTGGGGTCGGCAAGACGACCACCGCCGTCAACCTGGCCGCGTCCCTGGCCGTCGCCGAACGCCGTGTCCTGCTCGTCGACCTGGACCCCCAGGGGAACACCTCGTCGGCGTTCGCGATCCCCAAGGACGAGCTGGAGATCCACGCCTACGACGTCCTCATCAACGACGTGTCCGTGGAGCGGACCATCCACTCGACGGAGCTAGAGACCCTCGATGTCGTGCCGACCAACACCGACCTCGTCGGCGCCGAGGTGGAGCTCGTCGGCGCCGTGGCCCGCGAGACCCGCCTCCGGGAGGCCCTCGCCCGCCTCGAGGCCCCCTACGACGACGTGGTGATCGACTGCCCGCCGTCCCTGGGCCTCCTGACGCTCAACGCCCTGACGGCGGCCCACCGCGTCCTCGTGCCGCTCCAGTGCGAGTACTACGCCCTGGAGGGCATGAGCCACCTCCTGGCGACCATCGACCTCGTGAAGGCGCGCCTCAACCGCGAGCTGGACATCGAGGGCATCGTCCTCACCATGTTCGATCGCCGGAACCGCTTGAGCTTCCAGGTGGAGAAGGAGGTGAAGGACTACTTCGGCCGCCTGGTGTTCTCCACCCGCATCCCGCGGAACGTGCGGTTGAGCGAGAGCCCGTCCTTCGGCAAGCCGGCCATCCTCTACGACGTGGCCGCGCCGGGAACCACGGCCTACCTGGACCTCGCCGCGGAGCTCGTCGCCCGACGCGACGAGGACGGCGGTGTCACCCATCAAAGGCAGGAGGGCCGAGTCTGATGCCTACGCGTAGAAACTCCCTCGGCAAGGGCCTCGGCGCTCTCATCGCTCCGCCGAAGTACAGCAACCTCTCGGACGAGTACTTCCTCTGCCCCATCGCGCAGGTCCGTCCGGACCCCGAGCAGCCGCGCCAGCGCTTCGACGACGACGCCCTGGCCGAGCTGATCGGCTCCATCAAGGAGAAGGGCATCCTTCAGCCCCTCGTGGTGCGCAAGGACGACCAGGGCTACGTCGTGGTCGCCGGCGAGCGCCGCCTGCGGGCGGCCGCCCAGGCGGGCCTCGAGGAGGTGCCGGTCCTGGTCAAGGACGTGGCCACGGAGGAGGCCTTCGAGCTGGCCCTCATCGAGAACATCCAGCGCGAGGACCTCAACCCCGTGGAGGAGGCCCAGGCCTACCAGCGGCTCCTCGATCGGCCGGGCATGACCCAGGACGGGCTCGCCCGCCGCATCGGGAAGAACCGCTCCACCGTCGCCAACGCTCTGCGCCTCCTCCGCCTCGAGGCGCCCGTCCAGGAGCTGGTCGTGGACGGGAAGCTGAGCGCCGGCCACGCCCGGGCGGTGCTCTCCGTCGATCAGCCCGACGAGCGGACCGACCTCGCGCGCACCATCGTCGACCGGGGCCTGACGGTGCGCGAGGCCGAATCCGCCGCCCGCAAGCTCAAGGAGCCCGACACGACCCCGAAGCGGTCCAAGCGCTCCACCCACCCCCTGCAGCCCTACTGTGACGGGGTGGCCGAGGAGCTCGCGGAGGCCCTCGGCACCCGCGTGACCGTCAAGTCCCGCGGGCGGAAGGGCCGCGTCATCCTCGAGTTCAAGGGAGTCGACGACCTGCGGCGCCTCCGCGACCGCCTGGTCGCGGCCGCTGTCGAGGACTAGAGCACCGAACGACCGTGCTCCCGTTGGGCTAGCGGCGATCTCCGGCGCCTCGGCCATCCGGGGCCGCTGCGCCATGCCTCATGGCATGGCCCGGGACGCGGCACCGGCGCTCCGCGCCTGGCCGATCCACTCGAAAAACCCTCGGAGACCCGCGATCCCCGGTCCCGTTCCGCGCTCCAGGTGGCCGTGCTCGCCGGTCGCCTCGCCGACGGGGCCGAGGGCGGAAAAAATGAGAAGTGAGTAGGCTTGACCCCATTCAGGCGAGGGCTACCCCGGCGAGGAAGGCCACGAGACCGAGGGCGCTCAGGGCGAGGCGGCGCCAGAGCGTGCCCCGGGGGCTGCGGGCGGCGGCCACGGCGGCGCCGACCCAGAGCACGAACCCCAGGACGGCCAGCAGGCCCCAGGCGCGGCTCGGGCGGGCGCTGTGGGCCAGGACCTGCGCGTAGTGGGTCGCGCGGGCCGCGCGATCCTCGGGCACGGGGCGGTCCTCGGCGGCGGCCTCCTCGGCCTCCCACCGGGCCATGAGGGTCGCCAGCCGCCCGTCCACCCGATCCGGCCAGTCGCCGTCCGGGTGGAGGATGCTCCGGGCGGCACGAAGGCCAGCCCGCAGGGCATTCAGCGTGCGGACGGCGTCTCCGGTGCGCCCCGCCTCCACCTGGGCCTCGTAGAGTGCCCAGAGGGCCCGCCTGGCGTCCTCGCGCCAGCCCGCGAAGGGCGCGTACCAGCTCACGGCCTCGCGGAGAGCGACCGTGGCGGCGAGCTCGTCGCCACGCTCCAGAGCCGAGAGTCCGCGATTTCGCGCGCCGATGCCGCTGGAGACCGTCCGGATACCCAGGGAGAGCACCACGACGAGGACCAGGGCCCACAGGCCGCGACTCCGGAGCCAGGCGGGCATCACACGAAGTCCCGGCGCTCGAAGGCGAGCATGGCTACCCCCAGGGCGAAGGCGCCGTAGGCCGCTGCGTAGAGGAAGGCGTGGCCCAGGTACGTCCAGGGGACGGCCACGTCGAGCAGGACCTGCTGGCTCACGTTGAAGACGCTCAGATCCGGGAAGACCGCCACGACGAACGTCCCGAACGCGCGGGCGACCGGGTTGTCCACGAAGGGCCCCTTGTCACCCTGGAGCATCTCCTCGATGAGGTAGACGGTCCGCCCGACCGCGAAGACACCGAGGCTGAACAGGGCCGTGAACACGGGCGTCGTGGCGGCCGAGAACATCACCGCCACGGAGGCCACGAGCCCCACCTCGAAGGCGACCAGCAGCATCCCCTTGAGGTGCTCCAAGCCCCACTCCCCGCCCTGGAGGGCCAGCGCCCCGGCCCAGACGAAGGTCAGGAAGGCGATCTCCACGACCAGGATGGCCACCAGACCGGCGTACTTGCCGAGTATGAACTCGTAGCGCCGGATGGGCTTCGAGATGATGGTGTAGATCGTCTTCTTCTCGATCTCCTTGTGGACCAGCAGCGCCCCCATGACGATGGCGGTGGTGGCGGCGAAGAGGCCGACGGCGAAGAAGCCGAAGTCGGTCACCACCCGCGTGTGCTCGCCGACCACCGCCAGCTCGGCCATGAGCAGCGAGCTGAGGATGAAGGCCACGGCGAAGAGGACCAGACCCAGGAAGGCCCGGTTCCTCACGGCCTCGCGGAACGTGTTCCGGCCCACCGCGGCCACGCGTACCGGTCGGATCAGCTCACGCCACACGGGTGTGCCCTCCTGCCTCGCGGACGAACAGGTCCTCCAGGCTCTCCTTGTGGGGATCGACGTGCGTCACGCGCGCGCCCCCGTCGAGGAGGGCACGGAGCGCATCCTCGAGGCTGTCCCGCGACACCTGGATGGCGAAGCTCGCGCCCACCCGGGAGACCTCGGCGTCCATGCCGCCCAGGTGCTCCGCCAGCTCGGGACCGACGTCCGTGGCCACCACGTCCACGCGGGGCTCCTCGGCGGCCAGCAGGTCGTCCAGGGGCCCGAGCCTCTCCAGGCGGCCGTCGATGAGGAGCCCCACCCGGTCGCAGATGGTCTCGATGTCGTGGAGGATGTGCGAGGAGAAGAAGACCGTCTTCCCCTGCTCCCGGAGGGAGATGATGATGTCACGGACCTCCTTGCGGCCCATGGGATCGAGGCCGCTCAAGGGCTCGTCCAGGACGATGAGGTCCGGATCGTTGATGATGGCCTGGGCGATGCCGACGCGCTGGAGCATGCCCTTCGAGAACCGGCGGAGCGTCCGATTCCGCGCCTCCGACAGGCCGACGAGGTCCAGCAGGGCGTCGACGCGGTGCCGGCGCTCCTTGCGGGGGATCTCGTATAGCTGACCGTAGAAGTCGAGGATCTCGAACGCCGACAGGTAGTCGTAGAAGTACGGCTGCTCGGGGAGGTAGCCGACCCGGCGCCTCACCGCGGGATCCTCGATGGACCGGCCGAAGAGCTCCGCCCGGCCGGACGTGGCCTGGATGAGGCCCATGGCGATCTTCATGGACGTGGTCTTCCCGGCCCCGTTCGGTCCGAGGAAGCCGAAGATCTCCCCGGAGCGCACCTCCAGCGACACGCCCTTCACGGCGTGGACCCGCTCGAGGCGCAGCCCGAGCTTGAACTCCTTGTGCAGGTCCTCGAACCGCAACACGGGCGCGTCGTCGCCCTGCGATTGTTCCTCGTCCGCCATGGTGCCTCCTCTGCGGCGTTCCGGCGCGGGCTCTCAGCCCCCGATGATGTCGGCCAGCGCGTCCGTCACCCGCCGGACGTCTCCCTCGTCCAGCGTGGTCGTCAGCGGCAGGGTCAGGGACTGCTCGGCCAGCCGGCACGCGACAGGCGCCCGGCTCGCGTCGAGATCGTAACGCTCCCGGTAGTATGGCTGCTCCACCAGGGAGTACCCGCCGATGGTGCTCCCGATGCCGCGGGCGTCCAGTTCCCGCATCACCGCATCCCGGTCGAGCCCATCGGCCAGGACCACGACCAGGGACTGCCAGCCGAGGTCGGGAAGCTCATAGCCCCGCGGAACGTGGACGCCCTCCACCTCCGCCAGGGCCTCCCGGTACCGGTGACCCACCCAGCGGCGCGCCCCGACCACGTCGTCGAGCCGGCCCATCTGGACCAGACCGATGGCGGCGGCCAGATCGGTCATACGGTAGTTGAAGCCGGCCTCCACGAACCGCTCCCAGCCCGGCGCGTCCGCGTCCATGCCGTGGCTCCGGAGCCGTCGCAGCCGGGCGGCCAGGTCCCGATCGTCCGTGCCGATCAGCCCGCCCTCGCCCGTGGTCAAGACCTTCCGCGGGTGGAAGGACAGGGTGAGCGGCCAGCGGCCGCTTCCCCAGCGGTCGTCCTGGACCGTGCCGAGGGCGCAGGCTGCGTCCTCGACCATCCACAGCCCCGCCTCGTCCGCCAGTGCGTCCAGGCCGTGCATGGGCGCCGGGATGCCGAAGGGGTGCACCGGGACGACGCCCGCCGTGCGGCGGCTCAGCGCGGCCGAGACCGTCTCGGCCGTGATCGCGAATGTCTCCGGATCGACGTCCGCCGGGATCGCGCGCGCCCCGCAGACCTCCACCGCGTTGGCCGTGGCCGGGAAGCCGAACGCCGGGACGATCACCTCGTCGCCGGGCCCGCAGCCGAGCGCCAGCAGGGGGAGGTGGATGGCGGCCGTGCCGGAGCTGACGGCAACGCCCTCAGCCACGTCGAGGCGCTCCGCGACCCGCCGCTCGAACTCCGCGACCCGCGGGCCCTGCACCAGGTGGCCGCTCCGGAGGACCTCGGCGACCGCCTCCTCCTCCTCGGGCCCAAGGACGGGGCGCGCCAGTGGGATCCGCTTCTTCAAGACACCTGGCTCCGATACCAGTAGATGGTGCGCAGGAGACCCTCTTCGAGCTCCACCCGTGGGTGATAGCCGAGGAGCAGCCGCGCCTTCGCGATGTTGGGCACCCGAAGCTCCACGTCGGGGAAGTTCCACTCCACGTAGTCCATGCGGCTGGACGACGAGGACAGGCGCACGATCTCCCGCGCGAGCTGGTGGATGGTCACCGTGGAGCGGGGGTTGCCGATGTTGAAGGCGTGACCCACGGCCTCCGGCTTCACCAGCGCGAGGAGGATTCCGTCCACGATGTCGTCGATATAGCACCAGGAGCGGATCTGCGAACCGTCGTTGTGGATCTGGAGGCTGTCGCCCCGGAGCGCCCGGACGATGAAGTGGTGCACGGCCCCCGAGCCCACCTGGCGCGGTCCGTAGATGTTGAAGGGGCGGATGCTGAGCGCCGGCAGCTCGTACTGCTTGTGGTAGTTCAGCGCCAGGTGCTCCGTGGCCAGCTTGCTCACCGCGTAGGTCCAACGGGCCTCGCCGACGGCCCCGAGCTGGGTCGCGTCGCCCTCCGTCACGCGGAACGCATATCGGCCGAACACCTCCGACGTGGAGAAGTCGATGAACCGCTCCGTGCGATCGTTCCGGTAGGCCGCCTCCAGGGCGTGGTAGGTGCCCAGCAGGCTCACCTTCATGGTCAGGACCGGGTTGTCCATGACCGTGTCCACGCCCGCGATGGAGGCCATGTGGACGATCATGTCGCAGCCGTCGGCCGCCCGCGACAGGGCGTCCAGGTCGAGGACGTCCCCCTCCACGAAGGTGCACCGGGGGTGGTCCTCCAGCCCGGTCCCGCGCATGGCGTTCCGGTGGAGGTTGTCGAAGATGACGACGTCGTTGTCCTCCACGAGGCGCAGCGCCAGCGAGGTCCCGATGAACCCGGCCCCGCCGGTGATGAGGATCCGCTTGCCGACGATCAACGCTCCACCTCCGACGTGGGCAGTGTCCCGCGCTCCTCTGCGACGCGAGCCCAGGACTCGGGGAGCGCCCGGTCCCGGGGGGGGCCGAGGAGCTCGAAGAGGCCGAAGGGGACGTAGGGATAATGGGCCTTCCAGCGCTCCTCGAGGTTTGCGAGGCGCTGGGCCGCCGCCTCCGACTCGTAACGCGTGATGCGGCGGCGCAGGGCCCTCCGCTCCTTCTCGCCGGCCTCCCAGTAGCGGAGGTAGGCGTGGAAGAGCGCCATCTCGACGTCGTTTTCCCGGAGGTACAGCGAGGTCACGAAGTTCGGGTCCAGCTCCGAGCCGGGCAGCGTGGCCGCGATGGAGAAGTAGGGGAGGGCCTTGGCCCGCATGCGCTCCTTCTCTTCGGGGGACTCCGGCTTCCACTCGTGGAAGTAGTTGAAGCCGATGTCGAAGTAGAAGCGCCAGTGATCCGGGAATTGCTCGATGCCCCGCCGCGCGTAGGAGTTCGACTTCTCGAGCGCCTCGTTGCTGATCATCTGGCCGAACTTCACGGACTGGCTCGCCCACTCGTAGATGCGCGGGTTGTTCGGGTCGAGGGCCAGCATGGTCTCCACGTACGGATCCAGCCACTCGAAGATGCGATCCCCGAACAGGTGCGAGACGAAGTACATGTTCGCCCGGACGAACACGAGATCCGACGCGAAGGACCCGTGGCCCAGCGACAGGATCTTCAGGGCCAGGGGCGGCGGCAGGTAGGAGGTCTCGGCCGCCTCCATCCGGTGGATGTCCGCCTCGGCGTGGCGGAGGTCGAGGCGAGTGATCCGCGTCCCCAGGGCCGCCAGGACCAGCAGCGCGACCAGCAAGACGGCCATCACCCGCCGGCGCGGGGTCTGGCGCCACCAGTGCAGCCAGTCCGCCAGCCAGCGGACGAATCGCACGGGCGACGTCAGGACCGCCACCGCGGCCCAGATCACGTGCATCGACGCCGAGCGGGCCGCATCGCCCGTCGGGCTCCGGGCGCTCCGCTCAGCCACTCTTGTCACCACCGTCGACGCCGTACTTGTCCAGCTTGTACCGGATGGAGCGGAAGCTGATACCCAGCAGGCGCGCCGCCTCGGTCCGGTGTCCGCCGGTCCGCTCCAGGGCCTGTGCCAGGATGCTCTTCTCCACCTCGGCCAACAGGCTCTCCAGATCGAGGCCCTCGTCCGGCAGGGTGAAGCCCGCTGCCATGCCCTGCGCCGGGCTCTCGCGCCGGAGGAGCCAGGGCGGGAGACTCTCCTTGCGGACCATGTCGTGGGTCTCGAGGGTCATCGCCCGCTCGATGATGTTCTCCAGCTCGCGGACGTTGCCGGGGAAGTCGTACGCCATGAGTGCCTCGGTCGCCCCCGGCTCGAAGTGCTCGATGGGCTTGTCCATCTCCTCGGAGAATCGCCGCAGGAAGTGCCGCGCGATGAGCGGGATGTCCTCGCGCCGCTCCCGGAGGGGCGGCATCTCGATGCGGATGACATTCAGCCGGTAGTACAGGTCCTCGCGGAAGCGCCCCTCGCGGATGGCCACGTCCAGGTCCTGATTGGTGGCGGCGACCACCCGGACGTCCACCGAGACCTCCTGCGCCGAGCCCACGGGGCGGATCTTCCTCTCCTGAAGCGCCCGGAGCAGCTTCACCTGCAGGTGCATGGGCAGCTCGCCGATCTCGTCGAGGAAGATGGAGCCGCCGTCGGCCGCCGCGAACATACCCTCCTTGTGGGTGTGGGCGCCCGTGAACGCCCCCTTCACGTGACCGAAGAGCTCGCTCTCCATGAGGTTCTCGGGGATGGCCCCGCAGTTGACCGGGATGAGCGGCCCGTCCCTGCGGCCGGAGTTGTGGTGGATGGCCCGGGCCACGAGCTCCTTGCCGGTGCCGCTCTCCCCGGTGATGAGGACGCTCGTCCGCGTGTCCGCCACCCGACGCACCAGCTCGAAGACCTGCTGCATGCGCCGGGAGCGCCCGATGATGTTGTGGAAGCTGTACTTCCGGTGGACCTGCGCCCGGAGCTGCCGGTTCTCCTCCACGAGGCGCCGCTGGCTCAGCGCCTTGTCGATGACGACCTTGATCTCGTCGACGCGGAAGGGCTTCTGGATGTAGTCGAACGCCCCCTTCTTCATCGCCTCGATCGCCGTGTCGGCGGTCGCGTAGGCGGTCATCATCAGCACCTGGGTGTCCGGCGAGCGATCCTTGACCGCCTCCAGCACGGCCATGCCGTCCACCTTCGGCATCATCAGGTCGGTGAGGACCATGTGATAGTCCTCACCCGCCTCGATGCGGGAGATCGCCTCCTCCCCGTTGCGCGCGGTCGCGACGTCATGGCCCTCCTTGCGGAGGAATATCTCCAGGAACTCCCGGAGGCTCTGCTCGTCGTCGACGATGAGGATGCGCGTGGGTTCGGCCATGCTCTCCTGGGGGCTGGGAACGGGCTCAGTCGGGCTCGTGGCGGGGGAGGTCGACGATGAAGGTGGTCCCGTGGCCCACCTCACTCTCGACGGACGCGTGTCCGCCGTGCTCGGTCACGATTCGATATACCGTGGCGAGGCCGAGCCCCGTGCCGGACTCCTTGGTGGTGAAGAAGGGCTCGAAGACGCGATCCAGGGCCTCTTCGGGGATCCCGGTGCCGGTGTCCGACAACCGGATGCGGTGGAAGGCGCCCTGGTCGTTGTCGAAGGGCTCGACGTGGACCCGGATCGTGCCACCGTCGGGTATCGCCTGGACCGCGTTGTTCAGGATGTTCCAGATCACCTGCTTCAGGTAGGTGGGATCGGCGAGGACGAGGGCCTCGCCATCCGCGTCGAACTCGAAGTCGATGTTCGCCAACTTTTCGTCGGCCTTCAAGACGACCATGGCGTCGGCGATGTGCCGGCTGACATCCACCGGCACTCTCTCGCCGATCCGGGGGCGGGCATAGGTCAGGAAATCCGTGATCCACTGGTTCAGCGCGTCGGTCTCCCGGCTGACGATGTCCATGAGGCGCGCGTCGTCCCGCTCCAGATCCACGGTGCTCCTCAGGAGCTGGATGGCGCCGGAGATGGAGGCCAGGGGATTGCGGATCTCATGGGCGATCGCGGCCGCCAGCTTGCCGAGCGTGGCGAACTGCTCGGCGCGCTTCATCTGCTCCTCCATCTCCCGGACCCGCGTGACGTCCTCGAAGGTCAGGATGTGACCGATGTGCCGCTCCCGGGCATCCACCAGGGGCGTGATGGTCCACTTGATGTACGCCAGCTCGCCGCCGAGGACCTGGCAGGTGAGCTCCTCGTGGCGGCTCATCAGCTTGTCCTCATTGAGGAAGATGGCCTTCAGATCGCTGAAGAAGCGCGTCACGTCCTGGTAGAGGACCTCGTTCGTGCGATAGCCGGTGATCTCCTCCGCCACGTGGTTGACGAAGGTGATCTGCCGATAGCGATTGACGGTGATGAGCCCGCTCTGGATGGACGAGACGATGTGCTCGTGAAGCGCCCGGAGATCCTCCAGGTCGACCTGGTTCTCCCGAAGCCGCTGATCCGTCTGCCGGAGCTGATCCGCCAGATAGCTGGCCAGGAAGGCCACGAGGTAGAAGGCCACCACGTTGACCACCACGTTGTAGGTCACCGAGCCATAGCCCCCCGTCACGCCGTCCTGAAGCGGCTCGATGGGGGCCAGCCTGCGCCCCTGGACGGCGGCCATCCACTCGTCGAGGCCCAGGAGGCCCATCTCCACCAAGCCGATGAACAGCATGAGCAGAGCGCTCACGGTGGCGACGAAGATGGCGCCCGGCTGGTAGAGCATCACAGCCGCGATGACGATCCACAGGGAGAAGAAGAAGGTGAAGACGCTGGACGTCCCCCCGGTGATGAAGACCAGCACCGCGGCGAACAGGGCGTCCCCACCGAGCTGGACGTAGGCCTGGCGCCGCACCCGGCTGGGGAGCGTGGCGTAGCGCAGCCCGACGGCGTAGCCCGCGCTCAGGGCATACACGGCGAGGACGAGGCCGTAGATGATGGTGTCCGACGGGCCCGGGGCGGTCACCTCTCCGACGAGGCCCGCGCCGAGCAGCGCGGTGGCCGCCATGAGGAAGGTGGCGACCACGACCCGGAAGATGATGAGGGCGCGCAGCTTGGAGCGGAGATCCCCCTCGCCGCGCGTGGCCATCGGCCTGGGCCGTTGCTGCGTCACCCCTTGCGAAGCCCTCCGGCGTCCCGTGAGAAATGCCAGGATACCGGCTTCCTATCCGCCGGCGCCGCCGAAGGAGTCCGCCATGTTGAAGATGGGCAGGTACATGGCGATGAGCACGAAGCCGATGAGGCCGCCCAGGACGACCATGATGATGGGCTCGATGAGGGAGGTGATGCCCTCCACCGCCGTGTCCACCTCGTCGTCGTAGAAGTCGGCGATCTTGCTCAGCATGATGTCCATCGCGCCCGTGGACTCGCCCACGGCGATCATCTGGACGACCATCTTCGGGAAGACCGGCTGCTCCATGAGCGGCGAGGCGATGGACTTGCCCTCCGCGATCCGCTCACGGGTGTACATGACGCCCTCCTCGACGACCCGGTTGCCGGACGTCTTCGCGACGATCTCCAAGGCGTCGAGGATGGGCACGCCGGAGGAGATGAGGGTGCCCAGGGTCCGCGTGAAGCGGGCCACGGCGGCCTTCTTGATGAGCGTGCCGAACACGGGCATGTGCAGCAGGCCCTTGTCGACGTAGTAGCCTCCCTTGTCCGTCATCGTGATGAGCTTCACGCCCACGATGAGCGCGACCAGGATCCCGAGGACCGTCGGGAGGTTGTCCACCGTGTAATCCGACCACTGGATGACCATGGCCGTGAGCGCTGGCAGCTCCTTGCCCATGGAGTCGAACATCTCGCCGAAGGTCGGGATCACCTTCACCAGCAGGAAGCCGGTGATGATGAGCGAGACGACGAGTACCGTCACCGGGTACTTCATCGCCGACTTGACCTTCTGCTTCAGCTTGAGCGACTTCTCCATGTAGTTGGCGAGGCGGTTGAGGATGGTGTCGAGGATGCCACCCATCTCGCCGGCGGCGACGAGGTTCACGAAGAGGTTGTCGAAGACCTTCGGGTGCTTGCCGAGGGCGTCGGCGAACGTGGAGCCGCTCTCCACCTGGCGCTTCACGTCCAGGATGGTGCGCTGGAAGAGGGCGTTGGGCTCCTGCGTTCCCAGGATCTCGAGGCACTGTACGAGGGGCAGCCCGGCGTCGATCATCGTGGCGAGCTGGCGGGTGAAGACCACCTTGCTCTTGACGGGCACCCTCGAGATGCCCGGGATGAGGATGACACCGCCACCCTTTTTCTTGATCTTGCTGGCGGTGACGCCCATGGAGCGGAGCTGGTTCTGGACCTCCAGCTCGCTCGGTGCGTCCAGGACCCCCCGCTTGTACTCACCGGAGCGATCCTTGCCTTCCCACTCGTACAGCGCCATGCGCTTCTCCTCGGCCCGGGCCCTAGCCTAGCAGCGTCCGGGGAAACTCTCCACGTCGCGGATGCCGGCCGCTTCCACCAGCCTCGACGCCCGAGAACCCTCTGCCGTACGGCCTGGTACTCCGGCTCCCTCCGGTCGCCGGCTCTCCTGGCCCTTCGGGCCATCGCGGCAGCGCCAGGCGCTGCCAACGGAACCGTCGTGCGCCGTTTCCGGCGAAATCGGCTCGGCCCCGCTCGGTCCGACTTCCCCCGGGCACTGCCAGCCCGAGCCGCACGATTGACGAATTGAACGGCGTCCCCTCACCTGCGCCCCGTGGTCCGGCCGGTCCGGCGGAGGCCCGAGCGCCGCATGGGCTGACCGCCGGCTCGCTCGCTGCGCCAGGCCTGGATCATCTGCTCGAGCTCCTCGGGGTCCGAGGAGCGGCCCAGGGCCACGTCCTGGTGCAGGGCGCCGGACTGGACGTGGGTGAGCAGCGACTGGTTGAGGGTCTGCATCCCGTACTTGGACTGCCCCATCTGCATCTGGGAGTAGATCTGGTGGATCTTGTCCTCCCGGATGAGGTTGCGGACCGCGGCGTTGGGGAGCATGAACTCCACCGCCAGGACCCGCCCGCGCCCGTCCTGCCGAGGGATGAGCTGCTGGCTGACCACGCCCGCGAGCACCAGGCTGAGCTGATTGCGGACCATGCCCTGCTGGTCCGGCGGGAAGAAGTCCAGGACGCGGTGGATGGTCTGGATGCAGTTGTTCGTGTGGAGCGTGGCCAGGGCGAGGTGGCCCGTCTCCGCGATGCGGAGCGTGGCCTCCATGGTCTCCAGGTCCCGGATCTCGCCGATGAGCACCACGTCGGGATCCTGCCTGAGCACGAACCGGAGCGCCGAGTGGAAGCCGGCCGTGTCCGTGCCCACCTCCCGCTGGTTCACGATGGACTTCTTGTGCCCGTGGATGAACTCGATCGGGTCCTCGATCGTGATGACGTGGTGCCGGTGGGTCGAGTTGATGGCGTCGATGACGCTCGCCAGGGTCGTCGACTTGCCGGAGCCCGTCGGCCCGGTCACCAGCACCAGCCCGTTCGGCCGGTTGATGAGCTCCGTCACGGCCTCGGGCAGGCCGAGCTGTGCCAGGGGCAGCGTCTCGTGGGGGATCATGCGGAGGGCCCCCGCCGCGAAGCCCTTCTGGCGAAAGAAGTTCGCCCGGAACCGGCTCGACCCCTTCCAGCGGAAGGAGAGATCGATCTCGTTGGTCTCCTCGAACTTCTTCTTCTGCTTCTCGTTGAGGACGCTGTCGGCGATCTGCTCGATGTCGCTGCCCTTCAGGGGCGCGGTCCTCAGCGGATAGAGGCTGCCGTTGATGCGGAGCTGCGGTGGGGACTCGGCGGTGAGGTGGAGATCGCTGGCGCCCTTCTCCACCATCGTCTGGAGGAGGCGGTGGATGTCGACGGCCGGGACCGATCCTCGGCTCATCGATCCGCCCTCGTGACCCGGAGGACCTCCTCGACGGTGGTGGTGCCGTCCATCAGCTTGTTGATGCCCGACTGCCGGAGCGTCTGCATGCCCAGGCGCATGGCCTCGCGCTTCAGCTCCATGGCCGAGTAGCCCTGGAGCACGCACTCCTTGATCTCGTCGTCGACGTCCATGACCTCGTAGAGCGCGACGCGACCCTTGTAGCCGGTGTCGCTGCAGCGGCGGCAGCCCTTGCCCTTCATGGGGTGGGCGGCCTCGATCTCGTCTTCGCTCAGGCCCAGGTCCTCGAGGACCGAGCGGTCGATCTCGATCGGCTCCGCGCAGTCGGTGCAGATGCGGCGGGCCAGGCGCTGGGCGACAATGGCGTTCAGCGACGACGTCACCAGGAACGGCTCGACGCCCATGTTGAGCAGACGGTTGATGGTCGACGGCGCGTCGTTGGTGTGGAGGGTGGACAGCACCAGGTGGCCCGTCAGCGCCGCCTTGATTGCGATCTCCGCGGTCTCGAAGTCACGGATCTCGCCGACCATGATGATGTCCGGATCCTGACGGAGGAACGCGCGCAGGGACGCCGAGAAGTTCAGCCCGATGTCGTCCTTCATCTGGACCTGGTTGATGCCAGGCAGGTTGAACTCGACCGGATCCTCGGCCGTGGAGATGTTCTCCGAGATCTGGTTCAGCTCCTGCAGGGACGAGTACAGGGTCGTCGTCTTGCCGGAGCCCGTGGGGCCCGTGACCAGGACCATGCCGAAGGGCTGGTGGATGTTGTCCTGGAAGACGTCGAGCTGGGGTTGCTCGAAGCCCAGCCGGGTCATGTCGAGCTGCAGCGTCGACTTGTCCAGGATTCGGAGGACGACCTTCTCACCGAACAGGGTGGGCAGCACGCTGACTCGGAAGTCCACCTCGCGATCGTTGCCGAGCACCAGCTTGATGCGGCCGTCCTGGGGCAGGCGCCGCTCGGCGATGTCGAGCTCGCTCATGATCTTCAGGCGGCTGGTGATGGCGTTCTTGAGCCGCAGCGGCGGGTTCATGATCTCGTAGAGCACGCCGTCGATGCGGTAGCGGATCCGGAACTGCTTCTCGTACGGCTCCACGTGGATGTCGGAGGCGCCACGCTTGATGGCGTCCACCAGCATCAGGTTGACCAGCCGGATCACCGGCGCTTCGCCGGCCTCCTCCTCCAGGGACTCGAGGTCGACGTCGCCGTCGGCCGTGAAGAAGTCGATGTCCCCCTCGTCGATGTCGCCGCCGAAGAGGCCGCCGAGGTCCGCCGCGCCCTCGTAGTAGCGCTCCAGGGCGCTCTTGATGGACTGCTCCGAGGTGACCACCACCTCGACGTTGAAGCCCGTCAGGAACTTGATGTCGTCCATCGCGTAGATGTTCGACGGGTCGGTCATGGCGACGACCAGCGTCGAGCCCTGACGCTCGATGGGGATGACGTTGTGCCGCTCCGCGACCTCCTTGGGCACCAGCTCGATGACGTCGTCCTCGACCTCCACCTCCTCGAGGTTGATGGACGGGACGCCGTACTGCTTGGACAGGAACTCGACGAGCTGGGTCTCCTGGACATAGCCGAGGCGGGCCAGGGCCCCCGTCAGGCCGGTGCCTTCGCTCCGCGACCGATCCTTGGCGTCCTCGAGCTGCTCGGGCGACACCACCATGTTCCGCACGAGCAGGTCCCCGAGGTTCCCGCTCGTGTCGCCGCCCTCGGGACCCGGTCCAGTCTTCTCTTCTGCCATGCTCGCTCCGGTGCCTGCCGCTGCCGTGAGGCGCCTCGGACTCGGTGCCCCTCGCCCCCACGCACAGAATTGCGACGCAATGCTATGCGAGCGCTCGAAACGCTGTCAAGCTGGCGGGTCCATTCCAATTTGTCGGAATCATTTCACTTTCAAGCGCTCGGCGCCCCGGTTCGGGCCGGGGCACCACCTCATCCCCCGCGCCTCAGGCGAAAGCGCTGTCCGCCGGCCTGCTCCACGCGACCCGCCACCTCCAGGTCGACGAGGACCGCCATGAGCGTGTCCACCGGGAGCCCGGTCGTCGCGAGGAGGGCCTCCAGATCCCGCGCCGCGCCCTCGGCCAGGGCCTCCATCACGCCTGCGGCCTCCGGCCCCACGTCCCCGTCGTCGCTGCGGGTCTCCTCGTCGAGCGACCCGGGCCAGGGGTCCGGCGCCCCGCCGTGCTGCACCGGCCACGCGCCGCTCGCCCGCTCCCCGAGGGCCGCGGCGAGATCCGAGACGCCCGTGACGGCGGGGACGCCGCCCGCCAGGAGGCCGTTTCCACCCACGCCGAGCCCCTCTCCCACGTCCGAGGGTACCGCCAGGACCGGCCGTCCGGCCCGCATGGCCGCCCGGGCCGTGGACAGGGCCCCGCTGCGCGCCCCGGCCCGCGCGACGACCGTGACGCCGGCGAGAGAGGCGATCACCCCGTTGCGCTTCAGGAAGCGGTGCCGACCCGGAGGCGTCGGGGGCCAGAAGCAGGTCACGACCGCGCCCCCGGTGTCCACGGCCTCGTCGAACAGCGGCAGGTGCGCCCGCGGGTATGGCTTGTCGTGGCCCGATCCGAGCACGACCACGGTGGTTCCGCCCGCGTCCATGGCGGCCCTGTGCGCCGCGGCGTCGCACCCCTCGGCACCCCCGCTCACCACCGGACGGCCCAGGGTGACCGCATCCCTCGCCACCCGCGCGGCGCACGCGAGGCCGTAGGGATCGGCCGCCCGGGCCCCCACGACCGCCACGCCCGGCCGCTCGGGTGGGCTCCCCCGCACCACGAGCACCGGAGCGCCCGTCTCGGCGAAGGGGATCCACGGGGTCAGCCCCCGCACCTCCAGCTCGCGGGCCGCAGCCTCCACGTCCTCGTACCGCGGCTCCTCGCCCGCGGCCACGGCCCGGGCCACCCGGTCCGGGGTTCGCAGGGCCCGCAGCAGCGCGGCCCGGCGCAGGGCCTCGTCCCACCTCGTCGCGTCTTCCATCGCCCACCTCCTGTCGTCCGGGAGGCCGCCGTCGGCCCCCATCTCCCTCGTGTCGGGCAGGGGGCCGTTCGTTGCGCAGAAATGGGGCGCGGCAGAATGAATGAGGATTCAATCATCCCTTGACCGGCGACGGGGCGAGCATCTATTCAAGGGTCGGCTTTCGGTCTTCCATAGGAGAAATGCGCATGGCTACCATCCGCAAAGCGGCCGTCCTCGGCGCTGGGGTGATGGGTTCCGGCATCGCGGCCCACCTCGCGTCGTGCGGCATCCGCACGATCCTGCTCGACATCGTCCCGCCCGACCTCTCCGACGAGGAGAAGGACGACCCGAAGGCGCGGAACCGCTTCGCCGCCAACGGGCTGAAGGGCGCCATCAAGTCGAAGCCCGCCCTGTTCGTCGACAAGGCGGCCTCGTCGCTCATCGAGGTCGGCAACTTCGATGACGACATGGGGCGCATCGCCGAGTGCGACTGGGTCGTCGAGGTGGTGAAGGAGGACATGCGCATCAAGCGGATCCTCCTCGAGAACGTCGAGAACAGCTGGACGCCGGGGACGATCGTCACGTCCAACACCTCCGGCCTGTCCATCGACGGCATGCTCGAGGGGCGCTCCGCGGACTTCCGGAAGCACTTCCTCGGGACGCACTTCTTCAACCCGGTGCGCTACATGCACCTGCTGGAGATCATCCCGGGCAAGGAGACCGACCCGGCCATCCTCGACCAGATGGCCGACTTCTGCCGGCGGATCCTCGGCAAGGGCGTCGTCTGGGCCAAGGACACGCCGAACTTCATCGCGAACCGCATCGGCGTGCACGCGATGATGACGACCATCCACGCCATGGACGACCTCGACTACTCCATCGAGGAGGTCGACGCCATCGTGGGCAAGCCCATGGGGCGGCCCAAGTCCGCGGCCTTCCGCACGGCGGACATGGTGGGCATCGACACGTTCGTCCACGTGGCGAACAACTGCTACGAGGCGCTCCCGGACGACCCGGAGCGGGACACCTTCAAGGTCCCGGCGTTCCTCGACCAGATGGTCGACAAGGGGCTGCTCGGCCAGAAGGCCAGGGCCGGCTTCTACAAGAAGGTCGGCAAGCAGATCTCCACCATCGACCGGGAGACCCTGGAGTACCGGGACAAGGTCAAGCCGGACCTGCCGGAGCTCAAGGACGTCAAGAAGGCCGGCGGCGCGGCCGATCGCATCAAGGCGCTGGTGAGCGGCGACGGGCGGGCCGCGAAGTTCGGCTGGTACGTCCTGTCCCGGAGCCTCGCCTACACGGCGAACATCGCCTTCGACATCGCCGACGACGTGGTGAACATCGACCGGGCGATGCGCTGGGGCTTCAACTGGGATCTCGGACCGTTCGAGGTCTGGGACGCCCTGGGCGTTGGTGAGACCGCCGAGCGCATGCGCGCCGACGGCCTGACGGTCCCGAAGTGGGTCGACGAGGCGGCCGAGGCCGGCGGCTTCTACGCCGAAAAGGACGGCGAGGAGAGCTACTTCGCCCCCGGCAAGGGCCTGGAGCCCAAGCCGCAGATCCCGGGCAGCCTGTCCATCGGCCTCTTGAAGAAGGCCGGTCACGTCGTGGAGAAGAACCGCGGCGGGACGCTCGTGGACATGGGCGACGGCATCGCCTGCGTCGAGTTTCACACCAAGATGAACACGGTGGATCCCGACCTGGTCGAGATCCTGAACACGGCGTGCGACCGGGTCGAGCGCGACTTCGACGGCCTGGTGCTCGCCAACGAGGCGGACAACTTCTCCGCCGGCGCGAACCTCTTCATGATCGTGATGAACGCGAACCAGAAGAAGTTCGACGAGATCGAGCAGACCGTCGAGACGTTCCAGAGCACGGTCCAGCGGCTCAAGTACCTGCCGAAGCCGGTCGTATCGGCGCCCCACGGCCTGACCCTGGGCGGCGGGTGCGAGATGGCCATGGCCGCCGACCGCATGATCGTGGACAAGGAGACCTACATGGGCCTCGTGGAGGTCGGCGTGGGGCTCATCCCCGGCGGCTGCGGGACCCTGAACCTGCTCAAGCGGCTCTTCGAGGGCGTGCCCCCGAAGATCGACCCGCGGGAGTACGACGTGCTGCCCATGGTGCAGCGGGCCTTCATGAACATCGGCATGGCCCAGGTGGCCACGGGCGCCGGCGAGGTCTTCGACCTGGGCTTCGGCACCGCCCGCGACGAGATCGCCATGAACCGCGACCGCCGCGATGCGGACGCCAAGGCGCTGTGCCGCTACCTGGCGGACCGGGGCTACACGCCGCCGAAGCCGGCCACGAACCTCTACCTGCCCGGACGCCACGGCGCCGCGGCGCTGTCCCTGGCGGTCTACGGCATGATGCTCGGCGAGTTCGCCTCCGAGCACGACAAGAAGATCGCCGACAAGGTGGCGTGGGTGCTCTGCGGCGGCGACACCGACGGCCGGACGCCGGTGGACGAGGAGAAGATCATCGAGCTCGAGCGCGAGGCCTTCATGAGCCTCGTCGGCGAGCCGAAGACCCTCGAGCGCATGCAGTACATGCTCATGAACAACAAGCCGCTCAGGAACTAGAGCACGCCGCCCCCCAACAGGTGCAAGGAGTCGAACATGCGTGAGGCAGTCATCGTCAGCGCGGTGCGCACCCCGGGCGGCCGTGCGAACAAGGGAACCTACCGGGACACCCGCCCCGAGGATCTCGGCGCCGCCGCCGTCCGCGGCGCGCTGGAGAAGGTCCCCGGCCTGAAGCCGGAGGAGGTGGAGGACGTCGTCATGGGCTGCGCCATGCCCGAGGGCCAGCAGGGCCTCAACGTGGCGCGGGCCATCTCGCTCCTCGCCGGCCTGCCGACCAGCGTGCCGGCGCAGACCGTCAACCGGTTCTGCTCGTCCGGCCTGCAGACCATCGCCAGCGCCGCCGAGCGGATCATGTGCGGCTGGGCCGACACCATCGTGGCCGGCGGCATCGAGTCCATGTCCGCCGTGCCCATGAGCGGCCACACGCCGCGCCCCCACCCGGGCGTGGTGGCCGACAACCCCGCCCTGTTCACCCCCATGGGGAACACGGCGGAGGTCGTGGCCGAGCGCTACGAGATCTCCCGCGAGGACCAGGACGCGTTCGCCGTGTCCAGCCACCAGAAGGCGGCCAGGGCCATCGAGAAGGGCCTCTTCGCGGACGAGACCATCCCCTTCGGGGGCCTCGAGGTGGACGAGGGGCCGCGGCCGGAGACGACGGTCGAGGTCCTGGGCAAGCTCCGCGCCGTCTTCCGCCAGGGCGGCTCGGTGACGGCGGGCAACAGCTCGCAGATGACCGACGGCGGCGCGGCCAGCGTCGTGATGAGCCGCGAGAAGGCCGAGGCCCTCGGCGCCGAGATCCTCGGCGTCTTCCGGGGCTTCGTGGTCGTGGGCGTCGAGCCCGACGAGATGGGCGTCGGCCCGGCCTACGCCGTGCCGAAGCTCCTCGAGAAGACCGGCCTGTCCATCGGCGACATCGACCTGATGGAGCTGAACGAGGCCTTCGCCTCCCAGGCGGTCTACTCCATCCGCAAGATGGGCATCGACGAGGACAAGGTGAACGTCAACGGCGGCGCCATCGCCCTGGGCCACCCGCTGGGCTGCACCGGCGCCAAGCTGACGGCGACGCTGCTCCACGAGCTGAAGCGCCGCGGCGGCCGCTACGGCATCGTCACCATGTGCATCGGCGGCGGCATGGGCGCCGCCGGCCTCTTCGAGAGGGTGTAGGGATCGAGGACGGGCCGGGCTCCCGTCGCGAGCCCGGCCGCTTCCGCGCATCTCGGCCTCCCGCCGACGCTGCGAGGGAGCCTCCGGCT
>JBNJGB010000024.1:0-2016 GCA_051747385.1 Myxococcota bacterium
TTCGGACGCGACGTGTGACGGCGTGGACGACGACTGCGACGGGATGACCGACGAGGACTACGCGCCCGAGGAGACCTCCTGCGGCACCGGCGCGTGCGCCTCGACGGGCACGACTTCGTGCGTCGCTGGCGAGGTGACGGACTCGTGCGAGGCCGGGACCCCGGCCGCGTCGGACGCGACGTGTGACGGCGTGGACGACGACTGTGACGGGATGACCGACGAGGACTACGCGCCCGAGGAGACCTCCTGCGGCACGGGCGCGTGCGCCTCGACGGGCACGACTTCGTGCGTCGCCGGCGAGGTGACGGACTCGTGCGAGGCGGGCAGCCCGGCGGGTTCGGACGCGACGTGTGACGGCGTGGACGACGACTGTGACGGCACGACCGACGAGGACTACGCGCCCGAGGAGACCTCCTGCGGTACCGGCGCGTGCGCCTCGACGGGCACGACTTCGTGCGTCGCCGGCGAGGTGACGGACTCGTGCGAGGCGGGCAGCCCGGCGGGTTCGGACGCGACGTGTGACGGCGTGGACGACGACTGCGACGGGATGACCGACGAGGACTACGCGCCCGAGGAGACCTCCTGCGGCACCGGCGCGTGCGCATCGACGGGCACGACTTCGTGCGTCGCCGGCGAGGTGACGGACTCCTGCACCGCCGGTGACCCCACGGGCAGCGACGCGGACTGCGACGGGATCGACGACGACTGCGACGGCCAGGTGGACGAGGGCTTCGAGTCCGTGGCCACCGAATGCGGGACGGGCGCGTGCGCCTCCACCGGCGAGACCCGGTGCGTCGACGGCGCGGTGACCGACACGTGTCTGCCCGGTGACCCGGCCGCCTCGGACGACACCTGCGACGGCGTGGACGACGACTGCGACGGCGTCGTGGACGAGGATGCCTCCGACGTCGACGGCGACGGCGTGTGCGACGACGAGGACACCGAGGAGTGCGACGGGATCGACAACGACGGCGACGGGGAGGTGGACGAGGACTTCGACCTGGACGGCGACGGCTACGTCTCCTGCGATGTCACCCCCTGCCAGGTGCTCGTGAGCCTCGGCCACGGCGAGGACACCTTCAGCGACCCCTACGAGTACGACACCGCCCACGGCTGGGGCCCGGCGGTCACGCTCCTCGAGGACAACGGCATCGCCTGGGAGGGCCACCCCGGCGCGCTCACGGCGGACGTCCTCTCCGACTACCGGGCCGTGATCATCGCGGAGCCGCTCCAGGACTTCGCGGCGAGCGAGGTCCAGGCGCTGCAGGACTTCGTCGCGGCCGGCGGCGGCCTCCTGCTCGTGACCGACCACAACGAGCAGTACATGAACCAGGTGGCCGTGCCCTTCGGCGTCGGCTTCCTGGGCTACGGCGGCGCCATCGGCTGGGTCGGCGTCAACGACTGGATGACGGACGCGCACCCGGTGACGACGGGCGTGCAGAGCGTCTTCTGGGCCCTCGGCTCGACCCTGGCGCTCGACGACCCGGCCGTGGAAGCGCTGGCCTGGTATGACGGCGCGCCGGTCTTCGCCCAGCGAAGCTACGGTCAGGGCCGGGTGGTCTTCGGCGCGGACAACGAGATCTTCGCCAACTACGGCTTCGAGCAGATCAACGACCCGGATCCCTACGCCTCGCGCGACAACGAAGCGCTGCTCCTGAACACCGTCGGCTGGCTCGCCTCGTGCCCGGACCTCCCGGAGCAGGACTGCGACGACCAGGACGCCACGGTGCACCCGGGCGCGTCCGATGCCTGCAACGGCGTGGACGACGACTGCGACGGCGCCACGGACGAGGACTTCGAGTCCGAAGACCTGTTCTGCGGCGAGGGCGCCTGCCAGGCCCTCGGCGAGACCGCCTGCGTCGACGGCGAGGTGGTCGACGCCTGCGAACCCGGCGAGCCCGCGACGGCGGACGCGACGTGCGACGGCGTGGACGACGACTGTGACGGTGCGACCGACGAGGACTACCAGCCGGAGTCGACGTCCTGCGGCGTGGGCGCGTGTGCTGAGACCGGCGA
>JBNJGB010000024.1:2116-5330 GCA_051747385.1 Myxococcota bacterium
GACATCCTGCGTGGCCGGCGAGGTCGTGGACTCGTGCGCCCCGGGCGCGGCGGCGGCTTCGGACGCGACGTGCGACGGCGTGGACGACGACTGTGACGGGATGACCGACGAGGACTACGCGCCGGAGTCGACGTCCTGCGGCACGGGCGCGTGCGCTGAGTCCGGCGAGACATCCTGCGTGGCCGGCGAGGTCGTGGACTCGTGCGCCCCGGGCGCGGCGGCGGCTTCGGACGCGACGTGCGACGGCGTGGACGACGACTGTGACGGTGCGACCGACGAGGACTACCAGCCGGAGTCGACGTCCTGCGGCGTGGGCGCGTGCGCCTCGACGGGCACGACATCCTGCGAGGGCGGCGAGGTCGTGGACTCCTGCGCGGCGGGGACGCCGGTGGAGGAGATCTGCCTGAACGACCTGGACGACGACTGCGACGGCCAGGTCGACGAGGGCTGCACCTGCCCGCCGGAGGCGCTCACCATCGTGTCCGACGCGGACACGGCGCTGATGCCCCAGGGCGTGCCCGCCGTGCCGACGTGGGACGAGCACACCGCGTGGGACGACGTCTCGGCGGCGCTCCCCGACTCGACGTGGATCTGGAACGCCTGGCACGTCGAGGAGCCGGTGGCCGGTGAGACGCAGCGCTTCCGCCGGCAGTTCGTGCTGCCGGACGACGTGCTGACGGCGGAGGGCACGCTGGCCTTCGCGACGGACAACAGCTACCGCGTGTGGGTCAACGGTGCGCTGGTGGCGGACTCGGAAGGGGCCAACGGGTACATGGCCCTGCACTCCGCGGACGTGGGCGCATGGCTCACGGGCGGCGTGAACGTGCTCGAGGTGGAGATCGTCAACCACCCGCAGTCGTTCGGCACGGTGACGAAGAACCCGGCCGGCCTGCTCTACGAGCTGGAGGTCACGTGGACGCGGCCGGTGGCGGAGACCGGCGAGGCCTGCCCGCCGTACACGGGCTGCTGCCTGGACGACGCGTGCGACGAGTCGGTCTGCGACGGCGTGGACGACGACTGCGACGGGATGACCGACGAGGACTTCGCGGCCGAGCCCACATCCTGCGGGACCGGCGCCTGTGCGGCGACGGGTACGCTGGAGTGCGTGGGCGGCGAGACGGTCGACTCGTGCGAGGCCACGGCGCCGGCCGACGAGGTCTGCGACGGCGTGGACAACGACTGCGACGGTGCCACAGACGAGGGCTTCGGCGTGGGCGAGACGTGCGTGGTCGACCCGTGCGGCTACGGGACGGGCGTGGACGCCGTGCTCCAGCCGTGCGTGGAGGCGGGCGTGGTGGCCTGCGGTGCGGGCGGTGAGGCCGTCTGCGAGACCGACGGCTGCCGCCTGTCCACGGTCTGGCAGCTCGGGGTCTTCGACTTCGGCGAGCAGGCCCGGGGCAGCGCGACCGAGTTCCCGGCCGAGGACGAGTACACGGCGTCCTTCGACTACTTCGTCGAGGGCGCGGGCTCGGCTTCGCCGGACATGCCGGCGTACCTGAGCGACGTGCCCCTGAGCACCATCGATCCGTACCGCGCGCCGACCAACGGCACGGCGGAGCTCCGCATCCACTTCACGCTGGACGCGCCGCTGACCGGCGCCGCGGTCCACTGGAGCCGGTTCGGCTCCGAGGTGAACGCGCTGTACCTGGACGTGGACGGCGCGCCGGTGACCGTGACGTCCGTGGCCGAGGGGAGCAACGGCGTCTACGACGTGCCGCTGCCGGATCTGGCGGCGGGCGAGCACACGCTGACGATCACCTACGGCGGCGGTGGCGCGGAGAACGGCAACTACCTGGATGCCATCCGCCTGGTGGGCCTCGACTGTGGCGAGCCTGGCGCGGAGTTGTGCGGCAACGCCACCGACGACGACTGCGACTGCGAGGTGGACGAGGGTTTCGACGGCCTGGGCGAGCCCTGCTCCGCCGGCGTGGGCGCGTGCAGCGCCGAGGGCGAGATGGGCTGCTCCGAGGACGGCCTCGGCCTGGCCTGCACGGCCGAGCCCGGTGCACCGACCGGCGACGACACGGACTGCGACGGCGTAGACGACGACTGTGACGGTACGACGGACGAGGATTACGTGGCGCAGGCGACGTCCTGCGGCGTGGGGGCGTGCGCCTCGACGGGCGAGACGTCCTGCGCGGGCGGTGAGGTCGTGGACTCCTGCGCCCCGGGGGCGGCTGCGGCTTCGGACGCGACGTGTGACGGCGTGGACGACGACTGCGACGGCGCGACCGACGAGGACTACCAGCCGGAGGCGACGTCCTGTGGCGAGGGCGCGTGCGCCTCGACGGGCGAGACGTCCTGCGCGGCCGGTGAGGTCGTGGACTCCTGCGAGGCGGGCAGCCCGGCGGGTTCGGACGCGACGTGTGACGGCGTGGACGACGACTGCGATGGCATGACGGACGAGGACTACCAGCCGGAGGCGACGTCCTGCGGCGTGGGGGCGTGCGCCTCGACGGGCGAGACGTCCTGCGCGGCCGGTGAGGTCGTGGACTCCTGCGAGGCGGGCAGCCCGGCGGGTTCGGACGCGACGTGTGACGGCGTGGACGACGACTGCGACGGCGCGACCGACGAGGACTACCAGCCGGAGGCGACGTCCTGTGGCGAGGGCGCGTGCGCCTCGACGGGCGAGACGTCCTGCGCGGCCGGTGAGGTCGTGGACTCCTGCGAGGCGGGCAGCCCGGCGGGTTCGGACGCGACGTGTGACGGCGTGGACGACGACTGCGATGGCATGACGGACGAGGACTACCAGCCGGAGGCGACGTCCTGCGGCGTGGGGGCGTGCGCCTCGACGGGCGAGACGTCCTGCGCGGGCGGTGAGGTCGTGGACTCCTGCGCCCCGGGGGCGGCTGCGGCTTCGGACGCGACGTGTGACGGCGTGGACGACGACTGCGACGGCGCGACCGACGAGGACTACCAGCCGGAGGCGACGTCCTGTGGCGAGGGCGCGTGCGCCTCGACGGGCGAGACGTCCTGCGCGGCCGGTGAGGTCGTGGACTCCTGCGAGGCGGGCAGCCCGGCGGGTTCGGACGCGACGTGTGACGGCGTGGACGACGACTGCGATGGCATGACGGACGAGGACTACCAGCCGGAGGCGACGTCCTGCGGCGTGGGGGCGTGCGCCTCGACGGGCGAGACGTCCTGCGCGGCCGGTGAGGTCGTGGACTCCTGCGAGGCGGGCAGCCCGGCGGGTTCGGACGCGACGTGTGACGGC
>JBNJGB010000024.1:5430-100280 GCA_051747385.1 Myxococcota bacterium
CGACTGCGATGGCATGACGGACGAGGACTACCAGCCGGAGGCGACGTCCTGCGGCGTGGGGGCGTGCGCCTCGACGGGCGAGACGTCCTGCGCGGGCGGCGAGGTCGTGGACTCGTGCACGGCCGGGGAGCCTGCGGCCTCGGACTCGACGTGCGACGGCGTGGACGACGACTGCGACGGTATGACGGACGAGGACTACCAGCCGGAGGCGACGTCCTGTGGCGAGGGCGCGTGCGCCTCGACGGGCGAGACATCCTGCGCGGCCGGTGAGGTCGTGGACTCCTGCGCCCCGGGGGCCGCTGCGGCCTCGGACGCGACGTGTGACGGCATGGACGACGACTGCGACGGCATGACGGACGAGGACTACCAGCCGGAGGCGACGTCCTGCGGCGTGGGGGCGTGCGCCTCGACGGGCGAGACGTCCTGCGCGGGCGGCGAGGTCGTGGACTCGTGCACGGCCGGGGAGCCTGCGGCCTCGGACTCGACGTGCGACGGCGTGGACGACGACTGCGACGGCGCGACCGACGAGGACTACCAGCCGACGGACACCTCCTGTGGCGTGGGCGCTTGTGCGGCGACCGGCCAGCGCGTCTGCCAGGACGGCGCCGAGGTCGACACCTGCGAGGCGGGCGTGGCCGGGATCGAGACGTGTGACGGCGTGGACGACGACTGCGACGGCGTCACCGACGAGGGCGACCTCTGCGAGGACTCCAACGAGTGCACGGTGGATGTCTGTGCCGGCGAGGACGGCTGCATCTACGAGCCCGTCGAGACCGGGACGGTCTGCGGGGATGACGGCAACGCCTGCACCGCCTCCGGCTTCTGCGAGGACGGGGACTGCGTGACGGCCGGCTGCCCGTGCCCCCGGACCATCGGCTACTGGAAGAACCACGAGGAGGTCTGGCCCGTCGACGCGATGACCCTGGGCGGGATCCACTACGACCACCAGGCGTGCATGGACATCCTGAAGAGCGCCAACTCGAAGGACGCGTCGGTGATGCTGGGCGCCCAGCTCATCGCGGCGAAGCTGAACGCCGGCAACGGGGCCTCCACGGCAAGCGTGAACGCGGCCATCGAGGACGCGGAGGCGCTCCTGGCCATCTACATCGTGGGCGGTAACCCCGAGGGCGCCGATCGCGACCTGGCCATCGCCATCAAGGACGAGCTGGACGCGTACAACAACAGCGGCGTGGACGACGGCACCTGCCCGTGCGACGTGGACTGCGACGACGGCAACGCCTGCACCACGGACGCCTGCGACCCGCTCGAGGGGTGCGTCCACGATCCCCTGGCGCCCGGCGAGGGCGGCGAGGAGGTCTGTGGCGACGGCGTGGACAACGACTGCGACGGCCTGGTGGACGAGCCGGACGCCTGCCCGTGCTCCGGCCCGGCCATCGACGAGAGCTGGCAGGCGAAGCGCGCCGAGAGCGACGGCTGCCACGGCGGGAGCGACGACCACGCCCTGTGGCTGCCGGGCTTCTTCGACGGCGACTCGTCCCACGCGGTGCGGTTCACCCTGGAGGAGGACGCCCGGCTGGACTGGTACGAGGACGACACCGCCCGGCTGTACGGGACGGCGGTCGTCTACGACACGGGCGGCGGCCCCGGCGAGGTGGGCAGCGAGTGGTACGTGGACGTGTCCTTCGGCTACCGGGGTCAGGGCTCCGACAGCGCCGGCTGGGGCGGCCCCAAGAAGGAGCTGAAGGACTCCTGCCAGCCGTGGCACGTCACGGAGGACTGGCACTACTTCGACATGGTGGTCACCCGGGCGTCCGTCGTGCGGGTGGGCGACCCCACCGACGGCGCCACCTTCGTCCAGGCGCCCACCAACGGGAAGTACACCTTCCAGCTCGGCCAGGCCGCCAACGGCAAGAACGAGCACGTGGGCATGTCCGGCTGGCTGCTCTACCAGCGCTTCGGGGCGGGGGAGTGGCAGCGGCAGGGCGACATCAACGTCGATCTCGTGGAGGTGGAGGCCCCGTCCTGCGGCGGCGAGGAGCCTTCGAGCGCCGGGAGTTGCTGCGAGGCCGGCTCCGAGCCGGGCTGCGCCGACGAGGCGGTCGAGGCGTGCGTGTGCGCCATCGACTCCTACTGCTGCGACGAGGCCTGGGACGGTCAGTGCGTGCAGGAGGCCACCTGCAACTGCGAGCTCGAGTGCGGCGGCCCCGACAGTGAGAGCTGCTACGAGACCCACTCCGCGCCCGGGTGCGAGGATCATCAGGTCGAGTCCTGCGTGTGCGCCCGCGACCCCTACTGCTGCTCCGCCGAGTGGGACGCCAAGTGCGTCCAGGAGGCGACGCACCAGTGCGGGGACGACGACGACCACGACGACCACGACGGGGACGACGACGACCACGACGGGGACGACGACGACCACGACGACCACGACGGGGACGACGACGACCACGACGGGGACGACGACGACCACGACGACCACGACGGGGACGACGACGACCACGACGGGGACGACGACGACCATGACGGGGACGAGTGATCCCGGTGTAGGGGCACCGGCGTCCGCGCCTGCCAGTTGTGCACACCTCGCCGAGAGCTCGCGAAACGTGGACGTGGATGTCGCCGTGGTCGGCGCTTGGGGCACTCCCGCGGCGAACCGGACGACGGTGGCATCGGGTCGCGCGCCGCTTGCTCGGGAGGTGACCGCCGAGGACGGCGGTCCTACTTCATCTTCTCCGTATCCTCCGGGCCTTTGCGGCTTGACGCCTTGGCGCGAGGCCATCGGGAGCAGGAGGCCGCCGCGACCAGGGCCTCGAGCTCCTCGACGTGGGGATCCCGGACGCCCATGCGGCGGAGGGCCTCGGCCAGCTTGAGCAGGTACTCGGAGTTCGTCCCGCTGCGCCCTCGGGAGCGCACGATATGGGCGGCCATGACCTCGGCGCGGGAGGGGCCGAGGAAGTTGGGGTTCCGCTCGGTCGCGACGTAGACGAGGGCCCGGGCGATCCGAGCCTCGGGGTCACGGCCGTGCACCCGCACCTCGTGACGCTCGTAGCCGGCGCGCTCCCGGGCGTCCAGGGCCTCCAGGATGCGGTCGGCCTCGGCGCCCGCGATGCGATAGGCGATGCCCCAGCAGCGCGCCTCGGGGTCGGGCAGCAGCGTGACCACGCGGCCGGGGGCGCCGACGACGCCCCGGTGATCGGGGGAGCCCTGCCAGAACCGGCGCTTCCAGCCGCGGATGTAGCCTTCGCGGCGCTCCACGAACTCGAAGTCCGGGCGCCAGATGAGCGAACCGTAGCCGAAGATCCACATGCGACGGGCGTGCTCTCTCGTCACTCCGTGAGGTCGGGCAGGGCGGCCACCGGCCGCTCGTAGTCCTCCAGCGTGTTGTAGAGGGGAGCGGAGACACGGATCAACCGGGCGGGGGCTGTATACTCGCGCCGATGGTGGACGAGCCGGACAGCGAGGACGCCTTGATGGAGCGCGCGCGGGCCCTGGCCGGGTGCTCCCTCGGCCGGCTGGCGGCGCGGCACGGCGTGGAGGTGCCGCCCGACGCGCGCCGGGCGAAGGGCTGGGTCGGGAACCTGCTCGAGGCGGCGCTCGGAGCCACCGCCGGCTCGCACGCCATGCCAGACTTCCCGGACCTGGGCGTGGAGCTGAAGACCCTCCCCGTCGACCACGCCGGGCGCCCGCGGGAGTCCACGTGGGTCTGTACGGCCTCGCTGGAGGGCGACCTGGCGGCCGACTGGCGCGGCTCCAAAGTCCGGGAGAAGCTCGCGCGGGTGCTGTGGATCCCCGTCCTCGCCGAGGCGCACGTGCCGATCGGCGCGCGGGCCATCGGGGCGCCGCTCCTCTGGAGCCCCTCGCCCGAGGAGGAGCGCGTCCTCCGCGCCGACTGGGAGGAGCTGACGGAGCTGCTCCGGCTGGGGCGCGTGGGCGACATCGACGCCCGGCGGGGACGGTGGCTGCAGCTCCGGCCGAAGGCCGCCAACGCCCGGGAGTCGAAGTGGGTGCTGTCCGAGGAGGCCGAGTGGGTGCGGGTGAACCCCAAGGGGTTCTACCTGCGCTCCCGCTTCACCGCGCGCCTCCTCGAGGCCCACTTCGCCCTGCCGAGATAGCGTCGTCCGCACGATCGTTGCGGCGGCCCGGGCGCCCGCCTACCATCGCCGGCCCGACCCCGACCCGGAGGAGCGCCCCATGTCGAGCCCCGCCGTCACGTACGAGGCCAAGGACGCCGTCGGCGTCATCACCCTGAACCGCCCCGACAACCGAAACAGCATGACCGCGGAGCTGTTGGACGCCTTCCACGAGGCGACGAAGGAGGCGGCGGCGGACGATTCCGCCCGCTGCGTCGTCATCACGGGGACCGGGTCCTGCTTCAGCGCGGGCGCGGACTTCAAGGCCCAGATCCAGCGGGAGGGCGCCGGGAAGACCCTCATGCCCCACGAGCGCTCCTTCGCCATGTACGAGCCGTTCCTGTCCGTCCTGGACATCGAAGTGCCCGTCATCGGGGCGCTCAACGGGCACGCCATCGGGGGCGGCTTCGGGCTGGCGCTCGTCTGCGACATGCGCGTGGCGAACCGGGACGCGAAGTACGGCGCCAACTTCGCGCGGCTGGGCCTCCACTCGGGCATGGCCATCAGCTACCTGCTGCCGCGGCTGGTGGGGCCCACGACGGCCGCCGAGCTTCTCTTCACCGGCCGGCGCTTCAAGGGCGCCGAGGCCCGGGAGATGGGCCTCGTGAACCGGGCCGTGGCCGGCGACGAGGTGTGGGACGTGGCCTGGGAGATGGCCCGGCGCGTCGCCGACAACGCGCCCGTGGCCGTGCGGCTGATGAAGCGCACCTACTACGAGGGGCTCGGGTGGGACGTCCGCGGGGCGGCGCACCGCGAGGCCTACGCCCAGGCCGTCACCGTCGCCACGGAGGACGCGAAGGAGGGCATGCAGGCCCTCCTGGACAAGCGGACCGCCGAGTTCAAGGGGCGGTGAGGGCCCGGAGCAGGTAGACGGCGCCCATCACGAGCAGCCCGACCAGGAGCATCCGGCGGAACATCGCCTGATCCACGCGGCTGTACAGTCGGCTGCCCGCCCACGACCCGGCGAGCAGGGCCGGGGTCACGGCGGCGTTGGCGGTGAGGGTCTCGGCCGTGACCAGGCCCGCGACGGTGAAGGCCGTCAACGCGCAGGCGGCCGTGAGGACGAAGTAGACCTGCAGGGTGGCCTTGGTGACGTCCTTGGACCAGTCCTGGAGGCTCACGTAGGCGATGACCGGCGGGCCGGACGTGTTGAACGCGCCGCCAAGGACGCCGCCGAAGAACCCCGCGACCACGCCCCAGCGCGGGTGGGCTCCACGGGGCGTCACGGTCCGCCGGCCCAGGGCCCAGACGCCGTAGGCGACGAGCACGACGCCGAGGATCGCGCCCAGCACCGTCGAGTCGATGCTCGCCAGGCCCGCGACGCCCAGGGGGATGCCCAGGAGCGTCCCGGCCAGCAGCGGGACGACCGCGCCGACGCGGACGTGCCGGCGGAGGCTCCACGCGAGGGAGCCGGCCACCAGGAGGGCGCACCCGGCCACGAGCGGGACCGCCAGCTTCAGGTCGACCAGCGCCGGCAGCAGGCTCATCGCCACGAGCCCGAAGCCGAAGCCCGACAGGCCCTGCACGAAGCCGGCCCCGAAGACGATGGCGGCGAGCGGCAGCAGGAGATCGTCCATGGTGGCCCGGAAGGTAGCAGAGGCGTTCCGCATTGACAGGTTCGGAACGCGACGCGGAGCATCGCCCGGAGGAGGCACGGATGACGGACACGGACGAGGCGGAGGCCTTCGCGCGGAGGGTCCTGGCGGCGGATCGCGCGGCGAACCTGGGCGAGCCCGGCGGCGCGGACGCTCGGGCGGCGCTGTGCACGGACGAGGTGGCCCACGGGTTCGAGGCCATGCCGGAGGCCCCGGAGCCCGTGGCCGAGCGGCGCCTGTACAAGGTGGTGCGCTACGCTGGCGGGCGGTTCGGTGCGGTGGTGAGCCAGGCCACGAGCGCGTCGAAGGGCCTCGAGAAGTACGACCTCCAGCTCGTCGTACGCGAGGTGGACGGGGCGCCCCGGGTGATCTCGGTCTGGTTCGTCTGCCAGGCGTGCATCGCCCTGGGGAGGGACTTCCGGGGCGACACGTGCATCGAGTGCGGCGGCGTGGGCTGGGAGCGCTGGTTCGGCGAGGACCCGGGCCCGCCGTCCGAGGTCCTCGCCGTGCGCCCGATCGAGACGCCGGGCAGCCTCTACGTCAGCGAGTACCAGCAGAGCCGTCGCGCCGTCCCGGAGGAGTGACGCCTAGCAGCGTCCGGGAAAACTCTCCCGTCGCGGTTCCCGGCCGCTTCCGCGCATCTCGCCGTCCCGGAACCGCTGCGGCGAACCTACTGGTTCGCCTCGGGTTCCGGAACCGGCGGCGCATCGCGCGCCGCCTCGACGATCTGCACGAAATCGGCTCGGGTCCGCTCGGGCCGACTTTCCCCGGACACTGCTAGGAGCCTGTAGCGCATATGCTCCCGTCGCGACTCCCGGCCGCTTCCGCCCTCCGGCTCCCTTTGGTCGCCGGCTCTCCTGGCCCTTCGGGCCAGCGCACGCAGCGCTCCGCGCTGCTCGACGCCCGAGAACCCTCCGCCGAACCTACTGGTTCTCCGGCTCCCTTTGGTCGCCGGCTCTCCTGGCCCTTCGGGCCAGCGCGGCAGCGCCGAGCGCTGCCAACGGAACCGTCGAACGCCGATCTGGACGAAATCGTCTCGGGCTCGCTCGGTCCGCAATACACTACAGACTCCTAGCGGAACGGGGTCAGCTCGTGGACGCCGACGCGCCGGGCGTAGCGCTCGGAGATCCCGCCGCAGCGCTGGATGGCCGAGCAGGAGCGGCAGGCCTCCGGGTAGACGTGGAGGGACGCCTCGATGTGATCGATGGGGTAAAGCCGATCCCCGGTCACGTCGTCGAGGTAGTGCGTCTCGCCGAAGCCCGAGCGGCTCACGTTCCGTGCCTTCCGCTCGCCCAGCACGCAGTTGGGGAACGACTCGAAGACCAGGGGGAGGCCCAGCTCACGGGCGAGGGGCGGGAGCGCGCGGACCCGGTCCCGCACCTGGTCGTAGGTGAGCTGGATGCCCTCCCAGTCGCCGCCCTTGCCGCCGGTGTACGGGAAGACCATCTTCACGACGTAGCCGGTGCCCACGTGCTCCGCGAGCCAGCGGAGGTAGTCGTCGAGGTGGTCGAGGTTGAGGGTGGTCAGGACGCAGTTGACCATCACCCAGACGCCCTCGGCGAGGAGGTTCCGCAGGCCGTCCACCGTCTCCTGGTGGCCCCGCTCGGACATGCCCGAGATGGTCGTGCTGGCCTCCACCTCGTGAGAGTGCAGGGAGACGATCGCCCGGCCGAGCCCCAGGCGCCTGGCGCGCGCCGCGAAGTCGGGATCCGACAGCGGCCGGGCGTGGGTGTTGATGTCCCAGCGGATGCGGCGCTCCCCCAGGGCCTCCACGACGTCCCAGAAGCCGGGGTGGATGGTCGGCTCGCCGCCGGTGAGGACCACCCGCGGCATGCTCTGCGAGGCGAGGAAGCCCACGCGCCTCACCAGCTCTTCGGTGGGCGTGAAGAAGGCCTCCGGCCGCCCGCTGTTGCTGCACATGGGGCACTTGTTGTGACACATCTCCCCCAGGCGGAACAGCGCGATGCTCCGGGACGTGACCGGCTTGTCGGCCGGTCGGAGCTTGCGCAGCAGGCGGCTGGTGGAGACCGTCGTCATGAGGACCGCCAGGGTAGTCGAGCCCGTCGAGGCCGGACAAGGCAGCGGCCGTCATCGGCGCGGGCGGCGTTGCGCGTGCCGGGTCACCGGGATAGCGTCGGGCCCCGATGAGGACGGTCGTACCGCGGGCGATGGTCGTGGCCGCCGCGCTTCTGGCGGCGACGGCCGGCTCGGCGCACGCCGAGGACGCGGCAGAGCCCCTGTCCGTCACCGTGGACCCGGACCTCCTGTTCGAGGAGGAGCCCCGGTGGATGCTGGGCCTGCGGGCGGGCGTCGGCTTTCCGTCGGAGTCGCGGCCGGCGTTCCCCACCGTCGGGGCGACCCTCGGCCGCACCTTCCCCGGTCACTTCCTGCTGGAGGGCATCGCGTCGGCCGGCCTGGGCTCCCGGCCGGATCTCACCGTCGGGCTCCGCTCCGGCCTGTCCCTGGAGGGCGAGTGGCTCACCGGCGCCATGGTCGTGAGCCCGGCCCTCCTCTGGATCCCCGACACCGGCGAGGTGGGGCCCATCGGGATCTGGGGCCTGGAGATGAGCGTCCACGTGACCCGTCGCCACGCCGTCCTGGTCGAGGGACACGTGGACATGCTCTTCGACGCCCTGGGCTTCTCCGAGACGCGCCAGCGCGTCCACGTCGGCCTGGGCTGGACGTGGCGGTTCTGACCGAGTGGGGCGGCGCGCCGCTACTTCTCGCCCAGCAGCATGCGCGTCGTCCGGGCCAGGCGCTCGGCCATGGCCCCCGCGAGGTTGAGCAGGAAGCGCGCGGCGATCTCCGGCTCCTCGCGGGTCAGCTTCTGCAGGTCCTCCTGGCCCAGCGCCAGCACGCGGCTGTCGGACAAGGCCACGATCGTGGCCGGGCGCGTCCGGCCGCCGCGGACCAGGGCGGTCTCGCCCACGACCTCGCCCTGCTGGATGTAGGTGACGGGCTGGGTCTCGCCCTCGGGGACGACGCCCAGGTTGCCGTCGAGGAGCACGTACAGGGTGTCGTCCTCCTCCCCGGCGCGGATGAGCGCCGCCCCGGGCTGCAGGTCCTGGACCTGGGTGTGCTCGAAAAGGCGCTTCACGGCGTCGTCGTCCAGTCCCTCCGTGAGCATGGGCCCGAGGTTGGCGCGTGAGTCGTCCGTCATCAGCGTCGACGCCAGCATCGAGCGGCGCGGCGGGCGCGTCTCCGGGGCGATGTCGGACAGGGCCACCAGGATCGCCTCGCCGTAGGGATCCGGGTTGTCGTAGCGCTGCGCGAGGGGCGTCAGCGCCGAGCCCATGCGTCGCATGTACAGCACGTCGTGCAGGTTGAGCATCATGGGGACGCGGAAGGCCTCGTCGTCCATCATGAAGCCCGGCCCGTACCGGAAGAAGCCCAGCGCCTCGTACATCATGACGAGGTGGGGCGCTACGGCCGCGATGACCACGTCGGCGCCCAGGGAGCGGGCGCGGCGGTACATGGCGCGGAACATGTCCAGGGCCAGGTCCGTGTGCCGGTGCTCCGGCGCGACCATGAAGGCCGAGATGGCCAGGATGCGCGCCTCCGACGGGATGCGCTCGAGCTCCGGCGCGGCCACGGGCTCGTCCGTCTCGACCTCGTGGAGCCGCAGCGTGGCGGCGAGCTCGCCGCCTTCCCACGCGGTCAAATGGCGCGTGGAGCGCTTCCGGTCCAGATCCGGGCGGAAGACGCCCTGGCCGTCACCGGCCTCGCCCTCCTCCAGGATCCTGCGCCGGAACGCGTTGATCTCGTCGCCGTGGTCGCGCCAGTGGACCTCCCGAAGATCGAACTCCATCGTCAACCCGCACCTCGCTTCGTGGCTGGTTCGGCACCCATGGTCCTCCTCGGCCGCCGCGATGTCCAGCTTGAACGGTATTTTGAGTGATCTCGTAAGTCTAGTGAAAACAGCGCCTTGCGCGGCGTGTGGATCGGGGCGTCCCGGAAGGGTGGGGCGGGCGACACGCTCGGGGCGGCCGGCGAGGCGCCTTGATGTTCCGGGAGGGGGGGCGCAGGTTTGGGGCATCCATCCCGGAGCACGTCTCCATGGAGCTGCCCCTCCCCGCCGACGTCCTGGCCGTCTTCGGCCTCGTGATCCTGGCCCTGGTGCTGTTCGCGTGGCGCAAGGTCCGCGTGGACGCCACGGCGATCCTGGTGATGGCGATGCTGATGTTGAGCGGGATCCTGGAGCCGGAGCAGGCCCTGCGCGGCTTCAGCAACGTGGCGACCGTGACGGTGGCGGCCATGTTCGTCCTGAGCGCGGGGCTGCGGCAGACCGGGGCCCTCGAGCGGATCTCGGAGCTGTTCGGCCGCATCGGGCGGCGGAACCACTGGCTCGCCCTCGGAGCCATGATGGCCACGGTGGCGTCCGTGTCGGCCTTCATCAACAACACGGCGGCCGTGGCCATCTTCATCCCGGTGGTCATCACCCTCGCGCGGCAGCTGGGGCTGAGCCCGTCCAAGCTGCTGATGCCCCTGTCCTTCGCGTCCATGTTCGGCGGCGTGTGCACCCTCATCGGGACGTCCACGAACCTCCTGGTCAGCTCCATCGCGGAGGACCACGACATGGCGCCCTTCGGCCTGTTCGAGTTCGCGCCCCTGGGCCTGGTCTTCGTGGTGGCGGGCGGCGTCTACCTGTTCGCCGCCCAGCGCTTCATCCCGCGGCGGCGCCCCGCGGAGCCCCTGTCAAAGACCTTCGAGGTGAAGGAGTTCCTCACCGACGTCGAGCTCGGCGAGGGCGCCCCGCTGGTGGGCGAGCGGGCCTGCCAGGCCCTCCACACCCTGGACCTGGACCTGGAGATCGTGGAGGTCTACCGGGACGGGGAGTCCTTCTCCGGTGGCGCGCTGCACCGCCTGCGCGTGGGCGACGTCCTGCGCATCCGGGGTGCCGCCGAGGAGATCGCGGCGCTCCACGACGAGGAGGGCATCTCGCTCCGGCCGAGCGAGGAGTGGGCGGACGAGGACATCGCCACCGAGCGGGACGCCCTGGTGGAGGCGGTCATCGCCCCGAACTCCGAGCTGACGGGACGCACCATCGGCGACGTGCACTTCAACCGCGCGTTCGGCGCGCAGGTCCTGGCCATCCGGCAGCACGGCCGCGTGCGCTACGAGGACCTCCGCCGGCTCCGCCTGTCGGGCGGCAACTCCCTGCTCCTGAAGATCGACCGGGAGCGCCTGCCCCACCTGGAGCAGAACCGGCACTTCGTGGTCGTCTCGGAGGTGGTGACGCCGCGCCTGCGGAAGGCCCGGATGCCCTGGGCGCTGGGCATCGTGGCCGCCGTCGTCGCCCTGGCGGCGTTCGGGATCGTCCCCATCGTGGAGAGCGCCGTGGGCGGCTGCCTCGCGCTGGTCATGACGGGCTGCCTGTCCGGCCGGGAGGTCTACGAGGCGATCCAGTGGAAGGTCATCTTCCTGCTCGCGGGCATCCTGTCCCTCGGCGTGGCCATGGAGGAGACCGGCGCGGCCCGGCTGCTGGCCGACGCCATCGTCGGGGGGCTGGAGCCCCTGGGCGGCGTGGCCATCGTGTCGGCCTTCTTCCTGCTGTCCCAGGTGCTCACGGCGGTCATCTCCAACAACGCCACCGCGGTCCTGCTGGCGCCCATCGCCATCGGGACCGCCGATCAGCTCGGCGTGGACGCCCGGCCGTTCCTCATGGCGGTCACCTTCGCGGCCTCCTGCAGCTTCATGACCCCCATCGGCTATCAGACGAACACGCTCATCTACGGCCCGGGCGAGTACCGCTTCACCGACTTCACCCGCATCGGCGGGCCGCTCAACATCCTGTTCTGGATCCTGGCGACCCTGCTGATCCCGGTGATCTGGCCGCTCTGATCCCAAGGAGGGCGTGGCGGTGTCGTCGCCGCCTGTCGGTGTCCCCGCTCGCACCCGGGGGCGGCGCCGCCTCGGCCGGGAGCGGGGAGGTGTCCTACCAGCCCATCGCGTCGCGGATCCGGGCGCAGAGGTCCTCGTGGCGCGTCCCGTTGGTCGCGACGAAGGGCCCGTCGTGTCGGCGCCGCGGGACGGACAGGTCGTAGGTGAACGGCCGGCCGTCCGCGAGGGTGAGGACGCCGCCGGCCTCCTCCAGGATCACCACCGGCGCACAGCTGTCCCAGAGCTTCACCGGGTGCTCGCTCACGTAGACGTCGGCCTCCCGCCGGGCGAGCATGCCCACCTTGCAGCCCACGGAGTTCAGGCGGCCCGCGTCCGGGGTGGGCAGGGCGTCGAAGAGGCGCTCCCGCATGTCGTCGCCCATGCTCGGCGACGTGACCAGGGGCATCTCCGAGGGCTCGGAGCGCTCGGACACCCGCAGGCGCCGGGGCGCGGCGTCGCCGGTGTCCAGCCAGGCGCCCTCGCCGCGCACGGCCCGGTGCAGGCGATCGTCGCGCGGCTCGAACACCACCCCGAGGATGGGGCGGCCGGCCTCGAGGAGTCCCACCTGGACGGCGTAGCCGCTGCGATCGGCCACGAAGGCCCGCGTGCCGTCGAGGGGGTCGAGGACCCAGGTCCGCCCGCTGGTGCCCTCCTGGATGTTCGCGGTCTCCTCGGAGAGGATCCCGTCGTCCGGGAAGGCCTCCAGGAGGCCGTCGCAGAGCACCCGCTCGGAGGCCGTGTCGGCCCGCGTCACGGGGGACTCGTCGGACTTGGTGTGGGCCTCGAAGCCCTCCAGGCGGACACGGCGCACCGACGCGCCGGCCTCGCGGGCGAGGCGGCAGGCGACCTCCAGTTCGCGCGTCAGGGCCATGATCCGCCTACTCCGTGGCCGGCTCGGAGGGCTGCGGCGACGCGCCGGGGCTCTCGGTGTCGGCGTGCTCCGGCTGGGTACGCTCGATGACGACGCCGTGGTCCTTCATCCAGCCCTTGACGCCCCAGTCCGGGTTCACCGCGCCGCGCGTGGCGATGTCGGCGAAGGTGAGGGCGAAGAAGATCCCCACGAACAGGAGCGTGGAGAAGAAGGCGAAGCTCAGGAACTTGTCGTCGCCCTTGAGGTGCATGAAGTAGGCGACCACCAGCGAGGCCTTCACGATGGCCACGACCATCGCCACGTAGATGCTGGCCGCGCCCAGGTTCGCGAAGGACACGCCGACCGTCAGCGCCGTGAGCACCAGGAGGGCCCCGAAGACCTTCCAGTAGGTGCTCATGGGGGTCACGTGGCCGTGGTGGGGACCGACCTCCAGCTCCTGCTCGACCGGCTTCCCCTGGATGTACGTCTGCGTCTTCGATGCCATCACTTCACCAGGTAGAGCAGCGGGAACAGGAAGATCCAGATGAGGTCGACCAGGTGCCAGTACAGGCCGACGTTCTCCACCGGGGTGTAGAACTGCGGGCCGAACTCGCCGCGCTTCGCCCGGAGGAGGATCCAGAGCAGCACGCCCATGCCGATGAGCACGTGCAGGCCGTGCAGCCCGGTCATCATGAAGTAGATGCCGAAGAAGATGTGCGGCCCGCCCGTGAGGGCCGGGCCCGTCAGGTCGGCGGCGGCGTACTCGGCCGAGTAGAAGATGCCCGGCAGCATGCCGTGCTCGAACTTGGCCTTGTACTCGAAGTACTTCACCACCATGAACACGCCAGCGAAGAGGATCGTCGCCGTCAGCATGGTGACCGTCTTGCGCTGCTCGCCGGTCTGCGCCGCCCGGACCGCGAGGGCCATGGTGAAGCTGGAGGTGATGAGCACCACCGTGTTCAGGCTGCCGAGGGGTACGCTGAGGTGCTCGTGCGCCTCCAGCATCATCTCCGGATACAGGAACCGGGCCACCGCGTAGGCCAGAAAGAAGCCGCTGAACATGAGGATCTCCGTCGAGAGGAAGATCCACATCCCCAGCTTCGCGGACGACTCCTGCTGGGCCGGCGTGTCGAAGTGGTGGGCCAGAAACGAGGGGTGCTCCTCGCCGTGCCCCTGCGGCTCCTCGCTCGAGGCCGCGTCCTCAGCCGTGGTGGTGCTCACTGCAGTCTCTCCTGCCGGTGTGTCGTCGTTCCGACGGCGATCAGTGGTGCCCGTGGCCGGCCTTCTCGAGGGACCGGTCGATCTGTGGGAAGTTGTAGGGATCCGCGTCCACGTGCGGCGTGTGGTGGAAGTTGTGCTTGATGGGCGGGCTCTGGGTCGCCCACTCCAGCGAGGCGCCGCCCCACGGGTTGTCCGGGGCCTGCTCGCCCTTCTTGAGGGAGGCGAGCAGGTAGAAGAGGATCATGAACAGGCCGATGCCCAGCACCTGGGAGCCGATGGTCGACCACTGGTGCAGGGCCTCGTACTGCGGGAGGAAGGTGGCGTAGCGCCGCGGCATCCCCTGGCTGCCCAGCATGAACTGGGTGAAGAACGTCACGTTGAAGCCGACGAAGACGAGCAGCGCCGCGATGCGCCCCCAGCGCTCCGAGTACATCTTCCCGGTCATCTTCGGCCACCAGTGGTGCAGCCCGCCGATGAAGGCGATGACCGTGCCGCCCATCATCACGTAGTGGAAGTGGGCCACGACGAAGTAGGTGTCGTGCAGGTGGACGTCCACGGACAGGGTGCCGAGGAAGATGCCCGTCAGGCCGCCGATGGTGAACGTGAACAGGAACATCAGGGCGTAGAGCATCGGCGTGTTGAACGAGATGCTGCCCTTGTACAGGGTCGCCACCCACGAGAAGACCTTGATGGCCGTGGGCACCGCGACGGCGAACGTCAGGAAGCTGAACAACACACCGGCGAAGGTGGACTGTCCGGAGACGAACAGGTGGTGGCCCCACACGAGGAAGCTGATGATGGCGATGGCCACCGACGACAGGGCGATGGCCTTGTAGCCGAAGATGTGCTTCTTCGAGTGGATGGCGATGAGCTCGCTGATGATGCCGAAGCCCGGCAGGATCATGATGTAGACGGCCGGGTGGCTGTAGAACCAGAAGAAGTGCTGGAAGAGGATGGGATCGCCGCCCATCGCAGGGTCGAAGATGCCGATGTGGAACACGCGCTCGATGATGATGAGCAGCAGCGTGATGGCCAGCACCGGCGTGGCGAGGATCTGGATGACCGACGTGGCGTACAGGCTCCACAAAAACAGGGGCATCCGGTTCCAGGTCATGCCCGGCGCCCGCATCTTGTGGATGGTCACGATGAAGTTCAGGCCCGTGAGGATGGACGAGAAGCCCAGCACGAAGGCGCCGAAGGTGGCCGAGATGACGCCGGTGCCGGTCTGCGTGGAGTACGGCGTGTAGAACGTCCAGCCCGTGTCCAGGCCGCCCGAGACGATGGTGTAGACCAGGATCCCCGTCCCGATGAGGTAGATCCAGTAGCTCGTCAGGTTCAGCCGGGGGAACGCGACGTCCTTCGCCCCGAGCATGATGGGCAGGAAGAAGTTGCCCAGGGCCGCCGGGACGGACGGGATGATGAACGCGAACACCATCACGGCGCCGTGGAGCGTGAAGATCTTGTTGTACAGGTCCATGGCCAGGAGCCGGGCCTGCTCCTCGCTACCGGCGGTGACGAACTCCGTGAGCACGTCCATCTCCGGCGTGAACAGCTCGAGCCGGAAGAGCAGGGCGAGCAGCCCCCCCAGCATGAACGTGGTCAATACCGACACCAGGTACATGATGCCGATGCGCTTGTGGTCGAGCGTGAACAGCCAGGACTTGATGCCCCGCTCGGCCTCGAGGTAGCTCGCCTCGCGCTCCTCGGCACCGCCGAGGGGCGTCTCGTCGACGGTCGTGGTCGTCATCTGGAATCTTCCTCCCGCAGGGGACGGGGTCGGCGACCCCACCGCGCGCTACTGGCCCTCGGCCTCGGCGCCGTCGCCCTGGGCCTTGATGTAGGTGATGAGAGCGTTGATGGCCTTGTCGTCGAGCTGGGCCGCGAAGCTCGGCATGGACGGGGCGAAGCCGGAGACCACCTTGGCGTTCGGCTTCGTGATGGACTCGCGGAGGTAGTTGTCGTCCACGGTCACCGTGGAGCCGTCCGCGAGGCTCTCCTCCTTGCCGTACAGGCCCTTGAAGGTCGGGCCGACGAGCTCCGAGCCGTCGAGGGTGTGGCACGCCTTGCAGTTCTGCACGTAGAGCTGCTCGCCGTACTTCATGGGGTCATCGGTGTCCATGGCCGGGCAGTCGTTGGACGCGAGCCACGCCCGCCACTCCACGTCGCTGACGACCTTGACCTTCCCGGTCATCTCCGAGTGCTGCTGGCCGCAGTACTCGGTGCAGAACATGTCGTACTCGCCCGTCTCGGTGGCCTCGAACCAGTAGCCCGTGTACCGGTTCGGCACCGCGTCGCGCTTCACCCGGAAGGCCGGGATGAACAGGGAGTGGATGACGTCCGTGGAGGTCAGCGTCACCTTCACCGGGGTGTCCACCGGCACGACCATCTTGTCGGTGCAGCTCTTGCCGAGCATCGGGTACTCGACCGTCCACTGCCACTTCTGGCCCGTGACGCGCACGTCGATGGAGTCGCTCGGGGCGCTCTCCATCCGCACGAAGGCGTCCTGGCCCCAGGCGAAGATGACCACCAGCAGCACCGTGGGCACGGCGCTCCAGAGGAACTCCAGCTTGCCGTTGTGCTTCACCGGGCTCGTCTTCTGGTCCGGGCTCCGCTGCCTGTACTTCCACATGAAGTACGCCGTGGCGCCCATGAGGAGCACGAAGAAGAAGATGCTCAGCCAGAGGATGAAGTAGAACAGCGGGTCGATGTCGCCGGCGAAGTTCGACGCCTGGGGCGGCATCCAGAAGCTGCCCTCGGCGGACGCCAGGAGCGGCCCGGCCGTCGGGATGTCCAGGAGTTGGAGCGTCATGAGGTCGACTCCGCGAGGTGGTGCTTCGCGCGCCGCTTGTCCCGGCGCCAGTGGAAGACGAGGAAGATGGCCATGGCGAGCAGGACGAGGGCCGCCCCGATGCGCATGAACCCGAAGGCGAAGGGCGTGTACTTGCCCTCGCTCGACACGTAGTGGAAGCAGCTCAGGATGATCTTGTCGAAGGCGTTGCCGACCTTGCCCTCGGACGCCTCCACGATGGCGAAGCGCAGGTCGCGCGGGCTGTAGGTCAGGCCGAAGAGGTAGCGGGCGATCTTCCCGTCGGGCGACAGGACGTAGACGACCGGAGAGTGGGCGTACTGCTCCGACTCCTCGTCGTAGCTGTAGTGATAGCCGAGCTGGCCGGTGAGCTTCGCGATGGCGTCCTGGTCGCCGGTCAGGAAGGTCCAGTCGACGTCCTGGCCCCGCCCGAGCTCCTCGAGGTAGCTCTCGCGCTTCCCGGAGGCGACCACCGTGTCGTCGCCCGGATCGAAGCTGACGGTGAGGATGCGGAAGCCGTCCTCGCCCGCCGTCAGGTCCATGTTCTTCAGGGCCTTGGTCAGCTCGTTGAGCTGCATGCTGCACAGGGTCGTGCAGCGGAAGTAGTTCAGGGTGAGCAGCACCGGCTGCTCGCCATCGAAGGACTCCTCGAGGGTCACCTCCCGGCCCTCGTGGTCCGTGAAGGACAGGCTCGTGTCGATGGTCTCGCCGAGGCGGTTGTCCACGTCCACGCCCTCGAGCTCCTCGGGCACGGGCTTCTTTCCGAGCGCCGGGTGGGCGAGCAGCAGGCCGCCGAGGGCGGCCGCGATGGCGAGGAGACGGGGCATCATGCCTACTTCGCACTCTCCTTGGCGGCGTCGTCGGGGTGGACGAAGTCGTCCGGCGCCGGCGCCGCCTCCAGCTGAGTGGGGTCGTCGAGCACGCGGTCGACGGCCCGGTCCACGGGCATGTGATAGAGCTTCTGCTCCTCGTCCGCCACGCCCCACGTCTCGAGCGCCTTCCGATCCTGCTCGCGCACGTTCTCGAGCCGCGCCGAGGCTTGCGCACCCGCGGCCTGCTCGTGTTGGAAGGCCTGGATGCTGTAGAACTCGCGGACGCCGATGCCGGATCCGACGAGGATCACCAACAGGCCCAGGATCAGCCCGAAGAGCTGACCCTTGGGCAGGACGTCCACCTCGTGGCCGCCCTCCGTGAAGGAGGCGACGGGGCGTGGCTGCTGTTCCGACTGCTGTTCGCTCACGGTTCGCTCCGTCTGGACCGTCTAGAAGTTCTCGAACGCGAGGCTCTCTGCAAGGCGCGGGTCACCCACGGGCACCAGCGCCTTCGCCCGGAGGCGCCACGCGAAGACCGCCACGACGAGCCCTCCGATGCCCAGGAACGTCGTGATGTCGAGGAGGTGGAAGGAGGCGCCGTGCTCGCCGTGGTGGTGGGTCATCACGGGCTGCACGAGCCAGTACATGTCCACCCAGTGCATGAGGAGCATCCAGATCGCGCCGGCGGCCAGCGTCTTGCGCTTGCGCTTGATGTGCCGGGACATCAGGAAGAAGAAGGGCACCACGAAGTGGCCGAGGGCCACCAGGGCGGTGACGAACAGCCAGGAGCCCTCCTTCCGGTAGATGAACCAGTTCGTCTCCTCGGGGATGTTCGCGTACCAGATGAGGAAGTACTGGCTGAACGCGATGTAGGCCCAGAAGACGTTGAACGCGAACAGGAACTTGCCCAGGTCGTGGTAGTGCTCCGTCGTGATGACCTCGCGGAGGAGGCCTGCGCGCTGGAGCATCAGGGACACGAGGATGAGCGCCGAGAAGATGGCGACCGTGCTCCCGGCGAAGTAGTAGACCCCGAAGATGGTCGAGAACCAGTGCGGGTCCAGGGACATCAGCCAGTCCACCGCCGCGAAGGTCGTGCTCAGCGCGAACAGCAGGATGCCCAGGGGTGCCATCCACCGCTGGCGGTGGGTCAGCTTGGGATCCCGGTCCGAGTCCTGACGGGTGCTGCTCTTGTAGAAGAACAGCGACAGGGCGATCCAGATGGCGAAGTACCCGGCGGCTCGCACCAGGAAGAACTCCGTGTTGAGGTACGGGGTCTTCGCCTGGATCATGGCGTCGTCGCCCGGGTGCATCCAGTGGAACAGGTGCTCCATGCCAAGCAGCACGGGGATGAACAGCACCGCGAACAGCGGCAGGGTCACCATGAAGTTCTCGGACAGCCGGCGGATGACCGTCGACCAGCCCGCCCGGGTCGCGTGGTGGACCAGGGTGAACCAGAGCCCTCCCAGCGCGATGCTCAGCCAGAACATGAAGTTGGTGAGGTACGACCAGTAGAAGTGGTCGCCCATCATGGCGACGGAGGCGCCGAGGCCCACGACGCCGACGGCGGCGGCGATGACCGGCAGCCTGGCGAGGCGGTGCCCCTCGGGGATCGTCGCCTCCTCCGCCGTGACCTCGGTCGGAACGTGCTCGTGGTGCGTAGTCACTGTCCGGCCCCCTCCGTGTTCTTCCGCTGGTCCGCGGGCACCTGCGCCTCCGGGACCGCGTGGCTGACCTGCAGGGCCCGGACCCAGACCGCGATGGCCCAGCGATCCTCCACGGGGATCTGGGCCGCGTAGGGCTCCATCGTCCGGACGCCGTGGGTGATGACGTCGAAGAAGTACCCGAGCGGCATCGCCCGGAGCTCGTCCGAGTGGTACGAGGTCGGCTCCACCTGCAGACCGCGCTCGGCCACGATGCCGTCGCCATCTCCGCTCTCGGAGTGGCAGGGGGCGCAGAAGACGTTGTACCGCTCCCGCCCGCGCTCCACGAGGGCCTCGTCCAGCTCGATCTGGTCGGGCAGGTCGTCCACCAGGCGTCCGTGGGGCAGGCCCTCCTCGGCCTCGCCGTCGCGCCCACGGTAGAGGTGGTCGTCGGCGGCGAGGTGCTCGTCGTCCTCGGTGGGCTCGACGGACGCCCGCGCCACGGTCCCCTCCACGGGCGGTCGCATGCCGCGCTCGTCCGCGAAGAAGTTGTTGCGCTCCTGCGCCTCGACGTACTGCTGCCAGTCCATGTTGGGGTTGAGGTGGACCGGGGGCTCCGCGGACGTGGTCCCCCGGCACCCGAGCAGCGCCACCACCGCGAGCGAGGCGGCCAGACCGACAGACTCGAATGCGCGTCTCACTCAGTCCTCCAGCAGCTCGACGTGGGTGGCTCCCAGCTTCTTGAGGAGCTTCTTGGTCTTCCGCTTGTCGTACATCGGATCTTTGGCCTCGATGGCGATGAAGAACTTGTCGTCCGTCACCGCGGCGAAGCGGTCCGAGTTGAACACCGGGTGGTAGTACGTCGGCAGCCTGTTGATGCCGAACATCCCGAACACCGCGCCGAAGGCGCCGAACAGCACGCCCATCTCGAAGGTCACGGGGACGAAGGCCTGCCACGAGAAGTACGGCTTGCCGGCCACGATGACCGGGTACTCCGAGACGTTGATCCACGTCTGGAGGCCGAAGCCCAGCGCCGCGCCGAGCATGGCCATGCCGAAGACGATCCAGGGCAGCTTGGAGCGCGTGAGCCCCATGGCCTTGTCCAGGCCGTGGACCGGGAAGGGCGTGTAGGCGTCCCAGCGGCGGAAGCCCTCGTCACGGACCGCCTCGCACGCGTGATAGATGTCCCGGGCCGAGTCGAACTCAGCCAGCAGGCCGAACGTCTTCCGCTCAGGCATGGGTCGGCTCCTCCGCGTGCTCGGCGGGCTCCTCCGGGTGATGGTGCGGGTCCGCCTGGGGCAGGACTGCCTTGACCTCCGCGAGCGCCACCATGGGCACGTACCGGATGAACAGGCAGAACATGGTGAAGAACAGGCCGAAGCTGCCGATGTACGTCGTGATGTCGATGAGGGTGGGGGAGTAGTAGTCCCACGCCGACGGCAGGAAGTCGTGGTGCAGCGACGTCACCGTGATGACGAAGCGCTCGAACCACATGCCGATGTTGACGAAGATCGACAGGACGAACAGGGCGATGGGGCTGCGGCGGACCTTCTTGAACCACACGAACTGGGGCGAGATGACGTTGCAGCTCACCATGATCCAGTAGGCCCAGGAGTAGTCGCCGAAGGCGCGGTTGACGAAGGCGAACGACTCGTAGGGGTTGCCGGAGTACCAGGCGATGAAGAACTCCATCGCGTAGGCGTAGCCGACCAGCGAGCCGGTCAGGAGGATGATCTTCGCCATGTTCTCGAGGTGCTTGATGGTGATGAGGTGCTCGAGATCGAAGATCTTCCGGATGGGGATGAGCAGCGTCAGCACCATCGCGAAGCCGGAAAAGATGGCGCCCGCGACGAAGTAGGGGGGGAAGATGGTGGTGTGCCAGCCGGGGAGCTGGGCCACCGCGAAGTCGAAGGACACGATGGTGTGCACGGACAGCACGAGCGGCGTCGCGAGGCCGGCGAGGATGAGGTAGGCGATCTCGTAGTGCTGCCAGTGCCGGTTGGAGCCGCGCCAGCCCAGGGAGAAGATGCCGTAGGCGATCTTCCGGGCCCGCGTCCTGGCGCGGTCGCGCATCGTGGCGAGGTCGGGGATCAGGCCGACGTACCAGAACAGCAGCGAGACGGTGAAGTAGGTGGACACCGCGAAGACGTCCCAGAGCAGCGGGCTCCGGAACTGGGGCCACATGCCCATCTGGTTGGGGATGGGGAACATGTAGTAGGCGACCCAGATACGGCCGACGTGGATGCCGGGGAAGAGACCCGCGCACATGACGGCGAAGATGGTCATCGCCTCTGCCGAGCGGTTGATCGACGTCCGCCACTTCTGCCGGAACAGAAAGAGGATGGCGGAGATGAGCGTCCCGGCGTGGCCGATGCCGACCCACCAGACGAAGTTGACGATGGCCCAGCCCCAGCCGACGGGGTTGTTCAGGCCCCAGACGCCGATGCCCTCCCAGATGAGCCACGCCACGCTGGCGCCCAGGACGCCCAGCAGGGACAGGCTCGCCAGGAAGACGATCCACCACTTCCGCCAGTCGGTGCGCTCCATCGGGGAGGCCACCGCGTCGGTCAGGTCCTTGAAGTTGTCCTTCCCGAGGACGAGCGGCGTGCGTCCGGAGACCGGATCCAGGTCGTAGTTCACCGACATCTCGCTACACCAGTTCCGGGTTGGGGTTGCGGAGCTTCGCCAGGTACGAGGTCCGTGGCTTGACGTTCAACTCGCTCATCATCACGTAGTCGCGAGGCTGCTTCTTGGCGCGGGAGACGCGGCTGTCCGGGTCCGCCACGTCGCCGAAGACGATGGCGCCGGTCGGGCACGTCTGCTGGCAGGCGGTCTGGATGGCGCCGTCCTCCACCACGCCGTCGCCGTCGACCTTCGCGTCGATCTGCGCCTGGTTGATGCGCTGCACGCAGTACGTGCACTTCTCCATCACACCCCGGAACCGGACGGTGACGTCCGGGTTCTTCTGCATCTGGTGCAGCGGGTGGACGTCCTGGTTGAAGTTGAAGAAATTGAAGCGCCGGACCTTGAACGGGCAGTTGTTGGCGCAGTACCGCGTGCCGATGCACCGGTTGTAGGCCATGTCGTTGAGCCCGTCCGGGCTGTGGGTCGTCGCCGCCACCGGGCAGACGGTCTCGCAGGGCGCGTTCTCGCACTGCATGCAGGGGACCGGCTGGACGACGGCGTCGGGCTGGTCCGGGTCGTCGCCCACGTAGTAGCGGTCGATGCGGATCCAGTGCATCTCGCGGCCCTCGAGCACCCGCTCCTTGCCCACGACCGGGATATTGTTCTCGGAGTTGCAGGCCACCGTGCAGGCGTTGCAGCCGATGCAGGCGTTGAGATCGATGCTCATGCCCCACTGCTGCTTGCCGGTGAGCGCAGGCTCCTCGAAGGGCGAGCGGATCATCTCCGGCTCGAGGATCTCCCCGTCCTCGACGAACTTCGGGTGCTCCCGGTACTCGGCGAGGGTGGCCTCCCGGGCCATGGGGCGCTTGTCGTACCCGAAGCCCGGCTCCAGCGTGTCGTGGTGCTGGGTGGTCGCGAGCGTGTAGGTGCCGGCAGCCTTCGTCACGCTGGCGCCACTCGCGAACCACTGCGCTCCGGTCGTGCGGAGCGTGTAGGTGTCGAAGCCGCAGTCGGCGGCGACGACGCCCAGGCTCTTCCGGCCGTAGCCGAGGGGGAGCACGACCGTGTCCTCGGCCACGCCCGGCGTGGGCCAGGCCGGGAGCTCGAGGCTGCGCCCGCCGTGGGAGACGGTGAGCATGTCCCCGGCGGTCACGCCGAGCCTGCCCGCCGTCTTCGGGGCGATGAGGGCGGCGTTGTCCCAGGTGAGCTTGGTGATGGGGTCCGGGATCTCCTGGAGCCAGCCGTTGTTGGCGAAGCGGCCGTCGAAGATCGTGGGATCCAGGATGAAGTCGATCTCGAAGCCCTCGGCGTCGCCGGCGTCGCCAGGGACGGCGCCCGCCAGGCCCTGATAGGTCGGTGACGGGCCGGCCTCGCGGGCGGGCAGGTCGGCGACGCCGCGGTGGAGCCAGCGGCGCCAGTTCTCGTCCGACAGGGCCCCGTCGGTGGCGTCCTGCCAGAAGCCCTTCACCAGGTCGTGGCCCGTGAGCCACTTGCCCTCGACGATGCGCGCCGCGAGCTCGAGGATGCTCGACGTCTTGTGGAGCGGGGCGATGAGGGGCTGGACGATGGAGACGGTGCCGTCGGCGGCGCGGAGATCGCCCCACGACTCCAGGTAGTGGCTCGTCGGCAGGTGCCAGTGGGCGACCCGCGCCGTCTCGTCGCGGTGGGTGCCGGCGTGGAACACGGCCTCGGCACGGGAGAGCTTGTCCCCGAGCTCCAGGTCGGCCGGCGCCGTGTAGGCGGGGTTCGCGCCCAGGACGATCACCGTGTCGCAGTCGCCGGTGTCGAGCGCCTCGGCCAGCTCCGCCACGGAGTGGAGCTCCGGGAGGTCGTCCTCCGTGTACCAGTGGACGTGCTTCCCGTCGGCGCCGATCATGGTGTTGACCATGTGGCCGAGCGCGTGGACCCACGCGGGCTGACGCTCGCCGACGACCACCACGGAGCGGCCCCGGTTGTCCAGCAGGTCCTTCGCGATGGCCTTGACGTGCTCCGTGCCGCGAGGGTGGGCGTCGAAGGTCGCGTCGCCGAGCTTGCCCGCGGCGCCCGGAGCGTTCATCCCGTGGCCGTCCAGCAGCTCGGAGGCCAGGGCTTGGAGGAAGTCGCCCACCCGCGTTCCCTTCACGGCGAGGCGGTGGTCCGCCATGGCGGCCGTGACCGAGAACATCGGCCCGACCGCGTACAGGCGGTTCATCTCGTCCTTCGGGCCCTCGACCCGGCGGCCGTCGGAGAAATGCCGGGCCGCGGCGACCGCGTCCCCCTCGGTGTGGAGGAAGTCGCTGTCCAGGGAGACGACGACCTTCGCGCCCTCCAGGTCGTAGCGCGCGGCGGCCCTGTCACCGGCGGCGAGGGCGGCGCCGGCGCGCGCGTTGGCGGGCCAGGCCGGGTCCGAGACGACGATGCGGACCTGCGGGAAGGCCTCCTTGAAGGAGGAGAGCAGGCCCCGGAAGGTCGGCGAGACCACCGACTCCACCACGAGGGCCATGGAGGCGCAGTCGTTGTCGCGGGCGGCGGCCAGAGTCTCGTCGAACGCGGCCCAGGCCTTCTTCCAGGTGGTCTGCTGCTCGCCGTGGTACGGCTTCGTCGACCGCTCGGGGTCGTACAGCCCCAGGATCGACGCCTGCGCGTACGTGCTCGCGGCGCCGAGGGAGCCCGGATGCTCAGGGTTGCCCTCGATCTTGGTGGGCCGGCCGTCCTGGCTCTCGACCACCAGGGCCTGCACCGCGGCGCCGAGCTGGAAGGCCGTCGCGTAGAAGTTCGGGCGACCGGGGATGCGGTCCTCCGGACGCCTCGCGAACGGCATGATGTGCTCGGCCGGCTTCCGCACGCACCCTGCGATGCCGGTCCCCGCGAGGGCGGCGCTCGCGCCCATCAGCCCCATGAACTTGCGGCGGCTGACCCCGTCCACCTCCAGCTCGGCGGCGTCGGGCGTAAACTCCGGGGCGGGCGGCGCCGAGGGGCCGGGCGGCGAGGCCAGCTCCTCCAGGCTACGCCACTGTCGCCTGGTCTTCTTGGTGTCGCTCATCGGTGGCACCCCGAGCAGTGTTCAGGAGGGTTCACCGCGCGGGTCCGGTTCGGGTCCTGCGCCGGGTCGTAGTCGGCGGTGGCCGGATCCCACTCCATGTCGGTGACCTGGTCCAACGGCCGGAGGTTGGGCTCCGGATCCCGGTGGCAGTCCAGGCACCAGCTCATGGACAGCGGCTTCTGGAGGGTCACGACCTTCATCTGGTCGATGCGTCCGTGACACGACGAGCAGCCGACGCCCGCGGCCACGTGGACGCTGTGGTCGAAGTAGGCGTAGTCCGGCACCTGGTGGACGCGCACCCATGGCACGGGCTCTCCCGTCTCCCAGGACTCGCGGACCGGGGCCAGCTTCGGGCTCTCCGCGCGCACCTGCGTGTGGCAGTTCATGCACGTGGCGGTCGGCGGGATGGCCGCCTTCGCCGCCACCTCGACGGTGTTGTGGCAGTAGCGGCAGTCCATGCCCAGGTCGCCGGCGTGCAGCGCGTGGCTGAAGGGGACCGGCTGCTCCGGCCGATAGCCCACGTCGGTGTACCAGGGCGAGAACCAGTACCACACCGCCCCGACCACGCCGACCAGGACCAGCGGCGCGCCGACGCCGATGGCGGCGGGAATCTTGTTCGTCCAGCGGGGAAAGATGGCCGCCACGTCAATCCACCTTCGTCAACGGTTCCGTGGTTCGCAGCGTGCCGCCTGAGGCGACTGCCGGGCACTCGGACCCGGCGCTGGGAGGGCCGGATTTCGACCCCCCGGGGCGATATCGGGCGCGGACGGTACCAGCACGGTCGCCGGTAGGCAATAGCTCGATCGGGCCCTGTGGGCGACCCCGTCGGGCGTGCTGCATGTCGTTGGAACTATTCGTGTTCATGTGCTCTTCGCGAGCCTCGTGTGAGCCGCCCCGGAGCACCCTGTGCCGGGTGGGGGAGTGCCACGGGGACATGGATCATTCGGAGGGGGCGGTGAGACTCCCATCCCCGCAGGGATCCCTGCCGGTCACAGGCGTCCCTCCTCGCCGGCCTCGCGCAGGACGTGCTGGGCGCGGTGGAACATCTCGTCGACGCCGTCGTCCGTGGACGAGTAGTAGCCGCGGATCCGGCCCAGGTCGTCCACGAGCACCAGCCTGGTGGTGTGGGCGATGTCGTAGACGTTCGCGTCGATCGGCTTCTTCTCGCCCATGGCCGTCCCGAATCCGTCGACCACGAGCGCCCGGATGTCTTCCTCGGAGCCCGTGAGGAAGTGCCACCGGTCGAAGTCCACGTCGTACTTCTGCGCGTACTCCCGCAGGACCTCCGGGCGATCGGTCTCGGGGTCGACGGTGACGCTGACCTGCTCCACCGGGACGCCCGCGCGCTCCACGCGCTCCGCCAGGTCGGCCATGGCGCCGGTGACCATGGGGCACGTGGTGGTGCAGGTCGTGAAGATGAAGCTGGCCACCCAGACGTCGCCCTCCAGCCCGTCGAGCCCGAAGGCGTCGCCGTCCTGGTCGACCAGCTCGAACTCCGGGACCTCTCCGAGCACCGGCGGCGGGTCCGGCACCTGGCGGAACAGGGGGCGGGACAGGGTGATGGCCAGGATCCCGAAGACGGTGCCCCACAGCCACGGGTGCTTGCGCAGGGAGCGCTGGATGGGGCCTCCGCGGTACGCCATGTCGTCCTGCCGAGCGGGCGCGTCGCTCATCGTCCGCTCCTCCCGTGCCGGCCGGAGACGAGGACGGCGAGGCCGCCGGCGGCGACCGCGAAGCCGAGCAGGGCGAGCAGCGCCGTCCCGGGCCCGGCGACCGAGGCCGGGGCGACGCCGCCGTGCAGCGCGTGGCGCACCCCGTCGACCATCCAGGTCATGGGGTTCGCGGCCATCACGGCGTCCATCCAGCCCCCCTGGGGCGGGAACATGGCGCCGGAGACCATCCACAGCGGCAGGAGCAGCACGGCCATGATGGCGTGGTAGCCGTGGGTGGAGCCCACGACCCAGGCCAGGCTGAAGCCCAGGCCGACCAGCCCGACGCAGCCCGTGACGAGCGCCGCCAGCAGGGGCAGCCAGGCGACGTCGCTCAGGGCGTAGCCCGCCAGCGGAGCGGCCAGCAGGCAGAGCAGCGCCTGGACCAGGGCCACCGTGGTCACGCCGGCGGTCTTGCCGGCCACCAGGGCGGCGCGGGACGCCGGTCCCACCAGGATCTGCTGCAGGAAGCCGTGCTGGCGATCCTCGATGACGGCCATGGTCGCGAAGACCGTGGTGAAGAGCACCACCATCACCAGGATCCCGGGATAGGACCAAGTGAGGTAGTCGACGCCGTCCAGGCCGGGGATCCGGAAGACCCCCGACATCCCGGCGCCCAGCAGCGCCCAGAAGATGAGCGGCTGGAGCACGACGCCGATCCAGCGGGAGCGCTCGCGGAGGAGGCGCAGCATGTCGCGGCGCCACAGCGCGCTGATCACGCCCCACTCGACGGCGGCGGCCGAGGGACGCGCGCGCTCCTCGGCGGCGGCATCGGCCGCGTCGGGCCGGGGGAGGGTGTGCGCGGAGGAGGACGTGCTCACGCCGCCACCTCCACGCTCTCGTCCGCGTCCAGGGTGTTCCCCGTCCTCTCCAGGAAGACGTCGCCCAGGCCGGGGCGGCGGACGCTCACCGCGTTCAGGCGGCCGGGGGGCAGGGCCTCGACGATGCGCACCACGACCTCGTGGCCCCGCTCGCAGGTGACGTGCACCTCGCGGCCGTCCACGTGCGGGGACAGGCCGAGGTGCTCCTCGACGGCGGCGGCCAGCGCCTCGGGATCGTCGCCCTCGAGGACGACGCGATCTCCGCGGAGGTTCGACTTCAGGTCCTCGGGCGTCCCCTCCGCGACGACCCGGCCGCGGTCCAGCACCACGAGGCGGTCGCAGCGCTCGGCCTCGGCCGGGCGGTGCGTCGTCACCAACACGCCGGTGCCCGCGCGGACGGCGAGGTCGGTCACCTGGCGCCAGGTGCGCTGGAACGCCGCCTCGTCGAGACCCGCCGTGGGCTCGTCCAGAAGCAGCAGGCGCGGGCCGTGCATCATGGCCCGGGCCAGGTCCAGGCGGCGGCGCATCCCGCCGGAGTAGACCTCGACGGCCTCGCCGGCGCGATCCTCGAGATCCGCGTGGGTCAGGGCGCGCGCGACGGCCTCGCGCAGGGCGTGGCCCGACAGGCCCCGCATCCGCCCCGAGAGCTGCAGGTTCTCACGCCCGGTCAGCTTCGCGTCGAGGCTCGGCGCCTGGAAGACGTACCCGAGGGCCGCGCGGGCCGCCCTGTCGATCCGCTCGAGGGTGCGCTCGAGGAAGCGGATGCTCCCCTCCTGCCGCGGGATCAGCCCGCCCACGACGGACAGGAGCGTCGACTTGCCGCTCCCGTTCGGCCCGAGGAGGCCCACGACCTCGCCGGGGCCGACGTGGAGCGACACGCCGTCCAGGACGCGCCGATCGCCGAAGCGATGGGCGAGAGCCTCGACCGCGAGCAGGGTGGGGGTGGGGGTCATGCGAGGAGGAGCCGGTCCAGCACGAACGCGATGGTGAGGAGGGGGAGATACGCGAGGGACGCGAGGAAGAAGTTGCGGGCCCAGCGGGGACCGGTCTGTGCGCGGAGGCCGGTGAGGCTCCAGGCGAGGAACCCGAGGCCCGAGCCCAGCGCCACCATCAGGTAGAGGGTGCCGGTCACGCCGAGGGGGGTGAGCAGGAGGCTCACGGGGAGGAGCGCGGTCGTCCAGGCGACCGCCTGGCGCCGGGCCACCTCGTCGCCGCGGACGATGGGCACGACGCGGATGCCGGCCCGGGCGTAGTCCTTCTTGCGGTACAGGGAGATGGCCAGGAAGTGCGGGAGCTGCCAGAGCAGAAGGATGCCGAAGAGCACCAGGGCGGGCTCGTCGATGCGGTTCGACGCGGCCGTCCAGCCCATGAGCGGCGGCATGGCGCCGGGCACGGCGCCGATGATCAGCGCGAGGGGCGTCCGGTACTTGAGCGGGGTGTAGACGGCGACGTAGGAGACCAGGGCGAAGGCGCCGAGGGCCGCCGTCAGGAGGTTGGTGGTCGTGGCGAGCACCCCCAGGGAGACGACGCCGAGCGTCACGCCGAAGACGAGGGCATTCCGGGGATGCATCCGCCCGGCGGCCACCGGGCGCCGCTTCGTGCGGGCCATGCGCCGATCGGGCTCGCGCTCCCACCACATGTTCAGGGCGTTGGCGGAGCCCACGGCCATGGCCGTCCCGAGGAGGGCGCCGATGAGGCCGACCCAGCCGGTCACCTCCGGAGCCAGCCAGAGGCCGGCCGCCGTCATCAGAAGGCACATCCGGGTGATGGACGGCTTGGTGAGGGCCGCGTAGTCGCCGACGACCTGGCGGAGAGAGCGGGGCGCGGCGGGCGCCGACGCCGTGTGGGGGGCCTGGCTCAAAGGATGACCCCCTGCTGGCCGGTGGTGCAGTACTGGATGAGGGCCCGGTAGGCGTTCGTGCACGCCTTCTTGTTGGCGCGGGTCACGTCGTGCTCCTCGCACTTGTGATAGGTCCACTGCGCCCGCGCCGTCTCCGTGTCCCCGAGGCCGTCGCAGACCTCGCTGCGGTCCCGGGCGGCGAGGCAGTGCTCCATGGCCATGGGCACCGCGTGGTCGCAGAGGGTCTTCATCGCCTCGCAGCGACCGTTCCAGTCCAGCACCGCGGCCACGCATCCATCCGCGTCGAGTCGCACGCCCATCTCGTCGAACTCGGCCATGCTCTGCTGGATGTGCCGTTCGGAGGCGCGGTAGTTCCGGAAGGCGAGGACGCCCAACACGATCGCCAACACGAAAACGGTGCCGATCACCACGATCGCACCCCTGGCGGACCTCTCCTGTTGGTTGTCCTTCCCCATAGCGGCGCCTCTCTACGTGGACGAAGTGGGGCGTGTCAACGACGGGATCCGGGTTCACTTCTGGTTAAGTCGTGATTCCAGAAACCGCGTCGTTGAGCACGTTCAGCGCCCGTGGGGGCCAGGGCGTTGACGCGACCTCTCCGGGGGGTTACGGGCGAGGGATGGTAGCACGCGAAGCCGATCCCGTGGTCGTCGAGCGGGCGCTTTCGGTCCTCCGTGACGGCGGATGCGTCGCCCTCCCCACGGAGACCGTGTACGGCCTGGCCGTGGACGCCCGATCGGAGGCCGCGATCCGCCACCTGTTCGCGATCAAGGGGCGCCCGGCCGACCGCCCCCTGCCGGTCCTTCTGCCGGACGCCGGGGCGATGGGGGGCTGGGCCGAGGAGGTCCCGGAGGCCGCGCGGAGGCTGGCCGACGCGTTCTGGCCCGGCCCGCTCACCCTCGTCCTGCGGCGCGCGCCGGGCTTGCCCGACGTGCTGACCGCCGGCGGCCCCACGATCGGGCTCCGCGTGCCCGATCACCCTGCGGCCCTGGCCGTGCTCCGCGCCTTCGGGGACGGCCTCGCGACCCCCTCGGCGAACCGCCACGGGACGGTGAGCGCCACGAGCGCGGAGGGCGTGCGGCGGGACCTGGGCGAGGACGTGGACCTCGTGGTGGACGGCGGGCCGTGCGAGGTGGGCGTCGAGTCCACGGTGGTGGACGTCAGCGGACCGCGGCCCCGCGTCCTGCGCGCCGGAGCCGTCGGCCGGGAGGACCTGCAGCGGGCCCTGGGCTCGGACCTCCCGCTCGAGGGTGGCGAGGCCGGGGCCGTGACCGCGTTCCGGCCGGGGACTCGCACGGAGATCGTGCCCCGGGAGGCGATCGAGGCGCGGGCGCGCGGGTGCGTGGCTCGGGGCGAGGAGGTCGTGGTCCTCGTCACCCCGGGTCTCCTTGCGCTGCCCGAGGCGGTCCGGCGGGTGGGGCTCCCGGCCGACGAGGGCGAGCGGCGCCGGTCGTTCTACGTCCTCCTGCGGGAGGCCGACGCCGCCGGCGCGGACCGCGTCCTCGTGGAGGAGCCTCCCGATACCGCCTGGGGGCGGGCCATCCGGGAGCGATTGCGGGCGGCCTCGCCGTAGGCGGGGCGCTCTCGCAGGTCGGAGCATCGATCGCCGCCGGGGGCGGCGGCGGTCCGACTGCATCGTCCCCGTGTCCTCCGCGCCTTCGCGGCTTGGCGCCTTTGCGCGAGCCTTTGGGAGCCGGGGAGAGGAGTCTGAACGACCCGCGTCCCCGAAAGGGAAAGGCCCCCGCCGCCTCGAGGGCGACGGGGGCCTTCCTGGCGTCCCCAGAGGGAATCGAACCCTCGTTACCGGCTTGAAAGGCCAGCGTCCTGGGCCACTAGACGATGGGGACCCGATCGGTCGTTGTCGTGAGCCGAGCGGGGGTCGAACCCGCGACCATTGGATTAAAAGTCCAGTGCTCTACCAGCTGAGCTATCGGCTCCGAGCGGGCAGCCTTCTAGCGGAGCCGCCCGGGCACCGTCAAGCCGTGCCCGTCGGAGCCTCGCGGCGGGCGCGCATCATCGCGATGAAGGGATCGAAGAGGTAGTGCGCGTCGTGGGGCCCCGGGCTCGCCTCGGGGTGATACTGGACGCTGTAGCACAGACGGGCCTCCGAGGCGAAGCCCGCCACGGTGTCGTCGTTCAGGTTCAGGTGCGTCACCCGCGCGCCCTCGGGGAGCGAGCCCGCGCGTACGGCGAAGCCGTGGTTCTGGCTCGTGATCTCGACCTTGTGGCTGTCCTCGTGGCGCACCGGGTGGTTCGCCCCGTGGTGGCCGAACTTCAGCTTGTAGGTGTCCGCGCCCATGGCCAGGGCCAGGATCTGGTGGCCGAGGCAGATGCCGAACAACGGCACCTTCCCCACGAGCCCGGCCACCTCCTCGCGGGCGCCCGCCACGGCGGCCGGATCCCCGGGGCCGTTGGACAGGAAGACCCCGTCCGGCTCCATGGCGAGGACCTCCTCTGCGGGCGTGTCCGCCGGGACGACCGTGACCTCGCAGCCCCGCTCGAGCAGGTGGCGGAGGATGTTGTTCTTCACGCCGAAGTCGTAGGCGACCACGCGGTACGGCCGCTCGGGCTGCGGGAAGGCCTTCGCGTCCGACGGGTCGAGGTGCTGCGGTCGCTCGATCCAGCAGTAGGGGCCCGGGGTGGTCACCTCGCGCACCAGGTCGCGCCCCACCAGCCCGGGGACGCCCGCCGCGATGGCCCGCGCCTCGTCGTCGCTCGGGGCGGGGCTGAGGATCACGCCCGGCTGGGCGCCGGCCTCGCGGATGTGGCGCACCAGCGCGCGGGTGTCCACCTCCGTGATGCCCACGACGTCGTGCTCGACCAGGTAGGAGTGGAGATCCTGCGTGCCCCGGTAGTTCGAGACCACCGGGCTCACGGCGCGGACGATCAGACCCGCGGCGAAGACGCGGCGAGACTCGGGATCGTGCGGGTTGACCCCGTAGTTGCCGATCTCCGGATAGGTCATCGTCACGATCTGCCCGGCGTAGGACGGATCCGTGAGGATCTCCTGGTAGCCGGTCATGGCGGTGTTGAAGACGACCTCGCCGGCCGCCTGCCCTCGCGCTCCGAGGGCGCGCCCCTCGAAGATGGTGCCGTCCGCCAGGGCGACGACCGCCCGCTCCCGCTCGCTCATGTCACCTCCGCGTCGCTCGCACGCCAGATTTCACGGCCGCCTACCAGGGTCCGGACCGCGCGTCCACGGAGAACGCGACCGACGAACGGTGTGTTCCTTCCCCGGCTCCGCAGGGTGGAGGCGTCGGGGATCCAGGTGGTGCGCGGATCGATCACGGTCAGGTCCGCCCGCGCCCCGGCCGCCACCGAGGTCGCCTCGATGCCCAGGACCGCCCTCGGCCCGGCCGACAGAAGCTCCACGGCACGCAGCGGGGAGATCACGCCCTCGTCCACCAGCATCAGCACGAGGGAGGCCGTGGTCTCGATGGCGCTGACGCCCGTGGCGGCCGCGTCGAACTCCCGGGCCTTGTCCTCCGCGTGGTGGGGCTGATGATCGCTGACCACGGCGTCGATGAGCCCCTCCGCCAGGGCCTGCCGGAGCGCCTCCCGGTGGTGTGCGGCCCGGAGCGGGGGCCGGACGCGCGCGTCGGGATCGTAGTGTTCCAGGGCCTCCACCGTGAGGCTCAGGTGGTGGCCGGTCACGTCGCAGGTGACGGGCACGCCCCGCTCCCGGGCGGCGCGCAGGGCCGCCAGGCCGTCGGCGGTGCTCAGGCGCTGCAGGTGCAGGCGCTGGCCTGTCAGCTCCGCCAGGAGCGTGTCCCGGGAGACCCCGATGGCCTCCGCCGCGGCCGGGCTGCCCGGGAGCCCCAGGCGGGTGGAGGCCAGGCCCTCGTCGCAGAGCCCCTCCAGGGTCGGCTCGGTCGGCGAGATGAACACGGGGATGCCGAAGCCGCCGGCGTACTCCAGGAGGCGCCGCATGAGGCGCGCGCTCCGCAGCGGGTGCTCGCCCTGGCTCACCGCCACGCAGCCGGCCTCCTTCAGCTCGCCGATCGGGGCCAGGGTCTGGTCCCCCAGGCCGGCCGTCGCCGCGCCCACCGGCAGCAGGCGCGCGCCCTCGGCGGTCTCGGAGCGCTCGAGGATCTGGCGGACCACCGCCTCGCGATCCGTCACGGGCCGGGTGTCCGGGGTCGTGCACACCGCCGTGTATCCTCCGGCGGCCGCGGCCCTCAGGCCCGTGTGGACGTCCTCCTTGAACTCGAAGCCCGGCTCTCGGAGGGCGCAGCGCAGGTCCACGAGGCCCGGGACGAGCCAGCAGCCCTCCAGGGACTCGACGCGATCGCAGGGCTGCGGGGAGACGTCGCCGTCGCCGGGCAGGGCCACGCCGGTGATCCGATCGCCCTCGACGATGACCGTGCCCGGGGCGTCCGTGCCCTCCACGGGGTCGAGGATGCGGGCGTCGTTCAGGACCAGGCGTGCCATGTCAGCCCTCCTCCGCGAGGCCGCCGCCGGCCACCAGGTACAGGACCGCCATCCGCGCGGCCACCCCGTTGGCGACCTGCTCCAGGATGACGTTGTGCTCGCCGTCCGCCACCTCCGGCGCGATCTCCACGCCGCGGTTCATGGGGCCGGGGTGCATGACGATGGCGCCCGGCTTCGCCAGGGCCAGCCGCTCCCGGGTGAGCCCGAAGTAGCGGAAGTACTCCCGGTCGTCCGGGAAGAGGTCGTGGCCCATGCGCTCCTTCTGGATGCGGAGCATCATCACCACGTCGGCGCCCTCCAGGGCCGGCTCGATGCGCCGGTGGGCCGTCACGCCCAGGTCCTCGAGGTGCGGCGGCAGCATGGTCGCGGGACCGGCCACCCGCACCCGGGCGCCCATGGTGGTCAGGCCGAAGACGTTCGAGCGGGCCACGCGGCTGTGGTCGATGTCGCCGACGATGGCGACCTCCAGGCCGTCCAGCCGCCCGCAGTGCTGGCGCATGGTCATCATGTCCAGCAGGGCCTGGGTCGGGTGCTCGTGCCAGCCGTCCCCGGCGTTCACCACGGCCGCGTCGATGTGTCGCGTGAGCAGGCCCGGGACCCCGGCGGAGGCGTGCCGGACGACCAGGATGTCCGGGGCCATGGCCTGGAGGTTCCGGACCGTGTCGATGAGGGTCTCGCCCTTCGACAGGCTGGACGTCGAGGCGCTGAAGTTCAGCGTGTCCGCGGACAGCCGCTTCTCGGCGATCTCGAAGCTGCTCCGGGTGCGCGTGGACGACTCCACGAAGAAGTTCACGACGAGCACGCCGCGGAGCGCGGGCACCTTCTTCATGCGGCGCTCGTTGACGCGCTTGAAGTGCTCGGCCAGGTCCAGGATCGCCGTGAGCGTGTCCCGACCGAGGTCCTCCATCCCCAGGAGGTGTGGCAGCGTGATGGCCATCAGGCCCCCTCCTTCACGTAGAGCGCGATGCGATCCTCCGGGGCGCCCTCCTCGATCAGCTCCACCTTGACGGAGTGGCGCCGCTCCGTCGTGATCTGCTGGCCGACGAAGTCCGCCTGGATGGGAAGCTCCCGGTGGCCCCGGTCCACCAGCACGGCGAGCCGGATCCACTCGGGCCGGCCGTAGTCGATGACCGCGTCCAGCCCGGCCCGCACCGTGCGCCCCGTGTAGAGGACGTCGTCGACGAGCAGCAGGCGCATGCCCGTGACGTCGAAGGGCATCTCCGTGCGGCCCACGACGGGCTGGGGCAGGCCGATGAAGACGTCGTCCCGGTACAGGGTGATGTCGATCATCCCCTCGGCCGGCCGGATGCCCTCGTCCTCCTCGATGAGATCCACGAGCCTGCGGCCCAGGTGCACCCCGCCGCGGTGGATGCCGACGACGGCGAGGCGTTCGACGCCGCCCGTGGACTCGACGATCTCGCGGGCGATGCGCCTCAGCGCCCGTCGAATGCCGTCGGCGTCGAGGAGGATGCGCTGGAGACGAAGCTCGCCCATGGTTCCCTCAGTCGAGCCAGGTGAACAGGCGCGAGGTGTCCCGCGCCCACCAGATCACGAACGCGTTGCCCTTGATGTCGTCGAAGTCGACGAAGCCCCAGAAGCGCCCGTCCTCCGACCGATCCCGGTTGTCGCCCATCACGAGGACGTGATCCTCCGGGACCACCACGTCGGGCCAGGCCTCGTTGGCGCCGGCGTCACCGATGTAGCGGCCGTGGCTGTCGCGGAGCGGCCAGTCGGGCTGGTTGACGCACCGGGCCCGGCCGAACACGCCGCCGCCGGGCGGGGTGAGCATGTGCTGGGTCGTGTACGTCGTGCCGTCGACCGTCTCCTCCTGCCGGACGCAGGGGCACTCGGCCACCGCGGCGCCGGCCTCGTCCCGGCCGCTGTCGTACACGGCGCACCGCGCCTCCCCCAGCACCTCCGTCGGGACCGGTTCGCCGTTGATCCACAGCCGGTTGTCCTCCAGGCGGACCCGGTCGCCGGGCAGCCCGATGACCCGCTTGATGTAGTCCTCGCCCTTGTGGGCGCCCGCGTGGTCGAACTCGAAGACGATGACGTCGCCGCGATCGGGCTCGTCCCAGTGGACCATGCGGTGGGACGAGAAGGGCACGTACAGCCCGAAGGCGATCTTGTTGACGAAGAGGCGATCCCCGATGTGCAGGGTCGGCAGCATGGACCCGCTGGGGATGGAGAAGGCCTCGAAGAAGAACGACCGGATGAGCAGCGCCAGGCCGACGGCCCAGGCGATGGCCTCCACGTACTCCCGGAGCATGGTCTTGCGCCAGGAGCCGAAGTGCTCCTCGAGGGAGCGGTCGAGGGCCTCGGTCGCGGTCGCCAGCCTCTCCAGGTCGGCGTCGCGGCGCCCCCTGGCGGGGAGCGCGTCCCGCACGGCGTCCAGGTCCCCCCGCACGGTCTCCACCGCGGCCGAGCCAGCCCGCGTGCCCTTCTTCCGGACGAGCGTCGTGGCCTCCCGCACCAGCTCGCGGGCCCGGCGAACGAGTCGCTTGCGGGAGACCCCCTTGGAGCCTCCTCCGCGAGACGACCGGGTGTTGCCAGGCGGAGACATCCGAGCTCCGGAGCAGGGGTTCTTCGCGGCGCTCAGCGCATGGCGCGCGGCTCGCGCACGGCTTATAGGTGCCGGGGATCCCCGGTGTCAACGCCTCAGGGGCCGCCGAGCAGGGCGGTCGCAAAGTCGACCGCCCTCCCTTGCCTTTGCCCTTGCCCTTGCCCGTGCCTGCTCTCAGACGCGCAAAACCCATCGTTTCCGAGCGGGTGCAATCCGGGGCCGGGCGCCGTACCGCCGCACGGCCCTGACCTTTCCGACTTTGCGATTGCCCTGAGGGGCCGAGTCGCCGCGCCCGTCAGTCGGACTTCAGCACGGCCAGGAAGGCCGACTGGGGGATCTCGACGTTGCCCACCTGCTTCATGCGCCGCTTGCCGGCCTTCTGCTTCTCGATGAGCTTGCGCTTCCGCGTGATGTCGCCGCCGTAGCACTTGGCCGTGACGTTCTTTCGATAGGCGCGGACGGTCTCGCGGGCGATGATCTTGCCGCCGATGGCCGCCTGGATGGCCACGTCGAACTGCTGGCGCGGGATGAGCTCGCGGAGCTTGTCGCACATGTCGCGGCCGCGCTGCTGGGCCCGATCGCGGTGCACGATGAGGGCCAGGGCGTCCACGGGGTCCCCGTTGACCAGGATGTCCACCTTGACCAGGTCGTCCGCCCGGAAGCCGAGGATCTCGTAGTCCAGCGAGGCGTAGCCCCGCGTCGCCGTCTTCAGGCGGTCGAAGAAGTCGAGGATGATCTCGGCCATGGGGATGTCGTAGACCACGAGCACGCGGCTGGAGCTCAGGAAGGTCATCTCCTGCTGGATGCCCCGGCGCTCCTCGCAGAGCGCCAGCACCGGCCCGACGAAGTCCTGCGGCGTGTGGATGGTCGCCCGGACGTGGGGCTCCTCGATGTGGTCGATGTCCGCCGGCTTGGGGAGGTTCTTGGGGTTTTCGACCATCACCTCGTCGCCCTCGTTCGTCACGACCTTGTAGACGACCGACGGGGCGGTGGTGATGAGGTCCAGATCGAACTCCCGCTCCAGGCGCTCCTGGACGATCTCCATGTGCAGCAGGCCCAGGAAGCCCACGCGGAAGCCGAAGCCCAGGGCGCCGGACGTCTCCGGCTCCCAGGCGATGGAGGCGTCGTTGAGCGACAGCTTCTCCAGGGCCTCGCGCAGGCCCTCGTAGTCGGAGCCGTCGATGGGGAAGATGCCCGAGTAGACCATGGGCCGGGCCGGCTCGTAGCCCGCGAGGGGCGCCTCCGCCCGGTTCTTGGCGTCCGTGATCGTGTCGCCGACCTGGGCCTCGCGGATGTCCTTGATGCCGCAGATCATGTAGCCGACCTCGCCGGCCACCAGCTCGTTCACGGGCATCATCTCCGGGCTGACCACGCCCAGCTCCTGGACCTCCTGCTCGGCGCCCGTGTTCATCAGGCGCACCTTCATCCCCTTGCGGAGGGTGCCCTCGAACTGGCGGAGCATCACGACGACCCCCCGGTAGACGTCGTAGTAGGAGTCGAAGATGAGCGCGCGAGGAGCCGCCTCGCGCGGGCCCTCCGGCGGTGGCAGCCGGTGGACGATGGCCTCGAGCAGCTCGGGCACCCCCGTGCCGTCCTTGGCCGACACCAGGATCGCGTCCGAGGCGTCCAGCCCGATGCCGTCCTCGATCTCCCGCTTCACGCGCTCCACGTCGGCGGCGGGGAGGTCGATCTTGTTGAGGACCACGACGAGCTCGAGGTCCTCCTCCAGGGCCAGGTAGACGTTGGCCAGGGTCTGGGCCTCGACGCCCTGGGACGCGTCCACCACCAGCAGGGCCCCCTCGCAGGCCTTGAGGCTCCGGGAGACCTCGTAGCTGAAGTCCACGTGCCCCGGCGTGTCGATGAGGTTGAGCTGGTACGTCTCGCCGTCGTCGGCGTCGTACAGCAGGCGCACGCTCTGGCTCTTGATGGTGATGCCGCGCTCCCGCTCCAGGTCCATCTTGTCGAGGAACTGGTCCTTGCGGTCCCGGCCGCTCACGGTGCCGGTCAGCTCGAGCAGGCGATCCGCCAGCGTGGACTTGCCGTGATCGATGTGCGCGATGATGGAGAAGTTCCGGATGCGCTCCTGGGGGAACTTCGCTCCGCCGGCGATCTTGCGTGCCATCGGGCTCCTGATGCGTGGGCGCGGGACGCGCCCGGGGCTCGTGGGGGCGAACGGACAGGGGGTAGAGCGCGCGAGGGCGCGGACTATTCCCCGGCGGCCACCGCGGCGCGGAACCACGGGGCGCTGCGGGTGAGGCCCTCGCGGAGGCCCACGGCGGGCTCCCAGCCGAGCACCCGGCGGGCGAGGGCGATGTCCGGGCGGCGCACCTTGGGGTCGTCCGCCGGGAGATCCCGGTGGATCACCTCGCTGGTGCAGCCTCCGAACAGATCGATGCAGATGCGGGCGAGCTCGAGGATGCTGTGCTCGTCCGGGTTGCCCAGGTTCAGCGGGCCGGCCTGGTCGCCGTGGACCATGCGGACGACGCCCTCGACCAGGTCGTCCACGAAGCAGAAGCTCCGCGACTGGGAGCCGTCCCCGAACACGGGAAGGGCCCGGCCGCGCAGCACGCGCTCCATGAACGTGGGGACCACGCGGCCGTCGCCGAGGCGCATGCGGGGGCCGTAGGTGTTGAAGATCCGGATGATTCGGCCGTCGACGCCGTGGACGCGCCGGTACGTGGAGGTCGCGGCCTCCGCGAAGCGCTTGGCCTCGTCGTAGCAGGCGCGCGGCCCCACGGGGTTCACGTGGCCCCAGTAGTCCTCCGGCTGGGGGTGGACCTGGGGATCGCCGTACACCTCGCTCGTGGACGCCAGGAGGAACACGGCGCCCTGGTCGCGTGCCGCCTCCAGGCAGTGCAGCGTACCCTCGGATCCGGCGCGGAGGGTCTCGACCGCCAGGCGCGCGTAGTCCACCGGGCTGGCGGGAGACGCGAAGTGAAGGATGGCGTCGGCGGCCGGCGCGTCGCCGAGCCCGTCCACGACGTCGGCCTCCACCAGATCGAAGCGGGGCTCTCGCTCCAGCCCCGCCAGGTTGGCGCGCGCGCCGGTGGACAGGTCGTCGACCCCGACGACCTCGTGGCCGTCGGCGACGAACCGCTCACAGAGGTGCGAGCCGATGAAGCCCGCGCCGCCGGTGATGATCACCCGCATCTGGAATCGCTCTCCCCACGCGCGTCGAGGTCCGTGGCGCCGGTCAACCGTCCCCCTCGTCGCCGATGGCGAGCCCGAGCTGGGTGGGGAGGCGATCCCGGTACTTCTCCAGCGCCAGGTCGATCCCCTCGCGGATGAACTGCGCCATGGGCGTGCCGGTCACCTGGCTGAGCAGCTTGAGCTGCCGATCCTGCTCGACGGTGATGTAGATGGTCGTCGCGACCTTCCTGCTCGCCATGCCGGCCTCCGTGGCCGCGCGAAGCTAGCGGGGCCCCGCGGGCCTTGTCAATGACGGGCGTCGGTCGGGGCGGAGCGCCAACGGCGACTCACAGCTCCTCACGTGGCGCGAGACGAAGTGCTCGCGCAAAGACGTGAAGACGCAAAGGAAAACGGCACGCTCCGGCCCGGGTCGCTCGCTGCTGGCCTGCCGGTGGCCTGGCAGCCTCGGCCGAACCGGTGTGCGAGCGGTTTGCTGGCCTTCGAGGTTCGGCGGCGCGGCGCGCGATTGTCCGCGAGATCGCGGTATCCCGAGATGTGCAGGGCTGTGAGCCTCCGGCGAGGGTCCTGCGCCCGGCCGTCCGTGGAATTTCGGGGGCGTGCGCGTGCTTGTCTACGGGTGAGCCCACAACTATAGTCCGCGCGCCTTCCAGCGCGCAGGAGCCAGGCGAATGAGCGAGCGCGACGACAAGCAGCGGGGCGGCAGCGTCTCGGCCACCGACGAGGGGGTCGAGCCGGCCGCCGCCGGGCGCCGGCCCACGGTGGTCCGGGTGGGCCAGGGGGAGCAGGCGCCGGAGCCCGAGCCGACGCCCGAGGAGCGCCCGAAGCCGGCGCCACGGGTCGAGGTGGAGACCGACGGGGACTTCGCCGCGCTCCTCGCCGAGCAGGAGGCGGGCGGAGATCAGCCCGACGGCTTCCGGCCCGGGGACAAGGTCGAGGGCGTCGTGGAGGTGGTCAGCCTCCACGGAGACGAGGTCTTCCTGGACCTGGGCGGCAAGGTCACGGGCTACGTCCTGAAGGAGGAGCTCCGCGATCTGGAGGGTCACCTCACCGTCGAGCAGGGCGACCGCCTCGAGGGCGTGGTCGCCGGCATGGACGCGAACGGCGTCCGGGTCCGCACGTCCGTGGGCCGCGGGGTCCGGGACCGCGAGGCCATCATCGAAGCGTACGAGGCCGGCCTGCCCGTCGAGGGGAAGGTGGTCGACGTCAACAAGGGCGGCTTCGAGGTGGAGGCCGCCGGGGGCCGCGCGTTCTGCCCCATGAGCCACATGGACCTGTTCCGGCCGCCCGAGCCGCAGGAGTACGTGGGCCGCACGCTCACCTTCAAGGTGCTGGAGCTCCGGGAGGGCTCGCCGGTCCTGTCCCGCGCGGAGCTCCTCCGGGAGCAGCGGGCCGAGCAGGCCGCCGAGCTCAGGGAGCGCCTCGTGCCGGGCGCCCGGCTGCCGGGCGTGGTCCGGAGCATCCAGAAGTTCGGCGCGTTCGTGGACCTGGGCGGCGTGGATGGCCTGGTGCACACGAGCGAGCTGAGCTGGGGCCACGTGGACGATCCCCACGAGGTGGTCTCCCTCGGCCAGGAGGTGGAGGTCGTCGTCCTCGAGGTGGACGAGGACCGAGACCGGGTGGGGCTGTCCATCGCCCGGGCGCAGGGTGACCCTTTCGAGGACGCCATGCAGGCCATCCAGGTGGGCAGCGTCGTGGACGGCACGATCGTCCGCCTGACGAACTTCGGGGCGTTCGTGAACCTGGCGCCCCACGTGGACGGGATGATCCACGTCTCCGACATGGCCCACCACCACGTGCGGCACCCCAAGGAGGTGGTCTCCAAGGGGGATCACGTGCGCGTGAAGGTCACCGGCATCGACCTGGGGCAGCGCCGCATCGGGCTGAGCCTCAAGGACCTCTCCGACGACCCGTGGGACAGCGCCGAGGAGCGATACTCCCCGGGGACCGTCGTGAAGGGCACCGTCGCCCGGATCGCCCAGTTTGGCGTCTTCATCGACCTCGAGCCCGGCGTCACGGGACTGCTGCACGCCAGCGAGAGTGGCGTCCCCCAGGGACAACCCCTGCAGTCCGCCTACAAGCCCGGCTCCGAGGTGGAGGTGCGCATCCTCCGCGTGGACTCGGACGAGCGGAAGATCGGGCTCACCGTGAAGGACGAGTCCGAGCGGGCGGCGAAGCCGCGTCCCAGGGGCGGTGGACCCCGGCGTGGCAGTCCTCGCGGCGGCGGGCAGCCGAAGGTCTGGCGCGATCGGGAGGCGCAGGAGCCCGCCGGCGACAAGGGCCTCGGGACCCTGGGGGAGAAGCTGATGAAGGCCCTCGAGAAGGACGACTGAGGGGCGTGCGGAGAGGCAGGCCGAACTCGTCCCGCGCGGCCCTGGTCGTGGGGTTCCTGGTCCTGGGCGCCGGTGGCCTGACCGCCTGCCCCGAGTGGTTGGAGATGCCTCCGCCGCAGGGCGGGGACACGGGGGCGCCCGAGCCCGTGGCCCTCGAGGGTCCGCCGGTCCACCTGCCCTCGCGGGGGCCGAGGGTGGACGGCGCGGGGCCGCTGGTCCCCATGACCCCGGGGCTCCGGGTTCCGGACGGCTACTGGACGCGGGTGCGCCTGGACGCCGCCGACCTCCTGCTTCCCTGGACCTGGGCGGTCGCCCACACGACGTCGGACGGGGAGGGGCCCCACCTGGTCCTCCGCCTGCTGGCGGCCGAGGGCCCCGTGGCGCCGGACGCGCGGGCCCTCCGCGCCGTCATTCCGCTGGCCGTTCCGGAGGGGACGCGCCTGGAGGCCCTGGAGGGGCTCGAGCTGGGACCCGAGGCGATGGCGCAGGCCACGATCGGCCTTCGGACCGACGCCCGGAACCGCTGGCTCGTCACGCCTCGCCGCCTGGCGATCACCTCCGTGCGCCCCCGCGTGGTCGTGGGCACGCTGGAGGGCGTGGCGCGGCGCGGATCCCAGGGACGGCGCGAGCGCGTGTTCCAGGCGGGGTTCCTCGCCCTCCGCGCCGACCGGGGGCCGGAGGCGGCCGGAGCACCGCCCGGCGGCTGACAGTCGCCGCGGCTTTCCAGTAGCCTCGGGGTATCCCACCAAGCGTCGAGCGGCGCGTGTCCCCGCGCGGAGGTGCAGCATGGCCCGAGTCCGGCACGAGGGTCCGCCGAAGGTCGTCGTCGTCTCCGGTGACGCCGGGTTCCGCCGGGAGGCGAGCGAGGCGCTCGGGACCGACCACGAGGTGTCGACCGAGGCGAGTGCGGGCGGCGCCGCGGCCACCGTGGAGGAAGGCCGCGTGCGCGCGGTGGTGTGCGACGAGAGCCTGGGCGACGACGCCCTCTTCACGCTCGCGGTCGCCGCGAGGCAGGCGCCCGCCGCGGCGCGGATCCTGGTCGGGCCTGCCGAGGATGCCGACCGCGTCGTCGAGGCCGTCAACCGGGCGGGGATCCACCGCTACGTCCGCGCGCCGTGGAGGGCGGAGGCTCTCGCGGACGCCGTGCGGGAGGAGATCGAGCGCTCCCGGCGCGGGGAGGTGGAGCTGGCGCGGGCGACACGCTCCCTGGGCCACGACCTCCGCGGCCCGCTGCAGACCATACAGGGATACGCGGAGCTCCTCTCCTTGAGGTTCCGGAGCCAGCTGGACGAGTCCGCCGGCCGCTTCCTGGACAACCTGCTGGAGGGCGTCGGCCGCACGTCCAAGCTCCTGGAGGCCATGCTGTCCTACCTGACCGCCCGGCGGGCCGTGCTCGAGCCCGAGGCCGTGGCCCTGGACCGGGTGGTCGACGCGGCCCGGGCCAACGTTGCGGGCGTCCTGGAGGAGGCCGAGGCCGACGTGGAGGTGGGCGACCTGCCCGCGGTCCGCGGCGATCAGGCCCGCCTCGGGACGGTCATGGAGCACCTGCTGGCCAATGCCGCCTGCTATCGGCGGGGTCCGGGCGTGCGCATCCGGGTGGACGCCCAGCGCCGGGACGGGGAGGTCGAGGTGAGCGTCCGGGACGACGGCCGGGGGATGCCCGCCGAGGACGCCCCGGCCGCCTTCGACCCGTTCGTGCGGCTCTGCAGCGACGACGAGGTCGTCGGGGAGGGGATGGGCCTCGCCATCGCCCGGGTCCTCGTGGAGAAGCACGGCGGCCGCATCTGGCTCGAGACCGAGCCCGACCGCGGCACCACGGTGCGGTTCACGCTCCCTGCAGCCTGACAGGTCTGCGCACCCCGAGCACCGGCGCCGCCGTGTCCCTCCGCTCGCCGGACCACGACGCTACAGGAGCAGCGACCACACCGGGCGGGTGAGGCGCAGGCCCAGGAACATCAGCGCGGGGCCGTACTTCTTCCGGCTACGCAGGAAGCGGTACTGGCCCATGAGGAACGGCGGGGCGAGGAAGGCGTCGGCGAGGTCCTGGGACTCGCGCGCGTTGACCTCCTTCAGGCGCTCGCGGGTGGCGCCGGCCCGGAAGCGGCGGGGGCGCCCCTCTTCGACCCAGGACTCGGCGATCTCCTGGGCGCGCGGGATCAGGTCCTCGGGGGCCGTCACCTCGTCGACCAGCCCGATGTCGAGGGCCTCCCGGGCCGTAGGCTTCCAGCCCTCCTCGCCGAGCATGCGCCGGGCGGCGGCCTCGCCGACGAGGTTCGGCAGGTGCTCGGTGGAGCAGCCCTCGGGGGGCACGCCGAGGCGCGCGAACGGTGTGGAGAACGTCGCCCGCTCGGAGGCGATGATGGCGTCGCACAGCGTGGCCGACGTGACCGTCGCGCCGATGGCCGGGCCGTTCACGGCGACCAGGATCGGCTTGTCGAAGTCGATGAAGTGGTCGAAGACGGCCTGGTTGTGGCTGGCGATCAGGTCCCGCAGCTTGCGCGGGTGGTCCAGCTGGATGGTCGACGAGAGGTTCACGCCGGCGCTGTAGTAGTCGCCCGCGCCCGTGAGCACCAGCGCGCCGACGGCGTCGTCGGAGGCCGCCTCGTCCATGGCGCCGAAGAGCGCCTCCATCATCTCCAGGGTCCAGCCGTTCAGCCGGCGCGCGTTGTTCATCGTCAGGGTGCGCACCCCGTTGTTCGTGGACACCAGGACCAGCTCGTCGGACATGGCTCTCCCTCGTGGGCGATGGTGGCGCGGTCGCTCCGTGCGCGAGCAGCCTACACGCGAGCCGGGGGAGGTGCACCGTCGCGTCGGAGGGCGGCCTGATGCGCTCCGAAATCCGTGCGTGTCAGAGGGCTTCCAAAGGGGTACCATGCCCCCCGGCCGCAGACGGCCCGTCACCCCCTCGCTGTCGCCCGCTCCGAGCCGCGGCTCGGCGCCGCGGGGCGCGTTGACAGGCTCTCGCGGCCGGTGCTAACCGACGGCCCTTGCAGCGGAGGAGACCATGCGCGAAGTCGTCATCGTCAGCGGTGCCCGGACTCCCATCGGCAGCTTCAACGGCGCGTTCGCGTCGGTCCCGTCCCCCAGGCTCGGGGCGGTGGCCATCCGAGCGGCCCTCGACCGGGCGGGCGTGGACCCGGCGACGGTCGACGAGGTCCTCATGGGCTGCGTGCTGCAGGCGGGCATCGGCCAGGCTCCCGCGCGGCAGGCCTCCATCTACGCCGACGTGCCGACCTCGGTCGGCGCGAGTACGGTCCACAAGGTGTGCGGCTCCGGCCTCAAGACGGTCATCATGGCGAGCCAGATGATCCGCTGCGGCGACGCGGACATCGTCGTGGCCGGCGGCATGGAGAACATGACCATGGCGCCGTATCTGCTGCCGAAGGGCCGCAACGGCTATCGCATGGGTCACGGCAAGGTCCTGGACGCCATGGTCCTCGACGGCCTGTGGGACGTCTACAACGACTACCACATGGGCTCCGCCGCGGAGCTGTGCGCCCGCGAGTGCAACGTGCCCCGCGAGGCGCAGGACGACTTCGCCAAGGAGAGCTACCGGCGCGCGAAGGAGTCCGTCGAGAAGGGCTACTTCGACAGGGAGGTCGCCCCGGTGGAGGTCCCCCAGCGCAAGGGAGACCCCCTGGTCGTGGACAAGGACGAGGAGCCGGGCCGCGGCAAGCCGGAGAAGTTCCCCAAGCTGCGCGCCGCCTTCGAGAAGGAGGGCACGGTGACGGCGGCCAACGCGTCCAGCATCAACGACGGCGCCTCGGCGTGCGTCGTGATGAGCGCGGACAAGGCCAGGGAGCTGGGCCTCACGCCCATGGCCCGCATCCTGTCCGCGGGGGCGCACGCCCAGGACCCGGAGTGGTTCACCACCGCGCCCACCGGCGCCGTGAAGGACGCGGTCGGCAAGGCCGGCCTGGAGCTGGGCGACATCGACCTCTTCGAGATCAACGAGGCGTTCTCCGTGGTGGCCCTGGCGGTGGGCGATCAGCTCGGCATCGACATGGACAAGGTCAACGTCCGCGGCGGCGCCGTCGCCCTGGGGCACCCCATCGGGGCGTCGGGCAACCGCATCCTCGTGACGCTGCTGCACGCCCTGCAGGACCAGGGCGGCCGCTACGGCTGCGCCGGCATCTGCCTGGGCGGGGGCGAGGCCATCTCGGTGGTCGTCGAGCGCGTCTGAGTCAGCCGACAAACCCGCCGGGGCGGGGCGACCGCCCCGGCCGCGAAGGGAGCAGACCATGGCCATTCACAGCGTGGGCGTCGTGGGCGCAGGGCAGATGGGCGCCGGGATCGCCCAGGTGGCGGCGGTGTCCCACATGGACGTCACCGTGCGGGACGTGTCCGAGGGGCAGCTCGAGCGGGCGAAGGCGGGCATCGACAAGAGCCTGTCCAAGCTCGTGAACAAGGAGCGCCTGTCCGAGGAGGACAAGCAGGGCGCCCTGGAGCGCCTGACCTTCACGACGGACATCTCGGCGCTCGAGGAGTGCGACCTGGTCGTCGAGGCGGCCACCGAGGACGAGGAGCTGAAGCGCGCCATCTTCGCGGAGCTGGACGAGGTCGTGAAGGACGACGCCATCCTGGCGAGCAACACGTCGTCCATCAGCATCACGCGTCTCGCCGCCGTGACGTCGCGGCCCCAGCGCTTCATCGGCATGCACTTCATGAACCCCGTGCCGATCATGAAGCTCGTCGAGGTCATCCGCGGCCTGGAGACCAGCGACGAGACCTTCGAGGTGACCCGCATCCTGGCCGAGCGCATGGGCAAGACGGTGGTGGAGGCGCGGGACTTCTCGGGCTTCATCGTCAACCGCATCCTGGTCCCCATGCTCAACGAGGCGGTCTTCGCGCTGCACGAGGGCGTGGCCTCGGCCGAGGACATCGACAAGGCCATGAAGCTGGGCACGAACCAGCCCATGGGCCCGCTGACCCTCGCCGACTTCATCGGCCTGGACACCGTGCTGGCCATCGCCGAGGTGCTCCACGAGGGCCTCGGCGACCCCAAGTACCGGCCGTGCCCGCTGCTGCGGCAGTACGTCGACGCCGGCCGCCTCGGCCGCAAGGTCGGCCGCGGCTTCTTCACCTACTAGCGCACCGGACCGAGGAGACCCCCACATGCCGTACGATCACCTGCTGTACGAGCGCGAGGACTCGGTCGTCCAGCTCACCATCAACCGGCCCGAGGTGCGGAACGCCCTGAACCGGAAGACCCTGGTGGAGCTGAGGCGCGCCTTCTTCGACTTCCGGCACGACCAGGACGCCCGCGTGCTCATCATCACGGGGGCGGGCAGCAAGGCGTTCGTCGCCGGCGCCGACATCGCCGAGATGTCCGACATGACCCAGGAGCAGGCGGAGGAGTTCGCCAAGCTCGGTCAGGCGCTCACCATGGAGATCGAGGGCGTGCCGAAGGCCGTCATCGCCGCGGTGAACGGCTTCGCCCTCGGCGGCGGCTGCGAGCTGGCGATGGCCTGTGACTTCATCCTCGCCAGCGACAACGCCCACTTCGGCCAGCCGGAGGTGAACCTGGGGCTCATCCCGGGCTTCGGCGGCACCCAGCGGCTGGCCCGCATCGTGGGCCGCGCGAGGGCCAAGCAGCTCATCTTCACCGGCGAGATCATCGACGGCGCCCGGGCGCGGGAGCTGGGGCTGGCCAACGCCGTGTACACGCAGGACGAGCTCCTGAAGCACGCCCACGACATCGCCCGGACCATCGCCTCGAAGGGCCCGCTGGCGGTGGGCGCCGCCAAGCGGTCGCTCAACCGCGGCTACGACCTGAGCCTCGAGGTCGGCCTCGAGTTCGAGTCGATGCTCTTCGGGACGATGTTCAAGACCGAGGACATGCGGGAGGGCACCAGCGCCTTCCTCGAGAAGCGAAAGCCCGCCTTCAAGGGCGAGTAGGACGAGCGTCCCCGCCGGTCGAACAGTCTGCGGCCCGCGCACGGACGCATCGGCCCCCACACGGAAGAGGAACCCGATGGACTTCCAGCTCACCGAGGAGCAGTCGCTCCTCCAGCAGATGACCCGAGACTTCGCGGAAAACCGCGTCCGCCCGCAGGCCGCGGAGCTCGACCGGGACCACCGCTATCCGGCGGACCTCGTGGCCGAGATGTCCGAGATGGGACTGATGGGCATGTGCGTCCCCGACGAGTACGGGGGCTCCGGCATGGACGCGATCTCCTACGTCATCGCGATGGAGGAGATCTCCCGGGCGTGCGCCTCCACGGGCGTCATCATGAGCGTCCAGAACTCCCTGGTCTGCGACCCGATCCTGAAGTTCGGCTCGGAGACCCAGAAGCGCAAGTGGCTGGTGCCCCTGGCCAAGGGGGACCTCCTGGGCTGCTTCGCCCTGTCCGAGCCGGGCACGGGCTCGGACGCCGCCGCGCAGACCTGCATGGCCGTCAAGGACGGCGACGAGTGGGTCATCAACGGCACCAAGAACTGGATCACCAACGGGCCCCAGGCGGACGTCTGCGTCCTCATCGCCATGACCGACCGGTCCAAGGGGACCCGGGGCATCATCGCCTTCGTCGTCGACCTGAACCAGGAGGGCGTCGAGCGCGGCAAGCCCGAGGACAAGCTCGGCATCCGCGGCTCCGGCACCTGCAGCCTCATCTTCGAGGACTGCCGGGTGCCCGACGCGAATCGGCTCGGCGAGGTCGGCGACGGCTTCAAGGTGGCCATGGCCACCCTGGACGGCGGGCGCGTCGGCATCGCGTCCCAGGCCCTGGGCATCGCCCGCGGCGCGTTCGAGGCGGCCACCTTCTACGCCCAGGAGCGCACGGCCTTCGGCGGCCCCATCGCCCGCCTGCAGGCCATCCAGAACAAGCTGGCGGACATGGCGGTGGAGATCGACGCCGCCCGGCTGCTCACCTACCGGGCGGCCCAGCTCAAGGGGCAGGGCAAGCGGTTCTCCAAGGAGTCCGCCATGTGCAAGCTCTACGCCTCGGAGATGTCCCACCGCGTCTGCCACCAGGCGCTGCAGGTCCACGGCGGCTACGGCTACGTGAAGGAGTACGCGGTCGAGCGGCACTATCGGGACCAGCGCATCACCGAGATCTACGAGGGGACGAGCGAGATCCAGCGGCTGGTCATCGCCCGGTCCGTGCTCAAGGAAGCCGAGTCGAGGATGTAGGCCCATGGACCTGGAGCTGACCGGCGAGCAGGCGCAGATCCGCGACCTGGCCCGGGACTTCGCGCGCCGGGAGCTGGCGCCGAAGGCCGCCGAGCTGGATCGCACCGGCCGTTTCCCGACGGAGTCCTTCCGGGCGCTGGGGGAGCTGGGCCTGCTGGGCGTCAACGTGCCCGCGGCATACGGGGGCGCGGAGGCCGGGGTGCTCTCCCTGACCATGGCGCTGAACGAGGTGGCCTACGCCTGCGCGTCGACGGCGGTGGGCATGAGCGTCACCAACATGGTCGCCGAGACCATCGCCCGCTTCGGCTCCGAGGGCCTGGCCGGGAGGTACGTCCCCCGGCTCACCTCCGGCGAGGCGGTGGCCGGGGCGTTCTGCCTGTCCGAGCCCGGCGCGGGCACGGACGCGGCCGGGCTGCAGGCGACCGCGCGCAGGGAGGGCGACCACTACGTGCTCAACGGCACGAAGATGTGGATCACCTCAGGGGATCACGCGGGCGTGTTCATCGTCATGGCGCGCACGGGGGCTCCGGACAGCCGCCACGAGGGCATCAGCGCCTTCGTGGTGGAGCCGTCCTTCGAGGGCTTGTCCACCGGCAAGCCGGAGGAGAAGTGCGGGCTCAAGGGCTCGTCCACGGTCCCCGTCATCCTGGAGGACTGCGTCGTCCCGGCGGACAACCTCCTCGCCGACGAGGGGATGGGCTTCACCATCGCCATGGCGGCTCTGGACGGCGGCCGCATCACCATCGGCGCCATGGCCAACGGCATCGCGCGGGCCGCCCTCGACGCCGCCTCGACCTACGCCCTGGAGCGGAAGCAGTTCGGCAAGCCCATCGGGACCTTCCAGGCCATCCAGCACAAGCTGGCCGACATGGCCGTGGGGATCGAGGCCTCGGAGCTCCTCGTCCGGCGGGCGGCGTGGCTCAAGGAGCGCGGCGAGCGCCGCTTCACCCGCGAGGCCGCCATGGCGAAGGTCCACGCGACGGAGAACGCCAAGCGGGTGACGGACGAAGCCATTCAAATCCACGGCGGCTACGGGTATACGCGGGAGTATCCCGTGGAGAGGTACATGCGGGATGCGCGCGTGACCACGATCTTCGAGGGCACCACGGAGATCCAGAAGGTGGTCATCGCCAGGGAGATCCTCTGAAGTGGAGAGACCATGACCGACCAGCGCTATCGCATCCTCATCGGCAAGCCGGGCCTGGACGGGCACGACCGGGGCGCGAAGGTGGTGGCGCGGGCCCTCCGCGACGCCGGGTTCGAGGTGATCTACACGGGGCTGCACCAGACCCCGGAGATGATCGTCAACGCGGCCATCCAGGAGGACGTGGACCTGGTGGGCGTGTCCATCCTGTCGGGCGCACACAATCACCTGGTGCCCGAGGTGATCGATCAGCTGAAGGCCCGGGGCGCCGGCGACATCGCCGTCTTCGTCGGGGGCATCATCCCCGAGGAGGACGTGAGGACGCTCCGGGACAAGGGCGTCGCCCGCGTGTTCACTCCAGGGACGCCCATGAGCGAGATCGTCTCCGCCATCCGGGAGATCCTGGAGGAGCGCGAGGCGGGCGATCCGCTTCCGTCTGCGGGTTGAGCGGCGTCGCATGAGCGAGTCCTCCGACGAGGAGCTCATGCGGCGCTACGTGAGGGACGGCGAACGCCGCGCCTTCGAGGAGCTGTTTCGCCGATACGGGGCGCGGCTGCACGGCTTCTTCCTTCGCGCCGTGGGCGACGACACCGAGGCGAGGGATCTCGTCCAGAAGACGTTCCTGCACTTCCACCGGGCGCGGAAGGACTTCGATCTGTCCCGCGAGGTGCGGCCGTGGCTGTACACCATCGCGGTGAACGTGCGGCGGGAGTTCTTCCGGCGGCGGAAGCGCAAGCCGGAGACCGCGCTGGACACCGAGGTCCACCCGACCCCGGTGACCATGCCGACGGCGAGCACGTCGATCCAGCGCCTCGTGCAGCGATGTCTGGACCAGCTCCCGGACGGTCAGCGCGAGGTCATCCTGCTGCACTGGTACGAAGAGCTGAGCTTCCCCGAGATTGCGGAGTTGCTGGGCGCCTCCGTGTCCGCCGTGAAGGTGCGCGCCCACCGGGGCTACAACAGGCTCCGCGAGATGTTGGGCGAGGGCCACGCGTGACGAGACGTGTAACCAACCCCGCCCGGAGAGCGTAGGGGACAGAGATGGACGAGCCGATCCCCACCGACCCGAACCTGCTGCAGGACCGGGAAGAGATCCGCCGCGCGGCCCCGCGCGACGCGGAGCTGGACGCCCTGTTCGAGCGGGTCGCCGAGGAGACCGTCGACCGGGAGCCGGGGCTCCTGGACCGCCTCCGTGAGATGCCGACCCGCTGGCGGATCCTCCTGGTGGTGGCGCTGGCGGTGCCCGGCGCGGGCGCGATGCTGGCCGCCATGGGCATCCGGCCCGACCTGTCGCCGGGCGGCGCCGTTCGCTACCTCTCCACCCTGAGCATCCTCGTCGCGACGGTCTCCCTCGCCGTGGCCCTGAGCCTCCGGGGCCCACACCGGCGGCCCGTCGGCCGGTGGGCGTGGGCGTTCACCATCGCCGCCCTGCTGCTCCCCGTCTTGCTGGCGTTCCTGCCGAGCCTGTGGACCGGCGAGACTCCCAGCGTCACCGGACTCGCCGGCCCGGGCCTTGCCTGCCTGGGCCTCGGCCTGGCCACGGCCGCCATGGTCGGAGGCCTCGTGCGAGTGTTCCAGCGCTCGCAGCCCGGCACCGACTGGCACCTCACGGCCATGGCCGCCGCCGGGGGCCTCGTGGCCTTCACGACCGTGGAGCTTCACTGCGCGTCGAACGACCTGCTCCACCTGGTCATCGGCCACGGCCTCATCGGCCTTGTCTTCGCCGTCGTCCTCTGGGTGGTCGTGCGCCTGCGCCGCGAGTGACGCGAGGCCTCGCGCAACGAATCGCCTCCAATCCGTCACGAGGAGGAGGGTGGGCGGGGGTGGGCCACCCGCGCCGGCGAGGTCGCCTGGCGACCATCCACACCTCCCCAGCTCCAGAGGGCTCGCGCCAAGTCACCAAGCCGCCAAGCCGCCAAGCCGCCAAGCCGCGGATCCCAGCGGGAAGTTGGAGCAGGACCGCCGTCCGCGGCGGTCACTCGCCGCTCCAACGGCGTCGGCAGCACGACGGGGCCCGGCCCCGAGCCCACTTTCGGTGCGACCAAGACGTCGTGCCCGGTGAGCGCGACCACGTCCACGTCCACGTCCACGACCCCGTTTCGCGGCCTCTCGGCGAGTCGTGACCCATCGGCGGGCGACGCCGCCGGCGCTGCGCTGGCCTGTCGTGGTGACGCCGAGAGCCTACTCGTCGCAGTACCCGGCGCCCTGGTAGTAGCTCGAGCAGGCCGTGAAGTCGTCTCCGCAGGGCTGGGCGGCGGTGGTGTCGCACAGGCGGCGGCAGCCGTTGCCGACGCAGACGAGGCCGGCCTTGCAGGCGGCAGCCTCGTTGTCGCACGGGTCCTCCACGTCGCCGTCGCCGGCGGGGAGGCACACGGGCTCCGGCTCGCCGTCCACGAGGTAGCATCCCTTGCCGTCCTCGCAGTCCTGGGCGAGGAGGTCGCAGGTCTCGTAGATGCCCTCCTGCGCGCAGACCGAGTACGGCGAGTCCTGCAGGTTCAGGCAGTCGCCGTTGTCCGGGCAGTGGATGGGCGTCTCGCAGAAGGTGTAGCAGCGGAACTCGGTCTGGTTCAGCGACAGGCAGATGCCCTCGGTGCAGCTTCCGTCGACGTCCTCGCCGCACCGGGCGCCCGGCTCCAGCCCCCCGGCCTGGACGCAGCTCGGCTCGGTGGCGTCCTGGTCGGCGTACGTGCAGTTCTCACCCGCCGCGCAGCCCTCCTGGGTGATGGGATCGCAGGCCCCGGCGCCGGTCGTGTCGTCGCCGGCGGAGTCGCCGGGACCGGTGGAGTCCTCGCCGCCGGAGGCGTCGGGATCGCCGCTCACGGTGTCCGTCGTCCCGTTGTCGCCGTCGTCGTCGCAGGCGACCTGCAGGAAGGGGAGTGCCGCGAGGCACAGGACGGCGGCGAACCGGGAGATGGCGCGGGTGGACATGGGCGTGCTCCTGCCTGCTCGGGACATCGGCGTGATGATGGGAGGAGGTCCCGCTCGACGCAAGGGAATCACCCCCCGGACGGGAGGGGCTCCCAGCGACACACGAGGCCGGGCTCCGGAGGCTCGCCGCGCCGCTCGAGGATCAGCACGGGATAGTCCCGCCCGTACTTGAGTCGCGGGTCGCGGAAGACCTTCGCGAGCCTGAACCAACGCCTGGTCGTGGGCAGCTTCCGCATCCGCCGGGGCGTGAAGTAGCTCCGGGACGTGGACACCAGGAAGCGCACGTCGTCGGCGCAGACCTCGTTCCAGTAGGCCTCCTCGTCCAGGAGCCCGGAGCGGAAGCGCTTGTTGTTGGTGTCCGCCTCGTCGGCCGCCAGCCGGCGGTCGGAGGCCAGCGCGACGAGCGGCGCCGAGGTGGAGGCGCCGGCGAGGGTCTCGTGAGGCTCGCTGCGCTCCCGGATCCACGCGGCGATGTCGGGCAGGGACGAGAACAGCCGCTTCTTGTTCCACAGGTAGTGGCGATAGCCGCGCTCCATGTCGCCCTTGAGCCGGTGATCCCCCCAGAACAGCGCCCGCACGGGAGCGTCTGCGACCTCCGGCAGCACCGCCGCCTCGGTCCACTCGTAGTCGTTGCGCTGGCCCAGGTCCCGGAACTCGCTCGGGAAGATGTGGTTGGCCTTCGCGGCCCAGGGCTCCCAGAGGGACAACAGGGCGAACGCGACCGTGGCGGTGGCCAGGCGAGCCGCGCCGAGGCGGTGCTCCCTGGGACCCGTGACGGCCGTCCAGGCGAGGCGGACGCCACGCTGGAAGACGTAGCCCAGGCAGAGGGCCAGCGCGGGGTAGATGAGGGTGAAGTAGAAGCTGTACAGCTCGCGGAACATGCTGAACTGGACGAACAGCGCGAGCCCCACGCACCAGACGATGGCCGCCGTGCCGTCCGCGCCGTCGCGCCAGAACCGCCGCGGATCCACGAACCGCCACAGGGGGCCGGGGCGATCGCGGCGGAGGAGCCAGGAGGCGGCCCCGAGCACCGGGGCCAGAAGTCCGGCCGTCCACAGGTGCGCGTGATAGTAGACGTCCTTGGTGAAGGGCTTGCCGTCCACCATCACCTTCAGGTTGTGCGTCAGGGCGGCCGGCAGGGATTTTCCGCCGCCCATCAGCGGGATCATCCGCTGGTCCTGGAACTCCTTCAGGCCGTGATAGCGGTACACGCCGTCCACGAACGCGTCACCCGCGGCCAACAGGAAGACCAGGTTGATGCCTCCCCACACGGCGACGAAGGCCGCGATCTGGCCCACGGCGAAGCGGCGATCCCGGAACAGGCCCAGGGCGAGGAGGGCGCAGACGGCGGCCATGCTGTAGAAGCCGGTACACGCGGCGAGGCCGAAGAGCACCCCGGCGGTCCGTCCGCGGCCGGACAGGCTCTGCCACAGGCCCAGCGCGAGCCACATCACGGTGAGGTTCACGCCGGTCATGTTCGTCGTGGCCTTCAGGGTCTCCGCCGCGAAGAGGAAGGCGACCACGGCGAAGGCCGCCCCGATCCGCCCGAAGCCGCGGCGCCCGACCGCCCACACGGACAGGCCGGCGATGGCGCCCGCCAGCACGCTGAAGACCTTGGCCAGGGTCAGGGACCAGCCGAAGATCCAGAAGAAGAACGCGGGCAGCAGGATGTGCAGGGGCGGGTGGGCGAAGAAGAAGTCCACGTACGGCCAGCGGCCGCTCCGCGCCAGGTCGGCGGCCATGTAGAAGTAGATGTTCTCGTCGGTGTTCGACGGCCCCATGGCGTGGAGCTTGAGCAGGGCGTAGAGGACGAGCACCGCCGCAGGGACGGCCAGGTCCGCGGCGACCCCGACACGCCGGCGCGGGAGGGCCGGGAGCGGAGCGTCCTCCAGGTCGACCAGGAGGCCCGTGCCCTCGAGGGCGAGGAGAAGCAGCAGGGCAGCGATCAGCAGGCCGCCCGCCACCTGGCCCGATGCTGCCCCGTCCAGGAGGAGGGGCGCCAGGAGGTGGTGGGCCGCCACCAGCCACGCGCCCACGGCCGCGAGGTGGAGGGCGGGAGGGTGGCGGGCCCGGGAGCGCTCGGCCTCGTCCCCGCCGCGCCAGGCCACGCGGCCGACGTCCAGCCAGGCGGCCCCCACCGGGAGGAGGCCGAGGACGAGGACGGCTCCGGCGAGCAAGTCGACGCCGCGTTCGCGCAGGAGGTCCAGGCCCGTCATGACGGGGACGTGCGCCTCGTTGAGGTGATACCAGGGGACCAGCAGGACGGCCGTGGCCCACAGCAGCGCCACGGCCCCGACCGCCACGGGGAGGCGCGCCGAGGGGCGCAGCAGGGCTGCCCGGGCGGCGGCGGCGAGCGCCACGAAGGGCAGGGCGCTCGGGAAGCCCACGAAGTGGCCGTGGGCGTGGGCGAAGGGCGAGAGGTGCCACTCGGGGTGGCGTCCGAACAGCGCCATGGCGCCCAGCCACGCCGCCAACAGGCCTCCGCCCCGGATGAGGCGCCGCGTCGGACCGTCGAGCCGGGTGGAGACGAGCGCGAGCACCGCGCCGAGGCCGGCCAGGAGGCGGCCCAGGTCCCACAGGCCCGAAAAGCGCAGGTGGTCCTCGGCCGGGGAGGCCAGGGCGGCCGCCACGAGGACGATCGCGGCGGCCGCGAGGGGCCCGAACCTCTCCAGGGGCCCGGCGGGGCGCGGCGGTCGTGGTTCCGGCGCCGGTCCAGAGCGGTCCTCGGGCGGGGCGGGCGTTGCCCCTCGGGCCTCCCTGCGCTCGTGGCGTCGCCTACGCTTCGCCACGGAGGATCTCCGCCAGGACGCGGTTCGCCTCGGTGTAGGGGTCCGTGTCCCGCGCGATGAGGCGGTCCAGCAGGGCGTGCTGATCCTCCCGGGGGCCCAGGGCCTCCGCCATCCGCTCCACCAGGTGGTCGCGGACGATGGTCTCCAGCACGTGGGCGGCCCGGTCCCGGAGGCGGGCCACCTTCGCCGCGTCGTCCGACGGCCGATCCTGGTGGTCGTGCACCGCCTTCAGGAGGTCCGGGATGCCCTCGCCGCGCACCGCCACGGTGGGCACGATGGGCGGGCGCCAGTCCCCCTCGTCCTCCGCCAGGCTCTGCAGGGCCCGGATGTCCCGGATGGTGCGGTCGACGCCCTCGCGGTCGGCCTTGTTGATGGCGAAGACGTCGGCGATCTCCAGGATGCCGGCCTTGATGGCCTGGATGTCGTCGCCCAGGCCCGGCACGAGCACGACGACCGAGGTGTGGGCCAGCTTGACCACCTCCACCTCGTCCTGGCCCACGCCGACGGTCTCGAGGAGGACGACGTCGAAGCCCATGGCGTCGAGGATGGACACGACGTCGGCCGTGGAGCGGCTCAGCCCGCCCAGGTGTCCCCGCGTCGCCAGGCTGCGGATGAAGACCCCGCGATCCGTGGCGTGGTCCGACATGCGGATCCGGTCGCCCAGGATGGCGCCGCCGGAGAACGGGCTGGACGGGTCCACCGCCACCACGCCCACCCGGAGGTCCTGGTCCCGGTAGTAGCGGATGATCCGGTCCGTCAGGGTGGACTTCCCGGAGCCCGGGTTGCCCGTGATCCCCACGATGCGCGCCCGCCCCGTGTGGGGATACAGGCGCTTGAGGATCTCGACGGCCACCGGCTGGCGATCATCCACCAGGCGCATGGCCCGGCCGGCGGCGCGCTCGTCTCCCTCCAGGATGCGCCCGACGAAGGCGTCGAGGGCCTCGGGATCAGCGGTCACAGGTCGTCGCATGGCCCTGGGGTCCCTCCCACGTCGCGGAGGCGGAGGACTCGGTCTCGCGCCAGCGCGCACCGGCGGCGCGCCACGCCCGAAGCTCACGACGGAGCAGCGCCTCCCGGAGGCTCTCCGTGTCGGACGTCTCGGTCCGGGCCCAGCCCTCGTCGCCGCGCGCCAGCCAGCGCGAAGGCTCGTCCCCGCCGGGCTCGAGCAGAGCGCGCTCGCCCTGGACGACGAGCGCCGCCTCCCGGTGGGCCGAGAAGGCCGGGGTGGGCCACGCCGCGGGGACGATGGCCCGGACGTCCACGCCCTGGACGCCGTCGGGCGGGTCGACGCCGGCGAGACCCCACACCGTCGCGGCGAGGTCCGTCAGATCCACGGCCGAGTCCGACGCGGGCACCGGCGCGCCGACGACCCACGCGGGCACGTGGGCGACCTCCGTGTGCATCGCCACGTCGCCAGGGAGGGCGCCGGCCCCCACACCCGCCACCACGACCACGGCGTCGGGCGCCAGGGTGCGCGCCTGCTTCACGAAGTCCCCGACGGCCGCCATCACCTCGTCGGCCTTGCCCTTCCGGAGCACCTCGAGGAACGCGCGGTCCCGCTGGTCCAGGGTGCGCCGTCCGGCGCGGACGTCGGACAGCACCTCGCGCGTGGTGGCGGGGTCCCACGGGGGATCGCCGCGCCCGCCCCAGTGCTCCTTCCAGGCCTCGCCCCGGGGCAGCCACGGCGGCCCGGTGTCCCCCAGGAGGGCGGCCGCGAAGACCTTGCCGTCCCCGGCCTCGCGCAGAGCGTCGACGAGGCTCGTGAGCACCGGCGCGGCGTGGGGCAGCAGGTCGCCGCCGGAGGCGAGGAGAGAGTCGTCGAAACCGCGCACCGGCGAGGCCTCGCCACCCAGCGGCACCGGGCCGGCGCGCAGGATGGTGTCCCACCCGGCGTCGCGGAGGCTCTTGGCCAGGGTCGGAATCTCGTCGTTCAGGCGGTCCGAACGCGCCTGCACGCCGTGGCCCGCCGGATATCGGCCGGTCCACAGCGACGCGACGGCGGGCCGCAGGTCCAGCGCGGAGGTCCACGCGCTGGTCAGCAGCGTCGCGTCCGGCAGGTCGTCCTCGCCGACGTCCGTCGCACGGAGCCCTCTCACGCCGACGAGGATGATCTTGTCCGCGGTGGTCTTCGCCGGCGGCGTCTCCGACCGGGTGCCGGGGACGGTGAGGGTGGGGGCCACGAGGCCCGCGGCGCCGCCTCCCTCCCCCTCGACGCCGAGGCGGAGCCACACCGGCGACCGGCGGCCGCCCCGGGAGAGGTCGAGGTTCCACGGCATCTGCAGGGCGGCCGGCAGGGCGGCCACGCGGTCGACGGCGCCCTCGGCGCTGATACGCTCCACGACCACGCGGAGCTTCGAGGCGTCGCCGCGAAGCCGGACGCCGGACGTCTCCAGGGCCTGCTCGGGCTGCAAGGGCGCGGGCATGGTCACCTGCACGCCGCGCTCGAGCCAGAGCACGTCGCCGGCGGCCAGCGGTCCGGCGGGGGCCTCCCCGGGGGGGGCCGCCTCCGTGTCGAACACCACCGCGTGGAGGAGGGCGCGGACGTCGCGCGGCATCCCGGGACCCTCCGGCGCTGGGCGCGTGACCTTCGAGAAGGTCATCGTCAGGCGGCGCCGCCCGGCGTCGTCCGGCTTTATCGCCAGGCCTGCGCGCTGCCACCCCTCCTCCAGCGGGTGGGTGCCGAGCTCGCGGTCTCCGAGGGTCACGGTGAGATCCCGCGGGCCGTGGGCCGGGCGGAGGAGCAGGTCCATGCGCCTGGCGCCGGCGGGGACGACGACCTGGAGGACGGCGCGGGGGTGGGTCACCGGTCGATACGACCAGCCCTCCCCGTCGCAGCCGGGCTCGCCGAACGCGTAGGTCCCCTCCGGGCCGGCGGCGGTGAAGAAGCCCGGCCCTGAGGCGTCGACGCGGCCGGTCCCGTATGCCGCCAGCCGGATCAGGTCGGCGGAGTCCAGGCGCCCGGGGAGGGCGGCCGTCGCCTCCGGGGCGAGCGCCGCGAAAACCAGGAGGGCCAGCGCGTGACGAGCGAGGATCCGGATCATGCCAACCGTCCGTAGCCGTGGCCGGTTCCGCCGTTGTCGGGACGCCCATCCTGGGGCGTGGAACGGAGTGCGGTTAGCACGCGGCTTCGCGCCGTGTAAAGGCACCCGCCGGGTTCGGCCAGGGCGGTCGCACAGTCGACCGCCCTCCCTTGCCTTTGCCCTTGCCCTTGCCCTTGCCCTTGCCCTTGCCTGCTTTCGAAGGCGTAGAGTCCATCGTTTCCGGGCGGGTGTCATGCGGTGCCGGGCGTCGGACCGCCGCGCGACCCTCCCTTGTCCGACTTTGCGATTGCCCCGCGGGTTCCCCTGGGCGGCGCGACGTTGACGCCCGGGGGGCGAGGCGCCAGCATCCACGCTCATGAAGCGATCATCCGTGTTGTTCGTGTGTCTGGGAAACATCTGTCGCTCGCCCCTCGCCGAGGGGGTCTTCCGCGACGAGGTCGCACGCCGCGGGGTGGAGGGCCTCGTCCGCGTGGACTCCTGCGGTACCGGGGGCTGGCACGTGGGGGAGGCGCCCGACCCGCGGAGCGTCGAGGTGGCGCAGCGGCACGGCCTGGACATCAGCCACCAGCGGGCCCGGCAGCTTCGCGGCGAGGACTTCTACGAGTTCGTCTGGATGATCCCCATGGACCGGTCCAACGAGCGGGTGCTCGCGGCGTCCCGGCCGGACGACCACGACGGCCTCGTCCGGCGGTACACGACCTTCGTGCCGGGCCGCGCCCCGGAGGACGTCCCGGACCCGTACTACGGCGGCCCCCGGGGCTTCGACGACGTGTTCGACCTCATCCGGCGCGGGGCAGGCCCCCTGCTGGACGAGATCCTGGCGGACCTCGAGGCGCGCCGATGAACCTCCCGGGCACGGTGGAGGACCTGATCCGCGACGCCACCGGCCACCCGCCCAAGGCCGTCCGCCCGGTCGGCGGGGGCTGCATCAACCAGGCGGCGCGCGTGGAGACGGACGGCGGGGCCGTCTTCGTGAAGTGGAACCCGGGCTCGCCTCCGGGCTTCTTCGGGGCCGAGGCCGACGGACTGGAGCGCCTGGCCGCCACACGGACCGTGCGCGTTCCCGGGGTCCGGGCCGTCGACGACGAACGGCGCGTGGGCGCCATCGTGATGGACTGGGTGCCGGACGGACGCGATCGCTCGGCGGCGATGGAGGACGCCGGGCGCAGGCTCGCCGAGCTGCACGCCCGGAGGGGCCGTCCGCCCGGCCTGGAGCGGGACAACTTCATCGGCTCCATCCCGCAGCGGAACACGCCCCCGCCGGACGGCCGCTGGCTCACGTTCTTCCGGGAGCAGCGCGTCCACGCCCTCGCAGGCGCCCTCCCGGCGCGGGTCCGGCGGGACCTGGAGGCGCTGGACCTCGAGGGCCTCCTGACGGAGCCGGAGGGTGGCTGCGCGCTGCTCCACGGCGACCTGTGGGGCGGCAACGTCATGGTGGGCGAGGGCGGCGCCGGCTGGATCGTCGATCCCGCCGTCTACCACGGCCACCCGGAGGTCGACCTGGCCATGACCCGCCTGTTCGGCGGGTTCGGCCCGCGGTTCTACGACGCCTACCAGGAGGTGGCGGGGCCGTTCGACGCGGATCTGGACGCTCGCCTGGAGGTGCTGAACCTCTACCCCCTGCTGGTGCACGTGCACCTGTTCGGCGGCGCCTACCTGGGCCAGGTGGAGGCGGTGGTCCGCCGCTTCGCACGCTAGCCTCGCTTCGCACGCTAGCGTCGCGGGCCGGGCGGTTTTCTGGACGGATCGGCGGGCGGGCGCCACCTTCGAGGCGAACGAAGCACGGAGGACGCGCCCCATGGTCGCCATCTGGTTCGATCCCTCGACCGCCGCCACCGATCGCCTCACCGCCAGCGTCACCGTCGGCTCCGCCGCCGAGACGACGCGGACCCTCGACGTGGGCGTGCGCTCCATCGGGCGCCGAGGCGTCGTGCTGAAGACCGCCGGCGACCTGGGCGGCGCCCGCCACGCGTGGATGGATCTCGCGCTGCCCGGCGGACGCAGCATCCGGCCCCTCGTCGAGATCGGCCGGTCGGACCAGGGGCACACCCCCGTGCGCTTCAAGCACCTCTTCCCGCGGGATCGCGAGGCCCTCGAGGCCTTCCACCTCTCCCGGGCGACGACCTCGGGCTACTGAACACCGTTCAGGAGCTGATCGGCCCCTCGGCGTCGCGCTCCGGCCGGGTCGGAAAGGCGTGGACCGTCGCCGGGATCCGGTCGGCGAGCGGCGCCAGCAGATCCGGGATCTCGTGCCACCGGTAGATCTGGCTGAAGTGGCTCAGGACGAGGTGGTCGCACACGAGGCGGTCGGCGCGCTCCAGCAGGTCCCGCAGGTGGACGTGCCCGCCCGCGCGGCAGTCGTCGTAGTCCTTCCGGTCGTCGAGGAACGTGCACTCGATGAGGAGGGTCGCGGCGTCGGCGACGTGGGGGCTCCGCTCGAGCACCTCGGGCAGGGTGTCCCCGGTCACCGACAGGAGGCGGCGCTCGACGGGGGCGGTCACCTCCACGCCCGACTTGCGCAGCCGGGCGATCTCCGGGCCCGGCACCCCGTGGTACTCGGCCTTCAGCTTGTCCACCGTGTGGATCACGCTGTAGCCGAGCGACGGCACCGGGTGATAGGTCCGGAAGGGGACCAGCTCGAGGCCGCGGCGCAGGGGATAGCGCGCGCCGGGCTCGGCGGCGACGAGGTGATAGCGGCTCTCGAAGCGCTGGATGCGATCCCAGGCGGCGATGAGCTCCCGGACGGCGTCGGCCATCTGGGCGGGCACGTACACCGTGGGCGGCGCCATCCTGTAGAGCTGGCGCAGCGCCAGGAGATACGGCAGGCCGGCGGCGTGGTCCATGTGCGTGTGGGTCAGGGCGAGGTGATCGCAGCGCAGGGCGTCGCGGTGGCCGCGGCCCACGTCGATGGCCAGCTTCCACTCCGGCACGACGACGCAGGTCTCGACGCCGCCGAGGGAGAAGCCTCGCAGGCTGAATTCGCGGATTTCGGCACCCCCCGGACCCGTCGGTGGAACGTCGCCCCGGCGCGGCGCGGAGCGTCTTGTGGGCGTCGTGCGGCCCGTGGTACAAAGCGCCGGACCTCGCGCGAGGAGGATCGTCGCATGCACACGCCCGTACGTCGATGGGTACGCCTCTCCCCCTCCGCCCGGTGGGGAGCGGCGCTCGCGGCCGTGGTCGCCCTCGCGTTCGGCCTCGTCGCGTGCAAGGAGGAGCTGGATCCCGAGGTCGTCGGCCGCGGCCTGCCGGACACGGGCAGCACGGGCACCCCGACGCCCGAGATGGCGCAGCGGTGCAAGCTCGACGAGAAGGTGGACGCCCCCGAGGAGGGCACCCCCGAGCGCGTGGTGGCTCGAGTGCTCGGGGCTGCGAAGGCCGCCGGAGACGAGGACGACGAGGCAGAGTTCCAGCGCTTCTTCGGCCAGTTCGCCGAGGGACAGGACGAGAGCTGGGCCCGGTCGCAGTACTGGAAGGCCGCCCGCAAGCACGCGGACCTGTTCGTCTACGGCGGGGGCGGCGACGAGCCGGTCACCTACGTGATCTGCCGCCGCCAGGAAAAGGACGGCGGGGTGACGCTCTACCTCGGCTCCAAGGACACGCAGAAGAAGTCCCACGTGCCCATCACCCTGGAGAAGCAGGAGGACGGGGCGTGGAAGGTGACGAAGTTCAGCCCCTGAGCGGCCCGCGCGGGCGCGCGGCGCGACGCGTGGTGTGACACGAGAGAGGCGAGGCGCATGAAGACGTGGATGCCAGCCGCAGGCGCGGCGCTGCTCATGGTCCTGGTCGCCGGGTGTGACACCGGTCGGGAGACGGCCCCGAGCACCATGGAGGTGCACGCCCTGAGCGGCGGGTCGTGCGCCGAGGGCGCGTCCATCGACCCGCTCCAGGACCTCGAGGAGGTGGAGGTGAGCCTCAGCCGCTTCGACCCGGAGGCGGAGGAGGGCGACGGGTTCGAGGTCATCCGCTCCGTCAGCCGGAGCGTCTCGGACATGAGCTTCACCCTGTCGGGCGTCCCGGAGACCACCGGGGTGGGGCATCGGATCGTGCTCTCCGGCGAGGGGCAGCAGGCCCGGTGGTACGCCGCGGACATGGACGTCACGGTCCGACGGAACACGGACAACCCCGTGGACCTGCTCCTGACGCGATTCGGAGGCTTCTCGTGCGTCCCGACGGACACGAGCCTGGTCAACGCGGTCTTCCCGGCCGCCGCGGAGCTGGGGGATGGCCGGCTGTTCATCAGCGGCGGATTCACGCAGCTCCTGAGCGATCGCCAGGGTGGAACCTACCTGGGCGCCCCGAGCAGCCAGGCGTTCATCTTCGACCCGACCACGGGTCTGGTGGACGAGGTCATCGACATGGGCGAAGGAGAGGGCCGCGCCGGCCACGCCGTCGAGTTCATCCCGTCGCCCACCGGCGAGGACCGGGGCAAGGTCCTCATCCTCGGGGGCATGACGCGGCTCGGCGTGGACTCGGGCGCCGGCTTCCCGTTCACCTTCGACAAGGAGGACGGGCGGCGGGACTTCCTGCTGTACGACCTGTCCACGTCGTCGTTCGTGGAGGGCACCGACGACGCCATGCAGGTGAAGCGTGGCTTCCCGCGCACGCACCTCATGGCGGACGGCACCGTCGTCGTCACCGGCGGTGGCCAGTGGCCCCAGGAGGCGTCGACCGACTACCAGGAGGTCGAGGTCTTCGACCCGCAGCAGCAGGCGGGGGCGTGGTTCGTTCCCGGCACGGCGGGCTTCATCAGCGACTGGCCCCGGACCGGACACAGCCTCAGCTTCCTGGGCAACACGCCCGAGCAGGGCCTGACGCAGCTCCTCGTCTGGGGCGGTACGACGCCGCCGGGGCAGCGGAAGGGCACCGACTCGGTGGCCGAGATCATGACCCAGTCCTCGCAGCAGGTGGAGGGGATCGACGGCTCGTTCTCGCCCGTCACCGTCCAGGTCCAGAACCCGGATGACGGCGTGCCGTTCACCTTCTTCCACGAGATGACCCCGCTCGGCGAGCAGGACTTCCTCCTGACGGGCGGCGTGCGGGCCCAGTGCGCAGGCCAGGGTCAGGACTGCACGCTCCGGGCGCCGGCGGCGGACGAGGCCTGGCACGTCCACATCCAGACCGGCGGCGACGACCCGGTGGCTCAGGTCCGCAAGGTGCCGGGCATGGGCGCCGGTCGCGTCTTCCACTCGGCGCACCTCAGCGCCCCGGGGGGCGTCGCGGTGGTCGGTGGCCTGGCGGGCACGAATGCGGTCCAGACCGACAAGATCATGCTGTTCGACGAGGCCGACTCCTCCTGGGCGGCCGATCCGGCCGGCGGCGACCGGTTCGAGGGGCGTGGCGCGCATCTCGGGGTCACGCTGGGCTCGCGGGCCGCGCTGCTCGTCGGCGGCGAGACCAACCTCACCGACCTGGACGGCAACACCGGCGCCTTCGTCGAGGTGTTCGCGCCGTCCAATCTCCACACTCCCTAGGAGCGGTGCCGGGATCCCGGCCGCCGCGTCCCACGACTCGTTTCCAGGCGAGGAGACCCTCCCATGCTCCACCCGCGGGGGAAGACGTACCGCACCCTGGCCGTCCTGACGGCCGTGGGCGTGTTCAACCTCGAGATGGTCGCGCTGATGCACGGCCGGCTCACGCTGCCGACGGCCCGGGCGCAGGCCCAGCCGGAGGCCCCGGCCCGAGCGGCCGCGGAGGAGCGCCGCGTCGCCCTCATCGTGTTCCCGAGGCGGAGCGCCGACGAGGGGGACGCCCAGGTCCTTCAGACGCTGATGCGCCAGGAGGTCGAGCGGTTGAAGGACGTGAGCGTCGTCACCGGCTCGCCCGATCCCGCCGAGGACGCGCAGTCCGTGGCGGCCGACCTCGTGGAGGCGGGCTTCCGGGCGCTGAACGTGCGGGATCACGTGGAGGCCGAGGCGAGGCTCTCGGAGGCCTACGAGAAGCTCATCCGTCACACGGGTCCGCTGGACCGTCGCCTGATGGCGCGGGCCCTCAAGGGGCTCGGCGTGGCCCGGGTGATGGCCGGCCAGATGCGCGCCGGCAAGGACATGATGCGCGCGTCCCTGAACCTGTGGCCCGAGCAGATCCCTCCAGAGTACGGCTACACGCTCGACGTGCTGAACGCCTTCAAGGACGTCCAGCGCCAGCGGACCGAGCAGGCCAGCGGCTCCGTCGACGTGGTCACCGAGCCTGCGGGGGCCGAGGTGCGCATCGACGGCGAGGTCCGGGGATACTCTCCGGTGAGCGTGCCCGACCTGGCCCCGGGGATGCACTGGGTTCAGGCCCAGCTCGACGGGTACGTCCGCCAGGGCTCCCTCGTGGAGGTGCCCTCCGGCGAGGCGGAGCAGGTGCGGTACTCGCTCCAGGCCCGCCAGGATCACGACGCCTACAGCGACGTCATGGGCGACGTGCAGCGGCGCTTCGGTTCCCGGCGCGTGGTCGGGCGGGCCAACCCGAAGCTGATCGACATGCTCCGAGCGGACGACGTCCTCCTGGTGCAGGTGGACCCGCGGGGCAACGGCTATCGCCTGACGGCGTGGCACGGTGACGCCGAGGGCGTCGAGCAGGCGAAGAAGACGATCCAGCGTGACGCCGACTTCCTGTCGAACATCCAGTCCTTCCTCACCGCCACCCTGGGCGCCGAGCTGGGCGCCGAGGAGGCCGCCCTGCGGCTGGACGCGCCGCCCAAGAGCAGCGTGCTGGCCACGGGCGAGGAGGAGGAGGACCTCTACATCGACCCGGACGACCCCATCCTCAAGAGCCCCGAGGAGGAGGAGGAGGAGAGCGTCACGAGCAAGTGGTGGTTCTGGGCCATCGTGGGCGGGGTCGCCGCGGGCGCCGTTGCTGGCGGCGTGGTCCTGTTCTCCGGCACCGACGCTGGTTCCGGCCCCACCGGCGACATCACCGTCGACCTCCACGGGCTCCAGTAGAACCGCCGTCCCCGGCGCCCCGAGCCGGCAAGCTGCAGTAGGATCGCCGTCCCCGGCTCACAGTTCGTCAGATGTCGCGAGACGAAGGGCTCGCGCAAAGACGCGAAGCCGCAAAGAAGGACGGCATGCTTCGGCTCGGTGTGCTCGCTCTCGGCCTGCCGGTGACGCGGCGGTCTCGGACGAACCGGTGTGCAACCGGTTCGCTGGCCTTGGGGTCCTGGCGGCTTGGCGCGCGATTCTCTTCGAGGCCCCGGCATTTCGAGTTGTGTAGGCCTGTGAGCCGTCCCCGGCGGTCAGTAGATCAGCTCGAAGCCGGCCGCCGCCGTCGACTCCGTGTGGGCCTCGCCGTCCGTGCCCTCCGGGAGGGACTGGTTGGCCAGGTAGGCGCCGGTGGCGCTGGTGATGCGGACCACGACGCCCACGCTCCGCGTCTCTCCGGCGGCCGCGTCGTAGAGCAGGGACAGCGGGATCGCCGCCTCGACGGCCTCGTCCCCGGCGTAGACGGCGCCGTCGATGAGCCAGGGCAGGTCGGCGGGGAGCGACAGGCCGCGCCAGCCGGCTCCCACGGCCGCGGGGTCGTCCACGGCGGGCACGTAGCTGTCCATGTCGAGGGTCGCGAAGCCCACCTCCGCGCCGTACCCGGCCTGGGTCACGCGCAGGACGCTCGCGACGGCGTCGTCGACTGCGTGGTCGCCGTCCGTGAGCGCTGACAGGTCCGTGACGCCGCTGCCGGCGCCGAGGTCGGTGTCCACGTACGCGACGAGGGCGTTGCCGTCGTGGGCCTTCCCCTCCACGGCGAGGTACATGAGCTCGCCGTCGCTCGCCGCGTGGAGAGCCGAGAGCGTGTTCCCCGTGCCCCAGTCGCTGGCGATCGTGTTCGTGGCGAGGAGCGTGGCGCCGGTCCACTCGTCCAGGGTGCCGTCCATCGTGGGGCGATAGCCCAGGCGGGTGGTCGCGGTGCCCTCGTCGCAGGCGACGACCACCTCCGCCTCGCCGGGCGCGTGGGGCGGCGCCGTGAACTGCAGGGGACCGGGAGCGTCCCCCCAGGTGGTGGTCGCCGCGATCCCGTCGACGGTGACGCCGCACGAGCCGTCGAGCCCGGCGCCCGCGACGGCGACGGTCGTTCCTCCGCCGTGGGTGACCGAGCGTGGCTCCAGCGCGGTGACCCCGACAGCTCCCTCCAGGATCTCCACCGTGGAGAGGTCGGCGGGAGAGAAGCCGTCCACGGCGCCGGTGCGGTCCACGTAGAGCCAGGAAGAGCCGCCGGTGACCGAGAAGCGCATCGTCGCGGCCCAAGTGCCCGGGGGCGGCTCCACCGCGCCGGTCCAGACGTCGTTGTGGCCCTCCTCGTGGCTGTAGGCGGCGTCGGTCCAGGTCCAGCCCTCGTCAGAGCGGGGATCCGAGCCCGCGGGGCCGTAGCCGGCCTGGGCCGTGATCCCGAAGCCGGCGCCGTCCCCCTCCGTCACGCCTGGTTCATAGACCTGCGCGGAGAGCACGGGGCCCGGCTCTCCCTCGGAGGCGGTGAGCTCCTCGGCGACGTCCAGGCGTCCCCAGTCGGGGAGATCGGGCTCGTACGTGAAGGCATCCGGCGCGACGACGCTCTGACCGTCGGGATTGTCCACCGCGACGTCGACGGTGCCGATGGGGGCCGGGGGCGTGACCGCGGAGATCGATCCGCTCCCGTCGGCCACCTCCACGTCGGAGGCGCTGAGCGAACCGAAGCGCACGGCGGCCCCCGCGGCGAAGTTGGCCCCTGTGACGGTCACGGTCGTTCCCCCACCGGTGGGGCCCGAGGCGGGCGTGACCTCGTCGATGCTCGGAGCGTTCGCCACCTCCACGAAGGCGTAGCCGCCCGGATAGGTGGCGGAGCCTCCGTCCGGCGCGGTGATCGTCACGTCCACGGTCCCCGCCGCGTGCGCGGGGGTGATCACTTCGGCGGAGGCGGTCTCGACGGTCTGGACCGTGGCCTCCTCTCCTCCGAAGCGCACGGTGACGCCCTCGACGAAGCCGCTCCCGGACAGGGTCACCGGGGTCCCGCCGGTCGCGCTCCCGTGATCGGGCGCGATCAGCAACAGCTCGATGGGCGCCGTCTCCGGGACGCAGGCGCCGTCCTGGCAGACCTCGCCGTCGCCGGTGCAGGGCGCCTGGGGGCCGCACTCCGGTACACAGACACCGTCCTGGCAGACCTCGCCCGCGTCGCACGGGTCGTCCTCGTCGCACTCGGGCCCGGTGTCGGGCACACACGTACCGTCCTCGCAGATCCCACCGCCGGGGCACGGGTCGTCCTCGTCGCACTCGGGCCCCGTGTCGGGCACACACGTACCGTCCTCGCAGATCTCACCGCCGGGGCACGGGTTGTCCGCGGCGCACTCGGGCCCCGTGTCGACCACGCAGGCGCCACCCCGGCAGACCTCGTCCCGTCCCGTGCAGGGCGTGTCGGGGCCGCACTCGGGGGCAGGGTCGTCGGGACAGACGACCACCGCGGTGTTCATCTCGACGCCCTTGCTGTCCATGGACTGGACCACGTCGTGCGGCTGCCAGCCGCCCGCGCACTCGGCCTCCGCGGACACGCCCCGGGGCGTCGCGTCCCCGTCGACCTTGTACTCCTGGGCCACGTCCGGGTCCGCGTCCCCCTTGGCGAACACGAAGACGAACTGCGCCTCCTGCCCGGCCTGGAGCAGCCCGTCGTGCGGCCCGAGGTACAGGGAGTGCTGGTAGGTGAGCACGCCGTCCCCCGCCTGAGCGTCGCCGCGCGCCCCGTCGTCCAGGAGCTGGATCGGCGTCCACGAGTTCATGGTGCCCTTGATGAACACACGGTGGCTCTCGAGGGTGACGGCGCCGACCCAGTCCTCGTGCAGGCCCTCCAGGTCGAGGAAGACCTCGAGGTCCCGATCCCCGTGGGCGGGGACGGTCATCCCCGGGACGTCGACGCGACCCGTGGTGCCGGCCGGTACCTCGAGCTGCCCGTTGGAGCCGCGCCAGATCCACCGCAGATCGGCGTTGAGGAGGCCGTACGAGAGCAGCCGATCCTGCTCGGCCCGGTAGCAGGCCACCACGCTCCAGACGTGGTCCCCGGCCACCTCGCCCTCGGGCTCGTGTCCGCCCGCGCTGACGGGCCCGTCGTCGAACAGCGGCGGATAGGGGCCCTCCTCCGGGAGCCAGCTCGAGGCGAACTCCAGCGTGTTCGTCGCCTCGTCCCAGGAGAAGGAGCCGGTCCAGATGAGCTCGCCCTCGCCGTAGGTCCGGTTCGCGGTGTCGTCCACGGCGAACGCGAGCGCGGCGTGGTCGTCGGGGCAGGGGTTCGTGGCGGGGTTGGCGGTCGCGTCCTCCGTGCTGCCGCCATCCATGGCGTCCCCGGAGGTTGCGTCGGGGCTCGTGTCGGCGGGGAGGGGCCCGGTGTCTTCGCCGTCGGGCCCGTCACATCCGGCGGCGATGGCCAGGGCGATCGTCGCCGCGAGAGTCCAGGTGCGCACCGTCATCCCGCTCCCTCCTCCGCGCCCGCTCGGGCCGGGTCGAGTCGGGGAACGCTAGCGATCGCCTCGGACGACGGTCAAGGACCCGGTACCGTCTCGGGGTGTCTCGCCGGTGTCTCGAACGCCGAGCGCCGAAGCCCCGCCGGAGCGGGCCGGGTCGCACCCCACCGTCTCGGGTGTCTCGGCCGGTGAGACACCCAGGCAGCTCCGAGGCGCCCCGAAGCCCGTCACGACGGCGCGCCGGGGCTGGTACGGCCCTTGCTGGAAGCCCGCGCCGGGAGGTGACGAATGAACGCGAAGGCGAGCGGCGTGGGTCTGGTGGGCATCGAAGGCGTCCTGGTCGAGATCCAGGTCGGCTACCAGGAGGGTCTCCCGGGGCTCGACATCACGGGACTCCCGACGGCGACCATCCGGGAGGCGCGGCACAGGGTGAAGTCCGCCGTGCGCGCGACAGGCTACGAGTGGCCCGACGTGCGGCTGCTGGCGAACTTCGCGCCCGCGGATCTTCCCAAGGCCGGGACGGCCTACGACCTGCCGCTCGCGGTGGCGGCCCTGATCTTCGGCGAGCAGGTGCCCCAGGCAGCTGCCAGGGACGCCGTGTTCTTCGGAGAGCTCGCGCTGGACGGCTCCGTCCGGGCGGTGCCCGGGGCCATCAACGCGGCCCTGGCTGCGCGCGAGGCCGGCCGCCGACGTCTGTTCACCGCCGAGGCGGTGGCCGGCGAGGCCGCCGCGGTCCCGGACGTCGAGGTCATCCCCGTGGCCAGCCTCGTGGACCTCGTGGAGGGGTTGCACGGGAAGCGTTCACTCCAGCCCGCCCGGGCGACCGTGCTGGACGGCCTCCCGCCCGCGGCGGTGGATCTGCGGAACGTGCGGGGACAGCACCGGGCGCGGCGCGCGATCGAGGTGGCCGCGGCCGGCGGCCACAACCTGCTCCTCATCGGCCCGCCGGGCTGCGGGAAGACCCTCCTGGCGCGGGCGCTGCCGGGGATCCTGCCGGGCATGGACCTGGAGGAGAGCCTCGAGGCTACGCGGATCCACAGCGTGCGCGGCTTCACGAGCCGGTCCAAGGGTCTCCTGCGGCGGCGTCCCTTCCGGGCGCCGCACGCGACCGCCTCGTACGCAGCGCTGGTGGGGGGCGGGAACCCGCCCAGGCCCGGGGAGGTGAGCCTGGCGCACCGGGGCGTGCTCTTCCTGGACGAGACGCCGGAGTTCCTGCGCTCGGCCCTCGAGTCGCTGCGCGCGCCGCTGGAGGATCGCCATGTCACGATCTCGCGGTCCGGGCGGCAGGTGTCCTTCCCGGCGTCGTTCGCGCTGGTGTGCGCCATGAACCCGTGCCCGTGCGGGCACAAGGATGATCCGGCGCGACCGTGCCGGTGCACGCCGCGGCAGATCGCGACGTACCGGCGGCGGATCAGCGGGCCCCTGCTGGATCGGATCGACATCCAGGTGGAGCTGAGCCCGGTGCGAAGCGAGGCCCTGGCCTCCACGGAGCCGGGGGAGGGGTCGGACGCCGTGCGATCGCGGGTCGTCTCCGCGCGGCAACGGCAGCGCGTCCGGAACCGGGCGGGCGGGCGGCTCGTGACGAACGCCGAGCTCGACCTGGACGGCCTGGAGACCCACGCGGCGCTCGGGGAGGAGGAGCGGCTGCACCTGGCCCGCGCGGCGCGCGTGCTGGGGCTCACGGCCCGGTCGTGGCACCGCGTCATCCGCGTGGCGCGGACGATCGCGGACCTGGACGGCCGCGACGAGATCGGGCGGACGGACCTGTCCGAGGCCCTCACCTACCGCGTCCTGGATCGCGGCAGGCCGGGCCGGAGGGGGACGGCGAAGGCCGGCCGCAGCGGCGGATTCGCGGGCTGACGAGGACGGTTCGAAGCCTGCGACCGATCGCCGAGGGACGGCGGGGGGCGTGGGCCGGAGCGGCGCGCCGAGGGCGCGCGGGAGGAGAGCGATGAGCAAGGGCTCGGACAAGGGCATGAAGGGACTGTTGGGGCGCGTCGAGAAGCGCTTCGGGAAGGGAGCTGTGATGCACATGGACGACGCGAGGGACAGCGGGATGCGGGTGTTCTCCACGGGGTCGCTGGCCCTCGACGTGGCCCTCGGGGCCGGAGGCCTGCCGTACGGCCGCGTGGTCGAGGTGTACGGCCCGGAGTCGTCCGGCAAGACGACCCTGGCGCTCCACGCGGTCGTGGAGGTCCAGAAGGCGGGGGGCCGCGCGGCCTTCATCGACGCGGAGCACGCGCTGGACATGCGCTACGCGGAGGACCTGGGCGTGGACTCGTCGCGGCTGCTGGTGAGCCAGCCGGACTGCGGCGAGCAGGCCCTGGAGATCGCGGAGATGGTCGCCAGGAGCGACGAGATCGACCTCGTCGTCGTCGACTCGGTGGCGGCGCTGACCCCGCGCGCCGAGATCGAGGGCGAGATGGGCGATCAGCACGTCGGGCTGCAGGCGCGGATGATGGGCCAGGCGCTCCGCAAGCTCAACGCCGCGGCGAACCGCAACCAGACGGCCGTCCTGTTCATCAACCAGCTCCGGCAGAAGATCGGCGTGACCTTCGGAAGCTCGGAGACGACCACGGGAGGCAACGCGCTGAAGTTCTACGCCTCCGTCCGCCTGGACATCCGGCGCATCGGGGCGGTGAAGGACGGCGACGGGAACGCCATCGGCAACCGCACGAAGGTGAAGATCGCCAAGAACAAGCTCGCGCCGCCCTTCCGCATCTGCGAGTTCGAGATCATCTACGGCCGCGGGATCTGCCGCGCCGGCGAGGTCCTGGACATGGGCATCGAGGCCGGCTTCGTGACCAAGTCCGGCTCCTGGTACGCCCTGGGCGACGAGCGCCTGGGGCAGGGCAGGGAGCGGGCGCGCGCGGCCCTGCGGGCGGAGCCCGAGCGTCTGGACGCGCTCGTGGCGCAGCTCCGCGAGGGGCTGATCGGCGAGGAGGCGGCGGGCTCCGCCGGCTCGGAGGACCAGGCGTCGCTGTCGGACGCGGCCTGAGCGGCGGGCAGAGCCCGCGGGAGGAAGACATGTCTGTGAACAACGTGCTGCTGGTGGGACACCTCGGGGCGGACCCGGAACTCCGGGCGACCGCGTCGGGGAAGTCGATGTGCAGGCTGAGCGTGGCCACGAACCGGCCCAGGCGGGACGGCGCGGAGGCCGACCCCGACTGGCACCGGGTGGTGACCTGGGAGCGCACCGCGGAGAACTGTCACCGCTTCCTGCGCAAGGGGCGGATGGTGGCCGTGGAGGGGCGCATCCAGTCCCGGCGGTGGGAGGACGGCGACGGGAGGGCGCGCTGGACGACGGAGATCGTGGCGCATCGCGTGACCTTCCTCGGCGGCCGGGGGGCCGGCGACGGAGGGCGGGAGGCCCGCGCGCCCGCGCCCGAGCCGGTTCCGGACGCGCTGCCCTTCTGACGTGGAGCGGACCGTCCGCCGCGTCGTCGGGCCCGGCCGGGTGCGGCGGCGCGGTGGTCGATTCGGTGGTCGTACACCGGCGGGAGGTGCGCTACGATGACGCCCCGTCGACGCGATCCGCTGCGGCGGACGGGCGGGCGCCGGGACGGGCGGCGGGGCACCCGTCGACGAGAGGAACCAGCGCGGGGCGGCGTCGGCGAGACGCGTCGGCCCGGACGCCGAGGGAAGGTGGCATGAGCGACACGCTGAAGATCGTGAACCCGTGGTCCAACGAGGTGGCGCTCGAGCTGGCCCTCGACGACGCCGCCGAGATCGACCGGAAGGTCTCCGCCGCCCGGGAGGTCGCGGACGAGTGGCGCCACACGCCGGTGCACGAGCGGGTGGCCCTCGTGGAGCGCTTCGTGGACGTCGTCCTGGCGGAGCACGAGGAGGTGGCCCGCGCCATCACCCGCCAGATGGGCAAGCCGATCAGCCAAGCGCGCGGGGAGATCGGCACCCTGCTCGATCGGGCCCGCATGATGATGGACCTGGCGCCGAACGCGCTCGCGGATCGCTCGGTGGCCATCGGCGACGGCATCCACCGGACCCTGGCGCGGGATCCCCTCGGCGTGGTGGTGGACATCGCGGCCTGGAACTATCCGCTGATCATCGCGGTGAACGTGGTGGTGCCGGCCGTGCTCGCCGGCAACGCGGTGCTCCTGAAGCACGCGAGCCAGACCGCCGGCCTGGGCCTGTGGTTCCAGCAGGCGTTCCGGAAGGCCGGCGCCCCCGAGGGCCTGGTGACGGCCGTGACGGTGCGAGGGCGCGACGCGGCGGGGCTCGTCCGGCATCCGCTGGTGGACGGTGTGTTCTTCACGGGCTCCACCGAGGCCGGGCGCGACGTGTACGCCAACGTAGCGACGCGGACGGAGGGCTTCATCGACGCGGGCCTGGAGCTGGGTGGCAAGGACCCGGCCTACGTGCGGAAGGACATGCCCCTGGACGTGGCGGTGCCGGCGCTCGTCGGCGGGACCATGTTCAACGCGGGGCAGTCCTGCTGCGCCGTGGAGCGCATCTACGTCCACGAGAGCCTCTACGAGGCGTTCCTCGGCGGCGTCGTGGAGGAGGTGGGCAGGTGGAGGCTCGGCGATCCCGAGGTGTCCGACACGCTGCTGGGGCCGCTGGCCTCGGAGTCGGCCGTGGACACCATGGTCGCCCAGGTGGAGGACGCCGTGGCCAAGGGAGCCAGGCTGCTGGCCGGCGGCGAGCGGCCGTCCGGGAGGGGCTGGTCGTTCCCGGCCACGGTGGTCGCGGACGCCACCCACGAGATGGACGTCATGCGGGAGGAGAGCTTCGGGCCCATCATCGGCATCGCGCCCGTGGCCGACGACGAGGAGGCCGTCCGGCGCATGAACGACACGCGGTACGGCCTGACCGCCTCCGTGTGGACCCGGGATCACCACGCCGGCGCGGCGCTCGGCCGGCGCGTGCAGGCCGGTACGGTCTTCGTGAACCGCTGCGACTACGTCGACCCGGCCCTGCCTTGGACCGGCTTCGGGGACAGCGGCAAGGGGGTCACCCTGTCCGAGGTGGGCTTCGAGCACCTGACGCGGGTCCGGGGGCTGCACGTGCGGCCCCTGTCGCTCATGGGTTGAGCGCGTGGAAGGCGAGATGATCATCCAACCGCTTCCGCTGGAGCGGGTCGGCCCGGGCGGCGATCTGCGCGAGGCCTTCCTGGCCGTCCAGGAGCCATGGCAGGACCGCGGGCTGGTCCGGTGGATCGACCTCGTGCGGCCCGACGGCCGGTGGCCGGTCGAGGTGGTCGGCGCGTGGCCCGAGGGGCGGCCGGAGGCCCTGTCCGGGACCATCGTCTGCGTCTGGGCGCCGGAGGTCCTGTCCCGCTTCGACGACCTGCTGGAAGGATCGGGCCCCGATGGAGTGCGCGGCGACTCCCGGCCGACGGACGGCGCGTGGCACCTCATCGCCGTGACCACGGTGCCGGAGACCCGGGGGACCGGCCTGGGCCGCCGCCTTGCCCGGGGCGCCCTGCGCGTGCTCGGCGATCGGGACCCCACCACCACGGTCTGCACCTTGTCTCCCGCCGTGGGGCTGGCGGATCTGGCGGAGCAGGTGCCCGGCGAGAGCTTCGAGGAGCGCGTGCGGGCCGTGCTGTGGCGGGTCTCCGACGACGAGGGCCGCCCCGTCCTCCGCATCCAGCGGTTCCACTTAGGCAACGGCGCGACCCTGGGGGCCGTGCTCTTCGACAGCCGCCGCGACGACGCGTCGAGCGGGTGCGTGACCCTGCGGTTCGACTACTCGCTCGACCCGGCTGAGCAGCGGGCCAACCTGGGGTCCTTCCGCCGATGGGTCGAGGACCGCCGGCGCCGGCTTCGTGCCGGGGAGGGACGCTCCCTGAGTCGCCGCGAGGGTGCTCTGCTGCTGGCCGACACCTGAGCCTCGCAGGGCTGTGGCCGGGGCGCCCCGTTTTGAGGCCGCCGTGGCCCGTGATAGTGTCTCGTTTCCGAGCCCCGACCACTCGGGCAGCGGGGCTCTGGGAGGTGGGCGTGGCGTCAGGGACCGATAGCGGGGCGGGCGATGCCCTGATCGGCAGGACGCTGGCCGGGCGATATCGGGTCGATCGGCTCCTGGGGCGGGGCGGCATGGGCTCCGTGTATGCGGCAGAGCACATGGCGATCGAGCGGCCCGTTGCCCTGAAGGTGCTGGCGCCCCACCTCTCGGAGGATCCGGCGCAGGTGGAGCGCTTCAACCAGGAGGCGCGCGCCTCCAGTCGGCTGGAGCACCCCAACACCATCCGGGTCTTCGACTACGGACAGTCCGAGGACGGCCAGCTCTTCCTCGCCATGGAGCTTCTCGAGGGCGAGGAGCTGTCGCGGGTCATTCGTCGGGAGGGGGCCCTGGAGCCGGCCCGGGCCGTGCGCATCGCCCGGCAGATGGGCAAGTCCATCGGCGAGGCCCACCAGGCGGGTGTCATCCACCGGGACCTGAAGCCGGACAACGTCTTCCTGAGCCAGATCTACGGCGAGCGCGACTTCGTGAAGGTCCTGGACTTCGGGATCGCGAAGTTCACGGACGGGTCGCCCGCCCAGCAGTCCCTCACCCAGACCGGGTTCATCGCGGGCACGCCATTGTACATCGCCCCCGAGCACGCCCTGGGTCAGCAGGTCACGGCTCGGACGGATCTCTACTCCCTCGGCGTGATGCTCTACGAGATGCTCACGGGTGTGCTCCCGTTCCGGGCGGACACCCCGCTGGGCATCGTGATGAAGCACATCCACGAGGCGCCGCCGCCCCTCCGGGAGAAGAAGCCGGACCTGGAGATCCCGCGGGATCTCGAGGCCCTGGTCCTCCGGCTGCTGTCCAAGAAGCCCAAGGATCGCCCGGCCAGCGCGAAGGAGGTCGGGGACGCGCTCGACGCCGTCGATTTCAGCGGCTCCTCCGCCCCCCCGGCCAGGCGGTTCAAGGACTTCGGGGTGGGCCAGGAGGAGGAGACCGTCCTGTCCGGGGCTGCGATGGATCCGCACGAGGCGCAGCCGTCGCACGCGCCCGAGGCCGAGGTGCACGAGCCGACGCCGGCCCGGATGCCGGCCGTGGCGCGCCGCTCCCACCCGGGGACCCTCGCGTCCCGACCGAGCACCAGCGGCGCCGGGGCTCCGGCCGAGACGGGGGCCATCGGCGTGGGGCAGGGGCAGCCTGCGACGACCGGGTCCGGGGGAGACACGAGTCCGTGGGCGGTGGCGGGCGCCGTCCTGGCGGCCATGGTCGTGATCCTCGGCGGCGGCGTGACCCTCTGGTTCACGGCGGGGCCGGGCGCAGCCGAGGAGGAGCCCCCGGCGGCTTCGGCCACCGCGTCGCAGGAGACGACAGGCGCGGAGGGCACCGAGGCGGCCGGCGCCGAGACGAACGAAGAGCCCGTGCCGATCCGGGACGACCGATCGCGGACGGCGGCCGCCGTGCCGCCCGCGGACGGGGAGGCTGGCGCCGAGGACGAGGCCGGCGCGGAGGTGCACGACACCGTTTCGGCCGAAGGCGAGGGCGCGGAGGAGGAGGCTCCCGAGCCGGAGCCCGCCCGGGTCGAGATCCGGACGCAGCCGGTCGGGGCGGAGATCGTCGACGGCGAGGAGAGCCTCGGGCAGGCGCCGGTGGAGGTCTCCGTGGAGGCGGGGGGTGAGCGCTCCCTCACGGCGCGCCTGGACGGCCACCGGGACGCTGAGATCACGGTGCCGTCCGACGCCGAGGGGCCGGTCGAGGTGACGCTGGAGAAGGTCCGGCCCGAGCCGACCGCGCGCCCGAAGAAGGGGCCCACGAAGCCACGCGCCAGCAGGAAGGGCGGCGGCTCGGAGGAGCCCGTCTGGAAGGACTGGGACGAGTAGGGGCCGCAGGCGGCTTGGACCGCGCGTCGTGCATATCTCGTCGAGAACCCGCGAAACGTGGTGTGGTCGGCGCACAGCGACCCCACGCGAGCCCGGAGCCCGCCGTCCAACGAACGCGACCGGCGCGCGGGACCGAGGCTGTCCCCGGCCGCGCGCCGGATACGCCGGTGGGAGTCGCTCCTTCAGGCACGGGCATGGGCAAGGGCAAAGGCAAGGGCGCGAGGCCACTTGCCGAGTTGAGCATGATCGACAGGCGGCTTGGACCGCGCCCGCCGGCGCGCTATCTTCCTCCGCGTCGCGACGTCCGGGAGGCACCGTGGCGCGAAGATCGAGCAGCAGAGCGTTCCGTCCCCTCATCCTGGCCCTGGTGGCGTGCCTGCTCCAGGTCGGCGGTCCGGCGCACGCCGCGACCCCGGAGGAGCGAGAGGCGTATCGCCTCTACCAGGCGGCGGCCGAGGATTTCGACGCGCGGGACTTCGAGGCCGCCGCGGAGAAGCTCGGGCGCGCCCATGACCTGTTCCCCAAGCCGATCATCCTCTTCAAGAAGGCGCAGGCCCTGGAGAACCTGGGCCGATTGGAGGAGGCCCGGGACGCCCTCGAGGAGGTGGAGCCGGACAGCCGGGGCCTGAAGGCCAAGGTGCAGGCAGCGCGCCGGCGGCTGGAGGTGCTGCTCGCGGAGCCGGTCAAGGTGTCCGTGCTGACCGGCGAGGTCACCGGTGCGCGCATCCTGCTGGACGGCGAGGACGTGGGGAAGACGACGCCCGCCGTGCTGGACCTGGAGCGAGGAGAGCACGTCCTGCGCATCGAGCGGGAGGGCTACGAGCCTCACGTCATCGATCCGCTGGTGGTGCGCGGCCGCGATCCCATCGTGGCCGAGGTCGACCTGGTGCGGGCCACCGGACGGCTCCGGATCGAGGTGAGCGGAGGGACCTTCGAGGACGTGCAGGCGAGCCTCGACGGCGAGCCTATGGAGGCCGATCCCGTGGGCCGGACCGTCGTCCGGAGCGTCCCGGTCGGGGCGCACCGCGTCACCTGCCACGCCGAGGGCGAGTCCCCGGTCGCGCACGAGGTGACGGTGGAGCAGGACCGGGTGACGACTGTCCGCTGCGCCCTCGCGCCCGGCATCTCCTCGGGTCGCGCCTGGGCCGCCGGCAGCCTGCTCGTCGTCGGAGGCGGTACCTTCGCGTACGGCGGATGGCTGGTGAAGTCCTACCTGGACGACGTGGATCATGCCGACGCCACGAACCAGGACCTGGACTCCAACAAGCAGATCTTCGGCCCGGTCCTCCTCGGGGTCGGCTCGGCGGCCATCGTGACGGGCACGGTGCTGCTGGCTCGGCGTCCGGACGCGTCCGGGGATGACGCGCCGAGCGAGGCCGCGCTGCCGCTCACGCCGCAGCTCGGCGTGCGGCCCGGCGGCGGATGGGTCGGCCTCGGCGGGAGCTTCTAGCCCGGCCTTCTCACCATCCGCCGGCTGCAGCGTGGGATCCGCCCGCGTCTCCGGCGCGTGCTCCCTCCGGCCACTTCGACGTACTGTGAGTACTCCGGGTCGCTGCGCTCCCCGGCTCTACCGGTCTTGCGGACCGGCGCTGCGGCGCGCTGCGCCGCTTTCAGTGGCCGCCAGTCCGCGCCAAGCCGGATCCACGGGCGCCTCCCGGCGCTTCGCTCGGCGTCTCGTGAGAAGCCCGGGCTAGCCTCGACACTGGCCCAACGGGAGCGGTCCTGTTTGGTGCTCCAGCAGCGTTCGACGGCGCGGACCGCGGGTCTCCGAGGGATATGCGCGCGGATCGGCCAGGCGTGAAGCGCCGGTGCCGCGTCCCGAAGGCGCTGCGAAGCAGCGCGGCAGCGCTCCGCGCTGCCAACGGAACCGTAGAAGGCCGATCTGAACGAAACCGCCTCGGGCGCGCCTGGTCCGCGATACCCTACAGACTCCTCGCGCCGGGAGCCGTGGTCAGCTCTCGGGTGTCGGGCTCGGAGGCTCCGCGGCCGCGACCGGCTCGTCGCCCGGGGGCGCCATGGGCAGGGTCAGCTCCACGCGCGTGCCTTCGCCCTCGGTCGAGCGCACGACGATGGCGCCCCCAGCCTCGGCGACGTACGCGTACACGAGCGAGAGTCCGAGGCCCAGCCCCTTCGTGGCGCTGGGAGCCTTGGTGCTGGCGTAGGGCTCGAAGACGCGGTGAAGGGTGTCCTTCGGGATCCCCACGCCCGTGTCGCTGACGGCGATCCGGATGCAGGGCTCGTCTGGCAGCGACGGAAACCGGCGCCGCAGCGCCGTGGTCGGCTTGGCGGCGCTCACCTCGACCCGGAGATGCCCCCCGTGCGGCATGGCGTCGAGGGCGTTGCGGAAGATCTGCTCCAGGCTGTCCGCGAGCTGGACCCGATCCGTGCGGGCCTCCATCGGTCCCGAGCTCACCTCCACGTCCACGTGCACCTCCGGCGGCGTCCGGCGCGCGAGTCCCTGGGCGGTGTGCCACACGAGATCGGCGACGTCGACACACTCCGTTGGCGAGGCGCTCCTCGAGCGGAGGCGGGACAGGCTGTGGACGAGCTGGGTCACCTGGCCCGCCGCGTGCGCCACCTGGTTGAGGTAGCGGCGCTTCCTGGCGTCCGTCTCCCGCGCGAGCAGCAGCTCGACGTAGCCGGCGACGGCGGTCATCGTGTTGTTGATGTCGTGGGCCATCCCCCCCGCGAGCCTCGCGGTGGCCTCCATGGACTCCATCTGGCGCATGCGTATCTCGGTCATCCGCTGCTCCGCCACGTCCTCCAGCAACACGAGCAGCTTGTCCACGACGCCGCCCTCCCGGAAGATCGGCACCCCGGTGTAGACGACCCACACCTCCTTGCCGGCGACGGTCGTCATGCGGACCTCGCGACTAAACGGACGCCCGGCCAGGAGCCCGCGGAACTGGGGTTGGATGCCCGCCTCCTTGTACGGGACCAGGTCGCCGATGTTGTACCGGAACGCCTCGGTCAGCATCGAGGGCGGCATCCCGATGATCCGCATGTAGGCGTCGTTCATGGTGATGATCCGGCCGTCGGCGTCCGCCAGCAGGATGCCCGTGGGGGTGTGGTCGAACACGGATCGGAAGAGGCGCTCGCTCTGTCGCAGCCGGCGGGTGGACTCCTCCACCTCGGTGCGATCCTCCACCGTGAGCACATGGCAGTGAGGCTCGTCGGCGCCCTCGGGATAGGGCCGGGCGCCAGCGCGGATGAATCGGCGCGAGCCGTCGGGGAAGCGGATCTCCATGGGTTCCGGGGGCACCGGGTGGCCGGTGCGGATGGCGCGTGGCAGCGGAAGCTCGTCGAACGGAATCGGCCGACCGTCGGAGTCGAGAGGTCGAGAGATCATTCTCTCTGGTGCGAGGCACCACGTGCCCGGCTCCTCCACCTGAAACATCGTGCGGAATGCCTGGTTCAGGTACAGGAGGCGGTGCGGCGATGCAGCATCCACGATCAGGACCCCGATGGGGAGCCGGTCGAATACTGCGCTGGGGACTCGATCCTCGTCCACTCTCTCGCTCCCGTTGCGACTTCGACCAAGGGGCCCGTCCCGGTCCGGGAAGCCGCCACAAGACCCCACCTTGTCCTCTGTCCCGATGCCTGTCAACGGACTTCCCCGGAGGGCGCGACACGCTGTGACCGGCGCCCGGAACCGCGGCCTGTTCGGGGTTTCGCCTTGCGTTTCGGGGGCGCGGCGTCTGTAGTGGCGTCATGGCGACCGACGGACCCGACAGCCCTGCGCGACCCGACGACCGCCGCGCCCTGACCCACGTGGGCGGGCGCGTCCGACTGATCGGCGACGGCGCGTTCGCGGACCTCCTCGAGGACGCGGCCTGTCCGCCCGGGGAGGACGACGGGCGAGCCCTGACCCACGGGTTCCACACGTGGCCCGCCCGCATGCACCCGCACACGGCCCGGGTGCTGGTTCGCGCCGCGCCGGCCGAGGGCGCGATCCTGGACCCGTTCATGGGTGGGGGCACCGTGCCGGTGGAGGCGCTGCGCGCCGGTCGGGCGTGCCACGGCGCGGACGTCAACCCGGTGGCCCTGGAGGTCGCTTGGGCCCGCACGCGGGTGTGGTCGCGAGAGCGCCTGGAGGCCCTCGAGGCCCGCGCGGGCGAGGTCGTGGCCACCGCCAGGAGGCTGCGCGCCCAGGCCGGCGTGCCGGACGACCTGCGCCGCCGGGAGGGGCGCTGGTACGATCCGCCGGCCCTGGCGGAGGTCTGGAGCCTGGCGGAGGCCATCCGGGCCGAGGGGGATCCGAGGCTCGGTCGCATGCTGCGGGCGTGTCTGTCGTCGCTCCTGGTGAAGGCCTCTCGACAGGAGTCCGACACGGTGCCCCGGAAGGCGCGGAAGCACCGCTGGGTGCCGAAGGGCCGGGTGGAGCGCTGGTTCCGCCGCCGCGTGCGTGAGGTCTGCGGGCGTCTGGCGGATCTGGCCGCCGAGGTGCCCGAGGGGACGCCGCCGCCGCGCCTGTCCGTGCGGGACGCCCGGGCCCCCCTGCCGGGGCGGATGGGGCCGGTCGCGATGGTGGTGACCTCCCCGCCGTATCCGGGAGTGTACGACTACGCGGAGTACCAGGACCGCCGGTATGCGGCCCTCGGGCTCGAGTCGCGGGCCGCCCTGCGGGACGAGATGGGGGCGCGACGGGACGTGAAGAAGCGCGGCTGGATGTCCGCCGCCTGGCGGTTCGAGCAGGACCTCGGCGCCGCCATGGCACGCTGGCGGGAGGCCCTGCGGCCGGACGGCCTGGCGGCCCTGGTCATCGGCGACGGCGAGCACGGGGAGGGCGTCATCCGGGTGATGCCTCTCCTGGAGCGCGCCGCCGGGGAGGCCGGGCTGGGCGTGCGGGCCGCGGCCAGCCAGGCGCGACCGGTGCACGGCCCGGCCCGCCGCGCCGGAGTGAAGCAGCGAGAGGAGCACGTGGTGATGCTGGGGGTGGAGCGTTGAGCGGAGAGGACGGCTGGAGCGACGAGCGGACGCCCCTCGCCGAGGTGCGGGAGCGGCTGCGGGCCTTCAACCGGGACCGGGAGTGGGGCCAGTTCCACAAGCCCAAGGACCTGGCCATGGCCGTCACCATCGAGGCCGGAGAGCTCCTGGAGCCGTTCCTCTGGAAGGCGGAGGGCGAGGACCTGGACGTGGACCGCATCCGCGAGGAGATCGCGGACGTGATCATCTGCGCCGTGAACCTCGCCGGGCGCCTGGACATCGACCTCCTCGAGGCCGTGGAGGCCAAGATCCGCCGCAACGCCGAGAAGTATCCCGTCGAGCAGGCCCGCGGGCGCGCCGACAAGTACGATCAGCTCGACCAGCGGAGCGCAGGGCCTCGCGCCAAGGCGCCAAGCCGCGAAGCCGCGGAGAGTTCGGGAAAGATGGAGTAGGAGCGTCGTCCTCGGCGGCGCCCCACGAGAGACAGTCGGGGCGGCGGCGCCGCCGGCGATGGATGCTCCTCGCCGCCAAGCCGCGTCAGAGCTTCCTGTACAGCGCCCAGCGACCCTGGCGCGCGACGAGCTCGACGCGGCGATCCCAGCGGCCGAAGGGATTCCTCGGGTGCTCGGGACCGCCGTCGCGCACGAGGAAGTAGTCGTACCAGCGGCCGTGGCGCGGGAAGCGGAATCGGTGCGGCGTCCACTCCCAGCGGTTCGGCAGGCGGGGCGGGGCGGCGCCGTCGGCGTAGCGCACCGGGGATTGCGGGAAGTCCACGAAGGAGAAGGTCGCGACCCCGCCGCGCTCGACGACGTAGTACTGCCCGAAGTGCAGGTAGGGCGCGTGGTTCACCACCTCGCTGCCCCGGTCGAAGATGAGCGCCGTGAGGCGCTTGCCCGGCGCGGCCTGCCGGACCACCTCGCGGACGGCGCCGGCCTCGTCCTCGAAGGCCTCGAACTTCTCCACGTGCACCGATGCAGCCCACAACGACAGCGCGGTGGCGGGGACGACCAGCAGCCACGGCCGCGCGGGGAGGCGCCGCCACGTGAGCGTCGCGAGGCCGAACAGGACCACCAGGGGGGCGAGCCGGTGCGAGATGGGCCAGATCCACTTGTAGGAGATGGGCGACAGCAGGTAGATGCCCGCCATCACCACGGCGAGGATCTCCGGCGTGCGCTCCCGGAGCCAGGCCCGCCGCGGGCCGTAGTCGGCGATCTCCTCCGCCGCCGGGGACGAGCGCCGGAACAGGAAGAGCACCAGGCCGAGGGCGAGCAGGGCGAAGAGGAGGACGTCGTCCGCGTCGCCCCGGTAGGCGTCCAGGAGCTGGCGCGGGAAGGCGGACAGGCGGTCGAGCATGGGCTCCCAGCGGACGTCCACCGGGGAGACGTTCCGGCCGCCGTGTCCCTGCTGCCACTCCTCGGCGCCCGCCAGGATCCGCGAGCGCCCGATCCACACGCCGAGCAACGCGACGGCGGGGACCAGGTGGAGGCCCTGGCGCCACCAGTGCCGCGGGTGGAGCCCCCGGGGCGTCGTGAGGCCGACGATACCCGCGAACAGCCCGTACAGGAGGAACGGCTGGGCGTGGCTGTAGAAGAGCAGCACCGTGAGCGCCACGAGGCCTGTCCAGCGGATCCAGGAGAAGTCGTCGATCAGGCGCCGGAGCACCGCCAGCGCCCATAGCAGGATCGGGAACGCGGCCACGTAGTTCACGAAGCCCATGAACAGGAACGTGTTGTAGGCCAGCGGCGCGGCGAGGAGCGCCACGGCCGGGTCCCGGCCGAAGGCGCGCAGGTAGGCCGCCATCGCCAGGGGCAGGCCGGCCGCGTACAGGGAAAGGACGACCCGGTTCGCCACCTCCAGGGGCATGAGCCAGGCCAGGGCGTCCACCGCGAAGTAGTAGGCCAGGTACTGGGTGTCGGCCAGGTGGACCTCGTAGTAGGGCGCCATGCCGAAGGCCGGATCGGCGAGGTCGTGGAGGATGCGGATCGTCGCCAGGTGCTGCGGCAGGTCCATGAACGGCAGCAGCGACGTCACCCACAGGGGCACCACCAGGGCGACCAGGCTGACCAGCAGCCCGGCGACCAGCCAGGGATCCCGACGGACGGCCGACCAGAGGGGTCGGGCGGCTGTGGGCGCGGGCTGGGACACGGTGGCGCTCCTCTCCGGCGGGGCGTCGCCGTGGACGACGCCGGGGCAGCGGCTTATAGCGAGGGCGAGGGGGCTTCGGCAACCGGGAGGGGGCTTCGGCAACCGGGAGGGGGCTTCGGCCAGGGCAATCGCAGACTCGAAGAACTGTGGGCCGTTCGGCGGTACGGCGTCCGGCGCCGGATTGCACCCGCTCGGAAACGATGGACTTTGCGCGTCTGAGAGCAGGCAAGGGGGGCGGTCGACTTTGCGACCGCCCTGGGGCTTCGGCAACCGGGCCGTGTTGCGGACTCGCGCGCGTGTTAGCGTGGATCGCCACAGACCAGGAGGATCCGCCATGGGCGACGAAGCCGCCGCCTTCCCCACCCACCTGAGCCTGGAGGACGCCTCGGAGCGCGTGCACGAGGCCGTCGAGGCTCACCTCGCGCGGGCCGAGCCCGAGATCGTGGAGGTCCCCATCTGGGAGGCCCGCGGCGGCGTGCTGGGCCGCGACGTGCTCGCGGATCGGGATCAGCCCCCCTTCGATCGCTCCGCCATGGATGGCTACGCCGTGCGCTCCGCGGACGTGGGCGAGGGCGGGGCGACGCTGAGGGTGGTGGGGGACCTGCCGGCCGGAGCCTCGTGGGATCGAGGGCTGGCCCCCGGCGAGGCCCTGGCCATCATGACGGGCGCGCCGGTCCCGGACGACGCGGACGCCGTACAGATGGTCGAGCGCACGCGCCGGGACGGCGACGAGGTGTTCGTGGAGGGGCCCGTGCCGCCCGGGCAGCACATCGCGCCCCGCGGGGAGGACGTGCAGGAGGGCCAGGTGGTCGTGGAGGCCGGCACCGTCGTGGACGGGCTGGTCGTCGGCGTCCTGGCCAGCGTCGGCTGCACGGAGGTGCCCATCCGCCGACGACCGCGCGTGAACGTCCTGGCCACCGGCGACGAGCTGGTGGGCATCGACGAGGAGCCGCTGCCCCACCAGATCCGCGACAGCAACCGGCACACGCTCATGGCGATGCTGGCCGACTTCGGGTGCACCGTCGTGGACGGCGGCCAGGTGGGCGACGAGCCCCAGGCCCTCCGGAAGGCCATCCGCGCCGGGCTGTCCAGCGACGTCCTGGTGCTGTCGGGCGGGGTCTCCGCGGGCGTGTACGACTACGTGCTGGAGGCGCTGCGGGACGAGGGCGTGGAGATCCTCTTCCACAAGATCGCCATCAAGCCGGGCAAGCCCCTGCTCGTCGGGCAGCACGAGGACGGGCTCGTCTTCGGGCTCCCCGGCAACCCCGTGAGCACCTTCGTGACCGCCCAGCTCCTGCTCGCGCCCGCGGTCTCGCACATCGCGGGGCGCCCCTGCACGTGCCCCTGGATGGCCAGGGCGACCCTCGTGGGCGACCTCCCCGCGACGAAGCGCCGCTCGACCTTTCACCCGGGCCGCGTCCATCCGGCGGCCGAGCGCAAGACGGCGACCGACCAGGAGCTGGCGCCGTGGAACCTGATCGTCGAGGCGGTGCCCTGGAACGGCAGCGGCGACCAGGTGGGCTACGCCCGCGGAAACTGCCTCGTGCGGCGCGATCCCGGCTCGCCGGCCGCCCGGTCCGGCGAGGTCGTCACGGTGGTGCTGACGCACCCGCCCGCGCTCTGAACCCGCCCCGCGGCGTCCGCCCGGTCTCTACCGCGACGCGGAGCGTGTTTGCCGGGCCCGACGCGTGCGACCAGCCTCACCTGCATCCGCGCCGCGGGACCGGAGGTGAGGCGCATGAGGCACGGAGCAGGCCCTGCAGCGATCGTCGCGGTCGCGCTGCTTCCCCTCGTGGCTCAGCGCTTGAACGCCGGCTTCAGGCCGCGCTCCCGCCAGGACTTGAAGCGCGCGCGGCTCGAGGCCAGGGCCTCCGGTGTGCGATGGTCCACCAGGTCGATGACGAAGGGGAAGCCGGCCGCGAAGTCCAGGGAGGTGGGCGCCTCCTGGACCAGCACCTCCGCGCCGACGGGGTTCTCCTCCGCCGTGACCAGGACGATCCGCCCGTCGGGATCCTTCGGCGTGCCGCCCGGCGCCACGATCTCGTGGGGCACGAAGGACGCCTCCTCGAAGGTCCACAGGAAGGTGTCCAGGTCCGCGGCCGTCCGCGGGTCCGCGCAGTGGATGAGCAGGCTCCGCCCGCGCTGCCAGGCGGCGTCCACCAGGCGCGCGATGCGCGGGAAGCGGGCGTCCGGGGCGGTGTCGTAGAAGGTGACGCGGGGGGTCATGCGTGGACGTCCTCGAGGCGGATGCGGGCGTCGAGGCGATCGACGCACAGGCGGGTGTCACCCTCGACGACCTGCTCGAAGCCCTCGTCGAGGCGCTCCGGGCGGGAGGAGAAGCCGTCGAGCACCGCCGGCAGGGCGCCGGCGAGCCAGGGCCGCGCGTCGTCTCCCGGGGCCGGGTCCAGATCGACGGCGATCAGGCGACCCAGCCGGAAGCACCAGGTGGCTTGCGTCGACGGGCCCTCGTCCCCGATCGTGTGGAGCGACGTCCACGTGCGGACGTCGCCGTCGTCCCTCGCCATCCCGGCCCCCGGATGCACGGCCCGGAGCCGCTCCGGCGAGTCTCCCCAACCGCAACCGAGGACGCGACCCATGCGCGGCTGGACAATCGGCTTCGGCTCGTCGAGCAACGGGGCGCTCCGTGTGGCGGCGGGTGGGTTTCGGATAGCAGGGCGGCCGAGCGGGCGTCAACGGAGGGCGTCGCGGTGAGCCAGGCACCCATGCCCGGGGGGCGCCCCGACGGTCTCTGGCGCCTGCAGCGCCGGGATCGGTGGGCCGCCCTCCGCCTGCTGCGGCGCTCCGTGGAGCACAACGCCTACCTCCTGTCGCAGATCGCGCGCGGCGCCATCGGGCGCGACGACGTGGCTGGCCCGCTGGTGGGGCACTGGCGCGACGGCCGCCTGGACGGGCTGTGCATCCTGGGCAGCAACCTGGTCATCTCCCGGCCGGCCTCCGACGAGGCGGTGGACGCCTTCGCCGAGTACGCCCGCCGCTCTCGTTTCCGGGTGTGGGTGGCCGTGGGCGACGACGCCACGATCGATCGCTTCATGTCCGCCTACGGCCGCACCTGGCGGCCGATCCGCATCGAGCGCGCCGGCCAGGCCCTCTATCGGGTCGACGGGGACGCCCTCGAGGGGGACGACGCCGCGCGGAGCCCGGAGCTTCGGCCCGCCGACATCCGGGAGGTCGAGGCGCTCATGGAGGCGGATCGCGCCATGGTCCGCGAAGAGCTGGGCTTCGACCCCTTCGTGCGGGACCTCCCCAGCTACCGAGAGGGCTGGCGGCGCCGGATCCGCGAGGAGCGCTGCTGGGTCGTGGGCCCGGTGGGCGGCCCCGTGCGGTTCAAGGTGGATCACTCGGCCGTGAGCGAGGACGTGGTCCAGCTCGCGGGCATCTTCACGCGGCCGGAGGAGCGCCGGCAGGGCCTGGCGCGGGCGGGCGTCGGAGAGATGTGCCGACGCCTCCTGGGCCGGGTGTCGAGCGTGACCCTGTACGTCCACCGCCACAATATCCCGGCCATCGCCCTGTACGAGAGCCTCGGCTTCGAGCGCGTCGGCGCGGTGCGATCGGTCTGGTTCGAGATCTGAACCCACCCCGCGGGGCCCATCCCGATCAGGGGCAGGGCGCGACGGGGGCGCCGCCCGAGAGCCACGCGACGCCTTCGAGGGTGAACGGCGGCAGGACGCCCGGGGCGTCGGGATAGGCATACGCGCCCGCGCCGACGTCGAAGTGGTACAGGCCCAGGGTGTCCGACCGCGCCACGAGGGTCTCCGGGACGTCGAAGGCCTCGTGGTACAAGACGCCGGCGGAGATGCGCACCTCGTCCAGCGCGCCGTCGAAGAAGCCGGAGGTGCCGCCCAGGGAGCCGAGGCTCAGGGGCGCCGCCCCGAACAGGGGAAGGGCGCCCTCGAAGTCCTTCGTCGAGCCGGCCACACCGTCGATGAACCAGCGAAGCGTCGGGGCCTCGGGGTCCGTGAAGTCCCGGACGACCGCCACGTGGTGCCACTGGCCGGGGACGATGTCGCTGGGCGACGAGAGGGCGTGATCGCCGCCGCCGAACTTGCCCTCGACCCACAAGAGGCGGCCCTGGTCGTCGGCTCCCGAGCGAAGCTCGACGTGCCAGTCGGCGCCGCCCGACTGCCCGGTGCCGCGGCCGATCACCACCTGCTCCGTCGCGACGTCGTCGGCGCGCAGGAAGAACTCCACCGTCAGGGTCTGCGCGGCGTCCATGGCGCTCGCGTCCGCGACGAGAGCCACGCCGGCGGCGTCTGGGTCGAACTCCAGGGCGGCGCGGGAGCACCAGGTGGCGTCACAGCTCGGGTCGTCGTCGAAGGCGTCGGCGAGCGTCGCGGCCGCTCCCTGCCACAGGGCGTCGTGCCCCGCGGCCGTGGCGTCCACCGCCACGCCGGGGCGGGTGTGGTCGAAGTGCCAGAGGGCGTCGGTGTCCTCGTCGACGCCGTGCGGGACGTCGGGCGGGGAGAAGCTGCTCGTCCAGCGGATCGCCGAGGACAGGCGGACCTCGTCGATCATCCCCTGGAAGTGGGGCGGAAGCCCGCCGTCGGCGCAGCCGATCCAGAGATCCTCGGAGGAGCCCAGGTCGGGCGTCGTGTCGACTCCGAGCCATCCCGACGGTTCTCCGTTCAGCCACCAGGAGACCCGCCCGTTCGCCGTGTCCCGGACCAGAGCCACGTGCTGCCACTCCCCGGTGGAGAGGACCGGCCCGTCCACCTCGACGTCCGCGGCGCCCTCGCGCCCCTCGACCCAGGTGAGGGCCGGCCCGTCGCCCGGGGACGACAGGACGATGCGCCAGGCGGGCTCGCCGGGGGCCGAGGTCCGCTCGCGGTCGAAGAGGACCACCTCCTCGGTCGTCGCGGCCGGGCGGATGAAGAAGTCGACGGTGAGGTCCGTGGTGCTCGTCATCAGCCCGTCGCCGGGCACCAGGAGGCAGCCCTCCCCGAACGCCAGCCCCCGCGGCCGGCACGGGGTGAGGGTGCAGTCCGGCTCGCAGCCGTCGCCGCTGATCTCGTCGCCGTCGTCGCACTGCTCGGCCCCCTCGGGCACCTCGTCGCCGCAGCACATGGAGATGTCCTCGTACACGCACTCGCCGGTGTCGGGAACGCAGGTCGCCGTCTCGCACGGTCCGGGCTGGCACTCGACGAAGTCCGAGCCCAGGCACTCGCCGGCCTGGCAGGAGGAGGCGCCGGAGCAGGCGTCCTCGTCGTCGCAGGGCGTGCCGTCCTCCTCGGCGACCTCGTCGCAGGTGCCCGTCGCCGGGTTGCACTCGAGAAACAGGCAGGCGTCCGGGTGATCGCCGCACTCCACGGGCGTGGGCTCGAAGACGCAGGCGTTGTTCCCCTGGCAGACGTAGCGCCCGTTGCACAGGTCGCCGTCGTCGTCGTGCTCGACGCAGTCGGAGTCGGTCGAGCACGGGCACTCCTGCGCGTCCGGGTCGCCGGTGCACGCCCCGGCGCCGTCGCATGTCTCGGCGGTGATGCAGGGATCCGGGAGGCTGCAGGGCGTCCCCTTCTCCGTGGGCTGAGGCTCGCACTCGCCGTTGGACGGATTGCAGACGGACACCGTGCAGTCAGACTCGGTCTCCGGACACTCGATCGCCTGGTCGGGGTCGTGGCCGCAGGCGCCGTCCACGCAGATGGCCGGGCCCAGGCAGAGGTCGTCGGAGGTGCAGTCCTCCTCCTGCTGCCACTCCAGACATCCCGTGTCGGGGTTCACGACGCAGCGCTGGACGATCGGCTCCTCGCCGGGCGCGCAGCGGGTGTCGCCGTCGGCCGGGCAGAGGTCCTCGCAGGTGGGGACGTCCGCGTCCCCCGGCCCGATCTCGTCGGCGGAGACGTCCGCCGCGTCGGCGTCCGCCACGTCGGGCGGGATGTCGGCGTCCGCCGGGCCCACCTCGTCGGTGGGGACGTCACCCGCGGCGTCGAGCACGTCGGGCGCGGAGTCCGCCTCGGACCTGGGCGTGAACTCGGTGCAGCCGCCGAGGAGGAAGGAGAGCGCCAGGAGCGCCGGGAGTCGGGACGACGAGCGGGGAGAGATCATCACGAGCGCACCATATCAGAACAGGAGGGACACGCCCGCGGCGGCGCGCACCCCGGCGTTCTTGGCGTCCCCGAAGATCCCCTCCTCGAGCAGCTCGCGGCCGTCGGTGAAGGGCTCGCCCTCCACGAGGATGAAGCCGTTCCAGTGCTTGGACACGCGGAACTCGACGACCAGGGACGTGAGGAACTGGACGCCGTTGTCCCGGTCCTCGTGCTCGGGCAGGTTCCCGGGGCCGGTCTTGTCGGTGAAGAAGTTCGTGCCGATCCGGGCTGTGATGGCGGCGCGCTCGCTGATGAGGATCGAGCCCAGGATCCGCAGGCGCCAGTTGAAGGCGTTGCGGTCGTCGGCGCCCACGCCGAAGCCGAGGCCCGACTCGGCCCCGAAGGCGAAGGCCCGGGAGCGGGCGATCATGTACTTCACGCGGCCCTCGAACTCGTTGACCGTGTCGAGGGCGGAGCGCCACGTGAGGCCCAGGTCGATGTCGTGCTTGATGCCGCCGCTGACGCGCGCGCCGACCGCGTACGGGAAGCCGGCGTTCATGGAGAAGGCCCCGTAGCCGCGGTCGATGGGCTGCGCGGAGAAGGGCATCGCCCGGTGGCGGATCCGGCGCTTCTTCTCCCCGAATTTCGCCTCGATGATGGTGGGCGACTCGGGGCCGATGGCCACGGCGTGCTCCTCGGTCTTCCCGTCGGGTCGCTTCAGGGTGACCGTGTGGGTCCCGGCCGGGATCTCGGCCTTCAGCGGAGTGCTGCCGATGGGCTCTCCGTCGAGGAAGACCTCGGCCTGGGGCTCGTCCTTCTTCACCGTGACCTCGAGCCGGCCGGCGCGCTGAAGCTCGGCGGCCACCTCGGTCACGCCGCCGGGCTGCACCTTCACGCTGCGGGTCCACTCGCCGTAGCCCTCCGCGTCCACGGTGACGAAGTGGGTCCCGGCGGCCACGTCGTCCAGCACCAGCGGGACCTCCTGCGGTTCGCCGCCGTCTACGCGGGCCGTCGCGTCCGAGACGTTCGCCACCACCCGGAGCGTCCCGGTGGCCCGGCGGGTGGCGTCCCGGAGCGAGAGTTCCAGGCGGCTCGTCTGCCCGGGCTTCACCTTCGCCTCGGCCGTGGCGGTCGCGTAGCCCTCCGCCCGTGCCTCGACGCGGTGAGCGCCCGCGCTCAGATCTTCCGCCGTGACCGGCGCCGCGCCGACCACCTCGCCGTCGACGCGGATCTCGGCGCCCTCCACGTCGGCGACGATCTCCAGGCTCCCGGTGCTTCCGGTGGGCGAAGCGAGCTTCGCCTCCACGGTCACGCGCTCGCCCGGCGGCACCGAGACGGTCTTCTCCCATGGGGCGTACCCCTCCGCGGCGACCTCGAGCGTGTATTCGCCCGCGGTGACCTCGACGACCGTCGGCGTCTTGCCCCGCGGCGCCCCGTTCAACCGGAGCTCCGCCGCCGACGGCACGCTGGTCACCAGGATCGAGCCGGTCTCCTTCTTCGGCGCCTTCAGGACGACCTCGAAGCTGACCTTCTGCCCCTCGGAGACCTCGATCCAGCGCTCCCAGCGGCCGAAGCCCTCCTTGGTGACCACGGCCTGGTGCCGGCCGGGCGGGAGCTCCACCGTCGTCGGGACCTCGCCCTCGGGCTCGCCGTCGATGGTCACGGTGGCGCCCTCGAACTCGGGGGCCGACATGAACGACAGCTCGGCGGGCTCCACCTTCCGCACGAGGTTGAAGAAGAAGGTGTCGATCCGCGCCTTGATCTGCACGGTCTCGGTCAGCGTCTCGTATCCCTCCTTGTCCATCCGGAGGGTCACCTTCCCGCGCGGCAGCCGGTAGTGGTGGATGGGGGTGATCCCGATGTGCTTCTCGCCCGTGGGCGTCACCAGGTAGGTGTCCGCTCCCGAGGGCCGCGTCTCGATGTTCGTCCGCGACGTGGCGGCGTGGGCTTCGGGCCCGGGCCCGACGAGCAGCGCCAGGGCGAGCGTGGCCAGGAGGGTCGACGTGATCCGGGTCGGCATGGATGCGTTCTCCTCGTGCGCGGCCCACGGCGTGGTGGGCGGGCCCCCGTGGAGCATCATCCCGCTCCGGTCCCCCGAGTCAACCGGATCGGCGTCCTGGCCAGGGCGGTCGCAAAGTCGACCGCCCTCCCTTGCCCTTGCCCTTGCCTGCTCTCGAACGCGCAGAATCCATCGTTTCCGAGCGGATACAATCCGGCGCCGGGCGCCGTACCGCCGCGCGGCCCTCACTTGTCCGACTTTGCGATTGCCCTGCGTCTCCCGGGCACTGCTGGCCACCGCGGGCGCCCCGTCGTACAAGGGCGGGCCATGGCCCGACGCCCGCCCGATCGCAGGTACTTCGCGACGACCGCCCTCGGCCTGGAGGCCGCGCTGGAGGGAGAGCTTCGATCCCTCGGCGTCCGCGCCGTCCGCCGCGCGACCGGCGGGGTGGCCTTCCAGGGCGATCGGACGACCATGATGCGGGCGTGCCTCCACCTGCGCACCGCCCACCGGGTCCTGTGGAACCTGGGCACCTTCGAGGCCCACGACGACGAGGCCCTGTACGCAGGCGCCCGGCGGGTGGCCCGCTGGCGCGGCCTGGTGCCGCCGGACCGGACCTTCGCCGTGCACGCCACCGCGCGGGGCGAGGCCTTCCGGGACGCACGCTTCGCGGCGCTCAAGGTGAAGGATGCGGTCGCGGACGACGTGCGCGACACCGACGGCGCGCGCCCGGACGTGGATCCCGCGGACCCGGACGTGCGCGTCCACGTGCGGATCGTCGGACAGCGGGTGACCGTCAGCCTCGACGCCGCCGGGGAGAGCCTCCACGCGAGGCGGTATCGCACGGCCGCGGGCGAAGCGCCCCTGCGGGAGACCCTGGCCGCCGGGCTCCTCCTCCTGGCGGGCTGGGACGGCGACACGCCTCTGATGGACCCGCTGTGCGGGGCGGGGACGCTGGTGATCGAGGGCGCGTGGATCGCCGCGAACCGGGCGCCGGGTCTCCTCCGCGAGCGGATGGGGTTCGAACGCTGGCCGGGACACAAGCCGAGGCGATACGAGCGCCTGAAGGAGGAGGCGCGCGCGAGGGAGCAGGCGGTGCGCGTCTCCCTCCTGGGCTGCGACCGGGACGCGGCGGTCGTCGAGGCGGCCCGCGCCAACGCCCGCCGCGCCGGGGCCTCGGACCTGGTGCGCTTCGAGGTGGGCGACCTGGACGACGCACGGCCGCCGGAGGGGCCGCCCGGCCTGCTGGTGGCGAACCCGCCCTACGGTGAGCGACTGGGCGAGGTGGAGGCGATCGTCCCCCTGTACGAGGCCCTGGGTCGCGCCCTGGGCGGCCCGTTCGCCGGGTGGCGCGGCGCGATCCTGTCGGCGCACCGGGAGCACACCGAGGCCCTCGGCCGGCCGATCCGGCGCCACCGCCTCCTCAAGAACGGCCCCCTGGACGTGCGCCTCCTCGAGATCGCCGCGTAGGGCCGGCTACAGGCCCCTACAGATCCCGGATCCAGACGTCCGGGAGGCCGCCGTTGTCGTCCCGCGGGGCGAGGAACACCAGGCGATCGCCGGCGAGCACGGGCGACTCCGCGCCGGGGACCTCCAGGGTGAGCGCGACGGCGCCGCCGGCGGGATCGGCGACCCGCAGGCGGCGCTCCACGGGCGGTCCGGGGGCGGACTCCAGCCAGGCCACGCGCCCTGCGGCCGCGGTCGGGCCCGCCGCCAGGCCCTCCTCGATCACCACGCCGGAGGTCAGGGCGGTCGTGGTCCCGGCGACCACGTCCGTGGCCAGCACGTCGCCGGGGTGCATGCTGTCCGGGTTGATGATGAGCGGCGAGGCGCGCCAGGCGAGGAGCCCCGCGGTGAAGGAGGCCAGGGCCGGCGGGCGGGGCAGGGCGGCGGAGGACGCACCGCCGGCGCTCCGCACCCGGAGGGTGTCGTCCCCGGAGACCCAGGCGAGGGCGGGCGTCCCGTCGGCCAGGGTGCCGAAGGACGGCAGGCGGTCGTCCACGTCGTCGTCGGTGAGACGCTCGGCGTCGCCGCCGTTCACGTCCCGGCGGTAGAGCTCGGCGGCCTCCTCGCCGCCGCCGACGCACCCCCGGCAGTCCCGCCACGCGACGACGCTCCCGCGGGCGGTGGGCTGCTCCTGTGCCCCCTGGACGGCCACCACGGTCCTGCGGGCCCCGTCGGACAGGCGGATGGCGAAGACGTCGGGGTCGCCGTAGCGCACGTCCACGTAGAAGAGCCACCCCTCGCCGAGGACCAGGTCCCGGGGGGCGACGAGGTTCGGCTCCGCCAGGGTCCGCGGCGGATCGGGGGACTCGAGGTCCCAGGCGACCAGGCGCGGCGCCCCGCCCGGGCCGTCGCGCTCCACCCAGGCCGCCCAGCGGTCGGACAGCGCCGCGTGCGAGCGGTGGCCCTCCTCGGGCGGGACAAGGAAGTCGTCGTCCGGCTTGCCCGACGGCCCCTGGGGCCCGACCTCCTCCGCGTCCGGCCCCGGCCCGGTGTCTCCGTCGGCGGCGGCGTCCGCGTCGGCCCCGCTCGCCGCGTCCGGGTCCGTGGCGGGAAGCGGTCCCATGTCCGGCCCGCCCGGGACGTCGTCCGGTGCGACCATCCCCGCGCCCTCGTCGCCCGCGCCGCAGCCCGCTGGCGCGCAGAAGGGCGCCGCGAGCAGGAGGAGGGCCGGGAGGTGGCGCAGGGTCCGGGGCATCGCTCACGCCGGGTGCAGGGTTCGTGCCGCGAGGCGAACCCTAGCGCGGCCCGGCCCTCGGTACCACGACGGCGCTGCGGAGCGTGATCCCCGTGTCCGGGGTGTAAAGTGGCTGCACACCCCAGGGCGGTCGCAAAGTCGGACAAGTGAGGGTCGCGCGGCGGTACGGCGCCCGGCGCCGGATTCCATCCGCTCGGAAACGATGGATTCTGCGCGTTCGAGAGCAGGCAAGGGCAAGGGCAAGGGCAAGGGAGGGCGGTCGACTTTGCGACCGCCCTGGCCGAACCCGCAGGGGAATCGCAAAGTCGGACAAGTGAGGGTCGCGCGGCGGTACGGCGCCCGGCGCCGGATTGTATCCGCTCGGAAACGATGGATTCTGCGCGTTCGAGAGCAGGCAAGGGCAAGGGCAAGGGCAAGGGA
>JBNJGB010000025.1:0-198 GCA_051747385.1 Myxococcota bacterium
TCCAGTGGGACCGCCGTCCTCGACCGTCGAAGCGGCGGCCCCGACAGCGATCGCCCACACCGGGAAAATGAGAAGTGAGTAGGTTTGACCCCACTCGCTCATCTCCCCGGCTCGGAAGGGCTCGCGCCAAGGCGCGAAGCCGCAAAGACACGGAGAACACGGGTAAGATCCAGTGGGACCGCCGTCCTCGACCGTCGA
>JBNJGB010000025.1:298-21635 GCA_051747385.1 Myxococcota bacterium
AGCGGCGGCCCCGACAGCGATCGCCCACACCGGGAAAATGAGAAGTGAGTAGGTTTGACCCCACTCGCTACCCCCCGAGGGCGCGGAACTCCTCGGCGGTGATGCCCACGATCACCGTGTCCCAGTAGCGCCCGGCCCGGTACAGGGACTCGCGGCGGCGGCCCTCCTCGGTCCAGCCGCAGCGATCGACGTAGAGCTTCAGGGAGGCCTCGTTGAAGGCATAGATGTGCGCCTCGAGGCGGTGCAGGTTCACGTGGTCGAAGGCCACGCGCGCCATGGTGTTCACCGCGTCCGTGCCATAGCCGCGTCCCTGGAGGTCCCGGCGGCCGATCACGACCCCGTGCACGGCGTGGCGGTTGATCCAGTCGATGCCCCACAGGCCCGTGTAGCCGATGACGCCCTCGTCGGGCACCTCGATCACCAGGCGTTTGGTGTTCGGATCGGTCGTGACCCGCTCGAAGAAGCGCTCCTGGTTCCCCATGGACAGGGGCCAGGAGAACTCGATCATCGCCCCGACCTCCGGGTCGTTGTGGAAGTCCCGGAGCAGGGGCAGGTCCTCGCGCTCCACGGCCCGGATCGTCACCTTGCGGCCCACGAAATGCATCTCGCCTCCTTCAGCCCTCGCTGTCCTCGGGTGCTGCCGTCGCAGGGGCGCGGTAGGCGGGGAAGAACCCGGGCGCCGGCTCGAAGGTCCGACCACACGCCGCCTCCCGGGCCCGCCGGCGCTCGAGCAGCGCCTCGCAGGCCTCCTCGTCGTGCACGCGCCGCCCCGCCCGGAAGGACACCACGCCGTTCGGCGCGAACGCCTTCTTGTAGCGGAAGATCCCGTCCTCGCCGCCGTAGCCGCCGCCCAGGACGAAGGCCTCCCTGCCCCGCTCCATGCCCCAGCGCACCACGGCGTGCTTGAGCAGGTCGTTCGGCCGCTTCCTGAACGCGTCCCGCACCGTCCCGCCGAGGAACGAGTACAGGTGGCGCGCCGAGACGAGGACCAGCTCCGTGGAGACGATCCGCGCGTCGTCCCACACGTGGAAGAAGGCGAACTGCCCGGGAAGCTCACGGACGATGGCCCGGAAGAAGCCCTCGTCGAAGTAGAAGCCCCGCGCCGCGCTCCGGCGGTCCATGGTGCCGTAGTAGATGTCCAGGAACGCCCCCAGCCGGGCACCCTCCTCGTCGACCTCCACGGACAGGTCGCTGCGCCGGGCCTTCTTCACGTTCTTCCGGACCTTGTGGGCGTAGTCCATCCACAGGTCCCCCGGCGGGAGATCGAGCCGCCGGACCACGTTCGGCATGACGTCCACGACCTCGCCCCGGAAGGGCACGAGCTGATCGGGGAACAGCGACAGGCGCGCGAACTGGCTCACGATCCCCGCGTCCGCGGCCCACGCGTCGAACGCGTCCCAGAACGCCACGGGATCGGGCGCACCCCGACGATAGGGCCCCCCGTAGCCGTAGGGCGTGACGAGGTCCCACCGGGGGTCGTCGTCGGCCGCCCAGTCCTCCGCCCGGACGGGGCGCGCCACGACCGGGTAGAGCACGGCCCCGCAGGGATCCTCCCAGGACGCCGCGAGCACGTGGTCGACGTCCCGGGTGAAGCGCTCCACGTAGGCCGGGTGTGCCTGCACCTCCCGGTCGGGGAAGGCCTCCCAGGCGGCGGTCCAGGCCGCGCGCTGCGACTCGTCCGCGGCGTCGAGGATCCGCAGGCTCATCCTCGCCCCTCCCGGCAGGCGGCGATCACGGCGTCGGCGACGCGGTCCAGGTCGCTCGCGCCGTAGCGCATGTCGCAGTGGAGGGAGAGCACGCGCCGGGACAGGGAGAGGTCCGCCCGCTCCAGGCCCTCCAGGACCGGCTCGTCGAGGGGCCACAGCACCGCCGGGTAGATGGACCGGTCGATGAGGTGTCGCTTCACGGCATCCCGCGCACGTCCGCTGTCGAAGACCAGGATCGCAGAGAAGGGGCAGCTTCGCCCGTCCCCGCGCAGGACGGTCACGCCGCGCGCGTCGCCGAGGCGGGCCGCGAGCAGGGCATGGTTCGCGCGCCGGACCTCCCGCCAGGCGTTCACCGGGAAGGTCCTGAGCAGGGCACGCGTGGCCTCCGTGACGGCCGAGATCTCGCCGCGCGCGATGTCGTCCTCGCCGGCCATGGCCAGGCGCCGGAAGGCGTCCTTCTCGACCGGGTGCCCGTCCAGGTAGAGGCCCTTGAGCACCATGGCGGCCAGCTTGCGCCCGGCGGCCCTCTCCCGCTCCGGAGTCACGGGCGGCGCGTCGGGCAGGGCCCGGGCCGACGGCGACCAGGCGACGCCGCCCTCGGGCACGGGGAGCGTCTTCCGCAGGGAGGCGATGGCGAAGTCCGCGTCGCTGCCCTGGGCCCAGGGAGACCAGGGATCGTGGGTGTGATCCTCGAGGATGGCGGCGCCCCCCGCCCGCAGCCCGTCGAGGGGGGCGGCGTCGCGGAGGCCGAAGTGGTTCACGACCAGGACCACGTCGCCCTCGCGGGCGTCGACCGCGTCCGGGTCGAAGGGCTCGGTGGGGCGGTCGGGGTACAGGCGCGTCGGGAGGCCGGTGCCCACGGCGGCCTGGACCACCTCCTGGCACAGGAACGAGGGAACGTACAGGCGGCGCCAGCCCACGAAGCGGCGGCCGTGCTCCAGGACGAGGCGCAGGGCGTCGCGCCCGGAGCCCGTGAGGACGGCCTCGTTGCCCCAGGGGTAGACGTCGGCGGCGCTCCTCGGCGGCCAGCCCGCGGCGCCGTCCGCCGGCCAGTGGAGCTCCGAGCCGTGCTCCCAGCGGTCGCCGATCATCGGGCGTCCTTCCTGCGGGTCTGCTTCACCGCGGTCCAGTCCATGTCGTCGACCTCGTCCGGGTCCTGGTCCGGCGGCTTCACGTTGTCGGGGAACAGGACCTCGCCGAACGTCATGAGGAGGATCTTCAGGTCGAGCGCGAGGCTCCAGTGGTCGACGTACCACACGTCGTGCTCGAGCCTCTGGCGGAAGGTGAGGTTGTGGCGGCCGCTCACCTGCGCCCACCCCGTCAGGCCGGGCTTCACGTCGTGGCGCCGCCGGAACTCCTCGGGGTAGTGCTCCAGGTACTCCATGAGCAGCGGGCGCGGGCCCACCAGGCTCATGTCGCCCCGGAGCACGTTCCACAGGCCGGGGAACTCGTCCAGGCTGTGCTTTCGGAGGAACCAGCCGAAGGGGTGCATCCGCTCGCCCTCCGGGAGGATGTTCCCTTCCTCGTCGAAGGCCTCCAGCATGGACCGGAACTTCACGGCCTCGAAGGGCTCGCCGTGGAGACCCGGCCGGACCTGCCGGAACAACACCGGGCCCGGGCCCAGCTTCTTCTTGACGAGGAGGGCCGTCACCCCGAGGGCCGGCGCGGTGGCGGTCAGCAGCGTCGCGGAGCCCACGACGTCCATGGCGCGCTTCAGGGCGCGCTGGAGGCGCTTGCTCATCGTTCGTCCTCCTCCTCGGCCGCCTCGGTCGGGGCGGCGGGGGCGCGGTAGGCCGGGAAGAAACCGGGGCGGGGGCGCCAGTCGACGCCCCGGGCGGCCTCGTGGCGGCGGCGGGCCTCCATGAGCCGCTCGTAGCGGGCCTCGTCCACCAGCCAGCGGCCGACCCGGAGGTCGCGCACGCCGTTCGGGGCGAAGGACCGCTTGTAGCGGAACAGGGGGTCGTGGCCGCCGTAGCCTCCCCCGATGACGAAGGTCGTGTAGCCGTGCTCGCGCCCCCAGCCGTGGACCGCGTGCTTCAGGTAGTCGTTGGCCCGGAGGCGGAAGGCCTCCCGCCGCGTCCCGCCCAGAAACGAGAACAGGCTGTCCCCGGACACCAGCACCAGCTCCGTGGACACGACCTCGCCCCCGTGGAGGACGTGGACGAACAGGGCGCCATGGGGCACGCGCTCCAGGATGGCCTCGAAGAACGAGCGCGGGAAGTAGAAGTGCTCGGCCGCGTGCTGCCGGTCCATGGTGCCGTAGTAGATGTCCAGGAAGGCGTCGAGGCGGCGCCCCTCGCGGTCCACCTCGAACTCCAGGCCGTGCTTCCGGGCCCGCTTCACGTTCTTCCGGACCTTGTGCTCGTAGTCCATCCACAGGTCGTCGGGATCGAGCGTCAGGTCCCGGACCACCGTGGGCATCCGGGCCACCACGTCGCCCGGATACGGGATGGGACCGGTGTGGCGCGGGTCGAAGTTCACGTACTCGCTCACCAGGCCGTGCTCCCGCGCCCAGGCGGCCTGCCCCGCGAAGAAGCGCTCCAGCAGCGCGACGCGCCCGGCCTCGTCGTCCACGGGATCCACCACGAAGGGCCCGGCGTAGCCGTGGGGGGGGCTCACCGTGTCCAGGGCGGCCTCCCCGTCCCACCACCCGGTGGCCCGGAGGTCCCGGAGCAGCAGGGGCTGCACGACCCGCCCGTCGGGGCCCGCGTACACGGCGCAGACGGGCTCGACGCCCTCCTCCGCGAACAGGCCGAGCCAGGCGGGATCGGCGAAGACGGACCAGCCCGGCCAGTCGTCCATGAGGGCGCACCAGCGGCGGAGGTCCTCCCCCTCCGCGCGCAGCACCTCGAAGCCCTGCTCGGTCGCCGTCGTCATCGGGGCCTCCATCGCGTCGCGAGCTCCCAGGCGCGCTTTCCGTGAAGCATCCAGCCCGGCCCCGTGAAGTCCCCCTGCCGGTCGAAGTGCTTCCGCAGCCACGGGGTCGGCGGCGCCACCACGTCCCGGGCCCATCCCAGCGGGCCCTGCTCGCTCACCAGCACGTCCAGGGCCACGGTCCGCGCCGGTCCCAGCTTGGGCCGGCCGTCCGCCACCACGCCGTCGGCCGCCAGGAGCCTGCGGAGCGCGGCCCAGCGGAGGCGCCCGGGGTGCAGGGCGTCCAGCACGCGGTCGGGGATCGGCGTGTCCAGCAGGCTCCTCGCCATGGCCAGGGAGACGAACGCCCGACGCGGGACGCCGAGCGCCCGGACCTCGTCCAGATAGGCGTCCCAGTCGATCGGGTTGTCGCGCGCCACCCGGTCCACGTCCACGTGCAGCCGGAAGCCCGGCGCCCGCACGAAGCTGTGCAGGGACGTGTGCATGGACACGAAGGTCAGGGCGTCCACCGGCGCCGGCACCCGCACGTCGGGCGCACGGCGGGAGGGCACGCGGCGCTCCAACCACGCGTCGGACCGATCCCGGTGTCGCAGCGGGATCCACTTCCGGTCGAAGGACACGGGGCCGACGCTGATCCACAGGCCGACGCCGTCGGGGCCCTCGCCGCGGTACTCCACCCGGTCGGAGACCTGCCGCCCCTGTCGGCCCGGTGTCTCGAAGCCCAGGTCCGCCATGATGCGCCGGGTGACGTGCTCGTAGCCGCCGTCGACCAGCAGGTCGATGTCGCTGGAGCAGAACGCCCGCATGGGCAGGTCGCTCCCCAGCATCACGCCGCCGCTCTCCACGGCCGCGGTCCGGCACCCCGCGTCCTCCAGGCGTGCACACACCCGGCCCAGCGCGTCCACGAGGGCCTCCACGCGGGCCTCGTTCGCCTCCAGGAGATCGCGCCACGCCGGCGAGAGCTCCCCCGCGGGCAGGACGTCCGCCATGGCCGAGGCGACCAGGGCCTCCACCTGGTTGCGCCGCGCGAGGTCGCGGACGGCCTCGTCCCCCAGGCTGCGGTGGAGGTCCCGGAAGGCGCGATCCTCCGCCGCGCTCCGCGCTCCGCGCAGCGCCAGGGCGAGGAGGCGCCCGCCCTCGCCCAGGTCCTCCCGATAGGGTGCGACCGGAGCGGACGTCGCGCGGAGGCCGGGATCCTGCGTGCTCAGGCGGCCTCCTCGCGTGCGATGAGCGGCCCGAGCACCTCGCCGAAGCGCCGCCGGAGAGCGGCCGGGCTGAAGTGCGTCTCCGCGACGCGCCGTGCGTTGGCGCGAAGCGTGGCCAGCCGCTCGGGGTCGGACGTCAGGCCGTCGATGGCCCGCGTGGCCGCGTCCGCGTCGTCCCTGGGGCAGACCACGCCCACGTCGTGCTCCCGGACGAGGTCGGCCAGGTCGCTCTCCTCGGACGTGAGGGCCAGGATGGCGCTCCCGGCGGCCAGGGCCGTGTAGGTCTTCGAGGGCACGGAGAGGTGCTCCGTGTCGGGCGCCTGGGTGACCACCGCCACCTCGGCCGTCGCCGCGGACCGCGGGAGCACCTCCCAGGGCTGGAACGGCAGGAGCGTCACGTCGTCCAGGCGGTGGGCGGCGACCTTGTCCTCGACGGCCGCGCGCCCCAGGCCGTCCCCGATGAACAGGAAACGCAGGTCGTCCCGGTCCCGCAGGCGGCGGGCCGCCTCCGTCAGGGTCTCGAGGCCGTGGCTGGCGCCCATGTTGCCGGAGTACATGACCGTGGTGCGGCCCACCTGGCCGTGCTCCCGGGCGAAGGGGTTGTCCTCCTTGGGGATGGGGCGGATGGCGTCGGTGTCGGCCCAGTTGGGGATCGTCTCGAAGCGCACGCGGTCGGCGTCGGGGCCCAGGTCGGCCTTCATGGCGCGCGCCATGCGGTCGCCCAGGGTGATGACGACCTCGGCCCCCAGGAGAGCGCGCCGGTTAAGGGCGGACCAGGTGCGGACGACGGGGTGCCGCTCGGACATCCAGCCCATCTTCACGATGTGCTCGGGGTAGACGTCCCAGATGAGCAGGCCGTAGGGCAGGCCCCTGAGGCGCCGCGCGAGCCACGCGAGGTGGGGCAGCACGGGCGGATTGGTCACCGCGAGGACGAAGGGCCGGTCCCTCAGCCTCGCCACGCGCCAGGCGGCCCGCCCGGCGAACTTCAGCCACGACGCCGCCCGCGTCTCGAGGCTCCGGCGGTCGTAGGGCGTCGCCGCCTCCACGCACACCCGGTCCGAGCGCGTCGGGTGGGGCATCCCCGTGAGCACGAGCAGCGCCCCCCACCGATCGGCGAGGTCCTCCATCAACCCCTGGAACGCGGGGCTCTGCGACTGATTGAGGATGACCCAGCGATAGGTGTGGATGGCGCGCCTCCGCGTTCGGGCGGGTGGGGAGTATCGTGGGCCCGGCGCGACCGGGCAAGGTCCATGCCCCGCGCGGCTTCGTTGACGAGGGCTCACGCGCGTGATCAATGGAGTGGGAGTTCGGAGCATTCATTTGACCGAACGCGGAGACCTCACGATAAGGGCCATGGACATCCCACGTTCGGAGGAGACTTGAGCCGAATCTACCTGTCGCCGCCCCACATGGGAGGTCGCGAGCGCGACCTGCTGCTCGACGCGTTCGACAGCAACTGGATCGCGCCGCTGGGGCCCCACGTCGACGCGTTCGAGCGCGAGATGGCCGAGGCCGTCGGCGTCGAGCACGCGGCGGCCCTGGCCAGCGGCACGGCGGCCCTGCACCTGGCGCTGCGCCTCCTCGGCGTGGGCCCGGGTGACGACGTGGTGGTCCCCACCCTGACCTTCGTGGCGTCGCTGAACCCGGTCCTCTACCAGGGCGCGACGCCGGTGCTGCTCGACAGCGAGCGTGCGACGTGGAACATGGACCCGGACCTGCTGGCCGAGGAGCTTCGCGAGGCGGCGGACCGCGGCAGGCTCCCCAAGGCCGTGATCGCCGTGGACCTGTACGGCCAGTGCGCCGACTACGACGCCCTCGTGCCCCTGTGCGAGGAGTACGGGGTCCCGCTGGTGGAGGACGCCGCGGAGTCGCTCGGGGCCACGTGGCGCGGGCGGCCCGCCGGCAGCTTCGGGTGCATGGCCGCCCTGTCCTTCAACGGCAACAAGATCATCACCACGAGCGGCGGCGGGATGCTGGTCTCGGACGACGAGGCCCTCGTCCGCCGCGCGCGGCACCTGTCCACCCAGGCCCGAGAGCCGGTGCTCCACTACGAGCACGCCGAGGTGGGCTACAACTACAGGATGAGCAACCTGCTGGCCGCCGTGGGCCGGGGTCAGCTCTCCGCGCTCTCCGAGCGCGTGGCCGCACGCCGGGCGAACTTCGCCTGGTACTCGGAGGCCTTCGCCGACGTGCCGGGCATCGAGATGATGCCCACGGAGCCCCGGGGCGAGAGCAACCGGTGGCTCTCGGTGGTGCTGATCGACGAGGAGGCCCTGGGTGTGGGCCCGGAGACCATCCGGCAGCACCTGGCGGAGCAGGACATCGAGAGCCGGCCCGTGTGGAAGCCCATGCACCTGCAGCCGGCCTTCCGGGGCCGATTTCGCCTGCGGGGGGGCGCCGTGGCGGAGGACCTCTTCCGCCGCGGGCTGTGCCTGCCGAGCGGCTCCGCGTTGACGAACACCGATCGGGAGCGCATCGTCCGGGGCATCCTGGAGTCCGCGGGGCGCACGTGACGGTCGAACCCCGAGCTCCGTCCCCCCGGCCCGGAGGCACCTCCCCGGGCCACCCCGCGTGTCGAGGTGACGCGCCGACCGATCAGAACCCATCTCCCGGGCAACGAATCGCACGATGAGCCGCCTGGTCCTCAGAACGACCCAGCACGCTGCGGACATCGCGATCCTCGCGATGGTCTTCATGGCCTCGTTCCTGCTGCGCTTCGACGGGGATCTGCCGGCGGCCATGGTCAAGCGGATGTTCTTCCTGACCCCGTACGTCGTGGGCCTGAAGTTCATGTCGCTGTACTGGGCCCGCGTCCCGCGGTTCGCGTGGCGCTATGTCGGGCTGCCCGAGGCCGGCCGCATCGGCATGGCCATGCTCGTCAGCTCCATGGTCCTCCTCGTGGCGCGGGTCGTCTCCGGCGCCCTCGTGGCGGACATGCCCTGGGTGCAGTACGCCCTGGTGCCCTTCGGCATCATCGCCATCGACCTGGCCCTGTCGTTCCTGGCCATCACCGGCGTCCGCGTCGCGTGGCGGCTGCGCATCGAGCATCGGAACCGCCTGCGGCGCGTCCGGCGCGCCGGCCCCGAGAAGCGCACGCTCCTTGTGGGCGCCGGCCGCGCGGGCGTCACCGTCGCCCGAGAGCTGTCCATGCACCCGGACCTGGGCCTGCGCCCGGTGGGCTTCGTCGACGACGATCCGTCCAAGCAGGGCCGCGAGCTTCACGGCGTCCGGGTGCTGGGGACCACCGACGACATGGCCCGTCAGGTCCGCGACCTGGGCGTCGAGCAGGTGGTCATCACCATCGCCAGCGCCTCGGGCGCGGAGATCCGCCGAATCGTGCGCCAGGCCGAGGAGGCCGGGCTGCCGGCCAAGATCATCCCGGGCATCCACGAGATCCTGGACGGGAAGGTCCGCCTCGACCGCATCCGCCCCGTGTCCATCGAGGATCTCCTGGGGCGCGAGGCCGTCGACCTGGACCTGGACCTGGTCCGGGCCTTCGTGGCCGACCGGCACGTGGTCGTGACGGGCGCCGGCGGCTCCATCGGCAGCGAGCTGTGCCGCCAGGTGGCGCGCCTGTCCCCCGCCCGCCTGGTCATGGTGGAGCGGGCGGAGCCGGCGCTGTTCGAGATCACCCAGGAGCTGCGCGCCGGCCACCCGGACGTGGAGATCGTCCCCGCCCTGGGGGACGTGGGCGACGGCGAGCGCATGGAGCACGTCTTCCGGCGCCACGGCCCGCACGTGGTCTTCCACGCGGCGGCCCACAAGCACGTCCCCCTCGTGGAGGACAACCCGGGCGAGGCGATCAAGAACAACGTCTTCGGCACGCGGACGGTGGCCGAGGTCGCCGATCGGTCCGGCGTGGAGACGTTCGTGCTGGTCTCCACCGACAAGGCCGTGAACCCCACCTCGGTGATGGGCGCCTCGAAGCGGGTGGCCGAGGTGGTGCTCCAGAGCCTGTCCCGCCGGAGCCGCACGCGCTTCGTGGCGGTGCGGTTCGGGAACGTCCTCGGTTCGGCGGGCTCCGTGATCCCCATCTTCAAGCGCCAGATCCGCCGCGGCGGCCCCGTGACGGTCACGCACCCGGACATGAAGCGCTACTTCATGACCATCCCGGAGGCGAGCCAGCTCGTGGTCCAGGCCGGCGCCATGGGCCAGGGCGGAGAGATCTTCGTCCTCGACATGGGAGAGCCCGTGAAGATCGTCGACCTGGCGCGGGATCTCATCCGCCTGAGCGGCTTCGAGCCGGACGCGGACATCCCCGTCGTCTTCACGGGCGTGCGGCCCGGCGAGAAGCTCTTCGAGGAGCTGGGCTTCGACGCCGAGCGCATGGACAAGACCCGCCACCGGAAGATCTACATCGGCAAGCTCGCCTCCGTGGACTGGGCCGACGTGGAGCGCGGCCTCGAGGCCCTGAGGGGCTGCGTCGGCGCGGCCTCCCGGGACGAGGCCCTCCAGGCACTCCGCATCCTGGTCCCCGAGTTCCAGGACGACGCCCGCGCCCGCGACTCGGCCCCCAAGCCGACCGTGGAGCGCAAGACCCCGCGCCTCGTCCCGCCCCAGCCCGCCCTGGCCGACTGAACGCGCCGAGCTGCAGCAGGACCGCCGTCCCCGGCTCACAGTTCGTCACACGTCGCAAGACCGAGGGCTCGCGCAAAGACACGACGACGCAAAGGAAGGCGGCATGCTTCGGCCCGGTGTGCTCGCTGTGGGCCTGCCGGTGACCTGACAGTCTCAGCCCAGCCCGCCTGCAAGCGGTTCACTGGCCCTTGGGCCTTCGCGGCTTGGCGCGCGACTGTCCGCGAGACCGCGGCATCCCGAGATGTGTAGGACGGTGAGCCGTCCCCGGCGGTCACGCCCGTCGGCGGCGGCGACGCCCGCGACCCGAAAAATGAGAAGTGAGTAGGCTTGACCCCACCGGGGCTACTCGTCGATGACGTCGCCGGAGCGGGTCTCGGGGATCGCCGGGTGCCAGGGGCAGTCGTTGTGGGCCTGGCAGGCGTCGAAGGGGAGCTCCGTGCCGTTCGTCTGGAGGTAGCGGCCCATCAGGTTGAAAAGGAACCAGCCGGTGTCGAACAGCTCGGACTCGCAGCCGCAGCCGCCCTCCTCGCAGGCCGCGAGGCAGCGGTCCGTGCGCTGGCCGGCGAAGGGCGGCGCGTGGGCGCCCTCGGGGACCGAGTAGCTGAACAGGATGCCGGAGACGCCTCCCTCGTCCGTGCCGTCCGGGAGCGTGTCGTCGACGAGCCGCAGCGGGGGATCGAGCCTCGGGATGGCGTCGCCGTAGACGTCTCGGGCCCCGCTCAGGGCGTCGACGTCGATGTGCACGCCCTCGCCGGTCTCGGCGTGGGTGTAGCGCTTCAGGTTGTGGACCGCCTCCACCATGTGGGTGTCGATGAGCACCTGGTTCGGGGTCTGCCCGTACCGGGGGTCCTCCTCCAGGTAGTCCACGAAGCCCGCCGACCGCGCGAGGTTCACCCCGGAGCTGACCGGGACGTTCATGTCGCCGGTCGTGGTGAGCATCACGGCGTGCGTGTACGTGGAGTCGCCCATGTTCGGATAGGTCAGGGGCTCCCGCGTCAGGTGCCGCGCCCACACGGCCGGATCCGCCGGGTCCAGGACCGCCTGGGCGAACTGCAGCAGCCGGCGAAGCTCCGGGTTGGCCCGGCGGAGGCCCAGGCCGTCGCCCAGGGCGACCAGGTCCGAGCCCTCCGAGAAGGTCTCGCCCTGGAACTCCACGTCCTGGCGGAAGGTCTCCACCACGGCGTAGGGCTCCACGCCCTCCTTCAGGCGGCAGTCCTCGTCCCCGAGGACGAGCGCGCCGCCGCGATAGAACGCGAGGCGGTTCCGGTCTCCGCGATCGCTCTCCACGGCCAGGCGGAACGTCCCCTCGTCGGAGACGTAGGCGCAGCCCCGCTGGTCGTGCTGCGGATTGGTGCCCACGACGGTGTCGCCGGGCTCCACGCCCTCCACCGCGGCCACGGCCCGCGTCGCGGTCGAGTTGAGGTCGGGGACGATGGTCTCGACCAGCGCGGCGCCGCTCTCCTCGTCCACGGTGCCCACGTACAGCGGCCCCATGAGGCGCAGGATCAGCGCCTCGCGGACGCCGCCCTGGACCGAGCGCACGCCGATGTCCGCCAGGCCGCCGCCGGCCGCGATGGGCGTGACGGCGGTCATCTCCGGTTCCACGGAGCCCATCAGGCTCATCATGATGCCGCCCAGGGAGCCGCCGAGCCCGTGGATCGGCGCGTCGCCGCCCACGTCGACGACGCCGTCGCCGTCGAAGTCCCCCGCGACGCCGGCGCCCGGGATGGGCAGGTCCCAGGTCCGCTCGCCGTCGAACGATCGCAGGATCCGGACGAGCTGGGTGTGGTCCAGCATGGACTGCCGCACGATGTCCCGCGTGTGGAAGACGTAGGCGGTCCAGAAGTCCGCGCCGGTGTCGATCTGCCCGTCCGCGTTCTGGTCGAAGCCCCGGTGCCTGGTCATCCCGTCGACGAAGCCGGTGACGCCGGCGCTCTTCATGAACATGCGCACCAGGTCCTCGAGCTCCGGCTCGAAGAAGAAGCCGTGGGACGGGTGGTCGATGGCCAGGACCGCCAGGCCGTGCTTCGCGAGGTGCCCGGCGAAGACCAGGGCCTCCCAGCGGTTCGTGGCGTAGCCGTGGCTGAGGATGACCAGCGGGGCCGGCTCCCCGTCACCGCGCGCGGAAACCTCCTCGCGCGGCACGCTCAGGTAGAACCAGATATCCTCCGGGCGGGCCTCCGCCGGGTCCCGGAACAGGTCCGCCGGCCAGCTCTGGAGGTTCAGGGGGAGCTCCTCGCCGTCCGGCCCCTCGCGATCGAAGAGCTGGGGCGACTTGAACGACCCCATCACGTGGTAGTCGACGTACTTCTGCGAGCTGACCAGGGCGTCGAACTCCTCCGAGTCGGAGCCCCCCTCGACGAACCCCTGCGCGATGGCCTGGAGCGCCCCCTGGAGCTGCTCCGAGTAGACCACGAAGGGGTTGTCCATCTCCGGATAGGTCTCCTCGTCCCGCAGCGGAATCAGCTCGTCGAACTCCGCTGGATACGCCTCCGCGAGGTGCGCCTGGGGCCCGTGGCCGTACAGCCCCTCGCGGATGGGGATCCAGGCCGACTCGATGGACTGGGTCGTGAAGGAGAAGGCGAAGGCCACGTCGTCCATGGCAAGGCCCTCCGGCAGGACGCCCTCCAGCGGCCGGAGCGCCTCGGTCTGGCCGGCGTGATGGACGAACGGATACGGCGAGCCGACCGCCTGCCCGTCCGCGTCCTTCAGGCGCTTCGTGACGACGACGGCGTAGGTCGTGCGCTCCCGGAGGGGCTCGAGAGGCCGCAGGAGCAGGGTGTCCGACTCCCGCTCGTAGAACGTCATCAGGGCGTCGGCCCGGGACGCCGGATCGTCGAGGTCCGGGTCCGCCCCGGGCAGCCAGTTGGGCTCGTCCAGCACGCCGTCGGCGTCCGTGTCCTCGCCGGGGTCCAGGACGCCGTTGCCGTTCACGTCCTCGTCCACCTCCTCGAAGAGGATGGACATGGTGTGGCCGCGGGGGTCGTTCTTCCAGTAGCCGTCCCGCTCCTCGAGGGTCACGGGGTAGTTGCCCTGGCCCATGTCCAGGTGGTGGAGGCGGCCGAACTCCGGGGAGTCCTCGTCCACGTTCACCAGGTAGACGACGTCGTCGGAGAGGTCGTAGTCGTCCCCCCAGTGGGCGTCGATGACGGTCTGCGGGTCCAGGGGGCCGGTGAAGGGGATGCTGATCGGCTGGTAGACGCCCCACCCGTCGAGCTGATCGATGAGGGTCCGCGTCCGCCGCTCGAAGCCCGTCGGCGCCACCATGGACGCGTTGATCCGTCGCTTCGTGGGCGACGTCTCGTCGTAGCGGGTGGCGACGTCGTTGGGGAGCGGGATCTCCGGCAGCGGCCGGTGGAGGAAGTCCATCTTCACCGTGACCGCGGCCTCCTCGGAGGCGGCGATCCCCTCGGGCTCCTCGGAGAGGCAGCCGGCTAGGACGAACGTGGTCAGGGCGACGAGCGAGAGGAGGCTACGAGTCGACATCGCTTCCCGTGGGCAGGGCCCGGGCTCGAACCCCGGCGGCGGAGGTGTGGGCCCGGGCCGGTGGAGGGCAGCCGCGGCGCGCGGCATGCTACCCGCAAAGTCCGAGGCATTGCCAGCTCGAACGCGTCTCGGGGCCCGGCCGCCCCGGCCTCGCGTCCCCGCCGGGACCAGGCGGCCTTGCCGTCGTCGCAGTCCCGGGCCGCGTCGCTCACGCAAGCGCCGTCCTGGCACTGCCCGGCGGCGAGACACTGGTCGTCGGGTCGACAGGCGGTCCCGTCGGCCAAGGGCGCGCGGACGCAGGCGCCGTCCTCGCACGCGGACTCCTCACACGGCCCGAGGTCCACGAGCAGCAGCCTGCACGCCGCGTCGGATGCACACGCCTCGCCGCCGGTGGAGGTGTCGGAGGCCACGGCGGAGCCCGGGGGTCCGCTCCCACCGCAGCCCCCGACGGGCGAGAGCAACAGAGACGACGCGAGGAGCAGGGCGCCCCCCGCACTGAGGAAGTTTGCTCTCATGTGGGCTCCTATGACGGGCACTCCGGGGTGGTTACGCGAAGACCGGGTTCGCTCGGGCGAACCCCCCGAACCGGGACGGCCGGGCGCGGCAGGGAAAGCCACGGGACGCCCGCCGGGCGAGAGAGCTGGGAAGGGGGAGTGGGGTCGCTCTCCCAGCCCGGCGGGCGGCTCCCGTGGACGCGCGAGCCCCGAGCCGGAACGGCGGGGAGCCCGGTCGGCCTGGTCAGGCCGTAGTGGCGTGGCCTGGTGAACACCCGATACGACCGGCCGCGAGACCTGAGCGCTCGGGTTCATGATCCGTTATGACGGCCGGCGCACGGAGGTTACGGCTCGGGGGCCGAACGGCGCTGCGGCTCGGGATGGGCGGGCGTGGGCGAAACCGCACGGCCCGGCCCGGCATAGCGACTCCCGGACCGGACGCGCACCCGCGGACGGACGAGTGCAGGGGGTATCATGCAGGACGTGGATGGCAGGGTGAGATGGCTGTGGGCGGGAGCGGCCGTGCTCCTGCTGGGGGCCTTGACGCTGGCGATCTGGATGGGCGCGCGCGGCCCCGCCGCCGTGGCGAGCACCTCGTGGACGGCGATGCAGGACAAGCAGCGCCTGCTCGCCCGGAACGGCGCGGAGCGCGTGGGACAGGTGCTCGGCGAGGTGCGCCGGCGGATGGAGGACCCTGCCGTGCGCGCGGCCGCGGGACTGGACGACGCCCGGGATCCGGATGTCCTCCGGCGGGGTCTTGCCGCCATGGCGGGGCCCGTGCTGGATCGCCACGGGGTCGTCCTGATGGTCCACGACTCGTCCGGCCGGGTCGTGGCGACGGACCCGAGCCTCCCGCCCGACATGGCGTCGCGGATGAAGGCCCACGACCACCGCCACGCCGGGGAGGACTGGCCGGCCTCCACGCCGGAGGTCGGCCTGTGCGACGAGTGCCTCGCGCACATGGACGCGGCGTCCGTGTCCGTCCCGCTGGACTCCGGGCTGCTCCTCGGGGCGAACGTCGACGTGGAGCACCTGGCGCGCGCCGCCCTCGCGGACCTGCACGACGTCGGCGCGGAGGGCGCCTGGCTCGTGGATCGTCACGACCACGTGGTCGGCGCGGACGGCCGGCTGGCCTCGGAGGCGACGGCCCGGGAGGTCGGAGCGGACTGGATCGTGGCGGAGCGGACCGTGCCCGGCGCGGACGGGTGGCGCGTGCGCGTGGCGGCCGATCGGGCCGCCGTCGCGGCCCGCGCCGTGGATCAGACCCGCTCCCTGCTCACGGCCGGCGCCGGGGTGATCGTGCTCGTCCTCCTGGCGGGGCTCCTGGTCTTCCTGGGGCTCCGCCACCGGGCGCGCGAGGAGCAGGAGCGCCTCGGCCGCCTCGCCCACCAGGAGAAGCTGGCCAGCCTGGGCGTGATCGCGGCCGGAGTCGGCCACGAGCTCCGGAACCTCCTCACGGTGGGCCGGGGCAACGTGGACTTCGTCCGCTCGATCACGACGGACGCCGAGGCCCGGGAGGCCCTGGACGACACGCGGGACGCCCTCGGGCGGATGGTGGACATCGCCGAGGATCTGCGCCGCTATGGCCGGCGCTCCGAGGGGCCGCGCGAGGTGATGACCCTGAAGGAGCCCGTGGACTCCGCCGTTCGGCTGCTGTGCCCGCGCCTGAAGCACCGCTTCAGGGTCGAGGTCGAGGAGCGCGCCGCCCCCGCCATCCGGGGGTGCAGCGGTCCGCTCGCCCAGGTCTTCGTCAACCTCCTCCGGAACGCCGCCGACGCGATGGAGGAGGCCGGCCGCGGTCACCGGATCACGGTCCGCCTGGACAACGGGGGTCCCGTGGCCCGCGCCACGGTGATCGACGAGGGGCCCGGGATCCCCGCCGACGTCCGCTCCAAGCTGTTCACCCCGTTCTTCACCACCAAGGGGGCGGAGCGTGGGACGGGCCTCGGCCTCGCCCTGTGTGCGCGGATCGTCGAGGCCCACGGCGGCACCATCCGCGCCGGCGACGGCCCCAGCGGCGGCGCTGCGTTCCACGTGGAGATCCCGCTCGCGAGCACCGAGGCGCCCGCCGGGGCAAAGGCCGAGGCCGAGGCCGCGTGAACGGGCTCTCGGCGGGCCCGAGCGGGAGGCCGAGGCGGCGGGGGACCGCCCCGGCCCGGCTCATCAGCCGCAGGAGCCCTGCCCGCAGGACTTGTCGGTCCCCTTGTCGTCGTCCTTGTCGTCGTCCTTCTCGTCGTCCTCGTCGCCGCAGGAGCCGGCGCCACAGGCGGCGTGCTCGGCCTGCACGTCCTGGCCGGTGGCCCCGTGCGCGGTGGCGCCCAGGGACAGCCCCCCGAGCGCGAGTCCGGCGGCCATGGTCCCGATCGACAGCTTCCTTCTCAGGTTCATCGCGATACCTCCGTGCATACCCGGCGCCTCCGCCGGGCGGTCGTTGAACGTCCACGCATGTCGTGACTCCTGTGAAGAAACTCCGGTCCGGCCCACGCCGACGATCCGACGGCGCTGTGGCGCGCCGCAACTCCTTGAATTGGCGCTACCAGTCCTGCGTCGTTTCGTCCCACCACAGCTTGCGCCTCGGCGCCGTGGACTCGAACCTCCATTCCTTCCCAGGAGTCTGTCGTGCGTGTCCGTCCCTACGCCCGCCACGCGCCGGTGGTTACGGGGTCGCGCCGAAAAGTCGCGCGCCGGCGCGCTCGGAGCCGGAGGAAGCGGCGCCCTCAGTCGCTGTCCGAGTCCGAGCCCTTCCGCTCGCCGCGCGCCCGGCTCCAGGGAGGCACGACGCCGTTCATGCGTCCGTAGGCCACCATCTGCCCCAGGTGCTCGGCGGTGTGCGTGACCGACTTCAGGAGCACGCGCCGGACGGTGGACGGGCGCCCCCAGAACTGCGCCGGCCGATCCAGCCCGTCGACCGGCACCGCCCGCATGGCATCCCGGAGGTGGGCGAACGAGGCCTCCAGGATCCGGGCGACGGCCTCCGCGTCGGGCTCCGGATGGGCGACGGCCTCGAGGTCCACCCCGTCCGGGAGCGGGGTGCCCGCCATCTCGGCCAGCTTGTACTGCGTGTAGGCGACGTGTCCGAGGGCCTCGGCCGCCGACCGGACGCCCTCGGCGGGTCGCCAGTCCAGCGTCTCCGGGGGCATCGCCCGCACCAGCCCGAGCATCTTCTCCTCGAGGGCCCCGAGCCGGTGGAGCCAGGCCGCCCGAGCGCCGGCCTCGATGCTCGGCTCCTCCGGGTCCGCCTCGGCGCCCGTCCCGGCCAGGGCGACCCCGGTGACGGACATGGTGACGAGGACGACGACGACGCGAAGCAAGGGGGGCGACATGGGAGGCTCCTGGTTGTCGATGGGCCGGCGACGCTACCAGCGCCGGCCCCGTCCGGTCACGTCGGGCGCCGGCCTCGTCGCAGGGACTCGAGCGGGACCGTAACCGTCCGGGCGGCGCGGGCATATGCCACTCGCGCAACAAGAACGAACCATGATGGAGACGCCCATGAACCGAACCCGCCTCGTCGCCGTGTCGCTTCTCGCGCTCACGCTCCCGCTGACCGCCTGCAGCAAGGAGGAGCCCGCGAAGGCCGCCTCCAGCGAGCAGGCGAGCGACCTGAAGCTCCCCGAACCGAAGGCCTACGAGCCCACGCCGGAGGCGAAGCTCGGCACCCGCGAGGACGGGCTCGGCGTGGCGCCCGGGACGAAGGCGCCCGACTTCACGGCGCAGACGACCGAGGGCGAGGAGGTCACCCTGTCGCAGCTGAACGAGCGGGGCCCCCTCCTGCTGGTCTTCTACCGCGGCGGGTGGTGCCCGTACTGCAACGCTCAGGTCCACCGCTTCACCAAGGCATACCCGCGCTTCGAGGAGGCGGGCGTCCTGCCGGTGTTCATCAGCTCCGACGAGGTGGACGCCGCCGTGATGACCGAGGAGCACTACACCATTCCCTTCCCGGTCCTCGCCGACCCGGACCTCCACGCCATCGAGGCCTTCGACGTGGCCTTCCAGATGGATGACGCGACCGTGGAGAAGCTGAAGGGCTTCCAGATCGACACGGAGGCCTGGTCCCAGCGGCAGCACCAGACGATCGCCGTCCCCTCGGTGTTCCTGGTGGACGGCGACGGGACCGTCCGCTGGGCGCACGTCTCGCGCGACTACAAGAGCCGCCCGAGCGTCGACGAGCTCCTGGGGGTCGTCGAGGAGACGCTGTAGCCTCCGGTAGCGTGTCAGCCTGCCGGGGTCCCGACACCCGCCGCCCGGAGGCCGTCCTCGTCGGGGCCGCCGGCGCAGCACTCGGCCAGCTTTCCGTCCACGACCACCGCGGGGACGGTGCGGACGCCGAGTCCGCGGGCGCGCCGCGCCACCTCGGGATCGTGCATGTCCAGGACGGACACCTCGCAGCCGGAGCAGGCGATCCGGTTCACCAGCTCGATGACGTCGTCGCACGCCGGGCAGCCGGCGCTGAAGATCTCGATGGTTCGCTTGTCCGCCACGTTCAAGGGCCCTCGAGCGCCGCGACGATGGCCGCGATGGGGGGTACGCCGCCCAGGGTCCCATCGGGGCGCCGGTAGACGCGGCAGGATCGGCTCCCCTGCCCGGCGCCCTCGGCGTCCACGACGTCCCGGCCGTCCACCAGGATCGTGGGCGAGCCGCACCCGCGCACGCGCTCCGGGCTGGCCGGATCGTCCGCGCGCCACTCCGTCCACCGCGCCTCGACCCCGGCCTGCGCCAGGGCGCGCATGAGTCGCGTCCGCGCCGGCTCCACGTTGGGGCAGTCTCCGTCGTAGATCAGCTCGACCTCAGGCATCGTCCATCTCCTCCCCGTCCAGGGCCTCCAGGATGGGGCACTCGCTGGTCGGCCCCTCGCCCCGGCACGCCTCCGAAAGGCGCTCCAGGGCCCGCTTCATCTCCACCAGTCTGGCGATGCGCCGCTCGACGTCCGCGACCTTGTCCGCCGCGCGCCGCCGGACGTCCGCGCACGTCGACCCGGGGTCGACCCGCAGCTCCAGCAGCTCGCGGATCTCCCGCAGCGTGAAGCCCAGGTCCTTCGCGTGCCGGATGAACCGCACGCGCCGCACGGCGTCGGGGGCGTACTGCCGGTACCCCGACGCGCCTCGGCGCGGCTCGTCGACGAGGCCCTTCCGCTCGTAGAAGCGGATGGTCTCCACGCCGACGCCGGCGCGCTTCGCCACCTGTCCGATGGTCAGGCTGTCCATGGTGCTCCTCGTCGTTCCATGTCCACCGTGCACCCCGTACCGGGGTACGGGGTCAAGGGGCTGGTCGGTGGAGCCGCACCTCGGCCGCGGGCCGCGGTCCGAAGGGCACCCCGACCCTCCGGTTTCAGGGGACCCGTGAACCCCGAGGCGCGGTGCGGAGTGCAGCCGCCACCCGGTCTTCCTCCACCATCGGATGGATCGAACGAGCGCGTGGTTCCTCCATGGAAACAACGCGCACGTCCCGGATCGAGTCCGGCCTCAAGCGACGCTTCGGAGCCGCCGAAGTCGGGGGGGCAAGTCGCGAAGCCCCCATCGCCCGAACCCCCGACGGAAGGAGAAATCACATGTCACGGCTCGCCCCCCTGTCGGCCGGACTCGCGGTGGTCCTGTGTGCCACGCCCGCCAAGGCGTTGACCCTGGACCTGCTCGTCGATCCGGACTCCCGACAGCACGACTTCTACTACATGGACTACGACGGCGTGAGTGGCGACGGGCAGGCATGGGATACGTTCACCTGCAGCTCCGCCGACCTCCCGAAGGAGTTCGCCCTCGATGACTACTCCGAGATCCAGGTCCACTGGGCCGTCGAGGGTGGGGCGATCCAGGTCGACGCCAACGTCGAGGTGGAGGCGGAGATGTGGACGTCCACGAGCGGGGACTGCTCCTCGGGCTTCTCCTACAGCGACGACCTCCGCAATGGACTGTGGGCGGAGGACTATGCCTTCGCAGGGACCGACGTGCCGACCGTCGGCCACACCTTCGACGACCTGCTCGACACCCCCCTGGACGGCCTGCTCTTCGAGGTCACCAGCGAGACGAGCGCCACCGCCTTCAGCTTCACGGGCGCGTGGGGCTCCCGCCCGAGCCGCTCCGGCGGCTCCAACAACCACACCCTGTGCAGGTGCGAGGTGCGGTTCCAGCGGTATGTCTCGAGCGACGACGATCCCGGTCAGCTCGCCACGTTCGTGCCCATCGAGGAGATCGTCGACGTCGAGCCCGAGCCGGCCGGCGAGAACTGCGCCCAGGGTGGCGCGCGCATCGAGACGGGGACGGACGCGAACGCGGACGGCGCCCTGGACGGCGACGAAATCGAGACCGTCTCCTATTCGTGCGACGGCGCGACCGGAGAGGACGGCTCCACGGCGCTCGTGAAGGTCACCGACGAGCCGGCCGGCGACAACTGTACCGCTGGTGGCCAGCGCATCGACTCCGGCCTCGACGACGACGACAGCGGCACCCTCGAGGACGACGAGATCGACTCCACGGCCTGGCTGTGCGACGGGGAGGACGGGCTCACGGGTCCGCAGGGCCCCGCAGGGGAGGACGGCGCCGACGGACAGGACGCCCTCGTGGCCGTCACGGCCGAGCCCGCCGGCGACAACTGTACCGCTGGTGGCCAGCGCATCGACTCCGGCCTCGACGACGACGACAGCGGCACCCTCGAGGACGACGAGATCGACTCCACCTCCTTCGTCTGCGATGGACAGGACGGTGACGTCGGACGCCAGGGCCCCGCCGGCGAGGACGGGCAGGACGGCCTCACGGCCCTGACCGAGGTCTCCGACGAGCCCGCCGGCGACAACTGCACCGCTGGCGGCCAGCGCGTCGACGCCGGCCTCGACGACGACGGCAGCGGCACCCTCGAGGACGACGAGATCGACTCCACCTCCTTCGTCTGCGATGGACAGGACGGCGACGTCGGACGCCAGGGCCCCGCCGGCGAGGACGGGCAGGACGGCCTCACGGCCCTGACCGAGGTCTCCGACGAGCCCGCCGGCGACAACTGCACCGCT
>JBNJGB010000025.1:21735-99655 GCA_051747385.1 Myxococcota bacterium
GGCGGCCAGCGCGTCGACGCCGGCCTCGACGACGACGGCAGCGGCACCCTCGAGGACGACGAGATCGACTCCACCTCCTTCGTCTGCGACGGCGAAGACGGCGAGGACGGCGAGGACGGCGAGGACGGCGAGGACGGCGAGGACGGCGAGGACGGCGAGGACGGCGAGGACGGCGAGGACGGCTTCGTGGCGCTCGTGTCCGTGTCCGACGAGCCGCCGGGCGACGCGTGCCCCGCCGGTGGACGGCGCGTCGAGTCCGGAATCGACGACGACGGCAGCGGCACGCTGGACGCCGAGGAGGTCGACTCCACGGCCTACGTCTGCGACGGCGAGGACGGCGGTCCCGCCGGCGAGGACGGGGCCGACGGCGCCTCGGCCCTGGTCGAGGTGCGTGACGTCCCGATGGGCGAGCAGTGCCCGACCGGCGGCCAGGAGGTCCGCTCCGGCACCGACCTGGACGGGGACGGGGCCCTCTCCGACGACGAGGTGGAGACCACGTCCTACCTCTGCAACGGCGCGGAGGGCGCCACGGGTTGTGGCGCGGCGCGTGGAAGCGGAGCGGCCACCTGGCTGGCGGTCGTCCTCGGCCTCGCGCTCTTCGTGCGCCGACGGTGGACCGCGCGGGTCCAGCCGACGGACGGGGGCGCGTAGCCCCGCAGCGGCACGCTACCCGGTCACGCTCCCAGCCCGCTCGGGGCCGAATGTACGGCCTCGGGCGGGCGCGGCTCATCGGGCCCCGAGCTCTTGCCCCTGATTCCCGTCCAGCCCATCGCGCCGCCCGGCAGCCCCCACGTCGGGAGACACGAGGCGCGAGGCCCCAACCGATCGCCATTCTCGGCCGGCGCCGCTATCCTGGCGTCCTCATGCGCTCGTGTCCCTCCCGGCGCTCCGCGACCCTCGCCTCCATCTGCGCAGCCCTCCTGCTGGCGCTCGCCGGCGAAGCCCGCGCCGAGGACCGGGGGGCCGGCCCGTTCTCGCAGGGACGCGTCCGCATCTCTGCCACCATCGGCTCCACCGGCGGGTTCGGGGCCGACTACATCGCCATCGGTGTGGGCGGCGGCTACTTCGTGGTCGACGGCCTCGAGGCCGGGCTCGACGCCGAGGTCTGGGTGGGCGACGACCCCACCGTCGGACGCCTCGGCCCCCAGGTCCGATACGTCCTCCACTTCGTCCCGGTCGTGAAGCCCTACGTCGGCGGCTTCTACAAGCACTGGTTCGTCGAGGACGTCCCCGAAGTGCCCGGGTTGGGCGAGGACCTGGACAGCCTCGGGGTCCGCGGCGGGTTCTACTACGTTTTGGAGCGCGTGTTCGTCGGAGGCGGCGTCGCCTACGAGCGCTTCACCGACTGCCCGGCGTTCGGGGATTGCTCGGACATCTACCCCGAGTTCGCCCTGTCGTTCACATTCTGAACCGGGGCAGATCGAAGGCGTCGGGCAGCGCAAGCCACGGCTGTCCTTCGAGGACCTCCCGGACCGCTCACCCCGTCCATGGGTCGTGCGCGCGGTGGACCCACGAAGACCACCATCGACATCGACGATCCGCTCCCGGGGCAGGCCAGGCGGCGGGCCGCCCGCGAAGGCAAGACCCTCAAAGCGCGGTTCGGAGACGCCCGGCGGGCCCGCATGCTGCCCGTAGGGCGGGAGGAGCGGCGGTTTCGCCTCGAGGTCCCGGTCGTCGACGGTCGACGAGCCCCGACGTCGCCGCGGCCTTGACCGGGGCACCCCCGCCCGGGACGGTGTCTCCATGAAGCACGTCGTCCTCGCGATCCTGTCGTCCTGCCTCCTCGTCGCGTGCGAGGGGTCGTCCTCGGATCGCCCGGTCGACACGCCGGACGTACCGGCGGCGCCACTCGATGCCGACGCCTCCGAGGCCGACGCCGCGCCCGGCCCGCTCGAGATCACGGCCGCGGACTTCCCGTGCCTGACCGAGCTGGCGACGGTCCGCCGCTTCCGGGTGGGCAACCTCCTCGGAGACCTGGACGCCAGCCTCGCCGTCGCGAGCTCCTCGTCGGGGGGGACCTATCCGCCCGGCACCCTGCTGCAGCTCGTGCCGTTCGAGGCCATGGTCAAGCGCCACCCGGGGTGGTCCCGCGAGTCCGGCGACTGGGAGTTCTTCTCCCTGGACGCGAGCGGCGACGCGACGGTGATCCTCGATCGCGGCACCACCGACGTGGTCAACCAGTTCGGCGGCAACTGCCTCGACTGCCACGCCAAGGCCGAGCCCCAGTGGGACTTCGTGTGCGAGTCGGGCCACGGCTGCGACGACCTGCCCATCGGCCCGAAACTCATCCGGGATCTCCAGGAGGCGGACCCCCGCTGCCCCTGAGCGGGCCCGCCGTGATCCCGCTTCTCACGTGAGCCGGCTCCCCGCAGCCGTCAGTCGTGGTGCGGTCCGGCGCCGTGGGGGTGGCCGCCACGCTCCGCGTCTACTGGTTCTCCCAGCTCGCCTACGAGGACGCCGTCGAGCTGGTGAACCACGACTTCTGGGAGGTGGCCACCATCGCCTGGCCGTCCGGCGATGTCGCGCCGATCACCGACGACTCCGGGGATCCGAAGATCATCCCGGGCTACCAGCACCCGTTCTTCCCCTCGGAGTAGCCTCGTGAAGCGACCCGACGACGCCACGGCGTTCTGCAGGTAGGGCGCCAGGTGTACGAGCCTGCTGGACGAGCCGGCCGGCGGTGGGTTCGGAGGGATCCCCGACGGCGCGACGATCCCGGGGACGTGCGACTGCGATGAGCAAGCCGAGGTCGAGGCCGTCATGGCCGGCGAGCGCGCCCCTGTCTGCGGTGACAGCGTGCGCCTGCACCTCGGCGGCGACGGCGTCGGCTTCTGCGCCTGGTGGTAGCCCGGTCAGCCCCCCTGTAGGCGCTCGCCTCCGAGACCGCCCGCGACGTCGCCGAGGTCGTCGGCGGGAACGCGTGCGACCCCGGCGCGCGAGGGGTGCACCTGCGCGCCGGGGAGGAGCGCCACGTGGCCTGGATGGCCGTCAGCCGTGGAGCGCCGGTGATCCGGGGACTTGACAAGGCGTGCCCGAGTGAATAATCAAACGCCCACTTGAGTGCTTGACGAGTGCGTGAGTACCAACCGCCACCCCGAGGACCCCATGTACGAGCAGATCGCCCCGAACACGTCGCGCCCTGCCGCGGCCTGCGCTGTGCCGCGTGGCCTCGCGCCAGTCCGGCTCGCGGTCTGCATCGAGGAGGGCGCCCCCGACCGGTCGGCGCACGGCCTGCCGCTGCACGCGGCTCGTGAGGTGACCTCTTGATCGAGTGGCTGACAGCGCACGAGCCCGCCGTGCGTCTCGGTGCCTTCGCGGGCGTGCTCGCGCTCATGGCGCTGTGGGAGGTCGTCGGGGCACGGCGCCCGCTCGCGCTGCCGAAGTCCCGCCGGTGGCTCTCCAACCTCTCCCTCGTCGTGCTCAACACGGTGGTGTTGCGGCTCGCCTTCCCGGCGGCCGCGGTCGGAGCAGCGGCCATCGCCGCGGAGCAGGGCTGGGGAGTGCTCAACTGGATCGAGCTCCCCGCGGCGCTGGCGGTGGTGGCGTCGGTGGTGCTGCTGGATCTGGCGATCTACCTGCAGCACGTGATGTTCCACGCGGTCCCGGTCCTCTGGCGGCTCCACATGGTGCACCACGCCGACCTCGACTTCGACGTCACCACGGGCCTGCGGTTCCACCCCATCGAGATCCTGGCCTCGATGGGCATCAAGCTCGCGCTCGTCGTGCTCATCGGCCCGCCGGTCGTCGGCGTGTTGATCTTCGAGGTGGTGCTCAACGCCACGTCGATGTTCAACCACGGCAACGTGAGCCTGCCGCGCGCCGTGGACCGCGTGCTGCGCTGGGTCGTCGTGACGCCCGACATGCACCGCGTGCACCACTCCGTCGAGCCGTCCGAGACCAACAGCAACTTCGGGTTCAACCTGCCCTGGTGGGATCGCCTGCTGGGCACGTACCAGGCCGAGCCCGAGGCGGGCCACGACGCCATGACGATCGGCGTGGAGCACCTCCAGGAGCGACGCCCCCAGGGGCTCCTCTGGATGCTCTCGCTCCCGTTTCGCGGCGGAGCCGGCTCCTACGCCATCAACCGGCGGCGTTGGTCGTGAGCAGGCGCCGGGTCGCACGCTGGGCCGCCGCCGGCGGACTCCTGCTGCTCATCGTCTGGGCGGTCATGCACCGTGACGACGTCGCGGTCTCTTCGCTCGAGGGCTGGCTGACCGGCCTGGGCCCGTGGGCTGCGCCGACGTTCGTCCTCGCCTACGCGGTGGGGACGATCGCGTTCCTGCCGGGATCGGTCATGACGCTGGCGGGCGGCGCCGTCTTCGGGCCGGTGCAGGGCACGCTGCTCAGCCTGGCCGGGGCGACGGCGGGAGCGACGGCGGCCTTCCTGGTCGCGCGCTTCCTCGGGGGCGAGTGGGTGGCCCGCAGGCTCGGCGGGCGGTCGGAGCGGATCGTCCGGGGCATCGAGCGCGACGGGTGGCGCTTCGTCGCCTTCGTGCGCCTCGTGCCGCTCTTCCCGTTCAACGTGGTCAACTACGGGCTCGGGCTCACGAAGATCGGCCTCGTCCCGTACGTCGTCGCGACCGCGCTGTGCATGATCCCGGGAGCCGCCGGCTACGCCTTCATGGGGCACGCCGGTCGGGAGGCGGCCGAGGGGACACAGACGGCGCTCCAGGCAGCGCTCATCGGCCTCGCGCTCCTCGCGACCGCGATGTTCCTGCTCCCCCGCGTCGCCAGGCGCCTCCGATCCGGAAGTCGTACTCGCTGATGAACGCGAGGCAGCGGCTCTCGGCGGCGGGGATGGGCTCCTTGAACACGCGCGCGGCGCGGCCCTCGTAGAAGGCCAGGCCCCAGCCGTCCGCATGCGGTCCGATCTCGCCTCCGCGCGGCCTCAGGAGCGCCACGGAGTGGTTCACGTCCGTCGGATGAAGGGCGCTCATGCCCAGGAGCTCACACATGGAATCCCCCTCGGGACCGCCGGCGCATGCTGTGGTGACGGCCCCGCCGGCGTCGGCTGCGACGGGGCCGCCTTCACCTCAGAACACCAGGACCTTCTCGGCCCACTGCGTCCAGTCCGTGAGCTCGTCGAGGGTGCCCCGGCGCGTGTCCTCGGCCAGCTCCTCGTCGGTGATCCCGCGCGCGTCCATGCAGGTCCCGCAGACGCCGACCTCGCCTCCCCGGCGCGTCACGGCGCGGAGCATCCGGCGGATGTTGTAGTAGCCGTTCGGGGTCTTCTGCCCGTCCTTGGCGCAGCTCGCCGCGTCGCCCATGAGGAAGAGACGGACCTCTTCGTCCTCGCGCTTCGCCAGGGAGCCCGCGAGCCGCAGGCCGTTGTAGGCCAGCTCCGTGCCGTAGGGGGGATCGTTCAGGATGAAGAGTGTACGGGCCATTTCAGCCTCCGGATGCGGCGAGTCGTTGCGAGGCGAGGGTCCCGCCGCAGAGGGCCCGCGCCTGTGGGAATCGGAGACCGCGCACCGGCGCCGCCGCCGGGCCGGGGCGAACGGTGGGCTTCAAGGGTCCACCTCCGCGTTCGTCTCGACGGGGAGGCCGCGGGCCCGCCAGTCCGGCACCCCGTCCTCCATCCGTACCGCGCGGAACCCGCGCTCCCTGAGCCGCTCCACGGCTTCGACGGCGAGCACGCAGTACGGCCCGCGGCAGTAGGCGACGATCTCGCGGTCGCGGGGGAGGTCGGCGAGGCGGCGCTCCAGCTCGGCGAGCGGCACCGAGAGCGCCCCCGGGATGTGTCCGGCCTGGTACTCCTCCTCCGGCCGCACGTCGAGGAGCGTCACGTCCCCGGAGCGGACGCGCTCCGTCAGGTCCTCCCGGTCCACGGGCTCGAGGCTCCCGCGCGTCTCGAGGAAGTCCCGCGTCACCTGCTCGATCTCGAGCAGGCGTGACTCCGCGAGGCGCCGGAGAGAGCGGAAGAAGGTGCAGACCTCCTCGTCGGCCAGGCGATAGGTGACGTGGACGCCCTGCTTCTCGGCCTCCACGAGGCGCACGCGTCGCAGGACCTGCAGGTGGTGGGACGTGTTGGCGACCGACTGGCCGACCTGCTTCGCGAGCACGTCCACCGTCCGGGGGCCCTGGCAGAGCACGTCGAGGAGCTCGAGCCGCGGCCCGCTCCCCAACGACTTCCCGATGCGGGCGATCTGCTCGTAGATGGCGTCCTTGAACTTGCGAGACGATGGACTCATGGGCTTCCTCAATCCGTCAAACAATCACTTGAATACTGACGAGGCGGGTCGGTGTCAAGCTGGAGGCGCACATCGCGGGCACGAGCGGTGCCCGGTGCTCGCGTAAGCCGGCTTCACGGCTGCGGGCCGGTGGCCGTGAGCGTCCGCCAGGCCTCCGAGAGCGCGGTCGCGACCGCGCGGACCTCCTCTTCCGTCGTGGCGCGGCCGAGCGAAAGACGCACGGAGCCCAACGCAGCCTCCGGCTCGATCCCCATGGCGACGAGGACCGCGGAGGGGCGCTCCCCCCCTCCCTCGTGGCACGCGGATCCCGTGGACGCGGCGATCTGCGGAGTGTGCGCGAGCAGAGCGCTCCCGCGGACCCCGGGGAAGCGGGCGTTGATCGTGTTCGGCAGGCGCTCGTCCGGGTGACCGTTCAGGGCCAGGCCGTCGACGGCGTCGCGGAGCAGGGCCTGGAGGAGGTCGCTCAGGCTCCGGAGGCGCGTCGACTCCTCGTCCAGGCCGGCGCGCGCGATCTCGCAGGCGGCGCCGAGCCCCACGATGGAGGCCACGTTCTCGGTGCCGGGCCGCAGGCCGCCCTCGTGGCCGGCGCCGCGGAGCACCGGCTCGAGCGGAGTGCCCGCGCGGACATAGAGCGCGCCGACCCCCTTCGGCGCGTACAGCTTGTGCCCCGCGACGGAGAGCAGGTCGACCCCGAGGTCGGCCACGTCCACCGGAACCTTCCCCAGCGACTGGGCCGCGTCGGTGTGGACGAGGGCGCCCACCCGGCGCGCCGCCTCCGAGACCTCTCGTATCGGCTGGATCGAGCCGGTCTCGTTGTTCGCGTGCATGATCGTGACGAGCGCGGTGTTCCGACGCATCGCACCCGCCAGATCGGCCGGGCGGACCCGTCCGTCGCCGTCGACGGGCAGCCACTCGACCGCCCAGCCGCGCCGCTCGAGCAGCCGGCAGGGCTCCGTGGTGGCGGGGTGCTCGATCTCCGAGGTCACGACGTGCCTCTTGTCGTCGAGCGCCCCGGTGACGCCCCGGATCGCGAGGTTGTTGGCCTCGGTGCCCCCGGAGGTGAAGACGATCTCCTCCGGGGATGCGCCCAGCAACGCCGCCACCTGGCCGCGCGCCCGCTCGACCGCGCCGTGCGCCCGGCGACCGTACACGTGCCCGCTCGACGGGTTGCCGAAGTGCTCCCGCAGGAAGGGGAGCATCGCGTCGACCACGTCGGGGAGGATCGGGGTCGTCGCGTTGTGGTCGAGGTAGATGGGAAGCGCGTCATGGCTCATAAGGCGGTCTCCATTCGGCGGTGTCGGACGACCCGAGCATATCCAGGTCTCTACAGGCCCGCTGCGATCTGGGCGGTCACCAGGAGGTGATCCCGCAGCTCGTCGTTCCGCGCCTCGCCGTCCTTCTGTCCCACCCAGGTCGCCTCGACGCTGAGCTTGTTGGCGTGCCCGGCGAAGAAGTAGTTCAGGCCGACCCCGGCGACGTGGGTGGCGTGGTCCCCGTCGTCGACGTGGATCCACTCGTAGCGACCGAAGGGCTGGAGCCGACCGGGGCCGAGGTCGCCCGGGAGGATGTACCCGGCCCGGAACGACACGACGTCTGCGTCGACGCCGGGCTCGATGGCGGTGAAGTTGATCGGGTTGGGCGCGTTCTGGATGTGGACGTAGGAGCCGATGACCGTCAGGCCGCCGCCGGCGAGGGGCTGGTCGAGGTGCGCGTCGACCGTCCAGGAGAGGTAGTCCTCGTCGCCGGTCTCGAAGGCCAGCCGCTGGTAGTCGGCCCCGCCGCCGATGGAGAGGACCCGACGCGCGCCGAGGTAGGAGCCCTGGTTGAACCAGCCGGTCTCGGGCTCGAAGAAGGACAGGCTCAGGCGCCCGGCGAGGCGCGGGTTGTCGTCCGGGTTGCGGGTCGCGTCGTCCATCCCGTCACCGACCATCACGCGGTACTGCAGCAGGCCGTCCGCGACGTTGCCCCAGAGCGTCACGCCGTCGTCCCGGCCGACCGTGCTCGGGTAGAAGATCCCGCCGCGATAGCCGCCCTGGATCCAGTCCAGGTCGGTGGTCAGGAGCGCCTTCGTCGACGTCGTCCCGTAGTTCCGGGTGAACGGGACGTACATCCGTCCGCCCTGGATCTGGAGCGCGTCGCCCAGGAGGCGAATGGTCACCCAGCCGTCCCGGAAGGCCAGGCCCGACCCGAGGCCCACGCCGGGTCTGTCCAGCCCGCTCTGCCCGAACCGGTCCCCCGCGAAGTGGGCGAAGAAGCCGAGCCACGGCGTGACGGTGCCCTTCAGCGACAGGTAGGCGCGCCGGAACAGGAAGTCGTGCAGGTCCTGCTTCGCGGCGCCGTCTCCGTCGCCGTCCCGGGCGTCCTCGACGTACTGGTACCAGCCCTGGACCCAGAGCCCGACGCTCAGGGAGCGGTCTCCGTCCTCGTACACGACCTTGGCGTCCGCGGACCCGGACGCGCCGACCGTGAAGGCGAGCCCCACGGCCACGGCGAGGAGCAGCTGCGTCCACGCCCGCGGTGCGCGACCGCGGCCGGGTGCCAGGGAGGGCCAGGATGAAGTTCCCATGAGTCGTCTCCTCTCGTCCTGCCGGACGGCGTGTCAAGCATTCTGACGATCGCTTGAATATAACCGTCCCTCCGGCCTGTCAAACACGATCTGTCCGCGCAGCCGCGCCGGGACCACACGGGACCCGGCGTCGCATCGGCAGGCCGGGCCCTCGAGGAGGCGGGACCGCAGATCCGAACCGCGCGCCCCGGCGCCTCCACGCCCGGACCCAGCTGGAGACCCTCTTCGACGTGGCGAGCCCGATTCCGCTCGCCGACCGCGTGGACGTCGTCCCGGCCGGGGATCTAGCCGCGGTCCTCACCGCCGTCCCCGGCCAGGCGGGAGGGGGTTGGCGCCTCGAGTCGACGTTGCTGGACCTGGACGACGGCGCCCTCGGCGGCACGGCCGGAACCACCGTGGGCTCCGCCGGAGCGCCCCCCATCGCATGGGACGCGGCCCGGGCCCGCGGCATCTACCTCGTGGCCTGGGAGTCGCCCGAGTCGGGCGTCCGGCTGCGGAGCGTGTGCTTCTACCGGTGCTCGGGGTTGTCGGCCCCGGCGCAGCAGCCGGCCTCCCACTCGGTCCGCTGGTTGCCGTGCGCGGGGATGCCCCCGGCGTCGCGCAGCATCCGGGCCAGGTGGAGCAGGTTCCACGTCATGAAGGTGGTGTTGCGGTTCGTGAAGTCGTTCTCCGGCCCTCCGGAGCCGGGGTCGAGGTAGGACGGCCCGGGGCCCGTCGAGCCAGGCCCCTGCACGTCGTGCCCGAGCCCGGCGCAGTACCGCCATCAGCCAGCCCAGCGTCTGCGTCCACGTGACGCGAGCAGTCCACACCTCTACGCTCTCCGCATGAACGGCGCGGCCCGATCTGCGATCGCGAGCCCACCACCGCCCCGGACTGGGCGCGGTCCAGCCGGCGTCGGTCACTCTCGAGGTCCGCGCCGACGGATCCGGCACCAGCCCAACGTCCGACGACCCCTCGTATGGTAATCAGGCGCCCTCGAAGGTGCGGATCGTGGTGAAGTGACGCACGAAGTGTTCATACAGGTCCGATCGCGGAGGCCCCTATGACCAAGGCTCGACAACCTCTGCTCGCCAGCATCACGCTCGAGGGCTTCCTGTCCTTCGCCTACGCGCCCTACGGGCTCAGCGAGATGCCGTTGAAGGAGCTCAATGTCATCATCGGCCCGAACGGCTCTGGGAAGTCGAACCTGGTGGAGGCGCTGTCGCTCCTCCGGGCCGTCCCGCAGGACTTGTCACTGCCGATCCGCAAGGGCGGCGGCGTTGCGGACTGGCTCTTCCAGGGGGGCGGCGGATACGGCTCGAGCTTCTCTGATGGGAGCGGAGCCGGCATCTCAGGTGGCGCCGCTCGTCTCGGGGTCGTGTTCGGCGAAGGGCACATTGCTCGCCTCCGCAGCGGGAATCCGGCCGTCCGGTACCGCCTCGTGTTCGGTGCAGAAGGCGACAGCTTCGTCCTGTTGGATGAGCGGCTGGAAAACGCGAAGGCCGCTCAGGGGGAGGAGAAGCCGTACTTCTACTTCGGATACGAGAACGGCCGCCCGATGCTGAACGTCGAGGAAGGTCGGCGCGAGCTCCGTCGAGAAGACATCGATCGGACCCAGTCGATCGTCTCTCAGCGCAAGGACCCCGACGCCTACCCGGAGCTGACTCGGCTCGGCGAGCTGCTGGGCGCGATCCGCATCTACCGGAACTGGCAGTTCGGGCCCGATGCCCGCGTTCGAACGGCATGCAGCCCCGACGTCCGCACCGACCATCTCTCAGAAGGGCTGGACAACCTGCCAGCGCGGCTCGCCGCGCTCAAGCGCTCCCCGGCTGTCAAGCGGCGGCTCATCGAATTGGTTCGGGAGCTGGCCCCCGCGTTCACCGACTTCGAGGTAGTCCCGGAGGGCGGGACGCTGAGTCTCTACCTGACCGAGGGGGATCTCTCCATCCCGGCTCGCCGTCTGTCCGACGGCACGCTCCGCTACCTCTGCCTCCTGGCCATCCTCGTCGATCCGGACCCGCCGCCGCTCATCTGCATCGAGGAGCCGGAGCTCGGCCTCCATCCGGACATCCAGCCGAAGCTCGCCGAGCTCCTCATGGACGCGAGCACCCGAACACAGCTCATCGTGACTACGCATTCGGACGTGCTGGTCGACGCGCTGAGCGGCTCCCCTGAGGTCGTCATGGTCTGCGAGAAGGAGGATATGGCTACGCAGCTTCGACGGCTCGACCCCGAGAAGTTGAAGCCGTGGCTCGAGAAGTACCGCTTGGGCGACTTGTGGACGCGGGGCGAGATCGGGGGGACGCGGTGGTGAGCGCGAAGCTCTACGTGGAAGGCGGCGGTGACTCGAAGTCCCTTCGTACGGCCTGCCGGAAGGGGTTTCGCCAGTTCCTGGAGAAGGCGGGACTGCAGGGCCAGATGCCGCGGATCGTTGCCTGCGGCGGTCGGCGGAACGCATACGAGAGCTTCGTGACCGCGCTGGAGGCCGGCGACGGCCCTGCGATGCTCCTCGTGGATGCGGAAGGACCCGTGAACAGCGCTACTCCGTGGCAGCATCTGCACGAGCGCGACGCTTGGGACCGCCCCGCGGGAGCCACCGACCAACACTGCTACCTCATGGTGCAGGTCATGGAGTCGTGGTTCCTGGCCGATCGCGCCTCGCTGTCCGCCTTCTACGGGCAGCACTTCAACGAACGTGCCCTCCCCGGCAACCCGAAGGTCGAGCAGGTGTCGAAGGCGGATGTCATCAAGAAGCTCGAGAACGCAACACGGAGGACGCAGAAGGGAGCGTACAGCAAGGGAGCGCACAGCTTCGAGATCCTCGGGGCCTTGGATCCCCGTCGGATAGAGGAGGCATCGCCGCACGCCGAGCGTTTCCTGCAAGCGCTACGACCTGGCGCGGCCCATGTGGGTGGATGACCTGGCGGGGACCGTGCACCGCGCCTACGGGGGCCTGCCGAACATGACCTTCGTGCTGTACCGCGGGCGCATCGTCTACCGCTCCGACTGGACCGAGGAGCGGTCCCTCCGGGCCGCCCTCGAGCACTGGCTCTGGGAGCGGGAGCAGGAGGAGGCCGGCGCGCCGCTCGCCCGCTACCACGTGGAGTGGGCGCCCAGGCGTGTCCGGGATCGGGCCCGCTTCCTCGAAGCCATGCACACGGAGGTCGGGCGCCGGGCCGTGGAGGAGTTCATCGCCGCCGTGGAGCACGCCCACGGTGAGGCTGCGGCCCGTCCCCTGCGGACCTGGTGGGAGGAGCGCGGGGACGGTTGAGCCCGCTCGGGCCCTTCCGCCCCCCGCGGGGTCAGGGCTCGTCGTCCTCCAGCTCGGCCTCCAGGTCGTCGTGTGAGAGGCGTGAACGGAGTGTTCGCCGTTCCATGGGCCGCCCCCGGGCCCGTGGTTACGGCACGCAGCGTCGCCCCGCTCGTGCCTTCCCGAGAATCCGGGATCGGGCGTAACCGCAGCGGCGCGGCCGACGTAGGGAGTGGCGTGGCCGCTTGGACGGCACACACACCAACCCCATGCTCGGGGCACCCGGGCCACGAAGGAGGAAGACGATGAACCTCAGGAAGACACTGTCGGTGGGCACCATGGCCGCGGGCCTCGCCCTGGGCGGCCTCTCCTTGGGCGCCGCGGGCTGCGGATCGACGTCCCAGCAGACGGAGGCGGAGAAGTCCTGCGGCGAAGGCTCCTGCGGCAGCGAGTCCGGCGAGACCAAGGGCGAGCACGCCTCTTGCGGCGAGGGCTCGTGCGGCTCCGAGGCCGAGAAGTCGGGCTCGGAGAAGTCCTGCGGTGAAGGCTCCTGCGGCTGAGCAAGAGCGCCGATCGGGTGTGCGGACCGCGTGTCTCCGAGCGATTTTCGAGTGGATCGGCCAGACGCGCAGCGCCGGAGGCGCGTCCCGAGCCATGCCCACAGGCATGGCGCAGCGGGCGCGGATGGTCGAGGCGCCGAAAATCGCCGGTAGCACAACGGGAGCACGGCCGTTCGGCGCTCTCTAGAAGGAGGGCGCGGAGTATGGCTGCCTTGCTCGAATCAAAGCATCGACCGGCGCCCCGCATGGGGCTGCCGCACCTCGGGCACGGGGTCGGGCTCCGCCGCCCCCACTTCGACGCGATCTTCGAACGACGCGACGAGGTGGACTTCCTGGAGATCCTGGTCGACAACGCCATGGCGTTCGGCGGTCGCCCCCGTGACGTCGTGGAGCGCGCCGCGCGGGAGTTCCCGATCGTGCTCCACGGCGTCGCCCTCTCGGTGGGTGGCCCGGACCCCCTCGACGAGGACTACCTGGCCGCCTACGTGCGGCTGGCGCGGGAGACGCGGGCGCTGTGGGTGTCCGACCACCTCTCCTACAGCTCGGCCTTCGGCGTGCAGTACCACGACCTCATCCCGCTGCCGTTCACGGAGGAGGCGGTCGAGCACGTGGTCGCCCGCACGCGCCAGGCGCAGGCGGCCTTCGACGTCCCCTTCGCCCTGGAGAACCCCAGCTACTACGTGTCCTTCCCAGACTCCGAGATGACCGAGGCCGAGTTCGTCCGCGAGGTGGTCGAGCGCGCCGACTGCGGCCTCCTCCTGGACGTGAACAACGTGTGGGTCAACGCGCAGAACCACGGCTACGACCCCAGGGCGTTCATCGACGCCATGCCGGCGGAGCGGGTGGTGCAGATCCACATGGCGGGTCACCTGGACCGGGGTGACGTGCTCATCGACACGCACGGCGCGGCGCCGATCGACGAGGTGCTCGACCTCTACGCCTACACCCTGGAACGCACCGGGCCCGTCTCCACGCTGCTGGAGTGGGACCACGACGTCCCGAGCCTGGACGTGCTCCTGGCCGAGAACGAGCGGATTCGCCGGACAGCGCGGCGGACACACGGGGAGGTGGTGGCATGGCGAGCCTGAGCGACCTCCAGCACACGATTCACGGCGCGCTCCGCGGGGAGCGGCCGCTCGACGAGGTCGCGCGCTCCCTGGACGTGCCCGCGGCGAGGCTGGGCCTGTACCGGCAGTTCGTGGCCCACCACGTCCGCAGCGTCCTCGACAAGAACTACCCGGCGCTCCGCGAGCTGCTGCCGGAGGGCACCTGGGACCGGCTGTGTGACGCGTTCTTCCGGGAGCGGCCCCCGGCCACCTGGGAGCTCAACGCCGCGGTCCAGCCCTTCCCGGAGTGGCTGGCACAGCGCGAGGAGGCCGGGCTCGACGGCCTGGCGCCGTTCCACGTGGCGCTGGCCTCGTTCGAGTGGGAGGAGTTCGCCACCTACGTCCACCCGGCGCGCATCCCGGACCCCGAGACCCTGGACGAGGCGATCCTGAACCCCACGCTGAACGCCTTCGAGAGCCCGTGCCCGGTGATCGGCTTCATGGTCCGCAGGGTGCGCGGGGAGAGCGTCGCCGGTGCGCCGCTGCCGACGCCCGAGGACGGACCGGAGATCGTCCTGATGTTCCGGCACCCGGTCTCCCGGCGGGTGGCATGGTACCGGGGCGTGGACGACCTCCTGTTCGCCCTGAAGGTCGCCCACGACCGGCGGGACCCGGCGAGGGCGGCCCGGTCGGTCGGGCTCCCGGTCGACGCGGCCCTCGCGGCCTGGCAGCGCGCCGTGGAGATCGGCCTCGTGGTCGCCCCCGGCGACTTGACGCGTGGCCGGACGGCCTCGCCAGAGGCCCGAGCTCCGACGCCACGGAGCGTGCTCGGAGATAGAGGTTCGACGAGCCCACCAGACGAGGAGAAGTCCCCATGAGCCAGCCGACCATCCACGACGCACAGACCGCCCCGAAGGAGGCCCGCGAGACGCTCGAGGGCGTCGCCAAGGGCTTCGGCTTCATCCCCAACATCCTGGGGCTGATGGCGGAGGCGCCGGCCGCGCTGAAGGCCTACGTCGCCGTCGACCAGGCCTTCCGGGAGAGCTCCCTGTCGCCGGTCGAGCAGAAGACCCTGAGCAACTACACCAACCACATCTTCGACACCCCGCTGGACGACGCCCTGGCCGACTACCGCTGGGAGGCCGGCGAGTAGCAGAGGCGCTCCGGACACGCCGTCGAGGCCGCCACGCTCACGCGGCCTCGGCGGCGGCGTCGGGCTACAGCCGTCCGCCGAAGGCGTGGAGGCGTCCGGGCTCCGGCTCTGCGTCGGCCGACCTACAGCGGCAGGAAGATCACCTCGTTCACCAGCTCGGCCGGCTCTCCGGCCTGCGCGATGATCTCGAGGTCCTGCACGCACCTGCCGATGGAAACCCGGAGCTGGTGGGCGTAGACCACGCCCGCGAACGCCACGCCTCTCCGCTGGCGCTCCGTCGCCTCCACCAGGAGGTCGTCGTCGCGGGTGAACAGCACGCGTCCCAGCTCTCTGGCCCGATCCAACAGCTCCGGATCGCCCATCTCGTCCGCGCCGTCCTCATAGGCCGTGACCACGTCCACCTCGCGGACACGGAGGCCGAGGCAGATGGCCCGAGGGACGTGATGGTCGAGGTACAGCCCGACCGCCATCAGTGGGCCGCTCGCGCCTTCAAGCGTTCGGCCAGCGACGACGTGCCGGCCGCCGAACCCCGCAGCTCGTCCACGCGATCGAGGCGCCGCTCGATGTCGTGCTCGAGCTGCATCCTGTGATCCCAGTAGTACGCGAGCGCCGAGTGGATCTGCCCCATGGTCAGGTCGGGGTGCTGGAAGTGCAGCTCCTCGGGGCTCCACCCGTACGCGACATGGTCCAGGACGAGCTCGACGACCTTGATCGTCGTACCGGCGATGATGGGGGTGCCGTCGTCATCCACCACGATGTGTCCCCACCTCGTCTTGCTCAGCATCCGGGCACCTCCTCGCTGAGACCACCATAGGTCGTGACGCCATCGGCGGGCAATGGCGCGGACTCGCCCGTGACGCCGCGCCCTCGCCGCTGGTGGAGCGCCTGTCGGCATGCCGCCCTTCGGCGCGACCACCTCGAGTCCAGGGCACCGTATGGCATGCCGCGGCGAGGGGCCGGCGGCCGTCAGAGCCGGTAGCGGAGCAGGCTCCGGACGCCCCAGACCGGGTCCATGGGGTCCCCGTCGGCGTCGTCGAGGGCGCTGCCGGGCAGGAAGACGCCGGCCTCGGCGCCCACGGAGAGCTCCGTCCCCCCGATGAGCCCCGTGTAGCGGATGCCCAGGTCCACCTCGGTGCCCAGGTAGCGCCCCGGATCCCCGTTCAGGGCGTTGCGCGGCTCCCCGCCCGCCAGCTTGGTGTTGAACGGGTCGGACAGCTTCTCCGGCGTGAAGGCCACCAGGGGCCCGCCGTAGATCTCCAGGCCGTCCACCGGGCGCCCGTAGAAGCGCGGGAAGAGCGTCAGGAGGTTCGTGAACTTCCCGCGCGTGGGCACCCGCTCCAGGTCCTCGGCCGGGACGCCCACCAGCTCCGGATCCGAGGCGGTGACGGGAGCCCGGCCCGTCATGGCCGCCATCACGTGGCGGTGCAGGATGAAGCCCTGGTGGAAGTTGCGGTCCGCCGAGAAGGCGTTCTGCTCGTCGTCGTCCAGGTTCTCGTCGCCGGAGGCGTAGGCCACGTCCAGCAGCGCGCCCCAGGAGCCGCCGGCCAGGTGCGCCCGGCCCACCGCGCCCACCTGGAGCACGTCGTGGGTGGGGAAGTCCGGCGTGGGCCCAAGCTCCGTGGTGCCGAAGATGACGGCGGCCTCGGCGTCCAGCTCCAGGGCCAGGTCGTCGCCCAGCGGGAGGCGCGTGCGGCCGGTGGCGTCGAAGACCATCACCTCGGTCTCGGCGTCGTCCTCGGCGGTCTGGCGGCGCGCCACCACGTACAGGCCGGCGCTGTGGGGCTCGTCCTTGCCCACGGTCACGGAGCCGATGAGCTGCACGGCGTCGTCGGCGCCGATGAGCAGGTCGTCCCGCTCCACCTTGTCGAAGGCCACCGCGGCCTGGACCTTCGCCCCTCCGAAGGGCCCGGCCACGGCCATGGCGCGCCAGACCACGTCTCCGCCACGGGGGTCGGTGAACAGCGCCGAGCCCGGCGACCAGCCGTGGGCGCCGTCGTGGGCCAGGAGCCCCATGCCCCAGTGGCTGGTCATGAGCCCGCCGACCAGGGTGAAGGCGCCGCCGTAGGACACAGCCACGGTCGCCTTCCGCAGCTGGGAGTCCACGTCGTCCGTGGCGGGCATCTCCACGCCGTCCACGTCCGGGCCGTCCGTGAGCTGACCCGTGACCGCGTCCCCCTCCACCTCGGCGAAGATCACCCACGGCGACAGGCGGCGCACGGTGTGGAACCGCAGCCCGACGCGGGCCAGGACGTTCGCCTGGGGCCCCGTGTCGTACTCGGTCCCGTCCCGGTCGATGGGGTAGGAGCCCACCGTCTCGAGGCGACCCGCGAGCGTGGCCCACGGCACGAGGGACATCTCGCCCGGCGCCGCCTCCAGCACGGGGCGGTACTCGCGCGCCGTCCCGCTCCGGACGTCGTACGCGTCGCCCGCGCGGGCGCTCGTGGGCGCCGCGACGAGGAGGGCGAGGACCAGGCCGGGCAGCGCCAGGGCCGCCCGGCCTCTCGACTGCAGGCTAAGACCGCGCAAGGCGACGCAGCACGGTGTGGAGGATGCCTCCGTTGCGGTAGTAGTCCACCTCGACGGGGGTGTCGACGCGGCACAGGGCCTGGAACGTCGTCTCCTTCCCGTCCTCGCCGGTGGCCGTCACGGTGATCTCCTGCAGCGGCTTCAGGCCGTCGTCCACGGCGACGTGGAACGTCTCGCGGCCGGTCAGCCCGAGCGACGCTGCCGTCTCGCCCTCCTCGAACTGGAGCGGCAGGACGCCCATCCCGATGAGGTTCGAGCGGTGGATGCGCTCGTAGCTCTCGGCGATGACCGCCTTGACTCCCAGCAGGAAGGTGCCCTTGGCCGCCCAGTCGCGGCTGGAGCCCATCCCGTAGTCCTTGCCGGCGAGCACCACGAGCGGCACGCCGTGCTTCTGGTACTTCACCGCGGCGTCGTAGACGAAGCAGGTCTCGCCCTGCTTCGGGTCCACGTCGCTGTCGTAGGTGAGGCCGGGGAACGGCCCCTCGGGCGCGGCGTCCGGCCCGAGGTAGGTCGTGTAGCCGCCCTCGGTGCCCGGCGCGAGCTGGTTCCGGATGCGGATGTTGGCGAAGGTGCCCCGGGTCATCACGCGGTCGTTGCCGCGCCGGGAGCCGAAGCTGTTGAAGTCCCGCTTCGCGACGCCCTTCGACTTCAGGTACTTCCCGGCGGGGCCGTCCTCGGGGATCGTGCTGGCCGGGCTGATGTGGTCGGTGGTGACCGAGTCGCCCAGCTTCATGAGCACCCGGGCGCCGTCGATGGGCTGGATGGCCGGCGCCTCCAGCGGCATGTCCACGAAGAAGGGCGGCTCCTGCACGTAGGTGGAGTCCTCGGACCAGGCGTACAGCTCGCCGGTCGGGGCCTTCAGGCTCCGCCAGGACTCCGGGCCCTCGTAGACGTTGCCGTAGTCCTCGATGAACTGCTCGCGGGTGACGCTGGCCTCCATGGCCTCGCGCACCTCGGCGTTGGACGGCCACACGTCCTTCAGGAAGACGTCGTTCCCGTCGCCGTCCTGACCGATGGGGTCGTTCGGGAGGTCGATGTCCACCGTCCCGGCCAGGGCGTAGGCCACGACCAGCGGCGGCGAGGCCAGGTAGTTGCCGCGGGTGTGCGGGCTGACGCGGCCCTCGAAGTTCCGGTTGCCGGACAGGACCGACGTCACGAGCAGGTCGCCCTCGACCACCGCGTCACGGACGGGGTCCGGGAGGGGGCCGGAGTTGCCGATGCAGGTGGTGCAGCCGTAGCCGACCGTGTAGAAGCCGACCTCCTCCAGGTCGCCGTCCAGGCCGGCCTTCTCCAGGTAATCCGTCACGACCCGGGAGCCGGGGGCCAGGGACGTCTTGACCCAGGGTTTCGCCTTCAGGCCGCGCTGCCGGGCCTTCTGCGCCACGAGCCCCGCCGCGACCATGACGGCCGGGTTGGACGTGTTGGTGCACGAGGTGATGGCGGCGATGACCACGTCGCCGTCGGTCAGGTCGAAGGTGGAGCCGCGGTGCTCGACGCCCTCGACCGTCTTCGGCTCGTCGTGGCCCAGCTCCTTGCGGGTGATCTCCCAGCCGCCCTGCATCTCCCTCAGGACGATGCGGTCCTGCGGCCGCTTCGGGCCGGCCAGGGAGGGCTGGACCTCCGACAGGTCCAGGCCGAGCGAGGAGGTGTAGGTGACCTTCCGCGAGTCGTCCCGCCACAGGCCCTGGGCCTTGCAGTACTTCTCCACCAGGTCGATCTGCGCCTCGGAGCGGCCGGTGAGGTGGAGGTAGTCCAGGGTCTTGTCGTCGATGGGGAAGAAGCCCATCGTCGCGCCGTACTCGGGCGCCATGTTCGCGATGGTGGCGCGGTCGGCCAGGGTCAGGTGCTCCAGGCCGGCGCCGTAGAACTCGACGAACTTCCCGACGACCCCTTGCTTGCGGAGCATCTGGGTGACGGTCAGCACCAGGTCGGTCGCCGTGGCGCCCTCGGCCAGCTCGCCGGTCAGCTCGAAGCCGACCACCTCGGGGATGAGCATGTAGATGGGCTGGCCCAGCATGCAGGCCTCGGCCTCGATGCCGCCCACGCCCCAGCCCACGACGCCCAGGCCGTTGATCATGGTGGTGTGGGAGTCGGTCCCCACCAGGGAATCGGGGAAGGCGACCTTGTCGCCGTCCTCGTCGGCCGTCAGCACGGCGCCGGCGAGGTACTCCAGGTTCACCTGGTGGACGATGCCCGTCTCGGGGGGCACGACGGAGAAGTTGTCGAAGGCCTGCTGGCCCCACTTCAGGAACTCGTAGCGCTCCTGGTTCCGCTCGAACTCGCGCTTCGTGTTGAAGCGCATGGCGTCGGCCGTGCCGTACTCGTCCACCTGCACGGAGTGGTCGATGACCAGGTCGGCGCGGATGAGGGGGTTCACCTTCTCCACGTCCCCGCCCATGCGCTCCATGGCGCTGCGCAGGGCCGCGAAGTCCACGACGGCGGGGACGCCGGTGAAGTCCTGCAGGACGACCCGGCCCGGCTTGAAGGCGATCTCCTGCTCGCCGACGTTCGTCGCGTCGTAGCCCGCGAGCGCCTTGACGTGCTCCTCGGTGACCTCGAAGCCGTCCGCGTTCCGCAGGCAGGACTCCAGGAGCACCTTGATCGAGTAGGGGAGCTCGTCGACGTGGCCGATGCCCTTTTCCTTCAGGGCGTCGAGCCGATAGACGCCGACCTCGCCGGCTTTCGTGTCGAGCGTCGTGCGCGCTCCGAACAGATCCTTGCCTGCCATGGGACTCTCCTCCGTCGCCGTGAGCCGTCCGGGGCGGGAATCTATGCCTTCCCCGGCGGAATGTGAAGGGCGTTCCGGAGGCGGCTCGCGTGTCCCGTACCTACGCGCCGCCAGCCCACGCCGGATCGTGGCCACCGCGCGGTCCACATCACCCCCGTCCCGGGGCGCCGGCGTCCTCGCCGCCTCTCCTCCTGGGGCGCTGGCGTCCTCGCCGGCGAGGTCGACCCTGCGGGCGAGTCGAGCCCTCTTCAGGCGGCCTCGATGGCCTCCCACTCGGCCCAGGTGCCGTTGTCGTTCTTGAGCCGGTAGCACAGGGGCGCGAACCCGCGGTGCTCGAGCTGGGCCTTGAACGCCGCGATGACCCCGTCCATGTCCGTGGCGTCGCGGATGATGAACTGGATCATGTACTGGAGGGGGTCGTAGCACTGGGTCTCGGCGTACAGGCGGCGCTTGTTGCGCTCCTTGCGCTCGTACACCGTCACCTGGAAGACCACGGTCCTCCCGAGCTTGGTGGCCTCCAGCTGAAAGCGGCCGTGTTCCCGAATCGACGCCAATGAAACTCGTTGAACTCGCTAGGGTTTTTCCATGCCGACACGCGGGCCGTGCCCATTATGAACAGCGGGCGAGCGCTGTCAACCCGACCTCGCGGAGCCAGCGCCCCCTCCGCACGCCGGCGAGGACGCCTGTCAATTGCGCACATCGCGCCGAGACCCCGTGAAAGGTGGACGTGGGCGTGGTCGTGGACGTGGTCGGGGCTTCGGGCACTCCCGCGGCGGCCTGGCGGATGGGGACTTCAGGACGGGTCGTCTCTGGATGGGCCGACGACGCCGTCGGCAACGGCACGTCTGGCGGGCTGGAGGCCCGCCGCCCGAGGAACGCGACCGGCGCCAGGGACCGCGGGCGTCCCCGCCCGCGCAGCGGATGTCCCGGCCGGAGCCGCTCTTTCGGGCAAGGGGAAGGGCAAGGGAACGAGGCCAGCTTGCCGAGATGTGTATGATCGGCAGGCGCGGGCGCCGGCACCCCACGACCGCCGGGAGAGACGATGGCGCGCCCGGTCACGCCCGGTCGAGCCAGCGATAGAGGGTCGCGCGGCCGATGCCCAGCTCTCGAGCGGCCGCCGCCCGGTTACCCCGGGTGCGGGCGAGCGCGGTCCGAATCCGGGCCAGGACCACCTCGTCGGGCACCGTGCCGCGCCGCGGCAGGCGGGTGGGCTCGCGACCCTCGCGCTCCGGGAGCAGCCGACGGAGATCACCGGCCACCATGGCCCGGCGGGCCCGGTTCCGAAGCTCGCGCACGTTGCCGGGCCAGCGGGCCGCCCGCAGGGCCTCCATCCGCAGCGGGTCGGGCCAGAGGGCGTCCGGGACGTCGCCGCCGAGGAACTCCTCGAGCAGCGGACCGAGATCATCCGGCCGATCTCGCAAGGCGGGGAGGTCCACGCGCAACACCCACAGCCTCTGCAGCAGGTCGAAGCGGAAGCGCCCCTCGGTCGCGGCCACCGAGAGGTCCCGCCACGTGGAGGCCACGACGCGGACGTCCACGCGCCGCGGCCGGTCGGACCCCACCGGGAAGACCTGGCCGGTCTCCAGCACGCGCAGCAGCTTGGCCTGCAGGTCCACGGGAAGCTCGCCGACCTCGTCCAGGAGCAGCGTCCCGCCGTCCGCCTGCTCGAAGGCGCCCGGCCGGGTGCGATCGGCCCCGGTGAACGCCCCGCGGACCACGCCGAACAGCTCCGACTCCGCCAGGGAGGCGGGCAGCGCCGCGCAGTTGATGGCCACGCGGGGCCCGCGCCGCCGGGGGCTGGCGCAGTGGAGCGCGCGGGCGGCGCCCTCCTTGCCCGTGCCGGACTCGCCCCAGAGCCACACCGGAGCGTCGCTGGCGCCGGCCACGGCCAGCTCTCGGAGGACGGCGAGGCTCCGCCGGTCCCGCGCGACCATCCCGTGCCAGCGCACCGCGTCGGGATAGCGATGGCTGAACCCGCCCTCCGCCACCAGGATCGGGCGGTGGGCCAGGTGGATCACGTCGCCCGGGTCCAGGCGCTCCCGCTCCACGCGGCGGCCGTCGTGCCAGGTGCCGTTCGTGCTCCCCACGTCGCGGACGCGGACGGCGCGACCGGCGCGCGTGACCGCGAGGTGGCGACCGGAGACGTGGTCGTCGTCGACGAGGACGTCCGCCTCCCGGCCGGAGCCCAGCACGAGGGGACCTCGAACCGGCAACGGGACGACGAGATCGTCCACGACGAGGACGGGCACGCCGTCCGGCCGGTCCGGTCGGGCAGCCGTGGCGGCGCCGGGGGGAGCGAGGATCGGCATCGGTCGGGTGTGGGACGTGACGGGCTGCATGGGCGACCTCCTGCTCGGGTGCGACGGGTCCGCCCCCGCGGACCTCCACCCTCCTCGTGATCGGGCCAGCCCGGATCGTTGCAGGTTTTTTTTGGACGGGCCGGAACGCCTCGCCCGGAATCCGCACGAGACGTCGTGGCAGGGCAATCGCAAGGTCGGAGAATCGTGGGCCGCGCGGCGGAACGGCGCCCGGCGCCGGATAGCACCCGCTCGGAAACGATCGGTTTTGCGCGTCTGAGAGCAGGCAAGGGCAAGGGCAAGGGCAAGGGAGGGCGGTCGACTTTGCGACCGCCCTGGACGTCGTGGCTGCACACCTTCCTGAGGCGGGTCCGGCGTGCTATACCCCGCGGCGGCATGAGCGACCGCCCGAAGGACGAGGATCGGAAGGACGCCGGGGAGTCCCCGGAGGCGCGACAGGCACGCCTCGAGGAGCTCTTCCAGCGCTGGGATCAGCGCCGCGGCGAGTACATGGAGGTCCCCCCCGACGAGGACGAGGATCTCACGCAGGTCTCGCGCGCGTGGACCTTCGACCCGTTTCGCCTGTGGGTGACCCTCACCCTGCTGATCTGCTTCGTGTCCGGCTGGGTGATGTGGATCACCCGCCACGAGGTGGCCTACTGGCTGCAGGCCGGGGACACGCCCGTCGAGCTGGGCGACCTCCGGGAGCGTTATCGCGACGGCGAGCGCGAGCTGGACGTGCCCTCGAACACGTACGTCCACGCCGAGGGCCTCTTCCTGACCCACGAGAGCGAGGGCGTGGTCGAGGAGGGGGAGGAGCGCGACACGCCGAACTTCTTCCTGTGCCCGTTGTTCGACATCGTGGTGCGGACGGGCGAGCCCTTCCCGGACAAGCCCTATCACCGGGCCGCCAGCATCGAGGTGGACCCGGCCTTCCTCGACCTCCTGGAGAACCGGCGGGCCTTCCCGTACGACCTGACGGTCACCACCGAGGCCACGGGGCGCCTGGTGCGCGCCACCCAGGCCGCGCGATGGCACGCCAAACCCCTCGAGTACTTCGCCCGCACGACGCGGCTCGAGCCGAGCGAGATGTGGCTCCTCCTGGACGGGGAGCCTCCCGCCGCGTACGCGAGCTTCGCGGTGGTGTGGGGCGTGGCGATCCTGATGTTCGTCAGCGCCCTGGGTCTGCTCGCGCGGGCCTGGGTCCGCCGCCGCCGATGAGACCTGGAGCACGATCATGAGCGACACCGACGCCGCCCGGATCGCCGCCGACCTGGCCGGGGCCGCCCGCGAGGCCTCCCTGGCCATCGGTCGCGCCTCCACCGGTCAGAAGGACCGGGCGCTGGAGATCCTCGCCGACCGCCTCGTGGCGGAGGAGGAGCGCATCCTCGCCGCCAACGCGCGGGACCTGGCCGCCGCCCGGGAGAGCGGGCTGGCCGCTGCCCTCGTGGACCGGCTCACCATCACCGAGGCCCGCGTGCGTTCCATGGCCGAGGGCGTGCGCCAGATCGTCGCCCTCCCGGATCCCGTGGGCGCGGTGGACGCCATGCGCCGGCGGCCGAACGGGCTGACCGTGGGCCGGATGCGGATCCCCCTCGGGGTCATCAGCATCATCTACGAGTCGCGGCCCAACGTGACCATCGACGCCGGAGCGCTCTGCCTGAAGAGCGGCAACGCCCCGATCCTCAAGGGCGGCCGGGAGGCGAAGCACTCCAACGAGGTGCTCGTCGAGATCATGCGCGAGTCCCTGGAGGAGGCGGGCCTCCCCGCCGACTGCGTCCAGGCCGTGGCCACCTCCGATCGGCAGGTCATCGCGGAGCTGATCCGGCGGGACCGGGAGGTCGACCTCGTCATCCCGCGCGGGGGCGAGGGGCTGATCCGGTACGTCACCGAGAACGCCACCGTGCCGGTCATCCAGCACTACAAGGGCGTCTGCCACGTCTACGTGGACGGCGACACGGATCTGGAGCGCGCCGAGGAGATCGCGTTCAACGCGAAGGTCCAGCGCCCGGGCGTGTGCAACGCGATGGAGACGCTCCTGATTCACCGGGACGCCGCCCCGCGGCTGATCCCGACGCTGTTCGCCCGCTACGAGGAGGCTGGCGTCGAAATCCGCGGCGACGCCCGTGTGCGCGCCATCTGGCCCGACTCGAAGGCGGTGACCGAGGAGGACTGGTCCACGGAATACCTGGATCTGATCCTCAGCGTGCGCATCGTGGACGACGTGGACGTTGCCCTCGCTCACATGGCCCGGTACGGTTCTGGGCATACGGAAGCCGTCGTCACGGACGACTATCTCACCAGCCAACGGTTCCTGCGTGAGGTGACCGCGAGTTGCGTGATCGTCAACGCATCCACGCGTTTCAACGACGGATTCGAGCTCGGGCTCGGAGCCGAGATCGGCATCAGCACGTCGCGGCTGCACGCCTATGGACCGATGGGGCTGGAAGAGCTGACGGCCCGCAAGTTCGTGGTGTATGGCGAGGGCCAGGTCCGGGACTGAGCGAGGGCTCGACCATCGGACCACCCCACCCTCGCGGGCAAGGAGTACACAGCGCTTGAAGCAGGGATTGGCTGACGCGGAAGCCGGGGGCCAGGGGCTGCCCGAGCTGGAGTCTCGCGCGCTGGCGGAGCGGATCGCCGAGCTGGCGTGGGAGGTCAAGGCCATGGACGTCCGGGTCCTCCGGGTGCTCGAGCTGGTCCGCTACTCGGACTGGTTCGTGGTGATGAGCGCGCGATCGGACCGCCACGCGGCGGCGATCCGCGAGCACATCGAGGAGGAGCTGAAGTCCACGGACGACCTCCGCCCCTACTCGGTGGAGGGCACCGAGAAGAACCAGTGGGTCGTCGTCGACTATGGCGACGTGGTGGCCCACATCTTCTTCGAGCCGGTCCGGGAGTACTACGACCTGGAGCGGCTGTGGGGCGAGGCGCCGGAGCTGGACCTCGAGCCGCCCGACGATCGCTCCACCGGCGCTTCCGGGGAGTGATCCTCCGCCTGGCCCACCCGGGCCGCGCACCCTCCGGACCGCTGGACGAGGCGGCGCACGACTACCAGCGCCGCCTCCGACGCCACCTGCGCGTCGACGAGGCCTGGGTCCGCGCCGAGCGCCTCCGGGAAGAGTCTCCCTCGACCGTGGCGGGCGCCCTGGCCACCGAGGCGGAGCGCCTGCTGGCGAAGGTGGGGCCGCGGGACCGCCTCGTCGCCCTGGCCATCGACGGGGACGCCTGGTCCTCGGAGGACCTGGCCAGGCGCCTGCAGGGGTGGATGTCCAGCGGGGCTCGCGCAGTCGTCTTCGCCCTGGGCAGCGCCCACGGCCTCGGCGAGGACGTGCTGAGGCGTGCAGACCACCGCTGGTCCCTCGGGCGCCTGACCCTCCCCCACGACCTGGCCCGCGTCGTCCTCTGGGAGCAGCTCTACCGGGCGTCGACCATCCTGCGCGGCGAGCCCTACCACAAGTAGGCTGGTCCGCGGCTTGCAGGGGCGGGGGCCATGCTGCGCGCCCTCCTCGACGACGTCCTCGACGCGATCTGGCCCCTCCACTGCGCCGCGTGCGATCTCCCGACGCGCGACGGCGTCCTGTGCGAGGGCTGCCTGGCGACCCTGGTCCCCGGCACCGGGGACGGCTGCCCCCGGTGTGGGGTGGTCTGGCTCGATCCGGTGCCCGGTGGCGGCGACCACGTCTGCGGGACCTGCCTCCGGGATCCGCCGCCGTGGACCCGGGCGCGGGCGGCGTGGGCCTACGGCGGGGCGCTGAGGGACGTGGTCACCCGCTGGAAGAACGCCCCGGACCACACGCTGGGCCCGTGGCTGGGCGATCTCCTGGTCGCCGGTGCGGACGGGGCCGGCTGGCGCGACGGGCCCCGGGATCGCCTCGTCGTCCCGGTGCCATCCCACTCCCGGCGGCTGCGGGGCCGTGGCTTCAACCCGGCGGGGATCCTGGCCTCCCGACTCGCCGCAGACCTGGACCTGGCGCTCGCTCCGACGGCGCTGCGGGCGAGGAAGCCCGCTCCGCCCAGCAAGGGCATGGGGCGCAAGGCCCGCCAGCGCCGCCTCGTGGGGGTCTTCCGGGGAGATCGACGAGGGCTGGGCAACAGATCCGTGCTCTTGGTGGACGACGTCATGACGACCGGCGCCACGGCGCGAGCCGCGACGAAGGCCTGCCTCCGGGCCGGCGCCCGCGAGGTGGAGGTGGCCGTCCTGGCGCGGGTGGGGAGGTGATCCGACCGCCGGGGACGGCTCACCGCTCGTCGCATGCCGCAAGGCGGAAGGCTCGCGCAAAGACGCGAAGACGCCAAGGGAAAGGGCATGCTTCGGCCCGGCGTGCTCGCTGTGGGCCCGCCGGTGACCCGAGAGTCTCAGCCGCACCTGTGTGCAAGCGCTTCGCTGGCCGTCGCGTCTTGGCGGCTTGGCGGCTTGGCGCGCGATTGTCCGCGAGACCGCGGCACCCCGAGATATGTCGGATCGTGAGCCCGGGACGGCGGCCCTGCTGTCGCGTCCGGGTCGCCCCAGGCGGGGGCGATCAGCCGTCGGGGGGCGTCTCCTCGGGAGGCGCCGGAGCCTCCGGGCGGTCGTGCCGGTCCTCCCAGGCGATGGCGTTCAGGTGTTCCTGGACCTCCGGCTCGTCGAGGAGGTCCCAGATGCCGTCGTGGCTCATCACCTCCACCCAGTCCCCGCGGGCGAGGGCGTCGGCCACATTCGGCTCGCGGAGGACGGCGGACTTGGGGTGCTCCAGGATGGCGTGGACGTGCGGGTCCTTCGCCAGCTCGGACTTGTCTCGCGAGGTGAGGAGCCAGCCCAGCTTCACCAGAGCCCTGGCGCGCGGGAACTCCTCGGACTCCAGGAAGTTGTGCTGCATGACCCAGCGCCCGGCGACGCTGGAGCCGTAGGGGATCGGCAGGCGCCCGGTCGTCCGGTTGATCATGATGAGGGCCAGGATGAGCAGGTAGGCGAAGAGCATGCCCTTCACCACCCCCGCGAGGGTCCCCAGGATGCGGTCGCCCGCGGAGATCGTGGCCGAGGCGTCCCGCACGTCCCTGATGAAGCTACGGAGGATGAGCGAGCCCACCAGGTAGACCACGAAGAAGACCGCCGCGAAGGCCAGCATCTGGTTCGCGATCGGGGAGAGGTTCAGCTGCCCCGCCAGCCAGGCCTCGAGGGGATCGGCCACGGTGCGGGCCACCACGAAGGCGATGGCCAGCATGCCGATGGATCCGAGCTGGTAGAGGAAGCCGCGGGACCACCCGCGGACGAGGCTCCAGAGCACGATGAAGCCGGTAATGATGTCGAGCGCCACGACGCCCTCCTGGCCGGATGGCCGCAGGGTGGGGGATGCGACCCGGCCGCGCAACAAATGACCGCCGCGTCGCCTACGGCTCCCCGGTCCGTCGCTCCCAGCCGCGCAGGACAGGCCGATCGGCGGCCTCGCGGGACGTGGCCACGGCCTGGACGGGGGTCCGGAGGAAGTCCCGCGACAGGGCGAAGCGCCCCAGACGGCTCTCCTCCCACTCCGCTGCGCCGCGGCCCGAGCCCACGGCCACCTGGTGGAGACCCACGGCGACGACGTAGGCGACCAGCAGCCCCTTCACCGCGCCCAGCGCGGCGGAGACGAAGCGATCCACCTGGCCTCGATCAAACGGGGCCAGGTCCTCGGTGAGGCGGCGCAGGGCGAGCCGGAGCACCGCCGCCAGCCCGACGAACACGACCAGGAAGCCGGCGCCCACGGCCCACTCCACCGTCGCACCCTCCGTCACGCGGAGGTAGAAGCCGGCGATGGGCGGCGTGAGGGCGCGCGCCGCCAGCACGGCCAGGACGAGCAGCCCGAGGCGGGCCCCCTGGGTGAGGGCGCCCGTGTTCCAGCCGGCCCACGCGCCGACGACGAGCAGGACCAGCGCCAGGGCGTCCAGGATCACCGGGCCTCCTCGGGGCCCGAGACCCGGCCGGTCAGAAGGTCCAGGGTCATGCCCTCGCGGGCCACCAGGGAGCCGGGGCGGGCGGCCTCCAGGGCCTCCGCGACCCCGTCCATGAAGTCGTCGTCGTGGTTCGGGTCGTGGTGGAACGCGACGAAGCGGTCAACGCCGGCGGCTTCCGCCACGTCCACGCCCGCCTGCCACGTGCCGTGCCCCCACCCCCGGTGACGCTCGTACTCCTCGGGGCTGGAGTAGGTGGAGTCGTAGCTCAGGAAGTCGGCGCCGCGCGCGAGCTCCACGAGCTGGGGCTCCGGGCGGGGCCCGGTCGGCTCGATGTCCGAGCTGTGGACGTAGACGTGCCCGCGGTGCTCGATGCGGAAGGCGAGGGCGCCCCCCGGATGCGGGATGGGGCAGGTGTCGACGCGGACGCCGGCCACCTCGAAGGGCTCCCCGGGCCGCACGTCGTGGAAGCGCAGGTCGGCCGGCACGTGGGACAGCCCCACCGGGAAGGACGGATACGTCATCTGCGCCGCGAGGACGTCCCGGGTCCCGGCGTCGGTTCGGACGGCGCTGTGGACGTGGAGCTCCGCGTCGTCGGAGTACAGGGGCGCGAAGAACGGGAAGCCCTGGATGTGATCCAGGTGCAGGTGGCTGTACAGGATGTGCACCCGGAGCGGGGTCCCGTCCGCCTCGGCCAGGAGGTGCTGTCCGAGCTTGCGGGCCCCGGTGCCGGTGTCGATGATCAGGATCCGCCCGTCGCAGCGGAGGTCGATGCAGGTCGTGTTGCCGCCGTAGCGGACCGTCTCCGGGCCGGGGGTCGGGATGCTGCCGCGGACGCCCCAGTAGCGCACCATGAACTGCGGCTCGGCTCCCGGCATCCACCCTCGCTCGTGGCTCGGCGCGTGATGTGGGAGTATAACCCGGCGGGGGGACGATGACACCAGCCCCTCCGCGAGGTCGCCCGATGCTCCGATGGCTCTCCGTCTCGACGTGCGCCCTGGCCCTGGCGCTGACCGCGTGCGGACCGCGCGAGGAACCGGCGCAGGCCTCCTCTCCCGAGGGGGAGGACCGCCAGCCCCGACGCGGCGTCACCTCCGCGGGCGGAGGCGAGGACGCGACGGAGGAGGGCGCGGCGCGGGAGGAGCCGGGAGGACCCGCTTGGCGGCCGGAGTACCACCGTCCGCCGGTGGTGGACATCCACGCGCACGTCATGCCGTCCGGGCTTCCGCGCCTGGCTGAGATCATGCGGGACAACGGCGTGGGGCTGGTGGTGAACCTCTCCGGGGGCTCGCCGGGCCGCGGCCTGGAGGTGAGCCACGCCATGCAGCAGCGCTTCCCGGCGATCGTGAACTTCTACACGCCGAGCTGGCGGCGGGCGGACGATCCGGACTTCGCCGAGGAGGAGGCCGCCAACCTGGGGAAGGCGGTCGAGGAGTACGGGTTCCGCGGCCTGAAGGTCTCCAAGGCCCTCGGCCTGTACGTGAAGGACGCCGAGGGCGAGCGGATCCCGGTCGACGACCCGATGCTCGACCCCCTGTGGGAGAAGGCCGGAGAGCTCGGGGTGCCGGTGGCCATCCACACGGGGGATCCCAAGGCCTTCTGGGAGCCCGTCACCCCGGAGAACGAGCGCTTCGAGGAGCTCTCCGCGCACCCGGGGTGGTCCTATCACGGCGAGGACGTGCCCTCCCACGATGACCTCCTGGCGGAGCGGGATCGCCTCGTGGCCCGCCACCGGGACACCACCTTCATCGGCGTCCACTTCGCCAACTATCCCGAGGACCTCGCCTATGTGCGACGGTTCCTCGAGGACAACCCCAACGTCGTCGTCGACACCGCGGCTCGCGTGCCCGAGATCGGCCGTCACCCGCCGGAGGAGGTCCGGAAGCTCTTCGTGGACTTCCAGGACCGCATCCTCTTCGGGACCGACCTGGGGGTGAGCAGCCGCGGCCTCATGCTGGGCTCCACGGGCGAGGAGCCGGCGACCATGGAGGACGTGAAGCCCTTCTACGACGCCCACTGGCGCTTCTTCGAGGGCGGCGAGGAGGGCATGGCCCACCCCACGCCCATCCAGGGCGACTGGACCATCGACGCCATCCGCCTGCCCGAGGAGGTCCTGGAGAAGCTCTACCGGACCAACGCCGAACGCCTCCTGGACCTGAAGCGGCGCGAGGAGCCCGCCGCGGACTGATCGTCAGCGCGCCCGGCTCCGCTCCAGCCGCGCGTCCCTCGGCGACACCGCCGTCGCCCGGAAGCGCAGGCGCCCGTCTTCCATCTCCCCGGCCAGGCGCCCCTGGACCTGCAGGTCCTCGTCCGTCACCTGCACGGCGTCCCCGTCCGGGAGCACGACGCGGATCCAGTGCGGCCGGTGGAAGCGGGCGTGGGCGTCCACGCAGCCGTCGTAGTGGGGCGCCAGCCAGAAGGCCCGGCGCATGGGGCGGCTGTCGTCGAGGACCATCTTGCCCTCGAGGAGCACCTCGCGATCCCGCGCCTCGCCGCGCGCGTACTCCAACGGCTCGTCGCCCAGGCGCCACAGGCCCCCGGCGTGGGCGAGGCGAGGCAGGCTCCGGTCCACGGGCTCCCAGCCGCGATCCCCCGGCGCCGTGGGCACCTCCTCGGGCTCAGGCCCGGACTCGTCCGCAGGCGCGGGTGGCGAGACCGCGCGGGAGGCAGGCGTCTCACCCCGCTCCCCGCAGGCCGCCGGGGCCGCGAGCAGGACGATCAGGACCGGGATCCAGCGGCTCACGGTCCGTCGGCTATCACACGCCGGCCCGGCCCGCGAAGGTTCAGCGCTCGATCATCGAGCCGACGCCCGCCGCGGTGAGGAGCTCCACGAGGATGGCGTGGGCCACCCGGCCGTCCGCGATGGTCACGCGATCGACCCCGCCCTCCAGCGCGGCCAGGCAGGCCTCCGCCTTGGGGATCATCCCGCCGCTGACCACACCGTCCGCCAGCCAGCCGCGGAGCCGGTGCGCCGGGATGCGCGTCTCCACCTCCCCGTCGGGGCCGCGGATGCCGTCCACGTCCGTGAGGAAGAGCAGGCGCGCCGCGTCCAGCTCGGTGGCGACGGCCATGGCGACGCTGTCCGCGTTCACGTTGAGCGACGCCAGGTCGTCGTCCACCGCGATGGGCGCGATGACGGGGATGAGGCCGTCGTCCAGGAGGCTCCGGACCATGCTGGCGTCGACGCTGGAGACGTCGCCCACCCGGCCCAGGTCCACCTCCTCGCCGCTGTCCCGGGAGCGATGCTTCCGGGGCGTCGCCCGCAGCCAGCCCCCGGCGTCCATGCCGGACAGGCCGATGGCGCGGCCGCCGCGGCGCCCGATGGCGGCCACGATGTCCCGGGAGATGCCCCCGACGTGGACCATCTGGGCCACGCGCATGGTCGCCTCGTCCGTGACCCGCAGGCCGTCGACGAAGCGGGCCTCCAGCCCCAGGCGGCGCCCCATCTCGGAGACGGCCGGCCCGCCGCCGTGCACCAGAACGACGCGGACGCCCACCATGTGGAGCAGGACCACGTCCTCGGTGACCGCCTCGGCGAGCTCGGGCGTGGTCATGGCCGCGCCGCCGTACTTCACCACCACGGTCCGGCCCGCCCAGCGCTGGACGTAGGGCAGGGCCTCTCCCAGGGCCTCAACTACGGTAGTCGGCATTGATCCTCACGTAGCCGTCGGTGAGATCGCACCCCCAGGCCTCCCCGACGCCGGGGCCGGGGAGCTGCGCGTGGACGAGCACCTCCTCGGCGCCCATGGCGGCCGTCGCGGCGGCCTCGTCGAAGGGCACCGGGCTCCCCTCGCGGAGCACGGGGATCCCGGCGAAGTCCAGGCTGAGGGCGTCCAGGCCCTCCACGCCCGCCTTCCCCAGGGCCATCACGACGCGGCCCCAGTTGGCGTCCCGGCCGTGGATGGCCGTCTTCACCAGGGGTGAGGCCGCGACCGTCCGCGCCGCGCGCCGGGCCGCCTCGTCGCAGTCGGTCCCCTCCACGAGGACGTGGATCAGGTGCTCCGCGCCCTCCCCGTCCCGGGCGATGGCCTTCGCCAGCGAGCGCGTCACGGTCTCCAGGGCGCGCGCCAGCGCCGTCCACCCGGCGTCGCCCGGCCGCACCTCGGGGCCCCGGCCCGTCGCCTGGAGGATGACGGTGTCGTTCGTGGAGCAGTCGCTGTCCACGCTGATTGCGTTGAAGGTCCGGCCGTTTACGTCCTCCAGCAGCGCCTGCAGGGCCCCGGGCTCCACCTTCGCGTCCGTGACCAGGAACCCGAGCATCGTCGCCATGTCCGGGTGGATCATGCCCGAGCCCTTCGCGAAGCCCGCGACGGTGATCCCGTCCAGGGTGCAGGCGGCCTCCTTGGGCACCAGGTCCGTCGTCAGGACGGCGCCCGCAGCCCGGCGACCGTCCGCCTCCAGGGACGCGGCGGCCTCGTCCACGGCCGGCAGCAGCCGATCCATGGGCAGGGGCACGCCGATCACGCCCGTGGAGCAGACCAGGACCTCGTCGGCCTCGCACTCCAGGGCGGCGGCGACCCTCTCCGCGGTGGCGCGGACGTCCCGGACGCCCTGCCGACCCGTGGCGGCGTTGGCGTTCCCGGCGTTGATCACGACGGCCCGGGCCGGTCCGGGCACGCGCTCCCGCGTCCAGCGGCACGGCGGCGCCACGGCGGTGGAGCGCGTGACGACGGCGGCGGCGGTCCCGGGCGCGTCCAGGATCACGACGTCGTCCCGGTCCGTCCCGTACAGGCGGCCCGACGCGACGCCCACGCGGGTCCCGGCCACGTCGGACCAGGATCCGCCCGGGATCAGGGGCGCGGCTTCGACGTTCCTGCGGGTCTCCAGGGGCTTCACGCGTGGCTCCTCCGGACGACGGCGGCGCGACGGCTCAGGAGCACCTGCCGACAGCCGGCCAGCAGGGCGCACCCGGCGCAGGTGGCGGACCTGGCCTCGGAGGCAGCCGCCACCGGGGCCGGCGCGGGCATGGGCAGCACGGCGCCGAGGTCCGCGTCCCGCCGCGCGCGGAGCCAGGGCGTGTCGCCGGTGGCCTCGAAGCCGCAGCGCCCGAAGAAGGCCGGCGTCCCCGTCAGGGCCACCACGGTGCCGAAGCCCAGGGCACCGGCCCGGGCCACCGCGGCCTCCACCAGGAGGCGTCCCAGGCCCCGGCCGCGCTCGGCGGCCACGAGGGTGCCGAGCTCGACGGCGTCGGGCGTCAGCGGCGTCAGGGCGACGGCCCCCACGACGCGTCCGCGGTCCGCGGCGACCAGGAAGTCCTCGGCGCGGACGGCGCGGGGCCGCACGCGACCGGCGCGGACCTCGGGGGCCACGAGCGCCTCGACGGCGGGCACGTCCGCGTGGACGGCGGCGCGGATCTCCATGGCGGCCCCTCCCATCACACCAGCAGGGGAACCATGGGCAGCCCGGTCGACTCCGGGAGGCCCAGGGCGGCGTTGAGCGACTGGACGGCCTGCCCGGCGGCGCCCTTCACGAGGTTGTCGATGACCCCGATCACGGTGGCCGTGCCGCGCTCCTCGTCGACGGCCACGTGGACGTGGGCGCGGTTGCTGCCGCGGACGTGCGCGGTGGCCGGCGGCTCCTCGCGGAGCTGGATCATGGGCTCGAAGCCGTATCGCGTGACGTAGATCTCCTGGAGCTCCGCCAGGTCGACGGATCGCGTCAGGCGCGCGTGGACCGTGGCGACGAGGCCCCGATTCATGGGCACCAGGTGCGGCGTGAAGACCACCGGGTGATCCAGGTTCTGCTCGATCTCCGGGGTGTGCCGGTGGGTGCCCGCCACGCCGTAGGGAGTCGCCGACTCGGAGGTCTCGCAGTACAGGTTCCGCGGCCCGGGCTTCCGGCCGGCGCCCGACACCGCCGACATGCACGAGGCGACCAGCGGACCTTCGGCGAGCCCGGCGTCCAGCAAGGGCTTCGCCGCGAGGGTCACGGCCGTCGGATAGCAGCCCGGGTTCGCGACGAGCCGGGCGCCCTCCAGGTCCGCGCGCGTCAGCTCCGGGAGGCCGTAGACCGCGTCCTCCAGGCGCTCGGGGCAGGGGTGCTCGAGGCCGTAGTAGCGGGCGTAGACCGCCGGATCGCGCAGGCGGAAGTCGGCGCCCAGGTCGACGACCGTGAGCCCGGCGTCCAGGAGCGTCGGGGCGGCCTCGGCCGCGTGTCCGTGCGGGAGGGCCACGAAGACCACGTCGCACGCCTCGGCGACGCGCTCCGGCTCGAAGGCCTCCACCTCCAGGTCCACCAGGCCCTCCAGGCCCGGCCAGCTCGCGGTGACCGGTCGGCCCGCGCTCGCTCCGGCGGCGGCGTGGACCAGCTCGAGCTCCGGGTGGGCGTCCACGAGGCGCACGAGCTCCGCGCCCGTGTAGCCCGTGATGCCGACGATACCGACCTTGTGCGCCATGGCGTCCTCCGACCTCCTGCATGCATGGATATACATTCGAGTGCATAAAGATGCAACGTTCGGAACGACGGATCGCTCGAGCGGGCCGAGTTGTCGCCCGGCCGGGCCGGGAGGCCAAGATCGGGGACGCTCCCGGCTGCCGGCGCCTTGAAGGTGGCGCCCGCGGGCGGGCAGGATGGCGGTCCCCATTGCCCGAGAGGTGATCGTGCCGCAGCCCCCCGACAAGCCCCGCACCCATGATCCCCTGGACCTGGAGATCGTGTGGGACCTGAGCGATCGGATCGACGAGGACATCCCCGACGGCGTCCTCACGCCGCAGCGCCTGGCCGCCGTCGCCGAGGCCGAGGGCGCGCCCGCCGCCCACGCGTACGTCGCCGCGGGCGTCGATCCCGACCTCGAGTGGAAGCGCGAGCACGACGTGGCCGTGGAGATCTGCACGGGAGGATGCCAGGCGTGGGGCTCCGTCCCGATCCTGGAGCGCCTGCTGGCCCTCCGCGAGGCGCGCCGCGACGCCGGCGAACCGGGCTTCGACGTGATCGCGCGTGGGTGCCTGGATGCCTGCGACCGCCCGCCGGTGGCCGCCGTGGACGGCCCGGACGGCCGCGTGGTGCGCACGGACGTGGAGATCGACTCCGTCGAGGACCTCCCGGGCGGGTAGGCCTGTCGATCATACACATCTCGGCAAGCTGGCCTCGTTCCCTTGCCTTTGCCCTTGCCCTTGCCCTTGCCTGAAGGAGCGGCTCCGGCCGGGATAGCCGCTGCGCGGCGGGGACGCCCGCGAAGACCGGGTGGCCTGCCTCGTCGCGGGAGTGCAGCGACAGCATCAGAATACCCGCCGCCCAAGGCGCGATACCGGCTGGAGTCCTCGGTATGGGAACGGCGCTTCGTTCGGGAACGGGAACGGGCGACGCGGTTTTTCGACAGCCTCTTCCAGCCCGCCAGACGTGGGGTGGCTCTGCGCCGACCACGACCACGACCACGTTTCGTGGGCTTTCGGCGCGATGTGCACAATGGGCAGGCGCGTAGTCCCGCGCCGGCTCAGTCGGAAGGAGAGAAGGGAGACGGGTAGTCCGGGATCACGACGGGGTCGCCGCCGTCGGCTTCCAGGGGCGTCACGTCGGCGGACGGCCAATGGATGGTGCAGACCTCCCAGAGGTCGTGCTCCTCCAGGGTCACGTCCGCCCACTCGAACGCGAGCGCGCCGTGGATGTACACGCGAACGGTGGCCCGGCTGGGGCCGAACCCGTGGTCGTTCCAGGAGTGCACGCCGACGCGGTACGTGGCGTCGTCCTCGGGGATGGCCAGGTTCAGGTTCTCCGGCCCCCAGCCGTCCGTGTCGTCGCGGTCCAGGGAGGGGTTGTCGTCCACACCCGGGTCGAGCGATCCCCAGTTCGGCGCGGCGTTGTACCAGTACGTGTCGAAGGGATTGTCGAACCAGCCGTCCGGCTCCCCGTCCCCGTCCCCGTCCGTCCCCGTCGCGAAGGGGTGGAGGAAGTGGAGGTCGAGGTCGGCGCCGGCCTCGGGCCCCACGTCCGTGGGATCCGGATCGCCGGGCGTGTCCCACAGAAGCTCCACGTGGATCGCCTCCGCCGGGACCACCTGGACGACGGCCTCGCCGGGCACGCACGAGGACTGCCCGTCCTCTCCGGTCACGCGGAGCCTGAAGACGTACGTCCCCGCCACGTGGACCGGGAACGTCGGCTTCGCCACGTCGGCGGAGGGCTGGAGGAGGAAGTGGGAGCCCGAGGGCTGCTGCACCGTCCACTCCCAGGCCGCCACCTCGCCGCCCGGGGCCGTGCTGGCGCTGCCGTCCAGGTGGAGCACGGTCTGGGGGATCACCTGCGTCCCTTCCGCGATCGTGATCGTCGGAGCGGCGCAGGGCACCTCCACGCCGAGGCCGCGCAACGTCACCTCGTGCACCCCGATCCCGTCGTCGGCCGTGATCTGGAGGCGGGCCTCGTCGTAGACGGGCTGGCCCTGGTCGTCCAGCGCGGCGGGCTCGTCGGCAGTGTAGGCCACCTCCACGGTCGCCGTCTCGCCGGGCCCCAGGACCCGGGGGGCCTCCCCGAGCCCCGAGACATCCAGCCCGAAGGCGTCCGGCGCGGCCTCGTCCAGCGCCACGTCCTCGACGACGAGCGCCGCGTCCTCGCACCCGGAGAGGGTGATCTCGCGCGTGGTCGCCCCGCCGCCGATCGGGTCCACGAGGACCGGGGCGGTGGGCTCCACCCCGAGCACGCAGGGATCGGCCGTGTTCGCGGACAGGGGGATCCCGACCTCCGCGCCGTCGCTCCGAAGCACGAGGGTCCCGAAGGCCGGGGACGTGGCCACCGCCGCGAAGGAGATCTGGACGTCCACGCTCTCCCCCGGCGCCAGCCCGATCGACGGGTCCAGGACCACGCCGGCCGCCGTCTCGCCGCCGCCCTCCCAGGTCTGCCCGCCCAGTGTCACCGAGAAGGCCTCGTCGCCGGACAGGGAGAGCCAGAAGACGTCGAGTGGTGCATCCCCCACGTTTCCGACCGTGATGGAGACCGTGGCGGTGTCCCCGACGGCGACCGTGCCCAGCTCGACGGCCTCCGGCGCGACCTCCAGCCTCGGGCCCACCGGCCCCGACGCGTCCCCGGGGTCGGCGTCCTCATCGGATCCGCCGTCGTCCGCCTCCGGGATGTCCGCCGGCCCGACGTCGTCCGTGGACCCGACCGCGTCCTGCGCGTCCGCCGTCGACGCCGGCTCGAAGTCGGCGGACGTCTCACAGGCGCCTGCGATGCCCACGATCCCCGCGATGAAGAAAGCGGCGATCAGGGTCGGGACATGGAGGATGGGTGGAACTGCACGCGGCATGACGACCTCCCGGTGGATGGTACCCCGGGATTGGGACGGGCCCATGGGATCCGTCACACCGACGGGACGATCAGGAGACCGTGCCGCTCCGGGGCGGCGACTTCGCCGCTTGGAGCAGGTGCCTGATCACCGATCGACTCGGGAAGCCCGCGGTGGGATCCGCTGCCGGGGTGCGGGTCGAGTCGCGGTCGCCCCAGAGCATGTGCTCCCGCCGAAGGCCGTCCGCCAGCAGATCGCGCTCGCGGGTGTCGGTCCGCTCGTCCAGCGTCAGCAGCACGGCCACGACGTCGCCGTCCCCCGTGGCCGTCGACCAGTCGACGCGCCCGCAGAGGAAGATGCGCTCGTCCCGGAGCATCGACGACACCTTCACCAGGACCTCCAGGGAGGTGCCGGGCGGGGGCGGCGCGCTCCGCGTGGCGACGAACAGCCGCCGCGCGTCCAGGGAGGCGCGGTACAGGACACCCACCTCGAAGCGCCCCTCCTCGTGGAGCGCCAGGGGCATCCTCACGCCGAAGGTGTCCTCGACGGCGTGCTCCGGAGGACGCCGCTCGCGGGACGGGCGGGGGCGACGCATCGAGGGCGCGAGGGTCGCCGGCTTCGGAGGTTCCGGGGGCGCGGCGAGAGGCGGCTTCGGGGCGGAGTCCACGACGCGCCGGAGGTTCCTCCGGGGGTCCCGCTCCGCCTGCACGCGGCGGGGAGGGGCCTCGGAGCGAGATGGACGCGGCTGCTCGGGGCGACGTCGCCGAGGCGGCCGCCGTCGCGGGGCCACGGGCGCGGTGGACGAGAGGCTCGCCGCGTCCATGGCGTAGACGCAGCCGCCGGGGCCCTCCCGGAACCCCTCCGGCCGGAGGCCATGCTCGGGCAGATGGGTCCGCAGGAACGCCTCGATGGCGGCGCGCCCGCCCCTGGACGCCACCCGGCGGACCCTCACCGAGAGCAGGGTGCCCATGGCGTCGGTGCGCTGGTGGAGCACCTCGCCGTCGAGGCGCGTGGCAGGTCGACCGTGGACGATGGGCGCGAAGCGCAGCCGGCACCGGTTCATGGCCGGGATCCGCGTGGACAGGCGCAGGCGCAGGCCCCGCGGGCTCGTCTCGATCACGCGGACGGGCAGGCGCCGCCCACCGAGGAGGAGGGTCGGACGCCCCGTCCTGTGCTGTGATGCCGACACTTCGGAAGAGCCCATGGTCTCGGAGTCCTTTGCACACCGGCGCCGGGCGCGGGGGCGCGGCTGAAGGCGATGGTGCACGGGAAGATCCAAGGAGAGTGTGCCGGATCTGTAGACGTGTTGCGGCGCCACGTCAAGCCCTGGTTTCGGCGGGCCTGAGAGGTCGCTGTCACCGTCGCACGATAGCCAACGGGCATGGGAGCATGCGCCGATGCTGCTGCCGCTCCTCCCCCGGGAGGGGGATTGTGCGTGGCGGGATCCGGAGTCACCCGTGCGGATCGCGCAGGGCCTCCGGGTCGGCCGTGTAGTGATACCTGAGCTGATGGTCGCCGTAGGCGTGTTCACTCCCGACGGGGCACGCCTGGCGGACGGCCGCCCAGGCCTCCCACTGGCGCCGGAGGGTGCCGCGGGTGGGCACGCCGGGGCCGGTCAGCCGTCGGGCCTCCTCGAACGCCTCCATGCAGGGTCGGGGGCAGCCGTCGCAGCAGTCGCGTGGCGTCGGGGGCGCCCCGTCCGGTCCCTCGGCGTCGACGGTCACCACCGCGTGCATGCCGAACCAGGGTCCGAGCCGCGGGTGGACGTTGAGGTGGGGCGGTCCCAGCGGAGCGAGGCCGCTCAGGTCCGCGAGGCGCTGCAACGCCACCCGGGGCTCGTGGGCCCACACCACGCAACGGCGGAGCCCCCGCAGGGCCTGCGTCTGCTCCAGCGTGTCCTCGATGGCGTCCGAGACGTACAGGTCGAGCGGATGCTCGGTGTCCGCGAGGGTCGGGCGGGCGCGGAGCGCCTCCAGGAGCGGCCGCCACATGGCCCGGGAGTTTCCGATCAGCAGCCCCAGGCCGCGGCCGCCTTCGCGCTCCGGCAGGCGATAGTCCACGGGGACGTGGGGGTTGTACCAGTCGATCCGGAAGGGGTGGACCAGGTCGATGCCGTACGGCGCCAGCCGCTGCTCCAGCTCCTCGACGATGGCCTCCCAGTCTCCCATGCCCCCTCCGTGTACGCGCCTCACCGTACCCATGCGCCCAGGACGGGCCAAGGACCGGTCGCTTCAGCGAAGAAGCCGCGACACGGCCCGGAACGTGTCGGTGCCGGCCCGACCGAGGAGCTGGAACAGGGCGGTCTCGGTGTTGGAGACCACGGCGCCGGCCCGCTCGCACAGGGCCAGGCCGTTGGCGCGGTGGACCTCCCGCCGCGACAGGCACGCGTCGGCCATCACGTGCACCGCGTAGCCTCGCTCCACCAGGTCCAGCACGGTCTGGAAGACGCAGACGTGGGTCTCCATGCCCGCGACGACGATCCGCCTGCGACCCAGGTCGTCGATGGCGCGCGCGAGAGACTCCTCCCCACAGCAGGAGAAGGTCATCTTCCGGAGGGGCGTGACGTCCGGGGCGGCCTCCCGCAGGGCCTCCACGGTCCGGCCAACCCCCTCGGGATACTGCTCGGTCACCAGGATCGGCACGTCCAGCGTCCGCGCGCCGCGCAGGAGCACCTCCATGCGGCGCAGGCCGATCTCGCGCGCGTCGGGCTCCATCACCCGGAACAGGCGCTCCTGCACGTCCACGAGCAAGACGGCCGTGTCGTTCCGGTCCAGGTGCATCGGTCGGTCGGGCGGGGTCGGCATGCGGGGCTCCGTGGCGGGTGCGCCCGGGATCGTGACGCGGAGGCGCCTCGGTGGCAACTCCGGCGGGTCCCTGGACCCCCCGGGACCTCTGGGGGACAATGCGGGGAGCGGCGGCGGTCCGCCTGCCCACGGCCCGGGATCGAGATGCCGAGTTTCGAAGTGGGAATCCCCGCCGACGAGGGCGGCGTGCAGATGACGATGGTGGTCGAGGCGGACCACTGGATGTCCGCCTGGCGCCGAGCCCTTGCCGAGCTTGGCGAGGACGCGTCGGACGAGTCGCAGGTGACCTGCCGGATCTGCGCGGACGGATCGGTGGAGGTGTTCGCCGGCCGCGAGGGGCGACACCTCCGCGTGCGGAGCCTCGAGGAGGACGGGGCGCAGGTCCCACCGCCCCGGGATCGCTCCCTGCGCGACACCGTGCCCGAGTCCCGGCCCCGGGGCGACGCCCGTGGGCGCGGGCGCCGTCGCCGGCGGAGGAGACCGACGCGGGCCTCCGATCCGCTGGAGCAGGTCCCCTACGCGGCGGCGTTCGACGGCGGGGAGGCGACGAGCACCGAGCAGGCCCTGGCGATGCTGGCCCGGCACGTGCCGGCGGAGGCCGCGCTGTACCTGCACCCGGACGCGGATCGGCGGGGGTGGCGCGTCGAGGCCGCGCACGGCGCCGCGGCGAAGGATCTTCCGGGGGCGCTGCTGCACTCCCGGGAGACGCTCCCAGGCCCGCTGACGGCCGCCCCCGGCCGGCGGACGTTCAGCGGCGAAGGCGTGGACATCCGCTTCGAGCGGGAGCCGGGGGATCGGGCGCATCGGTTCCGCGTGAAGTCGGCGCTCTGGGCGCCCGTCCGGGCGCACGGGGAGATCCGCGGGCTCCTCCTGGTCCTGAACGCGCGCCGCGATCGCGGGTTCGTGGACGGCGAGATCTCCGCCGTGCGCGAGCTCGCGACGGTCCTGGCGTCGCGGCTCGGCTCGCGCGCCGCAGTGTCCTGACCTCGTCGGCGGCTGTTCCGGGGCTCGATCCCCGGCGTTGCAGGACGGTTCGACCCGGGACGAGCCTGTGCGTTGACGTCCTGCGCCGGGACCGGTTGGATGGGAAGGGAGCGGGCCTCGTGCCCTGGACAGGCCGGTGGGGATCAGGATGGAGAGACGCCGACGGTACCGCGTGCGGCTGCCCGACGAGGAGCCGATCCAGGTCAGCCTGGCGGTGCCGGGCTGGCCCGCCGTGCCCGCTCGACTGAGGGACGCGTCGGCCCTCGGCGTCGGCCTGGAGATCCCCGCGGAGCTGCCGCTCGCCATCGACGAGGGCGGGACCGTGGACCTCACCGTGTGGCTCCTCCGGGATCACCGCGCCGTGGACGTGGACGCCGTGGTGGTGGACGAGGCGCGCGACGACGGCGTCCGTCACCTCGGGTTGCGCTTCGCGGCCCCCTCGGACGCCGAGCGCGACCTGGGACGGGACTTCGGCACCATCTTCAACCGGCGGCGCACACCCCGCGTCGCGGTAGACTCGGGAACGCGGGTGACCGTCCAGCCTGTCGGGGGCGGTAGGGATGCCGCCACCGCCGCCACGGCCCGCGACCTCTCCGAGACGGGCGTGGGCCTGGAGATCCCGGCCGGTCGCGGTGATGTCCTAGACGGCCAGAGGCCCTGGGACCTGTCCCTGGCCCTCGACGCTCGGCCCCTGCGCCTGAGGGCCCGGCTGCGCCACCGACGGCTCCACGACGGCCGGATGGCCTGCGGGCTGGAGTTCGACCCGATCGACTCGCCGGAGACCCGCGCCGGGCAGTCCGTCCTCCGGGAATACGTCTCGGCGCGACTCGCGTAGGCGACACCTCCGCACGTGACGGCCTCCCGGGGTGCGACGCTCGCCGCCGCGCCCCGGTGGGATCCGCCGTCGTGCGCAACGGATCGGCTCGTCCGGGACACGAGGGGGGTGGGAGGCGACGTCGTCGTGCCGGACTTGACTCGACGAGGAGGACCTGCTCAAATGTTCAGCATGAACGGACGATCAGCCACGGCTCCGATGTTGGAGATGCGGCGGGATCCGTGTGCGGGGCGGATCTGGTCGGTCCACCTGGCCCCGCGAGGCGAGCCCGACTGCGCGTTCTGTGCCGTGCGGGCGCGTCGCTTCTCGCCGGGGCGGCCCGCGACCGCCCCGGCGCCGGACCTCGAGCCGGAGGCGGGGCGGGACATGCTCGCGGAGGCGCTCCACCGCCATCGCCGACGGGACGTGCGGTGGGTGCTGCTCTCGCCGGACGCGGATCCGTTCGCGCCGGGCTCGCCGGACCTGGCGGCGCCCGCCCTCGCCCTGGCCGAGGATCTCCTGCGCCGGGACATTGGGGTGGTCGTGCGCACGCGCGGCGGCGTGGCCGAGGCCGGCGGCCTGGAGGCGTTGGCCCGGCGCCACGCAGATCGGCTGCGCGTGGAGCCGGGCTTCTTCTCCGTGGACCCGGAGCAGGTCGCGACCTGGGAGCGGGGCACGGCGCCCCTGAGCTCACGGCTCGCCCTGGCGGGGCGGCTGGCGTCGGCCGGGGCCGACGTGGAGGTCCGCGTCGGGCCGATCGTCCCTCTCGTCAACGACGGTGAGCGGGATCTGCAGCGCCTCCTCCGCGAGGTGGGGGCGCGAGGCGTCCGCAGCGCCCGACCCACCTGGGTCCGGGAGGCTCCCGGCCTCCTGCGCCAGGTGGAGCGGGAGGTGTCCCGGAGCCGCGCGCGGATGCTCCACGGCTGGTTCCACATGGAGCCCGGGCGCCCGGGCCGACCCGCCGGACTCGCGCCGCGCGTCCGCCGGCACGTGCTGGAGCGTCTCCGGAGCGCCGCCGCCGCGACCCCGGTCGAGATCGAGACGTGCCGCTGCGTGCGCTCGCGCGACGGGGGTTCCTGCGCGACCCCGCCGGCCGGGATCACCCGGCGGCGACAGCTCGACCTCTTCGCCGGGGCCGGCTGACGGCCGCCGAACAATCACGACTCGCCGGGAGCCGGCGAGACGTGGACGTGGCGGGCTCGAAGAGGGTGTCGCGTTGATGGTCGGCTGCTGGTCTTGGCGGGCAAGATGCCCGCCGTCCAAGGGACCCGTGGCCTGGGAGCGCGGGCGTCTCGCCCGCGAAGACGGAGGCGGGTGCCTCCTCGCGAGGGTATAGCGACAGCCTCTGGAAGCCCGCCGTTCCAGGAAACGCGAGCGGCGCCCGGGACCGCGGGCGTCCCCGCCCGCGCAGGGATGGCCCGGCGGGACCCGGTCGTCCACGTCCACGTCCACGTCCACGGCGTGTGCATGCAGGATACGGCGAACCGACAGCCCGGGACGGCGGTCTCACTCGGGCGCCTCGGAGGTCAGGCCCCGGGGCAGGCGACCTGCTCCACGTGGCCGTCGTCGAGGCGGACGGCGGTGAGGCTCCTACCCCAGACGCACCCGGAGTCCAGGGCCAGGATGCCCGGCTCCCGGTGCAGCCCGACGGCGGCCCAGTGGCCGAAGACCACGGTGGCGCCCAGGGGCCGCCGCCCGGGGAAGCGCCACCAGGGGACCTGCCCGGCGGGGATGCGATCCAGCGGCCCCGAGTAATCGGTCATGGTGCCGTCCGGCTCCATGCACCGCACCCGGGTGAACACCGTGAGCAGGGCGGAGAAGCGGCGGTGCCCGCGGTGGCTGTCCTTCCAGCGGGTCTGGGGCCGGGCGTAGCTGGCGGCCAGGTACTCCGCGGCGTCCGGCCCGCGGAGGATCGTCTCGGCCTCCGCGGCGAGCGCAGCCGCCTCGTCGAGGTCCCAGCGCGGGTGCACGCCGGCGTGGACCATGACGTGGTCGCCCTCGCGGTGGAGCAGGGGGCGGCGCCGGAGCCAGTCCAGCAGGTCGTCGCAATCCGGGGCCTCCAGCACGTGCTCCAGGGTGTCGCGGCGCCGGAGGTCGCGCACGCCGAGGGCGCAGGCCAGCAGGTGGATGTCGTGGTTCCCCAGCACCGCGACGGCGCGATCGCCCAGGTCGCGCACCCAACGCAGCACGTGCAGGGAGCCGTGGCCGCGGTTCACCAGGTCCCCGGCCAGCCACACGCGGTCCCGCGCGGGGTCGAAGTCGATGCGGTCCAGCAGGCGCCGGAGCGGCTCCCAGCAGCCCTGGACGTCTCCGATCGCCCAGTCCGTCACGACTCCAACACCGCCAGAACCCTCATCAGCTCCTCCTGGGCGCGGGGCGGCCCGTCGTCGCCGGGTCGGCAGCGGGCCCAGGAGCATATGCCCTACAGGCTCCTGGGAGCCGTCCCACTGGAGCTCCCACGCTTCCGGGATGTGGGGCGGGGCCCCGGCACCGTCTTAACAGGTCTCGTGGAGGCGGTCGAAGAGGAGCGCCCCCGGGTCGGATCAGGGCCCGAACCCGTTGACAGCGGCCGCGAGGGGGATCGACCCTTCCGGGACGAGTCACCGCCACACACAGGATGGGCGCAGGCGCGCCCCGTCCCCGCAGAGGAGGATGACGTGAAGGTCTGGAGCGACAGCTTCGAGCACGACGGCCCGATGGACGAGCGGCTGGCCTTCGGAACGTGGGATCCGGAGCAGAAGATCGCCCTGGCCGACAACAGGAACCCCCACCTGGCCTGGAGCGACCTCCCGGAGGGCACGAAGTCCCTGGCGATCGTCTGCTGCGATCCGGACGCCCCGAGCAAGCCGGACGACGTGAACCAGGAGGGCAAGACCGTCCCCGCCGACCTCCCCCGCGTGGACTTCTACCACTGGGCGCTGGTCGACCTGGATCCGTCCGCGGGCTCCATCGCCGAGGGCGCCTTCTGCGACGGGATCACCCCCAAGGGCAAGAGCGGCCCGGAAGGCCCGAACGGCACGCGCCAGGGCCTGAACAACTACACCCAGTGGTTCGAGGGCGACGAGGACATGGGCGGCCGGTACTTCGGCTACGACGGCCCCTGCCCGCCGTGGAACGACGCCCTGCTCCACCACTATCACTTCACCGTCTACGCCCTGGACGTGGAGCGCTGCCCCGTGGAGGGGACCTTCGACGCGCCCGCCGTCCTCCAGGCCATCGACGGGCACGTGCTGGGCAAGGCGACGACCACCGGTACGTACGCCATCAACCCCGACGTGTCGTCCTGAGCGGCGCGGCGATGGCGACCAGGGCGGCGACGGGCGCGTCCGGGCGGTTCCACACCGCCGTCGGCGAGCGCAAGGTGCTGCTGGGGGTGGTGCACCTGGCGCCGCTCCCGGGCAGCCCCCGGTACGACGGGCGCGGGCTGGAGCCCATCGTGGAGCGCGCCCACCACGACGCGGTGGCGCTCCTCGACGCGGGCTTCGACGGCTGGCTGCTGGAGAACCTGGGAGACGCCCCGTTCCTCCCGGACCGGGTGCCGGCCCACGTGATCGCCGCCATGACGCGGATCGCGTGCGAGCTTCCCCGGGAGGTCGCTCGCGTCACGGGCGTGAACGTCCTCCGGAACGACGCGCGCGGGGGCATGGCCGTCGCCGCGGCGGCCGGGCTGGACTTCATCCGGGTGAACGTCCACTCGGGCGCCACCGTGGCGGATCAGGGGGTCGTCGAGGGGAGGGCCCACGAGACGCTCCGGGATCGCGCCCTGCTGGGCGCCCCGGTAGCGGTCCTGGCCGACGTGGACGTGAAGCACGCCACGCCACTGGGACGCCGCTTCGACCTGGTGGAGTCGGCCCGCGACACGGTCGACCGGGGTCTCGCCGACGCGCTCATCGTCACCGGCAAGGCGACCGGAGGTGCGGTGTCCTTCGGCCACCTGCGCCTCGCGAGGGAGGCGGTCCCCGACCGACCGCTCCTGGTGGGCAGCGGGGTGACCACGGACAACGCCGCCGACCTGCTGGCCATCGCGGACGGGGCCATCGTCGGCACGTCCCTCAAGGAGGAGGGCGATGTCCGCCGGCCGGTGGACCCGGAGCGCGCCCGCGCCTTCGTCCACGCGGTCCGCGGCTGACCGGGACGGCGCGCCTCCGGGACCTCGCCGTCCTCGTCCGGAGTCAGCCTCGGCTCCGCCAGCCGGCGATGGCCGCCTGGCCGAGGGACACGCCGCCGTCGCCCGGAGGAACGCGGGCGTGGGTGAGGACCTCGAAGCCGGCCCCGGCGAGGCGGCGCGTCGTCTCCTCCAGGAGCAGGCGGTTCTGGAAGCAGCCCCCGGTGAGGGCCACCGTCTCCAGGCCCGTCTCCTCCCGGGCCCGGCGACAGGCACGCGCGAGGGCCGACGCGAGCCCGGCGTGGAGGCGTCCCCCGACGCGGCCGGGCGACTCGCCTGCGTCCAGATCCCGCACCACGGCCCGGATCAGCGGGCGCGCGTCCATCTCCAGCAGGCCGCCCTCCTCCGCGAGAGGTAGCGCGTACGGCTCCGCGCCTGCCTCGGAGACGGCCTCCAGCTCGGCGGCGGCCTGGCCCTCGTAGCTGGCGTGGGGGCAGACGCCTGCGAGGGCGGACACCGCGTCGAACAGGCGGCCCGCGCTCGACGTGCGGGGCGCGTTCAGTCCCTTGTGGACCAGGGCCTCGACGGTCTCGCGGCCCGGCACGTCCACGCGGTCGCCGGGCAGCCCCGCCGCCAGGAGGTGCGAGAGGGCCATCCGCCAGGGCTGGCGCACCGCGGCGTCGCCGCCCGGGAGCCGCACCGGTCGCAGGCGCGCCAGGCGGCGGAAGCCGGCCAGGTCCGCGGCCAGGATCTCGCCGCCCCAGACCGTCCCGTCGGGGCCGTACCCGGTGCCGTCCCACGCGACGCCCAGGACCTGATCCCGGCGTCCGTTGTCGACGAGGCATGCGGCCACGTGCGCGTGGTGATGCTGCACGGCGAGCGCGGGGAGGCCGGTCTCCCGGGCGATGGCCGTGCCGTGATAGCCCGGGTGCATGTCGTGGGCGACGAGACGCGGCCGGACGCCGAACACGTCCTCCAGCCGCGCCCGCACCTCCTCGAAGAGCAGCCGGGACTCCCAGCCGGCCAGATCCCCCACGTGCTGGCTCGGGACGGCGGCCTGCCCGGCGGTGAGGCAGAAGGTGTTCTTCAGGTCGGCGCCCACGGCGAGGAGGGGAGGGGCCTCGAAGCCCAGGTCCAGGACCTCCGGGACGTAGCCACGGGCCCGGCGGAGCAGCCGCTCGCGGCCGTCGGCGACGCGGACCACCGAGTCGTCCACGCGCGTGCGGATCGGTCGATCGTGCAGGAGCAGGTGGTCCGCCAGCGGGCCCAGGCGCTCGCGGGCCTCCTCATTGGACGCCGCGAGGGGCTCGTCGGACAGGTTGCCGCTGGTCATCACGAGGGGCCCGCCGAAGGCCTCCAGGAGCAGGTGGTGCAGCGGCGTGTACGGCAGGAACGCGCCCAGCTCGGTGCGGCCCGGGGCCACGCCGGGAGCCAGCCGGGAGCCCGGGCGCCGGGGCAGCAGCACGATGGGCGCGCGGGGCGACGTCAGGACCCCCCGGGCCCCCTCCGGCAGGACGACCTCCACCTCGAGGGAGGCCAGGTCGGGGAACATCACGGCCAGGGGCTTCGCCGGGCGGCGCTTCCGCTCCCGCAGGAGGGCCACGGCCTCGGGGAGCGAGGCGTCGCAGCAGAGCTGGAAGCCGCCCAGGCCCTTCACGGCCACCACCCGGCCCGCCCGGAGCGCCCGCGCGGCCTGCGCGACGGGATCGCCCTCGCCGGCGGGAGGCTCCAGCCAGAGGTGGGGGCCGCAGTCCGGGCACGCGTTGGGCTGGGCGTGGAAGCGCCGGTCGGCCGGGTCGTCGTACTCCGCCGCGCACGCCCCGCACATGGTGAACGAGGACATGGTCGTCCGGGCGCGGTCGTAGGGGACGGCCCGGACGATGGAGTAGCGCGGCCCGCAGTCCGTGCAGTTCAGGAAGGGATGGCCGTGGCGGCGGTCGGCCGGGTCGCGAAGCTCGCGCAGGCAGGCGTCGCAGGTGGCCAGGTCCGGGGAGACGCGTGGGAAGGTGCGCCCGCGGCCGTCGCTCTCCCGGATGGTGAAGGTCTGGTGGCCCGCGGGCTCGGCGGCGGCGGACTCCACGGACTCGACGCGCGCGCTGGGCGGCGGGGAGGTCTCCACGGCGCGGGCCAGGGCGTCCAGCGCGTCGACGTCGCCCTCCGCGTCGATCACCACCCCGTCCGGGTCGTTCCAGACGGCGCCCGCCACGCCGAGCGAGACGGCCGTGCGATAGACGAAGGGCCGGAAGCCGACGCCCTGGACCGTGCCGCGCACCCGCAGGACCCGGCGGCTGGCAGGCAATCGCGCACCTCCGCGCGGAATGGACGAGAGGCCGGCAGTGTAGCACGTGTCCGGACCCGATCGGTCGGGCAGGCGGGGTCGTCGAGGCTTGACTCGGCGGGCTTCGGGACCGATTTCCTTGTTGACCTCCCGGTGGCCGACAGGCCCAGGATGGACCCATGAGCACGGCCAGCCCCCGCACCCTGCCCCCGGAAACCGGACCCGAGCCCGCCGACGCCCCGGCGGAAGAGCGCCGTCGGGTGACGCTCCCGGTGGAGGGGATGACCTGCGCGGCCTGCTCGACCCGCCTGGAGAAGGTGCTCGGGCGCCTGGACGGCGTGGACGAGGCGGCCGTGAACCTCACGACGGAGCGGGCGAGCCTCCGGTTCGACGAGGCGGCCGTGTCTCCGGAGCGCTTCGCCGAGGCCATCCGGAAGGCGGGCTTCTCCGTGCCGACGCGGACGGCGCGGCTGAGCATCGGCGGCATGACCTGCGCCACCTGCGCGCAGCGCATCGAGAAGGTGCTGCGGAAGCTGCCCGGGGTCGCGGGCGCCCAGGTGAACCTGGCCACGGAGATCGCCTCGATCGCGTACATGCCGGGCGTCGTGGAGCAGGACGCCCTGATCGGGGCGGTGGAGAGGGCGGGCTACGAGGCCTCGCCGGCCCCCAGCGACGCGGAGGCGGAGGAGGCGCAGCGGCGCGAGGAGGTCCGCAGGGAGCGCCGGGAGCTGGGCCTCCTGGTGGGCGCGATCCTGCTGACCCTGCCCCTGCTGGCCCCGATGGTCCTGATGCCCTTCGGGATCGAGTGGATGCTCCCGGGCCTGGTCCAGCTCGTCCTGGCCACGCCGGTGCAGGTGGTGGCCGGGGCGCGGTTCTACCGGGGCGCCTGGGCGGCGCTCCGGGCGGGCACCGGGAACATGGATCTGCTGGTCGCCCTGGGCACGTCGGCGGCGTACGGCCTGAGCCTGTACCACCTGGCGGTCGGCGGCGAGCACCTGTACTTCGAGGCCTCCGCCGCGGTCATCACCCTGGTGATGCTCGGGAAGTGGATGGAGGCGCGGGCGAAGCGCAAGACCACGGGCGCCATCCGGGCGCTCATGGCGCTGCGACCGGACCGGGCGCGCGTGCTCCGGGACGGACGGGAGGTCGAGGTCCCGGCCGAGGCCGTGGCCCGGGGAGACGTGGTCGTGATCCGCCCCGGCGAGCGGGTGCCGGTGGACGGGACCATCGCCCGGGGCAGCAGCCAGCTCGACGAGTCCCTCATCACCGGCGAGAGCCTGCCGGTCCCGCGGGAGGAGGGGGACGAGGTCACCGGCGGCTCCATCAACGGCGAGGGCCTGCTGCAGGTGGAGGCCACCCACGTGGGCGCCGACTCCCTGCTGTCGAAGATCGTGCAGATGGTGGAGAGCGCCCAGGCCACGAAGGCCCCCATCCAGCGGCTCGTGGACCGGGTGGCGGCCGTGTTCGTCCCGGCCGTCGTGGCGGTGGCCGCGGTGACGCTGGCGGGCTGGCTCCTGGCGGACGCCGAGCCGTCCGTCGCCATCATCAACGCGGTGGCGGTGCTGGTCATCGCGTGCCCGTGCGCCCTGGGCCTCGCCACGCCGACCGCCCTGATGGTCGGCACCGGGGCGGCCGCCCGGGAGGGCATCCTCATCAAGGACGCGGAGGCCCTGGAGCGCGCTCACGCGCTGGACGTCGTGGTCTTCGACAAGACCGGCACCCTGACCGAGGGGCGCCCGCGGGTCCACGCCGTGGAGCCCGCCGACGGGGACGAGGGGGCGCTCCTGGCCCTCACGGCGAGCGCCCAGCGCGGCAGCGAGCACCCCCTGGCGCGGGCCGTCCTCCTCCGCGCGGCGGAGCTCGAGCTGGACGTGGAGGATCCCGCGGACTTCCGCGCCGTGGCGGGCCGCGGCTTGGAGGCGCGCGTCGGCGATCGGAGCCTGCTCGTCGGCAGCCGCCGGTTCATGGGCGAGCGCGGGGCCGACCTGGCGCCCCTCGAGGCTCGCGCGCGGGACCTCGAGGCGCGCGGCATGACGGTCATGTGGGTGGCCGAGGACGGCGAGTCCCCGCGGCTCCTGGGTGCCATCGGCGTGGGCGACACCCCGCGGGAGTCCGCGATCGAGGCGGTGCGCAGGCTGCGCGAGGCCGGCGTCGAGGTCGTCATGCTCACCGGCGACGACACCCGGACCGCCGAGGCCGTCGCCGAGGCCCTGGGCGTCGACCGGGTCATCGCGGAGGTCCTCCCCGAGGACAAGGCCCGCGAGGTGCAGGCCCTGGGCGAGGGCGACCGGGTGGTGGCCATGGTGGGCGACGGGGTCAACGACGCCCCGGCCCTTGCCGCGGCGGACGTGGGCTTCGCCATGTCCAGCGGGACCGACGTGGCCATGCACACCGCTGGCGTGACCCTGATGCGGCCGGAGCCGACGCTCGTCGCGGACGCGGTCGGCGTGTCCCGGGCGACCACCCGCAAGATCCGCCAGAACCTCTTCTGGGCGTTCATCTACAACGTCGTCGGCATCCCGCTGGCGGCCGTGGGTCTGCTGAGCCCGGTCTTCGCCGGGGCCGCGATGGCCATGTCGAGCGTGAGCGTGGTGAGCAACGCGCTCATGCTCAAGCGCTGGAGGGCCGGGCGCTGACCGGCCCCGTCACCACAGGAGTCGAGGCGATGGAGAGGACGTACGAGGTGCAGGGGATGACCTGCGGAGGCTGCGTGAAGGCCGTCACCCACGCCGTCAGCGCCGCCCTCCCGCAGGCGAAGGTGGAGGTCTCCCTGGAGGACCACAGCGTCCGCGTCGAGGGCGAGCACGACGAGGCCGCGGTGAAGGAGGCCGTGGAGGACGCCGGGTTCGACTTCGCCGGGGCCCGCCAGCAGCGCTCGGGAAAATCAGGAAGCGCCCGGATTTCATAGAGTTACCGCCCGGACGCTGCTAGAGCGCCGAACGGGACCGCGGACCGCGGGTCTGCGAGCGATCTCCGAGTGGATCGGCCAGGCGCGGAGCGCCGATTCCGGGTCCCGAGCCATGCCATCAGGCATGGCGCAGCGGTCCCGGAAGGCCGAGGCGCCGGAGATCGCCGCTAGCCCAACGGGAGCGGTCCTGTTTGGTGCTCTAGGAGCCTGTAGGGTATTGCGGACCGAGCGAGCCCGAGGCGATTTCGTCCAGATCGGCGTTCGACGGTTCCGTTGGCAGCGCGAAGCGCTGCCGCGCTGGCCCGAAGGGCCAGGAGAGCCGGCGACCGCAGGGAGCCGGAGAACCAGTAGGTTCGGCGGAGGGTTCTCGAGCGTCGAGATGGGCGGAAGCGGCCGGGAATCGCGACGGGAGCATATGCGCTACGGGCTCCAAGGTGGGAAGATCGTGGGGCGCCGACGGCCCCGCCGGGCCTCCGGCGTAGGCAAGGGCAGGGGCAAAGGCAAGGGGGCTCCGCTTCGCTCCGCCCGGACGGAGCCAGTCGTTCACGACCACGTCCACGTCCACGTGGCGGGGCGGGATCGCCCATAGGGGCTATCGTGTCGGCTTGATCTCCCCCGACTTCAGCCTGCCCACATAGGCGTCCAGGTCCCGCTTCACGCCGTTGGACAGCAGCAGGACGCCGGCGATGTTCGGCAGGGCCATGCCCAGGATCATGAGGTCGCTGAACACGAGGATGTTCGAGGCCGTGATCTGGGAGCCCAGGAACACGAAGACGAGGAAGATGACACGGTAGACCATCGAGGAGCGGTCGCCGAACAGCCAGGCCCAGCAACGCTCGCCGTAGTAGGACCAGGTGAGCATGGTGGAGTAGGCGAACATCACCACGGCGAAGGACAGCAGGTAGGGGAACCAGGAGATGACGCTCCCCATGGCCACGGACGTGAGGGCCGCGCCGTTGTCCTCCGCGATGAGGTCGGCGTTGGCCGGGTCGGAGTAGGCGCCGGTGATGATGATGACCAGGGCCGTCATGGTGCAGACGACCACGGTGTCGATGAAGGGCTCGAGCAGGGCGACGATGCCCTCCTCCACCGGGTACTTCACCTTGGCCGCCGAGTGGGCGATGGCGGCCGAGCCGATGCCGGCCTCGTTCGAGAAGGCGGACCGCTTGAAGCCCATCACCATGACGCCCAGGAAGCCGCCGTACGCCGCGTCCGGGCGGAGCGCGCCGTCGATGATGGCGTGGAAGGCTGCCGGGATGGCCTCGGCGCGGACGAAGAGGATGTAGATGGCCGCGGCGACGTAGAGGACGCACATCACGGGGACGATCTTGTCGGCGACGGTGGCGATGCGCCGGATTCCGCCGATGATGACGATGCCCACCAGCACGACCATCATGAGGCCATACAGCCAGGAGTAGCCCTCGAAGAAGGGGATGACCTCCTCGATCTGCTCCAGGGACTGCTTCACCTGGAAGGTGTTGCCGCCGCCGAACGATCCGCCGATGCACAGGATGGCGAAGAGGATCGCCAGGCCCTTGCCGAGCCGGGGCAGCTTCAGCTCCGCCAACCCCTTGGAGAGGTAGAACATCGCGCCGCCCATCATGCGGCCGTCCGAGCGGACCTCGCGGTACTTCTGGCCGAGGGTGACCTCGGTGAACTTGGCGGACATGCCGATGACGCCGCCCAGCATCATCCAGAGCATGGCTCCCGGCCCGCCGGTCCCGATGGCGATGGCGACGCCGGCGATGTTGCCGAGCCCCACCGTGGCGGACAGGGCCGAGGCCAGGGCCTGGAAGTGCGTGACCTCCCCCTCGTAGCCCGGCTCGTCGTACCTGCCGGTCACCAGGCCCAGGGCGTGGCGGAACAGCCGGATGTTGGGGAACACCATGCGCAGGGTGAAGTACGTCGCCCCGAAGACGAGCCAGGCCACGACGAACGGCATGCGGATGCCGGGGATCTCCCAGAACAGCACGGCGGCGATGGGCTCGACGACCCAGGTCCCGAAGAACTCGTCGATCCGCTGCTCCATGTCCGTGTCCGCCGCCCCCTCCGCCGCGAGCGCGACCACCGGGAACAGGAGGGTGGCGAGGGAGATCGAGCCGGCCAGGAGCAGGCGAAGACGTCGCATGGGCTCTCCGAGGCGTGATTCCGGGCGTTCGGTCGGCGCGGGAGTATAGGGGAGGTCGGATGGTCCGTCAGGTGGTCACTGCAACTCGGCTCCCCGGAGGGCGCCGTGAGCGACCGTCTGCCTCGGTCCGCCTTCTGGCTCGCCCCTTGCAGCGTGTTCGGCCCAGTGCGACCGCCGCGGCACGCGGACGTCGCCAGGAGGCGAAAGCGGTGTCCGCCCCATCCACAGGCGAAGTCGCACAGGGCGTGCTGGCCCAGGATTGCCAGTGGCGGATCACCCACGTCAGCACGGCGGCGGCCGAGATGCTGGGATTCGCCGGCGAGGACCTGATCGGCATGCACCTGCTCACCGTCCTGGACTCGCCGGCCCGGGAGGATCTGGAGGCGGCCTGCCGCCGCGCTTCGCAGGAGGAGCAGGCCGTCGAGGTGCGCACCCTCGTGCGGGGGCGGTCGGTGCGGGCCCGTGTCGAGGGCGGATACGGCGGCACCTGGATCCAGCTCGCTCGGGTCCACGAGTCCGACGACCTGCTCCGAATGGCCCCGCTGGACCGCCAGCTCGCGCAGATCTGGGAGCACACGCCCGTCCAGTTCGCGTACCTGGACCGCTCCCTGCGATTCCGGCGGGTGAACCGCGCCTACGCGGAGGGCGCGGGGCTCGGCTTGGCGCCCGACGACTTCGTCGGACGGCGCCACTTCGACCTCTTCCCCCACGTCGGGAACGAGGACATCTTTCGCCACGTGGCGCAGACCGGAGAGCCCTACACGGTGTGCGCCAAGCCCTTCGAGCACCCCCGGAGAGACGACGGCGAGGTCACGTACTGGGACTGGAGCCTGGTCCCGATCCTGGACGCCGACGGTGCGGTGGAGGGCCTCCTGCTGAGCCTCGTGGAGGTGACCGACCGCCTCAGGAGCATCGAGGAGCTGTGGCGGAGCCAGGCCCAGCTCGCCGCGAGCGACGCCCGCTTCCGGACCATGTACCAGGCGGCCCCCATCGGCATCGAGCTCTACGACGCCAGGGGCCGGCTCATGGACGCCAACGAGGCGATCCTCCGGATGTTCGGTGTCGACGACATGGAGACCATCCGGGGCTTCGAGCTCCTCCGGCACCCCAGCATCCCCGAGGAGATGCGCGAGCGGGTCCGGCGAGGGCACAAGGCCCACGGAGTGGTCACGCTGGACTTCGACGAACTGACGCAGCGTGGCCTCTATCCCTCCTCCCGGACGGGCGTCGCCTGGCTGGACGTCCACATCATCCCCGCGAAGCTCGGGCTCGGCCCCGAAGAGGGCGGCTTCTTCGTGCTCGTCCTCGACGTCACGGCCCAGAAGCAGGCGGAGCGGCGGCTCCGGGAGTCCCTCCGGGAGAAGGAGAGCCTGGTCAGGGAGATCCACCACCGGGTGAAGAACAACCTCCAGGTGGTCTCCAGCCTGCTCCAGCTCCAGGCCCGGCACGTCGAGCTGCCGTCGGACCGGGAGATGCTGCAGGCCAGTCGGGATCGGATCCACGCCATGGCGGCCATCCACGAGGAGCTGTACGCGGACCGGGACCTCTCCTGCATCGACCTCCAGCGCTATGTGGGGCGCGTCGTGCGGGGCCTCGTGGGCTCCTACCCGGTGGAGGGCGTCCGGACGTCCGTGGACATGGGCGGCTTCTGCCTCGGCATCGACGCCGCCATTCCCCTCGGGCTCATCGTCAACGAGCTCGTGACCAACGCGCTCCAGCACGGCTATCCCGACGGATGCCCGGGCGTCGTTCGGGTGACCCTGCGCGAGGAGGACGGCGGGCTGCTCCTCGTCGTTCGCGACGACGGCGTGGGCCTGCCCGAGGACTTCGATCCCGAGGCGGAGGGGTCGCTGGGGCTCTTCCTGGCCCGCTCCCTGTGCCGACAGATCGGGGGGCGGATGGAGATCCGCCGCAACGGCGGCGCCGAGTTCCGGGCCCGTATTCCCAGACAGCACATCGCCCGCGAGGAGAGAGGCCCATGACCCACGTCCGTGTGATGATCGTGGAGGACGAGCAGATCGTGGCGGCTGCCCTGGAGATGGCCCTGCGACAGGTCGGTTACGACGTGGTGACCAGCGTGCCGACGGGAGAGGAGGCGGTGTCGGAGGCGGCGGAGCGGAAGCCGGACGTCATCCTCATGGACATCTCTCTCGCGGGCGAGATGGACGGCGTGGAGGCGGCGCGCTCCATCCACGACTGCTGCGGGGTCCCGGTGATCTACCTGACCGCGTACTCGGATCCGACGACCCTCCGACGGGCCGGGGAGACCGAGCCGTACGGCTACCTGCTGAAGCCGCTGGACGAGCGTGCCCTGCGGCCCACCATCGAGATGGCGCTCACGAAGCATCGCCTGGAGCGGGAGCGGGAGGAGCTGATCCGGCGGCTCCAGGCGGCCATGAAGGAGATCGAGCACCTCCGGGGGATCCTGCCCATCTGCGGCTGGTGCCGGAAGATCCGCGACGACGACGGCTACTGGAAGCAGCTCGAGGAGTACCTCGGCCGGCACCTGGACACGCGCGTGTCCCACGGGCTGTGCCCGGAGTGCGAGAGGAGGCTCCGCGAGGAGGAGCACCTCGACGGGTGAACACTACTTCATCCCCGCCGGCTGCCAGAGCGCGTGCCGCGTCGCCGCCTCGAGGGCCGGCCGCTCCTCGGCGTCGCGGAGGGCGTCGCGCCAGGCCCCGAACCCGCCTCCCCGCCGCCAGGCTTCGAGGGCCGCGAGCCCCGCGTCCTGGCCGCCCTGGCTCATCCGATACTCGATCCACGCCCAGCGCGCCGACGTGGCGCGCATCTCCGCGACACCGCCCAGGTCACTCCGGAGGCGCTTCAGGGTGCGATCCACCGGCTTGATGCCGGCGAACGGGGCGTCGCCCAGCGGCGTGTGGAGCTTGGGGACCAGGGGGGAGATGCCCAGCGCCAGGGGCAGCTCGGACGACAGCTCGCGGCACAGCTCCACGAGCTCGTCGAGGTCCTCGTCCCGCTCGTCCGGGAGGCCGACGATGACGTAGAGCTTCAGCTTCTTCATGCCGGCGCCCTTCGCCAGGCGGGCGGCGGCGCGGAGGTGCCGGGTGCGGATGCCCTTGGCGAGCTTCCCGCGGAGGCGCTGGCTCGCGGCGTCCGAAGCGACGGTCATGGTGCGATAGCCGCCCCGGGCCAGGAGGTCCACGAAGTCCTCGTCCAGGCGATCGGCACGGAGGCTGGACACACCCACACCGCGGCCCGACTCCACGACCCGCCGGAGGGCCTCGCGGATGCCGCTCCACTCGCTGACCGCCGCCCCGACGAAGCCGACGCGGGGCGCGTCCTCGGGGACGTGGGCCAGGACCTCGTCGAGGCCCGGCTCGCGCATGGGGCTCTCGGGGCTCCGCACGAGGCAGAACTTGCAGTAGCGCGGGCAGCCTCGGCTCGCCTCCACCAGGAACATGTTGGACAGCTCGGTGTGGGGCGTGACCACCTGTCCGACGGCCGGGAGCGCGCCCGTGGAGACCTTCTGGGTCGGGGGGATGCGGTCTCCGTGGAGCTCCGGGACCCACACGCCGGGGATGTCCGCCGCGCGCTGCTTCAGGTCGTCCCGGTCGCGCACGTCCTCCAGCAGGTCCATGAGCGCCGACGCCGCCCGCTCGCCGTCCCCGATGACCGCGAGGTCCACGAACGGCCCGAAGGGCAGCGGGTTCGAGGCGGTGAGGGGGCCACCCATGAGGACGGGGGGATCGTGCTCCGTCCGGTCCTCGCGGCGGATGGGCACGCCGCCCAGGTCCAGGAGGTCGAAGAAGCCCAGGATGTCCAGGTCCCAGGTGACGGAGAACGCCAGGAGGTCGAACTCGGACGGAGGCCGGCCGGTCTCCAGGGATCCGGGAGTCCATCCGCGCCTGCGGTACTCCGCCGGATCGTCGGGAAGGATGAGCCGCTCCGCCGCCGCGTACGGCCGGCTGTTCATCAGCCGGTAGATCACCTGGTAGCCCAGGCTGCTCATCGCCGTCCGATAGGGGTTCGGATAGGACAGGCCGATGCGCAGCGGCGCCTCGCGGACGATGGTCCCGGTCTCGGAGGCGAGCATCTCGCGCCGCCAGGACGCGGGGTCGAGGCGGGAGAGATCATCCTGCCGCCGACGCTGCTCGGCGCGGCTCAGGCGTGTGGTGCGGTTCCGCTTGCTCACGACGCTCCGTACAAATCGGACCGGCGCGGTTCTACTTCCCGACAACCGCCGATGCAACGGGCAGGTCGGCGCGGCGCACGGTGTCCCCGCCGAAAAAGTGCGCAACGATTCGCCCCAATCGCGTCACGGAGGGTGGGTGGGGGTGGGCCACCCGCGCTGGCACACGGTGCCGCAGCTCGCGGGGGCGGCGACCCGCCGAAGAAGTGCGCAACGATTCGCCCCAAATGCGTCACGGAGGGGGGGTGGGGGTGGGCCATCCCGCGCTCGCGGGCACGCACGGCGCTCGCGGGCGCGACGGCGACGTGAGCCCGGACGGCACGAACCTGGAGGCGACCCTCCCGCGCTCGCGGAGGGCGACGGTCTACCGATCCAGGGACACCAGCTCGTCCGGATCGTTGACGTTCACCCAGCAGCGCGCCAGATGCTCGGGGGTGGTGGGGCTCAGGACCCGGGGGTCTTCGGCGAGGCGGCTCGGCGCGCGCCGGCCGCTGCGGGCGAGGGCCTCGAGGCGCGGGCCGGCGGTGCGCTCGTAGACCGCCAGGAGCGGGTGCACGCGCCCGTCCGGCGTGCGGGGCAGGACGGCGGCCGCACCCGGCGATCGCCGGGCCAGCAGCCACGAGACGGCCTCGCCGGAGACGAGCGGCATGTCGCAGGCCGCCACGACCCACGCGGCGTCGGGATCCTCGCGGTAGGCGGCCAGGAGCCCCGCCAGGGGGCCGCGGAGGCCCTCCGGGTCCGCGAGGCGCCGGAGGCCCCGGAGCCGTTCGGGCACCTCTCCCTCGCCGAGCAGCACGACGTCGCGGACGTGGGGCGCGAGGGCGTCCACGACCCGCTCCACGAACGTCCGGCCGCGCCAGGTCAGCAGGTGCTTGGGGTGCCCCATACGGCGGCTCTCCCCGCCGATGAGCACTGCGCCGCGCGGCTTCTCCGGCTTCACCTCACGACTCCGCGAAGCTCGGGGCGAGGTTCTCCAGCGTGTTCACGTGGAACGCGTCCCGCAGGTCCGTGAGGACCCGCCGGAACAGGTCGCGCTTGCGCTCCAGGGGCACGCGGAGGTCCGGCTGCTTCAAGAGCGTCGGGTCGATGCCGTCCAGCGTGAGGTCGCAGAGGTCGATCCCGTGGAACTCCAGGTTCACGTAGGACATGCGCCGGACCAGCGGCCGGGCGACGCGATAGCCCGCCTGCCCCATCATGAGCAGGCTGGTGCCGATGAAGGGGAACCGCACGCCCGGGAGGACCGAGATGGGCAGCTCCAGCACGCCCTTCCGACGGTGTGGGAGACGCGGCGCCCACATGACCGACGGGTGGTCCAGGATGGAGGCGCTCGTGCGGCCCCGGAGCCGCATCAGGCCCATCACCGCGGCCTTGGCCAGGTAGTAGGGCGGACACGGGAACAGGGAGCTGTCGTAGGCGTAGCCCTCCTCGGCGAGGAGCTCCCAGAGCACGTCCGTCATCGTGTAGCCCGGCGCCCGGAAGCCCACGACCGGTCGGCCGCTGGCGTCCGAGAGCTGCTTCTGCGCCTGCTGCAGCTCCCGCTGGATGAGGCTCCGCGGGCGCCGCGTGAGGTCGTAGGGGTGAGACCAGGTGTGGCTGGCGATCTCGTGGCCGGCCTCGGCGAGCCGCCGCACCATCCGGCCGGCCTCGGGCCACCGCACCAGGTCGGAGGCCACCACGAAGAAGGTGGCGCGGATGCCCACCTCGTCGAACAGCTCGGCGAAGCGGGCGACGCCCCGCTCCCACACCACGTTGGTCGCGGCCTCCTCGTCCAGACCGTGGATCCGGTAGTAGAGGTGGAGGCTGTCGACGTCGACGTTGACCGCGGCGAGGGACTCGGTCATGGGAGGCGACTCAGTGCCTGGCCTGGACCCGGATCGCCCAGGTCAGGCGGGCGATGCTGCGCAGGACGTGGGGGACGCGCTTGAACAGGTTCACCGACGGCGGCCGCTTCTCGTGGATGGTCACCGGGATCTCCAGGATGCGGTAGCGCTGGCGCTCCGCCCGGATGACGAACTCGCTGGCGAAGATGTCCTTGTCCACGATGCACTGGCTCACCACGGACAGGAGGCGCTCCCGGTGGAAGGCCTTCAGGCCGTGGGTGTCCGTGCCGTGGAAGTCCAGCAGGACGCGCAGCATGCCGTTGAGCACCGACGTGGCCGCCCGGCGGAACAGCGGGCGCGCGTCCACGGCGTCCGCGTGGGCCTTGGAGCCGATGACCATGTCGGCCTGGTCGGCCTCGAGGATCGCCAGGGCGCGCTTGTGGAAGCCCACGTCGCAGATGTCGATCTCGTCGCACAGCACGTAGGTGCCCCGCGCCTCGAAGATGCCCCGCCGGAGGGCCTTGCCGTAGTTCGGCTCCGGGCTGTGCAGCGCGCGCACCTGCTCGTGGTGCCGCTCCAGCTCGTAGGCCAGCTCGAGGGTGTCGTCGCTCGAACCGTTCTCCGTGAGGACGATCTCGTAGGAGAGGTCGGGCATCTGCTCCTGCAGGTCCACGATGAGGGCGTGGACGGCGCTGGTGAGCAGCCCCTCCTCGTTGTAGACGGGGATGACGAACGACGCTGTGAGGTCGGCCAAGGCGTGACTCCGGGATCGTGTCGGCCCCGCGTATACTTGCGGCCTTCGAGGCGTGTCAACGGAGATGGACCCCGCGGAGCGCTGCCACTATACCTGTAGCGAGGCGCGGGACCGAGCCGCCGCGCCCGCCGAAGGGGAGCCTCGATGAGCGCCATGTCCGTCCTGATCCTCGCCCTGGTGGCCGTGGGCGTCGTCCTGTGGTGGAAGCGCCGGCACCGGGCGGTGGGCTCCGTCGCCCTCACCCCCGAGCTGGTGGGCTGCACCGGTACGGTGGCCAGCGATCGGCTGGAGGTGGACGGCGAGGGCCGCGTCCGGGTCGTCGACTCGCGGGGGCGCCCGCGGGAGATCGCCGCGCGCCTGGTGGACGCCGACGACGCCATGGCCCGCGGCCAGGAGATCCTCGTCATCCAGGACCCGCGCCCGGAGCGCCCCGCCCTGGTGGTGCCCACCGATCTCCCCGGCCTCGAGGACCTGTCCTGATGAGCACGCCACGCCACGCCACCGCCTCCGCGGCCGCCACGGTGGCCAACCTGGGCCCGGGCTTCGACGTCCTCGGCCTGTGCCTCGCCGCCCCCCGGGACGTCGTGGTAGCCGACCGCACCGACGACGGCCGCGTGATCCTGGAAGACGTGGAGGGGGACGGCGGTCGCCTTCCGCGCGACGCGGCGGCGAACTGCGCCGGAGTGGCCGCTCGGGAGGTCCTCGACCGCTTCGCCCCGGCAGACGCGGGCGTGCGCCTCCGCCTCCGGAAGGGCCTGCCCCTGGGCTCGGGGCTGGGAAGCTCTGCGGCCTCCGCGGTGGCGGCCGCCATGGCGACGCGCGCCGTCGCCTGCCCCGAAGTCCCGCGACGGGCCCTCCTGGACGCCTGCCGGGAGGGAGAGCGCCTGGCCACGGGCAGCCCGCACCCGGACAACGTGGCGCCCTCGCTGCTCGGCGGCCTCGTGGCGTGCCTGCCGGGGGAGCACGAGGGCGTCGAGGTCGTGGCCCTGCCCCTGCCCGAGGGCCTCCACGTGGCCTGCGTGAAGCCCGACGTGGAGGTGCGCACGGCGGACGCCCGCGCCGCCATGCCCGACGCCGTCCCCATCCCGGACGTGGTGGCCAACCTGGCGGCCATGGCCGGGCTGGTGACGGCCCTGTCCCGGGGCGACCTGGATCTCCTCGGCCGCTGCCTCGTGGACCGCGTGGCCACGCCCTATCGCAAGCGGTTCATCCCCCGCTTCGACGAGGCTCTGGCGGCCGCGCGGCGGGCCGGCGCCCTCGGGGGCGGCATCTCGGGCTCAGGCCCGACGATCTTCGCCCTGGCGCCGGATCGCTCCCGGGCCGAGGCGGCCGCAGACGCCCTGGAGGACACCTTCCGGGCGGAGGGCCTGGACACCCTGCGGGTGGTCGGCGCCGTGGACCCCGGGGGCGCGCGGGTGGACTCCGCGCAGTAGGACGGCCGTCCCCGAGCCGCGGACAATGGAGTAGGACCTCCGACCACGGCGGTCGACGACCGTGAGAAAGTGTGAAATGAGTAGGCTTGACCCCACGTTTGTCAGACGTACATGCGGCTGATCACGGCCAGCAGGACGTTGGAGGCGGCGTGGACGACGACGGCCGCGCCGATGTGGCCCGTGCGGGCGCGGAGCCAGCCGAACATCAGGCCCGGGAAGAAGACGAGCAGGCGGTGGCCCCCGGGGATGAGGATCGGGTGGAGCAGCGCGAAGCCGAGGGCCGCGAGGAGCAGGCCCGGGCCGAAGTCGGCCCCGAACAGCCGCCACGGCGTCCCCAGTCGCTGGTCCAGGCGACCCTGGAGGTAGCCGCGAAAGAACCACTCCTCCGGGAGGGCCACGAGGCCCAGGTGGACCACCAGGTAGCTCAGGAGCCAGAGCCAGCCGCGATCCGCCTCGACAAGGCCGTCCTCCTCGGCGGACTGCGAGTAGCGCCCCGTCGCGATCCGTCCGGCCTCGTACGGCGCGCCGTCCGGCCGTGACAGGGACAGGCGCAGCGTGCGGCGGTCGCCGAGGGGGTACCAGAGCCCCTCGCCGGGTTCCGCCCGCCACGTCCCGTCCGGGCCCGGGCGCACGACCTCGTCGGCGCGGGGCACCTCTCCGGGCCCGCAGCGGACCCGTCGGGCGGTCCGGAGGGGTGGCGCGGTGTCGAGGCTCGTCCGGAGCCCGGCGTCCGTCGGCGCCACGATCCAGAGGCCGGTGCGCGTGGTCCAGACCGCGGCCTGCTCGTGCTCGCCGCACGGTCTCGCGGGCATGCCGAGGAGGTCCTCGTCCCAGCGGAGCAGCGCGTGGGCGCCCCACTCCGGCTCGCCGCCCAGGAAGCCCGTCTGGACCTGGTGATAGCCCAGCACGAACAGCGGGAAGACGACCGCCATGGTCGCCGCGGAGACCCTCAGCGTGCGGCCCCACGGCCGCATCTCGACGCCCAGGTCGTCGATGGTGACGCCGGCGCGGCGCAGGCGGAGGACGAGGCCCGGGACCGCCAGCAGCGGCAACGCGAGCAGGGCCTGCAGCCATCCGGAGATCGGGGGGAAGACCGACGCGAGCAGGGCGAGGAGCACCGTGCTCCCGAAGAGCAGGCCCAGGGCGAGGGCGAACTCGGAGAGGCTCGGGGGCTCCGGCGCGGCGGTCGGGCGGTCTTCGGTTCCGGGCAAGGCGTTGACTTCACACGGCTCAGGGGGTTTATTCTGCGCCTCTCCCGGAGGGAGTGCGTCCCGCGGGACCCGGTTCGCCGGCGTTCTGGCGCGGGACGATTCAACCCCCAACGCACCGCGGATGCAAAGCATGCTGACGCCCGCCTCCACCGGCGCTCGCCTGACGAGCAGCCTCGTCGCCGGCATCTTCGCCGTCACGACCGTCGCGGTCGGCTTCCAGCGCGCGGCCCACGCCCAGGGCATCGGAGAGACGGGCACCAAGCGGGTGCTGCTCCTGCCCATGCAGCGGGCCGGCGAGGTGTCGTCCCTCGTGCCGAACCGCGTGTTCGAGTACCTGCGGACCATCCTCGAGATGAACGACTCCCTCGAGGTCTACACCTCCGACTCCCTCGACGTGCCCGGCGACGACGAGCCGACGCCCGCCGAGACGGATCCCCTGCTGGTCGAGGCGGACGAGTCCCTCTGGAAGGCCAAGGACCTCGCGGGCGACGGCCAGTACATGAAGGCCGTGAGGGCCTTCGAGAAGTCCCGCGAGCTGTACGAGAAACGCCTCGCCGAGCTCGTGGACTTCGACAAGTACGTGGACGCCTCCCTGGGCGTGGCGCTCGCGTACTTCATGGCCGGCTACGACGACAACGGCGAGGATCACCTCGCCAGGGTCATCGCGCTGCGGCCGAACCTGGTGCTCGACAAGCGCAAGGTGCCGGACGCCGCCACCTCGGCCCTCGAGAGGCTGCGCCGGATCTACCAGCGCGGGGACACGGGCCGCGTCACCGTCGAGAGCGCGCCGCCCGGGGCGGAGGTCTTCGTGGACGGCGTGGCCGTCGGCGAGACCCCCTACGTCGCGCAGAACCTGTGGCGCGGTCGCCACGTGGTCCGGATCGTCGAGGACGGCCACGAGCCCTGGGCCCGCACGTTCGTGGCGGACAGCCGCGAACACACGATCCGGGCGAAGCTCTCGCCGGCGGAGGAGGCCGGCGAGGAGGCCCTCCCCGAAACCCCGGAGGCCCTGGCCGCGGCCGTGGGCGCCGGCGAGATGGGCGCGGACTTCCGCGAGGGCGCCGCCGCCATCTGCGAGCGGTACTCCCTGGACGCGGTCGTGGGCACGTACATCCGGAAGACGCCGAAGGACTACGAATTGGCGACGTTCCTGTACGAGCGGAAGAAGGACCGGATCGCGGAGCTGGAGTGGATCCACCTGGACCACGACCTCGCCACCATGCAGGTGAACCTCCTCATCCTGGAGGAGAAGCTCCTCGCCGCCCTCTCGGCCTTCCCGGAGAGCCGGACCCTGCAGGGCCGGAGCGCGGTCTTCGCGCCCGTCGCCCCGCCCGAGCCGGCCCCGGCGCCGAAGGCCGAGCCGGAGCCCGTGGCCGAGCCAGAGTCCCAGGCGCCTCCGGCCTCGGAGCCGGAGCCCGCCGAGGAGCGGCCCGAGCCGCCCCGGGAGCCCGTGGCCGAGCCGGAGCCCGAGCCGGAGCCGAGCGTGGTGCGGGGCGAGGCCATGGTCGACGACGCCCGGCCCGGGCTGGGCGCCTACGACGACGACCCGACGACGACCCGGAAGGAGGCCTCGGACGGCGGTGATGCGTGGTACGGCAAGTGGTGGGTGTGGACCCTCGTCGGGGCGGCCGTGGCCGGGGGCACCGCCGCCGGCATCCTCCTGACGCGGGACACGGACGACGGACCGGATGGCTTCAGCGCCACCGTGAACTGGTAGGACGTCGATGCATCGGAACGCGACAATCGCACGCGCCCTCCTTCTGCCCGCGGTAGCGGCCCTGCTCGTGGCCGGCTGCGACTCGAGCGACGGCGGCGGGAGCCCACAGGCGCTGGATCTGAACATCTACACGTCCCCGACGGCGGCGAACCCGTACCAGGACGTGGCCTTCATGGTCCTGAAGGTCATGGGTCCCGACCTCGGCTCGGGCGTGGTGGAGATCGTGCCCTATGAGCCCGGGGGCAGCGGCACGGTGCCGGACGTGCCCTTCGGGACGACGGATCGGCAGGTCGTGGCCGAGGCCTGGGCGGGTACGCCCCAGGGAGAGCTGTCCCACGTGGTCAGCCGGGGCCGCAGCGTCTCCACGCAGGTGAGCTCGTCCGTGTTGCAGCCGCGCCAGCTCCCCCTGCTCCTGGCGCGGGTCAACAGCTTCCTGCCGCTGACCGACGCGGTGGACAGCCAGGCCCAGAGCCTCGAGCAGGGGCGCGTCGGCCACACGACCACCCGGACGCCCTCCGGCGAGGTGCTGATCGCGGGCGGCGCCACCGTCACGGACGGGAACGCCTGGTGGCGGCCGGAGGGCTTCGAGCAGGTGATCTCCGAGGTGGAGGTCGTCGAGGAGCGCAGCGCCCTGCGTCAGACCCACTCCGGGGGCCTGCCCTTCCCGCGCGCCTTCCACACCGCCACGGCCCTGTCCAACGGCGACGTCATCTTCGCCGGGGGCTGGGACGCCGCAGGTGAGCCGCGCCGCGAGGCGGCCTGGTACGCGAAGAGCAAGGACGGCTCCGTCAGCCATCTCGGTGCGAAGCTCTCCACGGCCCGCGCCGGGCACACGGCCACGCTCGTCGAGCCCGAGACCTTCGAGATCCTCTTCGTGGGCGGCGACGCCGAGGGGACCTGGGAGCTCTGGAACCCCTCAGAGGGGAGGGTCGCGGGCGGCCCCCTGCCCGACGGACCGCGTCGTTTCCACTCCGCCACCTGGTTCGAGGTCCCGGGCGAGGCGGGCGGCCCCTCGCGCCCCGCCGTGCTCATCGTCGGCGGCGAGGACGACGAGGGCACCCTGGCGTCGTCCATGGTCTACGACGTGAAGAGCCGCACCATGCTCGACCAGCCCGGCGGCCTCACAAGGACCGTGCCCTGCCCGGAGCCGGACGACGAGGAGCCCTGCCGCATGGAGGCCCCCCGGACGATGCTGACCGGGACTTGGGTCCCGGCGCAGAGCAAGATCTACCTGGTGGGCGGCTTCTCCAGCGTGGACCGGGCCGCGGCCTCCAACACAATCGATGTGTACGAGACGACGGATCAGGCCTTCCGCACGGACGTAGACGCCTTCAATCTGGCTCACGCCCGCGGCGGCCACACGGCGACCCTCATGGACGAGAGCTCGGTGCTCATCGCCGGCGGCGCCGCCTCGGACGGCTCCGCGCGATCGTCCATCGAGATCATCCACCAGTACTACAAGGAGGTCACCAACCCCTCCACAGGCCAGCTCGAGTTGGAGGCGAGGATCAGCGTGGCCTTCGCCTGCGAGGAGGACTGCCCCGACATCCCGGACCTGCCCGCCGCCCGCTTCGGCCACGCGGCGGTCGCCCTGGACACGGGCATGGTCCTCCTGGCCGGCGGGCTCACCGGGGGCGGCGCCACCGCCCTGAGCCACGTGCTGGACCTGACGCTGTACAACCCGCGGTAGGCGCTCCGGGGCCCGCGTCGGGAGGCACGCCCACCCGTCGCCGCCGCGTCATCAACTCGTCACGTCGAATCGAACGGCTGACACATCCGCCCTCTACAACGCGTCCCAACCACCCCTCACGGGACGACTTGGAGAGAGGCAGATGCATATCCGATCCACTTGGGTTCTCGCGACGCTCGGCGCGGCGGGCATCCTCCTGACCAGCGCCTGTGACGACGGCGGAGGCAGCGGCACCGGGGAGCCCACGGGCTGCGTGCAGCACTCCGACGATCCGAACGCCCCCTATCCGCCCCAGGTCGCGTGCGACGACGCCGGCACGTGCACCGTGGAGGCTCCCCAGTCCTGCCCCATCGTGGAGAACTTCACGATGACGGCGGACAAGCAGTGGCTGCTCCAAGGCGGCGTCTTCGTCGGCGACGACATCGAGGAGACGGTCCTCACCATCGAGCCCGACACGACGGTCTACGGCGAGACGTCGTCGAAGGCCTTCCTGACCATCCGGCGCGGCTCGCGCATCGTGGCCGACGGCACCGCCACGGCCCCGATCGTGTTCACCTCCTCCAAGGCCGAGGGCAGCCGGGCCCGCGGCGACTGGGGCGGCGTCGTCCTGAACGGCCGCGCCCCCGTCAACGGCTGCAACACCCCGCCCTGCGAGGCCGAGGGCGAGGGCGGCTCCGGACTGTACGGAGGCGACGACCCGCTCGACGACAGCGGCGTGCTCCGCTACGTCCGCGTCGAGTTCGCCGGGCATCCCATCACCGAGGACAACGAGCTGAACGGCATCGCGTTCCAGGGCGTGGGCGCAGGCACCACCATCGACCACGTCCAGATCCACATGGCGGCCGACGACGGCATCGAGTTCTTCGGCGGCACGGCCGAGTGGAAGCACGTCCTGACCACCGGCATCTCCGACGACAACCTGGACTGGACGGACGGTTGGCAGGGCAAGGGCCAGTTCTTCGTCGCCCAGCAGTATGCCGACGCCGGCGACAACGGCATCGAGGCAGACAACAACGGCGAGAACAACGCCGCCACGCCGCGCTCGCAGCCGACGCTCGCCAACCTGACCCTGATCGGCGTCCCGAGCTCCAACAACTCGGACCTGGGCATCCTCCTCCGCGAGGGCACCGGCGCGAACATCTACAACGCCATCGTGACCGGCTGGAACGACGCCTGCTTCGACGTGGACCACTCCGAGACCTTCGCCAACGCGGTGGACGGCGACGGGATGCTCACGGGCGACCTCACCATCGAGAGCTCCATCGTGTCCTGCGACACCGCCTTCGAGATGGGCGACGAGGAGGACGCCGACGGCAACCCGGTCCAGGACCCGTGGTCGGTGGAGGAGTTCTTCACCAGCATGAACCCGGGTAACGAGGTCACCGACCCGATGCTCCAGGACCCGATGAACACCGCCGCCCCGGACGTGCGTCCAGCAGACGGCTCGCCGGCGCGCACCGGCGCCACGGTGCCGCAGGATCCCTTCTTCGAGGCCGTGGACTTCATCGGCGGCGTCGACCCCGACGACGACTGGACCGCCGGCTGGACCACGTCGGCCAGGAACTAGAGGTTCCGTCCCACCGAGCGCTCGAGGGAAGTCGGGGGGCTGCCTTCGAGCCCGGGGGGCTGGCGTCGATCGACGCCGGCCCCCCGCACCTGCACCCCCGCGTCTCCCGCCCCCCCGCACGGAGGATTCACATGAGTTGCCTCCCCACCAGCGCCGTGGCCCTGGCCGTGGCGCTGATCCTGCTCCCCGCCGCCTCGGCGAAGGCCCCGGACACGGAGGGCCTGGCCGAGGAGCTCTCGCGTCTGCGCGGCGAGGTGGAGGAGCTGTCCGCTCGGGTCGAGGGCGAGAAGGAGTCGCAGCGCATGCGGCTTCGGAGCCTCGCGACCCAGAAGGCGGACCTGGAGATCGAGCTCCGGCGCGAGGAGGTCCGACTGCAGCAGGCGACGAAGTCACTGGAGGAGCAGAAGGACCGGGTGGCGGCGGCCGCCGAGGCGGACGCGGCCCTGAAGCCGGCGCTCCTCGCGGCCATCGACACACTCCGGGCCGCCGTCCGCGCCGGCCTGCCCTACCGGGTCTCCGACCGGCTCGCCGAGCTGGACGGGCTCGCGACCCGGGTCCGGGACGATCTCCTCGCTCCGGGCCGTGGCGTGGCGCGCCTGTGGTCCCGGGTGGAGGACGAGCTTCGCCTCACCCGAGAGAGCGCCCTGGACCGCCAGGTGGTGGACCTCGGCGGCGAAAAGGTCCTCGCCGACGTCGTCCACGTCGGCACCGTGATGATCTTCTTCCGCACGAAGGACGGCCGGTACGGGCACGCGGAGCGCGCCGAGGACGGCTGGGCCTGGCGCGAGGTGACCTCGGCAGTCGGGAAGGAGGACCTCCAGGCCTTCTTCGAGTCCTTCGACAAGCGCGTGCGGGTGGGCTTCTTCGAGGTCCCGAATCCGCTGGAGGGATCGCCATGAGGAGGCCCATGCTCACCGTGGCCGCACTGACCCTGGCCACCCTGTCGACGCCGGCGCAGGCCGGGGAGCCCGCCGGGGCGCGCGCCCAGGCGCCATCCACGGCGCTCGTGGACGCCTACAAGAAGGAATACGCCTTCCTGGAGGCGGAGAAGGAGGCCCTGCAGGCGCGCCTGCGCGAGCTGGAGCGCACCTCCCGGCGCCGCATCGCCCGGGAGGAGGCCGCCCTGGCCGCCATGCAGGAGGAGGTGCTGTCGACCCGCGCCGAGGCCGATCGCCTGGAGGAGCGGCTCGCCGCCCTGAAGCGCGAGGGAGGGCACGCCGAGGACGAGGACGACCGGGTCTTGGAGACCCTGGAGCGGGCGCGGGAGACCCTCCTGGAGGCGGGCGTGTCGCTCCCCGAGCCGCCGGAGGACGCGGCGGGACGGGTCGAGGAGCTGAAGACCCTGGTCGCCGGCGCCGCCGACCTCCTCGGCGAGCGCTCCCGCATCCTCCGAGAGCCGGGGAGCTTCTTCCTGAACGACGGCGGCCTGGTGGAGGGAGAGCTGATCCACCTGGGCCCGATCGCCACGTTCGGAGTGAGCGACGACGCGTCGGGCGCCCTCGCACCGGCGGGCGCCGGCAAGCTGCGGCTGTGGCACGCCGACGCCTCGGAGACGGCCCGGGCCCTGGCGGCCGGGGAGCAACCGGAGACCCTGCGGATGTTCGTCTACGAGGACCCCGACCGGGCCGTGAGCCACAAGCCGCCGAAGACGCCCCGGGAGATCGTGGAGAGCGGCGGCCTCATCGCCTGGGTCATCGTCGGCCTGGGCGCCCTGGCCGCGCTGCTGGTCGTCGTCCGCGCCCTGATGCTCACCTGGTACGGCGTCGGCGTCCGCCGGGTCGCTCGCCGGGTGGCCGACCTCGTGGGTCGCGGCCACGCCGCGGAGGCCCTGGAACACGCGAGGAGGGCCCGAGGTGCCGTAGGCCGCGTGATGCGGACCACGGTGGCGAACCTCCACCGGGAGCGCGCCACCCTCGAGGACCTCGTGAGCGAGGCGCTGCTCGCCGAGACGCCGCGCATCGAGCGCTTCGGCTCGGCCATCACGGTCTTCGCCGCCGTGGCCCCGCTGCTGGGGCTCCTGGGCACCGTGACCGGGATGATCTCCACCTTCGACGTCATCACGGAGCACGGCACGGGCGACCCCAAGCTGCTGTCCGGCGGTATCTCCGAGGCCCTGGTCACCACGGAGCTGGGCCTGGTGGTGGCCATCCCCACGCTGCTCCTCGGGACGCTGCTGTCGGGTCGCGCCAACCAGGTCCAGATCCTGCTGGAGCGCGGCGCCCTCCGCGTCCTGAACGAGGCCCGCCTGTGCCCCCACGCGCTGGCCGAGCCGTCGCCCGAGCCCGCCGCGATCCCCACGGAGGACGACGCATGCACGACCTCGAGCTCCTCGTCGATCAGCTCCGAGACACGGTCGCCCGCGGCGGCTTCGTGATGCCGCCCCTCGTGCTCGCGGCCGCCGCGCTCTGGTATGCGCTCGGCTGGCGGGCGTGGACGCTCCGTCGCGGCACGCTCCTCCGGGTGCGCACCCTGGTGGACCGGGTGCGCGCCGGTCGACGGATCCGTCCGCGGGGGATGATCGACACGGCGGTCCTTCGGGGCCTGACCCTCGCCGAGCGCGGTGTCCCGGACCTCCGCGCCTTCCTCGACGAGGCATTCACCGACCTGGAGGACGATCTCGGCCGCTACGGCACGCTCGTGAAGGCGATCGTGGTGGTGGCGCCCCTGACCGGCCTCCTCGGCACGGTGGCCGGCATGGTGGAGACCTTCGACGCGCTCGGCGAGATGGCCCTGTTCACCCAGTCGGGTGGCATCGCCGGCGGCATCTCCCAGGCGCTCCTGTCCACCCAGATGGGCCTGGCGGTCGCCATCCCCGGGCTGGTCGTGGGCCGGATGCTCCAGCGCAAGCAGGAGCTGCTCGGAGGCGAGCTGGAGCAGGTCAAGGACACCCTCTGCAGCGGGGAGGTGCTCGGATGAAGCGCTTCCGACACCGCGAGGAGGCGGCCGGGATCGACATCTCGCCGCTCATCGACATGGTCTTCATCCTCCTCATCTTCTTCATGGTCTCCACCACCTTCGTAAAGGACATGAAGCTCGAGCTGGAGCGCCCGAGCGCCGCCAGCGCCAGCCGCGCCTCGAGCAAATCCCTGCGCGTCTACGTCGACCGGTCCGGCGCCGTGTACGTCGACGAGGCGCCGGTGAAGTCGTGGATGCTCCAGTCGCGCGTCCGCGACCTGCTGGCGTCGTCCACGGACAAGTCCGTCCTGGTGGTCACCGACGGCCACGTCCCCGCCGAGCAGCTCATCGAGGTGGTGGACCAGTGCCGCCTCGGCGGCGCGGCGGACGTCGGGGTGGCCACCGAGCAGGAGGCCGGCTGAGCATGGCGCGGGTGGACGACATCCGACCCCGGGCACGCGCCCTGCGATCCCTGTCGGGCCTGCTGTTCATGGCGACCGGCGCCGGGCTGGTGTTCGCGCTGGTCATCGCGATGAACCTCCAGTCCACGCCGCCCACGAAGGAGACCTCCAAGGCCCCGGTGGCCTTCGAGGTCGAGCGGAAGCCGCCGAAGCCGAAGAAGAAGCCGAAGCCGAGGCCGCGTCGCCAGCGTCGGCAGACCCGGCGCGCCCCCCCGGCTCCGGTCCCCGACCTCGCCGGGGCGCTGTCCGGCGTGGACCTTGGTCTCCGCGGGCACGGCCCCATGGACCTGGGAGACGCCTCGGCGCAGGAGCTCGCCGGCGCCGGCGCGGCCGAGGACCTCGTCATGAGCGAGGGAGCCTTCGACGTGCCCCCGAAAGCCGTGCAGCGGGTCGCTCCCTCCTACCCCGCGCGGGCCCGCGCCAAGGGAGTGACGGGCTACGTGAAGCTCCAGCTCCTCGTCGACGAGCGCGGCCGGGTCGACCGGGTGCGGGTCCTGGAGGCCACCCCGAAGGGCGTCTTCGAGCAGGCCGCCGTCCAGGCCGTCCGCCAGTGGCGCTTCCAACCCGGCGTCTACGGCGGCGAGCCCCGGGCCGGCCGCGTCACCCAGGTGCTCCGGTTCGAGCTGACGTGAGATCCCCGATGCGCGCCGCCGTCGCTCTGCTGCTCCTCGTCGTCGCGTGGGCCCCCGTCACGCGCGCCGCCGAGGACGCCCCCGCGTCGAAGGAGGTGGATCACCTCGCCCTGGCCGCCGTGCTCCTGGACGACGGCCACGTGGACCGGGCCGCGCGGGAGCTGGAGGAGGTCTCGCCCGACGACGAGGCCGTGGACGCCGCCCGCTTCTGGACGCTCCTGGGCCTCGTGGAGCTGAAGCGGAACCGCTTGCCCGAAGCCGCCGAGGCCCTGGACGCCGCGCTCGACGCGGGGCAGACCGCTCCCGTGGCCTGGGTGCTGCTGGCCCAGGCGCGCTATCGCCTGGAGGACTGGGAGGGGACCCTGGAGGCCCTGGACGCCGCGGGCCCCGAGGCCGTCGACCGCCCGGCCCTGGTCGAGATGCGCGCCCAGGCCTTGTGGCGCCTCGAACGGCGCCCGGAGGCCTACGACGCCCTGGTGGAGGGCGCCCGGCGTTTCCCCGACGTTCCGGAGCTCACGCGTCAGCGCATCCGGCTCCTCGTGGAGCTGGGCTTGTTCCTGGAGGCCGCCGATCTCGGACGCCGCCACCTGGAGCGCCTGGACGCCGGCCCGGAGGCCTGGGTCGCCATCGCCGAGGCGCTCCGACGAGGTCGCTCCCACGAGGAGGCGGCGCGGCTCCTGGAGGCTGCGAACCTGCACTTCCCGGCCGACGAGCGCGTCTCCATCGCCCTCGCGCGCGCCCACCTGGACGCCGGGCGCGCGCTCGCCGCCGCGCAGATCTTCGAGCGGGCGTCTGCGTGCCACCCGGCGCTCGCCGCCGACGCCGTGGAGCTCTACCGGCGGGCCGGCAAGCACCTCCGCGCGCTGTTCCTGAACTCGCGCGTCGTCGACCAGGAGACGAAGGCACGCCAGCGGCTCGGTATCCTCGTCGACCTGGCCCGCTTCGAGTCCGTCCTGGCCCTCGGCCCCCGCCTCGCCCGCCTGGGCCTCGGCGACGACGACCCGGTCCGCTACGCCATGGCGTACGCGGCTTTCCGCACCGGCGCCTTCGACGAAGCCGATCGCTGGCTGAAGGGCCTGTCCGATCCGGCGCTGTTCGAGAAGGCCGCCGAGCTTCGCCGCGCCATGGCCTCCTGCACCCCCGCACCCTGGGGGTGCGAATAGTGGGGTCAAACCTACGCACTTTTCATTTTCCGGTGCTCATCCGCGCCCTCGCCGGCGTGCTGCTCGCGCTCCTGATCGTCGCTCCGTTCGCCGGCGCGGCCCCGCCGGACGCCCACATCCGCGGCCTCGTCTTCGCCGCAGGCACGGACGCCCCCGTCCAGGGCGTGCGCGTCGCGGTCCCGGGCGGGCCGAGCGCCAAGACCGACGCGGACGGCGCCTTTCGCCTGGTGCTCCCTGCCGGGGAGGTCGTCCTGGTGATCGGCGGCGCCGGTTTCCCCAAGGTCCGCACGCCTCCCGTCCGCGCCGTGGCGGGCCACGTCACGGAGGTCCTCGCCACGGTCCGCCGGGACGGGGAACCGCCCGAGGTCTCCGTCGAGGCGGCCGGGCCCGTCGCTGCCGGTCCCGAGACCGCCGTCCCCGACGATCGACCCCGCCACGAGGTCTCCGGGGTGGTCGAGCGCCTCGACGGGGCGGGACCCGTCGAGGGGGCCCGGGTGTACGTCCGGGGCAATCCGGCCGAGGCGACCACGGACGCCCGCGGGCGCTTCCTGCTTCGCCTCCCCGAGGGGTCCTGGGACCTCACGATCATCCACCCGCAGTTCACCTCGCGCTCCCTGAACGGCTTGCAGGTGCCGGTCTCCCCGGAGGGAGCGGAGGAGAGCTTGCGGGTGGCCCTTCCACCGGCGTCCGTCCAACTCGACGAGTTCGTGGTCTCCGCGCCACGGATCGAGGGCGGGACGGTCGCCCTCCTGGAGGAGCGCCGCGAGTCCCGGGCCGTGAGCGACATCATCGGCGCCGAGCAGATGTCGCGCTCCGGGGACTCGGACGCCGCCGGCGCCCTGACCCGCGTGACGGGCGTGACCCTGGTGGACGGCAAGTACGTCTACGTCCGAGGCATGGGCGATCGCTATTCGACGACCCTGCTGGACGGCGCCCACCTCCCCAGCCCGGACCCGACGCGGCGGGTGGTGCCCCTCGACATGTTCCCCACGGACATGCTGGAGAGCATCGTCGTCCAGAAGAGCTGGAGCCCGGATCGGCCCGGGGAGTTCGGCGGCGGCGTGGTCTCCCTGCGGACGCGGGCGTTCCCCTCCGAGCCCACCGCCTCGGTCTCGCTGAGCGCCGGGGTGCTCACCGGCACGACCTTCTCCGAGGGCCTCGCGGGGACCGACGGTCCGACGGACTGGCTCGGCTTCGACGGCGGGCATCGCGCCCTGTCCGACGAGGTGGCCGAAGCCTCCCGGGAGGCGCCCCTCCTGGAGACCGATCGCTTCGGGAACGGGGGCTACACGGCCGAGCAGCTGGAGCGCTTCGGCGAGTCCCTGGACCACGACGCCCGCATCGAGCAGGAGACCCTGCGACCCGACCTGGGCCTGGCGGCCACCGGCGGCACCTCCTGGGAGATCGGCCCGGGGCGCGGCGGCTTCCTCGCGGCGCTGACCTACGACAACGAGTGGACCCACCGCGACGGGCTGGTGCGCTACTACAACGTGGGGAGCGACGGCGGCCTCGAGATCCGCTCCAACTACGATCCCTACGTGAGGACCACCAACCACGTAGGCCTCAACGGCATCCTGAGCATGGGCTGGGAGACGGAGGAGGACCACGCCCTCCGGGCCACCACGGTGGTGAACCGCTCCACGGACGACATCGCCCGCCGCTACGAGGGCTACAACCGGGACGTGGACGGGACCATCCGCATCAGCCGCCTGCGGTGGGTGGAGCGGATGCTCGTCTCCCAGCAGCTTCACGGCGAGCACACCCTGGCGGCGGGTGGCCCCGTCCTGGGGTGGCGCTACGCCTGGTCGCTGGCCACCGGCGATGAGCCGAACCGCCGGGACTGGCGCTACGACTACGAGGAGGGCGTCGACGCGTGGTTCCTCTCCGACCGGCCGGAGGGGAACCGACGCGTCTTCAGCGAGGCGGAGGACCGGGTCCACGACGCCGGCCTGGACGTGACGATCCCGGTGGAGCTGCCGGGGGCGTGGGACCTGGAGGTGAAGACCGGGGCGGCTGCGGCCATCAAGCGCCGCGACGTGGACACCAGGCGCTTCACCTTCCAGGACAAGGGCCCCCTCGCCCGCGACGACGACGTCCTGCGGCTGCCCATCCACCAGGTACTCACTCCGGAGTACATCGGACCGGACGGGTTCCAGCTCGCGGAGACCACCCTGGGCACGGATCGATACCGGGGCCGACACGACGTGTTCGCCGGCTTCGGCATGGCCACGGTGCAGGTCCCCGGAGACGTGGAGGTGGCCGGGGGCGTGCGGCTCGAGCACTCCATCCAGCGCATCGAGACCTACGACCCCTTCGCCGTGAACCCGGAGGCCGTGGAGGGCGGGCCGACGACCACCGACGTCCTGCCCTCCGTGTCGGCGCGCTGGTCGTTCCGCGAGGACATGCAGCTCCGCGCGGCCGTGGGTCGGACACTCAACCGCCCGAACCTCCGGGAGCTCTCCCCGGCGGTCTTCAACTCCGACACCGGAGGCTACATGCGCCGCGGCAACCCCGATCTCCAGCCCGGCCGCCTGACGCACGTGGACGCTCGCTGGGAGTGGTATCCGGATCGAGGCGAGAGCGTGTCCGTCGGAGCGTTCTTCAAACACCTCGACCGGCCCATCGAGGACGTCATCGTCCAGGGCGCCCAGTTCGTCGCCACCTGGCAGAACGCCGATCGCGCCCGGAACCTGGGCGTCGAGGTGGAGGCGCGCAAGGGCCTCGGCTTCCTCTCGCCGACCCTGCGGGATCTGTACGTGGCCGGGAACGCCGCGTGGATCTGGTCCCGGGTCGAGATCGGCGCGGACGGCTCCAAGAGCGTGCAGACGAACCAGGAGCGTCCGCTGCAGGGACAGTCGCCCTTCGTGTTCAACCTCCAGGTGGGCTGGGACGACGCCGACCGCGGGTCGCGCGTGGCACTGCTGTACAACGTCTTCGGTCGCCGGATCGCCCGGGTGGGCACGGCCGGCGCGCCGGACACCTACGAGGAGCCCGTCCACCGGCTGGACCTGGTGCTCTCCCAGGACCTGGGCGCCGGCGTCTCCCTCGGCTTCAAGGCGAAGAACCTCGTCGACCCGCCTGTGGAGCAGACCCAGGGTGGGCGACTCCGCTCCAGCTTCCGCAAGGGGCGGGAGCTCTCCCTGGGTGTGTCGAAGCGGTTCTGAGCTGGCCCGGGTTTCTCACAAGACGTCGAGCCAAACGCCGAGAGGCCCCCGTGGACCCGGCGTGGCGCGGACCGGAGGCGGGCATAGTCGTACTTGCAGTACGTCGAGCCCACCGGAGGGAGCACGCGCCGGAGAGGCGGGTGGATCCCAAGCTCCAGCCGGCGGATGGGGAGAAAGGCGGATCAGTTCACGCAACCGTCACCGCCGGTCCAAGGAGCCGTCGCAGGCGATCCCGATCCTCCGGTCCATGGGGCGGAGCGAGACCATCCTCATCGTGGACGACGAGCAGGACCTGCTCGACACCCTCGCCTATCGCTGCCGGGAGGCCGGATACCGCCCGCTGCTGGCGACCAAGGGCGAGGAGGCACTCCATACGGCTGCGCGCGCCCGGCCCGCTCTCGTGGTCTTGGATTTGATGCTGCCGGACGTGCCCGGAACGGAGGTGTGCCGGCGGCTCCAGACCGACGCCGCGACGCGCCACATCCCCGTGGTGATGCTCACGGCTTGCGGCGAGGAGATCGACCGAGTCGTGGGCTTCGAGCTCGGGGCCTCGGACTACGTGGTGAAGCCCTTCAGCTCGCGCGAGCTGATGCTGAGGATCCGGGCCGTCCTCCGCCGGGTCGGCCCCGTGAAGCCGAGCGCGCGGGAACAAGCGCTCCGGCTCGGCGCGGTGAGGGTCGACCCGGCCGCGCACAGGGTGCTCGTGGACGAGCGGGACGCCGGCCTGACCCTGCGCGAATTCCGCCTCCTGGAGGTGCTGGTCCGCCGCAGGGGTCACGTCCTGTCCCGCGAGGAGCTCCTCGACGCCGCCTGGCCCGACGATGTCGACGTGATGGAGCGCTCCGTCGACGCGCTGGTGATGCGGATCCGGAGCAAGCTCGGCCCGGCGGCCGGCCTCCTGGAGACGGTCCGCGGCGTCGGCTATCGCGCCCGCACCGAGTAGGGAGGTCTTCCCCGGTCGCGACCGTGTCCGAGAACGTCTCCCGGCTGACGGTGCGCGGCCCCCAAGGCGAGGAGCGGACCGAACGGATGCCCGCAGACGCCAATCTCCAGCTCGTGGCGGCCGCCAGCTTCAAGCAGTACGTGCGCAAGATGATGGAGTACTACCACGCCGATCGGCTGGTCTACGCCGTCGTGGGCACGCCGAACCGCCTGGAGCGCGACCAGGGGTTCTTCGTGATGGGGGGCGACGGTGCCGCGGACGTCAAGCCCATCGCCCACCTCTACAAGACGCAGGTCTACGCTCTCGCCGACTGGATGAGGCTTCCCGACGAGGTGAGCTTCCGCGCCCCCACCACGGACACCTGCTCCATGGATCAGAACCAGGAGGAGTTCTTCTTCTCGGTGCCCTGAGACAAGCTCGACATGTGCCTGCGCGCCTACGACCGGCAGGTCCCGGAGGAGGAGGTCGCCCAGGCCATCGACCCGGCCCCCGTGCAGATCACCCACGTCTACCGGGACATCGAGCGGAAGCGCCGCGCGGCCCGCTTCGCCCCCGCTCGGGCTCCGAGGAACACGCCATGGGAGCGGGAGCAGCCGGAGGCTCCCTCGCAGCGTCGGCGGGAGGCCGAGATGCGCGGAAGCGGCCGGGCTCGCGACGGGAGCCCGGCTCGTCCTCGATCGCCAGGATCGAGGATGGGTCGGGCGGACCGAGCGAGCCCTCGAGACGATTTCGTGCAGATCGGCCAGGCGCCGAAGGCGCCGGTTCCGACGACCGAGAGGTAGCCGGAGGCTCCCTCGCAGCGTCGGCGGGAGGCCGAGATGCGCGGAAGCGGCCGGGCTCGCGACGGGAGCCCGGCCCGTCCTCGATCCCTACACCCTC
>JBNJGB010000026.1:0-98031 GCA_051747385.1 Myxococcota bacterium
ACAACCCAATGGAGGAGGTTCGACCCCACTTGGTGCTTGACTCCGCTCATGGAGGGCAAGGGCAAGGGAGGGCGGTCGACTTTGCGACCGCCCTGGGGGCTGAAGCGCCGTTCATTGACGCCCGGAGCGGCGGTGCGCTACTGCAGCGGGGCACCCGCGAGCCGGGAGGCCGCCGATGACGACCGCGCGCAAGGTGAAGTTTCCGGGGAGGATCCTCTTTCTGACCGAGGATCTGGAGCTGGTGCGACGCCAGCTGGACGGCGAAGACCTCGCGTGGGATCCGGACCGGGAGCTCATCGACAACATCTCGACGGACGAGATCACCCCCGGCTGGGTGTGCTTCTACTACGACGAGACCCTGGGCGAGTACAGCCTGGTGGGCCTCCGCGGCGGCGTCGTCGGGCACGAGGACATCAAGAGCGGCGGCTTCTCCGTCATCGTCTCCGGCCTGTCGAAGGGCTGCGGCTCGAGCCGCGAGACCGCCCCCTACTCCGAGAAGGCCGCCGGCGTGCAGCTGGTCGTGGCGCGCTCCATCGAGAAGATCTACGGCCAGAACAGCCAGAACATCGGCCTGCTCACCTCCACCGACTTCGGCCTGATCCCGCGCATCCTCCGGGGCGAGGCGATCCCCCTGTCCGAGTTCACGCAGGGCCTCGACCCCATCAGCGCCTCCATCGTGGAGCACGGCGGCCTGTTCGAGTACAGCAAGGCGCGCCTGGACGGCCGCGTCTGTCCCCCGGCGGTGACCACCCCGGCCCGCCCCATGACGCTCGTCGAGAAGCTCATCGCCCGGCACGCCATCGTCGACGCCACCACCGGCCAGCAGGGCATCGAGGCGGTCCGGCCGGGCGACGCGCTGTTCATCGGCGCCGACGTCCGGTTCTCCCACGAGTACGTCACCCCCATGGCGGCAGCGCTCTTCGAGGGCGCCTTCGGCGAGGACGCCCGCGTCCGGGACCCGGAGTCCATCTTCGCCTTCCGGGATCACCTCACCTTCCTGGACGACGTCATGTCCGACGAGCACCGGGAGATGGGCCTCCTGGAGCACGCCGAGGGCCTCGCCACGACCCAGGAGGGCTTCACCGCGCGCCAGGGCATCCGCCTGTACGGCGAGGTCTCCGAGGGCGGCTCGGAGGCCATCTGCCACAACGCCGTCCTGGAGGATCTCGCCCGCCCGGGCGACGTGGTCGTGGGCACGGACTCCCACACGTGCACCGCCGGAGCCCTGGGCGCCTTCGCCTTCGGCGTCGGGTCCACCGACATGGCCAACGGCTGGCACACGCGCGACTTCCGCGTCCGGGTGCCGGAGACGGTGCGCTTCGTCCTCACGGGGGGCCTGCCCGCGGACTGCAGCGCCAAGGACGTGATGCTGAAGATCATGTCCACGGACTACATCCGCGGGGGCAAGGCCATCGGGAAGGTCCTGGAGTTCGGCGGCGAGGCCGTGGAGGCCATGAACCTCGACGAGCGCGGGACGCTCACCAACATGGCCGTCGAGGCCGGCGCCACCACGGGAATCGTCGAGCCCGACGACCGGCTGGTGTCCGAGCTCGCGACCCTGCGCGGCGTGGCTCCCGAGGAGGTGGGCGGCGTCCTCCTCCGCTCGGACGCCGACGCCGAGTACGCCGCCGTCTTCGAGATCGACGTGTCGGCGCTGAAGCCCATGGTCGCGACGCCCGGCGATCCCCGCAACGGCGTGGACGTCGCCGACCTCCCCGAGGAGGTGTCCGTCGACATCGCGTACGGCGGAAGCTGCACGGGCGGCAAGAAGACCGACATGGACCTCTACGCCCGCGTCCTGGGCGCGGCGCTGGAGCACGGCCGCAGCGTGGCCGACGGCGTCGACCTCTACATCCAGTTCGGCAGCCAGGCCATCCGGCGCTACGCCGAGTCCCGGGGCTACATCGACCTGTTCCGCGAGGCCGGCGCCAGGCTGGTGAACCCGAGCTGCGGCGCCTGCATCAAGGCGGGCCCGGGCGTGAGCCTCACCCCGGACCAGGTCACCGTGTCCGCCATCAACCGGAACTTCCCCGGCCGCTCCGGACCCGGACAGGTCTACCTGGCCAGCCCGCTGGTCGTCGCCGCCAGCGCCGTGGCGGGACGCATCGTCGCGCCCGGCGAGGTGGCCGACCTCGCCGCCGTAGGAGGCTCTCCGACCCGCTCAGCCGCCGCGCCCACCGCCGGCTGACAGGCGCTCCGCCTCCGCCCGGGCGCCCGCCTCGCGGGCCTCGGACGCCAGGCGCCGCCGCAGCGACTCCGCCTCGTCCGCCCGCTCCGCGCGCTCGAGCGCCTCGACGAGGCGTCGGCCGATGCGCAGGGCCAGCAGGCCGAACCCGGCCTCGCGGGCCTCTTCCAGGAGCCCGCGAAGATCGTCCGCGGCGGAGACCCCGTGCGGGTCCCCGAAGGCGACGAGGATGCTCTCCGCGTCCAGGGCCGCCGGCCGGCTCCCCAGGGCCTCCGCCCGCTCGCCGACCGACCGCGCCAGGGAGAGATCGCCGGCGGTGCGGGCGTCGTGCTCGGCGATCGCCAGGCGGTGTCCCAGCGCCTCCAGCACCCCTCCGCCCGCCTCCAGCCGGTCCGCGGCCTCCAGGAGGGCGTCCCGCCGAGCGGCCTCCGCCTCCGCCTCCCAGTCCACCCGCGCCAACATGGCCCGCGCCTCGGCCGCGCCTCCACCCATGCGATCCGCGAGCGCCACGGCCTGCTCCGCCGACTCTCGGGCCTCCTCGTGCCGGCCCGCCGCCAGCCGGGCGTCGGCCGCCGCCACCAGGCACGCGAGCTCCTCGGCCGGTCGCCCCTGCTCGCGGAAGTACCCGGCGCCACCCAGGAATCCCGGCAGCGCCTCGTCCACGCGTCCCCGCGCGAAGGCCGCCGCGGCGAGGTTCACGTGGATGCGCCCCAGGGCCGCGTCGTAGGACAGCCGCTCTGCCTCGTGGAGCGCCTCGCGAAACGCGGACTCCGCATCCTCCAGGCGGCCCAGCCGCGCGTCGAGCTGGGCCATGAGGCAGGCCACGTCCAGGGCCGCGCGGGCGTTCCGGCTCGACTCGAAGGCCTCGCGGGCCAGCCGCCAGGCCTCCCGGGCGACCTCGAACCGCCCCTCCTCGAGGGCGACGTTGGCCAGGTTGACCTGGTCTCCCGCCATGCCGGCCGCGAAGCCCAGCTCCCGGTGCCGCTCGGCCGAGCGTCCGTACCGGCTCCGGGCCGCCTCGCGATCCCCGCGCGCCAGGGCGACGTTGCCCAGGTTCGTCAGCGCCCGGGCCTCGCCGCGCCGATCGCCGACCCGCCGGGAAAGCTCCAGGGCCTCCTCGAAGCAGGCCTCGGCCTCGTCCAGGCGCCCGACGACCCGCTCCAGGTTCCCCAGGTTGGACAGGGCCAGGGCCTCGCCGGCCGGGGCGTCGGCCGAGCGCCACAGGGCCCGCGCCTCCTCGAAGACCTCCCGCGCACCGTCCTCGTCGCCGGCGGCCCGCTCCAGCTCTCCGAGCGCGTTCAGCGCCGTGGCCGCTCCCATGGCGTCCTCGAGGGCCGTGTAGGCCGTGAGCGCCTCGCGGAGCATGCGTCGCGCCTCGTCGTAGTCGCCCCGCGCCAGGGCGAGCAGCCCCAGGTTTCCGGTGTGGGTGGCGATGGCGCGGACGTCCTCCTCCCCGCGGGCCGCCTCCAGGGCTTCGTGGTGGAACGCCGCGCCCTCGAGGGGTCTGCCGGCGTTCGTCGCCAGGACGCCCAGCTCTCCCAGGGCGTCCGACAGCACCTTCCCCAGGCGCAGCCTGCGCGCGATGGCGACCGCCTCGTGGAGGCACTCCGCCGCCTCGTCCACGGCGCCGATCTGCTGGGCGCAGTGGCCCGCCCGGCGCCAGGCGTGGGCCGCCAGCTCGCCCTGCCGCAGCCGGTCCAGCCGCGTCCCGGCCTCCCGGTAGGTCGCCAGGGCCCGGCGATGATCCCCCGCGCGGCGCTCCTCGTCTCCCCGCCGGAGCAGCGTGGCCGCCTCGTGTCGCTCCCGATCCCGTCGTGCCATCTCGCGAGCATAGCGACCCGACCGAGCTCCTCCAAGGAGGGTTGCGGGCGTTTCTTGCCGCGCCCGGTCCGCCCCGCCATGCTCGGCCCCATGGGTCGCCTCCTCCTCCCGGTGCTGGCCGCGCTGCTCCTCGTCGCGTGCGGAGGTACGTCCGCGGACCGGCGCACCGCCGAGGATACGCGACGTCGGCAGGCGGCGAACGAGCGTGACGAGGGCCCCGTCGTGCGGGCCGGCAGCGCACCGTCCTGGGGGGGCACCGTCATCGAGCGCTGCCGCCGGGTGGAGCCCCTCATGCGGGAGGCCGCGGTCCGGCACGGTGTCGACGTGGGCCTCATCGCCGGCATCATCCGGGTGGAGTCCACGTTCCGCCCGCGGGTGCGAAGCCACGCGGGCGCCGTCGGCCTGATGCAGGTGATCCCGTCCAACGCCCGGCGCCTGGACTGCGGGCCCCTCACGGATCCGCGGGCGAACATCGAGTGCGGCCTGACCGTCCTCAAGCGCTTCCTGAAGCACTACGACCACGACCTGGTGCTGGGCCTGAGCGCCTACAACTCGGGCTTCCGGCGACCCAACCAGGCCCGGGAGGCCAGCACCACCCCGTCGAACCTGCGCTACGTCGAGAAGGTCCTGGGCGCCCGGGCCCGCTATCTGCGGACGGGCTGCGGACGATGAGCGACGCCCCCGTCCTGGTCGCCGTGGGCCTCGTCCGCCACGGCCGCACGCCGGACGGCGCCCCCACCTACGTGGTGACCCGCCGGCCGGACGGCGCCCACCTGGGCGGCTCCTGGGAGCTGCCGGGGGGGAAGATCGAGCCCGGAGAGGTGCCGGCCGACGCCCTCGGCCGCGAGCTTCGCGAGGAGCTCGGCGTGGAGGTCGGGGACCCGCGTCCGCTCACCTTCTCCTGGCACGCCTATCCGGAGCGCACCGTGCTGCTCCTCTTTCACGAGGTGGCCACGCGGCCGGACAGCCCGGCCCCTCGGCCGCTTGCCTCGGAGGACCTCCGGCTGATGCCGGCGGCCGACCTGCTGGCGCTCCCCATGCCGCCGGCGAACGAGCCTCTCCGGCGGGTCCTGCGGGAGCGCGTGCTCAGAAGCTGAAGCCCGCGCCCATGCCGAAGCCCGCCGTGCCGCCGGGGGCGACAGTCGGGCCGACGTAGCGCAGGTGCGGCGTGTCGGCCTCGGCCATGCCGTCGGGGTCCTCCTCCTCCATGACCATGAAGGCGACGGCTCCGCCCACGATGGCGGCGGCGCCGAGGCCCACCAGCACGCCGCTCACGGCGCGCTGCGTCTCGGCCTCGTCGGCGAGGTCGCTCCGCTCGTCGAAGGGCTTGCATCCCGCCGCCGGGCCGCCCGCGCACTCGGCGTCGTCGATCTTCGACTGGACGGGGCCGAAGTACATGCCCGCACCCGCGCCGGCCGCGGCCACGCCGGCGCCCACGAGCGTCCAGCCGACCCAGTTCTGATACCAGGGTTTGTACACCGTCATGGGCTCGTCGACGTCCACCCCGGCCATGAGGCGCGCCATCTGGGTCACGCGGTTGTTGGAGACCACGTTGCTCTTCGTGTACAGGGCGTGCCGCTTGACCACCTTCTGGCCGGCCACGTTCACCAGGTGGCCCTCCAGGTAGGTGCGGCCCTCACGCTCCACGAGGCCCGCGACCAGGACGTAGTCCACGTCGAGCAGCGACCCGATGCGCGAGGCGAAGTCGGCGACACGGCGGTCCAGGGTCTCGTGGTTGGAGAAGACGAAGCCGAAGCGATCGTCGTTGAAGGCGAGCGAGGTCTCGTAGTCGATGTCGATGGTGACCTCGGCGGGGCGGCCCTCCTCGATCTGCACCTTGTGGTTCATCGACTCGCGGCCGCCCTTGCGCGCGGCGACCGTGAGGGTCCCTGCGTACAGCCCCTCGTAGGTGGCCGGGGTCTTCTTCTGCTGCTGCTTGCCGTTGATGAAGACCTCGGCCCCGGGCGGCTCGGTGCGGACGGTCAGGCGCCCCTTCCGCTGCTCGCTCAGCCGGCGATAGGTCTCCCGGTACAGGGCCACGATGTCCGGGTGGTACTCCTCGGCCGTCACCCGGTACTCGTCGCCGAAGACCTTGATGATCTCCTCCATGATCCCGGCGGCCTTGTCCCGGTTGCCGTTGTCGTAGTGCGACCGGGCGAGGAGCATCTGGGTCGTGAAGAAGTCCCGGCGGATCTCCTGGTTGAGGCTGATCGTCTCCATGATGGACTTCAGCTCGCCCTTCGCCTTCGCGAGGATCTCGATGGCCTTCTGGGGGTTCGTGTAGACGAGGCGATCCCCCTCCTCCATCATCCGCTCGATCTCCGCCAGCCGGGCATCGGCGATGCGCCGGGACGACGTGGTCATCACCTGCCGGACCTGCCTCTCGGCGTCGGGCCGCGCCAGCATCGCGTAGCGGCCCAGACCGCGGATCTCCTCCGCGACGCTGCGCACGTACTCGGGCGTCTTCTCGTAGTCCTGCCCGGCCACGTACAGCTCCAGCACGGCCAGGGACGGCTCGAGGCCCTCCTCGAGGTCCGCCGCCGGCTGGGCGTGCGCGACGCGGGTCGCGACCGGCAGCAGCGTGGCCCCCGGCACCGCCAGGGCCACGACGACCGCCACCAGACGGGTCGTGCAGGAAACGGGACGGTTGGCGACTCGGTTCGGGCGCATGGAGGCTCCTGACGGATACGCGGGCACCGGCGACTCCGCGAAGACGGCCTGAAAGCCGCCATATCCTGGCTTCAGCCCCCGGCGGTGTCAACTTGACGTAGGGACGGCGCCGACTTCCCGGGCGGGGTGTCTCGACCGTCCCACTCCGCGGACGGTCCGGGACAGGTGAGACACCCCACCCGAGCCGGGGGCCGCCGTGGAGCCGCCATCCGCTGCCCGGCACGCCCCTTGCGTGGGCGAGCGACCCGACCCGGAGGTGCCCCGTGCGCGTCGTCACCCTCGCGCTCTCGTTCGCAACGCTCGTCATCCCGGCGGCCTGCCGCCCCGCGCCGCCGCCACCGCCGCGTCCGCCGGGGGTCGGTCCTCCGCTCGTACCCGGCCCGGGCCTCGGGCCCGTCACGGCGGCAGGAGGCCCACGGTCGGCACCGGTCTGCGGAGCACCGATCCTCCCCGCGGAGGCGCTGCCCGATCCGGTGGAGCTCCCCGACCGCGACGGAGAGTGGCTGCGCCTCGTGAACCCCACCGCCGTCCCCGTCCCCCTGGACGGCTGGGAGGTCCGCGCCGGCCGCCGAGACGTCCCCCTCGACGGCCTCGTGGCCCCGGCCGCGGGGGCCGTGGTCCTGGGTGGACCCGCCGGCCACCACCCCCTCGGCAGCGTGCGCCTCCGCAATGGCGCGGGCGTCGTGGACCTGGTGGATCCGTGCGGCCTGCGGGTCGCGCGCCTGGCGTGGGGCGGTCCGGGCTGCGAGCGCGCCGATCCGAGCGTGCGCATCGCCCATCCCGCGCCGTGGCCCCGAAACGACGAGGGCCCCACCCGGCGTGTACCGGGAGGGGCCGATGGTGGCTGCGGACAGATTTGAACTGTCGACCTAACGATTATGAGTCGTTCGCTCTAACCCCTGAGCTACGCAGCCCGAGCGGTGGAGGCGTGTATCAACCCGCCCCCCGGCCGTCAAGCGGGAATCCCGCCGGCCGCTGCGGGGTCGCGGGCGCGTGTGGACTCCTGGGACGGAATGGAGGTTCGAGTCCAGGGCGGGGAGGCGCAAGCTGTGGTGGGACGCCACGACGCAGGACTGGCAGCGCCAATTCAAGGAGTTGCGGCACGCCACAGCGCCGTCGGATCGCCGGCCCGGGCCGGACCGGAGTTTCGTCACAGGAGTCCGTGTTCACGCCTCCTCCCAGCGCGCCACGAGGCGCTCCCTCACCGTGTCGGTGTGGATCGCCTCCTTGCGCCGCTCGAGCGATGCGAGCTCCTCCAGGAGCTTCCAGTAGTGCTCGACCAGCGACGGCAGGAACAGGCCGCTGACGAAGTAGACCGGCGCCTTGTAGGTGGGCCGATCCGCGGCGAGGTCGAAGTCGGCCAGGAGATCCCGGACCACGTCCTCGACCTTCCGCACGTGGGTCCAGACGCCCTCGGAGGCCGCCAGGCTCCGGGGATCCTCGGGCGTGCCCTGCCGCGTCAGCCAGAGAGACTCGTCCTCCAGGTCCTCCCGCAGGGTGTCCGCCGCTCGGGCGCCCGCCTCCTTCGCGCGGCGCTTGAGTTCCGCGACCCGGTCGTCCGCGAGCCGCTCCGCGACGTCCGGGTTCGCCAGGAACGCACGGCGCGCCTCGCGCTCGACGAACTGCGCGACGTCCGTGTGCAGCACGGTGCGGATCTGCTCGATCACCTGGCGGAAGCGCTGCTTCACCAGGTCGATCTGCTCGTCGATGTCCTGGACGGTCTCTTCGGCCACGGCGCACCCCCTCGTCGGATCTCGTGCGAGCTATACACCCCCGGGTCCCGGCCCGGCAACCGCGCCCACCGGCTCGCAGTCCTACACATCTCGGGATGCCGCGGTCTCGCGGACAGTCGCGCGCCAAGCCGCCAAGCCGCCAAGACCCAAGGGCCAGCGAACCGCTTGCACACCCGTTCGACTTAGGGTGTCGGGTCAACGGCTGGCCCACAGCGGGCCGAAGCATGCCGTCTTCCTTTGCGTCTTCGCGTCTTTGCGCGAGCCCTTCGTCTTGCGACATGTGACGAACTGTGAGGGCCCACCGGGCGTCAGAAGGCCTGACCGATGGCGAAGACGACCGACCACGGCGGCCCGTCGCCGGCGCCGAAGCGCCCGGCGGCCAGGATGGGGATGCCGACGTCCACGCCGAAGGTGATCGGATCGAGTCCCGCCAGGAGGTAGTGGATGCGCAGGCCGTATCCCGCACCGAGGGAGACGGCCTCTTGCTCGAAGAGGTCGTCGTACGTGTCCGCGAGCAAGGCCCCGTCGACGAAGAGGACCCCGTCGATGCCCTCGATCCAGGCGAGGTGGCCGACGTCCACGGCCAGGCTTCGGGAGTACCTGTGTCGCCACTCCAGGGAGGCCAGGGTCCGGTGCCTCCCCGAGCGCGCGAACGTGCTGAAGGCGCGCACGGCACCGACACCCCCCACCGGCCAGTCCTCGGCGCCGGGCACGTCCCCGAGCAGCGTGTCGAAGCGGAGCTGTCCGGCGAAGGTGTGGGCCCAGCCCACCCGGATCAGCCTGGCGAGCCGGAGCCCCACGAAACCGCCGACGCGGGTCTCGCCGTCTCGGACGGACAGCGTCGGCCCCGCCCGGACCTGGCGCCAGACGCCCTCCCTCGGGTCGGTGCGACTCACGTACGTCAGCTCGCGGAGCGACACGGAGGCGCGCAGGCCGACGCCCAGGGAGTCGCCCTCGGCGGGCTTCAGGGCCTGTGTCGTCACCCCCGTGCCCCAGGCGAAGCGGCGGCGGTTGGGGACGATCTTGCGCCCGAAGCCGCGCAGCCAGGTGCCCGACACGCCCGACCGGCGCTCCGTGTCGAAGGCCGAGAGCAGCACGATGTTCGTCGCGTCGTGCTGACGGCGGAGGGAGGACAGGAGCGCGGTGTTCACGCGGCCCGTGGCGGTGTTGAGCCCCACGCTGAGCCCGGCGACGAGGAAGCGCCAGTCCGGCCGGCGGACGTTGTCGAAGCGGGGGTCCACCGGGCGCCCCAGGTCGGACTCCACGAGCCGGTAACCGGGATCGATCGTGATCTCCGGATCCTCCATGGAGGTCCGGAACCGGACCGTGGTGACGTCGCCCGTCACGAACACGGTGTGATCGAGGATCCGGCCGCCCTCCTCGAGGCGGACCGTGACGGGCTCGTCGACGGGCTCGCGGCCCTCGCGCAACACCTCGACCTCGAGCCAGGGGCCCACGTCGTCCCGCCCGGAGCGGATGGGGCCGAGGCGGTAGTTCACCTCCGGGATCCCACGGTTCCACCGCTGCAGCCAGGACACCTCCGCGCACGGACCGTGCTTCTCCAGGGCGTCCTCCAGGGACGTGGAGCCCTCCGCCAGGTCCCGCACGACGGCGCCCAGGGTGGCGTCGCCGCAGCGATCCCGGAGCCTCTCGCGCCACAGCCGTCCCACGGGCCGCCGGTGGGAGAACAGCGTGAAGCGATCCCGGAAGCGGTCCGTGTCGTCCGGCGAGCGGAAGTAGGTGGACTCGAACGGGATCTGCGGGGCGTTGAGGACCTCGTCCACCTCGGCGACGAAGCTGCCCTTCGCCAGGAGGTCCCGCGCGGTGCGATGCCCGCCATAATGGAGCGCCTCCCACCGGCAGGTCAGATCGGAAGCCACCAGGTCGACGACCTGGGCGCGCCGCGCGGGGGGCTGGCTCGGAGCGACCCGCGAGCGCAACGCCACGGCGAGCGCCGCGCGCACCACGGGGAGACGGTGAAACTTCCGGAGCGGCTCGAAGGGCGTCACGTCGAACGCCCGGTCGCTGACCAGCACCATGTCCGACGCCGCCACGGCGACGTCCCGCCGGATGGGCGTCTCGACGACCACGACGCGGTCCGGCGCCGGCAGGTCCAGAGCTCGCAGGAAGCGCATCGCCGAGCCCACGGTCGCGAGCATCTGCGCGTGCACGTCCACGAAGCCCAGGTCGACGATGGCCCGCCTTCCGCCCAGGGCGCGGCGGGGTCTTCTGTGCAGGAGGCGGACGCGCACGCCGTCCACGTCCAGGTGGGACCGGTGGACCTCCGTCATGACGACGAGGCTCACGCGGCTGGCCTCGCCGGAGCCCAGGTCCGCCACCCTCCCGTGGGGCTCGAGGGAGCGCACGCGGCCGTTGGCGACGACCACGCCCTCCCGGGGGCCGGGCCAGCGCACGCGGAGGCTCCACGCGATGCGGTCGGGGGGGCGGTGGGGTGCGAAGCCCCCCTCGTCCAAAGGCGGCGGGCGCGGGAAGAAGCCTCCGTCCAGGGTGATCTGCTGCTCGGCGTGCCCGAAGGGACCGAAGCGGTGCGGCACGGTGGTCACGAAGCGGATCCGCAGGGTCGCCACCTCCCCGGGCGCCAGGGGGTGCGCCAGGGCCACGCGCGCGAGCGTTGGCGTGGCGTCCTCCACGTCCAGGCGACGCCCCCGTGCGTCGCGTATCTCCTCTAGCTGCATCCCCCCCGGCGAGAAGCCCTCCGGGAACATGCGGGGCTCGACCACCTCGTCCATGCCCTCGGGCAGGCGGGAGAGCGTCTCCGGAAAGCGCCAGAGGAGCACGTGGTCGAGGACCTCCCGGCCCGGATTCCGGAGCCGGAGGAGGACCTCCCCCCGGACCTCGCGGAGGGCCGGGTCCACCACCAGGTCCACGTCCGCCGAGACGGGCGGATCGGCGTCTCCTGCGTGCGCCACACTGGCGGTCAGCGCCAGGGCCAGGAGCGCGAGCATGGCACCGGCGCAGGCTCCGAGCGGGCGGGCGCCGCGGCGGGGAGGCGGGGACATGGACGCCAGCCTACCAGCGCCCGAAGGTCCCGGCGCCACCCCACGGGAACGCTGGGCAATCGCAAAGTCGGAGAAGTGAGGGCCGCGCGGCGGTACGGCGCCCGGCGCCGGATTGCACCCGCTCGGAAACGATGGGTCCTGCGCGTCTGAGAGCAGGCAAGGGCACGGGCAAGGGCAAAGGCAAGGGAGGGCGGTCGACTTTGCGACCGCCCTGCACGGGAACGGGCCCCACCTTGCCACGGCGAGGAGCGGGGGCCTATCATTCCGCGGTGGACAGGTCCGCCGCGCAGGCGGCAGGGGGCGAAGATGCCGAGGTACGGAGCCGAGCGGGGGTTCACGCTCGTCGAGTTGATGGTCGTGGTGGTCATCCTCGCCGTGCTGGCCACCGTCGCGGTCGCGGGCTACGGGAAGTACAAGCGGAGCGCGCGGCGCGGCGAGGGGGTGTCCGCCGTGAACGACATCCGCATGAAGCAGGAGACGTTCTACGCCACCTACTCGCGATACGAGGCCTCCACCGACGCCGAGACTTCCTACACGCCCGAGACCGGGGAGGCTGGCGAGCTGACCGGCCACTACGTGTGGGACGTCGAGTGCCCCGATCCGAACAACGCCTGGTGCAACCTGGGCTTCGAGCCGCCGCTGCACCGCTACGACTCGGGCTCCGAATACTCCTTCTTCAAGTACCAGACCATCGGCTGGGCGCCCGGCCGGACCGCCCCGAGCACCATCCAGGACACCAACCAGCGGTGGCTCCACATCGAGGCGATCGGCCTGCCCAACAGCCAGACCGAGTACCAGGACTGCACCGTCGTCCGGTTCACCAGCGACGCGGACGACACGTTCATCCTGACCGAGCAGAGCTGCAAGGAATAGGCAGCCCGGCCGGCGGCGGCGGCACCCACCGGGCGGGAAGCGTCCGCCGCGGACGGCGACCCCACCGAAGCTGCCGGGGCGCCGGCAGCCCCGGTGCTAGTCCTCGTCGTCCTCGTCGTCCTCGTCGTCGTCGGAGTCCTCGTCGTCGTCGCTGAAGTCGGCGACGTCCTGGTCGTCGAAGTCCTCGACGTCGGAGTCGTCGTCGTCCGAGTCGTCGTCCGAGTCGTCGTCCGAGTCGTCCTCGCCGGAGTCGTCCTCGTCGGAGCCGGTCTTGGCGCGAAGCTCGCTGAGCTTGCGGGCCTCGGAGCTGGAGAGCTTGCCCAGATCGTCGATGTCGAGGTCGTCGAGGTCGAGGTCCACGTCCTCCTCGTCGCCCTCGGAGTCGTCGGACTCGTCGACCTCCTCGAACTCCACGTCGATCTCGATGTCGAGATCGTCCTCGCTCTCGGAGTCGTCGTCGTCGTCGCCCTTGCGGGCCTCGACGCTCGCCTTCTGGCGCAAGCGCTCGGCGATGCGCCGGCGGCGGGCCTCCGGATCCTCCTCCTCACGCCGGCCGCGCTGCCGGTCGGCGCCCGGGGCCGCGGACTCGGCGCCGGCCTGCCGGACCAGCATGTGGTCCAGGGACACCACCAGCTCGAGGTCCTGGTCGAGGCTCATCCCGGCCTGCACGACGTGCTTGGTGTGCAGGAAGAAGCGCTTGGACTTCGGGACCTTTCGATCACCGGGATAGGTCACGACGACCCGGCCCTCCTGCACGTCGAGGGCGTACGTCTCCTGCTCCCCGATGAACTCTCGGAACTGCTGGACCTCGAAGCGACCATCCCGGCGGGGCTTCGCCCGGAAGCGGGTGGTCGGGGGGTTCTGCTCCAGGGTGTACGCGCGGCACTCCTCGGCCTGGGGGCACCCGTGGAGGGGATCCTCGCCCTGCCGAAGGGCCTCGCAGGTCTTGGCGCTCTCCCAGGATCCGAAGCACGCGAAGGCGCCGGGGGCACCAGGCTCCAGGATGATGGGCTGAAAGCGCGCGCCGTCCTCGACCGCCACTGACACTCGAACCTCCTCCGGTCCCGTTGGGGCAGGACGCGGACGAATACACGAAGCACGGAGACCTCGCAAGCAAGGGAGTCCGGGCCAGATCCGCCGGCCCGGCGGCCGGCGCCTCGCGCGTCCGGGCCGGGCGGGCCGCCGCCGGGCTCGAAGAGGCACCTGCCGCGACGGCCGTGCGTCCACGTTCCCGAAGAGATGTCGCGACCGCGGCCCGGTATTCCCTACTCGGGCGCCGCGTGTGCGCACAGTCCGGCGTCGTCCACCCGGAAGCGGAGCAGCCCGGCGCCCTTGTCGATGGCCGCGCCCCCGCCGACGCTCGGCAGCCCGCCGCCGAGCAGCCATGAGCCGTCCCCGAGGAGCTGTGCGGTGGCGCCCAGGGTCCCGACGTTCGCCTCGATGGGCCCGTCGTCGACCAGGGTCACCTCGGCGCCCGGCGCGCGGAAGCGGACGATGGTCTGCTGGAGGCAGTCGGGCGCGTCCGGGCAGGCCGGGTCGCCCCCGAAGCTCGTGAAGCCGCCCAGGAGCAACAACTCGCCGGCGCTGGTCTCCGTCAGGGTGGCGGCGGCCCGGCGGAACAGGTCGGCGTGGCCGTCGGGCAGGCCCAGTGGCGTCGCATCGAACGTGCCCGCCCCCGGGTCCACCTCGACCAGCAGGACGCGCGGGGTGGTGGCGTTCGTCGTGTACTGCGCGCCTCCGTTCGCCGGCGTGACGTCCGTCCCGCCGACGATCACGAAGCGCTGCACGCCCTCGGACGCGCCTCGGAAGATGCCCGCCGCCATGAACGGCACGGCGACGTCGGCCTGGCCCACCGGCTCGAGCTGGACGGTGGTCTCCTCGGCGGCGTCGACCCACAGGGCCACATTCGCGGGCTCCCCGTCCACGTTCCCGCCCCACACGAGGGCCTGCTGGTCCGCGCCGCCGACCACCGTGGCGCCGAAGCGGGCCTGCGGGAGCCCGTCCAGTGTGATCGCGTCGTCCTCGCCGACGATCCAGGCCCGGGCCACGGGCTCGTCCTCCCCCACGCCCCCGACGGCCAGGGTCCGCCCGTCGTCCAGGGCCGCGACGGCCGGCAGCGCGGCCATGTCGACGTCGGGGCCGGCCACGGACGCTCCGCCGGCCGGATCGAAGATCTCGACCGCGGCCTCGGGAGCGTTGCCCTGCCCAGTCCACAGGGGCGGCGTGTCCGGCGAGGAGTCGATGTGCACCTCCGAGGCGCCGCCCACGATCCGCAGGCGCCCGTCGGCGAGCGGCTGCACGGCGGCCATCCCGCGGGCGTTCAGCAGCCGGCCGGCCTCGGCGAAGGCGCTGTCCACCCGGTCGTATCGATCCACGCGGTTCGTGGCCCGGAACCGGCGCTGCTGCACCTCGTAGCCAGAGAAGCCGCCGAGGATCCACCCGGCGTCCCGCTCGCTGAACGTGGCGCCGAAGGCGTGGCCGGTGCTCATCTCGGTGTGCTCGGCCGCGGTGTCCGCCGAGCCCACGCACGCCAGGTCGCCGACCGGGGTGAGGAAGAGGTCCACCGGGTTCGTCTCGCCCACGGCCACCGACACGCCGCCGGTCAGGCCGCCCCAGGTGGGCTGGTTGCCCTGGCAGGCGACCGCCTCCAGGGTCATGTCGTCGCCGGGCGGAAGCTCGTCGAGGATCACCTGGCCCGAGTCGTCCTGGCTGCCCTCGGGGAAGACCGCCACGACCGGCTCTCCCTCCGGGATGCCGCCGCCCTCGAGGCGCACGACCACCTTGTCGGCGTTCGAGGGGAACCGGCGATCCCCGTTCTCGTTGTCGGCGCAGGGGGCCAGCGCCGCCGTGGTGACCCGGAGGCCGTCCGGCTCGGCCCCGCCGTCGCAGGCGGGCAGCGCGAGCAGGGTGGGCAGGAGAACGATCAGCGCGCGTCGCGGCGTGTCCATGGCCGCGAATCCTGCCCTCGGTCGGGGAGGGGGTCAAGCGGGTCCCCTGCTCCGGGTGTCCCGCGGATCCGGGGGGTGCGCGATCCCCGTCCGCGCGTCACGACGACTCCGGCGGCGGAGCGTTGCCGACGCCCCGCCCGCGCTGCTAGAACCCGCCCCCATGACCAGCAGCCCCGCCGCCAGCATCCACACCGCGAACACCCACCCGGCGGCCCAGACCCCCATGATGCGCCAGTACCTGGACGCCAAGGGGGAGCACCCGGACGCGATCGTCCTGTTCCGGATGGGCGACTTCTACGAGACGTTCTTCGAGGACGCCGAGGTGGTCGCTCGGCTGCTGGAGCTGACGCTCACCAGCCGCAACAAGAAGGACGCAGCGCCCATCCCCATGGCCGGGGTGCCGTACCACGCCCTGTGGAGCTACGTGCCGCGCCTGCTGGAGGCCGGACACCGGGTGGCCATCTGCGAACAGATGGAGGACCCCAGGAGCGCCAAGGGGCTGGTGCACCGCGAGGTCGTGCGGGTCATCACCCCGGGCGTCGTCCTCGACGAGCCGGCGCTCCAGAGCGGCGACAACAACTTCCTGGCGGCTCTGTGGCGACCCGAGGAGGGCGCGGCTCCCGGCCTCGCCTGGATCGACGCCTCCACCGGCGAGCGGCGCGGCGCCATCGTCTCCGGCGTGGACCGGGCCCTGGACGAGCTGGGGCGGATCGAACCCCGCGAGATCCTGGTGGACCGCCGCGACGAGGGCCTGGCCGAGCGGATCGCCGCCCGCCTGGACGGCGTGGTGCTCTCCCCGGTGGACCTGCCCGAGGAGACCACGGGCGACCCCCTGGAGCACGCCGACGCGCTCGTGGACGCCTACCTCGCCCGCACCCGCATGGCCGACCTGCTGCCGCTGAAGCCCCTGGAGCGCCAGGACCTGGAAGGCAGCCTGCGCCTGGGCGTCGAGACGGTGCGCAACCTGGAGCTCCTGCGGACCATGGCGGACGGCCGCAGGAAGGGCTCCCTCCTGGGGCTGATGGACCGCACGCGGACGGCGATGGGGAGCCGCAAGATCAAGCAGTGGCTCCTCTATCCGCTCGTGGATCCGGCCGCCATCCGTGCGCGCCACGACGCCGTGCAGGCGTTCTTCGACGATCCGATCACCCGGGCGACGACGCGGGACGACCTCGCGGGGGTCTACGACCTGGAGCGCCTCGTCACCCGAACCGTCGCGGGCACGGCCAACCCCCGGGACCTCATCGCCCTGGCCTCCTCCCTGGAGCGCGTCGGCCCGATCGCGGAGCGCCTCCGGGAGACCGGCGACCCGTGCCTGGCGGAGCTGGCCGCCGGGCTCGACCCGGTGCCGGAGGCCATCGACCTGGTGCGCTCGGCGCTGGTGGACGAGCCCCCGGCCGTGCTCAAGGACGGCGGCGTCCTCCGGGAGGGCTTCCACCCGGAGCTGGACGAGCTGATCTCCATCTCCCGGGACGGCAAGGCGTGGTTCAACCGCTACGCCGAGACCCTCAAGGAGGAGACCGGGATCGCCAGCCTGAAGGTCCGCTTCAACAACGTCTTCGGCTACTACATCGAGGTCACCAAGGCGAACCTCCACCACGTCCCGGACACGTGGCTGCGCAAGCAGACGCTCGCCAACTCCGAGCGCTACTACACGCCGGAGCTCAAGGAGCGGGAGGAGAAGGTCCTCGGGGCCCACGACCGCCGGATCGCCCTGGAGCAGGAGCTGTTCGAGGGGGTGCGGGGTCGCGTGGCCGCCCTGGGCGAGCGCATCCAGGGGACCGCCGACCGGATCGCGGCGCTGGACGTCCTGTCCGCCCTGGCGGAGCTGGCCCAGGAGCGCGGCTACGTCCGGCCGGAGGTGGACGACGGCCTCCGCGTGGAGATCGAGCAGGGGCGGCACCCGGTCATCGAGAGCCTGGTGCCGGCAGGCGAGTTCGTCCCGAACGACACGACCCTGGACGCGGACGACGAGCAGCTCCTCGTCATCACGGGGCCGAACATGGCCGGCAAGTCCACCGTGATGCGCCAGGCCGCGCTGCTGGTGATCCTGGCGCAGATGGGCAGCTTCGTCCCGGCCGCCCGGGCGCGCATCGGCGTCGTCGACCAGGTGTTCACGCGCGTGGGCGCCTCCGACAACCTCGCCCGGGGCCAGTCCACGTTCATGGTGGAGATGACCGAGAGCGCCACCATCCTGGAGCAGGCCACCCGGCGCAGCCTGGTCATCCTGGACGAGATCGGGCGCGGCACCTCCACCTACGACGGCGTGTCCATCGCCTGGGCGGTCGCCGAGCACCTCCACGACGTCATCGGCGCCCGGACCCTCTTCGCCACGCACTACCACGAGCTGACGGAGCTGGAGGCGACCCGGGAGCGCATCCACAACATGACCATCGCCGTGAAGCAGTGGCGGGACGACATCGTGTTCCTGCGACAGCTCGTGCCGGGCGGCACGAACCGCTCGTACGGCATCCAGGTGGCCGGTCTCGCCGGCCTGCCCGACCCCGTGGTGGAGCGGGCCCGGGAGGTGCTGCACACCCTGGAGGATCAGGCCCTGGACCGGGACAGCCGGCCGCGCCTCGCGCGCCACGACGAGCGCGCCCGGCAGGACTCCTGGCAGCTCAGCCTGTTCGCGCCCGCCGGGGGCCCCGGCCCGGCCGAGGAGCGCCTCGGGGACATCGACCCGGACGACCTCACGCCGCGCCAGGCCCTCGACCTCCTCTACGAGCTGAAGGGCCTCGTCGACGGGGACGGCGGGTGAGCACCTCCACGCGGGATCCCCTCGCCACCCGCCCGTTCCTCCTGCTGACCGGAGCCCACCTCCTCCAGGCGCTGGGCTTCGCGTCGATGATCCTGCTGCCGCTGTACCTGAACCACCTGGGAGCGAGCCGGGCGGAGATCGGGGCGGTGATGGCGGCCGGGTCCGTGGGCGGCCTGCTCATGCGCCCGGTCGTCGGCTGGGCCCTGGACGCCCTCGGCCGCAAGCCCACGCTGATCGCCGGCACCCTGGTGACCGTGGGCGGAATGCTCCTCATCCTCGCGGTGCGCCGGATGGACGCCGTGGTCTACGTGTCGCGCATCGCCTTCGGCATCGGGACCGGCGCCATGTTCACGGGGTACTTCACCCTGGCCTCGGACATCGTGCCCGCCTCCCGCCGCACCGAGGGCATCGCGCTGTTCGGCATCTCGGGCCTGATCCCCCTGGCCATCAACCCGCTCGCCGGCGAGCTCGGCATCGCCCCGGCGGACCTCCGCTGGTTCCTCCCGGCGGTGGCCGGCGCCGTCCTGCTGTCCCTGGCGTGCCTCGCAGGCGTCCCGGAGGGTCCCCGCATCCGCCACGACCAGCCGCGGGGCCTCCGCGTCGCCGTGGCCGCCCTGGGGCGTCGCTCCCTGTGGTCCGTGTGGCTGGCCACCATCGTCTTCTCGGGCTTCGTGGCCCTGTTCTTCTCCTTCGCCACGGTGGCCGCCGAGGCACGCGGCGTCGCGCGCCCGGCCGCCCTCTGGTTCACCTACGCGGCGGGGGCCGCCTCCGTCCGCCTGGTGGGCGCGCGCCTGCCGGATCGCCTGGGCCCGTCGAACATGGTGGCTCCGGCCCTGAGCGCCTACGCCGCGGGGGCCCTGGCCGTCGCCGCGGCCGACACGGACACCGGCTTCCTCGTGGCGGGCCTGCTCGGCGGCATCGGCCACGGCTACTGCTTCCCGGTCCTCGTGAGCCAGGTCGTCGCTCGCGTCCCCGAGCACCGCCGCGGCGCCGGGGTCGCCACCTTCACCGCCCTCTGGGAGCTCTCCGCCCTCCTCCTCCCGCCCCTCCTGGGCGCCTTCGCGGACGCCCGGGGAGACCGCGCCACCTTCGCCCTCGCGGCGTGCATCTCCGCGGGCGCGCTGGTGGCCTGGGCCCCCATGGAGCACTTCTGGGGAGCCGCGCGCCCTCCGAAACCGTCCTCCACCGGGTCGCCCCGTTGAGCTACCATCGGCCGTCATGAGCGCGCACCCCCTGCCGATCCTGTCGTCCGTCGTGGCCTCGCTCCTGGTGTGCGGGGCCGCCGCCGCCACACCGGCTCCCGGCGCCGTGCCCGAGGGCGGCCGTATCGTCGCCGAGGCGCGCGACGGGGATCGGCTGGACGTCTACGTGGACCTGCCGTCGGACTTCGTCCGGCCCCCCGCCGACGCCGGACCGAGGGCGCCCGCGCTGACCGAGGCCTGGCTGGAGGGCTTCACGGTGAACCTCCTGGAGGCGCGGAGCCTGGAGGATCGGACCCTGCGCGCCGTGCTCCCGTGGGCCGTCGACCCGGCCGAGCCGGAGGCGGGCTGGAAGCCCCTGGTGAGCCTGCTCCCGCCCGTGAGCCCGCCGCTTCCGCGCCCCGGGGAGCTTCCCTCGGACGAGGCGGCCGGGGGACCGCTGGTGGCGGTGGGCGCCGACGCGCCCGGGGAGAGCCAGGGCTTTCTGAGCGGCAAGGTCGTCTACCTCTCCCAGTCCCACGGGTTCTACTGGTCGGACGTCCTCGGCCGATGGGCGACCCAGCGGGGCGTGACCCACGGCCTCGTCGAGGACTTCGTGAACGCGGAGGCGGTGAATCACTGGCTGGTGGCCTGGCTGCGGAACGCCGGCGCCACGGTCTTCACGGTCCGCGAGCACGACATGCAGGAGGAGATGGTCATCGTCGACGCCGACGCGGGCGGGGTCGGCACCACCGAGGGCGGCGGGGCCTACGCGGAGGAGGGTTCCTGGATCGACTCCGTCGTGGCGGGCTTCGCCGCGGGACACGCGCCCTACTCCGGGGCGACCAACCCGTTCGATCTCGGCGCCAACCGCGCCGTCCGGACGGTCGAGGGCGAGCCGACGGCCTGGGCCCGCTGGACCCCGGACATCCCTGCCGACGGCCCCTACACGGTCTACGTCTCCTACAGCCAGGACGGCAGCCGCGTGACGGACGCGCACTACGAGGTGCGCCACCTCGGCGGGGCCACCGAGGTCCGCGTGGACCAGGAGCGCCACGGCCGGACGTGGGTGGAGCTCGGCACGTTCCGGTTCGCCGCCGGGCAGGATCCGGAGCGGGGCTCGGTCCTCCTGACGAACGACAGCGACGCCGAGCCGGGGGACTGGATCTCGGCGGACGCGGTGCGCTTCGGCGGCGGCACGGGGGACGTGGTCCGGGGGACCGGCGACGGCCCCGCCGACGGCCCCACCTCCGATCGCCCCCGCTGGGAGGAGGCCGCGCGCTACTACGCGCAGTTCTCGGGCGCGCCCGAGAGCGTCTGGAACCACAGCACGGCCGACGATCACGACGACGTCTCGGCCCGATCGCGGTACGCCGCGTGGCAGAACGAGGCGGGCGAGGACTCCGTCTACGTGGCCTGGCACACGAACGCCCCCAGCCCGGGCCGCGGCACGTCCACGTACGTCTACGGGCCGAACCCGCCGAACGGCAGCTATCAGTTCACCGGCGTGGCGGGGAGCGACCTGCTCGCGGAGTCGCTCCACGACGAGATCGTCTCCGACCTGCGCGCCGCGTTCGCCCCGGACTGGAACGACCGCGGGCTGCGCAGCGCCTACTTCGGAGAGCTGAACCCGAGCCACAACCCGGAGATGCCGGCCGCGCTCGTGGAGGCCGCCTTCCACGCCACGGAGGCCGACGCCGACCTCCTGCGCGAGCCTCGCGTCCGCATGGTGCTGGCGCGGGCCTTCTACCAGGGGATCGTGAAGTACTTCGCCGCCCGGGACGGCGTGATCCCCGCGCTGGTGCCCGAGGCCCCTCGACGCGTCCGCGCCAGGACCAGCGGCCCGGGCCAGATCACGGTGTCCTGGACCCCGCCGCAGGTGGACGGCCTGGACCTGGGCGGCCACCCCGCCACCGGCTACGTGGTCTACCGCAGCCGGGACGGCCACGCCTTCGACGACGGCACGCCGGTCCCGGACGGCGCCACGTCGGCGGTCGTCGAGGCGGCGCCCCCGGGCGAGCCGCTCTACCTGCGCGTGACGGCCACCAACGCGGGGGGCGAGTCCTTTCCCTCCCCCACGCTCGCCGTGTCCACGACGTGCGACGGAGCCTCCCCGGAGACGCTGCTGGTCCACGGGTTCTACCGGCTCGACGCCTTCTCCATGCCGCGTGAGGACCTGGAGCCGTGGGCCCTGGGGACGCTCGGCCGGCTCCGCCAGGGAGAGATGAACGCCTACGACGACCTGGTGGAGCACGCCCGGGCCCTGGCGGCCGCGGGCGTCCCCTTCGACGCCGTGGAGGCGACCGCCCTGGAGTCCGGCCAGTCCTCGCTGGTGGGCTATCGCCTCGTCGACTGGCAGCTCGGGGAGGAGTCCACCTTCGACGAGACCTTCTCCGACGCCGAGCAGGCGGCGGTGGCCGACTGGCTCGGGGGCGGCGGCGGCCGGACGCTCCTGGTGAGCGGCGCGGAGCTTGCCTGGGACCTGGGCTTCGAGGGGAGCGACGGCGACCGCGCCTTCCTGGAGGGGTGGCTCGGGGCCGCATACGACGCCGACGACGCGGGGACGTTCGGCGTCGAGGTGATCGACGGCGCGCTCGGCGGAGCCCTGGACGGCCTGGGCACCTTCACCTTCGACGACGGCTCCCACGGCACCTTCCTGGTCGACTATCCGGACGTCCTGACGCCGCAGGGCGACGCCGAGCCGTGGCTGACCTACGACAACGGCGCCGGGTACGCGGGGGTCCACCTGGAGGCCCCGGAGGGCTATCGGACGTTCGTGCTCGGCTTCCCGCTGGAGACCGTCGTCGACCCGGCGGCCCGCTCGGCGCTCGTCGCGGGCGTGGCGGAGGTCGCGGGCGTGGCACCGCTGCCGGCGGACTGCGCCGTCGTCCCCGATCCCGATCCCGAGCCGACGCCCGAGCCCGGACCGGAGCCCGCACCCGAGCCGGGGCCCGAGCCGGCCCCGGAGCCCGGACCCGAGGTGGTCGCCGACGCCGGGCACCCCGACGCGCTCGCGGACGCGGGCGGCGCGGAGTCCTCGCACACCCTCGTGCGGGTCCCGCTGGTCAGCCACAGCGCCCGCGTCCGGGAGGTGGAGCGCGACGAGGGCTGCGCGGGCTCCGGCGCGGGAGGCGCCCCACCGTGGCCGGTGCTCCTCGCGCTCCTGGCCCTGCTCCTCCGACTTTCTGGTCGCCCCGGAGCGCGCCCCCGATAATGGCGGCATGGAGCCGATCGTCGACCAGTTCCTCCTCCACCTGCGCCTCGAGCGCGGGCTGAGCGACCACACGGTGGAGGCCTACGCCCGGGACCTCCGGAGGCTGCTGGACTACCTGCCCGAGGGCGTCGCGGCGGACGGCTTCGACCGCCGGGACGTGGAGTCCTTCGTCGTCTGGCTCCGGGACGTCCGCGAGCTGTCGGCGAGGTCGGCCGCGCGGACGCTGAGCGCCGTGCGGACGTTCTGCCGCTTCCTCGTGCGGGAGCGCCACCGCACTGACGATCCCAGCGCGCTGGTCCCGTCCCCCCGCCTGGGCCGCCCGCTCCCGCACGTGCTGAGCGCCGAGCAGGTCATCGCCCTGGCGGAGGCGCCGGCCCGGAGCGAGGATCCGCGCGCCGTACGGGACGCGGCCATGATCGAGCTCCTGTACGCGTCCGGCCTCCGCGTGAGCGAGCTGGTGGGCCTGCGCATGAGCGACGTGGACCTGGACAGGGGGGTCCTCCGGACCACCGGCAAGGGCTCCAAGACCCGGATCGTGCCCATGGGCGAGCACGCCATCGCGAGGCTGCGTCGCTACCTGGGCCACGCGCGCCAGGAGCTGATCGACCGGGCGACGCGGCGCGGCCTGCGGCGCCTCCCGGACGCGGTCTTCGTCACGGCCCGGGGGCGGGGCATGACGCGGCAGGGCTTCTCCAGGAACCTGAAGCGGTGGGCGCGGAAGGTGGGCATCGAGCGGCCCGTGTCGCCCCACAAGCTGCGCCACAGCTTCGCCTCCCACCTCCTGGACGGGGGCGCGGACCTGCGGGCCGTGCAGGCGATGCTCGGGCACGCGGACCTGGCGACGACGCAGATCTACACGCACGTGTCGTCGGCGGCGCTCAAGCGGGCCTACGACCGGGCGCACCCCCTCGCCCGCGGTGACTGACGGACGGGGCGGGCCGGGGACCCGAGCCTTTACCGCGCGACGGACCGTCCCTATGGTACGCGCGCCATGACGCCGGACCTCCTGACAGACCTGGTCATCGTCCTCGCGACGCTCCTGCCCAGCCTCGCCATCCACGAGTTCGCGCACGCCCTCGTCGCGCGGTGGCTGGGCGACGATACCGCGTCGCGTCAGGGCCGGCTCACGCTCAACCCGGTGAGCCACATCGACCCGGTGGGCAGCCTGCTGCTGCCGGGCATCCTGGTCCTCGCCGGGACCGGCTTCCTCTTCGGCTGGGCCAAGCCGGTGCCCTTCGACCCCGTGCGCTTCACGCGGAGGATCCGCATGAAGCACGGCATCCTCCTGACGGCGCTGGCGGGCCCGGTGTCCAACCTCCTGCTCGCCGCGCTGCTGGCCGTGGCCCTCGGCTTCTTCCCGCCGAGCGACCAGGCGGCGAACGTCATCTTCGGCCGCGCCATCGTGCTGAACGTGCTGCTGTTCGTCTTCAACCTGCTCCCCATCCCTCCCCTGGACGGGAGCAAGATCGCCTACGGGCTGCTGCCGGACTCGGCGTCGGGCCTGCTGCGCTTCTTCGAGCAGCGCCCCTGGATCGCGCCCGTGGCCTTCCTGGCCCTGTTCCTGGGCGCCGGCCACCTGCTGACGGAGCCGGTCATGGCCATGAGCAGCTTCCTCGTGCACACCCTGGGTCGATGAGCCGCAACCCCGCCGCCAACCTGCGCCTCCAGAAGCGGATGGCACAGCTCGGGATCGCGTCGCGGCGCGAGAGCGAGCGGCTCATCGCCGCCGGGCGCGTGCGCGTCAACGGGACCGTGGTGACGGAGATGGGCACCCGGGTCCACCCGGACGACCACATCGCCCTGGACGGAGAGAAGGTCCGCGGCCCGAAGCGCACGATGATGGTCGTGATGAACAAGCCGCGGGGGGTGCTCTGCGCCCGGCGGGATCCCCAAGGCCGGCGGACCATCTACGACCTGCTGCCCGACGACCTGCCCTTCCTCGCGCACGTGGGGCGCCTGGACTTCCAGACCGAGGGGGTCCTGCTGCTGACGAACGACGGGGATCTGACCCAGGCCCTCCTCCACCCGGACAGCAACGTACCGCGCACCTACGAGGCCAAGATCCGCGGCCGGCTCGGCCGGGAGGCCCTCCAGCGCATCGAGCAGGGGGTCCCTCTCGACGGCCGCCCTACCCGCCCGGTGATCGTGGAGCGCGTGGGCGGCAAGTCCAAGCACGACTGGCTGCGGCTGACCCTGTTCGAGGGCCGCAACCGCCACGTGCGCCGCATCTTCCGCAGCGTGGGGCACCCGGTGTCCAAGCTGCGGCGGGTCGCCTTCGGCAACGCCAGCGCCGAGGGTCTGCGCCCCGGCGAATGGCGCCCAATGACCCACGGCGAGCTCGACCGGCTCCGCGCCCTGGTGGGCGCCTGACGGGTGACCGTGTAGCGATGTGCGCACCACGCCCGGCGAAAGGCGCGAAACTATTTTCGCACACGTAACCCACTGTACGAACAGGCGTTTCGCGCGATACGGCCCCGGGAGACGCTCCTCGAGGGCGGCCCGGGATTTGAGTCGTGCCCCTCGCCTGCCGTACAAATATACGTAGGCAGGGGGAACGAAGCCCCAGAGAGCAAGGTGCGTATCGCCCTACGCACCTGTGGAGTCGACGCGCCCACGCAGGCCGGCCCGAGGGGCCCTGGAGGACTACGTCCATGGAAATCGCAGTCATCTCGGATCTTCACCTGGGGCGCGGAGACGCCTCGGATCGCTTCGGTCACGACGACGGGAGCTTCCTGCGATTCCTGGACTTTCTCGAGCGGAACTTCGAGCGCATCGTGCTCCTGGGCGACGTGTGGGAGACCCTGGCAGGCCGACGCCCCTTCGCGCAGGTGGAGGAGCTCCGGGCCGCCCGCGCCGCGCACCCGGAGATCGCCGCGCGCTTCCGGCGTCCCGCCTACACGTACCTTCACGGCAACCACGACCTGGTGGCCGCCCACGTGGACGCGGCCGCCGACGAGCTGGTGCTGCGGGCCGACGGCGTGCGGGTGCTCTTCACCCACGGCCACCTCTACGACTGGATCGTCCAGCGCGCCCGCTGGGCCAGCGAGACGGCAGTCTGGCTCGGCGGCTGGCTGCTGCGCCTGGGCCTCGCCCCGGTCTTCCACGCCTTCGAGTACGCCGAGCGCCTGCTCGCCGGGGTCTCCGAGAACCCGCGGGAGTGCACCTTCCAGCGCTTCGCCCTGAGCCACGCCCACCGGCGCGAGGCCGACGTCGTCGTCACCGGCCACACCCACCGGGGCGTCCGGGCCGAGCACGGCGACCGCCTCTACCTCAACAGCGGCTCCTGCGCCCGCGGCCACTTCTCCTACCTGGCCCTGGACACCCGCTCGGGCAGCTACGGCATCCACACCGACTGGTAGGCACGCGGGCTGCAGCAGGGCCCGCGTCCCCGACGCGCAGACCCGGTAGGACCGGCGTCCCCGCCGGTCGGAAAATGTGAAATAAGTAGGCTTGACCCCACGGGATCTCAGGCGGTGAGGCCGAGGCCCAGGTCCAGGCGCTCGAGGGCCTCGCCCCACCCCGTGTCGGCGTCGAACAGGGTCGAGACGCTGCGGGAGGCGGCCACCAGCTCTTCGAAGGCCGTGGCCTCGGGGCGGGTGATCAGGCCGATGCGCCAGGCGTTGTGCAGCAGGCGCGCGGTCGGGACCACGGCGGCGTCGGCCACGCGGGCGCCGTCCAGGACGCCCAGGCGGATCAGCTCGCGGAGCACCCAGAACGGGGCCTCCGTGCCGGCCCCGCCGAACAGGGCCGTGCGCAGGTGCGCGACGGCGCTCGCGCCGTCCCTGGCGTCCTTCAGCGCGGCCAGCATCCCGGGCTCGGACGCCACCCGACGGGCCATGCCGCCCGCGTGGACCAGCCGCTCCAGGAGGGGGCGGGCCCAGGGCTCGCCGTCCAGGTCCGCCACGGCGTCCAGGGCCGCGCCCAGGCCGCCCTCGCCGCGCACGGCGTCGAAGAAGCCGGCCTCCCGGATGCGGCGGACGAACGCGAACGCCTGCGGCTGGACGGGGAGGCCCTCCACGAGCAGCGCCAGCACGCCCAGCTCCAGCAGCAGGTCGTCGCCCGGCGGGTCCGGCGCCTCGGCGCAGCCCAGGGCGGGGGCCGTCCAGGACGGCCAGTCGCTCCACTGGCGCCACCAGCCGGTGATCCGCGCCACGAGGGAGCGGGTCTCCGCCGCGTCGCCGATCACCGCCGGCGCGAAGGCCGCGCCCCCGGTCGGCAGCGGGGCGTGCGGGGTCACGGCCGCGGTCGGTCGGGCGGCCTGCGGAGCCGGCGCCGCCGGAGCGGCCTCCTCTTCCGCGCCGAACTTCGCCTCGAACTTCGCCTGGGCGCGCGCGACGGCCTCCTCGGAGGGAGGCTCCGGCTCCGGCGGAAGATCCGCGAAGAGGTCGTCGTCCTCCTCCTCCGCCGCCGCGGCGGGCCGTTCATCGACCGGGCCGGGGCCGGGGCCGGACTCGGCCATCGGCGCGGGCTCGACCGCCTCGGCCACCGCCCCCTCGCCGAGCTCCTCCTCCTCCTCGAGGTCCTCGAGGATCTCCTCGACGTCCATGCCACGGAACTCGGAGATCACCTTCAGCCCTTTGTCGGACAGGGCCCAGCGGATGCCCACGAGCTTGATGTAGCCCGTGGCCGCCAGCCAGTCGAACCAGGCCTGGAAGTTCCCGAGGGTGACGTACTCGCCCGGGAACACGTAGCTGGTGATCATCCGGTACAGCTCGTGGACGCTGTGGAGCCGGCCGCCCGCCTCCACGTCCAGGGCCTCCAGGACGTACTTCACCAGCAGGATGTTGTCCCTGCGGAGGCGCGCGAACAGGAGATCCCGGAACTGCTCGTCGTCCTGCGCCTCCATGAGCCGCCGGGCCAGCGGGCCCACCTCGACCTGCTTCCGATCCCAGGACAGGTCGATGAGCGACAGCATCGCCGGCGCCTTCTCCCGGTCCCAGATCCCCAGCTTCCGGAGGTGGCTGCGGAAGGCCTTGAACTTCGTCCCGCCCGGCTGGGCGAGGGAGTCCAGCACCGCACGCAGCTTGCCGACGTACTGATCCGGACGGGTCCCGGGCAGGGCCTCGTACTCCACGCGCTGTGGCATCGGTAGCTCCCTTGCGCCCCCGATCGCCCCGTCGCCGGGGCGCGCCGGGGAATCCACCGGGCAGACCGTAGCGCTTCGGCGTGCGGTTGTCATCTGTTGACAGGGAGGTCGGCCGAGACGCAACGTCGCCGTCCCTCACCCCGCACGGAGGCCCATCGAGATGAACACACGACCCCGCTGGGGCCGCATGGCGGCCATCGCCCTGCTCCTGGCACTGCCGACCGGCTGCCGGGAGGACGCCGGGGAGGAGCCGACGAAGAGCCGCCCGGCCCAGGCCCGGGCCGTGGACGAAGGCACGCCGAAGCCCGCCGAGGAGCCGTCGAAGGTCCACGAGGAGACCGGGAAGGTACCGCCGGCCCAGGGTCGGATGCCCAACGACTCCGTGCACGCGGGCCTTCGCGACCAGCGCCCGGGGAACCAGCGTCCGGGGATGGACCAGCAGGAGCTCCCCGAGGGCCACCCGCCGCTCGCGGAGGGGGACGACACGGTCGTGCGGACCCAGGCGCCCTCGGTCGAGGAGGGCGAGGAGCTTCCGCTGCTCCGGAAGGGAGCCGGCAGCTCGTCCGAGCTCGAGGAGCGGCTCGCGCCGGTGGAGGACGACGAGGTGAAGGGCAGCCTGGAGAAGGCCTTCCGGCTCGTGTTCACCATCAGCCGCCCCAACCGCGATCCGGCGAAGGCCAAGGCGCTGCTCGAGGGGCTCCCGCGCGAGGGCGAGGTCGGCGCCACGGTGGAGCGGATCCTTGCGTACGTGGCCGTCAGCCAGGGCTTCGACGCCAAGGCCGCCCTGAAGCACTACAAGCGCGCCGTGGAGCTGGACTCCGACTACGGCGAGGCCCACTACGCCCTGTCCTTCATGCACGTCATGGACGACCGGGAGGCCGGCAAGGAGCACTACGACATCGCGCGGCGCCTCGGCGTGCCCGACAACAGCAACCTCGCCCGCTACTACGGCGAGGACGCGGACGCCGAGGCTCCCGTGAAGGGCCACGGCGGCGCCCCGGCCGAGGGTGGCGAAGAGGGCGGGACCGGAGCCCATTGACCCGGGTCTCGCGGTGCCTAACGTACGGCCCGCTCGCGGGCTCGTCACCGCGAGGCAAGGACAATCCCAAGCATTCCAAACGGTTGCGCACCCAGGAGGACCCGTCATGAACTTCAAGCCCCTGAACGACCGCCTGCTCGTGAAGCGGGTCGAAGAGGAAGAGAAGACCGAAGGGGGGATCATCATCCCCGAGACGGCCAAGGAGAAGCCGCTCCAGGGGAAGGTCCTCGCGGTGGGCACCGGGCGCACGAATGAGGACGGCAGCGCGCGGCCGCTGGAGGTCCAGGTCGGCGACGTCGTGATGTTCGGCAAGTTCGGCGGCACCGACATCGAGATCGAGGGTGAGGAGCACACCATCCTGCGCGAGGACGACGTCCTCGGCATCGTGGAGGAGTGATCATGGCGGCCAAGGACATTCTATTCGGGCGCGACGCGCTCCAGGAGATCCTCGCCGGCGTCGACGAGCTGGCGAACGCGGTAAAGGTCACGCTCGGCCCCAAGGGCCGGAACGTGGTCATCGAGAAGAGCTTCGGCCCGCCGCTCGTGACCAAGGACGGCGTCACCGTCGCCAAGGAGATCGATCCGGACAACCGGTTCGCGCGCCTCGGAGCGCAGATGGTCAAGGACGTCGCCTCCGAGACGTCCGACGAGGCCGGTGACGGCACCACGACGGCGACGGTGCTCGCCCAGGCCATCTATCGCGAGGGCCTGAAGCTGGTGGCCGCCGGCGTCGACCCCATGAGCATCAAGCGCGGCATCGACGCCGCGGTCGAGGCGCTCGTGCCGGCCATCGCGGAGCTGTCCCGCCCCGCCGACGACAAGACCGACATCGAGAAGGTCGGCACCATCTCCGCCAACGGGGAGGCCTCCGTCGGCCGCATCCTGGCGGAGGCCATGGACAAGGTCGGCCGCGACGGCGTCATCACCGTCGAGGAGGGCAAGGGCATCGACACGGAGCTCGACCTGGTCGAGGGCATGCAGTTCGACCGGGGCTACCTGTCGCCCTACTTCGTGACCGACCAGGAGAACATGCGGGTCGAGATGGAGGACCCGTTCGTCCTCCTGTGCGAGAAGAAGATCTCCAACCTGCGCGAGCTGCTGCCCGTGCTGGAGCAGGTCTCCCGCGCCAACAAGCCGCTGTTCATCATCGCCGAGGACATCGAGGGCGAGGCCCTGGCGGCCCTGGTGGTGAACAAGCTCCGGGGCACCTTGAACGTGGCGGCCTGCAAGGCCCCCGGCTTCGGGGACCGGCGCAAGGCGATGCTCCAGGACATGGCCATCCTCACCGGCGGCCAGGTCGTCAGCGAGGACCTCGGCGTGAAGCTGGAGAACGTCCAGCTCCACGACCTCGGGAGCTGCCGCAAGGTCGTCTGCACCAAGGACGACACCACGGTGGTCGAGGGCGCCGGCTCCGACGACGACATCAAGGGTCGGATCCAGCAGATCCGGGCCCAGGCCGAGGACACCACCAGCGACTACGACCGGGAGAAGCTCCAGGAGCGCCTGGCGAAGCTGTCCGGCGGCGTGGCGGTCATCAAGGTCGGCGCGGCCACCGAGACGGAGATGAAGGAGCGCAAGGCCCGCGTGGAGGACGCCCTGCACGCGACCCGCGCCGCCGTCGAGGAGGGCGTGCTGCCGGGCGGCGGCGTCGCCCTGCTCCGGGTTCGTCCGGCCCTGGACGGGGTCACCTTCGAGGACGCCCGCAGCTACGGCGTCGACCTGGTCCGCCGGGCCCTCGAGGAGCCGCTGCGGCAGATCGTGCTGAACGCCGGCGGTGAGCCCTCGGTGGTCGCCGACAAGGTGGCCGGCGGCGACGCCGGCTATGGCTTCAACGCCGCGACCGGCGAGTACGGCGACCTGATCGAGGCCGGCGTCCTCGACCCGGCCAAGGTCACGCGCACCGCGCTGCAGAACGCGGCCAGCGTGTCCGGCCTCCTGCTCACCACCGACGCCATGGTGGTGGAGCACGTCGACGAGGACGAGGACTAGGACCGAGAGCGCCAATCGGGGCGGCGGCCCGCGGGTCGTCGCCCCGATGACACCACTTTGGGTGGAACCACGATGACCAACCGCTCCCACGACACCGACACCGAGCCCCTGGCCACCGATCGGGACGAGGCGGAGGCCGCCGACGACGTCCAGTCCGAGGCCGAAGCCCCCGAGGAGGCTACCGAGGAGGAGGAGGCCGAGGCCGCCGAGGAGGAGGAGGCCACCGCGGACGAGGCCCCTCAGCCGCCGCCCGATCCCCGGGACACCCGCATCCGCCTGCTCGACAAGGAGCTCGCGGAGCGGGAGAAGACCCTCCACGAGTACATCAAGGCCCACAAGAAGGCCCAGGCGGACTTCGCCGCCTTCAAGCAGCGCCTCCTCCGCGACCAGGAGCAGGAGGCCGAGGCGGCCCGCGCGCGCGCAGTCGAGGGCCTGTTGGACGTCTTCGACAACCTGGAGCGCAGCCTGGACGCCGTCCGACAGGGGGGCGATCCGAACGTGCTCCGCGAGGGCGTGGAGCTGGTGGCGAGGCAGTTCCTGCAGCAGCTCGAGGAGCTGGGCCTGACCCGCCACGACCCCAAGGGCGAGACCTTCGATCCGACCCACATGGACGCCATCGGCGTCGTGCCGGTCACGGACGCGGCCCAGGACAACAAGGTCGTGAACACGGTGAAGCCCGGCTATCGCTTCGGCGACCGGGAGCTGAGGCCGGCCCTCGTCCAGGTCGGACGCAAGGCCTGAGGCGCCGGGCGCCCGGCACCGCGCCGCGGCGGATCCGCTCGTCGCGCTCCACCACGAGGTTCGGGCTCGACCGGTCCGGGGAGCTGCGCCGTGGATGAACTGATCAGCGGACGCATCGCCGCCTCCCTGGTCGCCTACGTCGGCGACCGAGACGGGCGTCGAGCCGTCCGGGAGCGGTTGGAGGACGCGCCGCTCGCCGCCCTGGCCTCCACGCCCCACGACGCCTGGCTCGACGAGGGCTCCGTCACCACCCTGGCCGAAGCCCTCCGCCGAGAGGGAGAGACCGCGGTGGACCTCGCGCGGGAGGCCGGCGCCGCGGCCCTGACCCTGGAGCCCATGGGCGGCCTGGCCCACCTGGTCCAGTTTCTCGACGGGCCGGGAGCCGCCTTCCGGCACCTGCCCCACCTGCTCCCCCTCTTCCTCCGCGGGGCCGTCGTACGGGTGCTGGACGACGACGGGGCGGACGCCACCGTGGATATCGCCCTGCCCGACTCCGCTCCCGTCGGGCCGGTGCTCGTGACGTTCGCGGTCGGCCTGTTCGAGAGCTTCCCGACGTGGTGGCGCATTCCCCGGGGTCGGTGCGACGTCTCCTCCGCGCCGGGCTCGGACGGGATCGCCCGGCTCCGCTTCCGGATCACCTGGCACGGGGACGTGCACGCCGAGCCCACGCGGCCTTCCGGCCACTCCGAGCGGCCCGACTCCGGCCACCTGGGCCGCGTCGAGCTGGTCGCCCGCCTGCTGCGGGAGGGGATGGAGGGCACGGTCTTCGAGATCGACGCAGACGGCCGCGTGGTGCTGGTGGAGCCCGGGCCCGAGGCGCCTCTCGGCCTGAACGCCGCCGCACCGGGCCGCCCGCTCGCCGCCCTGCATCCCGGCTGGTCGGCGCCCCCCCTCAGGCACGCCCTGGAGTCCGCGCACCGCGGGCGGGCCGAGGTGGTCACGACGCGCATGGAGGAGGGGGTCGGCGCCCGGCTCTTCCGGGTGCGCCTCCACCCCCTCCCGGCGGACGACGGGGAGCCGCACCCTCTGGTGGGGACGGTCGTGGACTGGACCGACGCGCAGCAGCGACAGGCCGAACTCGCGCGGACCAGCCGCCTGTCGAACGTCGGGCGGCTGGCGGCGGCCACGGCGCACGAGTTCAACAACGCGCTGACCGGCATCCTGGGCTACGCGGACCTGGGGCTCCGTACGGAGGACCCGGCCAGGCGCGAGCGGGCTCTGTCCATCATCCAGGAGACCGCGGCCCACGCCCACCGGCTGGCCGAGAGCCTGCTCCACCACGCCCGGGAGCGCCCCGGCCCGGAAACCCCGACCGCCGCGGTGGACCTCGGGGAGGTGGTGCACCGGGCCGTGGAGCTCCTGTCGGTGACGACGCGATCCCTGCCCGTTCGGATCGTGGAGGACGTGGGATCCGTCCCGCCGGTGCGGGGCCGGCGGCATCACTACCAGCAGATCGTGATGAACGTGCTGCAGAACGCTCTGGACGCGCTCGGCGAGGAGGGCGGCACCGTCCGGATCCACGCCCGCCGTGACGGCTCCATGATCGCCCTGGAGTTCGAGGACGACGGGCAGGGGATGTCCGACGACGTCCGCAGGCGCGTGCTGGAGCCGTTTTACACCACGAAGCGGGACGACGATCGAACCCTGGGCGGAAGCGGCCTGGGGCTCGCGGTCTGCGACGCCCTCGCCCAGGAGATGGGCGGCGCCATCCGGATCGACTCATCGCCCGGCGAGGGCACGCGCGTCACCCTGGTCTGCCCCGCGGCGGAGAGCCCCTCCGAGGCGGGCGCCGGCTCGCCGGGCGGCCTCGCAGAGTCCGCGCCCCTACCGGCACAGGCGCCGAGTACCCCCCTGGAGGTCCTGGTCGTCGACGACGAGGAGGTGGTCCGGACCCTCCTCATGGACATCGCGACCCACGAGGGCCACGTCGTCACCGGCGCCGAGCACGGCGGCGAGGCCTGGAGGCTCCTCGCGGAGCACCACTACGACGTGCTCTTCCTGGACGTGCTCATGCCCGTGATGAGCGGCCTGGAGCTCCTGGGCCGCCTCCGGGACACGACGCCCCGCCCACGCGTCGTGATGATGAGCGGAAAGCTCACGCCCGAGGTGGAGGCGGCCGTCCGCGACCACGCGGTCGCCGAGGTCCTGACCAAGCCGTTTCCCATGCAGCGGATCACCGAGATCCTGCGCCGGCTCGTCCGGGAGCAGGGGCGGGGCGACGCCGCGTGACGACTTGCGGTCTCTCCCGGGCCTGTGGCAGACGTCCGACTCGACTCCCACCGTCGCTCCACGGGGCGCCCCCATGAATCCACCGCGCATCTTTCCAGCCCTGCTCGTCGCCGGGCTGCTCGCTGCCTCCTGCCGCTCCCCGCGGGATCCCGACCTGGACCGGCGCATCGCCGCCGCCTCCGCGGACGAGCCCACGGAGGCGCCGCCGACGTCGAGCGCGCCCCGGGAGGCGGCGGGCTCCACCGGGAAGAAGGCGAAGGAGGGCGGCGCGCCGCCGCGCGGGGAGGTGGTCCTGCGGACCTACAGCGAGAAGGACCGCCGGGAGATCATGTCCGCCATCCCCGGCGAGGGCCCGACGGTCGCCGTCACGATCGACAGCGCCGAGGGGGAGATCCACTGCACGCTGGAGCCCGCGGCCGCGCCCCAGACGGTGGCCAACTTCGTGGCCCTGGCCCAGGGGCTTCGTCCCTGGCGGGATCCGGACACCCAGGAGCTGATGAAGACCCGCTTCTACGACGGGCTGAGCTTCCACCGGGCCATCGACGACTTCATCATCCAGACGGGCCGTCCGGGGGTCCGCGGCGGCACGCCGGGCTGGCGCATCCCGCACGAGGAGGGCCTCGCCGGCGCCTACGAGGAGGCGGGCGTCATGGCCATGGTCGACGCGGGCGACGACAGCCACGGAAGCCAGTTCTTCATCACCTTGCGGCCCGCCGCCCAGCTCGCGGACCGCTACACCCCCTTCGGCCGCTGCGGGGACCTGGACGTCGTGAAGGCCATCGCCAACGCTCCCAAGCGCCCCACGGAGGACGGCGAGAGCGCCACCAAGCCCGCCGAGCCGGTCCGCATCGACTCCATCCGGGTCCGCCGGAGCGAGTAGGACCTCCCCGGCTTACAGTCCTTCACACCTCGGGATCCCCCGGTCTCGCGGAGAATCGCGCGCCAAGACGCCAAGGCCCAAAGGCCAGCGAACCGCTTGCACACCGGTTTGGGTGAGACTGTCGAGTCACCCGCAGGCCAACAGCGACCACACCGGACCGAAGCATGCCGTTTTCCTTTGCGTCTTCGCGTCTTTGCGCGAGCCCTTCGTCTTGCGACATGTGACGAACTGTGAGCCGTCCCCGGTGGTCGGAGCCCGGCCGAAAAGTGTGAAATGAGTAGGCTTGACCCCTAGCGGGGGGCCCTAACGGCCGCCCTCGGAGGCCTCCGGTGGCGTGTCCTCGCGCGCGAGATCGTCGAGGTCTCCGGGCTCGGACCAGCCGCGCTCGTCCTCGCGTCCGAATACCCCGAGGGCCCGGTCCACCGCCGCGCCGAGGCGGCTTCGGCGCCCGGTCGTGGGACGCTCCCGCTCGGGGCGATCGGCCCGGTCGCGAACCGGGGCCTCCTCCTCGGCCTCCTCGGGGGCGTCCTCGCGCTCGCGCGTGCCGCGGGCCCGGCTTCGCATCTTCACGTTGGGGCGCGGCATGACCGACTGATCGTTCGGGATGAAGCGGATCTCCGTCTTCACCTCGAAGCTGACCGACGTGAGGATCTTCTGGATCTCCCCGGCCAGGTCCAGGTTCTCCAGGAACTTCCGCGTCTGCACGCCGATGACCCGGACGACCTCGTCCTTGGCCGTGTCCGTCTGGCGCATCATGTAGGACAGGACGTCCCTCGGCAGGGCCTCGCGCAGCACGTCATCGGCGGAGAGCACGGTGCGGATGCCCGACGCGACCGCCTTCCGGAGGCCGTCGGACATCCCCTTGCGGGCATCGCGGAGCCCCTCGATGGAATCGACGTCCTCGGCGAACGGTTGCTCCCCGACGAAGGCGTCGTCCTCGAGCGGCGGCGTCTCGTCGGGCTCGCGCCCGGCCCGGTCCTTGTCACCCTCGGCCATCGTGCACTCCTGCCGTCCGGGCGACACCCGCCCGCGTCCACACCATGCGGGCGCTCTCCGGCAAACGCAAGAGTGGAGCGGGGTGCGCGCTGTGCTCGCAGATCGCCGCAGTCACGGCGCTTTTCGGTTGACCCGACGACGGCCGCCCTCCTATGCTCTCGCGCCCCGATGCGACGCCAGGGTGCTGGCGGCGGACCTCGCTCGGGAGCAGCCCGCCCGACGCGGCGGGAGCATCATCATGAAGAAGAACCCGTCCCTCACCATCGACGTCGACGAGATCCCGGACGCCGGCTGGTCCATCCGGGGCGAGCTTCCCCCCGAGTGGCTGGGGGACACGCTCCTGGACCCGTACGCCCCGGACTCGCGGGTCCACGTGGAGGCGGAAGCCCACCGCGTCGGCGACAACGTGCACGTACGCGCGGACGTGTCCTTCGGCGCGACCTTCGCCTGCAGCCGCACCCTGAAGCCGGGTCGAACCCGCGTGGAGGTCTCGGTCCACGAGCTGTTCCTCCCCGCCCGGAAGCACGACGCCAACCTGGGTGACGGAGTGGACGGCGAGGGGCTGGACGCCGACGTGCCATACGTGTACCAGAATCGGACCCTGGACCTGGAGCCCCTGCTCCGAGAGCAGATCGTGCTGGCCCAGGAGCCCTACCCGGTCGTGGCCGAAGCGCCCGAGCCCGCGGAAAACGAACCGTTGTGGTCCAGCGAGGGGGATGATATCGACCCGCGCTGGGCAAAGCTCAAGGACATCGATCTCTAGCCGGCGTCGCCCGCTTCGGACCCGGCTTCACCGCGACTTTCACGGAGGCTCTCGTGGCCGTCCCCAAGCAGAAGAAGAGCAAGTCCAAGCGCGACATGCGCCGCGCGCAGCACGACAAGATCCGGCTCCCGGCCGTGGGGATCTGCGACAACTGCGGAGCCGACGTCCTCAGCCACCGGGCCTGCCCCGAGTGCGGCTGGTACAAGGGCCGCGAGGCGGTCCCCGTCGGCCCGACGGGCGTGGAGACGGACGAAGAGCAACTCGAGGCGTAGGCTGCCCTCCATGACGGACCGTATCCACGTGGGGAGCGACCACGCCGCCATCGCCATGCGCCGGGCCATCGTGGCCCACCTGCGCGAGCGCGGCCTCGAGGTGGTCGAGATCGGCCCCGAGGACGGCGAGCGCGTCGACTACCCGGACCAGGCGGGCGAGGTCGCCCGCGCGGTCTCGAGCGGCGACGCGGATCGCGGGATCCTGGTCTGCGGCACGGGCATCGGCATGTCCATCGCGGCCAACAAGGTCCCCGGCGTGCGTGCGGCGCTGGTCCATGATCCCACCACGGCGCGCCTGGCCTCCCAGCACAACCGGGCCAACGTGCTCTGCATGGGCGGCCGGCTGCTCGCGGCCGAGTACGCGCTGGAGCTGGTGGACGCGTGGCTGGAGACCCCCTTCGAGGAGCGCCACCAGCACCGGCTCGACAAGATCGTCGGGCTCGAGCGCTCGGACTGACATGCGTTGCCCCTTCTGCGGCGCTTTCGACAACCGGGTCATCGACTCGCGGATGGCCCGGGACGGCCGCGCCATCCGTCGGCGTCGCAAGTGCGCCGAGTGCGCCGAGCGCTTCACGACCTACGAGGAGATCGAGGAGACCCGCCCGGACGTCGTCAAGCGCGACGACCGGACCGAGCCCTTCAGCCGGGACAAGCTCCTGCAGAGCCTCCGGCTCGCATGCAAGAAGCGCCCGGTGGACCTCGAGACCCTGACCGCGTTCGTGGAGCACCTCGAGGCGAAGCTCGCGGTCTATCCGCGCAAGGCCATCACCAGCGAGGAGGTCGGCGACAAGGTCCTGGTCTTCCTCCGCGAGCAGGACCCGGTCGCGTACGTCCGCTACGCCTCCGTCTACCGCTCCTTCGCCAGCGTCGACGAGTTCATGGAGGAGCTTCGGAGCTTCCGGGACGAGCCTCCCGAGGAGCCGGACCTCCCGTGAGCGGGGCGCCCGCCGCCGCCGAGGACCGGGGCTGGATGGAGCGGGCCCTGGACCTGGCCCGGCGCGGTCGGGGCACGACCAGCCCCAACCCCATGGTCGGCGCGGTGGTGGTGCGCGACGGCGTCTGCGTCGGCGAGGGCTTCCACGTCCGGGCCGGCGGCCCCCACGCGGAGGTCCACGCCCTCCGGGAGGCGGGCGCCGACGCCCGCGGCGCCGACATGTACGTGACCCTGGAGCCCTGCAACCACCGCGGGCGGACCGGGCCGTGCACGGAGGCGATCCTCCGGGCCGGCGTGGCGCGGGTGATCCTGGGCGCCGGGGATCCGAACCCGCAGGTGTGCGGGAGCGGCGTGGCGCGGCTGCGCGAGGGCGGCGTCGAGGTGATCACAGGGGTCCTCGCGGAGGAGTGTCACGCCCTCAACGAGATCTTCGAGCACTGGATCACCACGGGGCGACCGCTGGTGGTCCTCAAGCTCGCCGCGACCCTGGACGGCCGCATCGCGGCGCGCACCGGCGCCAGCAGGTGGATCACCGGACCCGAGGCCCGGCGCGAGGTGCACCGGATGCGCGCCCGCCTGGACGCGGTCATGGTGGGGAGCGGGACGGCCCTGGCGGACGACCCGAGGCTGACGGCCCGGGGCGTGGACGACGAAGCCGGCGGCGACCCGCTGCGAATCGTCGTGGACTCGGGGCTGGCGGTGCCCACGACGGCGCGGCTGTTCGAGGGCGCCGGCGCCCCCGGCGTCCTGGTGGCGACCGCCCGGCCCGACGACGACCCCGGCGCGGAGGTACGGCGGAGCCTCGGGGCCGAGGTCTGGAGCCTGCCCTCCCCGGACGGGCGGGTGGACGTGACCGCGCTGATCGATCGGCTCGGCGCGCGGATACCCCGGCCTGTGACCTCGGTGCTGGTCGAGGGTGGCAGCGGCCTCGCGACGGCGCTGCTCCGCGCCGGGCGCGTGGACCGCCTGATCACCTTCCTGGCGCCCCGGCTGATGGGGTCGGACGGCGTCCCGGCGGTGGGCTCCCTGGGCGTGGACACCCCCGACGAGGCCCCCGGATTCGTGGTGGATCGCGTGCGCCGGGTGGGCGCGGACGTGGAGATCGTGGCGCGCCCCGGGCAGGATGGATCTCCCCGAGGCTGAGGAGGTGGAGCGGTGTTCACCGGGCTGATCGAGGACGTGGGACGGCTGGATCGCCTGGAGCGACAGGGCCGCGAGGCCCGCCTGACCGTGGGGACCTCCATCGACATGGACGGGGTGGCCCTGGGCGACAGCATCGCCGTGAACGGAGCCTGCCTGACCGCCGTGGCCAAGGGCGACGGGTGGTTCCGCGCGGACGTGAGCGAGGAGACGCTCCGCCGCACGAACCTGGGCGACCTGAAGCCCGGCGACCGCGTCAACCTGGAGCGCGCCCTGCGGGTGGGCGACCGGATGGGCGGCCACATGGTCCAGGGCCACGTGGACGGCGTCGGGCGCCTGGTGGAGCGCACGAAGGTGGGCGACGGCTGGGAGCTCACGTGGGAGATCCCGGAGGACCTCCTGGACACGGTCGTGGAGAAGGGCTCCATCGCCCTGGACGGCGTCAGCCTGACGGTGGCCCACCTCGACGGCGCCCGGGTGACGGTCGCCGTGGTGCCCCACACGGGCGAGCACACGAACATGCTGGATCGCCCGATCGGCGCGCCGACCAACGTGGAGACCGACCTCGTCGGCAAGTACGTTCGCCGCTCCCTGGAGCGCCTGGGAGGCGGCGGAGACGCCGGCGGGCTCAGCCTCGAAGCGCTCGTGAAGGCAGGGTTCGCATGATGCGCGGGAGCAGGTGGCGGGGGCTGGCGCCCTTCGTCGCGGCGGCGGTGGCGTCCGCCTGCGGCGGCGGGGACGACTCGCCGGGCACCGACGGCGGGGACGACTCGCCGGGCACCGACGGCGGGGTCGACGTCCCCTCCAGCGAGCTCACCGTCCAGGAGCGGATGGATCCGGCCGACTTCGAGGCCCTTGCCGCCGACGACGCGGACCTGGCCGCGGTGTCGCAGGGCCTGGAGGTGCTCTCGGCCGGCGTCGTGGAGGACAGCGCGGGGCGTCGCGTGGAGTGGGCCGAGGGCACCGACTCCCAGGGCGCGCTACGGACCGCCGTGCGTGCGTGCACGGACGACGGCTGCACCCATGCGCTGCAGACCCGCACCGACGACGGGCTGACGTGGCAGGGGGCCGACGGAGGTGCGCTGGAGCCCGTGTCCGTCGGCCGCCCCGTCCTCCTGAAGGACCTGTCCGGCCATGACCCGGACAACGACACGAGCCTCGCCGCGGGCGCCCTCACCCTGGAGCCCGACGCCGTCCCGGAGGTGGACTTCGGGACCCGCCGCTTCGTGGCGCTCAACACCTTCGGCGGGGCGTTCGGCACCCGCCTCACCGGCGCCCTGGACGCCGCGAAGAACCACGGGGGCTTCGACGAGGTCGTGGAGGTCCAGTACGCCCGGGAGGGCCACGTCGAGGACGCCCTCCGGAGCCTGGACGCCATGGACGCCGTCGTCTGGCTGACCCAGGGTGTGCGCGAGCAGGTGAAGGACGGCTGGCGCGAGGCCCGCACCGTGGGACTCACCGTCAACCGGGGGGTCTACGGCGAGGCGACGATGACGCGGGATCGGCTCGCGACCGTGGCGGACGTGAACGTGGCCGGCGGGCCGGGCATCGTCTTCCTGGCCGGCGGGCAGACGCACTCCGACGGGACCGGGGGGCAGCCCGACGCGGGCAGCGTGTGGGGCAAGCTGGACGGCCCGGACCGGATCCTCGTGGGCGTGCGGGGTCACGCGGACGTCCAGCGGATCCTGGCAGCGGCGACGACGTTCTTCGACCTCTTCCTGTCCGGGGACGTCTCGCTCGGCGACGCCCTGGACGGGGCCGAGGCCCACCTGGAGGGCACGGGGGCCACGCTCGCCACGAACCGCAGCGACCTGGAGCGCCGATGGCTCCGGCGATACGCCGACGTCTGGGACGAGGCGCCGCTGCCGGATCCGAGCGAAGCCCGCCTGATCACGCCGATCACGGCCACGGTCAAGTGCGAGCAGTCCGAAGGCGGCCCCAAGCGGTACGTCGACAACGTGCCGGACGCCTCGCCCTTCGCCGACGTGACCTTCGACGGGGGATATTTCGAGGGCCACCGCCGGGTGGAGCTGACCGGCGTCACCGCGGACGTGACCTATCGGGGCGTCCTGTCCGGCTTCGAGCCGGACGATCGGATCCTCCTGGAGGTCGTCGGCGACTTCAACGACTTCTACCGGGACTCCCACGACTTCGGAGAGGGTACGATCCGGGAGGTGGCGACGGACGACGACGGCGTGCTCCACGTCCGGCTCGACGGGCCCGTGCACGCCACGCCGTTCACCGACGGCGACGGCCTCGAGTGCGTGATGAACGCGCCCCAGCTCTCCACCAAGACGAGCGGCCTCGCAGAGCTTCGATTGACGCCGTAGGACGGGCCGCGCCATAACGACGGCGCGACGCTCCGACGGAGGGACGACATGAACACGCTCGATGGGAACCTCAACGCCGCCGGCGGACGCTGGGGCGTGGTGGTGAGCCGCTGGAACAGCTTCATCACCGAGCGCCTCCTCGAGGGCGCCGTGGACGCCGTGGTGCGGCACGGTGGCGACGCAGACGCCATCACCGTCGCCCGGGTGCCGGGCTCCTTCGAGCTGCCCCTGGCGGTCCAGCGCATGGCCCGGTCCGGCGAGTACGACGCGATCATCGCCCTGGGCTGCGTGATCCGCGGCGCCACGCCCCACTTCGACTACGTGGCGGCCGAGGTCTCCAAGGGCGTCGCCGCCGCCAGCATGGACACGGGCGTGCCCGTGGGCTTCGGAGTCCTGACGACGGACACCATCGAGCAGGCCGTGGAGCGCGCCGGGACCAAGGCCGGCAACAAGGGCTGGGAGGCCGCGACCGCCGCCATGGAGATGGTCGACCTCTTCCGGTCCATGGGCGAGTGAGGCACGAGCCGTGGGTAGCCGCAGACGCGCCAGGGAGCTCGCGCTCCAGACGCTCTACTCCCTCGAGTTCGGGGAGCGCACCGTCGAGGAGGTCCTCGCGGACATGCGTGAGCGGGCCTCCGAGCCCCCACACCCGGAGGACGAGGACCTCGAGCAGCTCATCCGGGGCGACACGGAGGTCCAGGACTTCGCGGAGACCCTCGTCCGGGGCGTCGTCGCCCACCGGGACGGGATCGACACCCTGCTGGGCCGGTGCTCCACGAACTGGAAGGTGCCGCGCATGGCCGTGGTGGACCGGAACATCCTCCGGATGGCCACCTACGAGCTCCGATGGATGCCGGACATTCCCCCGAAGGTGACGCTCAACGAGGCGGTCGAGATCGCCAAGCGCTACGGCTCCCAGGACTCGGGCGCCTTCATCAACGGGATCCTCGACCGCATCGCCTCGCTGCCGCGCGACGACGCGTGAGCGAGGGCCCGCCGGAGCTGCGCGCGGTCCCCGCCGCGCTCCGCGCCCTGGACGACCACCCGGGCGAGGTCCTCGTGCTCCCCGTCTTCGCGGACGAGCGCCCCCTGCCCGGGCTGGCCGGCCTGGTGGACTGGCGGATGTGCGGCGCCCTGAGCCAGTGGCTCATGGGCGGCTTCGCCACGGGCGCCGCCGGCGAGCAGGTCCTCTGCCCCACCCGCGGGCGCCTGAGCCACCGCCTCATCCTGCTCCTCGGCCTGGGCGTCCGCTCCGAGCACCGCACCGACCGCGCCTGCGCCGCCGCGCGCCAGGCCGCAGACGCCGTGCAGGGCCTGGGCGCACGCCAGATGACCTGCGGCCTCTTCGGCCTGGAGCGCCTCCCCTCCCCCCTCGAGCGCAGCCTCCCCGAGCTTCTAGACGCCCTGCGCGACCAGGAAGCCCTCGACCGCGTGGACCTGGCCGTCGCCCCCGACGTCCGCGACGTCGTCGAACCCCTCCTGTAGGGGTCAAGCCTACTCACTTCTCATTTTTCAGAGGCCCCGCGACCGCCGGGGACGGCGGCCCTACTGCGGGCAGGCCTGGCCCGCGGTGATCCAGCCGGCGTGGGTGTAGCCACCGTCGCCGGCTCCACCGAACAGCAGCGCGCCCAGGGAGGGGTGCACGGCCGCTGCGGCGCCGCCCAGGGCGCTCGGCCAGTCGCCCTCCGCCGCCAGCGGCTCGATCGTGGCCCCGGCGTGGTCCACCTGCAGGGTGGCGGGAGGTGCGTCCGTGGGCTGGTCGAAGCCCCGGGCGACGAGGAGGGACCGACCGCTCGCGGGATCGTGTGCGCCCGCCAGGAAGTCCTGGAGGAAGATCTGCGGGAAGGCCTCCTCGGTCCACCCGCCTTCGATCCAGCGCCACATGCTCACGTCGCCCTCGATGCCCAGCACCGTGACCTCGAGACCCTCGCGCCAGCCACCGACGAGACCGCGCGCCATCCACGGGCCCGGGGCGTCGCCCCCCGACGCCCAGACCTGCGTCCACGTGAGAGTGGACAGCTCCAGGCGGTGTAGCGTGAGGTCCATGCCGAAGCCCCCGTTCGGGCTGGGCTGGCCGGCCAGGAGCCAGGCGGTCGTCCCGTCCTCGTCGACCGCGAACACCGCCTCCCGGGCAGCGGGCGGCTTGTCGCCCTGGGCGTCGGGCATCTTGAAGGTCTGCTCGCCGGGGACCCACGCCCACAGGACGCCGGAGGGCTCGCCGGCCACGTCCACGCCGCCGTACACGAGGATGCGCTCTCCGACGGGATCCCACACGGCCGCTGCGCCCCGAGTGCTCGGCCGCGTCTGGTCCACGCCGGCGCCCGGCAGGGTCGCCTCGGCCGCGACCTCCCAGGCGCCGTCCACGTAGCGCCAGACGTCCTGCAGCGGGTGGCCGCCGGCGACGCGCTGCCCACCGATGAGCCATGTCTCCCCCGTGTCCCGGCGTACGGACAGGGCGCCGCCCACGCGGGGTGCGGGCCCGGACCAGCGGGTGCCCGCGCTCCAGGCACCGGCGCCGAGGTCCCGCGTGAAGGTCCGCCGGTGGGAGACCGGGAGCGACCCGGCCCCGCCCGCGAGCCTGAGCGTGGACTCGCCCTCCGTCCACGTGACGGCGCCGGCCTGGCCGCCCAGGGCATCCGGTGGATCGAAGGGGCCCCATGCGCCCCCGCCGTCCACCGGGATCTGCCAGCCGTCGCCGGCCAGGTCGCCCACGGCGTACTCGTCGCCGGGGGCCGCGCCGCCCAGCACGAAGAGGATCCCGCCGGCGATGGTGGTGGACGGCGCCACGCGGGCGCCGGGCTGGTTCGCCTCGTCCCCGAGGACGACCCAGCCCTCCTCCGGGTCGCCGCTCCACGCTTCCGCCAGCGGAGGCGTCGTGCCGTCCGGCCCGTCGCCGCCCACCAGGACCACCCGCCCCGTCGCGGGATCGCGAACCGCGGCGTGCGCCCGCCGGGGAGACGCCTGGGGTGTGTCCGTCTGCCACTGGATCACCCAGGCGGGCTCGTCGACGCCACCCGGCTCCAGGGTGCCCACCAGGGTGGACGGAAGCTCGTCGAAGCCGACGCCGCCGTGCAGGACGACCCGCCCGTCGCCCAGCGCGACCAGGCTGTGGTGGGCGCGCATGAGCCCGGGCTCCTGCCCGACGGCCTCCCACGCGCCGGTCTCGGGGTCCAGGGCCCAGGCTCCCGGGACCATCGGGAGGTCCGCGCCCACCTGGTCCGGGTCGAGGCCCGACAGGGTCTGGCCGCCGGACGACGTAGTGAAGCCGCCGTGCACGAGCACGACGCCCTGCGTCGGCTCCCAGGCCGTCGCGTGCCCGGCGCGCGGCCCGGGTCCCCCGTCTGCCGGCGTCGGGAGACGCTCCCATTCGTGGATCTCCGCGTCGTAGCGCCAGGTATCGCCGAGGGCCCGCCCGAGGAGGCTCCCGTCGAGGTCGTCCCGGACCTGGAGGCCGCCGTAGATCACCGGGCGCCCGTCGTCCGGCACCGCGGCCCGCCAGCGCTGTCGATCCGGCGGCTGCACGTCGGCGCGCGCCGCGAGCGCACCGGTGAAGACCTTGGGCACGCCGTCGTCCACGAGGCCGTCGCAGTCGTTGTCGAGCCCGTCGCAGGTGGCCTCCTCGGGCTCGAACGACGGGTCCTCCTCGTACGGGCACAGCCAGGACGCGTCCACGCAGGCCGGCGGGATGTCGACGTACCCCGCGCAGAGCCCCTCGACGGAGCACCCGAGGTCCTCCGGGGGCGCGGCGCCCTCGTCGGTCTGCCCGTCGCAGTCGTTGTCGAGGCCGTCGCACTCCTCGGGGGTACCCTCCAGGTCCGCGGAGCAGACCGCACCCGGCGTCCCCCCGGCCGGGGGATCGGGATCGCAGACGACCGTGCCGGTGGACCCGGCGCAGACGCCATGCCCCTGGCAGGCCTCCCCCAGGGCGAGGCCGTCGGCCGACACCAGGTCCTCGTCGGTGCTGCCGTCGCAGTCGTCGTCCACGCCGTTGCAGCTCACCTCCTCCTGGTGCTCGTAGCCCTCCACGCCCAGATAGGAGCAGACGACGAGGTCCGACTCCGAGCAGAAGACCTCGGCGGGCTCCAGGTCGGCGCACACGCCCTGGCTCGGGCACGCCAGGGCCAGCCCGTCGGGCTCGTCCGTGTCGCCGTCGCAGTCGTCGTCCACGCCGTTGCACTGCTCCAGGCCGTCCGTGGCCTCGCCGAGGGTCGAGCACGTCGGCACGCCGCTCTGGCAGACGACGGTCCCCCCCTCGCAGGCGCCGGTGCCGCAGCCGTCCCCGACGGACAGCACCTCGCCGGCGGGCGACGTCCACTCGATGCCCTCGTCCACCTCCTCGTCGCAGTCGTTGTCGGCGCCGTCACAGACCTCCTCGCCGCTCTGGTCCTCGCTGCCGCCGGGCAGGGTCGAGCAGGTGCCCCCGTCGCCCTCCGGGGCGCACTCCACGTGACCCTCGACGAGGCCGCACACGCCGGGCGCGAAGCAGGGCTCGCCCCAGGCGATGTCCTCGCCGTCCGGGGCCGTCCACGTCACGCCGTCGTCGGTGAGCCCGTCGCAGTCGTCGTCCACTTCGTTGCACTGGATCTCCGCGTCCGTCCCGGCGAACTCGCTGCCCCCCGCGTTCACGGAGCAGATGGTCGCGCCGTCGGACGGACGGCACTCCACGACGCCCTCCACGTCCGAGCAGGCGCCGACCCCGCGACACGACCTGCCGAGCCCCTTCGGCTCGCCGTCCTCCAGGTACGTGAGGCCCTCGTCCACCTGCCCGTCGCAGTTGTTGTCCTTCAGGTCGCAGAGCGTCTCGGTCCCCTCCTCGAAGTCCGCCACCCGGTCGTAGTCGCAGTGGAGCACCGGGGCCTCGTCACTCCCCTCCGCCGGCTGCTCGCACTCCGCGTCGACGGGAGCGTCCCGGCAGACGCCCCGGTTGAGGCACGCCTGGCGCGCCACCACGTCGGGATCGGTCTCGGGCTCGTCGTCCCGGGGGTCCTGCTGGTCGGGGATGCAGTCCCCGTCCGCGTCGGCGATGGCGCTCTCGAGGGCGTCGTGCCTCGGGTCCTCGGGCGTGCTGTCGCCGTCCGTGTCGTTGGGCGCGGTCGGATCCCCCACCTCGTCCAGATCCGGGATCCCGTCGCCGTCCGTGTCGCGCGAGAACGGATCCGTGCCCAGCGCGGCCTCGACCTTGTTGATGAGGCCGTCGGAGTCCTCGTCGGCGTCCGGATCCAGGCACCGGAACTCATAGCAGAACCCGGTCACGCACTGATCCCCGTCGGCACAGACGGAGCCGATCTTGCGGCGCTCGTCGCCTCCGCATCCGGCCGCCAGCAGGGCCAGGAGGCTGGAGAGGACGATCCCCTGGACGACACGATGTGACTTCGACACGGACTCGCTCCTTCCGGCACGTGGGCGTGCGGCGTTAGCGTGGCGACCGGAGATGGCACGGTTCAACCCATCCATACCCACGACGTGGACCTCGAGACAATCGGTGATTGTCCGGGCCGCCGTGGTGGCGCTGCTCCTGGCCCCGTGCTGGACCAAGCCCCCGCGCGCCGCCGAGCCGCCGCCGGCGGAGCGCCCCTGCGAGCCCCTGGAGCCCGGGGAGACGACGCGCGTCGACCTCCGGGACGTCCCGCTCCGGAAGGTGGCCCGCCTCGTGAGCTGCGCCGCGTCCATGAACCTCCTCTTCCGCCCACCGGACCTCGGCGATCGCCGCGTGACGGTCGTGGCCCCGCGGCCCGTGGACGAGCCCACCCTGCGGGCCCTCTTCCGGGCGACCCTGTCGCAGGAGGGTCTCGTCCTGGAGCGCCGGGGCGGCTACCACGTGATCCGCCCCGAGGCGGGGGACGGTCAGAACAGGCGCTCCACGAACGGGCGATAGCCCTGGACCGCCACGCGCTGCATGTACAGGCCCATGCCGCGCACGCCGCCGAGCTCCTCGCCGTTGCCGGCGCGGCCGGGGCCGCCGTGGATCAGCTCCGGCAGTACGGTCCCGGGCCCCGGGGAGGCCGCGGCGATCTTCCGGCTGCCGATGGTGACCCGCCCGCTCCAGGGCGCCAGCTCGAGGGCGGCCTCGCGGATCCAGTCCCGGTCCTCGCCGTAGACGGAGGCCACCAGGCCCCCGCCGCCCAGACGCACGAGCGCCGCGGCCTGCTCCACCGTCCCGTCGTAGGGCAGCAGGGTGGCGGCGGGCCCGAAGACCTCCTGCCGGTGCACCGCCTCCGCCGCCAGCGAGGCGGCCGGGTCGGCGGCGCGGAACAGGTGCGCGTCCACGAAGTAGCCGCGATCGCCGTCCACGCCCACCACCTCCTCGGGGCGCCCGGCGCCGCGGAGGGTCGTCAAGCCCTCGCGGAGGCGGTCCAGGCCCGCCAGGACGTCGTCCCGCTGGGCGGCGGAGACCACCGGGCCCATGCGGACGCCGTCGGCCCGCGGATCGCCGATCCGCAGGCGGCTCGCCTCGTCCAGCAGCGCCTCGGCCAGGTCGTCGGTCCGCTCGGTGGGGACCAGGACCCGGCGGATGGCCGTGCACTTCTGGCCGGTCTTCTGTGTCACGTCGCGGAAGACGTCCCGCACCATCAGGTCCCAGGCCTCGTCGCCCGGCTCCACGTCGGGCGAGAGCATCGCCACGTTCAGGCTGTCGGCCTCCACGTTCACCGGGATCCCCGCCTCCAGCACGTGCGGGAGGGAGCGCATGCGCGCCGCCGTGGCGCCCGAACCCGTGAAGGCGAGCACGTCCCCGGGCTCCAGGTGGTCCACCAGATCGCCCGCCGGGCCCGCCAGGAAACCGAAGGCGCCGTCGGGCAGCGCGCCCGCGCCTACCAGGGCCTTCGCGAGGGACCAGGCCACGAGGGCCGTGGGCGTGCCGGGCTTGGAGAAGACGGGCATCCCCGCCAGCCAGGCGGTCGCCGCCTTCTCCGCCAGGCCCCAGGCGGGGAAGTTGAAGGCGTTGACGTGCACGGCCACGCCCCGGCGCGGGACCATCAGGTGCCGGCCCGCCACGCGCTTCGAGCCCATCAGCTCCACGGCCTCGCCGTCCGTGAGATAGCGGCGATCGCCAAGCTCGCGGCCCAGCCGAGCGTAGGAGGCCAGGGTGAAGGAGGCGCCGTCCACGTCGAACTTGGCGTCCCCGCGGGTCGCGCCGTTGTTGATCATGGACAGCTCCAGGAGGGTCTCCCGCTGCTCCACGACGGCCCTCGAGAGGGCCTCGAGCATCTCGCCGCGCTCCGCGAAGGTCATGCTTCGCAGGGCCGCGCCGCCGACCTCCCGCGCCCGGGCCAGCGCCTCACGCACGTCGAGCCCCTGGGTGCTCGTCTTCGCCACGGGCTCCTCGGTCGCGGGGTTCACGAGCACCACGGGCTCCCCCGCGCCCGGCTGCCATCGACCGCCGACGTAGCTCTCCAGCGTCTCCATGCCTTCCTCCTGCTGCGAACGGGCCGGTTATAGGAGACGCACCGGCGCTCCACAAGGCGGGGCGATCACCCGGGCAGGGCGGTCGCAAAGTCGACCGCCCTCCCTTGCCTTTGCCCTTGCCCGTGCCCTTGCCTGCTCTCAGACGCGCAGAACCCATCGTTTCCGAGCGGGTGCAATCCGGCGCCGGGCGCCGTACCGCCGCACGGCCCTCACCTCTCCGACTTTGCGATTGCCCTGATCACCCGGGGCCTCACCCGCGGGGAGGGACGTGCTGCGCCCGCCTCACGCGTCCCCACAGAAACTCCTTCACCTGCTCGAAGCGCGCATAGGGGAGCTCCCAGGGCTTCGGGGCCGGAGCCGGATCCACCTCCAGGCCGGCGCGCCGGTAGAACCACCGGAAGCGATCCTCGGCGCGCGCGATGCGGGCCTCGTATCGCTCCAGGTGCTCGCGGACGCGGCGATCGTCGATGGTCTCCCGGATTCGCACCGGGTCCCACGCCCGCACCAGGGCCAGCCTCCCCTCCTGGTAGAAGTACGGGACGAAGGCCTCCCGCCCCCGGAGCTCCGCGTCGAGCTGGTCCAGCTCGCGGGCCAGGCGCAGCCGCTGCGGGCGCTCTCCCTCGCCGTGCCGCACGACCCGGTAGACCTCCTCCAGGGTCCGCCGCACACGCCGCCGCACCGACTTCGGGGCGCGCCGCCGCACGAGGCGAAAGGCGGCGCCTACACGCTCCGCCACCCGCTCCAGCCCCGCGTCCGAGATCGGTGAGTCGCCCATGGCCCCCCAACCTACACCACGAGCCGCCGGGGCGATGCAATCACGTGGCCTTCCGACTAGGATGGCGCGTCATGGGATCATCGAACGACGTGGGGGAGGAGCCCGAGATGCACGACGCACCCGACGGGGACGCGCTCCTGGGGCTGCTGCGGGATCTCTCGGGCCTCCAGGCGCCGGAGGCGCTCCGCGAGCGCGTGGAGCTGGCCCTCGCGGCGCACGGACTCCGCGCGCGGTTCTGCGCGCCGGCCGACGCCCCGCCGGACGATCCGAAGGCCTTCGCGGCCTCCCTGCGTGACGACGGGCTCCTGGTCGTGGAGGCCCCGGCCGCCCTGGCACCCGACCTCGTCACGCGACTCCAGGTCCTGGCGGGCGAGATCGAGACCCGCCTGGAGGGCGTCCGCCTCTTCCGCCGCGTGGAGCGAGCCAAGCGCGAGTGGGAGGGCACCTTCGACGCCATCGGCGACGGGATCGCGGTCGTGCGCGAGGACGGGACCCTGCGGAGGGCGAACCGCGGCCTCGCCCGGATGGTGGGGCGCGACGTCCGGGATCTCCCGGGCAGCCGGTGGGACGCCCTGTGGCCCGAGCGGCAGGCGCCCTGGCCCCCGGAGGACGACTCCTCGTGCCAGTTCGAGCGATTCGGCGACACCTACCGGTGCTTCGAGGAGACGGCGCACCCCGGGATCGCCGGCGGCGAGCGCATCCTCGTGGTGAAGGACGTGACGGAGCGCCGCCTGGTGGCCGAGCGGATGCAGAAGCTCCACGAGGAGACGCGCGAGGCGAACCGGGCCCTCACGGAGAGCCTGGAGCGCCTCCGCGCGACGCAGCAGCAGCTCGTGCACGCCGAGAAGATCGCGATCATCGGCCGGCTGGCCGCAGGCCTGGCCCACGAGATCAACAACCCCCTCGGCTTCATCACGTCCAACCTCCGCTACATGGAGGAGCACGCGCAGGCGCTTCTCGGCCTGGTGGACCGGCTCGTGGCGCTCGTCCCCGAGGACCAGGCCGACGCCGTGGCGGGCGCGCAGCGCGAGGCCGACCTGGACTACGTGCGGCAGGACCTGCCCGGCGTCGTCGAGGACGCCTCGGAGGGGGCCGAGCGCATCCGCCGCATCGTCACGGCCATCGGAGAATTCGCCGACTCGGAGCCGGGCGGCCTCCCCCTGGACGTGGCGAGCGTCGTGGAGGACGCAGCGGCGGAGGCCAGGTTGCGGCACGGGGAGGACGCGGACATCCACGTCGAGCCGTCCGAGGTCCCGCCCGTCCAAGGGAGCGCGCGCCGCCTCCTGCGCGCCGTCGGGCGCCTGCTCGACAACGCCGTGGAGGCCGGCGGCCCGGTGACCGTCCGCACCTCCACCGACAACGGCCAGGTCGTCGTGGAGGTGGTCGACGGCGGCCCCGGCGTCCCGGCCGAGGTGGCCGATCGGGCCTTCGATCCCTTCGTGACCAGCCACCCCGTCGGCACGCACCTCGGCCTGGGCCTGACCATCGCCCAGGCCATCGCCGGCGGCCTGCGCGGCGAGGTGAGCCTGCACGACCGCGCGGGAGGCCGCGGCACCGTGGCGCGCCTCGTCCTCCCCACCGCCGAGCCTTCCCCGTGAGTCGGGGCGCCGGCGACTCGCTTCTCCCCTTGGGGCGCCGGCGGCCTCGCCGGTGATGCGACCGACGGCATCTCTGGACGCACCGATCGGGAACGGGAACGGAACGGGAACGGCAACGGGAACGGCAACGGGAAGCCGAGTGGGGGCAGGCGGACGGTCAAGGCTACTCGTCCTCGCCCTTGCGGATCATCGGCAGGGTGGCCCGCTTCACGGACTCGCCCTCGGGGCCGCACTCGTAGGCCAGGGCCTCCTTCTGGCCCTCCTTCTCGGCGTCTCCGCCCTCGGCCGGGGCCACGAGGATGTCCAGCACGTGCGGATCGCAGTCCCAGTCGCTGCCGCCGCCGAAGCGGTGCTGCCCGGCGTACTCGTTGACCTTCCGGGACAGGAGGTCGCCCTTGCCGGGATAGCCCTCGTTGGACTGCATGACCACCTGCACGCCCCACGACGCCTTCGGCGCGCCGCCCAGGGCCTCCTTGTCCACGACCACCCTGAAGGTCCGCCCGCGGGCGGTGGTCTTGTCGGGGACCACCACGTCGTCCTTCATCTCCGGGGCCTTCTGCTTCGCCTCCTGCTCGATGCGGCGGGCGGGCTGCGGCGAGATGATCACGACCTTGTCCCAGGCGTCCTTCGCGTGGAAGCCCGCGTTCAGCCCCGGCAGGGCGTCGGTGTGGCCGCTGCCCTCCTCGCCGTCCGTGTCCAGGTAGATCTGGACCATCTGCAGCGAGAAGCCGTGGCCGTCCCAGGACTCCGAGTCCCACGGGTCCTCGATCCGGGCGCTGATGCCCACCTCGAAGACCACCTCGTCCCCGTCCTCCTCGATCTCCACCTCGCGGAGGTCGAAGGACCCGCGCGCATAGGACGCGTCGGTCGGATACTCGTACGTGCCCGGCCCGAAGTCGTCGCCGCCCGGATCCTCGAACGCCAGCTCCTCCGCCAGGGCCGGCGGGGTCAGGACGAGCAGCGCGGACAGGACGGGGAGCAGTCTTCGGAGCATGGTGTCCTCCAGGAGGTCAGGTGTCGGACGGGCCGTCGCCGAGGCGCGCCGCCTGCTGCGTGTGGCTGCACTCGTCCTCGACGTCCTGGCCCATGATCTCGTCGTGAAGCGCGTCCACGTGGCCGAGCCAGCGCTCGATGACGTCCTCGCCGGCGCCGTGGTCGCGGAGGGTGTTCTCCAGGATGCGCCGCCGCCGGGCGAAGTGGCCCCCCATGAGCGGCAGGCGCCTGTGCACGGCGCCCAGATCGCGCCCCGTGTACGAATACGGGCCGCCGAGCTGCTCGCTCGCCAGGCGGAGCTCCATCTCCTTGATGCGGCGGCGAGGCTTGCCGTGGAAGAGGAAGCCGATCATCACGTCGTCGAACATCCGGTCGACGAAGTCCTCCACGATGGCGCGGGTGCCCTCCTCGCCGCCGAGCCGCTCCCAGTCGGTCCGCTCCGTCATGGCGCGCTCACACCTCCACGCCCATGGCGGCGGCCACGGTGTGCGTGTCCTTGTCGCCGCGGCCGCTCAGGTTGACCACGATGTGCGCGTCCTCCGGCATGCCGGCTGCGGCGCGCATGGCCCAGACGACGGCGTGGCTGGACTCCAGGGCGGGGATGATGCCCTCCAGCTCGCACAGCGCCCGGAAGCCCTCCAGGGCCTCCTCGTCCGTGACGCCCACGTACTCCACGCGGCCCTCGTCCTTGAGCCAGGAGTGCTCGGGGCCCACGCCGGGATAGTCCAGGCCCGCCGAGATGCTGTGGGTCTGGGTGATCTGGCCGCGCTCGTCCTGCAGCAGGTAGGTCTTCGAGCCGTGCAGCACCCCGACGTCGCCGGCCACCAGCGTCGCCGCGTGCTCCCCCGACTCCACGCCGTGGCCCGCCGCCTCGACCCCGACCATGCGGACGGGCTCGCCGCTCACCTCGGCGTCCAGGAACGGGTGGAAGAGCCCGATGGCGTTCGAGCCGCCGCCCACGCAGGCCACGAGCAGGTCCGGGTTCCTCCCGATGCGCTCGGCGCACTGGCGCCGCGCCTCCCGGCCGATGATCGCCTGGAAGTCCCGCACCATCGTCGGATACGGGTGCGGACCGGCGGCCGAGCCGATGACGTAGAACGTGTCCGTCGGGTGGGCGACCCAGTCCCGGAGCGCCTCGTTCATGGCGTCCTTGAGGGTCCGGGAGCCGGCGCTCACCGGGCGCACCTCGGCGCCGAGCAGGCGCATTCGGAAGACGTTGAGCCGCTGCCGGGCCATGTCCTCCTCGCCCATGTAGATGACGCAGGGCATCCCGAAGCGCGCCGCCACGGTCGCCGTGGCCACGCCGTGCTGGCCCGCGCCCGTCTCGGCGATGATGCGCGACTTGCCCATGTGCCGGGCCAGGAGCACCTGCCCGACGCAGTTGTTGATCTTGTGGGCCCCCGTGTGGTTCAGGTCCTCGCGCTTCAGCCAGATCTGTGCTCCGCCCGCCTCCCGGCTCAGCCGCTCGGCGTGGTAAAGCGGCGAGGGTCGGCCCACGTAGTGCACGAGCAGGTCGTCCAGCTCGGCCTGGAAGGCCTCTCCCGGGACGATCTCCCGGAAGGCCCGCTCCAGCTCGAGCAGGCTCGGCATGAGGATCTCGGAGACGTATCGCCCCCCGTAGGGGCCGAAGTGTCCCGCGGTGTCGGGAACGGTCACGCGACCTCCGTCGGCGGGTGCGAAGAGGGGCGGATGATAGGCCCGACGACGGGCCGGGACAATGGACGCGTCACCCGGGTCACCCGTACAGGGACTCGATGGCCTCCGCGTACTTGTCCCGGATGATCCGCCGCTTGATCTTCATGGTCGGCGTCAGCTCGCCGCCCTCGATGGTGAACTCCCGGGGCACGATGGCCCACCGCTTGATGGTCTGTACCCGGGCGAGGTGCCGGTTGACCTCCTGGACCTGCTCCTCGAGGAACGCCTTGAACGTCTCGCAGGCCGCAGCAGACTCGGGGTCACGCGCCGGACTGCCGATGCGCTCCGCGTCCTTGATGAGCTGCTCCTCGTCGAGGGTCAGGAGCGCCCCCAGGTACTTCATGCGATCGCCCACGACCACGGCCTGGCCCACCACGGGGATGGACTTGAGGTGACCCTCGATGATCTGGGGCGCGATGTTCTCGCCGCCCGCGGTGATGATGAGGTCCTTCTTCCGGTCGGTGATCTGCAGGAAGCCGTCCTCGTCCAGCGTCCCGATGTCGCCGGAGTGGAGCCACCCCTCGCCGTCGAGGGCCTCCTTCGTGGCGGCCTCGTTCTTGTAGTAGCCGTTGAAGACGTGCCGCCCGCGCATGCAGACCTCGCCGTCGTCGGCGATCTTCAGCTCCGCGCCGGGCAGGCAGAAGCCGGCCTTCGCCGTCCGATAGCGCCCCGGCAGCGAGATGGTGGCGGGCCCCGTGCACTCGCTCATCCCGTAGACCTCGTAGATGGGGACCCCGAGGCTCAGGAAGAACTCGAGCGTGTCCTTCGAGATCGGCGCCGCCGAGGTCGCGGCCAGCTTGCAGCGGTCCAGGCCCAGCTTCTCCCGGACCTTCGAGAACACGAGCTTGTCGGCCAGCGGGTACAGGAGCGGCCTGCCGTGCCCGTTCTGCTCCGCGTAGCCGCCCCGGAGCCCGACCCCCTTCGCCCACGTGGCGATCTTCTTCTTGAGGCCCTGCGTCTCGGCCCCGGCGGCCATGATCTTCGCCTGGATCTTCTCCCAGACCCGCGGGACGCCCAGGAAGTACGTGGGTCGCACCTCCCGGAGGTTGTCCCCCAGGAGGTCGAGGCTCTCCGCGAAGTGGGTGCAGGCGCCCATGTGCATGGGGCCGTGGAGGCTGACGGCCTGCTCCGCGATGTGGCTGAGCGGCAGATAGCTCAGCATCACGTCGTCCGGCCCGCCGTCGGTGAGCGCGACGATCTTGTCGGCGACGAAGCCCACGTTGTCGTGGCTGATCATCACGGCCTTCGGGTTGCCGGTGGTCCCCGAGGTGTAGATGAGCGTGCAGGTGTCGTGCGGATCCTGCGCGGCGATGCGCTCCTCGAGCGTCTCCTCCGGCACCTCGTCGGCCAGGGCCATGAAGGCGTCCCAGGAGTAGACCTCCGGGTCGTCGTCGTCCCCGTACATCAGGACGAAGGCCTTCACCTTCGGGAGCTGATCGCGGACCTCGCGGAACTTCGCGAGCTGCTCGGCGTCCTCCACCACGGCCACGGCCGCGTCGGAGTGATCCGTGATGTACTGGCACTGCTCGGCGCTGTTCGTGGTGTAGATGCCCGCCGGCACGCCGCCGGCGTGGATGGCGCCCAGGTCGGCCACGAACCACTGGGGGCAGTTGTAGCCGATGATGGAGACGCCGGAGCCGGGCTGGACGCCCAGGTGGATGAAGGCGCGGGCCGCCCTGCGGACCTGGTCCCGGTAGTCGGCCCACGAGGTCGTCTCCCAGCGGCCGTCGCGCTTCACGGCCATCGCGGGCCGTTCGCCGTATCGCTCGGCCGTACGCTCGAGGGTCTGCATCACCGTCCGGGCCATCGCGCCCACCTCCTGGCTGTGTCGGATGTCCTGCGTCTATCCCACAACAACGCCGTCGGGGACACCCGACTTCCCGGATCGGGTGTTTACCGACCCGTGGTCGGGGCCGGCATCCCGGCACGGAACAGCCGGAGGAGCCGGAGCACCCGGAACATGCGCAGGGGCCGGATCAGCGGCGCCACCGCCAGGATGTCCAGCCAGTAGCGCCGGAAGAAGCGGCGTTTCCTGGGGGCCACCCAGAGGCGGATCGACAGCTCCGCCACGAAGATCCAGGTGATCAGATCGCCCACGTGCTCGACGACGGTGCGCGGCCTCCCGCCGGCCGGCAGGGTCGCTTCGGTCACGATCAGCACCACCAGGGCGATCTCCGTCGCCGGGTGGTGGATGAGCAGGTTGGCGCGCGACCGGAGGTGGGGGAGCAGCCCCTGCTCCGGCGCACGCGACACGCCGCGCGGGGTTGGGGCGCCGACGAACATGGGCCGCAGGGTGAGTCAAGACGACCACGCAGACCAGCCGCCGGCGGCGCGCGCGGTTACCGCCTAGCGGAGCGACCGTGCCGTCCGGTCGAGGAGCGCCTCTCGCCGCCCGGGACCGCGTCCGCCGACGCATCCATCGGCAGCTCGGCGAGGGCCGTCCGCCCCGCTCGGGGCGGACGGTGCGCGGGCCTCTATCCGGCGGTGTCGTCGGCGGTGTCGTCCCGGAAGTACGCCTCGAGGCGGCGGTGGATCTCGTCTCGGGCGCGGCGGAAGGCCGCCAGGACCTCGTCGCGCGAGCCGGTCGCCGCCGCCGGGTCCTCGAGAGGCCAGTGCAGGCGACGCGCGCGCCCCAGCCAGACCGGGCAGACCTCCTCGGCGCAGAGGGTGATCACGGTCCCGACGCGGTCGGCGGGGATCGCGTCGACCGACTCCGACCGCTGGCCGCCGATGTCGACGCCCACCTCCCGCATCACCTCGACGGCGTTCGGGTTCACCTGCGAGGGCGCCGAGCCCGCGCTGAACACCTCGACCCCGGCCGGCGCCAGGCGCCTCGCCCACCCCTCGGCCATCTGGCTGCGCGACGAGTTCGCCACGCACAACAACAGGATGCCTCGCTCGCTCACGGGTCCTCCGATCGCGCTTCCCGCGCGGCCACGCTCTGCACCGACTCGCACGCGCCGGCCTCCTCCGCGGCGGCGGCCGCCAGGTCGTCCTCTCCGGGCGCCTCCACCTCGCCGAAGAACCGCCGCCTGAACCACAGCGCCACGTTCACCAGCGCGATGAGCACGGGGACCTCCACCAGCGGGCCGATGACCGCGGCGAAGGCGACGCCGGAGCCGATGCCGAACACCGCGATGGCCACGGCGATGGCCAGCTCGAAGTTGTTGCTGGCGGCGGTGAACGCGATCGTCGTGGTCTTGGAGTAGTCCGCCCCGATGCGGCGGCCCATCCAGAAGCTCACGAGGAACATGACCACGAAGTAGATGAGCAGCGGCACCGCGATCCGGACCACGTCGAGCGGGATGGTCACGATGAGCCCGCCCTTGAGGCTGAACATCACGACGATGGTGAACAGCAGCGCCACGAGGGTCAGCGGGCTGATCTTCGGGATGAAGACGCCTTCGTACCAGCCCCGCCCCCGGGCCTTCACGAGGACGAAGCGCGTCACCATGCCGGCGAGGAACGGGATACCCAGGTAGATGGCCACGCTCTCGGCGATCTGCCCGATGCCCACGTCGACGACGCTGCCCTCGAGGCCGAACAGCGGCGGCAGCACCGTGATGAAGATCCAGGCGTACACGCTGTAGAAGAGCACCTGGAAGACGCTGTTGAAGGCGACCAGGCCCGCGGCGTACTCGGTGTCGCCCTCCGCCAGGTCGTTCCACACGATGACCATGGCGATGCAGCGCGCGAGGCCGATCATGATGAGCCCGACCATGTACTCGGGGTGGCCGGACAGGAACAGGATGGCCAGGCCGAACATGAGGATCGGGCCGATGACCCAGTTCTGGATGAGCGACAGCCCGAGGATCCGCCAGTTGCGGAAGACGTCGCCCAGCTCCTCGTAGCGGACCTTCGCGAGCGGCGGGTACATCATCAGGATGAGCCCGACGGCGATGGGGACGTTCGTCGTCCCGACCTGGAAGCGGTTCAGAAAGGACTCGACGCCCGGGACCGCGTAGCCGAGGCCGACGCCGGCGGCCATGCCCAGGAAGATCCAGAGGGTCAGGAACCGGTCGAGGAAGGACAGGCGTCTGGTGGTGCTCGTCATCGATGATCTCCCGTCGTCGATACCATTTCGTCGAACACCGATTGACCAGGGGTGAAGAGGTGCCTCATCGCGCCGCCGGGGTCCTAGATCCCGGCCACGAGCATCTTCAGGCGCTTCAGGGCGCGGGGCTCGATGCAGTAGCAGACCCGCGGCCCCTCGACCGTTCCTCGGACGAGGCCGGCCCGCTTCAGGATCTTGAGGTGCTGGGACACCGTGGACTGCGCCAGGGGGAGGTGCTCGGCGATGTCGCCGTACATGCACTGGTCCTGCCCGGCCAGGAGGCGCACGATCTGCACGCGCGCCGGATGTCCCAAGGCCTTGGCCAGGGCTGCGAGATCGGCGTCGGCCTCCGGCCCGTGAAGCGGCCGATCATCGACCGAGGGGTCCGATGGAGGGCACGCGCCCGGATCCTGTGTCGCCGCCATGGCCACCTCCGTTCGCACAACGACGAACAGCGATGACTCTGCGGCCGAACGCCGCCCCTGTCAACGACCGGATCGGTGGACGGCTCCGCCCCCACCGGGCTCAGTTGTGGGAGGCCGTGCCGCCCTCGACCACGCCGCCCTTCCACTGGAAGTTGTCGAGGAGGACGGTGGAGTCGTAGCGCCAGTCGCTCGTGTCGTGGATGTGGAAGGTGAGCGTGAACACCTCGCCCTCCTCGATGGGCCACGTGGTGGTGAGCCAGCCGGTTGAGCTGCCTCCGCCGTCGCCGTCCGGGTTGCCGGCGTCGCACTCGTGGCCCGTGCCCGAGATGTCCGTCGTCGGGTTCGAGCAGGGCTCCGAGAACGCCGTGTTGATGGCGATGTAGCACTGCTTGTCGCCCGTGTCCGGGTCCTCGTAGTCGTAGTAGCTGGAGGGATCGGAGCAGTCCGTGAAGTTGACCACCCGCGGCTTCCCGTTCGTGGTCTGCGGCGCGTCGAGGATGACGTAGAACTTGTCGTTGAAGTCGGAGCCGATGAACTCCTCGTACTCCGCGGACATGAAGATGTAGTCGATGGAGAATCCCTTGGCGCCCTCGGGCGCCTTCATCTTCACCGTCAGCTCCACGGCGTCGTGGGTGGTGAAGCCGTCGTCCGAGAACGGGTCCGAGCCGACGCCGTCGTCGCCGGACAGCCAATCCAGGGGCAGCTCGTCCTGGTGGGACGAGTCCGGATAGCCCGTGCCCATGACCAGGTAGGAGTCCCCGGCGAAGGGCGCCAGGTCGTTGGTCGGGCTGCCGTAGTGGGAGATCGCCTTCCAGGCGCCGTCCACGATGTCGCCGTAGGGCCCGGTGATGTTCTGGGAGAGGACGAGGCCCGGGTAGCAGATCTCCATGGCACACAGGGCGGCGCCCAGCGTCTCTCCCGTGCACGGCCCGGAGCAGTTGGGCTGCAGGATCTGCCCGTCCGGCTCGCCCGCGGCCTCCCCGTCGCAGTCGTCGTCCACGCCGTTGCCCTCTACCTCCGACGCGGCCGGGTTCACGAGCGGCGAGTAGTCGTAGCAGTCGCCGCCGCCGTGGGGGCACACGTCCGGCGTCCCGACGACCTCCATGTCCGCGTCACACCAGCCGTCGCCGTCGTCGTCGCAGCCCTCGTCCACGAGGAGGTTGCAGTTGTTGTCCACGTCGTCGCACTTCTCGGGGACCAGCGGGCCCCGGCTCGCGTCCTCGTCGTCGCAGTCGCCCCCGACCGTGACCAGGTGCCCGCTCTCGGTGTCCGGCCCGCAGAGGCACCGGCGCGTCTGGGCCGTGCCGGCGCCGTCGCCGTCCGCGTCCAGGTAGTAGTCCGTGCAGCCGTCGGCGTCCTCCTCGTCGGTCTCGCCGTCGCAGTCGTCGTCGACGCCGTTGCATCGCTCCGGGGCGTCCGGATGCACCAGCGGGTCGTCGGGGTCGCAGTCCAGCTCGTTCAGGCTCCCGTCGCCGTCCCGGTCCGGATCGCAGAGGTCGCCCACGTGGTCTCCGTCCTGGTCCTTCTGCTCGGGATCGAAGAGCGTGGGGCAGACGTCGTGGGCGTCCGCGATGCCGTCGCCGTCCTCGTCCGGCCCGCTGGGCTCGGTCGAGGCGTCGGGCCCGCCGCCGCGGCTCGCGTCCACCGGGTCCACCACCCCGCCGTCGTCCGTCACGCACTGGAAGGACTCGCACACCGAGCCGGCCCCGCACGTCCCGCACGAGCCGCCGCAGCCGTCGTCGCCGCAGGACTTGAAGTGACAGCTCGGCTCGCAGGTGTTGAAGCCGCTGTCCGAGGTCGAGGTGTCCGTCGGGAAGGTGCCGCCCCCGCCGCCACCGGGGTCCCCGCACGAGGCCACGACCAGGGCGAGCGCCCCGCCACAGCAGAGGAGCAGGAGTGAGTCGCGTCGGTTCATGGCTCAGTTCCCCCCGAAGGCCTGGAGCTTCAGCCCACCCGGATAGGCATAGCTCACGTCGCAGTCGTATCCGTACGCCGTCAGCCCGAAGGGCTCGGAGCCCTCGACCGCGTGCACCCCGGGATCCACCTCGACGCGCGCGATCCCGTAGCCCGTGTCCGGGATGGCCGTCGGCGCCACCTCCATGGGCTGACCGTCGATGGTGATGGTGGCGCCCGCGGGCATGACGATGTTCAGGTAGTCCTCCTTGTAGCCGTCCGGCGTGAGGACCGCGTACTCCTTCAGATAGCGCTTGGTCGGCGCCGGCAGCGTGAAGGCGGGATCGCCGATGGCCGTGTCCTGGCCGATCCCCGTATTCTTGCAGACGATCTCGGCGCCCGGATAGCTCGACCCGGTCAGGTAGTGGCCGACCATGACGGGCCCGTCGGCCTGCAGCCGGAACGACTGCGCCGCCGAGAACTGGAGCCACTGCCCGCGCTGCAGCTTGAACTTCTCGTAGCCCGGCACCGGCGGCGTCGTCGTCACCGTCACGTCGTTGTCGCCGGCCATGACGCGCCAGATGTCCACCTGGCTCGAGCTCCGCGGCTGGAAGGAGTCCGCCACGTACTCGGAGCTCCAGGTCTCCACCGGGAAGAGCTGCTGCTCCAGGTGATCGCAGGCGTCGATGCCCAGGGGCACGTTCGCGCACTCGTGGCCGCCGATCACGGAGATCTTCCGATCCCCCCGGATCCACGTCCCCGTCAGGTCCACGCCGTGGTCGCCGTCCGTCTCCAGGTTGAGCATCTCGCCCTGCTCCAGGACGAAGACGTACTCCTTGCCGGGCGTCAGCTCGCCGACCCCATTGCCGGCCGCCACCGGGGCCGTCGGGCGGACGGTGACGTTCGTGGTCCCCTCCCGGGTCGCGATGACCGTCGCGAAGCCGCGCAGGGTCTCCGTGTCGGCGCGGTGCGGCCACGCCATCACGAAGTACTCCCGGCCCGTCACCTTGCTGGGCAGGAGGAGCGAGGCGTCGTTCGTGTAGACGTCCTCCCCGTTGAGCGGGTTGAACTGGTGGACCGCCACCGGCGTGGTCGTGGTGAGCTTGAAGGTGCGCCGGGACTTCTGCGTGCCGTCCACGTCGAAGCCCAGGGGCAGGCGGAAGACCTTCACCTGGCCGGAGTCCACCCAGGTGTCGGACACGCCGAGCTGGGAGGTGCTCAGGGCGGCGCCGGTCTCGGTGTTGGTGATGATCACCTCGGTCGCCGTGGCCCCGGAGGGCACGGACACCACCAGTCCCACTTCCTGGAACTCGGAGTCCTCGATGTTGTCCAGGTCCGTGGCCCAGTACTCGCAGCCCAGGTAGGAGCCGTCCTTGATGTTCACCTCGCACGGGCTCAGGCAGGAGCCGTCCACGCAGGTCCCGCCGGTCGGGCACAGGGGGCCGTCGACCCACGCGTCCCCGGCGTCGTTGCAGACCTTGAGCTGCTGGAAGCTCTTGCAGACCGTGTGGCCGGGGGTGCAGAGCCGCTGGATGCAGGTGCCCTTCTCGCAGTAGGCGCCCTGCCCGCACTCCACGACCTCCATCGCCGTGCCCGAGTCGTTGCACCGCTCGTAGGAGCCCTCGTCCAGGCAGGTGAGCGTGCTGGCCCCGGGGGTGCAGACCCTCGGCAGGCACTCGCCGTCGGCGCAGCCCTCGCCCTCGGCGCACGCCGTCTCGAACCAGTCCGCCCCGCCGTTGGCGCAGGTGGCGACCGTCGCCGGGTCGGCGCAGCGGATCTCCCCCACCCGGCAGACCATGCCGTCCGGGAGATCCGGTCCCCCGGCGCCCGCGCCGTCGGGACCGTCCTCGGAGTCCCCGTGGACGATCTGCCCATCCTGCCCCGTGGCCGGCCCTTGTGGTCCGTCGGAGCCGGAGCCGGAGCACCCGGCGAGGGTCCACAGGGCGGCTGCGATCACTGCGGGGAGAGCGTATCTACGCACGAGAACACCACGGTCCTGAGTTGAAACGACCGGCAAATCTATCCCCTCGCCCGGGGAGACGCCAAGACGAAAATTCCCGGCGTCGCTACTCTCCGGCGGGCACACCCTGCTGACCGCGCGGATCGCTGAAGAGCTGATAGGGGGTCCCGACCTCGACCTGGAAGTCGAACACGCCCTGGAAGCCAACGCCCACCAGCGCTCCGGTTCGCTTGTCCTCCAGCTCGAAGGTCATCGTTCCCACGACCTGCTGACCCTTCTTCACCCCGAGGCGGGTGAAGACCAGCTCTCCGCTCGCGGAGACCAGGGGCTGAACGGCTTCCGGGCAGGAGTCGTGGAGGCTGAGCCCTACCCGCGCCACGGAGTCGTCGGCCTCCGTCCCCGGTCCCAGGGGGAGCACCGCCTGCCCGTCCGCCGCGATGGCATCCCGTGCGGCGCTGAGGTCCGGCACGAAGATCACCACCTGGTCGTCGTCGGCCGCCAGGCGCTCGGCCGGCGCCATGCGGATCTGGACGCGATCGCGCTCCCGGACGAGCCCCATGAAGGTCAGCGGCAGCTCGAAGGGCTCGAAGACCCTCGGCTCCTCCAGGTGCTCGCAAGACGACAGCGACAGGCGCTCGCCGGTGACCACGCCGGAGCCCTGCTCCGCGCAGCCGGCGGCGAGGAGCGCGAGCGCCGCGAGCGTCCCCGTCAGCGCGAGGGCGCGGGTCGCGGAGCGGGCGCGTGCCGGGGCGTGGGCCTCCATGGCCGCAAGTTAGCATCGTACGCCTCTACGTCCACCTCCGCGTGGCGCGGCGGCGGGCCCGGGGCCATCGAGTTCTGTTGCGTCGATCCATCGGAGCGCGGGCGGGGACGCCCGCGCTCCCAGGCGTAAGGCCCGGACTGTCGCGATGAGGGGCTGGGACGGCGGGCGTCTCGCCCGCCAGAGGAGCGCCGGACGCGTCTGGAACTCCCGCATGAAGCCGCGTGGTCCCGGGCGCTCGATCGCGCGCGGCGGGCCCCAGGGCAATCGCAAAGTCGGACAAGTGAGGGCCGTGCGGCGGTACGGCGCCCGGCGCTGGATTGCACCCGCTCGGAAACGATGGATTCTGCGCGTCTGAGGGCAGGCAAGGGCACGGGCAAGGGCACGGGCAAGGGAGGGCGGTCGACTTTGCGACCGCCCTGCGGCGGGCCCGGATGCTGGTTGCCGTGCCGAAGGGGGCTATGCTAACAGGCGCGTGGACAGCCGCCGAGGAGGTAGGGGACGTGCGCATCTATCGCGAGAGGATCGGCCCGATGAGCGAGGCGATCGTGAAGGCGCTCCTCGAGGCGGATCTCGTCGAGGTCGAGCCGGAGCTGAAGCCGGAGGTCGAACTCGACGTGGCCAGCGTGCTCAAGGAGTACCGCCGCACCGACTGGGAGCTGTCCGAGAAGGCCCGCGACATCGTCGCGGCCCGCGGGCAGGACTACTCCCAGACGCGCAAGGTCAAGGCGAAGCTCGCCTCCCGCGAGAAGTTCGGGCTGGGCGAGGACGCCATCGAGTGGATCGTCCAGCAGATCCTCGAGATCCTCCTCCAGAGCAACAACGTGGAGGAGATCTTCGGCGAGGACCACGAGCTGCGCCGCGTGGTCGCGCCCGTTCTCAAGAAGGAGCTCGGCCTCGAGGGCAGCCTCGAGCTCGAGGTGAAGAAGCGCCTCAAGCACCTCGAGGAGGGCACCGAGGCCTACGACGTGGAGTACGAGCGGGCCAAGAAGAAGCTCCGCCGGGCCCGCGGCCTCGACGAGTAGCGCCGCCGAGCGGACCTACGAGCCCTTGCGCTCCACGATGCCCCGCTCCCTGTCGTAGACGATGCCCTCGTGCGGCACCGGGCCGGCGTCGACGTAGTTGGAGCGGAGCTTGCGGCCGAGGATCTCCTCGGCGCGGCGGCCCATCTCGATCATGGCGTGGAGGTCGACGCCGGTGTCCACGCCGATCTCCTCGAACAGCCCCACCAGGTCCTCGGTGCAGGTGTTGCCCGTGAAGCCGTGGTGGTACTCCGCGGCGCCCGTGCGGGGCTGGCCGCCGATGCCGCCGATGGAGGAGTCGAACAGGGTGAAGCCCATCTCCAGGGCCCTGAGCGAGTTCGCCACGCCCCAGCCGCGCGTGTCGTGGAAGTGCACCACGATGCGGTCCTGCTCGAAGCGATCGTCGGCGAGCACGCGCTCGTAGAAGCGACCGACCTGGACCGGGTTCGCGGAGCCGGTGGTGTCCCCGAAGCCCAGGTAGTCCACGCCCAGCCCCTCCCACCAGCGGCCCATGTCCAGGACCTGCTCCACGGGCACGTCCCCGCAGATGGGGCAGCCGAAGGAGGTCAGCACCCAGCCGAACACCGCGTGGCCCGACGCCTTCGCGGCCCGGACCATCTCCTCGATGCGGCGCTTGTTGGTGGCGCGATCCATGCCCACGTTGGCCTGGTTGTGCTCGTCCGTCGACGAGATGACCATGGCGATCTCGTCGACGCCGTAGCCCGCCTCCTTCGACGCGATGGCGCGCTCCACCGCCTTCATGTTGGTGCAGATCCCCCGGTAGTCGACGCCGGGGCGCCGCGGGATGCGCCGCAGGACGTCCTCGGCGTCCGCGAACTGCGGCAGGTACTTCGGGTGCGCGAAGCTGGTCGCCTCGATCTTCGGGAACCCCGCCTCCACCATGCGGGTGATCATCTCCACCTTCTCGTCGGTGGGGACGACGCGTGGCTCGTTCTGCAGTCCGTCGCGCGCCCAGCACTCGCCCATGACGACGCGCTGGGGCAAGTCGACGCGGTGGAGTCCGATCCTCTCGCCCATTCACATCCTCCAAGCCGCACTCGAGGGGCGCGGCGCCCCTCGCTTGTAGCAGCGGAGCCCGGTCGCTCAAAGCGCAACCGGTCCCCGGGGGCTACTCCGACAGCGGCGGGGTCTCCAGGGAGGCGTATGGATCGATGAGGCGAGCCACCCCCGAGCTCAGCCCGGTCATGGGCCTACCTCGGAGCCAGGGGGTCCCCACTGCAAACGGAAGGATGCCCCGTGGCGCAGCGGACCCGCAAGCCGTGGCGGGCCGGCGGCTGCAGCCGACCCCGCCAGCGGGTTTGGCTCACTCCCCGGACACCGCCTCGCAGTCCGCGGGCTCCCAGGCCGTCTTGTCGTCCTCGCAGCCCCAGTCGGACAGCCGGGCCTCCAGGGCCATGAAGCCGTCCGAGTAGCCCTGCGCGGCCGCGCACTCGGCCTGGCACGTGGCCTCGTGCTCCGCGTCGCAGGCCACGCAGACCGTCGCGCAGTCGAAGCACGTCCCGTCGTAGTCGCCCGCTCCGTCGCCCCCGTCGTCGCAGCCGGGCGCCGCCGCCAGGGTCACCGCCAGGATCGCGAGCCCGCCGAACCACCGTCTCATCGCCTCGCTCCTCGCAATTCGAGCCGCAGCAGCGCGGCCGCGGAGCAACATCGCACGGTCCGTGCCACACATGCCTCGGAGGCCACGAAGCCCCTGCAGGGCGGCGATTCGGTCTCCTCGGCCCTCCGAAGGACGGCAGCTGGAGGTGTCTACCTCGTATACACCCGCGACAGGCGCGTCGTGGAGGCTCGCGCGTTCAGGCCTCGCCGACTTCCGTCTCTCCGGAGCGCTGTCGCAGATAGTCCACGGTCGAGTCCAGGGTCCGCAGGCGGTCGTAGTCCTGCTCGGGGACCTCGACGCCGAGGCGATCCCGGAGATCCCGCAGAAGCTGCAGGAAGTCGACCGAGTCCAGGTCCACCTCGTCCCGGAGCGGGGCGTCGGGCTCCAGGGCCTCCACGTCCACCTCCGGAGCGACGTCGGACAGCGCCTCCAGGAACGCGGCGCGGATCTCGTCGCGGGTCATCGGGACACCTCCAGTCCGTCGGGCTCCTGCAACAGGCGCGCGATGGTCGTGAGCAGGCGTCCGCCCTGGTGCCCGTCGCTGGCCCGGTGATCCGCAGCCAGGCTGGCCACGACCGCGGGGCACGGGACGACCTCGCCGTCGACGACACGCGGCCGCTCGGCGATGCGTCCGAACCCCACCAGCGCCACCTGGGGCGGGTAGATGACGCCCTGCACCGCGTCGCAGCCCTGGTCCCCCATGCTGCTGACGGTCACGGTCGCGTCCGTCATCTCGGAGCCCTTCAGCTTGCCCCGCCGGGCCCGCCGGATGAGGTCCCACATCTCCTCCATGAGCGTGTCCAGCGGCTTGTCCGGCACGTCGTGGAGCGCCGGCGCGACCAGGCCGCCGCCGCGAAGCGAGATGGCCACGCCCACGTGGACGGCGTCGGACGGCTCGTAGCCGCCGTCGCGCCAGAACCCGTTGAAGCCCGGGCTCTCCCGCACGGCCAGGCCGGTCGCCTTGACCAGGAGCAGCGCGGGGAGCATCCGCTCGTCCACGGAGCGCCCCTCGTTGCGGGCCTCGAGCCACTCGACGGCGGCGCCCACGCCGATCTCGTGCGACAGGTAGTAGTGCGGGATCTCACGCTTGGAGCGGCTCATGGCCGCGGCGATGGCCTGGCGCATGCCCTCCATGGGATCCCGCGGCGCGGCCTCCGCGCCACCCGCGGCGCGCTGCACGTCCTCCGCGGTCACGGCGCCGTCGGGGCCGGTCCCCTCCACGGAGGACGGGTCCACCCCCAGCTCCTCCGCGACCTTGCGCGCCCGCGGCGCGACCCGGCGACGCTCGGCCGGACCGCCCACTGGCTCTTCGGCGCCCTCCGCGGCCTCGCGCTCCGGCGCGGACGCCTCGGGCGACGGCGGCGCGCCGGGCTCCCGTCCGGCCGGCTCGCCCTCCCCCCGGATGATGGCGAGGGTGGTGCCGACGGGGACCTCCTGCCCCTCCTCGACGACCAGGGCCTCCACGACCCCGCTCTCGAAGACCTCCACGTCGATGGCGCCCTTGTGGGTCTCCACCGTGGCCACCACGTCACCCCTGGAGACCTCGTCCCCCGGCGACACCTTCCACTCGATCAGCGTCCCGGCGACCATGTCGGCGCCGAGCGACGGCATCTTGAACTCACCCATCGCTACCCACCACCTTCCTGGCCGCGGCCACGATTCCGGGCACCTGCGGGAGCGCGGCCTCCTCCAGGTGCCTGGCGTACGGCACGGGCACCTCGGCGGAGCACACGCGCGCCACCGGCGCGTCCAGCTCGTAGAAGGCCCCCTCCGTGATGCGGGCCATCACCTCCGCCGACAGGCTGCCGCTCCGCCAGCCCTCGTCCACCACCACGACCCGGTGCGTCCGGCGGACCGACTCGAGGATGGCCTCCTCGTCCAGGGGACGCAGCGAACGCAGGTCGAGGACCTCGGCCGACACGCCCTCCTCGCCGAGGCGATCGGCCGCCTCCAGGCACTTCGACAGGGTGCCGCCGTACGTGATCAGGGAGACGTCCGTGCCGGCCCGCCGCACCCTGGCCCGGTCGATGTCCACCGGCTCCGGGGGCTCCGGAAGCTCCGCCCGGAGTGCCTGATAGAGCACCGCGTGCTCGAAGATGAGCACCGGGTTGGGGTCCTCCAGCGCCGGCCAGAGCATCCCCCGCGCGTCCTCCACGGTCCCGGGCGCCAGGATGCGGATGCCAGGGATGTGCGAGAACCACCCCTCCAGGCTGTGGGAGTGCTGGGCCGCGAGCTGTCGCCCCCCGCCCGTCGCCAGGCGGATCACCAGGGGGATCGAGAACTGGCCCCCCGACATGTGGCGCAGGGTCGCGGCGTTGTTGAGGATCTGGTCCAGGGCCAGCAGGCAGAAGTTGACCGTCATCACCTCGACGATGGGCCGCATCCCGCCCAGCGCCGCCCCGATGCCCGCGCCGACGAAGGCCGACTCCGACAGGGGCGTGTCCCGGACCCGGTCGGGCCCGAACGCGTCGAGGAACCCCAGGGAGACGCCATAGGTCCCGCCATAGCGGCCCACGTCCTCTCCCATGAGGAAGACGCGATCGTCGCGCTCCAGGGCCTCGAGGACCGCCTCGCGCACGGCGTCCCGATAGGACACGACGCGCGGGCCCTCGTCTCCGGTCGTCTCCGCGGTCATGACGGCACCTCCCCGGCATACACGTCCCGCATCAGGTCCTCGACGGGCTCGAGGTGCCCCGCCTCGGCGAACGCCACGGCCCGCTCCACCTCCGCGGAGACCCGCTCCTCGATGGCCGCCACGTCGTCGTCGGTCAGCATGGCGGCATCCCGGAGGCGGCGCATCCAGGTGACGATGGGACCCTTGTCCTTCCAGCCCTCCACCTCCGCCTTGTCGCGGTAGCGCTCCGGATCGAACATCGAGTGGGCGCGGAAGCGATAGGTCCGGGCCTCCAGGAAGTAGGGCGCGCCCGTCGTCCGGACCTGCTCGAGGGCCTCCCGCGCCGCGGCCTCCACGGCGCCCACGTCCATGCCGTCCACGGGCGCCGCGTCCACCTTGTAGCTCCGGGCGTGGACCGTCAGGTCGATCTCCGCCTCGGAGCGCTCGATGTGCGTGCCCATGGCGTAGAGGTTGTTCTCGCACAGGAACAGCACGGGAAGCTGCCAGATGGAGGCCAAGTTCATGGACTCGTGGAACTCGCCCTCCGCCGCGGCCCCCTCGCCGAAGAAGGCCACGGTGACGTGGTCCCGGCCGGCCATCTTGTCGGCCAGGGCGAGGCCGACGGCGATGGGCAGCCCGCCGCCCACGATGGCGTAGCCGCCGTAGAAGCGGTGCTCCGCGCTGAACAGGTGCATGGACCCTCCGCGGCCCCGGCTGCACCCTTCCTCCACGCCGAACATCTCGGCCATGATGGCCTCGGCGGAGATGCCCCGGAGCAGCGCGTGTGCGTGCTCCCGGTAGGTGGCCACCACCCGGTCGTCGGTGAGGACGCTCTCCATGACGCCCGTGGCGACGGCCTCCTCGCCGATGTACAGGTGCATGAAGCCGCGGATGCGCCCCTTGCTGTACTCCTCGACGCACCGCTCCTCGAAGCGGCGAACCCGGAGCATCTGCTCCAGGAGGTGGAGGGCGTGTTCACGGTCCACGTTCCGGACGTCCGGAGGGTCGGGGGTCGGGATCATGACGGGGTCTCCAGGGTCGAGGTGTCCCCCTCGGGCAGGCCCATCTCGCGGGCCTTGAGCAGGCGGCGCATGGTCTTGCCGCTGCGCGTGTGGGGCAGGTGGTCCTCGAAGGCGATCTCCCGCGGCGCCACGGCCGCCCCCAGCCGCTTCCGGGCGTGCCCCCGCAGCGCGCGCTCCAGGTCCTCGCCGGCCGTGTGGCCGGGGTGGAGGACGACGAAGGCCTTCACGCTCTCCCCGATGACCTCGTCGGGGATGCCGACCACCGCGGCCTCGGCGACCGCCTCGTGCTCCATCAGGACGCTCTCCACCTCGAACGGGCCGATGAGGTGGCCGGCGGACTTGATGACGTCGTCGGCGCGGCCCACGAACCAGTACCAGCCGTCCTCGTCCACGCGCGCCAGGTCGCCGGTGAGGTACCAGCCCGAGTCGAAGCTCCGCTCGTAGCGCTCCCGCTGGTGGAGATAGCCCCGGAACATGCTGGGCCAGCCCGGCCGCAGGGCAAGCTCGCCCTCCTCGCCGGGGCCCAGGATGCCCATCACGTGGCCGTCGTCGTCGCGGGCCACGATCGCCGCGTCGATCCCCGGCACCGGCCGCCCCATGGAGCCGGGCTTGATGTCCATGGACGCGAAGTTGGCGATCATGATCCCGCCGGTCTCGGTCTGCCACCAGTTGTCGTGGATGGGGCGACCGAGGACCTCGTGGCCCCAGACGACCGCCGCGGGGTTCAGAGGCTCCCCGACGCTGCCCACGAAGCGCAGGCTCGACAGATCGCGCCGGGACGCGGGCTCCTCGCCGGCCTTCATCAGCATCCGCACGGCCGTCGGGGCCGTGTACCAGACGGTGACCCGCTCCTCCTCGAGGACGCGATACCACCGCTCCACGTCGAACTCGGCCTCGTCGACCACGCTGGTCACGCCGTGGGTCAGCGGGGCGATGATCCCGTAGGAGGTCCCGGTGACCCAGCCCGGGTCGGCCGTGCACCAGAAGACGTCCTCGGGGTGCAGGTCCAGCGCCAGCGCCCCCGTCGCGTGGTGGCAGACCACCGCCTCGTGGACGTGGACGGCCCCCTTGGGCGTGCCGGTGGTCCCGCTCGTGAAGTGGAGCAGGGCCATGTCCTCGGGGTGCGTGGCCGGGATGACGAAGTCGTCGCTCGCCGCGTCCATCAGGGCGTCCAGCCGATAGGTCCCCGCGGGCGCCTCGCCCTCCCCTCCGCCCGCCAGGATCACGTGGTCGAGGAACGGGAGGTCGGCGCGCAGGCTCGCCAGGTCCTTCCGGCGGTACAGGGCGGGCGTCGTGATGACCACACGCCCCTCGCCCTTGTCGACCCTCGTGCGAATGGGCTCGGGCCCGAAGGCCGCGAACAGGGGCGAGAAGACGGCCCCCGCCTTGAGGGACCCGAGCGCCGCCACGTACAGGTCCGGGATCCTGGGCGCCAGCGCGAAGACGCGCTCGCCACGCCGGATCCCGAGGCCACCCAGGACGTTGGCGAAGCGGTTGGTGAGGTCGCGGAGGGATCGATACGAGATGTCCCGGCGCGCCCCGTCCCGTCCGAGCCAGCGGATCGCCACGTGATCCGCGCGCGGTCCGGCGGCATGTCGATCCACCGCCTCGTGGGCGATGTTCAGCCCCCGGCCCTCCGGAAGCCCGTCGAGCGCCGCGCGGGCGTCGGCCCAGGAGAACCGGGCCCGGGTGGCCTCGTAGTCGACGAGGTTCGGCTCCGCGCCCGTCGCGGGCGGGGATTTCCGGATCACCGCGTAGCCGCTCTCGGTGTCCATGACGCCATCCTGTGCAGGGAGTGGGAGACGGCGCAGCAACCCGCGTGCCAGCCCCGTCCGGCGCAGTCCCGCCGTCCTCCGCCGGCGCACGTGTGGCGTGCGCCACACGCCGTGTGTGGAATCCGCACCACCGGGGGCGTCGCCGGGCGGCTGGCCTCGTGCCCTTGCCTGGAAGATCGGCTCCCGCCGGGATATCCGCTGCGCGGGCGGGGACGCCCCCGGTCCCAGGCGCCGATCGCAGCATCCGCCGCCGCCGAGGACGCCGGCGCCCCGGCAGGGGGGAGCGAGGCGGGGACGCGGTCTGGCGCGGCGCGTGCATCACGTCCGGGCGCCCATGACACCACACGAGCGACTCCTGCGGGAGATGGAGCGCCGCGGCCGGACGCACCGCCTGGTCATACGCGGCGTCGGCGTCCTCGTCCGTCATCCGTGGGCCGCCACGGCGGTGCTCGTGCTGGCGACGATCGGGGCGTTCCTCTACGGCCGGGGCATCGAGGTGCGGAGCGACATCGAGGCGCTCTTCCCGGATGACGCGCCGTCCGTCGTCCGCGCCCGCCGCGCCCGGCGCATCCTGGGGAACCGCTCCGAGCTGATCGTGCTGGTGGGCAGCCCGGATCGCGACCTGAACCGCCGCGTGGCCTCGGAGATCGCCGAGGGCCTCCGGGATCACCCCGAGACGATCCATCGCGTGGAGGACCGGCGGGACATGTCGTTCTTCGAGCGGAACGCGCTGCTCTACCTGGGAGTCGAGGACCTGGAGAAGCTGCGGCAGGAGGTCATCGACGCCATCGCGGAGGAGGTGCGCAAGGACCTCCGGGACGACTTCGAGTTCGAGCTCGACGACGAGGCCACCCGCGAGTCCGGGCCGGCCGCGGACGAGGCCTCGCGCCTGCCGAGCGAGGAGGAGCTCCGCGAGCGGTACGCGGAGGACGTGGACCTCCGCGAGTGGGTGGAGACCCCCGACGGCGAAGTGGTCGCGGTGAAGGCGTATCCCACCTTCGAGCCCACCGAGGCGGATCGCACGCGGGCGCTGATGGGGCTCGTGGACCGCGTGATCGCCGATGTCCGGGCGCGACACCCGGACGCGGACCTGGAGACGGCCGTGGAGGGCGACTACGTGGGCCTGACCGAGGCGGTGGACCAGGTCGCGCGGGAGGGTCTCCGGGCCTTCCTCGCCGCCCTCGCCGGGGTGGCCCTGATGCTGGTCCTGTACTTCCGGCGGCTGCGCGCCGTGGTGGTCACGCTGGCGGCGCTCGTCGTGGGGACGGTCTGGACCCTGGCCTTCGCCCGGCTCGCCCTCGGGAGCCTGAACGTGATCACGGCGTCCATCTTCTCGGTGGTGGTCGGCCTGGGCGTCGACTTCGTCGTCCACGCCACGAGCCGCACGGACGAAGAGCTGGCCGCCGGTCACCCCCTGCAGGTCGGCATCCCGGTCGCCCTCGCCCGGCTGCTCGGCGCCATGGTCTGGGCCGCCGTGTGCGCCACCGCGACGTTCTTCTCCCTCGTGGTCTTCGAGTTCCACGGCTTCAGCCAGTTCGGCCTCATCGCCGGGATCGGCGGGCTCCTCTGCCTGGGCGGCGCCTACGTCGTGATGCCGCCCCTCGAGGCCGCCATCGCCCGCGTCTTCCCCCGCCGCCGCGGCCCGGTCGTCCGGTCCGCCCCGGCGCCGGAGCACGAAGCCCGCCCCCTGCCCCGCTGGGTGGGCGTCGTGACGCTCGGGGCCTTCGCCGGGCTCGTCCTGGGCTCGGCCCTGGTGCTGCCGGAGCTGGACTTCGACGCGGACATGTCGCTCATCAAGGCGCGCGTGGAGCGGGAGGAGTCGACGCTGCGGTCGCGCTATCGCCACGAGGCGGAGACCCACACCACCAGCCCGGCGCTGATCATCACCTCCGGCCTCGAGGAGACGCGCGACGTCCACGAACACCTCGCCGCCCGGGTCGACGACGAGCCCCTCCTCGACGGGGTGCTCTCCCTGACGACGTTCGTCCCCGAGCACCAGGCCCGGAAGATGCCGATTATCGAGGACACCCGCCGGCGCATCCGGCTGAAGCTCGGGCTCCTGGAGGGGCAGGCCCGGGAGGACGCGGAGCGCCTCCTGGAGCGCCTCGATCCGCGGCTCTTCGGCGCCGAGGCCCTCCCGGAGTGGCTGAAGACGCGCTTCCGGGACAGCCGCGGCCGGCTGGGGCGCTACGTGCTCATGTACGTCACGGGCCGGAAGAGCGACGCGGAGCACGTCCTGGCCATCCAGGACGCCCTGGGCACGATCCGGGTCGACGGCCGCGTCTACCACCCCACCGCGAGCTGGTTCATCCTGGGAGAGGCCTGGAGCATCGTGAAGCGCGAGGGGCCCCGGGCCGTGGCGCTCGCGAGCCTCGTCGTGCTGCTCCTCCTCATCGTCGATCTCCGCCGCCCGGCGGCGGTGGCGTCCGTCTTCGTCCCGCTCTGCGTGGGCTTCGTCGTCTTCATGGGCGTCCTGTCCGCCCTGGACGTCTCCCTGAACCTCTTCAACGTCATCGTGCTCCCCACGGTCTTCGGCATGGGCGTCGACACCTCCATCCACCTGGTCCACCGCCTGCGCGAGGGCGACGACTTCCGCCGCGTGCTCCACACCACGGGGCGCGCGGCCGCGGTGAGCGTGGCGACGGACGCGGTGGGCTTCGCCGCGCTCATGCTCACGACCAACGAGGGGCTCCGATCCGTCGGCCGCGTGGCCGTCATCGGGCTGCTCACCCTGTACGCGACCAGCGTCGCCCTCGTCGGCGCCTTCGTCGCCGTCGGCTGGTCCCCGTCCCCCACTCCCCGGACCCGGGAGGCCCCATGAACCGCACGCACCTGCTCCTGATGGCCGCAGCCCTCGCCGCCCCGATCGCCCTCGCCCCGCGTGCGGCGGCCGAGCCACCCTCGCCGGAGGGCGACCCCCGGGACATCATCGAGCGCAACTACGAGGTCATGCGCACCATGGCCCTGGAGGCGAAGGACCACGACGCCCTGACGGCGCGCGTCACCGGTGTCGTGGACGGCATGGCCGACTGGAGGGCGTTTTCCGCCAAGACGCTCACCTGCCGGGTCTGGGACGAGCTCTCCGAGGAGCAGAAGGAGCGCTTCATCCGGGCCTACCGCGCCTTCATCGTCGACCGCTACGCGCGCCACTTCGAGCCCGGACTCCGCTTCGAGGTCACCTTCCGCGGACCCACGGAGTTCTCGGAGCTTCGCGACAGGGCCGAGGTGCGCACGACGGTCACGGTCCCCAGGGAGGACGGCCCGGACACGGGGGCCGACGTGGACTACCTCTTCGTGGCGACGAAGCAGGACGATCGCCTGGTGTGGAAGATCGAGGACATCGTCACGGACACGGTGTCCCGCGCGCTCACCTATCGCCCCCGGTTCGTGCGCATCTACCGCGAGCGCGGGTTCGACACCCTGGTCGAGGCCATCGAGCGGAACGTCCGCTCCGACGACTGATCCGACACAGCGGGGGCTGTGGTACATCACGGAGCCACCGACCGGAGGTGCAGCACCGTGAAGTCCCCCCACCCGACGTCCCAGGACCTGCTCCGCTACATCGACGCCGGCCCGACGCCCCGACACTGCGTGGCCGAGACGGCGCGCCGGCTGGAGGCCGAGGGCTTCTCGGAGGTGGACGAGGCCGATCGCTGGTCGCTCGAGCCCGGGGACGGGCGCTACCTGGTCCGCGGGGGCACGATCCTCGCCTTCCGCGTGGGGACCGAGCCGCCCGGCGACGCCGGCTTCCGCCTCCTGGGCGCGCACACGGACTCGCCGAACCTCCGCGTGAAGCCCGTGCCCGACGTGCGGGCGAGCGGCTGGGATCAGCTCGGCGTGGAGGCCTACGGCGGCCTGCTCGAATACACCTGGCTGGACCGGGACCTGGGCCTGGCCGGCGAGGTCGTGCTCGCCCGCGACGACGCCGGCGGGGCGACGGGCGTGGAGCCGCGCCTGGTGCGCGTCGACCGCCCCGTCCTCCGCATCCCGTCCCTGGCCATCCACCTGAACCGCGAGATCCGCGAGGAGGGGCTGAAGCTGAACCGCCAGCAGCACCTCCCGCCCATCCTCGCGCCGGCGCCGGAGGGCGACGAGGGGGACGGCACCGGGACGCTGCGGCGCATGCTCTCCCACGAGCTGGACGTGGAGCCGGATCGCATCCTGAGCTGGGACCTGTCGCTGATGGACGTGGTCCCGGCGACCTTCGGGGGCCTCCACGGCGAGCTGATCCTGGCGCCCCGGATGGACAACCAGGCCATGTGCCACGCCTCGCTCTCCGCGCTGCTCCGGGCCGAGGCCGCGGCGGCCACCCAGGTGATCTGCCTGTACGACCACGAGGAGATCGGCAGCGGATCGGCCGCGGGCGCCGCCGGCAACCTGGTCCGGGAGGTGCTCCGCCGCCTGGCCGAGGCGGAGGCTCCGGGCGCCGCGGCGGGGGAGCTGACCCGGGCCGTGGCGCGCTCGCTGCAGATCTCCGCGGACATGGCCCACGCCGTCCACCCGAACTACGCCGACCGCCACGACCCGCAGCACATGCCGCGCGTCAACGGCGGCCCGGTCATCAAGATCAACGCCCAGCAGCGGTACGCCACGGACGCAGAGACGGAGGCGCGCTTCGAGGCCCTCTGCCGCGACGAGGGCGTCCCGTGCCAGAAGTTCGTCAACCGGACGGACCTGGCCTGCGGCTCGACCATCGGGCCCATCTCGGCCGCGAGGCTCGGGGTGCGCACCGTGGACGTGGGCAATCCCATGCTGGCCATGCACTCCATCCGCGAGGTGGGCGGCGCCGAGGATCCGGAGCACATGACGGCGGTCATGGCCCGCTTCCTGGCCGCCTGAGAAGCCTTCCGCCGCGCCTTCGTCCGGAGCCACGACCGGGTCATGGACCTCCTGGCCGGTGACGGCACGAACGCGGAGCGGCCGGGGTTGCTCCCCTCCCTCGCCGAGGTCCTGGAGGGCACGGAGCAGCGGCTCCACGGCGAGTACGGCAGCGTGGGCGTGCTCCTGAGCACGGTGGCCTGAACCGGGGTGCGGGTTCGTGCCCTTCCCTTGCGATCAGGGCCCGGCCCCCCACGGCGTCGACGTCGGCGCCCCCCGTCCGGCTGGGGAATCGCCTCGCGCGGTCCTCCAGACAGCCGGCGGCCCGTTTTCTCTTGACGCGACGCGTCATCCCGCGCACATGGGAGATCTCCACCACAGCACGACGATGGAGGTCGGCATGCGTTACGCTCGACGTGCGCCCCGAACACATACCTGCGTGATCCTCGCGACCTGGCTCGCGACGCTGGCACCCGCCGCCGCGGCGGAGGTCGATGCCGACGGTCGCGTCCCCGACGCCGCCGAGCCCGCACCGATCACGGAGGACGAGCAGGAGCCCCCCTCCGAGGCGCCCGCACCCGAGGAGCAGGCCGAGGACGCCGGGATCGCCGAGGAGGCGGAGCAGGACTCCGCCCGGGTGCCGCCCCGCCCCGCCTTCCTGGTGGCTCAGGACGACGCGGTGGACCTGGCGCTCCGGTGCAACTGCCAGGCCCACCCCGACGAGGAGCGCTGCCGCGCGGAGCACCGGGAGCGGGTCGCGGAGGCGGTGGCCGACCTCCTGTGGGTGGTGGATCAGCGCGCCGACCGCGTCCCGGACGAGCTCCGGGCGATCCTCGTGGCGGTCGCGTGCGGGGAGAGCGGCTTCCGCGATCACCCCGACTGTGGCGGGCGCCCCGGCTGCAACGACCACGGCACGTCCGCCGGCATGTTCCAGTTCAAGCGCGACGGCGCCCTGGCGAACCTCTACGAGGAGCTCCACGGGGAGCCGCTGCCCGCCCACGACCACATGGAGGCCGGGCTGTTCTACCTGGAGCGCCTCCTGGTCGGCGTCGAGGAGAAGGTGCCGGCGGCGTGCGGTCGGATGCGGGCCCGCCGCGCCTGGAACGTCGCCGCCTATCGCCTCGGCCGCGGCCCCGTCGTGGAGCCGGCGCGCCCGGCGATGCGCGTCTGCGCACCCAGCCCGGTCGTCACCGGGGGCGAGGACGAGGTCTGCTTCACGCGGCCGGCGAAGCCCGCCGTCCAGCGCTGCGAGCCCGCGTCCAAGTACGCGCGCTGGTCCATGAAGTGGTACTTTGAGGCGCCCCACGCGTGGACCCTGGTCCCGGCGCAGATGGACAGCGCGGACAGCCGGCTCTGAGCAGCCGGGGCGGCGAGGGTCCTCCCGGTCCGACCGGAGCCCCCGCATGCGCCCTCTGCTCGTCGTCGTCCTCCTCTCCCCGGCGGTCTGCCCGGCGCTCGTGTCGTGCGGCGACGGCGCGGACCCCGGGCCGCCCTTCCCCGCGGCGGACTTCCGGGACCCGCCGACCGCGGCCCGCCCGTGGACGCGCTGGTGGTGGCCGGGCGGCGACGTGGAGGACGACGTCCTCCGAGAGCGGCTCGCGGTCCTCGCGGACGCCGGCTTCGGCGGCGTCGAGATCCAGGCCCTGGACGCCGCCCTGGACCCGGAGGCGCCGGAAGACGCCCTGTCGCGGCGCCTGTCCTACGGGACGGAGGACTTCCGGGCGCACCTGGACGTCGCGCTGGCGGCCGCTCGCGAGGAGGGCCTCGCCGTCGACCTGACCCTGGGCTCCGGGTGGCCGACCGGCGGTCCTCACGTGCCGCCCGCCGACTCCATGCAGACGCTCCTCCGGGCGGAGCGCTTCGTGGAGGGCCCGACGACGGTCGACCTCGACCTCGCCGAGCCGGATCGCCCCGTCTTCTACACCCTGGCCGAGGTGGCCGGCGGCGCCGGGGAGCCCCTGGCTCGCTGGCTCCCCGAGCACGCGGAGCCCGTCGCGGTCCAGGCCTGGCGGGTGGAGGACGGCGCCCGGGACCCCGACCCGTTCGTGCTGACCGACCAGGTGGCCCTCGTCCCGGCCTCCCGCGTGGATCTCGCGGACGCCCTCGGTCCCGACGGGGCGCTCACCTGGGACGTCCCGGAGGGGGCGTGGGTCGTCGTCGCGTTCTTCCGCGCCCCCACGGGCCAGCTTCCGAGCCTCGCCGCGCGCCCCGAGCCCGGGCTCGTCATGGACCACCTGGACGCCGCCGAGGTCGAGCGCAACCTGGAGCACCACCTCGGCGACGGCGCAGGGCTGGCGGCCCACTACGGGAAGCCGCTGACCGGCCTGTTCGTGGACAGCTTCGAGCTGACGGTCGAGCGGCTGTGGACCGGGGACCTCCCCGCCGTGTTCGAGGCCCGCCGCGGCTACGACGTCGTCCCCCGCCTCCCGGCGGCGCTGCTGCCCGGCGGCGACAACCACCTCTTCGACGGCGCCGGCGTGACGCGCGCGGCGCCCTTCCGGGTCACGGACGCCGACGCGCGGATCCGCCGGGACCTCCGGCGCACCGTCTCGGAGCTGTTCGTGGAGCGCTTCGTCGAGCGGGCCCGGGCGTGGGCCGAGGCGCGCGACATGACCGCCCGCATGCAGATCTACGGCCTGGACGTGGACCTGATCCGCGCGGCCGGCGCCGCGGGGATCCCGGAGGCCGAGCAGCTCTGGGCCGGCGGGACGGACCTGTTCCTGAAGCTCGTGTCGTCCGGCGCGCATCTCTACGGCCGCCCCGTGGTGAGCGCGGAGGCGTTCGTGTGGGCGTTCCGGGATCACACCACCACGCCGCTGCGGGCGCGCGTCGCCGCCGACAAGCTCTTCGCCGCGGGCGTGAACCGGCTCGTCTACCACGGCGTGCCCTATCCGCTGGCCGACGGCTACGGCCTCACGGGCTGGCACCCGTTCTCGTCGCCGTTCAGCGGCCTCGGGACCTACTCGTCCCAGCTCGGCGCCGAGGGTCCGTTCCGGGAGGACCTCCCGCCCCTGAACCGCTACGTGGCCCGCTGCCAGGTGGCGCTCCGGGCCGGCGAGCCGGACGCCGACCTGCTGGTCCTCTATCCGTGGCTCGGCTTCCCGGCGTCCTTCGCGCGCCTGGAGGAGCGGGCGGAGCCCCTGTTCGGCGGGCGCCTCGACGAGGCCGACGACCTGGACACCGCCAACCCGCTGTTCGGCCTCCTCGACCAGGCGTTCGGAGAGGTCGACGTGGGCGAGCGGGGGCGCTGGCTCCTGGACGTCGCCCCCCGCCTGCGCGACCTGGAGGCCGCGGGCTGGGCCTGGGAGTGGGCGGACCCGGAGAGCCTCCTCGCCGCCGAGGCCGACGACGGCGGCGTGACGATCCGCGGGCGACGCCATCGGGCGATCCTCCTCCCCGGCGTCCCCCACCTCCGGCCGGACGTCGCGGAGCACCTCGCAGCGATCGCGGCGGACGGGGCGCCCGTCGTCGTCGAGGGCGAGGCCCCGCGGCAGCAGCCCGGCTTCCGGGATCACGCATCCGGCGACGCCCGGGTCGCGGCGGCGATGGACGCCCTCCCCGACCGGCGCATGGAGGATCTGGCGCCCCGGGTCCGCCTCGGCCCCGGCGCCCCGGACGTCCGCCACGTGCGGCGCCGCCTCGGCCGGCGAGGTCTCGTGGTGTTCCTGCACCAGCCGCGGCGGGAGGCCGTGGACACGACCCTGGCCGTGGAGGGCGGCTGCGAGCCGGCCACGTGGCTCGACGCCTGGACGGGGACGGCGCGGCCCGCCACCCGGACCGGGGACGGGCGCGTCCACCTGCGGATGGACGGCCTCACCTCCTCGCTGCTCCTGTGCGGTCGCGATCCGGAGAGCCTGGCGACTACGCCGACGCCCCCGGACGAGGTCGTCCGCCGGATCCCGCTGCCCGACTGGACGCTGGAGGCCACGGGAGGAGGGATCCCCGACGGCGCCGTCACCCTCGACCTGGAGGCGCCGACCGACTGGCGCGACCTGGAGCCTCTGCGCCACGCGGCCGGCCCCGGCGTGTACACCCGCACCGTGGACGGGCCGGCCCGGAGCGACGGTCAGCGGATCCTCCTGGCCCTCGGAGAGGTCGCCGGGGTGGCCGAGGTCCTCGTGGACGGGGATCCCGTCGCGCGGCGGGCCGTGGCGCCCTTCCGGGTGGACCTCACGGATGCCTTGACGCCGGGCCCCCACGCGGTGACGGTCCGGGTCACGCCGCCGCTCCGGAACCGCCTCGTGGGGCTCGGACAGGCCGGGGTGGCCGGCCACGAGCACTTCGCAGACCGGGAGGACGCGCTGGTCGCGGCCGGGCTCCTCGGGCCCGTCGCCCTCGAGATCCGGCGCTGACAGGACGAGGAGCCGCCCCATGGCCATGTACACCGTCGAGGATCACTGGGAGGGCTGGATCCGCCCGGTGCTCTTCATCCTGCTGGCGGTGGTGCTCGGCGGCGCGTGGTGGCTCGGGCGGCTCCCGGACAGGTGGCTGGGCGGCGCTCTCCTCGCGGCGGTCGGCCTGGCCCCCGCCGGGATGGTGATCGCGCGGGGCTGGTCCCGGCGCCTGCCCATATGGAAGCGGGCCCTGACGGCCGCGGTGGCCGTCGCCGCGGTGGGCGTGGCCGCCGTCTCCCCGGCGTCCATCCTCCGACCCGACGCCAGGATCGGGGCGGGCGAGGCGACCCGACGGGCGCCGCGGGTCGAGCTCCCGCCCACGGGCGACCGCCCGGCGGACTGGCTGATCTACGCCCACGGCGATCCCGGCTTCGAGCGCTCCTCGGCGGAGCTGATCCTGGCCCTGGCCCCGGAGGTCGGCCCCGCGCGCACCCACACCGGGCGCCTCGTGGAAAAGCGCGGCCGGCGGGGACGCGGCGGCAAGGAGAAGCACGACGTCGTGTGGCGTGTCCGGGCCGACCTGTCCGCCGGGGCCGAGATCCGCGTCGAGACGCCGCCGCGCGAGCTCGGCTGGCCGATCCGCCTCCAGGTGCGGCGCGCACCGCCGTCGCACCGCGTGCTCCTGTACGCATCCCTGCCGCTGCTGCTCCTGGGTGCGGCGCTGGACGGGCTGGCCAGGGTCCGGGTCCGGACCTACCTGGGGCCGCTCACGGCGGGCGCGGGGGCCTTCGCCATCCTCTTCGCGACCTGGTACACGCCGGGAGCGCTCGTGAAGACCGTCTTCGGGGCCGCGCTGGGCGCCGCGGTGGCGGGGGCCGTCATCGGGGTCCCCCTGGCCGCCGTCGCGGGTCGCCTCGCCCCGCGCGAAGCTGGCCGGGAGCTGTAGCTGCTCGTCCTGCGTCGCGGCGACGTGATACCTTCGGGCCGCACCACACGAACGATGGCGGCCGGGCGACGCGATCTCCCGGCCGTGCCAGGAGGACACCTTGAGCGGACACAACTACAAGATCACGGAGATCGTCGGCAGCTCGGACGAGAGCCTCGAGGACGCCATCAACGGCGCCGTGGCGCGCGCGTCCAAGACCCTGGAGAACCTGCGCTGGTTCGAGGTGAGCGAGATCCGCGGGCACGTCGTGGACGGCGGGGTGGGCCACTACCAGGTCACCCTCCGCATCGGCTTCACCCTGGAGGATTGAGCGCCCGCGGGCATTCCACGCCCCTCCCCGGCCCCGGGGAATCCCCCACCCGACGCGTACGCGGCCTCCCCGTTTGCAGGCGCGGCGAGGCGTGCTTGGATCGAAGGTGCCCGATCGGGGGGAGAGCACACCCACGCGTCGGCAGGCGACGCGCGACCGGGCCGGGGGGATCGTCATCGACACGCAGCACCGCCATCATCGCATCCTCGTCGCCCTGGACGACGCGGATCGGCAGGCCGCCCTGGCGCGGCGCCTCCGCGATCACGGCCACGAGGTCGTGTCCGCCGCGAGCCAGGCGCAGGCGCTCATCCTGCTCCACGACTACCAGGTCTCCTTCGACCTCGTCGTGATGGACGCGGACGACCGGCGGGCGCGGCGGGAGTAGCGTCTACTGCGCCGGCGGATGCAGAACGGCGCCGGCGGATGCACAACGCGAGCCGGGACCCGGAGGCCCCCCGCTCTCAGTGCCGCGTCTCCACCCAGAGCACGGCCTGCTGCACCAGCTCCGCCGCGTTCCCGAGCTGGAGCTTCTGCTTGATGTTCGCCCGGTACGACTCGATGGTCTTGATGCTCAGGTGGAGCTGCTCGGCGATGGCCCGCGTCCCGAGCCCCGCGCCGATCTTCTCGAAGACCTCGAGCTCGCGATCGCTCAGGCGCTCGACGGGCGACTCCTCCGGCGCGTCCACGCCGGCGCCGGCCTGCTCCAGGAGGCGCTCCGTCATGGCGTCGCTGAGGTAGATCCGGCCGTGGAGGACCCGGCGGATGGCCTCGTGGAGGCGCGTCGTGGCCTCGTCCTTCATGATGTAGCCACGCGCCCCCGCGTTCAGGGCGCGCTGGGCGTACAGCGTCTCGTCGTGGAACGACAGCACGAGGATCGGCAGATCCGGGTGCCGGGCGCGGAGCTGACGCGTCAGCTCGATGCCGCTGCGGCTCTTCAGGGTCACGTCGACGATGGCGAGGTCGGGGAGCTCCTCGTCCATCACCTGGAGCGCCTCGTCGGCGCACGACGCCTCCGCGCACACCTTCAGGTCGGGCTCGCTGTCGACGAGGGAGCGCAGGCCCTTGCGCACGATGGGGTGGTCGTCGACAAGCAGGATCCGGTGCGTCGTCGACGCTCCGGCGGCGCTCATCTGTTCCATGGCAGGTTCCTCCCGGGGGCTACTCGGTCGGGGGCGGTGATCCCGACGGCATCGAGTGCCATTTTCCATAGCACGGCCGCGTTCGGCGCGGCCAGTGGATCTCGTGGCGCGCGTGACGCCGGCCTCCCCGGTCCCCATAATCGGGCACCATGGGATCCACCCGCTGCCCAACCCCGAGGCGCCTCACGGCATTCCTGGCCCTCGGCCTCGGCGCGCTCCCCGCCCTGCTCGCCGCGTGCGACGAGGGCGCGGCACCCGGCCCCTCCTCGCTGCTCCCCGACGTGGCCGCGAACGCCTCGGGCGACACCGCCCGGACGGACCTGCTCCCTCCTCCGGACGCCGCCGACGGCCGGACCGACCCGGGGCGCTCCGACCTCGGCTCCGACGCCACCCGCGACGCGGGCCCGGAACTCCCTCCCGACGCCGCGGACCCGGACGCCGGCAGCGACACCCCGGCGCCGGACGTCCCACCGGACGCGGACACGCCGGAGCCGGACGTCCCCGATCCCGCCGCCTGGGCCTGCGACACGGAGGCGCGCGTGGCCGCCTGCGAGGCGCCGCTCCTCCACGACGGCGCGCCCATGCCGACGGATCCGGCCGACCTGCTCTACTACGTCAACCGGCACTGGGAGATCCCGCCGGACTACCCGGTGGCGGAGGGCTCCGACTTCAACCCCTGCTACGAGGACCCGGCCTCGGGCGCGACGCACGACCTCGTGTGCGTCCCGCACGCCTATCGGACGAAGCCCGTGGGCCTGCGCCAGGCCGCCTGGGCCTCTCCGGCGCCCGCCGACCTGGAGGCGACCCACGACGGCAAGGCGGTGGGCTTCCTGGAGCAGGACGGCTCGCGCACGGTCGGCTTCCGCGCCCTGTTCGACGCAGCCCTGGAGGAGGCCGGCGCGGAGCTGTACGTGGCCAGCGGCTTCCGCTCCTGGTCCACCCAGGACGCCACCTTCGCCTGGCACGTGGACAAGGAGATGAACAACCACGGCTGGTCCGAGGACCACGCCACCCTGGTCGCCTCCACCTACTCCGCCAGGCCGGGCCACAGCGAGCACCAGCTCGGCACCACCGCGGACATGGTCTACCGGAAGGACGACGGCACCCTCTCGAGCTTCGGCCGCGCCTGGGCGGAAGAGATGGCCGCGAGCTGGCAGATGCAGTGGGTCATGGCCCACGCCCACCGCTTCGGGATCGTGCTCACCTACGGCCGCGACGAGATCGCCGCCACCCAGTACGTCTGGGAGCCCTGGCACTGGCGCTACGTGGGCGTGGAGGCCGCCGACGCCATGCGCGCGTGCGAGCTGAACACGGAGGAGCTCCTGAGCGCCCGCTACGACGTCGGCCCCATGCCCCCCTACGAGGGCGAGGACCTGATCCTCTACGACGAGGCCGAGGTCACGGCGGCCTCCCACACGGGCACGGAGCCGGTCGAGGCCGGCGCCCCCATGACGCGGAGCTGGACGCTCCACAACGCGGGCACGACCAACTGGAGCGGCTATCTCCTGGGCCACGTGGACGGCGAGGCCTTCGGCGGCGGCGACGTGGAGGTCCCGTGCACGACGGTCTCGCAGGACGTGACCGTGACGCTCGACCTGACCGCGCCCACGGAGCCCGGCCTCCACGAGGGCACCTGGCAGCTCCTGACCCCCGAGGGCGCCGTCGTCCCGGGCGTCACGGTCGACGTCACCGCCTGGATCGGCGACGAGGGCGAAGGCTCCCCCTACCGCTACGTGCGCATCGTGGACATCAGCGGAGCCACGGGCGGGGCCGACCCGGGCGCCGACATCGACGCCGTGGCCCTCACCCGGGCCGAGACCGGGGAGACCGTCTTCGCGAGCGCCGCCCCCTACTACGATCCCGCCCCCGGCGCGCCGGCCCACGACGACCCGACGGAGGCCACCGGCGCACCCGACGCCTTCCACGCCTGGCCCGACGATCCCACGGTCTGCGACGTGGGCGGCGGCTTCGTCTCCCTGGGCGGCGGCGGCACGCTCATCGTGGACATGGGCGTCCCCGTGTCTCCGGGCGACACCCTGACGGTCCTGGAGGTCGGCGCGTGCACCTGGAGCCCCGGCCAGGAGGCCTTCGCGGACCCGATCGAGGTCGACGTCTCCGTCGGCGACACCCCGGGCGACACCTGGGAGCCCGTCGGCTCCGGCGACGGGGGCGCGGTCGACCTCACGGTCCCGTTCCTCCCGCCGGCGAGCGAGCCCTGAGCCATTCCCTCGGGAGGGGCCGCCGGGGCTGGCCGACGGCCTCCGAACCGTGACACGATGGGGCTACTCCGAGACAACCCCGAAGCGTCGAGCAACCCGAGGAGGAGCATCCATGGGCACGGTACTGATCACGGGCGCGAACCGAGGCATCGGCCTCGCCATGACCCGCCAGCTGGCGGAACGCGGCGAGGACGTCATCGCAGCGTGCCGGCAGGCGTCTCCGGAGCTGAAGGACCTGGGCGTGCGGATCGAGGAGGACGTGGACGTCACGTCGGATCGGGCCGTCGGATCGCTGGCGGACCGCCTCGGCGACACCAGGCTGGACGTCCTGATCAACGACGCCGGCCTGCTCATCGGGACGAGCCTGGAGGTCCTGGACTTCGACGCCTGCCGGAAGCAGTTCGAGGTGAACAGCCTCGGCCCGCTGCGGGTCACCGCCATGCTGCGCCACCACCTCGCGGACGGCGCGAAGGTGGCGATCGTCACCAGCCGGATGGGCTCCATCGACGACAACACCTCCGGCGGGTCGTACGGCTACCGCATGTCCAAGGCCGCGGTGAACATGGCCGGGGTCTCCCTGGCCCACGACCTGGCCCCGCAGCACGTGGCCGTCGCCATCGTGCACCCGGGCTGGGTGAAGACGGACATGACGCGGCACACCGGTCACGTGGAGCCGGAAGAGGCCGCCCGCGGGATCCTCGCGCGCGTCGACGAGGTGACCATGGAGACCTCCGGGACCTTCTGGCACGCCAACGGCGAGGTGCTCCCCTGGTAGGGGGAACGGACTGAGGGATGCGCAGCCACCACCCCATGGTCCGCGCCCTGGCGAGCCGCCTCCTCCCGCCGGAGGAGCTGGACCGCGTGGAGCACCTGCCCCACCACGACGCGGGCTATGGATACGACGCGTTCGGCATGCACCCGGAGTGGGTCGCGCTCGGCCTCGGCCTGTGCCGTCCCCTGTACCGGCGCTGGTTCCGCGTCACCTCCCACGGCGCCCACCACATCCCGCAGGAGGGCGGCGCCATCCTGGCCTCGAACCACAGCGGCGGCCTGCCCTTCGACGGGATGATGATCTGGACGGACGTCGTCCAGCAGACCGATCCGCCGCGGGTCCCGCGGATCATCGCCGACAACTTCGTCCCCATGCTCCCCATCGTCAGCACGATCTTCGCCAGGGCGGGCGCGGTCGGGGGCACGCGGGGCAACGTGCGGCGGCTGCTGGAGATGGGCGAGATCCTGCTGGTCTTCCCGGAGGGCGTGCCCGGGATCGGCAAGCCGTTCCACCGGCGCTACCGGCTCCAGGACTGGCGCGTGGGGCACGCGGAGCTGGCCATCCGGCACCGGGTCCCGGTGATCCCCGTGGGCGTCGTCGGCGCCGAGGAGCAGCTCCCGCAGCTCACGCGGATCGACCGGCTCCACCCCTTCGGGGCGCCCTACCTGCCCATCCCGGCCGTGCCCTTCCCGCTGCCCGTGCACTATCACATCTGGTACGGCGAGCCGATCTCGCTCCAGGACGACTACGCCCCGGAGCGGAGCGACGATCCGGAGGTGATCGAGGAGGCCTCCGCGCGGGTCCGCGACGCGGTCCAGCGCCTCCTCGACCGGGGCGTGAGGGAGCGACGGGGCGTGTTCCGATGACGGCGCCTCCCACCGCGCCGCCCGACCGGGGTCCTCGCCGCATCCTCGTGGCCGGGGCCACCACCCCCATCGGCGAGCGCCTGGTCCACCGCCTCCTGCGGGACGACGGCGTCGATCACATCCTGGCCGTGGGGGCGCCGCGGGTCGGAGAGGCCCTGCCCTTCCCGGAGTCCGATCTCCTCACCTACCGCCAGGTGGATCTGACGCGACAGCGTGACCTGCGGGGCCTGCTCTTCGGGCTGGCGCGGACCCTGGAGGTGGACACCATCGTGGACTTCTCCATGCACCGGAGCACCCGGGAGACGGGGCGCCGCGCCCACGCCCTGAACGTGGAGGCCACCCGGCAGATGCTCCACCTCGCCGAGCGCCACCCCACCCTCCGCCACTTCGTCTTCCGGAGCCACGGCGAGGTCTACCGCGTGGCGCCGGACAAGCCGACGATCGTGGACGAGGAGCATCCGCTGGACCTGTCCCCGCACGCGCCCCAGTGGATCCGCGATCGCGTGGAGGCGGACCTCCAGGTGTGCGCACGGATCGGCCTGTCGTCCTTGCGGATCACCGTGCTCCGGTGCGCGGAGGTCTTCGCCGCCGAGACGGGCAGCCAGCTCTGGGACTATCTCCAGTCGCGAGTGTGCCTCCGCCCGCTCGGTTACGACCCGATGATCAACCTGCTGAGCCTCGAGGATGCCGCCCGCGCCGTCCACCTGGCCCTGCAGCGGGACGCCCGGGGCATCTACAACATCCCCGGCGCCGACACCCTTCCCCTGTCGCGGGCCATCGCGCGCTGGGGCTGCCGCGACGTCCCCGTCCCGGGGCTGCTCGTCGCGCCTCTGTACGGACTGCGGGCCCTGACCCTGGGCGCGGACTTCCGGTACGAGGTAAATCGCCTCCGGTTGCACTACAGCGCGGTGCTCGACGGGCGGCGCGCGCGGCGGGATCTGGGCTACGAGCCGACGCACCCGATCACGTGGCCTCGACCTCGGCGGTGAACGGGCCTCCGCTCCGTGATAGGCTGCGCCGCCGTTCCGGAGGAGGCGCATGACCCATCGGCTGCGACAGACCGCGCTCGTGATGCTGCTCGTCGCCCCCGTCGCGACCTGCGACGGCAGCAGCCTGTCCGGCGATCCGTCCGTCGACGCGGACGACGTCATGGCGACGGGCGACGGGACCGCGGGCTCGGGAGGCGACACGACCGGCGACGACACGGCCGGCGACGTGGACGAGGGCGACGCCCCGGACGGGGAGGTGGACGCCGGCTGCACGTCCGACGAGGACTGCGTCGGCCTGGGCGACGTGGGACCGTGCCACGTGGTGGCCTGCGACCGGGAGACCGGGGAGTGCCGCCCCGAGGCGGTCGAGGACGGCCGGCCGTGCGACGACGGCGACGCGTGCACCGACGGCACCACCTGCACCGAGGGCGCCTGCGGCGGCGGCGAGGCGACCGACTGCGACGACGGGGATCCGTGCACCGACGACGCGTGCGACCCGGCGGACGGGTGCACGCACACGCCGAACACGGCGCCCTGCGACGACGGCACGGCCTGCACCGAGGACGACACCTGCCGGGACGGCGTCTGCGAGGGGATCCCCACCCGGGCCTGCGGCTGCCACACGGACGAGGAGTGCGAGGCGTTCGAGGACGACGACGCCTGCAACGGCACGTTGCTCTGCGACGGCGGCGACTGCGTCCCGGACCCGGAGACCGTCGTCTCCTGTGACGACGTGGAGGTCGGCGCGTGCGAGGCGGCCTCGTGCGATCCCGCCACGGGGGAGTGCGCGGTGGGCCCGGTGCCCGACGGCAGCGCCTGTGACGACGGGGACGCGTGCACGGTGGACGAGGTCTGCCTCGACGGGGTCTGCACCGCCGGCGAGGCCGTCACCTGCGACGACGGCAGCGTCTGCACGACGGACTCCTGCGACCCGGAGACCGGCTGCACGTTCGAGCCCGTGGACGGCGACTGCGACGACGGGGATCCCTGCACCCTGGACGACGCCTGCGTCGAGGGCGTCTGCACGGGCACCCCGAAGGACTGCTCCGACGACGACCCGTGCACCGTGGACGAGTGTGCCTTCACGGGCGGGTGCACGCATGCCGCGACCGACGGCCCCTGCGACGACGGCGACGCCTGCACGGCGGACGACTCGTGCGCGACCGGAGCCTGCGAGGGCCTCCCCGTCGACTGCGACGACGGCCTGGAGTGCACGATCGACTCCTGCGACTCGGCGACCGGCTGCGTGAACGCACCCGACGACGCCCTGTGCGAGGAGGACGACAACGCCTGCACCGTCGCCACCTGCGATCCCCAGGTCGGGTGCATCCAGGCGCCGAGCGACGTGGCAGACTGCGACGATGGGAACGAGTGCACCAGCGGGGACACCTGCGTGGAGGGCGTCTGCCAGGGCGAGGCGATCCCCGACTGCTGCGGCGACGGCCTCTGCGAGGCGGGCGAGGACTGCGACGGCTGCCCCGAGGACTGCGGCGCCTGTCCCTTCTGCGGCGACGACGCGTGCAACGGCGACGAGGACTGCGACACCTGCCCCGAGGACTGCGGCGCCTGTCCCTTCTGCGGCGACGACGCGTGCAACGGCGACGAGGACTGCGACACCTGCCCCGAGGACTGCGGCGCCTGTCCCTTCTGTGGCGACGGCACGTGCGACGTGAACGAGGACTGCACGTCGTGCGAGCAGGACTGCGGCGCCTGCCCGACGAGCAACTGCTGCACGCCCCACTCCGGCGGAGGCTGCAACGACTCGTACATCGAGAGCTGCGTGTGCTCCCAGAACTTCGAGTGCTGCTGGTATTCCTGGAGCTCGACGTGCGTGGCCATCGCCAACAGCTGTGGCGCCGGCTGCGGCGGAGGCGGCACGGGGGGCGACTGCTGTTATTCCAACGGCTCGCCGGGGTGCGACGACTCGGGGGTTGAAGCCTGCGTGTGCTCCCAGGACTCGTGGTGCTGCACGAACGACTGGGACACGTGGTGCGCGGATCTCGCTCCGAGCTGCGGAGCCAGTTGCTTCTAGGATCCCGGCCCGGCGCCGCCGGAGAGGAGACGCCCATGAGCAGGGGCCTCGTGCTGGTCGTGGAAGACCATCAGCTCAACCGACAGCTCATCGCCGAGGTGCTCGGCCAGGCCGACTTCGAGGTGCTCGAGGCGGGCACCGAGCAGGAGGCCCTGGCGCGGGTCCAGGACGCCACCCCGGACCTCGTCCTCATGGACATCGAGCTGCCCGGCGGCGACGGCGTCCACGCCCTCCACGAGCTGCGGCGCATCCCCCGCCTGGCCGACGTCCCGGTCCTGGCCGTCACGGCCTACGCCATGCGCGGGGACCGCGAGCGCCTGCTCGCCCAGGGCTTCGACGGCTACATCTCCAAGCCCATCGACACCCGCACCTTCCCCGGCTGGCTCGACAGGTGGCTCCCCCGGGAGGAGGACGAGGCGGCGGAGGAACAGTAGCGCCGGCGTCCCCGCCTGCCCCCTTGCCTTTGCCCTTGCCCGTGCCCTTGCCTGAAGGCTGCCTCGCGCCGCCGGGGCCGTCGGATCGGGGAGTGACCGCCGCGGACGGCGCTTCTACTGCATCTTCCCCATGTCCTCCACGGCTTTGCGGCTTGGCGCCTTGGCGCGAGCCCTTCGGTGCTGGGGAGATGTGTATGATCGACAGGCGAGACGCCCGCGGTCCCGGGACGTTCAGATGAGCCCGAGCTCCAGCCGCGCGGCCTCGGTCATCTTCTCCGGGGTCCACGGCGGATCGAAGACCAGCTCGATGTCGGTCTCCTTCACGCCGGGGATGTTCCGCACGCGGTAGTCCACGTCGTTGCGCAGGATCTCGCCCATGCCGCAGCCCGGAGCGGTCAGGGTCATGCGGATGCCGACCTTGTAGGCGTTCTCCCCGACGGTCTCCACGTCGAGGTCGTAGACCAGGCCCAGCTCGACGATGTTCACCGGGATCTCGGGATCGTAGATCTGCGTGAGCTGCTCCCAGACCCGCTGGTCGTCCACGACGACATGGCCCTCGTCGTCCACCTCGGGCTCGGGCGGCGCCTCGACCTCCTTGCCGATGGCGTCCGCGTCCCTGGCGTCCACGCGCACGAGATAGCCGGTCGCGACCTGGATCGTGTAGTTCCCGCCGAGCACCTGGGTGATGTAGCCCATCATGCCCTCCGGGATCTCGATGTCGACCCCGTCCGGGATGACGATCGCGCGGCAATCCCGCTCGAACGTGACCTCCTCGTACATTCCTCAGCCTCCTCGTGAGCGAGGTGTTCGCCCGGCGTGGACCGGACCTTCCCTATCCATATGCACGAGCCCTCGCCCGTGAACCCCAAGTGGGACCCAAATGGTCCGCATTAGCCTAACAGGGATCAATCCTCCGGTCTCCATTGAAGCAACGGAGGCGGCCGGTGGAACAGATCAGGGCGCCTCGTCGGGGGGCCGCACGTCGCTCCACGGGTCGACGCGGCGCAGGTGGACCGTCGTGAACAGGCGGCGCGCGGCCCGGAAGGCGCCCATGTCCTTCGCCTGGGTCTCGTGGAGCCGCGTGAGGTCGACGAGGAAGTCCATGCAGGATCCGCCGGTGTCGCCGCACGGGAGCCGCCCGTCCCAGGTCTCCGTGGTCGGCCCGGGGTCGGCGCCGCGGAGCAGCCGGAAGAACCAGTGCCGCTCGAGCACGTAGTAGACGCGCTCCACGCGGTGGGCCGCCTCGGCGTCCGCCCCCCGGGGCGTCTCGGCCGCCTCCCGGACCGCGGCGGTGGCGATCCGCGACGCGAGCTGGTGCTCCGGGTGCCCGGTCGCCCCGTGGGTCGGCTCGAAGGTGAGCAGCACGTCCGGACGGAACGAGCGGACGGCGCGCGTCACCACGGCCACCGGGTCGCCCTCCTCGCGCCACCTGGCGTAGAGCTCGTCCCGGCGCGGGAAGCTCGACTCGGGCAGGGGCGCGTTCCAGAACGACTCGAGCTGGAGCTCCGCGTGGAGGCGATCGGCCACGGCCGCCATCTCCCGGGCCCGGACGTCCCCGAGCGACGGCCCGTCGCCCTCCGCGCCGGCGCCGCCCTCGCCGCGGGTGAGCAGCACGATGCGCAGCGGGTTGCCGTAGTGGACGCTCGCCCGCGCCAGCAGCGCCCCGCTGAGGAACTCGTCGTCCGGGTGGGCGGCGACCCACATCACCCGCGCGCCGCGGGCCAGGACCTCGTCGATGGGTAGATCGTCGTGCGACATGCCGCCCTCCATCGCACGACGCGGCGCCGGATGGAAGTCCTCACCCCGCACGCGACCGGGTCCGACCCGTCCTTGACGGCACCCCGGCCCTGCGATAGCCACCGCTCTCATGGCATCGACAGCTCAGGAGCCGAACAGGCGCGTGCGCCCGGGGCAGGATCCCTTCCGCGACTTCCTCGAGGGCGACGGCGTCGCGCTCTTCGACGGGGCGATGGGGACGATGCTCTACTCGAAGGGCGTGTTCATCCACCGGCCCTTCGAGGAGATGAACCTCACCCAGCCGGGCCTCGTGCGCGAGGTCCTCGAGGAGTACGTGGCGGCGGGCGCGGACATCCTCGAGACGAACACGTTCGCGGCCAACCGGTTCCGCCTGTCGGCCCACGACCTGGCCGACCAGGTCTCGGAGATCAACCGCCGCGGCGTGGAGCTGGCGAAGGAGGCTGCGGCAGGGAAGGCCTGGGTCGCCGGCGCCATGGGGCCGCTCGGCGTGCGCATCGAGCCCTTCGGCCACATCGGGCGCGACGAGGCCCGGGACGTCTTCGCCCAGCAGGCGCGCGCACTCGCCGACGCCAGCGTCGACTTGTTCTGCCTGGAGACCTTCTACCACCTCCCGGAGCTGGTCGAGGCGGTCCACGCCGTCCGGCAGGTCTCCGACCTCCCGATCGTCGCCCAGATCGTGGTGGCCACCGGCGGCGTGACCCGCGAGGGCGTGTCGGCGTCGGAGGTGGTCTCGGAGCTGACCGAGGCGGGCGCGGACGTGGTCGGCGTCAACTGCAGCGAGGCCCTGGCGGCCCTGGACGCCCTGGCGGAGATGCGGCGGACCGCCACCGTGCCGCTGTGCGGCCAGCCGAACGCCGGGCAGCCGCGGAGCGTGGCGGGCCGGAAGCTCTACATGGGCAGCCCGGAGTACCTGGTGACGTGGGCCCGACGCGCCATCCGGACGGGCGCGCGCCTCGTCGGGGGCTGCTGCGGCACGACCCCCGAGCACATCCGGGCCCTCCGCAGCGAGGTGGGGGACGCGGAGCCGGGGATCCCCGCCTCCCACGTGGCCCTGCCCCGCCATCGCGCCCCGGCCGCCGAAGCCGTCCCGCGGCACGACAAGTCGATCCTCGCCAGCACCCTGGCCGCGGGGCGCTTCGCCCTGGGCGTGGAGCTGCCGCCCACCCGCGGGTGGAACGGCGAGGCGCTGATCGACGGCGCCCGCAAGCTCGCGCTGGCCGGCGTGACGTTCGTGGCCCTCCCCGAGGGCTCCCCGGACGGCGCCCACCTGCCGCCGCCCGCCCTGGCGAGCACCTGCCGCGAGGCCGTGATCGAGCCGCTCATCCACTACTCGTGCCGTGGCAGGCGCCTCGCCCGGATGCAGTCGGACCTGCTGGGCGCCTACGCCTCCGGCGCCGCCAACCTGCTGGTGGTCACCGGCGACCCGCTCACCCCGGGCGCGGAGCCGGACGCGTGGCCGGACCTCGAGGTGGACTCCATCGGCGCGGTGAACCTCGCGCACCGGCTGAACCACGGCGAGGACATCGGCGGCAATCCCATCGGGCGGCCCGCCGCGTTCCACATCGGCGTGCGCCTCGACGCCACCGCCTGGGATCGGGAGCGGGAGATCGAGCGGTTCCGATGGAAGGTGGACGCCGGCGCCGAGTTCGCCCTGACCGCGCCGGTCTTCGATCCGAGCGCCCTGGAGAGCATCCTCGACGAGCTGGGCCCGACCATTCCGGTCGTGGCGACCCTGTGGCCGCTGCGGTCCGCGCGCGAGGCGGAGTTCTTCGAGCAGCGCCTCGCGTCGGTGCCCGTGCCGGAGCCCTTCGTCGAGCGCATGCGCCGGGCCGAGGCCGAGGGCACCGAGAGCGAGGAGGGCCTCGCCATCGCCTGCGAGCTCGCCCGAGCCGTCCGCCCCCTGGTCCAGGGCGTGCAGGTCGTGGCCCCCGGCGGCCACGTGGACGTCGCCCTGGCCGTGGTGGACGCGGCGCGCCAGGCCCCCTGAGCCAAGTCAGTCCACGAGGTCGTGGATGGCCTCGAGCTGCTCCACGGCCCGGTCCGGGTGCAGGTTCGACAGGTAGACCTTGTCGATCCCGATGTCCCGCAGGGCGAGGATGGTGCGGGCGCAGACCTCCGGGGCGGACAGGCCCTCCTCTCCGAACTCCCGCTTCAACCCCTCGACCGGGACGCGGAAGAAGCTCGACAGCCGCTCCAGGGTCTTCGGGTTGGCGCTCCGGTAGTAGAAGACGCCGGCCACGATGGGAACCGTGACGCCGCGGCGGCGGGCCTCCTCCACGAAGCGCTCCATGGGCGCGAGGTCGTGGTGGCTCACGAGCTGGGTGAGCACGAAGTCCGCGGTGAAGTGCTCGTCGAGGACGAAGCCCACCTGCTCGGCCGCGTCGCGATAGGGGTTCGCCCAGCCGCCCAGGGGCAGCTCCGGGAAGCGCTCCCGGATGCGCATCCGGAGCTCGTAGGCATGGTTCACGCAGCGGGGCGGCCCCACGTTCCGGTCTCCGCCCAGCACGGTCAGCGCGGGACAGCCGGCGTCCACGGCGCGCGTGGCGTACCAGAGGCAGTACTCCATCGTGTGCTTCGCCGTCAGGAACGGGCAGACGCGACCGCGGGAGACGTCCTCCGCCTCCAGGTTGGTCACCAGGTGGTGGAGGTTCTCCTCCTCCCGGGCGCCGACGGCGCGATCGGTGATGAACAGGATCGTGTCCCGGGCCAGCATGCGGCGCACGGTGCCGTACATGCCCATCCACGAGTCCATACTCTGCTCGTCGCTCAGATCCGCCCGCGGCGGCCGAAGCTCGACGCCGAGCAGGGGCTCGTCGCTCCGCAGGCGCTCCACGAAGGCCGCACTGGCGCTGTTCTGCTCCACACGTCTCTCCCGATGGCGCCCGCCGCGCCGGGCCGATCCCGGCGTGCCCGGCGCGCCGCCCGGCTGGCGCGGGAGCATAGGGAACCCTCCGGGGGCCATCAAGCATGCGGGGTCGGGGGCGCACGAGGAGGCAAGGGCACGGGCAAGGGCAAAGGCAAGGGCCTCGCTTCGCTCGGGACCAGTTGCAACACGCTTGCAGGTGGGGGCGGGAGGCGCTAGCCTGCGTTTCTCGCGAGACGTCGAGCGAAGCGCCGGGACGAATGGTGAGAAATGCAGGGTAGCTTCCGCCCGTGATCGTGCTCGGCGCCAGCCTCCTCGCCCTCCTGGTGGGTCCCGTCCTCGTCGGTGCCCTGGGGGGCGGACGGCGCAGCCTCGCGGCCGTCGACGGCTTCGTCCTCGTGGCCGTCATCGGCCTGGTGGTGCTCCACCTCCTGCCGCACAGCGTCGAGCTCGGCGGCTGGTGGGCCGTGGGCGCGGGCATCGCCGGCCTCTTCCTGCCCATGCTCGCCGAGCGCACCTTCGTGCCCGGCCGGCCGGCCACCACCGGCCACCGGGTCGTGACCGCCGTCGCCCTGGTGGGCCTGGCCGTGCACGCCTTCCTCGACGGGGCGGCGCTGGCCACCCACGAGGTCGGGCACGCCCACGGCCACGACGGCGGGGACCTCCTGGTCGCGGGCGTGGTCCTCCACCGGCTGCCCATCGGCATCGCGGTCTGGGGCCTGGTCCGCCCGCACCGTGGCCGCGGCCCGGCTGCGGCGCTGCTGGCGTTCATCGCCGCCGCCACGGCCGCCGGGTTCGGCGTCGGCGGCGTCGGCATGACGGATCTCCCCCTCACCGCGCTGGCGGTGGTCCAGGCCCTGGTGGCCGGCTCCCTCGTCCACGTGGTCTTCGATCACCCCATCGGCGCGGAGCCCGGGGAGCGCTCGCCCTCACCCGTCGCCGGGTCGGTGGGCGCCGCCCTCGCCGTCGGCCTGTTGGCGGCACTCGGAGGATCGCACTCGGGCGGGGTGGAGCACACCGGCGGCCTGGAGGCCGTCCAGGCCCTTGCGATCCTCGTCCGGGTGAGCGCCCCCGCCCTCCTCGCAGCGGTCCTCGCAGCGTCCCTGTGGCGCGGGCTCGTGCCCACCGACCGGCGCCGCCCCCTCTGGGACACGCTGCTCGTCCCCCTGGCCTTCGCCCTCGCCCTCCTGGGCCCGGCGTTCGCCGCGGCCTGGCTCGTGACCATCGCGGCCCGGGCCCTTTTCGCCCGGCGCCTGCTCGGCTCGCTCCCCGGCCCCGCCACGCTCCTCGAGCCGCGGGAGCCCCCGGGCGCCGACGCCGAACCCTCCGGCCGCCGGGTCCTCGCGGCGCTCCGGGACCTCTTCGACGCAGCCGGGCCCTGGATCGCCGCCGGGATCCTGGTGGCCGCCGCCGGCGAGCAGCTCGTGGCGCCGGAGTGGCTCGGCACCTTCCCGCCCACCGTCACCATCCCCGCCCTCGCCCTGCTCGGCCTGCCGCTCCGCGTCGCGGCCCCCGGAGCCGTCCCGTTGATCGCGATCCTGGTCCACAAGGGCCTGTCTCCCGGCGCGGGCTTGGCGTTCCTCCTGACCTGCGGCCCCATGGGCCCTCCCCGTCACTCGCGCGTGGGCCTGCGCTTCGGCGTCGCCCTGCCGGTCCTGGCCACGGGCGTGGGCTTCGTCGCCGATCGGCTGCTTCCCGCGAGCCTCGCGCCGCCGCTCCACGGGATCGCCGAGACCGGGGCCGGCGCCCTGCAGATCGCCGCGACAGCGGGCCTCGGCCTGTTGTTCCTGGGGGCCCTCGTCCGCCTCGGCCCCCGCGCGCTCGTCGACGAGGTGCTGCCGGGCATCGCGCCTTCCCACGGTCCGCCGGGCGCCCACGCGCACGACCACGCTGACGCCCCGTCCCCCCTCCCGACGCCATGACCGACCCGAGCCCGCACCGGAAGGAGGCCCGCCGCCGCCTCCGCGAGGTCGGCCTCCGCTGCACGCGGCCCCGCCTGGACGTCCTGAGCCACCTCCTGGCCGGGGCGGAGCCCATGAGCCACGCGGACCTCTGGCGTCTCCTCCGGCGCGAGGGCTACGACCGGGCGACGGTCTACCGGAACCTCGTGGACATGACGGACGCCGGCCTGCTGCGCCGCTCGGACCTGGGCGACCACGTGTGGCGCTTCGAGATCCGCGGGGTCGAGCGACACGCCGCGGGGGGCCACGCCCACTTCCTGTGCGACGAGTGCGGGGCCGTGACCTGCCTGGACGATGCCGACCTCCAGGTGGATCGCCTGGTGGACGGCCTCGTGCGGGAGGTGGTCCTCAAGGGGACGTGCGGCCACTGCCGCTGAGGATCACTCGCCGCCGGGCGCCCGGAAGCGACCGAGAGCCCGGGGCGGGAGACCGGTCGCGTCGCAGGCCCCCAGGCAGGCGCTCGACTCCCCCCCGAGGCGGCAGACGCCCTGCGCGGACGCCGCGGCGTCCGTGGTCACGACGATCCCGTCGGCGGCCTCCAGGAGGTCCCCGATCGTCCACGGCTCCGTGGACTCGTAGCCCGGGACGACCTGGTCCGTGTCGGGATCCCAGCGGAACACCGCGTCCGGGGTGCCGTCCTCGCCGCCGTAGACGCCCACGACCACCCGCCCGTCGCCGTCGAAGACGACCGCCGGCGCCAGGGGCCGACCGAGCCGCGGATCCGTCGCCGCGAGGCGCGCCACCTCGGAACCCGACGGGTCCAGCACGATCACCGCCGAGGTGGACGCGTCGGCCTCGAAGTCCCGACCCGGCAGCCATCCCCCCGAGCAGGACACGGCGATGCGCTCGCCGCGCCGGGCCATCCGGCTGCAGTTGGCGACGCCGGGGAGCGCCACGCGGTCCACGAGCGTCGACGGGCCCTCCTCGGGCGCCGTCACCCTGGCGATGGCGCCGTCCCGGAACTTGCTCCAGTCCCGGGAGGCGCGCACCAGCGTGATCCACAGCTGCTCGCCCACCTCCAGCATGCGATCGGGGCGCGCCGGGAAGCCGTCGGCCTCCGTCAGGGCCAGCGAGTCCAGGGGCACGCCGTCCGCCGACACCGTCAGCAGGTCGTCGCCCCGCGCGACGCCCTCCGCCGCCGGATCCGGGTTGGGGTTGTGGCGCGTCACCATCAGCCGCCCGCCGGGCCGGAGCAGGGCGTCGTGGGGGTTCGCGTCGAAGCCCGTGCGCACGTTCACCTGGCGCACGACGGCCCCGTCGGCCGGATCGACGAAGGTCAGCACGGCGTTCGGGAAGCGGTCGAGGAGCAGCAGGCTCCCGTCGGGCGGCGGCGTAGTGGGCAGGTCCACGTCGCCCCCCAGCGCGGTCTGGACCTTCGGGGACGCGCTGCCGGAGTGGAGGACCACGGGCGCCAGCACCTCCCGCGCGTCGGGGCCCAGGAGGGCGACGGCGGTCGAGGAGTAGTCGCTGCAGACGACCGCCACGCCGCCCGTGCCGCCCCCGGTGCCGGAGATCTCGGGCGCGCCCGCCGCGCCGTCGCACGCGGACGCGAGGAGAGCGAGGAGCGCAAGGGGCGCGAGCGTCGCGGGGAGACGTGCGCTCACGGGGTCTCCTCGGGGGCGAGGTGGCGGGCGTACACGCCGTCCACGTCGGGGCCGTCGGCCACCGGATCGTGGGGGAACGGCGCGCCCGTGTCCGGGTTGGTCCGTGCCGTGGCCGCCACGAGGCGGACGTACACGAAGCCCTCGGTTCGGATCGCCTCGGCCTCCGGGTCGTCCGCCGGCAGATCGGCCAGGTCGAAGGGATCGCCGCCGGCGGCCGCCCGGTCGAACGGGTCCACGGGGTTGTCCTCCTCGTGGAGCAGCACGGGTTCGATCCCTGCGAAGCCACGCCAGGCGCCGGGTTCGGGGACGTACGCCGTCTCGTCGGCGGCGACGTAGTCGTGCGGGAAGGCGACCCAGGCTGCGCCGTCGCGGGAGACCTCCACGACGACCGGGTCCATGAAGCGTTCGTCCCCGCCGTATTCGAAGGCGTTCTCGAAGACGACGAGGTCCGCCCCGGGGCCGTCCGTCACCCGCGCGCCCGCCCAGCGGAGCACGAGCACGCCGTCGTCCTCGTCCCGGCCCAGGGAGTACACGTCCCTCCCGCCCGCCGTCGCGCCGCCGCCGCGCACGCCGTTG
>JBNJGB010000027.1:0-54527 GCA_051747385.1 Myxococcota bacterium
CACAACCCAATGGAGGAGGTTCGACCCCACTTGGTGCTTGACTCCGCTCATGGAGGGCAAGGGCAAGGGAGGGCGGTCGACTTTGCGACCGCCCTGGGGCCCGGTCCAGGGCAAGCGCGAAGTCGGAGAAGCGTGGGCCGCGCGGCACTACGACGCCCGACGCCGGTATGCACCCGCCCGGAAACGATGGGTTTTGCGCGTCTGAGAGCAGGCAAGGGCAAGGGCAAGGGCAAGGGCAAGAGAGGGCGGTCGACTTTGCGACCGCCCTGGGGCCCGGTCCCCTGGCCGTTGACCGGCGGATCGGGGCGGGGATAGCCTGTGGCGCGCCCGCTCACCGACGCCCGAGGAGTCCCGATGCCTCCCGTCGCACGGCTGCTGACCGTGCTGCTGCTCGCCCCGGCCCCGCTCGCCGGAGCGACACCGGCGGAGCCCGTCGCGCAGGCGGTCCGCGCCGTCGCCACCCGCTGTGACGTGGACCCGGCCCTCGGCTGGGTCGCCTCCTGCCCGGGCGACGAGCAGGGCGCGCTCGAGGCCGCCCTGGACACGCCCGACGCCCTCCCCGCGCTCGCCCGCCTGCTGTCGGACGAGAGCCCCGCCGTCCGCACGCTCGCGGCGGATCGCCTCGGTCTCGGTCACCAGGGCGTCGTGGCCCGCGCCGAGTCGATCTCCTCGGACACGGTCGATCGCCTTCGCCGAAGCATCCCGGACCTGACGCCCTACGCGGCCTCGCGGGTCCTCCCCGCGCTTGCCGGGGCGGCCCACAGGGTCGAGCGCCTGCCGGAGATCGTGGAGGGCCTCTCCCCGCGCCTGGCCGCCCTGGCGCCCGCCGCGCTGGTCGCCCGCGCCGGGGACGACGCCTTGCCCGCCCTCGAGACACTCGCCGGCGACGGGCGCCCCGAGGTGCTCGCCGCGGCGCTGGACGCCGCCGCCTCCCTCGACGCCGAGATCACGGACGCGCTCTGCGACCGCTCCGCGGAGGCCGTCCATCACGAGGTCGCCGTCGTGCGCGTCGGGGCCGCGCGGCTCCTCGCCCGCTGCCGCCCGGAGGCGGTCCGCGAGGCGGTCGCGGACGACGCGCGCGACGAGGCCCGGCGCGCGACCCTCCTGTGGGCCCTGTACGAGGCCCGGCCCGACGCCTCCACCCTCGCCCTCGCCAGGAAGCTCCGCGCAGACGATGCACCCCTCGGCGCCCGCGCGAACCGCATCGCCCGGGCTCTGGTCGAGGTCCACGGCGTCGAGGAGGAGCCGGAGCGCCCCGCCATCCCCGAGGGGACGTACAGCGGTCGCGTCCGCGGGACGGTGTCGGGGACCGTCCGCTTCACCGTCCGCGGCGGGCGCATCACGGGCGCCCGCGCCACTGTCGGCGGGGCCCGACTCTCCCTCCGGGGCGACCTGAGGGGAAGCCGCGTCAGCCTCACCGGCTCGTCGGGCGGGAACTACGCGAGCTTCGAGGGCGCCGTCCGCGACGACGGCACCGCCTCGGGCTCCTGGAAGGGCGGCGTCTCGGGGAAGGTCTCCAAGGGACGCTGGAGCGCGAAGCGTTGAGCCGCGCTTGCGCGACGCCGGGCCCGCTGCCAGCCTGAGGCCATGGCCGGTACGGACGACGGACGGGCCCCGCGGATCGGGGTCATCGGCGGCGCGGACGTCGCGCCCGAGGTCGAGGCCGCCGCGGAGCGGGTGGGCGCCGCCGTCGCCCGGGCCGGTGCGGTGCTCGTCTGCGGCGGACGGGGCGGGGTCATGGCCGCCGCCTGTCGCGGAGCGAAGCGCGCCGGGGGCCTCACCGTCGGCGTCCTCCCGGGGGACGACGCCGCGCAGGCGAACCCGTGGGTGGACGTCCCGATCGTCACCGGCATGGGCGAGGCCCGGAACGTCGTCGTCGCGCGGACGAGCCAGGCCCTGGTCGCCGTCGACGGCGGCTGGGGCACGCTCATGGAGATCGCGGCCGCCCTGAAGCTGGGCCGGACGGTCGTCGGCCTCGACACCTGGCGCCTGTCCCACGACGCCGCCGCGCCGCCCGAGGGCATCGTGCGGGCCGACGACGCGGACGAGGCCGCACGCCTCGCCCTCGCCGCCGTCCGCTGAGTCCGGGTCACCCCTGCCCGCCCGAGGGCTTCGTCTTCCGCAGCTTGTCGACGACCGAGAGGTCCTCGAGCGTCGTGGTGTCGCCCTGCGTCTCCCGGTCCGCCGCGATGTCGGCCAGGAGGCGGCGCATGATCTTGCCGCTCCGGGTCTTGGGCAGGGCGTCGGCGAAGCGGATCTCCGCCGGCCGGGCGATGGCGCCGATCTCCTCGACGACGTGCTCCTTGAGGTCGTCGGCGAGGGAGGGCTTCGCCTCCACGTCGCCCTCGAGGGTCACGAAGGCCACCACGGCGGTGCCCTTCAGCTCGTCGGGGCGACCGACCACCGCGGCCTCGGCCACGGACTCGTGGGAGACGAGGGCGCTCTCGATCTCCATGGTGCCCAGCCGGTGGCCGCTCACGTTGATGACGTCGTCGATGCGGCCCATGATCCAGAAGTTGCCGTCGTCGTCGCGCCGCGCGCCGTCGCCGGCGAAGTAATACGGCTCCATCTGGCTCCAGTACTGGTGCCGATAGCGCTCGTCGTCTCCCCAGACGGTGCGGAGCATGCTGGGCCACGGCGTCTTGATGACCAGGAAGCCGCCCTCGTTCGGCTCACACGAGGTGCCGTCCTTGCGGACCACGTCGACGTCGACGCCGAAGAAGGGGTGGGTGGCGCTGCCGGGCACAGTGGTCGTCACTCCGGGCAGCGGCGAGATCATGATCGCGCCGGTCTCGGTCTGCCACCAGGTGTCCACGATCGGACAGCGCCCGCCGCCGATGCGGTCCCGGTACCACATCCAGGCCTCGGGGTTGATGGGCTCGCCCACGGTGCCCAGGAGGCGTAGGGACGACAGGTCGTGGGCCTGCGGGTACTCGTCGCCCCACTTCACGAAGGCGCGGATGGCCGTCGGCGCCGTGTAGAAGATGGTCACGCCCCAGCGCTCCACGATGTCCCAGAAGCGGTCCTTGTCCGGGAAGTTCGGCGCGCCCTCGTACATGACGGACGTCGCGCCGTTCGCCAGGGGGCCGTAGAGGATGTAGCTGTGCCCGGTGATCCATCCGATGTCGGCGGTACACCAGTAGACGTCCTCGTCCCGGAGGTCGAAGACCCAGCGGCTGGTCAGGTAGGTCTGGACCATGTAGCCGCCGGTGGAGTGCACCACGCCCTTGGGCTTCCCGGTGGTGCCGCTCGTGTAGAGGATGAACGACGGATGCTCGGCGTCCAGCGGCACCGCCTCGCAGCGGCCGCGCTCCTCCTCGACCACGTCGTGCCACCAGTGGTCGCGGCCCTCGTGCATGTGGACCTGCGTGCCCGTGCGGTGCACGACGAAGACGTTCTTCACCGTGGGGCAGCGCTCGACGGCGTCGTCCACGTTCTTCTTCAGCGGGACGACCTGGCCGCGCCGCCAGGCGCCGTCGCACGTCACGATGGTGTTCGCCTCGGCGTCGTTGACCCGGTCGGCGATGGCCGACGCGGAGAACCCGCCGAAGATCACCGAGTGGGTGGCCCCGATGCGGGCGCAGGCCAGCGTGGCGATGGCGAGCTCCGGGACCATGCCCATGTACAGCGCGACGCGGTCGCCCTGCTTCACCCCGTGGGACTTCAGGACGTTCGCGAAGCGGCACACCTCCCGGTGCAGCTCGTGGTACGTCAGCGTACGGGTGTCGCCGGGCTCGCCCTCCCAGATGATGGCGGCCTTGTTCCGTCGCCAGCCGTCCAGGTGGCGATCGAGGCAGTTGTACGCGAGGTTCGTCTTCGCGCCGACGAACCACTTCGCGTGGGGGTGATTCCACTCCAGGACCCGATCCCAGGGCTCGTGCCAGTGGAGGTCCTCGGCGATCCGCCCCCAGAACCCCTCGGGATCCTCGATGCTCTCGCGGTAGAGGCGCTGGACCTCCTCCGGGTCCGAGAGCCTCGCATGCGCCGCGAACTCCTTGGGCGGCGGGAAGTTGCGCTCCTCACGCAGGACGCTCTCGATCTCCTTCGTCATCGCTGGACCCCCGAGCTTTGTTGGAGTGTCCCAGCGTAACGAAGGGCGCCGAGACCCGCAAACGGCCGCGGAGCCCACCGAACCACGGCGTGGCGGTGGATCCGACGACTCGTCGGCGAGGCGGGAGGTGCGACGAGCCCGCCTCCCTCTGCGGCTTCGCGTCCGTGCGCGAGATCCCCCGAGCGACCGCCGGGATCGTCCTACTCGGCCTGCTCGCGGGCGATGGCGCGCCAGCCGATGTCGCGGCGGACCTGGAGGCCGGGCCACGAGATGTGGTCGACCGCCTCGTAGGCGCGCTCGGCGGCGGCAGCGACGGTGTCTCCCAGGGCCGTGACGCCCAGGACACGGCCGCCGTTCGTGCGGACGGTGCCGTCGTCGGCGCGCTTCGTGCCGGCGTGGAACACCACCGTGTCCGGGACCCCGGCGGCCCCGTCGAGGCCCTCGATGAGGTCGCCCTTCCTGCTGCTCAGGGGATAGCCCTCGCTCGCGAGCACGACACAGAGCGCCGCGCGCGGATCCCAGTCCAGGCTCGCCTCGTCGAGGCGCCCGTCCAGGCCGGCCTCCAGCAGGTCCACGAGGTCCGAGCGCAGCCGCGACATCAGGGGCTGGGTCTCGGGGTCGCCGAGCCGGACGTTGAACTCCAGGACCCTGGGACCGTCAGCGGTGATCATCAGGCCCGCGTACAGGAACCCGACGAACGGCGTCCCGGCCTGGGCCATGGCGCGCACGGTGGGCTCCATGACGTGCTCCATGACCTGCCGCTCCAGGGCCTCGTCGACCACCGGCGCGGGCGAGTAGGCCCCCATTCCGCCGGTGTTGGGGCCCGTGTCGCCCTCGCCGATCCGCTTGTGGTCCTGGCTCGAGGCCAGCAGCACCACGTGCTCCCCGTCGCAGAGGGCGATGAAGCTCGCCTCCTCGCCCTCCAGCAGCTCCTCGACGACGACGCGGCCACCGGCCTGCCCGAACGCGCCCTGGACGAGGACGTGGTCCAGGGCGCGCTCCGCCTCCTGGACCGACCGGCAGAGGATCACGCCCTTCCCGGCCGCGAGGCCGTCGGCCTTCACGGCGACGGGGCGATCGAAGGCGTGCACCCACTCCTTGGCCGGGCCGACGGCGTCGAAGACCTCGTACCGGGCGGTGGGGACGCCGGCCCGGTCCATGACCTCCTTGGCGAAGGCCTTGGAACCCTCGAGCCGTGCCGCGGCCCGGCGGGGGCCCCAGGCGCGCACGCCGGCCTCCTCCAGGGCGTCCACGAGGCCCAGGGTGAGGGGCTTCTCCGGCCCGACGACCACGAGATCGATGCGCTCCCGGCGCGCGAGGTCCACGACGCCGTCCACGTCGTCGGGCGCGACGTCCACCGCGGTGGCCAGCGTCGCCAGGCCCGCGTTCGGGCGGGTGGCGTACAGGGTCTCACAGCGCGGCGACCGGGACAGGGCCCAGCCGAGGGCGTGCTCGCGCCCCCCGTTTCCGACGACCAGGATGCGCATGGCGGGCTCCTACCCTACGGGATGTGTCTAGTGGCGGAAGTGTCGGCGACCGGTGAAGACCATGGCCAGCCCGAGGCGATCCGCCGCCTCGATCACCCGGTCGTCCCGGATGGAGCCGCCCGGCTGGACGACCGCGGTGGCGCCGGCTTCGGCCGCCGCCTCGACGCCGTCCGGGAACGGGAAGAAGGCGTCGGACGCCACGGCGCTCCCCTCCAGGGTGTCCTGGGCCTTGATCACCGCGATGCGGCTGCTGTCCACCCGGCTCATCTGGCCGGCGCCGATGGCCGCGGTCCGGTCGCCCCGCGAGAACACGATGGCGTTCGACTTCACGTGGCGGCAGACGGTCCAGCCGAAGCTCATGGCGGCCCACTCCTCGTCGGTGGGGGCCCGCTCCGTGACCACCTTCGCGCCGCGCACGTCGTCCGGCGTCAGGTCGGCCTCCTGGACGAGGGTCGCACCCGACACGGGCCGCACGAGCAGGTCCCGCTCCGGCCGCAACCAGCCGGCCTCGTCGAGGGTCAGGACGCGGAGGTTCTTCTTCCGCGCCAGGATCTCCCGGGCGTCGTCCGCGACGTCCCGCGCCACGATGACCTCGAGGAACGTGGAGGCCAGGGTCTCGGCCAACTCCGCGTCGACGACGCCGGCCGTGGCGACGATGCCGCCGAAGGCGCTGGTCGGGTCGCAGGCTCGCGCCTTCTCGTACGCCTCCAACAGCGAGGTGGACGATCGCGCGGCACCGCACGGGTTCAGGTGCTTGACGACGACCACGCCCTCCGGCCCCAGGTCGCGGGCCAGCCCGAAGGCGGCGTCCGCGTCGAGCCAGTTGTTGTAGCCCATCTCCTTGCCCTGGAGCTGGACGGACCGGGCCAGGCCCTCGGGCTCGCCCGGATCGCCGTACAGGCCCGCCGCCTGGTGCGGGTTCTCGCCGTAGCGGAGCGAGGCCCGCCGGACGAGCGGCCGCCCGAAGACCCGCGGCATCGGGTCGTCCTCGCCCTCGTCCGCCGCGACCCGCTCGGCCATCCAGCCTGCGATGGCGGCGTCGTAGCGCGCGGTGTGCAGGAAGGCGTCCGCGGCCAGGCGCCGCGTGAGGGTCTCGGGGAGACCGCCGTCGTGCTCCGCCAACGCGGCGAGCACGTCGTCGTAGGCGTCCGGGCTCGTCACCACGCCCACGAAGGCGTGGTTCTTGGCGGCCGCGCGGACGAGGGTCGGGCCGCCGATGTCGATCTGCTCGACCGCCTCGGCGCGGCTCACCCCCTCCTTCGCCACGGTCTGCTCGAAGGGGTAGAGGTTCACCACGACCAGGTCGATGGTCTGCAGGCCGTGGGCGCCGAGGGCGGCCAGGTCGTCGTCGCGATCCCGCCGGGCGAGGATGCCGCCGTGGATGGCCGGGTGGAGGGTCTTGACCCGGCCGTCCATCATCTCGGGGAAGCCCGTCACGTCGTGGACGGCCCGGACGCTCAGGCCGCCCTCCCGGAGGGCCCGGGCGGTGCCGCCCGTGGAGATGAGCTCCACGCCCCGTTCGGCGAGGCCCCGGGCGAAGGGCACGAGCCCCCGCTTGTCCGAGACGCTGAGGAGCGCGCGACGTACCTGCTGCATACCTGACCTCCCCGACCCTGGAGTCGGGGACCGGCTAGCACGCAGCCGGGGGGACCGGCAACCCGTTTCGGGTCGCGTCGCGCACCGGCCGAACGGCGCGGGCCCGGCGCGCCCGGGTCAGGAGAACTTGCGGTTGCCGCCGAAGATGCGGTCGATGTCGCCGATGATGCCCGTCTCGCGGAGCTTCTCGATCCCGGCGGCCTCGACCTGGCGGATGCGCTCGCGGGTGAGGTTCATGATGCGGCCCACCTCCTCGAGGGTGAGCCCGCCCTGCTCGGCGACGTCGAGGGAGCAGCTGTGGACCATCTCCCACACCTCGAGGTGCGGGAAGTTGATCTTGATGGACTGCGTCTCGTTCTTGACGTCGAGGTACAGGTGGTACTTGCAGCTCACGAACGGGCAGGGGCGCGGTCCATCGACACACTCCGCGCGCGAGGCGGGGCGCTCGTACCACATGTCGTCGACGAGGCGCTTGCCCTCCTCGATCTCGGCCCGCGTCAGCCGGCGACCCGCGATGGTCTTCGAGCGGGTCCTCTCCTTCCGGCGGGCCTTCCCGGCGCGCGCCTGCATCGCCATGTCTCTTCGAAGCGGCTCCATCGGCGTCCCCTCCCCGTGGTCCGACCGATTCCTCTCGATGGTCCCGGGAGCGTCCCGTCACGCGGGATCCCCCCATGTCGCTCCACGTATCGAGGGGTCTCGATCTCTCGTCAACTTTTCGGGAGGAGATCATGGGCCCGATCCCTCGTCAACTGGTCCCGATCGAAAAGAATGATCTGAATGATCAAGAGGTTGGAACCGATCGGCCGACAGGGATCGCAAGTGATCGATCTGCCACCGCTTTCTGCCACGGCGGAACGGTGACAACCGGCCTCGCGGGCCCTTCCGCGACGGGCCTGCGAGGACCCTCGGCGAGGTGCGCTCCGACGCCGCCCTGATCAGCTCGAAAGGCCGGGGATCAATCGGACTTCGGCGGGCGGAGCGAGACCTGCTTGCCCGGCGATCCCAGGTCGAGGCTGATCACGCCGCTCACGTCCTCGTCGCCCTTCCGCCAGGTAAGCTCCGCGGCGATCGGCTCGCCCTCGGCGTCGAAGGCCACCGCGTGCAGCCGCGCGCGGACGGCGCCCTCGGTGGGCAGCACGTCGAGGCGCGGGTTGTCGCCGAAGTCCTCGTCCCAGTCGACGGTCGCGCCGTGCTCCACCTTTCCGCGACGCACGAGCAGGCCGCCCGTGATCTCGCCGAAGTCCACCACGCACACCTCGCCGCGGCAGGCCTCCCACCAGGGGGCCGGCTCCTCGGACTCCTCCTCGGACTCCTCCTCGGCGGCTTCCGCGTCGGGCGTCTCCTCCGTGGGTCCGGCGTCCGCCTCCTCGGCGGCGACCGGAGGCGGGGTCTCGGCGCGCGCCTCCCCGGCGTCCGCACCGCCGGCGCGGGTGGGCGTGGCCTCCGCCGTGAGGCGCTCGTCCGACACGGGCGTCTCGACGGACGGCACCTCGCGGGGCTCGTCGGCGGCCTCGCCCACGGCCCGGGGTCCGGAGGGCACCGGCTCCTTCACGAACAGCGCCATCAGGCCGTAGCCGATGGCGAAGCCGACGACGAAGACGGCAAGCCACACCCAGATTCCGCTGCGGGCCCCAGAAGCCATGGCGCCATCATAGCCGGGGCCCGCGCGCGGACAAGAAAAGCGCGTGGGCTCGGGATGATGGGGCCTCGGAGGCTGGTTTGTACGCGGTACACGTTGCGGTAAGCTGCGAGTGTACCGACCCGCGGAGGAGACGCATGACCCTGACCAACCGGACCGTCGTTCCCATGGCCCTGTGCGTGGCCGCCCTGCTCGTGGCGACCGCCTGCCGCTCCGAGACGACTGCAGGGGCGGAGGAGCGCGCGACCGAGGCCGCGGAGACCGATCGGGAGGGGCCACCGTTCGAGCTGAAGATCGAGGTGCCGGACCTGGACTCGGGGGCGAAGGGCGCCGCCGTGGTGACCATCGTCGCGGGCGAGGGCTTCAAGTGGAACGACGAGTATCCCGCGAAGCTGACCTTCGAGGTCGCCCCCGAGCACGTGGCGCTGGGCAAGAAGAAGTTCCAGCAGACGGGCGGAGACTTCGACACGAGCGAGGAGCAGGCCTCCGTGTCCGTCCCCCTGGAGGCGAAGAGCGCCGGCGAGGAGACGGTCACCGGCAAGGCCAAGTTCAGCGTCTGCAACGACACGACCTGCCTCATCGAGACCGCCGACGTGGAGCTGGCCGTGAACGTACGCTGAGCTCCGCCGCCTGGGCGGCGGCGGGGACAGGCTCCGCCGGCACGCACGAGGAGACGCCATGGATGAGCCCCTGTCCCGGCTGAGGCAGCTCGAGCGCGGTGTCCACGAGGAATTCGTGGCGAACCGGCGCGTGCTGGGCTTCGACGAGTTCTTCGAGGCGTTCTGCCAGGAGCCGGCGCTCCACTCGCGGACGGCTCCCCAGTACCTGCGCGACTGCATCGACTACTACGGACGCTACGAGCTGGAGCGTCCCTACGGGGGCTCGGTCCGGTTCCGCCTGTTCGACTGTCCGTGGGAGGAGACCCGCGAGGGCGCGCTCCGCTACCGGGTGGTGGGCCACGAGCACGCCCAGGGCGAGCTGTACCGGATGCTCGTCAACTTCATCCAGGAGGGGCGGGTCAGCCGGCTCATCCTGCTCCACGGCCCCAACGGCTCGGCCAAGAGCTCCCTCATCCAGTGCCTCGCGCGGGCGCTGGAGCACTACTCCGCGACCGACGAGGGCGCCCTGTACCGCTTCAACTGGGTGTTCCCGTCGAGCCGGATCGCCAAGAAGCGCCTCGGGTTCGCCGAGAGCGAGGAGACGGACGAGCCGGCCGAGAGCTTCGCGCACCTCGACGAGGAGGACATCGACGCCCGCCTCACGGGAGACCTCCGGGACCACCCGCTGCTGCTGCTCCCCAGGGAGCGCCGGCGCACCCTCATCCACGACCTCTGGGACGCCGGGAAGCTGCCCGCCGACTTCCAGGTGGGCGAGTACCTCATCGAGGGCGACCTCTCGCCCCGCTCGCGGGCCATCGCCGACGCCCTGCTGAGCACCTACCACGGCGACTTCAAGCGCCTGCTCCAGCACATCCAGGTGGAGCGCTTCTTCTTCTCGCGCCGCTATCGCCAGGGGATCGTCACCATCGAGCCCCAGCTCCACGTGGACGCGAGCATGCGCCAGATCACCATGGACCAGGGGCTGCAGTCGCTGCCGCCGTCGCTCCGCACGATGAACCTCTACGAGGCCCAGGGCGACCTGGTGGACGCCAACCGCGGCCTCGTGGAGTACAACGACCTGCTCAAGAAGCCGCTGGACTCCTACAAGTACCTCCTGGCCACGTGCGAGAAGGGCACCGTCGCCCTCCCCAACGCCATCCTGCACCTGGACGTGCTCTTCCTGGCCAGCTCCAACGAGAAGCACCTCAACGCCTTCAAGGAGTACGCGGACTTCCCGTCCTTCAAGGGGCGCATGGATCTGGTGAAGATGCCCTACCTGCGCGACTACCGCGTGGAGCAGCACATCTACGAGGAGCAGGTGGCCCACGGCGCCCTCGGCGACAAGGTGGCGCCCCACTCCACCTACGTGGTCGCGCTCTGGGCCATCCTGAGCCGCCTCCGGCGGCCGCGGCCGGACCGCCACGCGGAGGTCCTGCGCCCGATCATCGAGCGCCTCACCCCGCTGGAGAAGGCCGAGCTGTACGCCGGCGCGCAGGAGCCCGAGGGCCTCACGCCGGAGCAGAGCCGCGAGCTGTGGGCCGCGGTCCCGGACCTGCTGGACGAGAACCAGGAGGACCCGGACTACGAGGGCTCGTTCGGGGCGTCGCCGCGGGAGATGAAGGAGGTGATGCTCAACGCCCTCCAGAACCCGCAGTACTACGGCCTGAGCCCCCTGGGCATCTTCGACGAGCTGCGCCAGCTCGTGCGGATGAAGACCGTCTACGAGTTCCTCAAGCGGGGGGTCAACGGCGGCTATCACGACCACGAGGCGTTCGTGGACCAGGTCTTCGAGCGCTGGCTCGAGCGCGTGGACGACGAGGTCCGCTCGTCCATGGGACTGGTGAGCGCCGAGCAGTACGACGAGCTGTTCCAGCGCTACATCCGGCACGTGTCCTATCTGCTGAAGGGCGAGAAGGTGTACGACGAGGCGACCGGCCGCACGGAGGAGCCCGACGAGCACCTCATGGACAAGCTCGAAGAGGTCTGGGAGGTCGAGGGCGAGGACACGGAGTCCTTCCGCCGCAACCTCATCGGGCGCATCGGCGCCTGGCGCATCGACTATCCCGGCCAGCCCATCGACTACCGGCGCCTGTTCCCCAAGCTCTTCACCGCCCTGGAGGACGACTACTACCGGCAACAGCGGGAGACCCTGCGCCGGCTGACCCAGAACGTGCTGGACCTCCTCACCGACGAGGAGGAGGGCGAGAGGCCCGGCTCGCCGGCCTCGAAGCTGTCGGCCGTGGAGCGCCGGGCCGCCGAGCGGACCATCGAAGCCCTCCAGAGCGACTACGGCTATCCCCGCCGGACCGTCCGGGAGGCCCTCGGGGCGCTCATGAAGCACCGGTACCAGGCGCGGTAGCGCGGCAGACCAGCGCATCTCGGCAAGTGGGCCTCCTACCCTTGCCCTTGCCCTTGCCCTTGCCCTTGCCCTTGCCCTTGCCCTTGCCCTTGCCCTTGCCTTGGGCAGCGACTCCTGCCGGCGTGTCCGCTGCGCGGGCGTCCCCGAGACTGTCGCCTCTCATCGGTTTCGGGGCGCCGACGTCCTCGCCGGCGATGGGTCCCCGTGCCACGGAGCGGCATCCGACGCCGCCGGGGACGGCGGCGCCCCAACGTCGAGGGAGGCGGGGCGCTGACGGGCGTTCGGGAGCGGGAGCGCGAGGGGCCGACGGCCGATCGGGGCGACTGCTACGGCCTGGGAGACACCCACTCTTCGCCGTCCGGGCCCACCTCGCGCTTCCAGATGGGCACGTCCTCCTTGATGCGGTCGATGACCCGGCGGCAGGCGCCGAAGCCCTCGGCCCGGTGGGCGCTGCCGACGGCGATGAGGACTGCCACGTCGCCCACCTCGAGGGTCCCGGTGCGGTGGTGGACCGCCACCCGCGCGCCGGGGAAGTCGGCCTCCACCTCGGCGGCGATCTCCCGCAGCTTGGACAGGGCCATCCGCTCGTAGGCCTCGTAGTACAGGCGCGTGACGGCGTGGCCCCGGGCGTGGTCGCGGACGACGCCCTGGAACGTCACCACCGAGCCGTGAGCCGGATCGGAGACCCGCTCCGTCAGCAGCTTCAGGCGCGCGTCGTCCAGGGGCGCGTCCGTGAGGTCCACCGGCGGCGTGCCGGCGCCGCCGGACACGGGCGGGATGAGGACGAACTCGGCCCCGGGCGGTACCTCCTCGTCCGGCGCGGCGAACTCGCCGTTCACGGCGGCCCGCACGGAGCGCATCAGGGGCCCCAGCTCGGGGTGACGCTCGCCGAGGAGGTCCATGACCTCGCGCACCGTGGCGCCGTCGGGGCAGGTGAGGGTCTCGGAGGTGCGCCCGATCCGTTCCCGGACGTGCGCGAAGTACAGGACGTTGAGCTCCATGATGGCGACGGATAGTATCGGCGCCTCCCGGAGGTGACAATGCCCATCGGCCGCTCCGCGTTCCGACGCCTGGCCGCGACCCACACCCTGATCCCCGTGACCCGCGAGGTCTTCTCCGACCTGGAGACCCCGGTGTCCGCGTTCTGGAAGCTGCGCCGCGGCCGCTGGAGCTTCCTCCTGGAGAGCGTCGAGGGCGGCGAGCGGTGGGCCCGGTACACGAGCATGGGCACCGAGCCGCGGGCGGTCTACACGGCCCGCGGCCGGACCGTGAGCATCCGCCGGGCCGACGGCTCCACGGAGACGCTCGAGGTGGACGACGCCCTGGGCTGGGTGGCGTCCCGCTTCGAGGGCGAGCGCCTCTACCGCGACCCCGAGCTTCCCCGCTTCTACGGCGGGCTGGTGGGCGCCGTGCCGTACGACGCCGTGCGCCACGTGGAGCGCCTCCCGGATCGCCACGAGCCGCTCGAAGGCGTGCCCGATCTGGTCTTCATGGAGACCGGCCTGGTGCTGGTCTGGGACAACCTGAAGCACCGGGCCGTGCTCGTGTACCTCGCGCGCGTGCCGACGCCGGACGCCGCCGAGGAGGCCTGGGGCGAGGCCGTGGCCGCCCTGGACGAGGCCGAGGCCCGCCTGTCGGGGGCCCTCCCGGACCTCCCGACGGCCCCGCGCGAGCCGGCCGGCGAGGCGGCGCCCACCATCTCGGACGCCGCGTTCGCCCGCTCCGTCGAGCAGGCCCGCGACTTCATCGCGGCCGGCGACGTCATCCAGGTGGTCCTGAGCCGGCAGTTCACGCAGCCGGCCGGCGACCTGCACCCCTTCCTGGTCTACCGTGCCCTGCGCCAGCTCAACCCGTCGCCGTACATGTTCTTCCTGGAGGTGGGCGACTCGACGCTGGTCGGCTCCTCGCCGGAGGTCCTCGTGCGGATGACGGATCGGCTCGTGGAGACCCGCCCCATCGCCGGCACGCGCCCGCGCGGCGACACGCCCGAGGAGGACGAGGCCCTGGCCGAGTCCCTGCAGGACGATCCCAAGGAGCGCGCCGAGCACGTGATGCTGGTGGACCTGGGGCGGAACGACGTGGGCCGCGTCGCGGAGATCGGCACGGTGGAGGTCGACGACTACATGACCATCGAGCGATACAGCCACGTCATGCACCTTGTGAGCCACGTGCGCGGCCGGGCGCGACCGGACGTGGACGCCGCGGACGTCGTCCGCGCCACCTTCCCCGCGGGCACGCTCAGCGGAGCCCCCAAGGTGCGCGCCATGGAGATCATCGAGGAGCTGGAGCCGTCCCGGCGCGGCTTCTACGGCGGCGCCGTCGGGATGATCGGGGCCGGCGGGGACCTGGATCTCTGCATCACGATCCGTACGCTGATCGCCCGCGCCGGCGCCTTCGAGGTGCAGGCCGGCGCAGGCATCGTCTACGACTCGGACCCGGCGTCCGAGGCCGAGGAGACCCGCAGCAAGGCGCGGGGCGTGCTCCGGGCCATCGAGCAGGCCCGGGAGCTGTTCGGGGGTGCGGAGCGATGAGGCTCCTCATGATCGACAACTACGACAGCTTCACCTGGAACCTCGTCCAGTACCTGGGCGAGCAGGGGGCGGTCCCCCACGTCGTGCGAAACGACGCCTGGACCGTCGACGAGGTGGAGGCCTGGCGCCCCGACGCCGTGGTCCTGTCGCCGGGGCCCTGCACGCCGGCCGAGGCGGGCATCTCCGTCGAGGTCGTGCGCCGGCTGTCGGGCCGCCTGCCCCTGCTCGGCGTGTGCCTGGGCCACCAGAGCATCGGCGTGGCCTTCGGGGGCACCATCGCCCGCGCCGGCGTCATCATGCACGGCAAGACCTGCCCGGTCCGCCACCGGGACACGGACGTCTTCCGGGGGCTGCCGAACCCGTTCGAGGCGACCCGCTATCACAGCCTGGTCCTCGATCGGGGGGACCTGCCGGACTGCCTGGAGGTGACCGCGTGGACCGAGGATCCGGACGGCCGCACCATCATGGGGGTGGCGCACCGGGAGCATCCCACGTGGGGCGTGCAGTTCCACCCGGAGTCCATCCTCACCGGCGAGGGCAGGCGGCTCCTCGCCAACTTCCTGCGGCTCGTCGAGGAGGCGCGCGCGTGAGCGAGGAGTCGATCCTGTACCGATCCGTCCAGGCCCTGGTCGGGGGGAGGCACCTGACCTCCGACGAGATGGCCGGCGCCCTGGGCGAGATCATGGAGGGCAGCGTGAGCGCCCCGCGCGTCGCCGCCCTCCTGACGGCCCTCCGCGTGAAGGGCGAGACGGTCGAGGAGATCCTCGGCGCCGTCGTCGCCATGCGTGAGCGCGCGACCCGCATCCACCCGCGCGCCGAGCGCATCCTGGACACCTGCGGGACCGGCGGGGACGCCGCGGGGACGTTCAACATCTCCACCGCGGTCGCCTTCGTCTGCGCCGCGGCCGGGGTCACCGTGGCCAAGCACGGCAACCGCGCGGTCTCCTCGCGGGTGGGCTCCGCCGACGTGCTCGAGTCCCTGGGCCTGCGCATCGACCTGGGACCGGACGAGGTGACCCGCTGCATCGACGAGGTGGGCATCGGGTTCCTGTTCGCGCCCCGGCACCACGGCGCGCTGCGCCACGCCGCACCGGTCCGCCGGGAGCTGGGCTTCCGGACCATCCTGAACCTGCTCGGGCCCATGACGAACCCGGCCGGCGCCACCCACCAGCTCATCGGCGTGTACGCCTACGACCGGGTGGTCCAGGTAGCCGAGGTCCTGGGCCGCCTCGGGGCCCGGCGGGCGCTCGTGGCCCACGGCAGCGACGGCCTGGACGAGATCACCCTGGCCGGCCCGACCCACGTGGCCTGCTGGGACGGCGATCGCGTCGTCGAGGACACCGTCTCGCCCACGCGCTTCGGCATCCGCTGCGCCGAGGCCAGCGCGGTGGCGGGCGGCAGCGCGGAGCACAACGCGGACGTGGTCCGGAGCGTCCTCGCGGGCGAGCCCGGCCCGCCCACGGACATCGTGCGCCTCAACGCCGGCGCCGCCCTCTGGGTCGCCGAGGAGGCGCCCGACATCGCGGCGGGCGTGGAGATGGCCACGGAGATCCTCCGCAGCGGCGCCGCCATGCGTCGCCTGGAGGCTCTCGCCCACCTCACCCGGGAGCTCGCGAGCTGATGGCCGCGGAGATCCTGGAGCGCATCCTCGCCGACACCCGCCGTCGGCTGGCCGCGTCCCCGCCCGACCGCCGCGCCCTCGAGCGTGCTGCGTCGGAGCGCCCTGCCCCGCCGGACCCGTGGACGGCCCTGCGCGCGCCGGGGCCGCGGATCATCGCCGAGGTGAAGCGCCGGAGCCCCAGCGCGGGCGCCCTCCGCGGAGAGGCGGACCCGGTGGCCATCGCCCGGGGCTACGAGGAGGCCGGCGCCGCCGCCATCAGCGTCCTCACGGAGCCGGAGCACTTCGGCGGCTCCCTGGAGGACCTCCGACAGGTGGCCGACGCCGTGCGCATCCCGTGCCTCCGCAAGGACTTCGTCGTCGACGAGGTCCAGCTCCTCGAGGCCCGCGCGGCCGGCGCGGCCCTGGTCCTGCTCATCGTGGCGGCGCTCGACGACGCCGCCCTGGCGCGGCTCCACCGGGCCGCCGAGGACCTGGGCCTGGCCGCCCTCGTGGAGGCCCACACCGCCGACGAGGTCCGCCGCGCCGTGGACGCCGGGGCTCGCATCGTCGGCGTGAACAACCGCGACCTGCGCTCCTTCGAGATCGACCTGGGCGTCTCGGAGCGCCTGCGCCCGCTCATCCCCGACGAGGTGATCGCCGTCGCGGAGAGCGGCATCCGGGCGCGCCCGGACCTCGAGCGCCTGGCCGCGGCGGGCTACGACGTCTTCCTGGTGGGCTCCGGGCTCATGGCGGCGCCGGATCCGCCGGCCGCCCTGCGCGCGCTGCTGGGAGGTGGCCCATGAGCGCGAGCCGCCGCCCCTGGATCAAGTTCTGCGGCATCACGTCCCCGGCGGACGCCCGCGCGGCGATCCACGCCGGCGCCGACCTCGTCGGGCTCAACTTCCACCCGGAGTCGCCCCGGGCCGTGAGCTTCGGGCTGGCCCGGAAGATCGTCGACGCGGTGAAGCACACGCGCCGCCCGCGCGGCCCCAACCGCCCGGTGCGGACCGTGGCGGTCTTCGTGAACCCCGACGACGACCTCGTCCACGGGGTCCTGGAGCACGTGGGCCCCGACATCCTCCAGTTCCACGGCGACGAGTCGCCCACGTTCTGCCGCTCGTTCGGGACGCCGTTCCTCAAGGCCTTCCGCCTGCGGTCCAAGGCCGACGCCGATCTCATCCCCCCGTATCTCGGTGGATACGCCGTGGGGTATCTCGTCGACGCCTGGCACCCGGCCGCCCACGGCGGCACCGGCCGGCGCATCCGAATCGAGACGGCGCGCTACGCCCTCCGGCATCCGAAGGGCTTCCTCGCCGGCGGCCTCCACCCGGAGATCGTCCAGGAGCTGGTGGAGACGCTGCGGCCGTTCGGCGTGGACGTGGCGAGCGGCATCGAGAGCCGCCCGGGCATCAAGAGCCCGGACCTCATGATGGCCTTCGTGCGGGCCGTGGAGGCGGCGTGTCGCGCCTGACGCGCGGCCTGGCGCTCGGAGGGGCGTGGGGGGTCGGGTGGAGCCTCGCCCTGGCCGCCCTGGCGACCGACGTCCTCGCCCTGCCCGCGGCTCTCGCCGTGATCCTCCCGCCCTGCCTCGTCGGCGGCGTCCTCGGCCGGCTGATCCCCCCGGCGCGCATCGCGACGCTGCCGCGGAGCCTCGCCCTCGGTCTGGTCCCCGGCGTCGCGCTGCTCTGGGGCGTGGCGCTGTGGACCCACCACTTCCTCCTCACCCACTCCTTCGACCTGGCGGGCGAGGTGGCCGCCGTCTTCGCCACCGTCGTGCTCGTGGCCGGCCTCGCGGCGGTGGCGATCGGCCACGCCCTGGCCCGCCGCACGGGAGGACCGGCCGGCCGCGCCGCCGCTTTGCCCCTGCTCGTCCTCGCACTCCTGGCCGCCGTGATGGCCGGCCGCGTGACGGCGCGGATCATCGGGTTCGAGCCGGCCACCCTGGGGCTGGCCGCCGTGTCCGCGGCCCTCGCCGCCCCGGCCCTGTCCCTCCTGGCTCCCGCGGCGCGCGCCGGGACCGACCGCCTCGTGTCCGCCTGGGCCCTCGCGACGGTGCTCCTGATGGGCGGCGGCCTCGGGCTGTACGCCGCCTCGGACGAGATCCGGTCGGCGGCCTGGTCGTCGACGCGGATGACCCACGCCGTCGCCGCGGCGGCGGCCCGGGCCACCGACCTGGACGGCGACGGTGTCTCGGGTGCCCTGGGACACCCGGACTGCGACGACGCCGACGCCACGGTCTTCCCCGGGGCCGCGGAGGTGCCGGGCAACGGCCGGGACGACAACTGCATGGGCGGCGACGTGGCCCCCGGCGACGTGCTGGCCCTGTGGCGCCCTCCGGAGGGGCCGAGGGCGCCCCACCGCGCCGACCTCCCCTACGCCCGGGCGCGCCGGAACGTGCTCGTGGTGACGCTCGACGCCGTCCGCGCCGATCACCTCTCCCTGTACGGCTACGAGCGCGCCACGTCCCCGAACCTGGCGAACCTGGGGCGCCTGTCCCTCGTCTTCGAGCAGGCCTGGTCCGCCAGCAACTTCACCGCCCTGAGCCTCTACAGCCTGTTCACCGGGCTGTATCCGACGGCGTGGCTGGACGGGGAGGAGATCGTCGGACGGCCCGGGCTGACCCTGCCCGAGAAGCTCTCCGAGGCCGGTTGGGCCACGGAGGCCGTCGTGGATCTCCACCCGCCGGTGCGCCACGTCTACGCCGGCTTCGACCGGGTGGACGACAGCCTGGGCGTCCGGGCGGCGAAGGCCGTGCGGAACCGCTCCACGGCCTCCACGGCGCGGGAGATCACGAGCCTCGCGACCGCAGCCCTCCGCAGGCTCTCCGCCGCGGCGGAGCCCTTCTTCCTCTGGGTGCACTACTCGGAGCCCCACGCCGCCTACCTGCCCCACCCGGAGTTCCCCTTCGGCGAGGGGGAGATGGATCGCTACGACGCCGAGATCGCGTATGCCGACGCGGCCCTGGGCGACCTGCTCGTGGCCGCCCGCGAGGCGGGCCGCCTCCAGGACACCGTGATCGTGGTAACCAGCGATCATGGCGAGGCGTTCGGGGAGCACGGGGTCTGGACCCACGGACAGTCCCTCCACCAGGAGGAGATCCACGTGCCCCTCGTCATCCACCTCCCCAGCGACGACGGGAAGGGCTTCCGGACGGAGCGCGTGGCGACGCCCGTGGACCTGACGGACGTGGCGCCCACGATCCTCGACGCCGTCGGAGTACGGAGCCGCGGCCCGATGCACGGCGAGTCGCTCCTCCCCCACGCCCTGACCGGCGCGCCGCTCCGGACGCCCACGGTCTTCAGCGAGACGCGCCTGCCCTACGCGCGGCTGCAGGCCTGGCGGCGGGGGGACACCAAGCTGATCCTCGACCACCTGGTGGGGACGGCCCGGCGGTACGACCTGGCGCGCGATCCGGGAGAGGCGGAGCCGACGGCGGCGCCCGCCGCGGTGCTCCAGGCCGCGGGAGCCTGGCTCGACCTCCACCTCGCCATGCCCCGCACGACCGGGGGCTCCGCGCCAGCGCCGCGCTGATCGCGCGTCGGGCCCTTGCAGTCTTGGCCCCCGACGCGCCGCTCCGCTATGCTCCCGGGCGATGCACGCAGCAGCCGCCATCCTGGCCCTGCTCGCGATCGCCGGGAGCCCGGAGCCGCGAGTCGACGATGCCCTCGACGTCCTGGAGGAGTGCGAGGCCCTGAAGTCCCGCCCCTGCCTCGAGGCGGCCGGCACCCTCACGAACGCCGGCGCCGAGGCGATCGCCCCCCTGATGGAGACGTTCGACGACATGACCACGCCGGGCCGCGTCCTCGCCGTCTCCGTCCTGGTGTCCCAGGACGACGAGCGCGCCACGCGGGCCCTGGTCGACATCGCCCGCGACGGGAGCGTCGGCGCCTCGGTGCGGACCATGGCCATCGGCGAGCTGAGCCACCGCTTCGGCGACGCGCGCCTGCGACGCCAGGTCAGGGGGACCCTGCTCGCCGCCATCCGCGACGACGACCCGACCGTCCGGGCCGCCGCCGCGCGCTCCCTGGGCAATCGGCCCATCAAGGGCCACGCGCAGGTGCTGAAGGCGCTGGTCCGCGCGGCGAAGGACAGCGAGGAGACCGTGCGCCTGGAGGCCGTCCTGGGCCTGGGCATGTCCGGCGACCCGAAGGCCGGCCCGGCCCTGGTGGACGCCCTGGACGACCCGGAGCCGCGCATCCGTGCGGCCGCCGCCGACGGCCTCACGTTCGTGACATTCCCGCCGTCCATCGAGCCGCTCATCGAGTCCCTCGGCTCCCAGGACGCCGCCTTCCGCCGCGTGGTGGGCGAGGCCCTGGTGAACCAGACGGGCGAGCGCTACGGCGACGACTACGGCCTCTGGAAGGAGTGGTACCGCAACAGGTAGCTCGTGCGCTTCGTGGTCGTGGACGTGGTCGGCGCTTCGGGCACTCCCGCGTCGGGCGGAACCTCTATTTCGGGAACGGGAATGGGAACGGAACGGGCACTCCCGCGTCGGGCGGAACCTCTATTTCGGGAACGGGAATGTGGCGGGAGTCGCTCCTCGGGGCCTACAACCCCGCGATGCACGGCCGCTCGGGCAGCTCGGGGTGGTCGTTTTCCACGATGAGCTCCAGGGTCACGTGGGAGGCGCCCCACTCGTGGAAGAGATCCTCGCGGATGACCCGGCGCAGCTCCTCCAGATCGTCCATCTGGTCGCAGTCCACGTGGAGGGCCGCCGTGACGATGAGGAAGCCGGCGTCCAGCTCCCAGGCGTGGAGATCCTCGACGCAGGTGACGCCGTGGTACTCCATCAGGCCGTCCCGCAGCTCGTCGACGTCCACGTGGATAGGGGAGACCTGCAGCAGCGTGCGCGTGGCGTCTCGCAGCAGGGGCCAGGTGGCCAGCAGGATGAGGCCGGCGATGCCCATGGTGACCAGGGGATCGATGAGCTGCCAGCCGGTCCACCAGATGACCAGGGCGCTCACGATGACCCCGACGGAGCCCAGGGCGTCGCCCATCATGTGGAGCATGGCGCCGCGGAGGTTGTGGCTGTGTCCGGCCTGCCGGTGCAGGATGACGGCGCTGACCACGTTCACGACGAGGCCGGCCGTGCCGGCGACCAGCACGGGGATGGCGGGGATGGCGGGCGGGGCCTGCAGGCGGTGGAGCGCCTCGAAGATGAGGACGCCGCCGAGCACCAGCATGGTCAGGGCGTTCCCGAAGGCCGCCAGGGTCGGAGCCCGGCGATAGCCGAACGTGTGCCCCGGCCCACCGCTGGCCACCGCGAGCCGCTCCGCCGCGATGGCGAGGACCAGGGCGGCCACGTCCGTGCCCATGTGGGCGGCGTCACCGAGCAGGGCCAGGGAGTTCGAGGCGAAGCCGACGACCACCTCCACCACCAGGAAGATCAGGTTCAGCCACAGGGCGATCCGCAGGGCGCGGCCCCGGGCCTCCTGGTGCTCCGCCGACGCGCTGGCGTGGGCGTGCGCGTGCTGATGGTGATGGGCGTGGACCACGTGGGCAGTATGCAGAGGGCCGCCCTCGCCCGGCAACCGCCATCAGCTCACGGCCCGCTCCGGGTCCAGCGGACGCACGCCCCGGGCGGCCAGGTCCGCGAGGCGGGCGTCGAGCATGCCGGGGAAGCGCTTGAACCAGGTGGCGTTCGCGGGGCTCGGGTGCGGGAGCGGGTGGAGCCGGAGGGTGCGCGACCGCCCCGTCCGGGGGCTCTCCAGGGTCACGTCGACGCTGCGCTCGTACCGGTCGTCCCGCGCCCAGAACGCCTTCAGGCGATCGCGCTCCTCCCTGGGTCCGCCCAGCCCGAACCAGTGGAACGCCACGTTGCCGAGCGTGACCAGGTCCGACCCCCGCCAGAGGTCCACCAGGTACTCCGCGATGTACGGCCGGAAGCGCCGCTTGATCCGCATGCCCCAGGCCTTGTTGCCCACGGGCTTGTACGGGACGGTGTTCGAGAAGAACACGGCCCGGCTCATGAGCCGCTCCGCCTCGAAGCCGGCCGGGTCCTCCCCGTACAGGGCCCGATGCACGCCGGCGCGGACGAGGCGCCCGCCGGCCCCGATGAGCGGCTCCATCCAGCGCACCTCGTCGCGCCCCGGATCCCGGCCGAAGAACCCGATGGGCGACGCCTCCTCGCCCGCCCCCAGGAGCGGCTCGAGAGGGTCCCGACCCCAGCGCCGACAGGCCTCCACGTCGATGGCCATGGCGTCGTCCCGCGCCGCCTCCTCGCGCACGCGGTCCATCAGCTCCCGAAGCTCGTCCTCGCTCACGTCTCCTCCTCGTTCAGCCGCGCGGCGCCCGGCAGCGCCAGATGCGATAGCGCCCGTCCTCCCACGGCACGTCCACCTGGGCGAACCGCGCCTCCAGGTCGTCGCGATAGCCCAGGTGCCGGTTCGCCACGACCACGAACGTCCCGGCGGCCTCCAGCCGCTCGGCCGCGGCCTCGGCGAAGCTCCCGGCCAGGGTCCGCTTCTGCCTCCTCCCCTCGTGGAACGGGGGGTTCGTGACCACGAGCGGATACGGCCCGGCCGGTGCGCCCGCGGCGTCGGCCAGGTGCACGCGCACGCGGCCGCCCTCCTCCAGCCCGTTGGCGGCCAGGGTCCGGCGCGCCGACTCCACCGCCGCCACGTGGGCGTCCACGAGGTCCACGCGCGCCTCCGTGTCCCGGAGGGCCAGCGCGATCCCCAGGATCCCGCAGCCGCAGCCCAGGTCCAGCACGCGCGCCGCCGGCTCGACGTCCTGCAGCCACCGGAGGAGCCGGGCCGTGCCCTCGTCGAGCCTCCCGTGCGCGAACGCCCCGGGCACGGTCTCGCACACGACGGTCCGATCCCCGAAGGTCGCCTCGAAGCGTCGCGTCCAGCGCGCCGGATCCGGCTCCGGCGCGGCCTCCTGCCGCCGCGTCGCCACCAGGACCCGGGTGTGGCGCTTCGTGCGGGCCACCACCGTCGGGCCGATCCGCTCCTCCAGCGTCTTCGCCGCGGCCTTGATGCCCTCGCGCTTGTGGCCGGCGAGCCACACGGCCTGCCCCGGCTGCAGGCGCGACGCGGCCACGGCGAGCCGCCACTCGAGCTCCTCGCGGGAGGACGGCAGCCGGAGGGCCACCCGGGTCTCGTCCCCGGGCGCCGGGACCAGCGCGCACTCAAGCGGCACCGTCACGCCCCGCGCGGTCTCCACGTCCGGCGCCACCAGCCGCGCCGGCGCGTCCCGTGAGAGGTCCTCCGCCAGGTCCGCCAGCCCGCGCCCCCAGAACAGCGTGGGCAGGGGCGCCTCGACCTCCAACGCCTCCCGCAGCGTCAGGACGGCCGGATCGCCCCCGATCGCGACGGCTCCACTTCCGCGACGTCCCATCAGCGCCTCCGTCCCGTCATCGCTCGTCCTCCCGCCCTTCTTCCTGCTCGTCGCGCCGCTCGTCGCGGCGCCGGCGCTCCTCCCGGACCCGGAGGGCCCGCGCGGCCTGCTCCCGTCGCCGCGCCCGGTCGGCCGGCGCCCAGTCCCCGTCGAAGCTCCGGCCGCGGGCGTGTCCGACCTCGGGCGAGGCGGTGGCCGCGAGCGGCAACCGGGGCTGCTCGTCCGCCTCCGCCTCGCGCCGCGCGCCGCCCTCGACCTCCTCCCCGGGCTCCGGCTCGGGCTCCCGGCAGGCCGGGATCCGGTCGTGCTCCAGGGTCCACAGGGTGTACTTGCGGCTGTGGGCCCGGTAGGTCACGCGCTCGCCCAGGTGGCGCCAGCGCGGGGGCTCGGCCGTACGCACGAGGAGGTAGTCGTACCAGCACGCGGTCTTGCTGCGCAGGAAGGCCCGCGGGTCCCGCCCCGGCCAGGGGACCTGGCGCCCGTCGCGCCACCACGCGTGCCGGCCGTAGAAGCTGTGGAACGTGGAGTATGCGACGCCCTGGTTCAGGCCGTAGTGATAGCCATAGACGTGGTCGTGGGGGTGGACCTTCACGTAGGAGGTGGACCGATCCTCGACGATGACCGCCAGGCGGCTCCCGTCCGGCAGATCCTCGACCATCTCGAGGAAGTGCGGGCCGATCTCCTCGCGGTCGTAGGCGTCCACGGCCGCCGCCGCGTACCAGCCGTGCGTCACGGCCAGGGTCGCCATACCCGCCACCAGGAGATTCTGCATCCACCGGGCGCGGGGCATGTGCAGCCAGGTCACCGCCACGGCCATGGCCACGGCGACCAGGCGGGAGCCGATGGCCGCCTGGATCACCGTGTGCTCCGGGATGGACAGGTAGGCCACCACCACCGCCAGGGTCATCGCCTCCGGGGCGAAGCGGGCGCGCCCCTCCCCCGGCAGCCGATCCGCCCTCCGGGCCAGGAGGCCCAGGGCAAAGACCGCGAGGGTCCCCAGGAAGACCCAGTCGTCGAAGTCCCCGGACCAGCGGCTGAAGGCGTAGTCGTCCCAGCGCGAGAAGAGGTCCTCCGGCGGCGGATAGAAGGGAACGAGATCCCGCCCGCCGAGGGCCGTGGGATCCGGGGGAGCGACGAACTCCCGCCACGCCCACGGCAGGAAGAGCAGGAGCGACGGGGCGAAGGCCGCGCAGGACAGGAGGAGGCCGCGGAGCGTGCGGGGCGCGAAGACGACGAAGGCGAGGGCCATGATCCCGAGCACGAGGTACATCTGCACGTGCCCGAGGAAGGTGAGCATGGCCAGCGCGGCGACGGCGAGGCCGCGCCCCCACGCCGGTCGCGCGAGGAAGCGCCACGCGCGCGCCATGGCGTACACGGCCAGGGGCAGGCTGGTGGCGTAGCTGACGAACCCCATCATCAGGTTCGAGTTGAACACGAGCGGAAAGGTCAGCAGGGCGAAGCGCCTATCCCGCCCGGTGGCGACGAGCAGCCGATCCACGGACAGGGGCAGGCCCACGGCGTACAGGGACAGGAGGACCTTCCCCCCGGAGATGTAGCCCAGCCACTCGCCGAGCCCCGCCCACGACCAGAACAGGAGGCCGTTGGGCAGCAGCAGGCCGCCGGTGTGGAAGATGCGGTCGTAGGTGGAGCCCTCCTCCAGGGCGCCCGCCAGGATGGCCGCGTAGGTCATGTTCCCGGCGTAGTCCTGGAACGGCAGCACGGCGCCGGCCCAGAGCGGCCAGATCGTGAAGACCGCGCACACGGCGAAGCAGAGGCGATAGAAGGCGTCGTCGCCGCGCACGATCTCCCGGGCCACGTCGCGCAGGACGGAGCGGGAGGGGGCGTGGGTGGGGCCGTGTCCGTCCATCGCGCGGCTTGACTAGCAGAGGGGACCGGAGGCCGCAATCCCGGCGCCCGTTGCGACATCCTTCCCCCGACGAAGGGCTCGCGCCGAGGCGGCAGGACGTCAGGCAAGCGCGTGCGATCCTCGGGCACGACCGGCCTGCTTCCCGCGGGACGGACACCCCGGCGGTCCCCGAAAGCTCGCGCCAAGGCGCCAAGGCGCCAAGGATCCGCGTGGGACACCCGGCTACGACGGACTTGGTTCCCGCGGGACGGACACCCCGGCAGTCCCCGAAAGCTCGCGCCAAGGCGCCAAGGCGCCAAGGATCCGCGTGGGACACCCGGCTACGACGGACTTGGTTCCCGCGAGACGGACACCCCGGCGGTCCCCGAAGGCTCGCGCCAAGGCGCCAAGGCGCCAAGGATCCGCGTGGGACACCCGGGTACCACGGGCTTGTTCCCCGCGGGACGGACATGCGGGCGGATCGGAAGACTCGCGCGGGGCTCCGCACTCCTGCGGCTTTGCGGCTTTGCGGCTTTGCGCGAGGTCCTTCCCGGGAGGCGGTGGCTTGCGCGGCGCGAGGGGCGCCGTATCATCCCTGTATGCCGTTCCGACCGACCGCCGCCGCGCTGCTGCTGCCCGGGGTGACCGCCGACGAGGCGGCCGCCTGGCTGGACGAGACCCTCCGGGACCACGGCTACGAGCCCTGCACGGAAGCGCCGCCGCCGGGGGTGCCCCTGGCGGAGGACGAGTGGCTGGGCTTCGTGGTCGGCGAGCAGCCCAGGGCCGGGATGGCCGTGGTGCTGGCCGAGGACCCCTCCGCCGTCTTCCGCGTGGCGACGTGGCTCAGCGCCCGGCGTCGGGAGTCGCCGCTGGCGGCCTGGCGTCGCTACCTGGGGGGAGCGCCCGTCCTCAAGCACCTGCTGGGCGGCCGCCCCCTCTGGAAGGACGGGGACGACCCGGACCACGAGGTCCTCTACGACGTGCCGCGGGCCCGGCCGGCGGACGCACCGTCCCCGGAGGAGGCGGGCCTGCCGGAGCGCGCCGGCGACTTGGAGCCCATCCTTGGAAGCGCCCTGCGATCCTATCGCGAGGCCATCGCGTCACCCCGACCCGGCGAGCGCACCCTCGCGTGGCTCCGGGCGGACAGCCCCCTGGCGCGCTGACGGCGAGAGCCCACCGGGCCCGGCGGACGCTGGATCCTACTTCTGGGCCTCGACGCGGGCGAGGATGTCCTTGTAGGCGTCCTCGATGTCGCCGAGGTCGTGGCGGAAGCGGTCCTTGTCGAGCTTCTTGTTGGTCCCGACCTCCCAGAACCGGCAGCTGTCCGGGCTGATCTCGTCTCCGAGCAGCAGCTTGCCGTTCACGTCGAGGCCAAACTCCAACTTGAAGTCCACCAGCCGGATGCCGCGCTCGGCGAAGAAGCCCAGCATGACCTCGTTGGTCTTCAGGGCGTAGTCGCGCATCAGGGCGAGCTGCTCGCCGGTGGCCCACCCAAAGACCCGGGCGTGCTGCTCGGTGATCATCGGGTCGTCCAGCTCGTCGGACTTGTAGTACAGCTCGAACAGCGGCTCGTGGATGGCCGTGCCCTCCTCCATGCCGAGCCGGCGGGCGAGGCTGCCGGCCACCGCGTTGCGGATGACCACCTCGACCTCCAGCATGTCGAGCCGCTTGCACAGCATGTCCCGGTCCGACAGCCGCCGCACGAAGTGCGTGGCGACGCCGGCCTCCTCGAGGGCCGCGAACAGCGCCGAGGAGATCCGGTTGTTCATGGGTCCCTTCTCGACGATGGTCCCCAGCTTCTTCCGGTTGAAGGCGCTCGCGTCGTCCTTGAAGTGCTGGATGACGAGGGACTCGTCCTCCGTCGCGTAGAGGATCTTGGCCTTGCCCTCGTACATCTTCTCGCCATGCTCCATGAGTCAGCTCCCGAACACTCGGTCGAAGAGGGTGTCGACGTGGCGCAGGTGCACGTCGAGGTCGAAGCAGCTCCGGACGTCGCCCTCGGAGAGGACGCCCCGCACGTCGTCGTCGGCCAGGAGGAGCTCGAGGAAGTCCGCGCCCTCCTCCCACACCGGCATCGCGTTCCGCTGGACGAGGACGTAGGCCTCCTGCCGCGGCAGGCCCGCGTCCACCAGCGCCAACAGGACCCGCTGGCTGAACACCAGCCCGCGGGTCCGCTCCATGTTCTCTCGCATCCGCTCCGGATAGACCACCAGGCCCTCCACGACGCCAGCGAACCGGTGGAGCATGAAGTCCAGCAGGGTGGTCCCGTCGGGGCCGATGACCCGCTCGACGGAGGAGTGGCTGATGTCGCGCTCGTGCCAGAGCGCCACGTTCTCCATGGCGGGCGCCGCGTAGCTGCGCACCAGCCGCGCCAGGCCCGTCACGTTCTCGCTGAGCACCGGGTTCCGCTTGTGGGGCATCGCGCTGGAGCCCTTCTGGCCCTTCCGGAAGCGCTCCTCGGCCTCCAGGACCTCGGTCCGCTGCCAGTGGCGCACCTGCACCGCGAACTTCTCGATGGACGAGGCCACCAGCCCCAGCGCCCCGAAGAACGCCGCGTGCCGATCCCGCTGGACCACCTGGGTGGACACCGGCTCCACGCCCAGGCCCAGCTTGGCCATCACCCGCTCCTCGTAGTCCGGCGGCGTGTTGGCGAAGGTCCCCACGGCGCCCGAGAGCTGACCGACGGCGACCTCGTCCCGCGCCGCCTCGAGGCGCGCCCGGTTGCGCTTCATCTCCTCGTGCCAGCCCGCCATCACCAGGCCGAACGTGATGGGCTCGGCGTGGATGCCGTGGCTCCGGCCGATCATCACCGTCTTCCGGTGCTCCAGGGCTCGCTCCCGCGTGGCCGCGAGCAGCCGGTCGACGCCCTCCAGCAGGAGGTCGGCGGCGTCCCTGAGCTGCAGGGCCAGGGCGGTGTCCAGCACATCCGAGCTGGTGAGGCCCTTGTGGACGAAGCGGCTCGGCTCGCCCACCTGCTCCTCGATGTGCGTCAGGAAGGCGATCACGTCGTGCCGCGTGGTGCGCTCGATCTCGAGGATGCGCGCCGGATCGAGGCGCACGCCCTCCCGGACGGTGGCCGCGGTCCCCTCCGGGGCGAGCCCCTCCTCCTCGAAGACCTCCACCAGCGCCAGCTCGACGTCGAGCCAGCGCTCGTACCTGGCCCCGTCGGTCCAGAGGCGGGCCATCTCCTCGCGGGTATAGCGCTCGATCAAGCGGTCTCTCCTCGGTTCGTTCCTAGCGTCGTGTCGGATCCGCGCAGCACCGGAAGCCCACGTACGGGGAGCCGCCCTTCCGGCGGGCCGAGCGCTGACACTTCGCGCTCGCCCCGTCCTTCTTGGCGCTGCCGCCGTTCACGCGGCCATCCGACGTCCACTCGGCGGCGTTGCCCACCATGTCGTACAGTCCCCAGCCGTTCCGGCACGACCTCTTCGAGCCGGAGGGCACGAGGGGGCGCGGCATGAAGTCGCTCCCGATGGTGTTGCAGGCGTCCGGATCGTAGTCGCCCTTGTACGGATAGTTCCACCCGCAGGCCTGCCGCCACTCGGCGCGCGTGCACAGGCGCTTCCCCTCGGCCCGGCAGAGGCTCGCGGCCTGCGCGCGGCTCACGTCGACGCGCGGCTTGGAGCCGCGTCCCGGGAACTCGTACCGATCGACGCACCAGACGTCCCAGCGCTCCGCCGGGGTCCCGTCGTCCAGCTCGACGTCGCGCTTCCGCCGGATCTCGGCCATGCCGCCCGGGCACTCGAGCTGCGCCGGGGTCGGCCCCACGACGACGGGCTCCGTCGGCTCCTCGGGCTCCTCCGCGGCCGGCTCCTCGGGCTCCTCCGCAGCGGGCTCCGCGGCGGGCGCCTCGTCCTCCGGCTCCTCCTCCGCGGGCTCGTCCGCCCTCGGATCCTGCGCCTCCCCCGCCTGCGCCGCGGCCTCCGGCGGCCCGGACTTCGCGGCCACCGCGAGCGCGGCCCCGGCCCCGCGCCCCGTCGTGACGGCCTCCTCACCGCCGACGGCGTCGGCCGCTCCGCCCCCCGGGTTGCCGGCATCCGCCTCGTCCGCCGCGGTCGGCGTCCGACCGGCCTCCTCTCCCGCGCCGGCCCCCGCCGCGGCCTGCGCCCGGGTGGAGCCCGCGCCCGGCACGGGTACCTGCTGGCGCTCCCGGAGCGTGTCCAGGGCGTAGAAGACCACCACGCCGGCCAGCGCGAACAGCAGGGGCGCGATGAAGATCATCGGGCTGCGCCGCGTCCGTGCCTTCCGCGGGCGTGCAGCGGTTCGTGCCGCCGGCATGGACGACGTCGGGAACGCCGTCCCGCGCCCGGTCGCGGCGCGGTCGCGCTCCGGCGGGACCTTCGGGCCGGGCCGCACCTCCGGCTCGCTCCGGTGGAGCCCGGGCGCGGCGGTGACCTCCGCGTGGGGTGGAGGCTCCTCGGCCTCCTCCTCCTCGAGGATCGCCACGACGGCGTCGGCCTCCACCTCGGCGGGCTCCGCGTCGCCGGGCTCCGCGTCGGCGTCCGCCACCGCGACCACGTCGTCGGCGTCGACCTCGAGGACCTCGTCCACCGTCGTGTCGGCGGCCTCCGCGCCGGCCGCCTCGTCGACGACGACGGCCTCCACCTCCTCCGCGTCGTCCACGCCCGGGTCCAGACCCATGGCGCGCAGCTCGTCGAGGGGGATGGCCTCCGTCTGGCTGCCGATCGGAGGCTCCTCCTCGTCCTCCAGGGTGCCCCCCGGGGACTCCGCGGCCGTCGCACGCGACTCCGCCGCCTCCCAGTCGGCCGCGCGCCAGGCCCCCAGCAGGCCGCCCCAGAACTCTCCCACGGCGGACGGCCGATCGTCCGGATGCGGGGCCATCGCCCCCAGCAGGACGGCCTCGACCGGCTCCGGGACCGGGACGCCCTGCTCCACGAGGGTCCGCCCCTCGGCCGGCACGCGGCCGGCCAGCAGCCAGGCCACCAGCCGGGCCACGGCGAGGACGTCCGTCTCGGGGCGCTCCTTCCACGCGCCGGCGATCTGCTCCGGCGCCATCCAGGCCCGCGGCCGCTCCGGGAGGTCCCCCTGCGGGATCGCCACGGTGCCCTCCAGACACCAGGGGTCGCCCACGAGGACGCCGCCGCGCTCCGGCACGAAGACGTTGCTCGGCTTCAGGTTGCCGTGAACCGCGATCTGGTGGATCCAGCCCAGGGCGTCCACGACGCCCCCGAGCAACCCGGGGATGTCGTCGGGCGCGACGGCGCCACGCTCCGCCACCAGCCGCTCCAGGGACGGCGCCTCCACCAGATCGGTGATGGCGTACACCCGGTCGCCCACCACCACGTCGTGGAGCCGGACCACGTCCTCGTGCACGTAGGCCCGGGCGCGCTGCAGCCGCAGGAGGTTCGGCCCGTGGACCGAGCCCTGGAACAGCGCCGGGTGGAAGACCTTGACCGCCACCGGGACGTCCACGCGGAGATCACGGCCCGCGTAGACCACGCCGGTGGGTCCGGCGCCGATCTCCCGCTCGATGGCCACGCGCCCGTCGAGGGTGGTGCCCGGCTCAGGCCGCCAAGGTCCTGCCATCGCGCTCTCGTCTCCCCGCTACGGTCGGGGGAACCTAGCAGAGCGCGCGCGTCGCGGACAAGCAGCTTCTGGCGCCCGCTGTGAACGAGCTCCCGCCGCTAATTCGCGTCCGGGAAGCGGAAGTCCAGGTCGCCCTCCCGGACGCCCACCTCGACGGTGCCGCCCTTCTCCAGGCGGCCGTAGAGGATCTCCTCGCTCAGGGGCTCCGCGATGCGCGTCTGGATCACGCGCGCCAGCGGACGGGCGCCGAAGGCGGGATCGTAGCCCTCCTTCGCCAGGAGCTCGCGGGCCGGGTCCGTCAGGCGGATGCGGATGCCCTTCTCCCGCAGGCAATCCTCCAGCTCCAGCACCATCTTGTCGACGATGCGTCCCATGATCTCCGGCGGCAGGGCGTTGAAGTCCACCTTGGAGTCCAGGCGGTTGCGGAACTCCGGCGAGAACGTCCGCTTGTACGCGGCGTCGATGTCGCCGAACTGGGGCTCGTCGCTGAAGCCCACCTTCCGCTTGGACAGCTCCGTGGCGCCCACGTTGGACGTCATGATGAGGATGACGTTCCGGAAGCTGGCCTTGCGCCCGTTGTTGTCCGTCAGCGTACCGTGGTCCATCACCTGGAGCAGCACGTTGAACACGTCCGGGTGCGCCTTCTCGATCTCGTCGAGCAGCAGGACCGCGTGCGGGTTCTTGGTCACGGCGTCCGTCAGCAGGCCGCCCTGGTCGTAGCCCACGTAGCCCGGCGGGGCGCCGATGAGCCGCGAGACCGTGTGGCGCTCCATGTACTCGGACATGTCGAAGCGCAGAAACGCGATGCCCATGACGCTCGAGAGCTGTCGCGCCAGCTCCGTCTTGCCGACGCCCGTGGGCCCGGCGAACAGGAAGCTGCCGATGGGCTTGTCGTGGGGGCGCAGCCCGGCCCGGGACATCTTCACGGCCCTGGCCACCCTCGAGATGGCCTCGTCCTGGCCGAAGATGAAGGTCCGCAGGGTGGCCTCCAGGTCGCGGAGGCTCTCCCGATCCTCGCGATCCACCTTCTCCACCGGGACGCGCGCGGCCGCCGACACCACGTCCTGCACGTGGCGCACGTTGACCTGGACCCCGCCCGCCAGCCGACGCGCGGCGCCGGCCTCGTCGAGCACGTCGATGGCCTTGTCCGGCAGGCGCCGATCCGCCAGGTAACGGACCGACAGGTCCACCGCGGCCGTGAGCGCCGGCTGGACATAGGTGACCTTGTGGAAGTCCTCGTAGTCCGTCTTGAGGCCCTCGAGGATGCGGATGGCCTCGTTGCGCGAGGGCTCCGGGACCTCGACCATCTGGAAGCGCCGGTTCAGCGCCCGGTCCCGCTCGATCTGGCCGCGGTACTCCGCGAAGGTCGTCGCGCCGATGCAGCGAAGCTCCCCGGCGGCCAGCAGCGGCTTGAGCATGTTCGACGCGTCGAGCGTGCCGCCGCTGACGGCGCCCGCGCCCACGATGGTGTGGATCTCGTCGATGAACAGGATGGCGTCGTCCTGCTCGGTGAGGGCCTTGAGGATGCCCTTGAGGCGCGCCTCGAAGTCGCCACGATAGCGCGTGCCGGCGACCAGCCCGCCCATGTCCAGGGCGTAGATGATCACGCCGGACAGGGCCTCGGGCACCTCGCCGTCCACGACCTTGCGGGCCAGGCCCTCCACCAGGGCCGTCTTGCCCACGCCGGCGTCGCCGACGAGCAGGGGGTTGTTCTTCCGGCGCCGCGCGAGCACGTGGATCATGCGATCCAGCTCGTGCTTGCGCCCGATGAGCGGATCGATGGCCCCCTGGCGCGCCTTGTCGTTCAGGTTGGTCGTGAAGGCCTCGAGGGGATCGTCCGGCATCTCACCGTCCTCGCCGGCCGCCGCCGGCGCCCCGCCCGTGCCCCGCTCCTCGAACGACGGGCCGCCGGGCCCCTGCCCCGTCGCGCTGCCGTACTTGGGCGTGCCGTGGGAGATGTAGCGCACCACGTCCAGCCGCGACGTCCCCGCGTCCTCCAGGAGCGACGCCGCGAAGCTCTCCGGCTCGGAGAACATGGCCACCAGCACGTTGGTCGTGCGGACCTCCTCCTTGCCGGCGCCCTGGCAGTGGATGGCGGCGCGCTGGACCACGCGCGAGAAGCCCAGGGACGGGTGCACCTCGAGCCGCCGGCCCAGGGGCACCTCCGGGACGTCCTCCGTCAGGTGGTGCTCCAGGTCGTCGCGGAGCCTGCCCACGTCGGCCCCGGCGTTCACCAGGACCTCCCTCGCGTCCTCGTCGTTGAGGAGGGCGTAGAGCAGGTGCTCGACGGTGGCGAACTCGTGGCGACGACGTCGCGCCTCCGTGAGGGCCACGTCCATGCAGATTCTGAGCTCGGTCGTGATCTTCATGCGCCTCTCGTGTGGTCTGGGACCGACCGCCCCGGGCCCTCAGTCGTCGGGCTCGGAGGTGCAGATGAGCGGCATCCCGTGCTCCTCCGCCAGGGAGAGCACCTGCGCCACCTTGGTCTCGGCGATGTCCCGCGTGTACACGCCGGCCACCCCCATGCCCTTGCTGTGGATGGTCAGCATCAGGTGCGTCGCCTCGGCCTCGGACTTGTGGAACACCTGGGTAAGCACCCACACCACGAATTCCATGGTGGTGTAGTCGTCGTTGTGGAGCAGCACCCGGTACATCCGGGGCCGCTTGGTCCTGGGCTTCCGCTCCAGGACGGTCCCCGTCCCGCCGTCCGGGCCGTCCTCTCTCGGTCGTTTCTCCTCTCCCACCTCGTCTCGCTCCTCCAGTGAACGCGGTTGTCGCGTCTCATCTTCCCAGACGGCCCGAGGGACGCCAAGTGGTCGGCAGGGCCACGCCAGGGCGGTCGCGAAGTCGCCCCCCCCTCCCTTGCCCGTGCCCTTGCCCGTGCCCTTGCCTGCTCTCAGACGCGCAGAATCCATCGTTTGCGAGGGGGTGCAATCCGGCGCCGGGCGCCGTACCGCCGCGCGGCCCACACTTGTCCGACTTTGCGATTGTCCCGACAGCCACGCCGGCCGTTGGGTCGCCCCCCGCCGAGAGCCCGCGAGACGTGGTCGTGGACGTGCTCGGGCCCACCGGGCACGCCGTCCCGGCCCATCTGGAGTGCGGCCTGGCGCCTCGGCGCGAGCCCTTCGTACGAGGAATGGTGTGGTCGATCGGCAGGCGGGGACGCCGGCGGCGCCGCTACCCGCGGATCCCGTCCAGCACGTTGAAGCTGTCCGCCAGGGCCCGCGCCTCGAGGATGTTGTCCTCGATGCTGCAGTAGGTCCACGAGCCGTAGCGCCCCGCCGCGTGGACGCCCCGGTGCGCCAGGGTGCGCTTGTGGCGGGCGACGGCCCCGTTGGACCGGCCCGTGATGTGGACGTAGGCCGGATCGAGCACCACGGAGTGCTGCGCCACCAGCCGGTGGCCGTCCACGATGCCGCAGGCCCGGAGGTCCTCCAGGGTGCGCTCCAGCATCCGCCCGGTGACCTCGTCGTCGATGGGCGCGCCCGCCGGATAGCCGATCTCGACGTACATGCTCATCCGATCGGTGCCGAAGATGTTGTCGTAGAAGCCGACCCGGTAGAAGCACTGCTCCTTCGACGGGAAGTACATCCAGTGGATGCCCTCCGGCCCCTTCCGGTCGAAGCCCAGGTTGAAGACGAGGACCTTGTTCCAGTCGTACGTGGCCGGCTCGTGGGGCAGCCCCGTCATCTGCAGCAGCTTGGGGAACGGCGTGGACGACACGCAGTACTCGAAGGCGATCTCGCGCTTCGGCGTGCGGGCCACCTTGCGCTCCAGGTCGATGGACAGGACGGGCTCCTCGAAGAGGATGCGCTCCTCGTCGACGCCCTCCGCCAGGGCCCTCACGTACTGGATGGCGCCGCCCTCGGGGTACGTGAAGGTGGCGTTGTAGCTCCGGTTGTCGGCCCGGCGGAAGTTCCCGATGATCTCCGGGACGTCGGCCCACGGGAAGAAGCGCCCCATGGCGTCCACGTCCAGGCTCGACAGGTCCGTGGCGTAGAGCTTCTCGTTGTACGGGATGAGGAAGCGCTCGGCGATGCCGCGACCGAACTTGGCGTACAGCATCTCCTCGAAGTTCGCCGGCGGGCGATCGGACGGCGCGGCCTCGTCCTTGAAGTACAGGTCCACGAGGCAGTCGATGAAGTCCTGCCTCGGGAGCTGGTGGATGTTCTTCTGGAACGGGAAGTCCACGAGCCGTCCGTCGAACCAGATCCGCGCGTCCTTGACGACGGTCCGGATCTCCTGGTCGCCCATCCTGGCGACCAGGTACTCCTCCACGTCCTTGTTCCGGAAGTGGAAGAAGTGCCCGGAGAAGTCCCAGACGAAGCCGTCCTTCCGGATGGTCCGGCAGTAGCCGCCGATCTCGTCGAGGGCCTCGCAGACGAGGTAGTCGTCGCTGTCCACCCAGTCGGCGAAGGACAGGCCCGTCACGCCCGCCCCGATCACGAGATACCTGGTGCGCTCCACGTCTCCTCCCGCTCCCCGTGACGATGGCGGCGCACCCTACCACCGTCGCGGGGACGGGGCGAGGACGGCGCCTACTCCAGCCGCCCGTAGCCGCCGCTCCGCTCGCTCTCCGGCTCCTCCTCGGGCGCGGGCTTCGGGGCGGGCTTCGGCGAGGGCTTCGCCTTCGGCGCGGGCCGCCGCTCCAGGCGCACGGTGTAGTCCTCCCGGCCCTCCAGGTCCGCGACGTCCACGGTCGTGCGCCGGTAGCCGCCTCGGCGGAGCACCAGCACCGCGTCGCCGGCGTCCCCCGTCCAGCGGTGCACCAGGGGCGTCCGGCCGAGCAGGTCCCCGCCGGCGTACACCCGCGCCCCGCGCGGGCTGCTCTCGATGCGCACGGCGTGCTCCACGACCTCGGGTGCCTTCGCCTCCTCCTCCTCCTCGGGCGGGGCCGCCTCGGACGGCGTGACCGGCCCCTCCCCGGCGACCGCCCCCTCCTCCGGGGCCGCGGGCTCCTCTTCCGAGGGCCCGTCGGCCGGTGGCTCCGGCTCCTCCCGCTGCTCCTCTTCGTCGCTCTCCCCGGCGGAGGCGGGTTTCGCCTCGGGCAGGGCGGCGACCTCGGCCGCCTCCTCCCGACCCGCCTGCGACGTCTCGACGGACTCCCCCGGCGGAGCCTCCGACGGCGACGCGGCGCTCGGCTCGGCCCGCGTCGCCACCTCGTCGGCCGCCTCGGCGTCCCGCTGGCCCGTCCACCACCAGAGCGCCCCGCCCCCGGCCACGGCCACGATGAGCAGCCAGGCCACGGCGGCCAGGGCCCACGCGGGGAGCCGCCCCCCGGACGCGCCCTCCCCGGACGACGGCGCCGGCGTCGCGGCCGACTCCTCCGGCCGACCCAGGGGCGCCCGCCCCGTCGAGGTGGACGACGGATCCGTGCCCTCGCCGGTGCCCCCGGACGCGGGCACCTCCGCCCCGGGCCCATCCAGGCGCTTCGTCTCGTGGCCCGGCGCCACGGTGACCGGAGCCGCCCCGATGACCACGGGCTCCGCCGCGGCTCGCCGGACGGCCTCCAGCGCCCCCTCGGCCCCGTCCGGGCGCCGGGAGGGGAGCTTGTCCAGGCAGCGCATGATCAGGTCCGGGAGGGGCCCGCGCAGCGGCTCGCCGTCGAGGGTCGGGGGCGGGGCCTGCTCCTTGATGTGCGCGAGCATGTAGTCGGTGGCCGTCCGGCGACGGAACACGGGCCCGCCGGTGAGCAGCTCGTAGAGGATGGCACCCAGCGCGTAGAGGTCGGCCTGGCCGGTCACCTCCCGACCGCAGGCCTGCTCCGGGGCGATGTACCGCGGCGACCCGATGGCCACGCCGGTGCCGGTCAGGCGGCCCTCCGCGGCGCGGTCCCCCTCCACCTTCGCGATGCCGAAGTCCAGCACCTTCACGAAGTCGCGCTTGCCGAAGACCTCCGTGAGGAAGAGGTTCGCCGGCTTCATGTCCCGGTGCACGATCCCGTGCGCGTGGGCCTCGGCCAGGGACTCGAGGATCTGCTCGGCGAGGCGCACCACCCGCGCCGGCTCCAGCGGGGCCTCGCGCTTCAGGAGCGCCCCGAGCGGCTCCCCCTCCAGGTACTCCATCACCAGGAAGAGGCTGCCGTCGTCCACCTGGCCGAAGTCGAACAGGCGGATGGTGTTCGGGTGGTTCAGGGCGGCGACGGCGCGGGCCTCCTGCTGGAAGCGCGCCACCTCCTTCAGCTCCTGGGCGAGCTCCGGACGCAGCACCTTGAGCGCCACCGGGCGGTTCACGGCGAGCTGCACGGCCCGGTACACGGCGCCCATCCCGCCCCGGCCGAGCACGGCGTCTACGCGATACCGCTCGTCGAAGACGGTGCCGACGAGGGGATCCTGCCGATCGGGATCGTAGCGGGCCTTGTCCACGGTCTGGAAGCCGTCGCGAGGACAGCTCCGCTCGGTGGTCTCCATACGGCACTGCGGACAGATGCGCATCTCGTCAGGCTCCCCCGAACCGGTCGGCCCGTGCGGCTGCGTCCTCGCTCCGACTGCGGCCCGCGGACGCCCACACCTCGATCAGCCCCATAGTGTGTCGCGCGCGCGAACCCGTCGTCAACCGGACGGCCACCGCCCGACCCGCCTTCGCCGTGACCGGGCTCGGCCCGGATCCGGGCTCGGCGGCGCACCTTGCCGCGCCTCGACGCACTGTGCTAGCGACGCCTCGAGGGGGGCGGAACCCCGCTCCGGAGCGCTCCGTCGAGCGACCGCCCCCGGTCCCACCACGCGAAGGTAGCCCCATGCATCGACACATCGGCCGCGGCGAGCTGATCGATCGCTGCCTGCCCAAGCTCCGCAGCGCCCACGGCGTCGACGAGGACCAGCCGGCCCCCCTCCTCGACAACTTCGGGCGGGAGGTCCTGCGCCGCGTCGACGACAAGTACCTCTACAGGCACCGCCTGACGACCCTGGGCGCCCAGCTCGAGGACTCCTTCCGATGGGTCAGCGCCCACGCGGCCGACGAGCGGGTGAACATCCGGGTCTTCCATCCGACGGTGCAGCAGCACGGCTACGCCCACGAGGGCTGGGTGATGGAGACCCTCATGCCCGACCAGCCCTTCATCGTGGACACCCTCAAGCTCGGCCTCGAGCAGGAGGGCGCCCGGGTCATCAACAGCCTGAACGTCATCATCCCGGCCATCTTCGACGGGGAGGGCCAGCTCCGAGCCATCGACCCCGAGTCCGACCGGGCCCGGCACATCAGCTACACGCGCTGGTACGTGGACTGGGATCCGGACCTCGACGCCGAGGCGCTCGAGCGCAACGTGGGCACCCGGCTCCAGCTCGCCCAGAACATGGTCCGCGACTTCCACCGGATGGTCCGGACCGTGAAGGACGTGGCCAACGAGTTCGACTACCTGGCCCACGTAGACGAGGCGGTGCAGGCGAACTGCCTGGAGGTCCGGGACTTCCTGCAGTGGCTCGTCCACGACAACTTCGTGTTCATGGCGCTGAGCTTCTACCGGCGCGACGACAACGGCACCCTCCGGGTGCAGCCCGAGCGCGGCCTGGGCACCGTCGCCGGGGACGAGACGCCGTCCGGCCGGCGCACCGAGGAGACCCTCGAGTTCCTGGGGGACGCCGAGGATCTCCGCCCGCCCCTGCTCCGCATCCGGAAGTCCGACGAGGAGGTGCAGGTCCACCGCCCCGGCAAGGTCGACGAGATCCTCATCCGGCTGTACGACGACCGCGGCAATCCCTCGGGCGGAGCCGTCATCCACGGCTTGTTCACCTTCAAGGGGCTGAGCGAGCCCGGGAGCACCATCCCCATCCTCCGGCGGAAGCTGGAGCGCGTGGTGAAGGAGGAGCACGCGGTCCGGGGCAGCTACCACTGGAAGGGGCTCATCAACGCCTTCAACACCCTGCCGGTAGAGTACCTCTTCGAGGCGGGTCACGACGAGATCAACGAACTGCTGCACATGATCGTCACCGCGGACGCCACGCGGGAGATCCACAGCCAGGTCGTCCTCAACGACGACGCGCGCAGCGCCTTCGCCTTCATCGTCCTGCCCAAGGAGCACTACGCGGACGACATCCGGGTCCGCATGCAGGAGGCCCTCCGGCGGCGGCTGGCCGCCTCCTACGTGGACCACCGGGTCCACCTGGGCAAGTTCGGCACCGTGGCCCTGCACTTCTACCTCACGGGGGGCGAGGAGTTCGGCCAGGCCGACCTGGACCGGATCGAGTCCATGCTGGTCGACATCGGCACGCCCTGGACCTATCGCCTCCACCAGCTCCTGGAGGAGGACAACGGCGGGACCCAGGCGGCGGAGCTGTACAGCCGCTGGGCCGACGCCTTCCCGGAGCCGTACACGGAGATCACGAGCGTCCACCAGGCCGCCCGGGACATGCACCACCTCCAGCGCGTCGCGGAGACGGGGCGCATCCGGTTCGACATCGTCGCGCGCGACGACCACCCGGATCAGGCGCTGGTGCGCATCTACAGCCGGGAGCCCATGCAGCTCACCTCCATCCTCCCGGTCGTGGACAACTTCGGCGTGGTGGTCCTGGAGCAGGCCTCCTTCGAGGTCCAGCCCCGCCACTCCGCCCCCATGACGGTCAACACCCTGTACGTCCTCCGCGGGGAGGAGGACGTGGTCGACCAGCACCAGGCGCTCATCGGCGCCCTCCGCGCGGTGTTCGGGCGGCGGATGCGGAGCGATCGCCTCAACCGGCTGCTCCTGGCGGCGCGCCTGAGCTGGCGCGAGGTGGATCTGTTCCGCGCGTACTTCCACTACACCCGCCAGCTCGGCCACCAGCTGGACCCGGAGATCGTCCAGAAGGTCCTCATCTCCCACCACCCGTTCGTCACGACGCTGGTGGCGCTGTTCCGGACGCGCTTCGACCCGGATCTCGAGCTGGGCCACGAGCAGCGCGCCATGGAGGAGGCCCGGCTGGCGGACGAGGCGGTCGCGTACCTGGACGCCGTGAAGGGCTTCGAGGAGGACCGCATCCTGCGCGTCTTCCTCAACCTGATGCAGGCGACGGTGCGGACCAACTTCTACCGGACCCGGGAGGACGGCACCCACTTCCTCAGCCTCAAGTTCGAGTGCGCCCGGGTGCGCGAGATGCCCGAGCCACGCCCCCTGTACGAGATCTACGTGCACCACGCCCAGGTGGAGGGCGTCCACCTCCGCGGGGGACGCGTCGCCCGCGGAGGGCTCCGGTGGAGCGATCGGCTCGACGACTACCGGTCGGAGGTCCTGGGCCTCATGGCCACGCAGATGCTCAAGAACACGCTCATCGTCCCCGTGGGCGCCAAGGGCGGGTTCATCCTCAAGGACCCGGTGGACGATCCCCGGGAGGCGCGCGCCCAGGCCGACCGCCTCTACAAGATCTTCATCCGCGGGCTCCTCGAGGTCACGGACAACCGCCTCGGGGGCGAGGTGGTGCCGCCGCCGCGCGTCCTCCGCTATGACGGCGACGATCCGTACCTCGTGGTCGCCGCGGACAAGGGGACGGCCCACCTCTCCGACGCCGCCAACGAGATCGCCGCCTCCTTCGACTTCTGGCTGGGCGACGGCTTCGCCTCGGGCGGCTCCGTCGGCTACGACCACAAGGACAAGGCCATCACCGCCCGCGGGGCGTGGGTCTGCGTCCGCCGCCACTTCCTCGAGATGGACGTGGACCCGGAGCGCGATCCCATCACCGTGGTGGGCATCGGCGACATGTCCGGCGACGTCTTCGGCAACGGCATGCTGCTCAGCCGGAGCATGAAGCTGGTGGCGGCCTTCAACCACCGGCACATCTTCCTGGACCCGGACCCGGACCCGGAGACGTCCTGGCTCGAGCGCAAGCGCCTGTTCGACACGCCCGGATCCCAGTGGACCGACTACGATCGGGCGACGCTGTCCGAGGGCGGCGGGATCTTCGACCGGGGCGCCAAGGCCATCGCCCTGCCGCCGCAGGTCCGCGAGGTCCTGGACACCCGCCGGGAGGAGATGTCCGGCGAGGAGCTGATCCGCCACATCCTCACCGCCGAGGTGGATCTCCTCTGGAACGGCGGCATCGGGACCTACGTGAAGTCCTGCAAGGAGTCCCACCGGGACGTGGAGGACAAGGCGAACGACCGGGTGCGGGTCGACGCGGAGGACCTCCGCTGCAAGGTCGTCGGCGAGGGCGGCAACCTGGGCGTGACCATGAGGGGACGCGTGGCCTTCGCGACCCGCGGCGGGCGCATCAACCTGGACGCCATCGACAACTCCGGCGGCGTGGACCTGTCCGACCACGAGGTCAACCTCAAGATCCTCCTCGAGGAGGCGGTCCGCCACGGCGACATGGACATCGACGAGCGGAACGTCCTCCTCGCGGACGTGGGTGACGAGGTCTGCGACCGCGTGCTCGACAACAGCGCCAGCCAGAGCCTCGCCATCAGCCTCGACGAGATCCGGAGCCAGCAGGACATCTGGTCCATCGACCAGGCCATGCGCTTTCTGCGGGATCGCGTCGGCTTCTCCCGCCGCCGGCAGCGCCTGCCCCGGGATCCGGAGGCCCTGGACGCCCGCGTGGCCCACGGCCTGGGCTTTTTGCGACCCGAGCTGGGCAAGCTCCTGTCCTACTCCAAGATGCTCGCCTACTCGGCGCTCATGGAGCACCCGGTGGGGACGCGCGACGAGCTGCGCCCCGTGGTCGAGGCGTACTTCCCGCGGCCGATCGTCGAGCGCTGCGAGTCCTGCCTGGACGCCCACATGCTCTACGAGGAGATCGCGGCGACGATGCAGGTCAACCACATCGTCGACATGGCCGGCGTGACCTTCTTCCCGAAGGTCATGTCCGCCACGGATCGCGGCGTCCGAGACGTGGTGGGGGCCTACCTCCTGGCGGAGCACCTCCTGGACGCGGAGGGTCTGCGGCGCGACCTGGAGGGGGCGGACGTGGCCATGTCCGCCCGCTATCACGGCTACCTCGCCCTGGAGGAGGTGCTGGCGGAGGCCGCGCGCTGGCTCCTGACCCAGTCCGACGATCCGGTGACCCTCGGCTCCCGGTCCAGGCTCGACCCCGCCATGGAGATGCTCCGCGTCCTGGAGGACCACTGGTCGGAGATCCTCCCCACCAACGCCCGGGACGAGATCGTCTCGTCCGTGGACGCCGCGGTCGGCGCGGGCCTGCCCGAGGACATCGCCGAGCGGATCGCCCTGCTGCCGCTCCGGACCCACGCCCTGTACCTCGCAGAGGTGCACGACGCGGGCGAGCACGATGTCCCGTCCCTGGCCTCCCTGTACTTCGCGGTGGGCTACGGGACGCGCGTCATCCCGCTCGTCGCCGGGATCGCGGCCCAGACCTACCGGGTGGACTGGGATCAGATCGCGATCACCAAGCTGGAGGACTCGCTGCTGCGCAGCATGGTGCGGCTGACCCACCTGATCCTCGGCACGGGCAAGGAGCTCCCGAGCTCCGAGCAGCTCGAGCAGGTCCTGGGCTCCATGCCGGGCCTGGCGGAGCTGCGCGCGGAGATCGAGACCATCCTGCGGAAGAAGATCCCGGTCAGCGCCATGATGGTCCTCAGCCACCGCATCGAGCGGCGCATCGACCAGATGGAGCGCGCTCGCGAGGCGGCGTAGCGAGGGGGTAGAGCTCCCCTTGCCTTTGCCCTTGCCCGTGCCCTTGCCTGAAGAACCGGCTCCCGTCGGGCCATCCCTGCGCGGGCGGGGACGCCTGTCGATTGGTCACAAGCCGCCGAGCGTCGGCGAGTCGTGATGGCCGGGCCTACCCCGGCTCCTCCCCGTCCTGCAGGCTCTCGAGGAAGTGCCGGAAGATGCCCGGCACGCCGAGGTCGTCCACGACCCGGAAGCGCGCGGCGAATCCCGCTCCGTCCTCGGTCCACGCGCGGGCCGTGCCGCGCACCACGACCGCCGTGAGCATGACCACGTGGAAGCAGTCCCCGTGCTCCACCGGGAGGCGGATCTTGACCGGCTGCTCCACGGGCGGGACCGGGCCGTCGGTCTCCACGTAGACGCCGGTTCGGCTCACGTCCCGGGCGAGGCCGACCTGGGACGACGCCCCCACGAAGTAGCTCACGGGCAGCCTGACGGGAAAGCGCGGGTGGCTGCGCCGCGACTCCTCGGGAGCCACGCCCCGCGGGTCGCCGATGGCCTGTCCGGCGGCCGTGTACGGCAGCGGCTTCGGCTGCTCCTGAGGAGGCGGCGCGCTCACGACGGGGGCCCCCGTGAAACGCTGGGTCGTCGCGGCGGAGCGCGCTCCCCGGGACCGTCGCGGCGCGGGTCCTCCGGAGGTCGCGGCGGGTCGGGGCGTCCCGCGATCCGTGTCGATGACGACGCGGCGCGCGGTGTCCGGCACGCGCCCCGGCGAGGACGCGGCCCGGATCGTCGCGCCCCCGCCTGCGGGGCGGCCCCTCGTCCGACCTCCGCGGCTCGGGCGCCCGAATGCCCGGTGCAGCACGCGATAGCTGCCGGTGTCCACGCAGGCCCGCCGGCGCTCGCTACCCGGCCTCGGCACGGCGAAGCGATGCCGGAAGGGATACTCCGAGTCCCCCTCGACCTGCTCCACGCGCGGACGCTCGACACCGAGCACGTGGCGCAGGAAGTGCTCCAGCGAAGCCCGGGAGTCGGAGGAGCGCGCCTCCCGCCAGCCGACGGCGACCCCAAGCGCCGGCTCGTCCTCGCTCCGCGCCGCCACGACGCGCAACACCTCTCCGTACAGGCGGATGGCGGTGGGCGTGTCCGGGTTGAGCATCACGTCCACAGCGACGTCCCGCCCCAGCCCGAAGGACGGCTCGCAGGCGATGAAGGCCGCGTCCTCGCTCACGTCGGTGGTCTGGCCGATCCGGCGGATCCCGTCGCCCGCGACGCGCACCGTCAGCCGGAGGGTATGGCGACACACCGATCGGTTCACGCGAACCTCCGATCCATGTGCGAGGCCGCCCGGGCGAGCGAAGGCGCCCGGCAGACGCCTCGACGATGAAGCATCACCACTCCCTCGAGGGCCAGGGCATCGGCGGGGGGCGCCGACCCGGCGGACGACGCCTGTTCCTGGGATGGACACCTCGAGGCTAACACACCCCCGACGCCGACCAAAGACGGAGCCTCGTCGCCGGGGGCGGGTTTCGCTGAGACACTTGCCGGATGTCGCCCGGCGGGGCGATGGTGTGGGCATGTTCGACTCCCGCAAGTCCGACGACCAGGCCCGCTCTCCCGATGACTCCTGGATCAATCGGGATGTCCTCGAGTTACCTCACCACGGAGTCTGGGTCGTCGACGCGGACGATCGGACCCTGTTCGCCAACGAGACGCTCCGACGACTCATCGGCACGCACGACATGGAGGGGCGCGTGGCGACCTCGTTCTTCCCGCCGGGGGAGCGCCCCCGCGTGGACGAGCAGAGCACGCGGAGGACCTTCGGCGTCGCCGACGAGTACGAGACACGCCTGCGCACGGCGGACGGCTTCGAGGTGCCGGTGCTGGTCTCCGCCTCGCCGCGCTTCGACGACGGGGGCCGGTATCGCGGGACCGTCGCCGTCATTCGCGACCTGCGCCTCGACAAGCAGGTGGAAGCGGCCGTCGCCGAGCGCATGGGCCACAACTTCGTCCGGGGACACGAGCAGCAGCTCGGGCGCTATCTGACGACGGGGCTCGCCCACGCCCTCAACAGCACCCTGCAGGCCGTCCTCGGCCACGGCGACGCCCTGGCGCGCGCCTCGGAGCTGCCCGGGGACCTCCAGGCCAGCGTCGCCAGGATTCAGGGGGCCGCGCGGACCTGCTCGCGCCTGGTGGGAAACCTGCTTTCCCTCGGCCGCCTGGGCGACGAGGAGCCCGCCGGGGTCGACGTGGTGGCCCTCGTCGACGAGGCCCTGGCGAGCCGCCAGCCCTACCTGCCCGCGAACAACGTGATCGTCCGGCGGAGATACGACGAGACCTGCGGCACGGTCTGGGCCGACCCCGCCCGCGTGCGCCGAGCGCTGACGCACCTCGTGAACAACGCCTGCGAGCTCGCCCTGGTGGGCGGCGGCGGGACCCTGGAGGTGACGACCCGGTGCGACGACGACCGGGTCCACCTGGCCCTGCATCTGAGGAGTCACCGCTTCCCGGAGGATCTCGTGGGGCTGACGCCGGCGGACATCCGGCCCGACCTGCAGCCCCTCGCCCTGAGTCACCTGGTCGCCGTGGCCATCGTGTCGGACCTGGGCGGCAGCGTGCGGGTGCGCAACGAGGAGCACGGCGGCGTGGTCGAGGTCTGGCTCCCCGCCGAGGAGGCCGCCGCGCACAGGCCGGTGCGGCCGGTGCGACCCGCGCCGACCGTGGTGCCGGGGGCGGACAGGGCTCACGAGCGCCAGGAACGCGCGAGGCTGCTGGTGGTCGATGACGATCCCGACATCCTCGAGATCAACACCGGCGCCCTGGAGGGCCTGGGCGACATCTCCACGGCCACGACCGCCGACCGCGCCCTGGCCCTCCTCGAGTCGGAGCACTTCGACGTCATCGTATCCGACCTGCGGATGCCGGGTGCGCTGGACGGGATCGGCCTGTTCCGGTGGCTGCGCCGCGCCCGCCCGGATCTGGTGGACCGCGTCGTCTTCACCACCGCCGACACCACCAGCCCGCAGGCCCAGGACTTCCTGGAGTCCTCCGGGCGGCCCTTCATCAAGAAGCCCTACGGCATGCGCGACTTCCGGCGCCTCGTCGAGGAGGCGCTGCGGTAGACGGGTCCGCTCAGCCGTCGGCCCAGCAGCCGTCGCGCAGCACGACCCGGCGCGGGAAGGCGTCCTCCGCCTCCGTGTCGGGGTGTAGTGGGTCCCCCGGGAGCGCGATGACCAGGCAGCCGTCCTCCGTGGTGATCTGCGGCATGATGGTCGGCGGAGGCGCCTGTCCCTCGGCCCAGCGGAGCGCCTCGTCGGCCCCGGCGAGATCGCTCGTGTCGCCCAGGATGCGCCAGGTCGGCGGGGCCAGGTGGAACGCCCCCTCGGAGTGGGCGGCCAGGGCGTCCCGTGGCGAGACCCAGGCCGAGTCCGTGACCTCGCGCCCGTCGTGGAGGCCCTCCTGGTGGTCCGGCGCCCGGGCCAGGAAGAACCGGGTGTCATATCGCCTGGGCTCCTGGGTCGGCGTGATCCAATGCGCGAAGTAGCGCATGGCGCCGCCGTCGAGGAGCAGGTCCTCGGCCTCGACCACCTCGAGCAGCGTCGCCTCCCCGGCGTTCAGCCTCTCCCGCCACCGCCCCAGGCGCCCCGCGGCGTCCGGGCGGCGCAGGTCGAGGGGTGCACCGTCCGCGCGCCGGGCCACCAGGACGCCGGCCTCCTCGAACGTCTCCCGGATAGCGGCCACCACGTGGGCGACGGCCCCGGCCTCCGTGCCGAGGCCTCCCATGGCCCCGACGAGGGCGCCGGCGTCCAGGCCGACGACCCGCTCGCGCAGCCGCGGGTCGGCGTCGGCCTCGTCCACGGTCCCGCCGGGGAAGACGTACGCGGAGGCCATGAAGCCGCTCTTCCGGTGTCGTCGGACGAAGAAGATCTCCAGGGACGGCGCGTCCCGGACCAGCACCACGGTGGCTGCGGGCCGGGGAGTCGCCGTCACGCCGCCACGTCCGGGTCCCCCTCCATGGGGACCCAGCCCACGATCTCCAGGCCGAACCCGCTCAGCCCCTTGTAGTTCCGGGGCGTCCCGGTGACCACGCGGATCTTGTGCAGCCCCACGTCGCGCAGGATCTGGGCGCCGATGCCGAAGTCGTGGAAGCCCATCGCGGGGGCGGCAGAGCGGTCGACCCGCTCGCCGCGGCCGATGGCCCCGTACAGCCCGACCTTGTCCGCCAGGGGCTCGCCGTTGCCGTCGGGGCGCAGGTACAGCAGCACGCCGGAACCCTCGGACGCCATGCGGCGGAGGCTCCACTCCAGGCGAGAGCGCGACGGCTGGAAGTCCAGGCCGAACACGTCCGCCACGGTGTCCGCGCGGTGGACGCGGACCAGCGGAGGCTCCTCCCCGTCGATCTCGCCGATGCTGAGCACCAGGTGGACCTGCCCGCTGGCGGTGTTCTCGTAGCAGCGCAGGTCGAACGTGCCGAACTCCGTCGGGAGCGTGGCCTTGCTCACGCAGCGGACGAGCGGCTCGTGGGTGAGGCGCCAGGCGATGAGGTCGGCGACGGTCACCACCGGGATGTCGTGCTCCTCGCCGAACGCCAGGAGCCGGGGCAGCCGCGCCATGGTCCCGTCGGGGTTCATCACCTCGCAGATGACGCCGGCCGCCGGCAGGCCCGACAGGCGCGCCAGGTCCACCGAGCCCTCGGTCTGGCCGCAGCGGACCAGGACGCCTCCGCGCCGCGCCCGGAGCGGGAAGACGTGGCCCGGCGTCACGAAGTCCGTCGGCTGGGAGTCCCCGTCCACGGCGGCCTGGATCGTAGCCGCGCGCGCGGCCGCACCCACGCCCCGGTGCTCCCGGTGGTCGACGCTCCGGGTGAAAGCCGTCCCCAGGGGCGCCGTGTTGTGCTGGGCCATGGGCTCCAGCCCCAAGGCGTCCGCCCGGTCCGGGGCGAGGGCCAGGCAGATGAGCCCCCGCCCCTCGCTGGCCATGAACCGGATGTGCTCCGGGGTCGCTGCCGAGGCGGCGACGACCAGGTCGCCCTCGTTCTCCCGGTCCTCGTCGTCCACCAGGATGACCATGCGGCCGGCGGCGATGACCTCGAGGGCCTCTTCGATCGACGCGATTCCGCTCACCTGCACCTCCTGCAGCGCTCCTAGCACAGCGCCGTCGGCTCCGTCGACCATGGAGTCGTCCACGCCCGGGGCGTCCCCGGGGGGGCCGAACGGGACCTTGACGAATGACCGCGAACCCTCCATGTATCAGCCACTTCCTGAACCAACACGGGAGAATCAGTCATGTTGAACGTCGCGATCGTCGGTGTCACCGGAGCCGTGGGCCAGGAGCTGCTGGAGTGCCTCGACCGGCGGGACTTCCCGGTCAAGACCCTGAAGCCGCTCGCCTCCCCGCGCTCCGCCGGCAAGACCATCACCTTCCGCGGAGAAGAGGTGACGGTCGAAGTGGCGGGCCCCGACGCCTTCGAGGGCATCGACGTGGCGTTCTTCTCCGCCGGCTCCGGCCTCAGCCGCGAGCTCGTGCCGCACGCCAGGAAGGCCGGCGCCCTGGTCGTGGACAACTCCTCGGCGTTCCGCATGGACGCCGACATCCCGCTCGTCGTCCCCGAGGTGAACGGCGACGCGCTGAAGGACCACGGCGGCGTCATCGCCAACCCGAACTGCGTCACGGCCATCCTCACGGTGGGCATCGCCCCGCTGCGCAAGCTGGGCACCATCGAGCGCCTCGTCGTCGCCACGTACCAGTCCGCGAGCGGCGCCGGAGCCCGCGCCATGGAGGACCTCATCCAGCAGACGCGGGACGCCCTGGACGGCAAGGAGGTCGTGCCGAAGGTGCTCGAGCACCCGTACGCCTTCAACCTCTTCAGCCACGACAGCGCCGTGGAGGACAACGGCTACAACGGCGAGGAGAACAAGGTCGTCGACGAGACGCGCAAGATCCTCGGCCAGGAGGACCTGGGCATCTCCATCACGTGCATCCGCGTGCCGATCCTCCGGGCCCACACCGAGGTCGTGAACATCGAGTTCGACAAGCCCGTGGACCCGGACGAGGCCCGCAAGGTCCTCGCGGACGCCGATGGCGTGGTCGTGGTGGACGACCCGGAGGCGAACCACTTCCCGATGCCCAACGAGGTCACGGGGGAGTTCGACGTGGCCGTGGGTCGCATCCGCAGGGACCCGTCCAACCCGAACTGCCTGAACCTCATGGTCGCCGGCGACCAGCTGCTGAAGGGCGCCGCCCTGAACGCGGTGCAGATCGCCGAGGCCGCCACGAACAAGGGCTGAGGTAGCATGCGAGCCGCAGGGCGACACTTCGGAGGGAGGATCCCATGGCCAGGCTGACGCCGCTCTGGACCGCGAGCGCCACCGAGGACCCGGAGGCCATCCGCGCCTTCCTGTCCGAGCGCGGCATCGCGTTCGAGACCTGGGATCTGCCCGACGAGGTCGTCGCCCTGGCGGCGCAGGACGCGCTCACCGACGAGGAGAAGGCCACGCTCCTCGGCCACTTCCGCGACCACCTGGACCGCCTCGCCGAGGAGGAGGGCTACGTGGAGGCGGACGTGGTGGCCGTGCGCCCCGTGGACGGCGTGGACCAGGCCCTGGCGAAGTTCGACCGCGTCCACTACCACGACGACGACGAGGTGCGCGCCATCGTGGGCGGCGCCGGCGTCTTCGGCTTCGTGGGCGACGACGGCCGCCAGTTCCTGGTGCGCGTCGAGGCCGGCGAGTACATCAGCGTGCCGGCGGGCATGTGGCACTGGTTCTACGTCCTGGAGGACCGGAACATCACCGCCCTCCGCCTCTTCCGGGACACCGCGGGCTGGGTCCCGCACTATTGGAGCCCGTAGCGCATATGCTCCCGTCGCGAACCCCGGCCGCTTCCACCCTCCGGCTCCCTGCGGTCGCCGGCTCTCCTGGCCCTTCGGGCCAGCGCGCCCAGCGCTTGGCGCTGCTCGACGCCCGAGAACCCTCCGCCGTACCTGTTGGTATGGCTACGGAACCGTCGTGCGCCGATCTGGGCGAAATCGTCTCGAGCTCGCTCGGTCCGCAATACGCCACGGGCTCCTACCGCTCGACAAAGCGCGGCACCCCGGCCCGGGAGTCCTGACTTGGCCGGCGCGCCCGCCCTCGCCCCGGCCACCCTCCCCGTCCGTCGCCGCCTCGCCGCCCTGGCCCGCCGCTATCACGCCGCGGGCTGGATGCTGGGCACGAGCGGCAACCTGAGCGCGCGGGTCCGGGGCGACGACCGCCCGACGGTGGTGGTGACGGCCTCGGGCCGCGACAAGGGCGCCCTGGGCGACGACGACTTCGTCCGGGTCGCCCCGTCCGGCGCGCTGGTCGCCGCGGGCGAGGGGCAGCGGCCCAGCGCGGAGACGTCCATCCACCTGGCCGTCTACCGCCGCCTGCCCGAGACGGCGGCCGTCCTGCACGTGCACACGCCCGCGTCGACCGTCGTCGGGGCGGACTGCGAGGTCGAGGGTCGTCCCGCCCTGCAGTTCCGGGACCTGGAGATGATCAAGGGCTGGGACCTGTGGGAGGCCGACGCCGAGGCGACGCTGCCCGTCTTCCCGAACCACCCGGATGTCACGCGCATCGCGGACGACCTGGAGGCGTGGCTGTCACGACCTCGCGAGGTGCCCGCCATGCTCATCGCGGGACACGGCATCACCGCCTGGGGCGACACGCTCGACACCGCACACCGGCACCTGGAGGTGACGGAGTTCCTGTGCCGGGTGGCCCGGGAGCGCGCCCGCCCCTGACCGGGGTCGGCACGACGCCGGGGGCGCTACTTCTTCTTGCCGCCCTTGGAGGACTTCTTCTCCTCCTTGTCGTCCTTCTTGCCCTCGCCCTTCTTGGATTCGGCCTTCTCCTCCTTGGCCTCCTCCTTCTTCTCGTCCTTCTTGGACTCGGGCTCGTCCTCGTCCCCCTTGCCTTCGGGCGCGGGCTCCTCGGCGGCCGGCATGTCGATACCGGACGGAGCGGTCCCCAGGGCGAGCCACACCTCGTCGAGGTTGCCGTCGCCGACCGCGCCGAGCGTGTCCGCGACCTGCTGGATCTCCTGGTCCGAGTACTCCTTCTTCTCCTCGAGACCTGCCTGCGAGAGCACCTCTTGGCCCATGATGCGCGCCGAGTGGTGGTCGTAGCGGCGTTCCAGACAGGACACCAGGAAATCGAAACCCTTGCTCATGTGGCTCTCCCCTGTGACGCGCGCCCCTGCGGCGCGCTACAAGTGCACGAAATTGCTTGCAAAACAGCGGCGAATCGGCGTCGGCCGCGATTATAGCAGCGCCCCGGCGACGGTCAACCGCACCCCAACTCCCGGCCGGCGTGTCATCCGCCGCGTTGTGACGGGCACACCCGATCCCTATAATCCGACTCGGCCACGTGGACCCCGAACCGCCGGGATGGTTCCTCCATGAATCGACTGCACACTCGCGCCCTCGCGCTCCTCGTCACCGCCGCCCTGGCCGCCTCCGCATGTCAGGACGAGAAGACCGTCGCGGTCGGCGGGGGAGAGCTGCCGCCTCCGGAGGTGGACACGAGCACCGGGCTGGACCTGCTCCCGACGCCGGACCCCGGCCCGGAGGAGGACACGGAGGAGCCCATCGAGATGCTGCGGGAGATCGTCCTGCTGCACGACACGACCGGCGAGAACCAGGTCCCCATCAGCGACCAGATGCAGATCCGGGCCAAGGTCATCGACTACGCCCAGGGCGGTCCGGCGGAGGGCGTGCCCGTCGGCTTCAGCATCGTGGAGGGCAGCGACGAGGGCGACGCCTCCCTGGCCACCCACTCGGCGACCACCAACTCCATCGGGCAGGTGTCCGTCACCTTCAAGGCCGGGCTGGAGCCCGATGCCCACTACACGGTCCGCCTGAACGCCAACGGCGCCGACCCCGTCGAGCTGGACATCTACGTCGTAGACACGCCCAAGGGCTCCATCACGGTGAACATCGCCTACGAGGGCCCCATCAACGTCCAGAAGACGAAGGTCCGGGCGTTCCGCTCCTCCGAATACACCTGCGGGATGTACAACCCCATCAACGTGCCGGAGGGCACGTTCGAGAAGGATCTCCTGGCCCTAGACCAGACCACGACCTGGGAGGGCCTCGAGGCGGGCAGCAAGTGGACCATCACGGCGACGGCCAAGTCGCCCAAGGGCTCCCTCGCGGCCTCAGGCTGCCTCGACGGCGTCATCGTCGTCGGCGAGCAGGACAACGAGGTCAGCCTGACCATGCACCTGCTCGCCCTGAACCCGGCGGGGACCTACGACGCGAACAACTACCTGGACTTCACCGGCGCCATCCCGGGCGAGGTCGGCGAGATCGTCGACCAGATCACCACGCTGTTCACGGATCCCGGGAAGTTCCTCATCGACCAGATCAAGGCGCTGCTTTCCAACTGGGTCCCGTCCATCATCACGGACCCGGTGTTCGACCTCTTCGAGGACCAGCTCGCGGACTTCTTCACCGACTGGATCCTGAACAAGTCCCCGGAGTGGCTCCAGGACGTCTTCGTCATCGGCGAGGACCTGACGCAGATCATCCACAGCCTGAACCTGCTGGGGACCCTGAAGATCTCCAAGCTGCACAACGACTACTACGTCCAGGGCGTCCTGTACTGGGACGGCATCGTGCTCTGGTGGCACTACGGCTGCCCCAAGGAGGACGAGCCCGACTACGACCCCGACTGCGGCCGGAACGAGTTCAGCATCGACGCCCTGAGCAACACGGAGATGCCCCAGAACGTCATCGAGGGGAAGTGGACGGGATCCATCACGAACTTCGACCGCCTCGACATCGACAACCACACCATCAAGATCAACTACGGGCTGCTCATCATCTTCGTGCTCAACGAGATGATCCTCCCGGAGATCACGGGTGAGGACAACCTGACCGACGGCGTCCTGGCGCTGGTGAACTGCCCGAGCATCGGCGAGTCGTTCAGCGACGGGCTGCTGGGTCAGCTCGCGAACCTCTTCGGCATCGGAAAGGACGACATCACGGACCTCTGCGTGGACGGTGTCACGCTGGTCGTGAAGCCGGTGGAGCTCATCATCGGCAACCTGGCCCTGGACTCGCAGCTGCGGCTGCAGGGCAACGCGGTGATGGTCGACGACGACGACGACCTCGTAGTCGACGAGATCATCGAGGGCGAGTGGTTCGGCCACATCGAAATGGACGGCACGCAGGGCCCGCAGTTCGACGGCACCTGGGAGGCGGTCCGCGTCCAGTAGCGGGCCTCGGCGCGAGGCCTCCGGGGCGATCCCGTTCCATCGAGTCGATTCGTGGCGCGCCGATCCGTCTGCGCGGGCAGGGACGCCCGCGGTCCCAGGCATCAGGCCCGAGTTGCGGCGCTCGACGGCTGGGACGGCGGGCGTCTCGCCTGTCAATTGGTCACAAGGCGCCGAGAGCCCGCGAAACGTGGTCGTGCACGTGGACGTGGTCGGGCTCACCGGCCCCGGCGTTTCGCCCCATCGGGAGTGGGCTCCGGGCCGGGCCGCCTCGTGCCGCCGGGGCCGACGGATCGGGGAGTGACCGCCGCGGACGGCGGTTGTACTGCATCTTCCCCATGTCCTCCGCGGCTTTGCGGCTTGGCGCCTTGGCGCGAGCCCTTCGGTGCTGGGGAGATGTGTATGATCCACAGGCGTCTCGTTCGCCAGAGGAGCCCGGGACAGGTCCGGAATTCTCGCCTGGAGCCGGCTCGACTGCCCTGGCCAGGGCCTCACGGCGTCGTTGACGCCGGCGCGACCCTGACCCAGGATACGACGCCATGACGCGCCTGCTTCCGCTGTCCGCCCTCGTCCTGCTGGCCCTCCCGGCCGGCTGCCCCAAGCAGGAGGTCCACCCCCTGGTGGGCGAGCCGCCCGAGGTGTACCGCATCATCGGCGAGCGGCCGGCGGACGATCCCCTGAGCAGCCCCGTCGGTGCCGCGCGGCGGCTCCACCAGGCGCTCATCCAGGGCGACACGGACCTGGCCTGGAACCTCCTGGCCCGGCCCACACGTCTCGCCCTCGACGAGCGCGGCGCGCTCATCGGCGTCAGCGGCCGCGAGCTCCTGGACTCCTCCACCCTGCCCGGCCCCGGCGGCGTCGTGAAGAAGGTCCGGTGGGAGGTGATCCTCTTCGGACCCGACGTCGTGGATCTCACCGCCGGCGGGGCACCGTCCGCGGACGACCGCCAGGCCGTGGTCCGAGCCGTCGGCGAGACGGGCCGCGTCACCGAGCGCACGTTCGTCCGGACCGAGGAGGGCTGGAAGCTCTCGATGCAGGACCTGCCGACGCCCTGACCTCGGTCCGCTCCGCACGCCGCCACGGCGGTTTGACGGGGACTCCCGGCGCCGCTAGTTTCACGCCACCGTCCGGTGGCGACTTCACGCGCGACCGCGGGCATCCCTCCGGAGCACCACGAGGCGTGTGGCGATGATCATCACGCAGACACGGAAGAGCCGGAGCTTCGTCGGCAGCCTCAATCCCGGCGCCGACGTCATCGAGTCCCTGACGCAGATCTGCGTGGACAACGCCATCTTCTGCGCGCAGTTCAGCGGCGTCGGCTACATCCGGGATCCTCGTCTTCAGAGCTACGACCACGCGCAGAAGGGCTACGAGCCGCCGGTCGCCCACCAGGGCACCTTCCACGTGGTCGCCCTGCACGGCAACGTGTCCCTCCGCGACCGCAGGACGGTCATCCACGCCCACGTCGTGGGGACCCTCCGCCGCGGAGACGACCCCCCGAGGCTCCTCGGCGGCGAGCTCGTGGGCGGCGAGGTCATCAGCCTCGAGTTCTCGCTGACCACCATCGACGACATCCGCCTGTACCGCGACGAGGACGACCGCACGGGCCTCGACCCCTGGCTCCACATGGACCTGGGCAGCGGCCCGCCTCCCGCGGAGGACGAGTCCGCCGAGCTCCCGGTCCTCCCCAGCGCCCCGGGCGCCGACAACCGGCCCGAGGCCCGAACCAGCGGCTCCGGCTCCACTTCGGCGGCCGAGGCACCGAAGCCCGACGACGTCCGCCCGGGAGACTGGCTGGAGCACCCCACCCTGGGCACCTGCCGCGTCATCACCGCCGACGAGGACGACCCCGTCACCATCGAGCTCCAGAGCGGCCGCCGCGTGGAGCTCCACCTCGGCCTCCTGGACCTCGAGTCCCGGGGCGACAAGGACGGCGGCCGCCTCTACAAGGTCCGTATCCGGCGGCGCAGGTAGCCGGGCGGAGCGAAGCGGAGCCCCCCTTGCCCGTGCCCGTGCCCGTGCCCGTGCCTGAAACTGCGCCGGGCGGAGCGAAGCGGAGCCCCCCTTGCCCGTGCCCGTGCCCGTGCCTGAAACTGCGCCGGGCGGAGCGAAGCGGAGCCCCCCTTGCCCGTGCCCGTGCCCGTGCCCGTGCCTGAAACTGCGCC
>JBNJGB010000027.1:54627-85865 GCA_051747385.1 Myxococcota bacterium
CCGTGCCCGTGCCCGTGCCTGAAACTGCGCCGGGCGGAGCGAAGCGGAGCCCCCCTTGCCCGTGCCCGTGCCCGTGCCCGTGCCTGAAACTGCGCCGGGCGGAGCGAAGCGGAGCCCCCCTTGCCCGTGCCCGTGCCCGTGCCCGTGCCTGAAACTGCGCCGGGTGGAGCGAAGCGGAGCCCCCCTTGCCCGTGCCCGTGCCCGTGCCCGTGCCTGAAACTGCGCCGGGCGGAGCGACGCGGAGCCCCCCTTGCCTTTGCCCGTGCCCGTGCCCTTGCCTGAAGGAGGGGCTCCCGCCGGACCATCCCTGCGCGGGCGGGGACGCCTTTCGATCATGCACCCCTCCCCAATCCGAAAGGGCTCGCGCCAAGGCTTCATTCCGCAAAGGCACGGAGAACACGGGGAAGATGAAGTACGACCGCCGTCCCCGGCGGTCGCTCAGTGCATCGTGCGGTACAGGCCCGCGACGACGCCGAGGATCTGCGTCTCCCGGAACTCGTCCCGGTGGACGTAGATGGGCTCCATGTCGGGGTTGGAGGGCTGGAACCGGATCCGATCCCCCTCCGGGAAGTACCGCTTCACCGTCGCCTCGCCCTCGATCCACGCGACGACGATCTCGCCGCGGGGGGCGTGGTTCTGCTTCTGGACGAAGATGAAGTCCCCGTCGTGGATGCCGTCGCCGATCATGGAGTCGCCCACCACGCGCAGGGCGAAGACCTCCGCCGAGCGGCCGAGGAAGAAGCGGTCCACCTTGACCGTGTCCTCCGTGTTCTCCACGGCCAGGATCGGCTGCCCGGCCGCGATGCGGCCCAGCACCGGCACCTCGACCATGTCGCCCTCGAGGGCCACGTGGTCGACCGGCACCACGGAGCGGCTCTTGGACTCCTCGCGCGTGAGATAGCCCTTCCGCTCGAGCGCCTTCAGGTGGTCGTTCACCCCGTTCGTGGAGCGGATCCCGAGCTCGTTGCCGATCTCCCGGATGGTCGGCGGATAGCCGTCCCGGGCGATGGACTGCTGGATGATCTCCAGCACCTGGGCCTGACGCGGAGTGAGCTTGTCGCGCTGCATGGAGGGCCTCCTGGAGACGGGTCGCGGCGGCGGCCGCTGCCGTGGGTGTGGGACGGAAACCGAACCTACTGAACACCCGTGGAGGCGTCAACAATTGTTCAGTGGTTTTCTTCCCGGCCCGCCGCGGGGTCAACCGTCTCGCAGGATGGCCTCCCTGGCCAGTTCGTCGGCCCGTTCGTTGTCGGGCACGCCCGCGTGGCCCGGCACCTTCACGATGCGGAGGTCCTCGAAGCGCTCCGCCGCGGAGCGGAGCGCCGCCACCAGCGCCTGGTTCTTCTTCGCGCGCCAGCCCTTCGTGAGGAGACCCACGCAGTACGAGGAGTCGGTCATCACGTCCACGGGCAGCGCGTGGTCGTCCACCATCTCCAGCGCGCGCAGGATGGCCGTCAGCTCCGCGATGTTGTTGGTGCCCCGGCCCAGGTACTCCGAGCACTCCTCGACCTCGCCCCGGTAGCGCTTCACCACCCCGAGGCCGGCCGGACCGGGGTTGCCCGTGCAGGCCCCGTCCGTCCAGAGCTGCACGGCCTCCGTCTCCGGCCGCGCACGCCGCGCCTGGGACGCCAGCCCCTTCTTGCCGGCCTTCCGCCCACCGGAGCGCTCGTCGCCCCGACCGGAGCGAGCCTGCACCGCCTCCAGCTCCTCCGGCTTCGCGTCGTCGGCCACCTCGAGCCGCTCGGCCCGCGTGGAGTAGACCTTCCCGTGGGGGTTGTAGCGAAACGGCACGAGGCCCCGCTCGACGACCAGCTTGCCCGTGTCGCTGCACCGGGCCCACACGTTGTCGTCGCGGAACCGCGCGCGGATCCACAAGCTCACGTCGACCGTCCTCGGCTTGGCTTGGAGTGGGCGGCGCCCCTACTCGACCGGCGCCGCGCCCACCTCGAGGGTCACCTGCGCCGGCTCGCTGTACAGCAGCTCCGAGTCCGGGCCGGTCGCGAAGACCGTCAGCTCCACCGTGTAGCTGCCCGGAACGTCCGGGACGAAGGGCACGAAGGCCTCCCCCTGCACGTTCAGCCGGGCCCGGGAGCCCGCCGGCTTGTCGACCAGGTACCAGACGTACGGCTTGTTCTTCAGCTCGTAGGACCCGCCGTCGCTGCCGCTGCCGTCCAGGGCCATCTCCTCGCCGGCCACCGCGTCGGAGTAGTCCTCCGGAGCGCCCGCGTCGGCCGTCGGCAGCGTGTTGTCGCCGCTGTCCCCAGCGAAGAGGTTCACCCGCTTGTCGGTGTAGTCCTCCATGAAGGGGTCGTAGTACGTGATGGCCAGGGACTCGGAGGTGTCGTCCCCCTCGGCCAGGTTGGACAGGTCCCAGGCCACGTCCAGCACCAGCAGGTCGTCCGGGGCCAAGATGGTCCCCGCGTCCGGCGCGTTCACCAGGGAGAAGATCTCGGGATCGCCGCCGAAGTTGGTCTCGATGACGGCCTCGTCGATCTCCAGGTCTCCGTTGCCCTCGTTGTAGACCACCACGTGGCCCGTGCCGGTGGCCCCGGCCGCCACGCTCCCGCTCACGCCCACGTTCCCCGTGGCAGGCGCCAGGACGATCTTCGGCTTCGGCTCACCGGCGAAGAGATCGAAGATCTTCTCGATGGTGTCGGGCTTGTCGATAGGCACGACGAGCTGTCCGTTCGGAGGCTCCAGGCTCCCGGAAGGCGGGCTGTAGGTCACCAGGAACTCGATGGCCCTCCCCTCCGTCAGGGCGCGGGGGAAGTTGGTGACGGGGTCCTGGGCGCTGTCGATCGCCTCCCAGGAGAACACCTCGCCGGCACCCTCGCCGTCCAGCCGCGGCTGCCGGATGGTGATGGGGCCCGGGCCCATGGAGGTGATGACCATCGAACGGGTCGCCTCGGCCGTCTCGTTGGTGAAGTCGAACCGCGAGGTGTGGCTGTAGGTGATCTCGTAGCTGCCCAGCAGCAGGTTGCTGTCCAGGGGCACGCGGATGGGCTGTTCCGACTGGTCCGTCGTCACCAGCACGGCGTTCTGGTCGCTGCCCTCGTCCACGGGGAGGTAGCGAACCTCGAACACGAGGTCCTGGTACCCGGGGTTGTTCGGCTCCAGCACCGTGGCCGGCAGGTTCGGGATGTCCACGAGCTGGAACTCGTTGGACGGGGTCTCCAGGCTGATGTCCTGGACCTCGAAGGGGTCGGTCGCGACGTCCTCGTCGTTGTAGATCCGGAACTCCTGCGTCTCCGGCTTCGTCGGCGTGGCGTTGGAGAACGTGTAGTTCGGCGGGTTCACCTTCGCCGCGGTGCTCTTCGTCGGCATCTCGAAGGTGACCTCGATGCGCGGCACCTCCTCCGAGCCGTCCTCGGAGCGGGCGTTGGACTCGATGACGAGCACCGACGGGTCGAAGTCGTCGAGCGCGCCGCCGGGCGGCGGCGTGTAGCGCACGTCGAACACGAGGCCGCGGGTCTGGCCCGCCTCGATGGTCAGCGGAAAGGAGTCCGAGCCGACGGCTCCGCGGAAGTCGTACTCCACGTAGCTGTTCTTGACGGCCACCTCCTCGCCGGTGTCCGACTCGACGCGCTTCCAGTCGATGCGGTCGATCCGGACGTCCTCGAAGCTCGGGTTGCCGAGGCGGACCTCCTTGGTGACGGGAAGCTGGACCGCCGGCGGGAAGGAGACGGCGCCGCCGTCGTCCCCCATCTGCCGGTCGTCCACGGTGACGTTCAGGCGTGGAAAGGTACCGACGCTGCTGTCGTCACCGCACGCGGTGACCAGCACGGGGAGGGCCAACGTCAGGCCGAGGCAGGCAACGAGGACTCTGTTCATGTTCCGCTCTCTCCGCAGACCGCGGGGGCGCCGGCGGCCGCCGATCACCCCCACCGCGGCCTCGCTCGATTCGTCTTCCTGCTCCCGCAGGCTAGTCCTGGAAGCAGATCGTGTCGTACTCGATGACGATCTTCTCTTCGGGCTGGGGCATGCAGCCGCCGTCCTCGGCGAAGATGACCGAGTTGCTCGGCTGGTCGTAGCTCCAGTTGTTCACGCCGCCGCTGTTGGCCTCGCAGGGCTGACCGGACACGCTCACCTCGAGGGTGGGCGGATCCGCCGGCCGCGACAGGAAGAACTGCTGCTTGAGGCCGAAGGCGATCTGGCCGATCGACTTCAGGGCCGTCGAGAAGTTCGAGTCGCAGATGCTCGCCACGTTGCCGCCCGTGGCGTTCGCCAGCTCGATGAACCGGTGGCCCGCGGAGGCGTCGCCGTTCGACGAGCTGCACCCGCCCGACGGGCCCACGATGGCGTGGATGTGCATCAGGTTGTCGTTGAAGAAGCCCTTGATGCTCTTGAAGAAGTTCTCGTAGAAGTTCAGGTCCGCCGTGGACTGCTCCTCCTCGTCGGAGACGAAGACGAGCTCGAGGGAGGCGTCGCTCCGCAGGAAGCCGCGGTTCGGGCCCCCGCAGAAGCCGTCGTAGCAGCCCTCCGGCTCGGTGCAGTCCGAGTCCTGGGTGCACGCCGTCGAGCTGTCTGCGGTGTTGGGGAGGCTCAGGGCCTGCTGCGCGGCCATGAAGCCCCGCTCGGTGCCGGAGCCGCTCGTACCGACCTTCACGTTGTCCTTGAAGGCCTCCCAGTTGGTGTTGTCGACGATCCGCGGATCCCCCACGAACCGGCCCCCCTCCTCGTCGACGTCCGTCGTGGTGACGCCGATGTGGTAGTCGTTGTCCCAGGTGGCCGCCTCGCTGATGAAGTCCTCGAAGTTGTTGGCGAGGTTGTCCTGCTCCTCGCCCATGGACCCCGAGTTGTCCACGACGAACAGGACGTCCACGTTCTGACCCGACAGCTGCGTCCACTCGTCCACCTGGTGGGTCTCCGTGGTGCCGGAGCCCTCCAGGGGCACGACCGCGCTCGGCGAGTCCGCGTCGTTGGACGTGATGTTCAGCGCGCAGGCGTCGCCGCCCTCGTCCTGGGGCTCGTAGACCACGTCCCAGGTGAGGCAGTCGCCCGCCTCCATCGTGGCGGGCAGCCCCGGGGAGTCCTTGACCTTGAACTCGATGTTGCAGTTGTCCAGCTCCGCCCCGGTCAGCTCCAGCGGCGCCGTGCCGACGTTGCAGGCGTTCACGCTGAACGTCTGGCTGAAGCAGCCGATGGTCGTGACGCCGAAGTCCACCTCGTTCGGGAAGACGGTCAGGTTCGCGATGCCCGAGCGGGCGTGGAGGTTCGCCGTGAACGTGCCGTTCTGGCCGGTGGGCGGCGGGAAGTACACAGGCTCCTCGCTCGGGGAGTACGGGTCGAAGGCGCGGATGCCGAAGTAGCCGGCGTAGTCCGTGAACTCGTCGCCGAACAGAGGCGCCGAGTCCGGTGGGCTGAACATGATCTCCACCTTGTAGGACTGACCGGCCTTCAGGTTCTCCGGCGTGGCCAGGGGCGGCCCCCAGGAGTAGCCCGCGAGGCTATAGCGCTCGCTGTCTCCATTCTGCGCGGCCGTCTTGTCGGGATCCGGGCAGCTCGAGCCGAAGAAGCCGCCGCTGCAGTCGTTGAGGAAGGCGCTGTGGAACGAGCAGTTGCCGGAGCCCACCACCTCGATGTTCGCCGTCAGCGTCTTGGTCTGCCCGCGTGGCACCGTGCCAAAGTCGAGCTGGGACGGGACCATGTTGATCTCGCAGCTGGGCGAGCCGGTGCGCCGGGCCACCACGTCCACGGTCCACTCGGGCTCCTGGGCGTAGTTCGACAGGATGGTCAGCGTCGCCAGCTCCTTGCCCACGTCCGTGCCCAGGTTCTCGAAGGTGATCTGGACGGTGCGGCCCTCCTGGGGCTGCAGGACGCCCGGGGTGGGGCTCTCCTGCAGCGGACCCCAGTCCGGGTCGACCACCAGCGCGTACTCGACCTCCGTGTTGGTGTCGTCCTCCTCCAGCACGATCTCCGAGATCTCGAGCGGCGCGTTGCCGGAGTTGAACAGGTTGACCGTCCGGCTCTGCGTGAGGTTCTGGGCCACGAAGCCGAAGTCCACGACGTCCGGCGGGTTGACCTGCAGGACGGGGACCTCCGGCTTGCCGTACACGGGCACGAGCGCGGAGCCGCCGGTGGACGAGTCGTTGTTGCCGATCTGGATCTCCGCGATGGCCTGGCTCGTGACCTCCATCTCGGCCGTCGGGTCGAAGCCGACGGTCACCGTCACGGGGTCCGACGACAGCCCATCGACCCCGTCCGCGCAGCGGCACCGAAGACTCTCATCGCCCTCCTCGCAGTCCGGCGCGTCTCCGCTGTCGGGACAGATGACGAGGGGCTGGCTCGGCGCGTCCTGGATGCTCACGGTGTCGCTGCTCCCCTCGGCCACCTTCAGGTCGGTGATCTCCAGGGGAAGCTCGCCGGCGTTCGACACGACCAGCGGCAGCGTGTGCACCTGGCCCACCGGGCGCGGGCCGAAGTCCACGGGGCTCGGGTGCACCTGCAGCTCGGGGCCGATCTCGTTGCCCTTGAGGAGCACCTGCTTCTCCTCCTCGGCGTCGTCGACGAGCATCATGATCTCGACGAAGTCCGTGTCGTTGTCGCCGCCGATCGGGGTGTACGAGACCGTCACCTCGAAGGTGTCGCCGGCCCCGAGGGTCAGGGGAAGCTCCGGCATCTCCTCGACGGCGAAGTCGGACTCGGGATCCGTGAGCGTCATCTCGTCGATGCGGATCTCGTCCGCGCCGACGGCCGTGAACTGGATGGTCTCGGTCACCGTCGTGCCCGTGCCCACGTCCCCGAAGTCCAGGGGGTCCGGGTTGGCCACGAGATCGCTCGTCTGGGCCGTCGTCTCGACCGGGACCTCCACCGTGAGCGCGTTGCCGGCCGCCGTGGGGACGTTGGTGTCGATGTAGATGGTCCCCGAGTCGTACATCCCGTCCGTCGGGGCGTACGTGACCGTCATCGTGGTGGTGTCGCCCGGCTGGAGGTCCAGCGCCCCGGGCTGGGTGATGGAGATCTCCTCGCTGTTCGCGTCGAGGCGCACGTTTCGGAGGTTCAGCGTGCCCGACGAGCCGTTGTGCGCGATGGTCACGAGCTGATCCATCGAGTCGCCGGCGACCAGCGACGGGAAGCTCACGGGGTTCGGGGTGACGGAGATGCCCAGCTGGGCACCGCCGGAGATCCCGCCGCCGGAGTCGTCGCTGCACCCTGCGAAGGTGGCCGCGAGGGCCGCGATGACGAGCGTAGAAATCGAAGTGCGCATTGGCTCTCCCACCCTGTCCTGGATTCCCCTCTCCGGTCGCCCCGGGGGGGCGGCGACCGCGAATACGCGCGCAACCGTATATCAGGCGAGGCGCTCGAGGGAAATGGAGAGACACACCGGTGGAGAGTCGTCCCGTCACCGGGTGCCGAAAACGGAGACGCCCCGGCCACCATCGGCAGCCGGGGCGCCCCGGGTTCGAAGTGACGGTCCCTCCGCGCCGCTACTCGGACGGGAAGAACGGGTGCTGATAGTTCGGGACGATCTTGTAGTCCCCGCCCTCCTCCGTGATGAGCTCCACCTCGCCGCTCGGCCAGGAGACTTCGGCCACCTCCCACAGATCGGAGTCGATGAGCTCCACGTTCTTCAGCTCGAAGACCAGCGACGAGTAGATGTACACGCGGACGGTCGCGTTAGACGGGCCGAAGCCGTGGTCGTTCCAGTAGTGGACGCCCACCTTGTAGGTCAGCCCGTCCTCCGGGATGTTCAGGTTGACGTTCTCGGGTCCGGCGCCGTCGGTGTCGTCGCGGTCGAGGCCGGGATCGTCGTCCACCGCCGGATCGAGGGAGCCCCAGTTCGGCTGCGCGTTGAACCAGAAGCAGTCGAAGGGCTGGTCGAACCAGCCGTCGGGCTCGCCGTCGCCGTCCACGTCCTCGCCGGTGGCGAACGGGTGGAGGAAGTGGAGGTCCAGGTCGGCGCCCGCCTCCGGCCCCTCGTCAGTCTGGTCCGGGTCCAGCGGCGTGTCCCAGAGCAGCTCCACGTGGATGGCCTCGTCCGGGTTCACGAACACCGTGTACTCGGCGGCCACGCACGACTCCTCGCCGTTTTCGTCCCACACGCGCAGCTTGAACACGTACGTGCCGGCGACGTTCGCCTCGAAGGTCGGGTCCGGCGCGGACGCGCTCGGCAGGAACACCGACTGGGAGCCCACCGGCTGCTGGACCGACCACTCGTACTGGGCGATGTCACCGCTCGAGGCGTAGCTCTGCGACCCGATGAGGTGGAGCTTCGTCTGCGGGATGACCTCCTCGCCCTCCTGCACGACGATGACCGAGGTGGGGCACTCGACCTCCACGCCGAAGCCGCGGACCTCGACGTCCAGCTCGGAGACCAGCGCGTCGGAGACGATGTGGATCTCGCCCAGGTCCGGAATGGGCTGGCCGTCGTCGTCCAGCTCGTTGATCTCGTCGGGGACGTAGGTCACCTGGAACGTCGCCGCCTCGTTGACGTCCAGCTCCACGGCCGTGTCCTGGTCCTTCACGATCGCGCCCACGCCGTCCTCGACGCCGGGCAGGCTGCCCAGGTTCAGGGAGAAGTCGGTGGAGCTCTCCTCTCCGAGCTTGATCTCCTCCACGTGCAGCGGCTCCTCGCCGCAGGAGAGGATCTCCACGTCGACCGTGGCCGGCTTGCCGATGAGCTTGCCGCCGAAGTCCACCTTCTTCGGGTTGATGGAGATGCAGGGGCCGCTGTCGTTGCCCGAGAGCTTGATGAGCTTGTCGGGCTCGTCCGGGTCGTTGGAGCTCAGCAGGAGCTGTCCCTCGGCGCCGTTCAGGTCCTCCGGGGAGAAGCGCACCGACATCTTCTCGGACGTGCCCGGCGCCACGACGAGGGGCTCCTCCAACTCGATTCCCTGAGCCGTCTCGGGCGAGACCTTCCACTCCTCCCCGTCGTGCAGGAGGGCGAAGGCCGGGTTGCCGGCCAGCACGAAGTCCGTGACCTCCAGATCACCGGTCCCGGTGTTCAGGATGGTGACGGTCTTGAGCTCGGACTCCCCCAGGGGGACGTTCCCGAAGTCCACCGTCGAGGGGTTCGTGTCGATGTCCGGCCCGCCGGCTTCGGGGCTGAGGCCGATCTCGATGACCTCGGCGTCGTTGATCTTGGAGTCGGAGCGGATCGTGAGGGTGCCGCTCAGCGCCACACCGTCCTCCGGGCGCGTGCCCATGACGTCCACGAAATAGCTCCGGAGGCCCTCGGCGGCGTCGCTGGGCTGCACGGTCACGGGCGCCTCCCCGGTGGGCAGGCCCGCGTCCCCCTGGGCGACGAGGCGGAAGTGGCCGGCCGGCTCGGAGGCGACGCTCAGCTCCGAGATCTCCAGCGGCGCGTTGCCGTTGTTGACGATCTGGAGCGTGGCGACGCGCTTCTCACCGCCGACCTCGGTGCCGGCGAAGGTCAGCGGGATGTCCGAGCCATCCACCACGGTGCTGCCACCCTCGCTCACCTCGATGCGCGGCTCGGCGCCCGCGCTGGTGCCGCCGCCGCCGCCGCCGCCGTCACCGCACGCGGCGGCCGCCAGTCCGAGGCTCACGAGAATCGCAACGCTGCGCCAGGTCTTCATGTCCACTCCTCGACGAATCGGGCGTCCGGGACGCGGGTTCCCGGCGGGAGACCCCAACCCGTACGCCGCGCCGACAACCGATGCAACGGGGAATTGTCCCCGGGTGTATCCACACGACGCACGACTCGGCGCCCCGCCGTGCACGGCGCCAGACCGGCCGGAAGGTTAGGGTCGGCGCGAGGATCGAGTCAACCATGGGGCTTCCCCGGGGGGCTGGTGGCTCCGGCCCGCCTCGCCGTCTGCGTCCAACCGCCGACGCCCGTTGCACCCTCGGGGCTCCACAGGGCCCAGAACCGCCTTGACAAGGCGGGGGTGCCTCCGAATCATTGGGCACCCTTTCACGGGCCCGTGTTTTTCGGGCCCAGCGGTCCGCCTACCCGCGAGGCCGCGTGACGGTCCGAGCCGTCACCTCCGAACCCAGCGACGCGAGGTCACCCCCACGATGCTGTACAGCCCCACGGTCCGCCACGGCGCGACGCAGCGTACCTCCCGCTCCTCGCCCCTCGCCGCAGCCCTCCTCCTCGTCCTCGCCGGGAGCCTGGCCGGGGGCTGCGACTCCACCGCGACGATCTTCCCGATCCGGATCCTCTTCGACGACGTGCAGGTCGTGAGCGCCTATCCCGCGGTCGAGAACAACGACGGCGAGTGGGTCCGCCAGTGCGGCGGCGGCGATCCCGAGGGGTTCCTGTTCAACGTGTCCTACATCTCGACCGCCCGGGACACGCAGACCTCCGAGAACGAGGGCGAGTTCGATCGCGACAACAGCATCCGGCCCGGCGACATCGTCGACTTCCAGACCGTGGAGCCCCCCAGCGGTGACGGCATCCGGCTCGCGACCACGAGCACCATCGACATCGACGTGGACTGCGTCGAGCCGCTGCCGGACGGGAGCCTCGGCTCGTGCCAGGGCTCGGCGACGAGCCTCGACCTGCAGAACAGCGAGTACCTCGAGGTCGCCGAACGGCGGGGCCAGGGCCAGAACGTGCTGCTCCTCATCGACCAGAGCGGCTCCATGGCCGGGCTCGTCAACGACGGGACCTTCACGGAGAGCGTGGCCCCGGACATCCCGGACAACTTCGGCCAGCACGCCTCCGATCGGACGAACCTCCGCCTCACCGCAGCCAAGCGCTTCATCCGGACCCTGAACTCCGAGGATCGGCTGGGCGTCCTGGCCTTCGGCGAGGGCCTGGACGGCTTCGAGGTCCCCTGCGCCAACCCGGACTTCGACGCGCTCGAGACCCGCGAGAAGCTCGACGCCTGCTTCGGCAGCAACCGCGAGCTGTGGATCCCGCCGTCCGGCTCCGGCCTCGACGGCCTCGACGGCCTCGGCTCCGGCCAGACCGGCCGCGCCAACCTGTGGCAGGCCGTCGACCTCGCCTACGACTTCCTGGCCGAGCGCGACGACCGCAACCACCCGAACCACATCGTCGTGGTCACCGACGGCCCGGACACCTGCACGCTGTCGCGCGACTACACGACGTGCGAGCAGGCCTGCTCCAGCGTGACCTTCGCGAACGTCCGCGACAAGGTGGTCACGGACCTCCAGGAACCCAACGCCCTGCCCATCCACATCCACTTCGTCCAGTTCGAGTCGCCCGGCTACGAGGGCCGCGATCCCCGGCAGATGGAGATCGCCTGCGAGTCCCTCGGGCACTACCAGTTCATCAACTCGAACTCGTTCTCGGCGACCCAGCTCGCGGCCTTCCAGCAGGCCCTCGAGCAGGCGATGCTCAACGTCCGGAACGTCCTGACGGGCTGGTGGCAGATCGCCGCCGCCTCCGAGGGCTTCAAGAGCCAAAGCGCCCAGCCCACCGGGACGCCCAAGGGCTCCATGTACGCCCTGTCCGGCACGTTCACCGTCCGAGCGTCGAGCAACCTGGTCGACACGGACGAGCCCTTCGCCTTCGGCGTCGGCCAGGGCGCCGGCGCGGGCGAGGCGAGCCAGTGGGATCGGCGCCCCACCGTGAGGAAGGCCTGCTCGTCCTACTCGGACTGCGGGGCCACCGACGAGCCCGGCGCCTGCGAGGAGGTCTGCGCGGGCGCCACCCTCCTCTGCCTCGACGGCGCGAACGCCGTGGCGAGGCCCGACACGGCGAGCTGCACGGACGACGACGAAAACACCGGGGTGTGCTGTGACGGGGCGTGCCAGCCCTCCGGCACCATCTGCCCCGCCTGCCAGTAACCCCCCGAACCATCGAGCCACCACGGCATCGCGTCCCCGAAGAGAGGAACCCCGACATGAAGATGGCCGACAAGCTCATCGTCGCAGCGTTCTCCGCCACCCTGCTGCTGTGGACCCCGTCCGCGTCCGCGCAGCCGGCCCAGGGTGCCGAGGGCGACGAGCTGGACACCTCCGCCGTCGACGAGCGCCTCGACCTCTACTGGGCGAAGAAGCGCGAGGTGAAGAGCATCCACAAGCGGAAGTTCCTCAAGAAGTCGCGCCACGAGTTCACCCTGTACGGCGGGGCGATCCCGAACGACGACTTCTTCATGTACTACCCGCTGGGCGGCCGGTACGACTACTACTTCATGGAGGACCTGGCCGCGGAGGTGTGGGGCTCGTACGTCATCGACTCCAACAGCGACCTCAAGGACTTCCTCGAGGGCGACGCGTTCAACAACTCCCTGGTGGTCAACATCCCCCAGAGCCTCCAGTGGATGGCCGGCGTCGACGCCATCTGGAGCCCCATCCACGGGAAGTTCGCCCTGTTCACGAACAAGCTGGCGCACTTCGACGTCCACCTCGCCTTCGGCGTGGGCACCATCGGCACCAAGGTCTTCGACCTGGGCGAGGAGAAGAGCAGGGTGGACGTCTCGGGCAACGTGGGCCTCGGCTTCCGGTTCTACATCAACGAGCTGCTGTCCATCCGCGCCGACTACCGGCAGTTCTTCTTCTCCGCCGAGGGCGGCGGCCTGTCCAAGCCCGCCGAGTTCACCCTGGGCGTGAGCTTCTGGAGCCCCCAGCCGGAGTAGGCCCGCCCCCGGCGCACGCCGTGCGCCCCATCCCGACGCTCCCCCCGACGGAGGACCGCTCGACATGAATCCGACGCGACGCTTCCCCGCAGGCCGCGCCCTCCTGAGCGCCCTCGCGCTGGGCGCGGTGCTGCTGGTCGCCACCCCCGACGCACGCGCCATCAGCCAGGAGGAGGTGATCACCCTCACCAAGCTCGGCATCGCGCCGGAGGAGATCATCCAGGCCATCGAGAAGGACCGGTCCGTCTTCGACCTGTCGGTGCAGGACATCCTGTCGCTGAAGAAGGCCGACGTCGACGAGAAGGTCATCCAGTTCATGCTGGCCACCCCGAAGAAGTACGGGGAGGCGGAGGCCGGCGACGACGAGGAGGCCGCGCCCGCCGAGGCCGGCGAGGCGCCCGCGGAGGAGGCCGCCCCGGCCGAGCCCGAGGAGACCGAGGAGGAGCGCCGGGCGCGCGAGGAGCGCATGCGCCAGGAGGCCCTCCGGATGATGGAGGAGAAGAAGGCCGCCGAGGAGGCGCAGCGCAAGGCGTACGCCAAGGGCGTCCTGGCCAAGGGCCGCCGGCTCGCCGAGGAGGGGAAGTTCGTCGCGTCCATCCAGGCGTTCCAGCGCTTCCTCGCCCAGGGCGACTATCCGCCCGACTCGGAGGAGGCCTACTTCGCGAAGTTCGGCATCGCCGACGCGCTCGTGAAGGCCGGCCTCCACCAGGCCGCCGCCCGCCAGCTCGTCGAGGTCCTCCTCGCCGGGCCGGACAAGCCGTTTTTCAAGACGGCCTTCGAGCAGCTCCGCGAGCTCCGCTCCAAGGTCAACTACTCGCCGCCCGACCTGGAGCAGCTCACCCGCTTCTTCGTGGGCGAGTACAGCCAGTCCTTCCAGGACCAGTACAACTACGTCCTCGGCGAGTTCTACTACGACTACAACAACTGGTCGAAGGCGCTGAACTACCTCCAGCAGGTGAGCCCCGGCGCCGACGACTACGCGAGGGCCCAGTACCTCAAGGGGCTCGTCGAGGTCCGCAACCAGCTCTTCAAGTCTGCGGTCAGCTCGTTCCAGAACGCCATCCTCGCCACGGAGGACAACGAGTCCGATCCCGAGGTCGCGGATCTGTCCTACCTGGCCCTGGCGCGGATCGCCTACGAGAACTACGACCACGACGCGGCCATCTACTACTACCGGAAGGTGCCCTCGGGCTCGTACAAGCGCGCCCAGGCCCTGTACGAGAGCGCGTGGGTGTACTTCGTCAAGGGTGACGCCTCCCGGGCCCTGGGGACCTTCCACACGCTCCACAGCCCGTTTTTCGAGCATCGCCTCTACCCGGAGCTCTGGATCCTGGAGGCGACCACCTACATGAACATCTGCCGCTACGACTACGCCGAGGAGGCCCTGGGGATGTTCGACGAGCGGATCGCCCCGCTGGCCGTGCCCCTCAAGGAGTATCTCAACAAGGTCCTGCGCCCGGAGGACCACTACAAGGCGCTGGTGGAGACGCTGAACGGCAAGACGGTCTGGGGGCTCCCCGAGGAGCTGACCCGCCCGGTGCTGGCCGACATCGAGTTCTACAACCTCTACCGGACCATCCAGCAGATCGAGGAGGAGATCGACACGCTCGCTCCGCACGCCGGGGAGCTGGGCACCTTCGGCCAGGACATGCTCGCCAGGCTGAAGCAGCTCCGCGCCGACCGCGTCCGCGAGATCGGCATCAAGATCCAGCGCGTGCTTCGCGACGTCGCCGCGACCCTCGACGAGTACCAGACGAAGGCCCGCGAGATCCGGGTCGACCTCCGCATGCAGCGCCTCGAGAAGAAGCAGCAGGAGCTTCGCGAGCTCGAGGCCGGCGCCGAGGAGGAGGCGAAGCAGAAGGCCGAGGCCGGCGGCGCCGTGGCCATCGTCGGCTCCGACTCCTGGCAGTGGCCCTTCGAGGGCGAGTACTGGAAGGACGAGATCGGCAGCTACCGCGCCTTCGTCTCCGACCAGTGCCCGCGCGAGGGGCAGTAACCGAGGCAGCCGACGGACGGCCGCCCCCACCGCACCCCCATGACCCCCACCCCCCCGCCCCGCCCGACAGCGTGACACGGCTCCTCGCCCCGAACGGAAGAAGGGGCGGCGCCTCGCTGTTGCGCGGGGCGGTGTCATTCCGGGCGGCTCCCTGCCCGGCCCGGGACGTGACAATCCGCCTGCACCGGTGAGACATTTCCGTGCCCGCGAAGACGAGGACCCGCGCCTCCAGGAGAAACGACCCCATGCTTCCCAATCGGCACCGCGCTCACCTGGCGTTGCTCGCCCTCTTCGCCACCCCACTGCTCGCGACCGCCCCGGCCTCCGCCCAGACGGAGACGGAGCAGCCCGCGCCCGCCGAGGAGGCCGCCCCTCCCGCCGACGAGGGGGGTGACAAGGAGCTCGAGGGCAAGGACGCCTTCAGCCTCGACCAGTTCGAGGAGTCCCAGTTCGACGAGGAGGCCAAGCGCCTCCAGGCGGAGATGTCCAAGGAGCGCCAGGCGCTCATCCGCGACCTGGAGATGCTGGTCAACTCGGACCGCCCCTACTCCAAGAAGGCGGAGGCCCTGTTCCGCCTCGCCGAGGCGCACTGGCAGGAGGCGAAGTACCAGTACCTCCTCGCGCGCGAGAAGTACAACGACGCGTGGGAGTGCTTCGACGAGGGTCGGTGCAGCGAGGAGCCCGAGGAGCCCGAGGAGGACTACTCGGTCGCCCTGGACTACTACCGGAAGATCCTCCGGGAGCACCCGGACTACCGGCGCATCGACGAGGTCTACTACTACCTCGGCCGGGCGGCGCTGAAGGGCGGCAAGGCGCGCGAGGACATCCAGCTCCAGAAGGAGGGCGTCAAGCGCCTCGAGGACCTGGTGCAGAAGTACCCGAAGAGCCGCTTCGTCGCCCAGGCGCACCTGCAGCTCGCGGAGTACTTCTTCGAGACCGACTCGCTGTTCTACGCGAAGCAGAACTACGAGAAGATCATCCACAACCACGCCAACAGCCCGATGTACAACTACGCCCTGTACAAGCTGGGCTGGGTCTACTTCAACCTCGTCGAGTTCGAGAAGACCATCGCGACCTTCAAGAAGGTCATCGAGACCATCGAGAAGGAGGGCGGCAAGGGCAAGATCGAGTTCCGCGCCCAGGCCATGAACGACCTGGTCGTGGCCTACTCCGAGGTGGACAACGGCTGGCAGCTCGCGCGCGACTACTTCATGGACAAGCTCGGCGAGGAGGAGACCTACAAGAAGCTCGAGAAGATGGCCGGCCTGCTGGTCGCGAAGGACCGTGACGTGGCCGCCATGGAGCTGTATCGGCACCTCATCGACCACGGCTCCACGTCCCCGAAGGTCGTGGAGTGGTGGGACGCCATCCTCGAGGTCCAGCGCAAGCTGGGGGACGAGGAGGGCATCGAGGAGGTGGTCAACCAGTTCACCGAGTACTTCGACCACGAGGGCCCCTGGTACACGTCCAACAAGGACGACGAGGAGGTCGTCAGCGAGGCCGACAAGCTGGTGGCCAACAACCTGCAGTATCTGGCCAACCGCTATCACCGCATGGCCCAGAAGCAGGAGGAGAAGCGCCAGGACTCCGCGCACGCCTACGAGAAGGCGGGCCACTACTACGCGATGTTCCTGGACCGCTTCCCGAACCACGAGAAGTCGTACGTCAACAACTTCTACTACGCCGAGATCCTCTACTCCGAGATGGAGGACTACGCGTCGGCGGCCGAGCAGTACGAGAAGGTCATCGCCAAGGACACCAAGGGCAAGTACGTGGAGGACGCCGCCCTGGGCGTCGTCTACGCCATCGAGTCGCTGCTCGTGGACAAGGGCCTGAAGGAGAAGGCCACCCGGGGGGTCCAGTACGAGGCGAAGAAGGAGGCGCGGGACCTCAAGGACGAGGTGGAGCGCATCCCGGAGACGCCGCTCCACGACCTGGAGGAGCGCTACATCGCCGCGGCGGACACCTACGTGGAGATCCTCAGCGAGAACCTGAAGGACCCGGAGTGGCGGAAGGAAAACCCGGACCGGGGCGAGATGATCCCGGAGATCATGTTCATCGCCGCCCAGACCTTCTACAAGCACGGCAAGTTCCCGCAGGCCGTCGAGCGGCTGATGGTCATCTTCGAGCTGTACCCGGACCACCGGATGGCCAGCGTGGCGGTGAACCTCATCATCGACGCCTACGCCCAGGCCAAGCGCTGGACGAAGATCGAGCAGTGGGCCCGGAAGCTCATCAAGGCCCGGAACTTCAAGGTGAAGTCCCGCGAAGAGCTCGAGCAGATGATCGCCATCGCCAAGACCGAGCACGCGCGTGACCTGACCAAGCAGCGCAAGTTCGACGAGGCCGTGGCCGTGCAGCAGGACATCGTCGAGGAGTTCGGGCGGAAGAACGAGGAGCTCGCGTCCAAGGCGCTGTACAACATCGGCGTCATCCACGAGAGCGCCCGTCGCTTCCCCGAGGCCGTGGCCGCCTACGAGCAGGTCATCGAGCGGTATCCCAAGGAGGATGTCGCGGTGCAGGCGCAGTACGACATCGGCGTCCTGTACGAGAACCAGACCCAGTTCGAGAAGGCCGCCGAGGCCTTCATGAAGATGCGGCAGTTCAAGGACGAGGCGGAGGACAAGGCCGCGGACGCCACCCGGAACGCGGCCCTCATCTACGAGGCGCTTCAGCAGTACGAGAAGGCCCACGACGTCTTCGAGCGCTACGTCCGGACGTTCCGCGACGCGGACGACGTGGCCAAGGTCGCCTTCCACGCGGCCGACGTGCTCGAGCGCAAGGGCACCAAGGACGCCTACATCGACGCGGCGAAGGCCTACGAGCAGATCGCACGCCGGTATGGCCGCAACGACGATCAGTACGAGCTGCGCGCCTACTCCGCGGCGGGGCTCGCCTGGAAGAAGGCGGACAAGGAGCGCTACCGGCGCAAGGTGGAGCGCCTGCTCGACCGCGCGCTCCGGCAGTGGAACCGGCTCACCGACGACGAGGAGTCCGTGGAGGGGCTGGCCGGCTCGACCAAGGCCTACGCCGCCCACGCGGCCCTCGAGCTGGCCGAGTACAAGTACGACGACTACGCCGCCATGGAGCTGAAGGCCCTCGACCGGGGCGGGGACTTCGACATCGACCTCCTCAAGAAGACCCTGGTCGACAAGGCCGAGGCCCTGGGCGAGGCCCAGACGGCCTTCGACAGGGTGCTCGCGTTCAAGGACCCGGGCATGGCCGCGGCCGCCGCGTTCCGCTCCGGTCAGCTCCTGTACGAGTTCGCCGAGAGCCTCTTCAACGCGGAGGTCCCGCCCGGCCTGACCCTCGAGGAGGAGGACATGTACCGCTTCGCCCTCGAGGACAGGGCCGCACCCATCCAGGAGAAGGCCCTGAAGGCGTTCACCCTGGCCCTGAAGCAGGCCCTCGACAAGGGCGTGTACAACGAGTGGTCGCGCCTGTCCGCGGAGTACGCGGCGAAGGTGAACCCGGACGAGTTCCCCATCTCCGAGTTCACGGTGGAGCCGAACAAGACCAAGGACACCCTGACCGCCACGAACTTCATCCGCGTCATCCGTCGCGGCGACACGGTCGTCGACTTCAAGACCCAGCAAGAGAAGGACGACGCGGACGAAGACCAGGCGGAGCCCAAGCAGGCCGAGGACGGGGCGGACCCGGACGAGACCGACGACGCCGCCGCGGGCGAGGTCACGGAGGCGAAGGTCCATGAGTAGGAGCGACGTGATGCGCACGATTCGAGGCACCCTCGCCGCCTTCGCTGCGGCCGGGCTCCTGGCCGCCTGCGGCGGCTCGAGCCAGAGCGTGGAGCAGGACCGGGAGGCCACCGCGAAGGCCGAGGCCGAAGCCGAAGCCGCCGCGAAGGCCGAGGCCGAGGCCGAGGAGAAGGAGCGCGAGCGCCTGACGGACGACGACTTCGAGGTCCAGGTCATCGAGGAGGTGGAGGCGCCCACCTACCTCCCCGGGATCGACCGCGAGGCCCAGGACCAGTTCCGCGTCGGCGTGCTCGCCGCCCTGGACTCCCCGCCGCGCTACGAGCTGGCCGCGAAGAAGTTCCGGACCGCCATCGACTCGGACCCGAACTTCATGGAGGCCTACTTCAACCTGGGCCAGACCCTGGAGCGCATGGGGCGCCGTGACGACGCCCTGGCCGTCTACCAGGAGGCCCTGGAGAAGAACCCCGACAACCCGTCGGCCACGGCCTACATCGCGAAGATCTACCTGGGCAAGGCCCGCCACGAGGGGCTGCTCGGCAACGAGCAGGAGTCGAAGAAGTGGTACGACGAGGCCAAGGGCCTCCTCGACCAGGTCATCGGCCAGGCCTCGGAGAACGAGGCGGTCAACAACGCCATGGCGCTGTACTACCTGGCCCAGGACGACCTGGACACGGCCGAGAAGTACGTGCGCGAGGTGCTGTACGTCGAGCCGACGAACGTGACGGCGCTCAACACCCGCGGCCTCATCAACCTGCGGCGCGGCGAGTACCTCATCGCGGAGTGGATCTTCAAGAACAAGGTCCTCGAGGAGGATCCCAACTCGACGGAGGCCCTGACGAACCTAGGCTTCACCTACGTGAAGCTCGACAAGCGGCCCCTGGCGATGAAGTTCTTCGACAAGGCCCTGGCGCAGAATCCGGACAACATGGAGGTCCGGATGAACATCGCCGCGATGCTCCTGGAGCACCTCAACTACGCCAAGGCCTACGAGCACTACACCACGGTCCGCGAGGCCCAGCCGCTGAACATCGAGGCCCACGAGGGCCAGTGCGACGCGGCGTACGGTCTGGGAGGCTCCGCCGAGGATCCCCCGGCCCAGTTCCAGGCGGCCATCGACTGCTACGTGGCGCTGCTCGAGCGGAAGCCGGAGCGCGTCGACCTCTACGCGCACATCGCCGAGACGTACCAGGAGAAGCTGCAGGACCTCGAGAAGGCCGTGGCCTACTACGAGAAGTACGTCGACAAGGCCGATCTGACCCCCGAGGAGGAGAAGAAGGTCGCCGGCACCGTGAAGGTGCTGAAGGACATCATCTCCGAGGGCGGCATGAATGCCATGATGGAGCCGGAGCCGGAGCCCGACGAGGGCGAGGGCGAGGGCGAGGGCGCCGAGGGTGAGGGCGCACAGGGCGGCGACGAGGCGACCGAGGCGCCGGCGGAGGAGGCTCCGATCGAGGAGGCCCCGGCCACCGAGACCGTCGAGGAGACCCCGACCGAAGAGGGTGAGGAAGCCGAGGAGCCCGAGGCCACGCCGACCGAGGCGCCCGCCGAGGAGCCGGAGACGGACAAGGCGACCGAGGAGGCCGGCGAGCAGGGCGCGGCGGAGCCTGTCACCGAGGGGGCCGACGAGGCCCCCGCGGAAGAGGCCGTCACACGCTGAGCAACCGCTCCGGGTGGACCGCAGCCTTGACGGCCAGGCCGCCCGGGGTCACCGTATCCCCCGACGCGTAGCTCACGGAGGAGTCGAGATGAAGAAGCTGATGGCCGCCCTGCTGGTCGCGCTGTTCGCCCTGTCGGTCGCCGCCACCACGGCGTCGGCGAAGGACAAGGCCAAGTTCTACGACTTCTCCGATCAGCTCATCGACGGCGAGATCAAGAAGCCGACGGCGCTGTATACGGACTCCCGCTCCCAGGTGAAGTTCGATCGCCTGCTGAGCCTGAAGAAGAGCTTCATCAAGCCGCTTCTCCAGACCGCCAAGGAGCGCGTCTTCAAGTAGGGGACTCTCCCCCGAGATCGTTCGGAGGAGCCCGCTGCGTGCTGCGTAGCGGGCTTTTCTGTGTGCCCCTCCCGGAGTCTCGGGACACCCGGCGGGGAGGTTGACGAGGGCGCGACGGGCCCACTAGAGTCCGCCTGAATATGCGTTCAGGAACCCCGCCGGCGGCGCCATGAGCACTCCCCTGTTTCCCAAGCGGAACCTCGACGACGTCCTCCACGGACTCCTCGAGGGGAAGTCCGCCCCCCACGTCACCGGGCACTTCACGCGCCCTTCGCGGGAGGCCGAGTTCGGGACGTTCCCCGAGGATCTCCACCCGCGCCTCCGGGAGGCCCTGCGACGCCGCGGGATCGAGCGCCCCTACCGGCACCAGGCCCGCGCCATCGAGGCCACCCTGGCCGGCCACCACGTGGTCCTCACCACGCCCACGGCCTCGGGCAAGACGCTCTGCTACAACGCGCCGGTGCTCGACCGCATCCTTCGGGAGCCGGACGCCAGGGCGCTGTACGTCTTCCCCACCAAGGCCCTGAGCCAGGACCAGTACACGGGGCTGCACGGCCTCATCGAGGCGGTGGGCGAGGACATCGGCACCCACACCTTCGACGGGGACACGCCGCCGGATGCCCGGCGGGCCGTCCGGGACCACGGGCAGGTGGTCATCACCAACCCGGACATGCTCCACGCGGGGATCCTCCCCCAGCACACCAAGTGGCTGAAGCTCTTCGAGAACCTCCGCTACGTGGTCATCGACGAGCTGCACACCTACCGGGGCATCTTCGGCAGCCACGTCTCGCACGTGCTGCGGCGCCTCCGGCGCATCTGCAACTTCTACGGCTCGGACCCGCAGTTCGTGTGCTGCTCGGCCACCATCGCCAACCCGATGCAGCTCGCGAAGACGCTGACGGGCCTGGACTTCACGCCCGTGGAGCGCTCCGGCGCGCCCGTCGGCGAGCACCACCTGGTGTGCTACAATCCGCCGGTCGTCAACCGCCAGCTCGGGATCCGGGCGGGGGTGGTGAAGACGAGCTTTCGCCTGGCCGCCGACCTCATCAAGTCGGGCGTGTCCACCATCGTGTTCGCCGGCAGCCGTCTCCACGTGGAGGTCATCCTCAAGTACCTCCGCGAGGACCTGGCCCGGAACCAGCTCTCTCCGGACCTGGTCCAGGGCTATCGGGGCGGCTACCTGCCGCTGCACCGGCGCCGCATCGAGGCGGGGCTCCGTAGCGGCGCCGTCCAGGGTGTCGTGGCCACGAACGCGCTGGAGCTGGGCATCGACATCGGCAGCCTGCAGGCCTGCATCATCGCCGGCTATCCGGGCTCCATCGCCAGCCTGTGGCAGCAGAGCGGCCGCGCAGGGCGCCGCTCGGACAAGGCGCTCACCGTCTGGGTGGCGCGGTCGTCGGCCCTGGACCAGTACCTGGTCTCCCACCCGGATACCCTGATGGGAAGCTCTCCGGAGCACGCCCGGGCCAACCCGCGGAACCTCTTCGTGCTGGTGGACCACGCCAAGTGCGCGGCCTTCGAGCTTCCCTTCGAGCCCGGCGAGTCCTACGGCGACCTCTCCGCCGACGAGACGCGGGAGGTGCTGGAGTACCTGGAGAGCCACGGCGTGCTGCACGAGAGCGCCGGCCGCTATCACTGGACGGAGCGGGTCTTCCCGGCCCACCAGGTGAAGCTCCGCGGCCTGCCCGAGGAGAACTTCGTCGTCGTCGAGATGCCCATGGACCGGGTCCTGGCCGAGGTGGACTTCCGCAGCGCCCACACGACGCTCCACGAGCACGCCATCTACAACCTGGACAGCGAGCAGTACCAGGTGGAGCGCCTGGACTACGACAACCACAAGGCCTACGTGCGCAAGGTGGAGCCCGACTACTACACCACCGCGCTCACCTACACGCGGGTGTCGGTCCTGGACGAGGAGGACGTCCGCCAGGGCGCCGGCGTCTCCATGGCCCACGGAGAGGTCCTGGTGAGCCGGAAGGTGACCGGCTTCAAGAAGATCCGCTTCCACACGGGCGAGAACGTGGGCTACGGCGACGTGTTCCTGCCCGACCTGGAGATGCACACCACGGCGTTCTGGTTCACGCTGCCGGACGACGCCCTGGCCTCCCTGCCCTTCGACCGCGAGGCGGCCGTCGACGGCCTCGTCGGCCTCTGCCACGCCCTGCACACGACGGCGACGGTGACGCTCATGTGCGCCGGCGGGGACCTCGGGCGGGCGGTCGGGGATCGGAGCGCCGGCGTCTTCGTGCCCCTCGAGTCCATGCCCGGACAGCCCGGCCCGGACGAACCGGGCTCGGACTTCTCGCCTACGGTGTTCCTGTACGACAGCATGCCGGGTGGCGTCGGCCTGGCCGACGAGCTCCACAAGCGCTTCCACGAGATCCTGCCGCGGGCCCTCGACCTGCTGCGACGCTGCCGGTGCGGGGGCAGAGGCTGCCCGGCCTGCCTGGGCGCCCTGCCCCACTACGACGGGCAGGCGCGGGAGGCCGCCCTGGCCCTCGGCGAGCGGCTGATGCGCGTCGCCGGCCCGTGAAGTCCCTGGGCGACCGCCTCCGGCGCACCGTCGGGGACGCCCCGCCCGAGCCGGAGGCGCCCCCGGAGACCGCGCCCGGGCTGAAGGAGGCCCTCGACCGGTACGACCACCTCCGGCGGCACGCCGCGAGCGGCGCCGGCCCGGGAGACGAGTCCCGCACCCTCGAGGAGGCCATCGGCGGCTGCGCCGAGGCCACCCCGCACGGCGCCGCCTGGGTCGTCGACACCCGCGTCCCCCTGACCGACCACCACGGCAGCCGGCGCCTCGGGGCCTTCTACGAGCGCGCCATGGACCACCTGCCCGCCCTGGTCGCCGACCCCCGCTTGGACGACCGGGTCTCGGGCGAGGCGCTCTTCCTGGACATCGAGTCCAGCGGACTGGACCACGGCGCGGGCACCCACGCCTTCCTGGTGGGCCTGGGCTACCGGGAGGACGACCACTTCGTGGTGCGACAGCTCCTGCTCCGCGAGCCGGGCGAGGAGCAGGCCCTCCTCCAGCTCCTCGTGGAGCGCCTGGACGAGCACCCGCTGCTCGTGTCCTTCAACGGCAAGAGCTTCGACCTGACGGTGCTGCAGACGCGCCTCGTCATGCAGCGCTTCTACTCGCGGCGGGACTGCGACCTGAAGCTGCGGCCCCACCTCGACCTGCTCCACCTGAGCCGGAACCTCTACCGGGATCGCTGGCCGGACACGCGGCTGGGGACGCTGGAGCAGGAGGTGCTGGGTTTCGAGCGGGAGGGGGACATCCCGGGCCACATGGTCCCGAGCTGCTGGTTCCACTGGCTGCGCACCGGGGACGCGGGACCGCTGGCGGGGGTGATGCTCCACAACCTCCACGACGTCCTGTCCATGGTCACCCTGGCAGACCGGGTCCTGGTGGAGGGCGAGCCCGCACCCGACCCCACCCGGGCGCCGCGGGTGACGGTAAACTTGGCGCGCCTCCTCGCCCGCCGGAAGGATCCGGAGGGCGCCTTCCGCGTGCTGGAGCCGCTGCTGGACGAGGACGTGCTCACCGTGGCGGGCGACGACCTGGGCCGGGAAGCCCTCCTCCTCGCCGCCACCGTCGCCCGGCGCACCCGGCGCACGGGCGCCCAGCGCCGCGCCCTGGAGCGCCTCGTGGCGCACCTTCCGGACGATCCGGAGGCCCTCACCGCCCTGGCCATCGTCGAGGAGCGCGCCCGGCGCCTGGAGGAGGCCCTGGACCTCGCCATCCGCGCGCAGCGCGTGGCCCCCGGCCCGGACGCCGACAAGCGCGTGGCCCGGCTGGAGAAACGCCTGGGCATCGCGTCGCAGGCGTAGCCGGTGGGTTCGCGCCAAGGCGCGAATGTGCAGAGGGCGCGAGGAGCGTCCGAAGAAGTGAAAAGCAAGTAGGCTTGACCCCGCGGTCCCAAGTGAGCGCTTCGAGTCCACGATCGCGTCCGAAGCCGTCCACCCGAGTTCCGCCACCGCAATCGTCACCTCCTGGGATGAGGTCGTGGCCCCTCACCAGCGTCCGAGATCGCATCTCATGGCAACCATGCCACCTGGTCGCCCGCGACCAGCTCCAGCTCGGAGACCTGGCCATCGTGTAACTGCCGCCCGGTCCTGCTAGCCTGGAGCCATGGACGTCGATCCCCGCCAGACCCTGGAGCACCTGCGGCGCCGAGAGCACGTCCGCCGGGAGGCTGGTGTCGCGCGAGCACGCCGCTTGTCTGAGCCGCTGGAGACAGCCGCGGAGCGACTGCGAAGTCGGTATGGCGCCCGGGAGGTGTTCCTCTTCGGCTCGGTGGCGCGCGGAGAGGTTCGGGCGGGATCGGACGTGGATCTCGCGACGAGGGGGCTCGCGCCGGAGCGTTACTTCGACGCGTTGGCCGACCTGATGAGGCTGTTTGGGGGACCCGTGGATCTGGTTCGATTGGAGGAAGCTCCTCGGAGCCTGGTCGAACGCGTAGAGGCGGAGGGCAAGACGCTATGAGCACGTTGGTCGTCCGCCTTCAGCGTCTCCGCTCGGAGATCGCTTCGGATCGCCGGGCCTTCGAGCGCCAGGTCGACGCCTTGCGCACTCTCGACCTCACGGTGCCGGACTCGCCGGAGCTCGCCGCTGCCGCGGTGGCGCTGCATCACGCCTACGGGGCCGTCGAGGCCATCCTCTCCCGCGTGAGCCAGACCCTCGAAGGGGAGATCCCCTCCGGTCCGGATTGGCACGTCGCGTTGCTCCGGGGCATGACCCTGGACATCGAGAGCGTGCGACCGGCGCTCCTGGAGCAAGAGACCGCCGATCTCGCGCATATGCTCCTCGGCTTCCGCCACTTCTTCCGGCACGCCTACGCGGTGGCGTTGGACGGCCGTCGGCTGGAGGACCTCCGAGAAGATGCCGAGCGGTTGAAGCCACTGCTCGTCCGGGATCTGGAACGCTTCGACGCCCACCTGCGCCAGGTCATCGAACTCGCCGGGGACACCGAGTAGCGACAGCGCCAGGGTGTCCAAGCGCTCCCCGGCCCCCGCGTGGCGATCCTTCGCCACCGGCGCGACGAATACGAGGTCGAGCCCCCACTCCCACCTGGCGCCCCGGGGTCGTCGCACAGGACCAGGAACTCGAACCCGCGCGACTCCCAGCGAGGCGCTCAAAGCGCCGATGTCGCCGTCGTGTCAGGGTCGAGATGAGCGACTACCCCCGCGATCCCGGCAGGCCCCCGAAGTCACCGGCAGCACAAGGCGGACCCTCCAGGTGACTGGCATTGGGGCTGGTTCCCGCCCGGAAGTAAAATGTGAAGTGAGTAGGCTTGACCCCACGGGCGACCCCGCGGGCCGGTGGACGGCGCAAGGACCCTGTCCTAGATTCGGTGCATGAGCACCACGAAGCCCGACGCGCCGCGACTGTTGGCCCTCACCGCCGCCGGCAGCCCCGTGCCGCCTCCGTTCGCACGCCTCGTCGACGCCCTGCGTCGCGCCGGGGCTCAGGTCCGCCCCCTGCCCATCCCGGCGGGGCCGCCCTCCTCTCGCCAGGAGGTGCCGCCGCGCCTGGCGGACCTCAAGGCCGGCCTCCAGACCCTCGCCGACCAGGTGGGCGCGGCCCTGCGGGGCGACCGGACCCCGGGGGAGCAGGACGCCTGGCTGGTGTCGCTCCTGCAGGCCGTAGAGGGGGACGTCGACGGCGTCGTCGCCACGGATCCCGCCGTGGCGGAGACCGTGTTCCCGGTCGTGGAGTCGGTCTGGCCGAAGGCCGTGCGCGTGGTCGTGGACGGGGACTTCCACGTGGACCCGGAGTGGGGCCGGGTGCCCTTCGACGATCTCGTCACGCCGCACCTGGCCCTAGGACGGGACGTGGCCCGCGTGCGGGAGCGCCGCGGCCGGCTGCGTGCGGGAGGCGTGCTCGTCGGCGGGGACGCGGTCGAGCCCAAGCGCCTCGAGGAGGAGCACCCGCAGGTGGCCGTGAGCTTCGCGCGCCTGACCCCGGGGGACGTGGACCCGCTGCTGTTCCAGCTCTCCCTGGCCTCGCCGGGCGACCTCTCGCTCCTGCTTCTGCCCTCCGGACGCGAGGGCGTCGACGAGCTGGTGCGGGCGCGGGCCGGGACCTACGGCCTCCGGGGCAAGCGCCCCCGCTCCGGCCGGGACCTGGAGCCCTGGATCCGCGGCTCGACCCTCCTGGTGGGCCACCCATCCCCCCCCGAGTCCGCCGCGGCGGTGGCGGCCGGCGTCCCTCAGGTGCTGTTCGTGCCGGGCGGCGAGCCCACGGGCGGGGACGGGTTCCTGGTCCAGCACGGCCTGGCCACCCACTGCGGGAGCCCGGTCACGGTGGCCGTGCAGCTCGAGGCGCTCCTTCCGGGGGGCGCGGGCCGACACGAGGCCGAGGAGGCCCTGGCCGCCTTCGAGGTGGAGGGCCCCGAGGCCGCGGCCGTGGCGGTGCTGGAGGCGATGTCTGCGGGCCGCCCGACCGTGGAGGAGGCTCTCCGCCCGGGCCCGGAGGAGGGCGATGACGAGCTGGAGGACATCGGCGGCGAGGCGGTGGAGCCCGGTGCCCGGAGCCGCCTGGGCCCGCGCATGCGCCGGGCGTATCTCAAGGAGATCATCCTCCAGCAGCGGGACATCGACCGACAGCTCGCGAGGGCGAAGGCCGGGGTCGAGACCTGGTCGCACAGGGCGCGGCTGGCCACCAACGCGGGCGACGTCGCCCTGGCCCGGGAGGCCCGGCTCCGCGTGGAGGGGCTGCGGCGCGTGGAGCAGCGCCTGGAGCAGCGCGCCCGGGAGATCGAGGCCCTGCGGGATCGCTTCGCGGGCAAGGGCCCGGTGTCCGAGGCGGACCGGGCCGCCGCGTCGCGCTTCATGAGCGCGGAGACCGCGGCGAGCGTGGAGGGCGTGGCGCCGGACGAGGCCGCCGAGACCTTCAGCCGCCTCGAGCTGGACGACGCGCTGCAGCGTCTCAAGGATCGGATGAGGAGGTGATCGCGGCGGTCTCCCGCCCGCCGCCCGCCGCCTTGACTTGGCGCCGCGGTGCTCATTAGCGTTCAGCCCCTTGCCGGAGCTGCCCCCGACCCGACCGGAGACGCGCGTGGCCAAGCTGATGACCAGGACCCTCCTCGGGCTCGCCATCGGGGCGTTCTTCGTGTGGCTCAGCGCCCACGACTGGCCCATGGGGCGCCTGGCCGGGGAGGTCTCGATCGCCGACGGGCACGTGGTCATAGGCGACGTGGAGACAGGGGCCCTCACGGCCGCGTGGGACGCCGGCGATCGCGAGGCCGTAGACGCGGCGACGGCCGGCGGGTGGACCATGGAGATGTGGTGGCTCCTGCCCTATCTGGCGGTGCTCGTCCTCATCCACGTGCTGCGGGTCGTCCGCTGGAAGCCCCTGTTGGATCCCATCGTCGACCTGGACCTCCGGACCCACAACCGTGTAGGGGCCGTCGGCTTCATGGCCATGTTCCTCATGCCCCTCCGGCTCGGAGAGCTGGTCAGGCCCTACCTGGTCAAGCGCGCCACCGGCGGCACCCGCATGACAGCCGTGCTGTCCACCGTCGTCGTGGAGCGCATCGCGGACGGCCTCACCGTGTCGCTCGTGCTCTTCGCCGTGCTCTCCGCCCTGCCCGCGTCCGAGCCCACCACCGCCGCGACGCTCCGGGTCGGCGCGTTCGGCGCCCTCGCCCTCTTCCTCGGCGTCACCGTCCTCCTGGCCGGGGCGCGCTGGCAGCACGAGCGCACGGTCCGCCTCGTGGAGCTGACCGTGGGCCGGGTGGCGCCCGGGTTCGCCCGCCGCATCGTCGACCTCCTGGACGCCTTCCTCCAGGGACTCCGCGCCCTGCCGAGCCGCCGGGACTTCGGCGTGTTCCTGCTCCTGACCTTCGCCTACTGGGGCCTCAACGGCCTCGGCGTCTGGTTCATGGCCCGGGCCTTCTACCTGCCCGTGGACCTCCTCGGCGCCTACGCCATGATGGCCTGCGTCGTGGTCGGCATGATGATCCCCAACTCCCCCGGCAACGTGGGCAGCTTCTGGTACTTCCTGCTGCTGCCCCTGCCCCTGTACGGCGTGGCCGCCGGAAGCACTCAGGCCATCGCGTTCGGAATCATGGTGTGGCTCCTGCAGTTGGTGCAGCAGGGAGCCTTCGGGGCCTGGTACGTCATCCGCGGCGACGTCGCGTGGCGCCGGGTCGTGGAGGCCACCCACGAAGACACCTCCACCCTGGGTGCCGAGACCGAAGCGGCCCTGCCCTGAGCGCCGCGTCCGGACGCCCCTGCCCAGACGGAGCACCATGGCCGCCACGACCACCCTCGCCCACCTGTCGGACATCCACGTGCTCGACCTGGCCGACGTCGGCCTGCGCCGCTATCTCAACAAGCGGCTGACCGGCCTGGCCAACCTCCTGGCCAGGCGCCACGGCGGGCATCCACGCCCCATCCTGGAGGCGGCCGTACGGGACCTGCTGGAGCGCCCCGTGGACCACGTGCTCCTCACCGGAGACCTGACGAACCTGGCCCTCGAGGCGGAGTTCGAGCAGGCCCGCGCCGCGCTGGAGCCCCTGGCGCGCTACGAGTACCTGTCCGTGGTGCCGGGGAACCACGACATCTACACCCGCGGCGCCGCCCGGGCCTCCCGCTTCGAGGCCTACTTCGGCGACCTCATGTGGCGCGACGGCGTCCCGCGGCCGGAGGAGCGCTATCCCTGGTACAAGCGCGCCGGGGACATCCACCTGGTGGGCCTGAACTCCGCCGTGCCGCGCCTGCCCCTGATCGCGTCGGGACGCGTGGCGGACGACCAGCTCGGGCGACTCGCCTGGCTGTCCAGGGACAACGGCTTCCACGACGGCTTCACCGTGGGCCTCGTCCACCACAACCTGCACCCTCGCGGCCGACGGAAGGACTGGATGCACGGCCTCCGCAACCGCGACTCGGTCCTCGAGGCCTGCCACGGCGCGGGCCTGGACCTGCTGCTCCACGGCCACACCCACGCGGCCAACCGCTTCCGGCACCGGGCGATGCACGTGGTGGGCTCGGGCAGCTCGACCTGGGACGCCGAGCACCCGGACCACGTGGCCCGGTACAACGTCTATCACGTCCGCGGGCACGCCCTGCAGCACGTGGAGGTGCGGGCCTGGGACAGCGAAGCCGGACGCTTCGTCACCCGCCGGGAGATACCCGCCGACGCGCTCTGAAGCTCCGGCTTCGTGGGACGGCGTCGTGAGGCGAGGCGCGTGCCTCGGCCGGCCAATCGCCGGCCGGAGGGGCCTCGCGCAGAATCGTGCTACCTGCGCCGGGCCTTGGCGCGGGCCTTGGCCTGGCGCCGCAGGGCCTTCCGCAGGCGACGCTCCGCCTCGCGGGCCTTGCGCTTGCGGCGCTCCGAGGGCTTCTCGTAGAAGCGGCGCTTCTTGAGCTCCTTGTAGACGCCCTCGTTGGCCATCTTCCGCTTGAGCTGGTTGATGGCGCGGTTGATGTTGTCGCCCTCGACCTTCACCTCGAGCGGCTTTAGTTCGACGTGGCGACCACGACCCTGTCGTCCTTTGGAACCTCGGTAGTACAAAGCGCTTCCGTCCTTGTCGAGTTCAACGAGTGCGGGAACCTAGCCAGTCGCCCCCCGGTTGTCAACGCTCGGCTTTCCCGACCTCAGGGCGGTCGCAAAGTCGACCGCCCTCCCTTGCCCTTGCCCTTGCCCGTGCCCTTGCCTGCTCTCAGACGCGCAAAATCCATCGTTTCCGAGCGGGTGCAATCCGGCGCCGGGCGCCATACCGCCGCGCGGCCCACACTTCTCCGACCTTGCGATTGCCCTGTTCCCAACCTCGCCCACGCTTTCTTGCGCGCCTCGGAACCCGCGCGGAGACTCGGCTCCATGCCGCGCCCGCTGTCCTGGCTCGCCCGCTATCATCGCTCCACCCGCCGCCCCGCCGGGGCCGCGCTGGTCGCCCTGCCCCTGGCGCTCCTGTATGGGTTGGGCCTCCCCGCCGCGTCTCCCGGCGCACGATCCGGCGTGGACGTCGTCAGCGGGTGGCTCCTGGGCACCCTCGGCCTGGACGGGTACCTCCTCGTCCAGGCCGGCGTGGCGGTGGTGGTGGCGGCGGTCGTCGCCTGGCACCTCCGCGGGGCCTTCTGGCGCCACGCCGCCCTCACCGGGCCGGCGGTCGGCGAGGCCGCCGCGTACGGGATCGTCATGAGCGCGTTGATCCTCCACGTCATGGAGCGGCAGCACCTGCTGGGCCCCATCCTGGTGGACGGGGATCTCTTCGAGCACGCGGTCATCGCGGCCGGGGCCGGCCTCCACGAGGAGATCGTATTCCGGCTGCTCCTGCTTCCGCTCGTCGCCCTCGTGGGTGAGCGTCTCCTCGCCATGCCCCGGCCCATCGCCTGGACCGTGGCGGTCGTGGCCTCGAGCCTGGCCTTCGCCGGCGCCCACCACCTGACGGGAGAGCCGTGGGACGAGTTCGCCTTCACCTACCGCACCCTGGCGGGCGTGTTCTTCTCCGGCGTGTTCCTGCTGCGCGGCTTCGCCGTGGCCGCCTGGGCCCACGCGGCCTACGATCTGCACGTCCTCACGGGATAGGGACCGCTACGCCGCCGCGCGCCGCCGCCTGGAGATCGCGAGGAGGAGGCCCGCCACGACCAGCCCGGCGGCGCCGCCCGAAGGACCGCCGGAGCACCCGCCGGACGTCCCCCCGGCGCCTCCGCCCGGGGTTGGCGTCGGGACGTGCCCGCCCTCGTCCGCCGTGCACTCCCCGACCCAGGGATTGTAGTAGTGCCCGGCCGGACACTCCTCGGAGGGCCCGGCGGGCTGCTCCCCGCCGGCGTCGGACGACTCGCAACGGCCCGCCTCGTCGCACGACTGCCCGGCCGGGCAGGTGCCGCAGGACCCGCCGCACCCGTCGTCACCGCACGCCTTCCCCTCGCAGGCCGGATCGCAGGCCCCCGGGGCGCACTGACCCTCGGCGCAGGTCTCGCCCTCGCCGCAGGTGCCGCAGGAACCGCCGCACCCGTCGTCTCCGCACGCCTTGTCCGTGCAGTCCGGCTCGCACGGGGTCACGGTCTCGCA
>JBNJGB010000027.1:85965-96345 GCA_051747385.1 Myxococcota bacterium
CTGTCCGTCGGTGCAGACCGTGTCGCCGGGGCACGTCCCGCAGGAACCGCCGCACCCGTCGTCTCCGCACGCCTTGTCCGTGCAGTCCGGCTCGCACGGGGTCACGGTCTCGCACTGTCCGTCGGTGCAGACCGTGTCGCCGGGGCACGTCCCGCAGGAACCGCCGCACCCGTCGTCTCCGCACGCCTTGTCCGTGCAGTCCGGCTCGCACGGCCCCCCGGTGCACTGGCCGGCGGCGTCGCAGGTCATGCCGGCCGGACAGGCGCCGCAGGATCCTCCGCAGCCGTCGCCGCCGCAGTCCCTGCCCGCGCAGTCGGGCTCGCAGGTGCCCTGACACTGGCCGCTCGCGCCGCACGCCTCCCCCTCGCCGCAGGTCCCGCAGGTGCCGCCGCACCCGTCCGGACCGCACTCCTTGCCTCCGCAGTCCGGCAGGCAGGAGGGCTCGCACTGGCCCGACAGGCACACCTCGCTGCCCGGACAGCTTCCGCAGGATCCGCCGCAGCCGTCCGAGCCGCACTCCTTGCCTCCGCAGTCGGGGACGCAGGACGGCTCGCAGATCCCGCCGGAGCAGTACGAGTCCCCGGCGCAGCTTCCGCAGGATCCGCCGCAGCCGTCCGAGCCGCACTCCTTGCCCCCGCAGTCGGGGACGCAGGTCGACTCGCACTCGCCCGACACGCAGGTGCTGCTGATGTCGCAGTAGCCGCACACGCCGCCGCAGCCGTCCGGGCCGCACTCCTTGCCGACGCACTCCGGCGCGCAGATGCACTGGCCGCTCGTGGTACACGTGGAGCCGTCGCCGCAGGATCCGCAGCTGCCGCCGCAGCCGTCCGGGCCACACTCCCGGTCCGAGCAGTCGGGGACGCACTCGCAGACGCCGCCGTCGCATGCGTATCCGGTGGAGCAGGTGCCGCAGGACCCGCCGCACCCATCGTCTCCGCACTCCTTGCCGGCGCAGCTGCACGTCTCGTAGCCGCACGCCGCCGGGTACGCCCCGGTGGGGTCCTCGGAGGGCATCTGCGCGCAGTCGTAGGCCACGAAGTCGCCGGTGTCCTTCCACCCGCAGTCGTCCGAGGGTGGGCAGCCGGACGGACAGGCGACGTCACACCCTTCATCGACCACATCGTCGGCGCAGAAGGTGTCCCAGTCGGTCTCGCAGCAGTACGGATCGCCGGCGCACACGCAGGCTTGGATACAGGAGTTGCAGCAACCCGGCTCGTCCCCGTACAGGGACGGCTCCGTGCACGACCGGCCGTCGTTGACCGTGTTCCCGCTACAGTCCAGCTCGCACCACTCGCCGTCCTCGCACCACTGGACCACCTGCGCGCTCTCACAGCACCCCTCGAACGTGAGGTCCTGCGGGCAGGAGCCCAGGGAGACGGCCCCCTCCGGGCACTGGGCGTTCGCCTTCGCGGGGAGCAGCGCCCATCCGAACAGGACGAGCGCGGCCAGCCAGGGGATCGCGTGTCGTGGGCTCATGGCACGCTCCGGGTCGGGCACTCGAACGTCCTGAATACCATAGGCGGGCCGGGCTCGCGCAAACAAAAGAAGCACCGCCTGATTACGCCGCGACCCGCGCGAGCCGGGCCGCCGCCAGAATCTTTGCGGCGGGCGGCGCGTTGTGCCAACCAGGGTGGGGCCCTACCCTCGTCGAACCGCCCCGGAGCACCCATGGACACCGACCCAGGCCAGCCAGCACGTCGCGCGCAGCGGCGCGCGGTGGCGCCCTGGCTCTGGATCGTCGTGGGGCTGCTCGCGGTGCTGGGCGTGACGGCGGTCTTCCTGTCCGCCGCGGTCCTCGCCGGGCGCGCCGGGCTGGAGCAGCGCCTGACCTCGAAGGCGGCGGGCGCGGGCTGCGAGGTCTCCCTGGGCCGCGTGAACGTCGACCTGACCGGCGGGCTGCGGCTCGAGGGCCTCCGCCTGGACGACGGGCCGGACGGCGTCCTCGACGTGCGCCTCGACGCCGTCGAGGTCGACATGGACCCCCTGGAGGCCGTCATCGGACAACCGCGCGTCACCCGCGTCCACGTCCACGGCGGCCACGCCCGGATCGTCGCCGGCCGCGCCCTCGCCGACCTGCTCGCGGACCTCCGGGGCCCCGGCGACGGAGGTTCCTCCTTGGGCGCCGGCGGCGCACGCCTCCCCGACGAGGTCCGCTTCGACGGCCTGAGCGTCGAGCTCGCTCCGCCGCCGGACACGCCGCTGCCGACGGTGCGGGCGACCGGGGTGTCCGGTCGCCTCTTCCGGCGGGAGGACGGCCCCCTGCGGTTGGAGGCCACCGGCCGCGTGCCCGTGGAGGGGACCAGCCGACGCGTCACGGCCGAGATCGTGCTGGGGGAGGACCCGTCGTTGCGCATCGCCCTGGACGCCCCGCTCGGCGTCGAGACCGTCGTCGGCGGCCGCCGGATCGCCGCTCGGCTCACCGGGATCCTCCGCAGACCCGCCGCCGGCGAGACGCGCGTGGAGGGCCTGGCCGCCTCCACCGGGGACCACGAGATCGCCTGCGAACGGCTCGTCGTGCGGGACCGCGGCGGGATCCTGCCCGCCTGGGCGGACATCGAGCGGGCGCGCTGCGAGGACGCCCGGCTCCGCTCGGGCCGGCGCCGCGGGACCGCGAGCTCCGTCGAGGTCACCCTGGAGGACACCGGCCGCGCCCTGCCCCAGCCGCGACGGGTCCGCCTCGACGAGCTTCGGATCCACCTCGGGGCCGCCCGCGGGGAGGCCACGGCGCGCGCCGTGGACGTGGCGCTGAGGGACGAGACCCTGGCCCACCTGCGGAGCGGCGATCCGGTGGCGGCCATGGAGGCGGTCACGGTGCGCGGCCCGGCCCTGCAGGTGACCCTCCGGGAGGCGGCGAGGCTCCCCGGGCTGGAGGCGGAGGACGAGGCGCCGGCGGAGGACCCGCCCGGCGAGGAGCCCGAGGAGGAGTCCCGCGGCGAGGACCCGGGGAAGGATGCCGCGCGCCCCGTGGTCGACGCGCCGCTGCTCCGCAGGCTCCGGGTGCTCCCGGCCGAGGCCCTGCGGCTCCCCCACGGGGCCCGCCTCGTGGACGTGGCGCGGGGCGTCCGGCTGAACCTGGACCAGGGGCACGTCCGCATCGACGCCCCCGATCGCCCGTCGGCGCTCCGCCTGGACGATCTCACGATGCGTGTGGTGCCCGGCGAGGACGGCGGCCTGGACGTGAGCGTCGGCGCCCTCATGGTCCGCGGGGAGGGCCGGAGCGGCCGGGTGGACGCCACCCTGGACGTGGACGATCGCGGAGCCATCCGCTCGGCGGAGGGCGTGCTCGCCGGGACGGACTTCGCCCACGTGCTGAGCCGCTCCTCCGAGTACGTGACCGTGGAGCCCGAGGCCTGGGTCCGCGTGGACTTCGACTACGGCTTCGACGCGGTACCCACGGCGACCCACCACGTCCGCGGCGAGGTCCGCTTCGAGGACTTCGGCTTCCAGGCCTGGCGCATCAGCCACGCGCCCGTGAGCGGCCTGGAGGGCCGGTTCGACTTCACGGCGTCGTGGAGGCCGGCGCGCCATCACCTGGAGATCGACGTGCCGCGCTTCCACCTGGACGACACCCGGCTGGCCGCCTCGCTGACGGCCACCGGCGCCCCGGGGGAGTCGCCCCGATACGGTTTCCGGGTGACCATGCCGCGACAGGACTGCGGCGCGGCCGCCCGATCCATCCCGCGGGCCCTGCTCCCCAGGCTGCGGGGCCTCCGGCTGGCCGGGCAGATGGCGTTCGAGGCCAGCCTGTCGGTGGACATGGCCGAACCGTACGGGCTGGAGCTTCGCGTGGACGGGGACGTGGAGGACTGCCGCGTGCGCTGGCTGGGCGGCGGCGTGGACGTGGAGGACCTGCGCGACCCGGACTTCGTGCACCACCCCGTGGAGCCCGAGCGCGGCCGCCTCGACGAGATCGCCGTGGGGCCGGGCACGGACCAGTGGGTCCCCTCCGAGCAGCTTCCCCTGTTCCTGAAGGCCGCCGCCATCGTCACCGAGGATCGCGGCTGGCGAGAGCACCAGGGCGTGCGCTGGGACCTCGTGGAGCGCGCCCTGAAGCTCGACCTGGACAAGGGCCGCTTCGTCTACGGGGGCAGCACCATCACCCAGCAGCTCGTGAAGAACCTCTATCTCACGCGGGAGAAGACCCTGTCCCGGAAGCTCGAGGAGCTGATCATCTCGTGGGAGATGGAGCGCGCCCTGGACAAGGACGAGATCCTCACCATGTACGTGAACGTCATCGAGTACGGCCCGGACATCTACGGCGTGAAGGCGGCCTCGCACCACTACTTCGCCAAGGAGCCCGTGGACCTGTCCCCCGCCGAGGCCGCCTTCATCATGGGCCTCAAGCCCTACCCGGACGCCGGCTACAAGCAGTGGGAGCGCCAGGAGCTGAGCCCCTGGTGGGTGAAGCGGGTGAAGCACGTGCTCGAGATGATGCACACCCGCGAGGACGCCATCAGCGAGGCGGAGGTGCTGGCGGCGGCGCCCTACCAGGTGGACTTCCGGGCCCCGGAGGAGCCCCTGTGGGGCGGGCGACCGTACGTCCCGCCGACGGTCCCCACGCCCTTCGGCGCGGATCCGCCGCCGCGCGATCCCGAGGGCGACGACGGCGCCGAGATGGACGCTCGGCTGCCCCCACCCTGACCACGGCCACGTGCAGTCTCCGCCGGATCGGTGGTATCCTCCTTCAGCACTATGCCGACGTGCTCTGGTGGCTGGCCGAGTCCACCGGCCCGACGCCCCGCGCCACCGCCCACGTGGTCCTCGTGCCCGAAAGAGGGTGCGGGAGCGACGGTCCCGACGCTGCCGACACGCGGTATGGCCAGCTCGCGGAGCTGGTCGGGGGAACGGCCACGACCGTATGCGACGGGGACCTCGGGCCCGCCTTCGGGGAGAGCGCCGACCCGTCCACCCGGGTCGTGGCGGACATCCCGTTCGGCGGCCCGGTCGACCCCGACTCCGTGGAGGTCACCGTCGGCGGGGAGCGGTGCCCCGCTTCGGACGGTTGGTCCGTCGTCGGCGGAGACAGGTGGCTGGTGATCGAGCCGGGCGGCGCCTGCACGCCCTCCGGGGGCGACGAGATCGAGGCGCACTGGAGCCCGGCCTTCCCGCCGTAGACCCGGCCATTCCGCGACCGCGAGGAGGAGTTCGTCGCGGCGCTGGCTGACGACCCGCGTGGCGGCGTGGGGATCGAAGCCGTCGCAGCGCACGCACCGCGGCGGCTTCGGGTGTTCGGACCGGGCTCCGCGCTCCGTCACCTATATCGCCAGGTGGCCGATGGCCATACCGCGCCCCGGATCAGCTCCCGGTGGGCCAGGTGGCGCCCGAGCGCGCCGTGCGCGCATCCTCCCTCGACCCCAGCCGCCCGCGAAGTCAGAAGTCAGCAGACTTGACCCCCAAGACCAAGATAAGACGTGGACAAGAAGGTTCACACATGGCCCCAGGTAAAGTAAGTTCTATCCGCATGAGCAACGAGCCCGCTAGCCGAGCCGTCGAGGCGTTCCGCACGCACGGGGGCATCCTGCGCACGAAGGATGTGCTGAAGCTCGGCGTGCATCCCCGCACGCTCTACCGGCTCCGCGACGAGGGTGTGATCGAGCGGGTCAGCCGCGGCGTCTACCGGCTCGCGGCGATGCCCGACCTCGCGCACCCGGACCTCGTGACGGTGGCTCTTCGCGTGCCGCGCGCGGTCGTCTGCCTCGTCTCGGCGCTCGCCTACCACGACGCCACGAACGAGGTGCCGCACGAGGTGCAGATCGCGCTGCCGCGGTCGACGAAGACCCCCAGGATCGACCACCCGCCGGTGCGGGTCTTCTGGTTTTCGGGACCTGCGCTGTCCGAAGGGGTCGAGATCGTGAAGGTCGACGGCGTGGAAGTCCGCATCTACGACCTTCCGAAGACCGTCGTCGACTGCTTCCGGTTCCGCAACAAGGTAGGGCTGGACGTCGCGGTCGACGCCCTCGACCAGGCCGTGAGGCGCAAGGGCGTGCGGCCAGCCGACGTGCTGCGGTACGCGAGGCTGTGCCGCATCGAGAGCGTCATCCTGCCGTACGTCGAGGCGATCCAGTGAAGAAGGAGATCACCAACGTCGCGGCGTCGGTGCATGCGCGCCTCCTCAACCGCGCGAAGGCCGAGCGGCGCCCCTTCAACGAGCTACTGCAGTACTACGCGATGGAGCGGTTCCTCTACCGGCTCTCGCGATCAGAGCATGCCGACCGCTTCGTTCTGAAGGGAGCGCTGATGCTCCAGTTCTGGGGAGGTGCGCTCACGCGCGCGACGAAGGACATCGACCTGCTCGGACGGAGCACGGTGTCCGTCACGGAGATCGTGGACGTCGTCCGGAGCTGCCTGGCGGCCGCCGTCGATGACGACGGGCTCCGCTTCGACCCGGCGCGCGTCATCGGTGAGGAGATCCGGCTGGCGGCCAACTACGACGGCGTGCGGGTTCGCTGCGGCGCGCGCCTCGGGAACGCGCGCGTCGCGATCCAGGTCGACGTCGGGTTCGGGGACGTCGTCACGCCCGGCGCCCAGGACATCGAGTACCCGACGCTCCTCGACTCCGCGGCGCCCCGCCTCCTTGGCTACACGCCCGAGACCGCCATCGCGGAGAAGCTCGAGGCGATGGTCGTCCTCGACATGGCGAACACCCGGATGAAGGACTTCCTGGACATCTGGATCCTCGCCCAGGGCCGAGCGTTCGCGGGCGGCCTCCTTGCGCAGGCGATCGAGGCGACGTTCCGGCGGCGTGGAACAGCGCTGCCCGAGTCCACACCGGTCGCACTCACGCCGGCGTTCCACTCGGCGAAGGTGAAGCAGACGCAGTGGCGAGCCTACCTCCGGAAGGGGAGGATCCAGGGAGACGTGCCCGACCTCCACGAGGTGGCGGCGCGTATCGAGTCCTTCCTCATGCCGGTCGTCACGGCGCTCACCGCAGGGCAGGCCTTCACGCATCGCTGGCCGCCTGGCGGACCGTGGGGAGATCCGTCAGAGGCTGCGTGACCGGGCTGCGTGACCGGGGCGACGCGCGCCTGCGGCGCCTAGTTTCCATAAGACGCACACTGCCTATCCGGTTGGTTCACCACCATACAGCATCTTGTAGGTGGCCAGATCATCGCGAGCCGTGCGCCCGAACAGGCTCGGGAAGAGCCATCATGCGGATCTGAACGCCGTGAAAACGGCGAGCGACCATCAGCCTGCAGACCACAATATGCTGGGGCTCAGCGAGTGAAGCGGATAGGCAGTAGACGCATTACCGGACGTTGGGCCGATCCCCGATCGCTCGCCTGGGCCTCGATCGCGAACGATCGCTGGGGCTCGGCGAGTGAAGCGGATAGGCAGTAGACGCATTACCGGACGTTGGGCCAGTGCCCGAGCGTTCGGCCGGCGCCTCGATCGCGAACGATCGCGGCCAGGCCGTGCCCCGGATGAGGTCGGCCGGGGGCGATGGCGGGGTGTCGGGCGCCGGTCGGGCCGCCTCCGTTCATGCCCAGAGCGTAGAGGTGCGGACGCCTCCCGTCACGTAGGCGGAGATCGGCGGAGGCGAGGGCGAGGGTGTCCTCGGGGCCCAGGAGGTGGAGGGTCCAGGTGTTCGGGCCCTCGCGGCGGCGGAGCCGGTGGCCGCTGCCGCTAGTTTCCAGCCGCTAGGAGTCTGTAGTGTATTGCGGACCGAGCGAGCCCGAGACGATTTCGTCCAGATCGGCGTACGACGGTTCCCTAGTCGAACCAGTAGGTTCGGCGGAGGGTTCTCGGACGTCGAGATGGGCGGAAGCGGCCGGGATTCGCGACGTGGAGAGTTTTCCCGGACGCTGCTAGGCCGCTGCCGAGCCCGAGGCAAGCGGGCACGACCCCGGGTCGGGGCGGTTGACGACCCCGGGTCGGGGCGGTTGGCGGTTACCCTACCTCCTCGGTTGGCGCGTCCGCCCCCCTCCTCTACACTTGCACCGGATGGGCGGATCGAGCGAGGCGACCCCGGGTCGGGGTCTCTTTCCAGTCACTCCAGGCCGTGATTCGTGAGCTGGTGCCGGATGACCAGGGGGCTCACGTCGAAGGCCCGGGCGAGGTCGGTGTCGTCTGCGCCCCAATCCACGCGGTCGCCGAGTCGAGCCTCCAGGCCCGCGGCGGGAGCCAGCAGCTCGGCGGCGAAGGAGCGGGAGGCGGACTGCTGCCAGTCGTGGGAGCGGGTCAGGAGCCGGGTGGGGTGTGCCGGCGTCGTGGCGAACAGCGCGTGGTGGATGATCCGGGCCGTGTGGAAGCGCTCGCTTCTCGCATCGCCACGCTCTGCCAGCAAGGCGCCCACCGCGCCATTGGCCTGGACCACGCCCTCGACATCGGCCTCCACGGGGTCGCCTTGGTGCAGATGGAACGTGGAGCCCAGGGCGGCGCTCACGACGCGGTCCATGTCCTGCACCGGAGCGTCGGGGGAGAGGCCCAATCGATGCCTGAGCCATCGTGCCCTCGCAAAACCCACGGCGTAGGGCCGATCGGGGACCACGGCGGGGCTTTCCGGGTGCAGGCGCTCGCTGTCCTCCGAATCGAGCTTCTCCAACATGGTGTGCACGGCGCGTACGTTCTGCGGCAGGGTCTCGCCTGTGCTCGCGGCGAGGATGTCGCCGACCAGCAGGGGGCTCAGGCTCGAATCGAGCTCCTCGACGTGCTTCTCGAGCGCCTCCGAAAGGTCTGGAGCGTAGGGGTCCAGCCCCAACATCCCGAGGCGGGAGCAGAGCAGCGGCTCGTCCGTCATGGACTGGCGCACGGCGTCCCAATCCGCGCGCAGCTCGTCGACCAGGGGATCGTCCGCCACGGTGCGGGTCCGCTCGAGGACCGCCTCGACCACGCGGCGGAGCTCGGCCTCCGCAGCCGGGCGAGAGGCTACCGCGGCACCCGAGTCGAGAAAGCGACCGGGAAGCGTCGCGTCTGCCGGATCGCTGTTCCAGACGATGCCCACCTGGTCGTCGACTCGCATGATGGACAGATCGGGGTAGGCCATGCCGTCCCGAGCGAAGAGGAGGTTGTGGCGGCGGAACCACTCGGCCGCTCGAGGCGTCCGCAACGCCCGGGGGCCTCGCGAGACGTCCCGCAATGCCGGCCCTTCGTCGAGGAGCACCCACCAGTTTCTCGCGATCCAAGCCGCCAAGGGGAGGATGGATCCGTACACGCCGGTGCGCACCGACTGCGCGGGCTCGGACCAGAATCGGGACAGGGTCCGGCCATCGGACTTCGGCTCCAACCGCGCCCACGTATGGGCCAACGGCTTCGAGGCGACACCGGGGGCCTCCTCCCACTCGAAGGAGAACTCAATCATCGTCGTCCTCCTCCCATTCGTCCGGAGCCAGCAGACCCTCCCGGTCCGTGGGAAGCTCGAACGGCTCGATGGGCCACCCCTTGTAGGCTCCCTTCTCGCGGTTGGTCAGTCGAGCGACGTATGGCGTCCCGTCGAGCCACCCCCACGCGTACCGAGGGAAGCCGGACTCGAAGCGCTGACTGACGCAGCGTCGTCGCAGAGCCTCGCGCAACACCCGCTCCGCGTTGTCCCGGTCGATGTCCCTCGGGCACTTCGACGCATCCGAGCGCAGTTCGGGCTCGACCTGGAAGGATGGGTCGACCGGGCGAGCTTTGTGCTCCGCGCTCCCCACGTAGGCCACGCGATCAGCGAGCTGCTCCGGCCCGTCGCACTCGTCGGGCCACGAGCTGACCAGGCCGTCCCCCTTGGTCTTTCGTCGATATCGGCGCTTCTGCTTCACACGGAGAGCCTAGCAGCGCGGACTTCCCTGGTCACGCCCGGTGTACGGGCAGGCATCAGGAGCGCGGAGCCCGCTCCCGCCCGGCCACCCGCCGGGCTCCGCGCCGCAGCCTGACGACGCGCAGCGCCCACAGGTCGCGTCGACATCGCCACCCACGGCGAGACGCACCCGTGCGTCCGCAGGCCGTCCGAACCGCCCCCGCCGCCCGCCTTCGTGCCCTCGATTACCCCGAGAGCGGACCACCCCCCGGCCGTGCCCACCGATATCCCGCGTCGGGAGGCTGGCCAGCGCCCCCGGATCACGACCCCGGGTCGGGTGTCCTGCTCCCGCCCGCCACCAGCCGCGCTCCGCGCCGCAGCCTGACGACGCGCAGCGCCCACAGGTCGCGTCGACATCGCCACCCACGGCGAGACGCACCCGTGCGTCCGCAGCCCGGTCGAATCGCCCAAAATCCACTCTCGCCCCCCTCCATCACCCCGCCAGGGCGACAGATCCCCGGCCAACTCCAGCGAAGCCCCGCCAGGGGAGCCTGCCCAAAGCCGCCCCTGATCACGACCCCGGGTCGGGTGTCCTAGCTTTCCGGTACCGAACACGTGACGCACCACCCACGTGGAGAGCCAGGGCGGCGCGGCCTTGAGACCGG
>JBNJGB010000027.1:96445-97175 GCA_051747385.1 Myxococcota bacterium
CCAGCGTGCGGTGGCTCGTCCAGCACCCCCAGGCGTCAGGATAGTTGCCGCCTCTGTTGAGCCCGGAGAAGTATGCAAGTTGCGACCCGACCCCCAAGCTTCAAAGCCGCCCCTGATCACGACCCCGGGTCGGGTGTCCTAGGGTCGGGTGTCCTAGCTTTCCGGTACCGAACACGTGACGCACCACCCACGTGGAGAGCCAGGGCGGCGCGGCCTTGAGACCGGCCAGCGTGCGGTGGCTCGTCCAGCACCCCCAGGCGTCAGGATAGTTGCCGCCTCTGTTGAGCCCGGAGAAGTATGCAAGTTGCGACCCGACCCCCAAGCCGACCCCCAAGCCCGCCGCGCGGGCTGCCGGACGCGAACAGGCCGCTAGTTTCCATAAAGCAGATTCTCGGACGTCGGGCCGGTGCCGAATCGGTCGGCGTAGGCCTCGATCGCCGTCGATCGTGGTGCCCAGTCCGGTCAGGCGGGGGCGACGGCCGGGTCTCGGGCGCCGAGCGGGCCGCTCCGGTCATGCTGAGAGCGTAGGGGTGCGGGCGCCTCCCGTCACGTAGACGCAGGCGCTGGGCTGGCTGCTGCGGGGGCGAGGCCCCTTGATGGCGGAGGGACGACGCGCAGCGGCGCCGGTTACAGGTCGAGCTCGGGATCGGGAGGGGGCCTGGCAGGAGCGATGCGTGGAGGCTCGGCCGGGAGATCGAGGTGCCGGAGGATCTGACGCGCGGTGATCGGG
>JBNJGB010000028.1:0-83133 GCA_051747385.1 Myxococcota bacterium
TCCGAGCGGGTGCATTCCGGCGCCGGGCGTCGTGCCGCCGCGCGGCCCACGCTTCTCCGACTTTGCGATTGCCCTGCTACATCCGGCAAGGGCGGTCGCAGAGTCGACCGCCCTCCCTTGCCCTTGCCCTTGCCCTTGCCTGCTGTCAGACGCGCAAAATGCACCCTCTCCGAGCGGGTGCAATCCGGCGCCGGGCGCCATACCACCGCGCGGACCTCCCTCCTCCGACTTTGCGATTGGCCTGCTACATCCGGAAGGCGCGGTCGCCGTCCTCTTCCCGGCACCGCCGCTGATCCCGGTCGCAGGCGAAGCGCACGTGGATGTGCGTGTCGTGACCGGGGGCGTGCCGCACCAGGGCGGCCTCCGGGTCGTCGGCGCGTACGTCGAACAGGCGCTTCACGAGGCGCTTCGACGCCAGGTCCCGCTCCACGACGAACTCGGCCATCTCGCGCTGGATGTCGTCGTCCATGTAGACGCGCACGACCTCGTCGGTCTCGAGGAAGCACTTCAGGAGGGCCCAGCTCTTGCGCATGTCGATATCGTGGGGGCGGACGCGGTACATGGTCGCGTTCTGCTTGTTCCCGGCGATGTAGTAGCCCACGTCCGCGTCGCGCCCGCTCTGGTGGCTGACGTGCGGCGGGAAGCGACCGCCCCGGGGCTTCGACAGGTCGCCGTAGAGGATGTCGGCGGTCCCGGGGAACTCCTCGGCCATGCGCGCCGCGCACGTGCGCAGGGTCTCGTTCATGCTCGGCAGCCCGTAGGCGTTGGACGGGAAGCGCAGCCGATAGCCCTCGCCGCGCCCCAGGTGCTCGCCGTTGTCCAGGCTCCCCGACGTCGGCCGACCCACGGATCGCGCGGCCGGCCGCGGGCCGCGCTTCTTGTAGCGGAGGAGGTCCCCGGCGCGGATGACCTGGCCCTTCTTCAGGCCGTTCCAGCTGCGCAGATCCCCGATGGACACCCCCAGGCGCATGGACACACGCCCCAGGCTGTCCCCGCGCCGGATGGCGTACCAGCCCTCCCACTCCGGGCCCTCCCCGGCATCGAACTTCGGCGGGACCTTCACCAGCAGGGTGTCGCCCGCCTTGATGAGGTCCCCGTCGATCTTGCGGGGGTTCCAACGCCGCAGCTCCCTCACGGAGCAGCCGTGACGCGCGGCGATCTCCGAGAGGGTGTCCCCCGAGCGCACGGTGACCTCGACCGCCTGCATCCGGGCCTCGTCCGCCCCGGCCCGGGCCGGCGCCCCGACCGACGAGACGAGCAGACAAGCCACCATGGAAGCCGCGCTGAGCATGGTCCTCATCACGTCGCGTGTCCTGTCATGCCCGCGCCGAGCATGTCAAGAACCGGCCCGCACCGACTCGTTCGCCCTCATCGGGATCCCGACCGGTCGAGCTACGGGCAGGCTCGGGCGAGCCGCATACGCGCGCGGCCGGCCCCGAACATCCACTCGATGGTCGCGGCGGCGGCGTCGCGTTCCTCCTCCCGGGCCGCGAGAGCGCCGATCGGCCGCGTGGACCGCGGGTCTCCGGAGGGTATCCAGGTGGCTCGGCCAGGCGCACAGCGGCGATGCCACGTCCCGGAGGTTCCACGAAGCAGCGCCGCGCTGGCCCGCAGGACCGGGAGCGCCGGCGTCAGCCGGAAGGCCGGAAGGCGTGGCGCAGCGATCGCGTCAGGCCGAGGCGCCGAGAGTCGGCGACAGCCCGATGAGCGCACGGTCGGTCCACACTCAAAAGGGCTGCTCGTAGCGCTCGCGCCCCCGCGGGTCGGAGTCCCTGCCCCGCCAGTACGACGTCCTGCGGCCCCGCCGGCCCATGGGATCGCCGCCCAGCAGGCGCCGCGCCAGACCCGTCGGGGTGAGCACGGCGAAGTAGAAGAGCGACAGGACGATCGGCGTGGTCACCCTCCCGAGCACCTCGCCCAGGCCGATCCAGAGCCTGCGCGGGACGAGCAGCGTCCGGGGCGCCGCGACGGCGAGCACGACGAGGGCGGAGGCGACGGCCAGGGCCGCGACCTCCGGCGTGGTCCAGGCATCCCCGGGGCGCCACGCCCCCCACGCGGCCCAGCCGGCCAGGGCGACCACCAGGAGGGCCGCGAAGCGACGCGCCTCCGGCACACCGGCGTCCCGCTCGTGCTCGGGCGTCTCGGGCTCGTGCTCGGGGACCTCGACGTCCGCGGGCTGCTCGGACTTGTGGAGCAGGGCGTCGCCGAGCAGCAGGTGGTCCATGTCCGTCCGCATGAAGCAGCGCCACGCGTCGGCCGGGGTACAGACGATGGGCTCGCCCCTGACGTTGAAGGAGGTGTTCAGGACCACGGGGCACCCCGTGCGGCGCTCGAACGACTCCAGGATGGCGCGGAAGCGGGGGCTGTGCTCGCCGTCCACCGTCTGCAGCCGCGCGGAGCCGTCCACGTGCGTGACGGCCGGGATCTCCGAGCGGGCAACCCGGAGCCGCGCGAGACCCTCCCGGGACTCCTCCTCCGGGGTGAGGCGGCGCATCCGGGACGGGTGCACGGGCGCCACCAGGAGCATGTACGGCGACGGTCCGTCGTGGGCGAACCAGTCCCCCACGGCCTCACGCAGGACCGCCGGCGCGAAGGGGCGGAACGACTCCCGGAACTTGATCTTCTCGTTGACCTTCCGCTGCATCCCAAGGTCACGCGGATCCGCCACGATGGAGCGGTGGCCCAGCGCGCGAGGCCCGAACTCCATGGGTCCCTGGAACAGCCCCACGACGCCGCCGTCCGCGATGCGCTCCGCCACGGCGTCTGGGATCGCGCCCTCCGTCAGGGCCCGATAGCGGGCGCCGACCCGGTCCAGCAGCGCGCGGACCTCGTCGAATCCGAACGCCGGCCCCAGGTACGAGCCGCGCTGGGCGTCGTGGTCGCCGTCGGCGCGGCGCGGGCGGTCCAGGTAGTGGTGCCACGCGGCCAGGGCGGCGCCGAGGGCGGAGCCCGCGTCCCCGGCGGCCGGCTGGATCCAGAGGTCGTCGAACGGCCCCTCTCGCACCAGGCGCCCGTTGGCCACGCAGTTGAGCGCCACGCCGCCGCCCAGGACCAGGTTCCGCTCCCCCGTCTCCCTGTGGACGTGGCGGGCCATCCGCAGCATGGCCTCCTCCACCACCGCCTGAACGGAGCGCGCCAGGTCCATGTGAAGCTGCTCGAGCGGGCTCCCGGGCGTGCGGCGAGGGGCGCCCCAGAGCGCGGCGAAGCGCTCCCCGGTCATCGCGTCCGACACCGGGTACGGCAGGTAGTCCATGTTCAGGCGATACGAGCCGTCCTCCCGCAGATCGATCAGCTCCTCGAGGATCCGATCGGCGTAGCGAGGCTGTCCGTAGGGCGCCAGGCCCATGACCTTGTACTCGCCCGAGTTCACCCGGAAGCCCAGGTAGTGGGTGAAGGCCGAGTACAGGAGGCCCAGGGAGTGCGGGAAGTGGATCTCGGCCTCGCCCGACACCCGGTGGCCCTCCCCGCGGCCCCACGCGGTGGTGGCCCACTCCCCGACGCCGTCCACGGTGAGGACCGCGGCGCGCTCGAACGGCGACGGGAGGAAGGCCGCCGCCATGTGGGCCTCGTGGTGCTCGCAGAAGAGCACGGGGCCGTCCCGGCCCAGGTCCTGCCGGATGCGGCGGGCCATGAAGAGCTTGCCACGGAGCCACACGGGCATGGCCCTGAGGAACGTGCGCAGCCCCCGCGGCGCGTAGGCGAGGTGGGTCTCCAGCAGGCGCTCGAAGTGGAGCCAGGGCTTCTCGTAGAACGCCACGTGGTCGAGCCGTTCCCGGTCGATGCCGGCCTCGGCCAGGCACCAGCCCACGGCGTTCGACGGGAACGAGGCGTCTCCCTTCCGCCGGGTGAACCGCTCCTCCTGGGCAGCGGCGATCACGCGGCCGTCCCGCAGCAACGCCGCCGCGGAGTCGTGGTAGAAGGCCGAGATGCCCAGGACGTAGGTGGCTTCGTCCGCCACGCGACTAGAAGAAGGAGTAGACGAAGGGGGCGACGGTCGTGCCCTGCGCCGTCACGAGCACCAGGCCGAGGAGCATGAGCGTGAGCAGCATGGGCGCCAGCCACCACTTCTTCCGGATCCGCAGATAGGCCCACAGCTCGCGCATCGTCGTCCACCTCCTGCTCGCGACGCCTCGCGAAGCACCCTAGCAGAGCGCCGCGGGCCCGAGCCAGTCAGTGGCCCCATCGGGTTCGAACCGTGTTAGCATGCAGCCGGCTCGGAGGTATTTGATGCGAAGACGGATGATGTGGGTGGGGTTGATGGCCGCGGCGCTGGCGCTCGCCGCCTGTCCGCGGGCCTATCGAGGCGGTCCCGGAACGGATCGGCCGGGCATGGACGAGGACGCCATGAGCGTCCGCCTGGACCGGACCGACGTGGACTACCTGGCCGAGGAGACCGAGAAGGAGCTGTTCTCCTCTCGCTTCTGGAAGGCGCAGGTGCAGCAGCGGGCGGACCAGCCCGTGTTCGCCATCTGGCCCATGGCCAACCAGACGTCCCAGCACATCGGCGACCAGCTCGACACCCTGCTGAGCAAGTTCCAGACGGAGCTGGTGAGGAGCGGCGAGGTCCGGGTCGTGGCCCGCGAGCAGCAGGCCGACCTCGCGCGGGAGATCGAGTGGCAGCAGGACGAGATGTTCGATCCCAGGGAGTCCGCCCGGATCGGGCGTCAGCTCGGGGCGGACTACCTGATCACCGGCAAGATGATGTCCGCGGACGAGCGGCTCCGGAAGGAGCGGCGCGTGCAGTACTCGCTGTTCGTCCAGGTGATCGAGGTGGAGACCGGCCTCATCGTCTTCCAGAACGAGGCGATCCGCTCCAAGCTCCGCAAGCGGTGAGCCGGATGGCCGCCCTCCGCCTGCGCGGGGTGGCCGGCCCGGTCCTGCTGGCGCTCTGGGCCGTGGGGACCGGTGCGTGCGCGACCTCCTACTCCGAGCACCTGGCCGAAGCCCGGGCCGAGGTGGACGCCGGGGACTACGAGGCCGCCGTCGCGTCGGTGAACGACGTGCTCGACGTGTCCTCGACGGAGGAGCTGCCCGACGACTGGGGATCGAACACATCCCTGGCGCTCCTGGAGCGGGCCTCGCTGCTCCAGGCCGTCGGGCGCTGGGACCTGAGCGCCCGGGACTACACGACCGCCGACGATCGCCTGGAGCGGCTGGACCTGCGCCCGAACGCGGCGGGCCGGGCGGCGACGTGGCTCTTCAGCGAGGAGGCTCAGATCTACCGGGCGACGCCCACGGAGCGCATCGCCCTGAACTCCCTGAACATCATCAACTTCCTGGCGATGCGTGATCTGGTGGGCGCCCGCGTCGAGGCGAAGCGCATGACGGTGATGCGGGAGTACCTGCAGGACCTCCGGCCCGACGCGCCCCTGCCAGCCTTCGCCTCCTACCTGGCCGGCTTCGTCTTCGAGATGCGGGGCGAGGCGGACGAGGCCCTGCACTACTACGACGAGGTGCTCCGGAGCCGGGACTTGGAGAGCCTGGCGGAGCCCGTGGCCCGCCTCGCCCGCCGCGCGTCCTATCGCGGCCGGGCCCTCGAGGACTTCCTGAAGCGCCACGGCGACGTGCGCCCGCGCCCGGACGACGGCTCCACGGGCGACCTGCTCGTGGTCGTCGGACTCGGGCGGGTGCCGCACGAGATCCCGGAGCGTATCCCCGTCGGCACCGCCGTCGGCCTCGCCGGCGTGTACATCACGGCGGACGCGCAGGTCCTCGAGCGCACCGCCCTGAAGTGGGTCGTCTTCGGGGACCTCGTCCCCTCCCGGACGCGGGCGGAGACCGCCTCCGTCCGGGTGGGCGGAGAGGCCGCGGCGGTCGAGGAGGCGAGCGATCTGTCGGCCCTCCGCTTCCAGGAGTGGGAGCACCTGCGGCCCCGCGTCGTCGGCGCCGCCGTGACCCGCCTCATCGTGCGCGCGGCCGCCGCGGAGGGCACACGGGCGGCGGTCGGCCAGAAGGACGAGGGTCTGGGCGCCCTGGCGGCCCTGGTGACCGAGGGCACGATGCTCGCCGCCGACAAGCCCGACACGCGGTCGTGGACGTTCCTGCCCGGCCGCGTCCTCGTCACCAGGCAGCGCGTACCGGCCGGGACACACACCGTGCAGGTGCGGGTCCCGGAGGTCGGCGTCGAGGCGACCGTGGAGGTGGAGGTCCCGGCGGGAAGCTACGGTGTGGCCTACCTGCCGGTGCTGCGCTGACACCTACTCGACGGGCGCTCGGAGAGCGAAGTCGAGCACCGCCTCCCGCCACGCGTCGTTGATCAGCGGGACGTGCTCCGAGTCCCCCATGCGCCACAGCCCGACCCGGGCCGCGCCGTCGCACTCCGTCCACAGCGTCGTGTACGTCTCGGCGCCCTCCACCCGGTCGTCGTAGTCCACGGGGCCGCCGTCCTCGCCCTCCCCGGCGCAGCCGTTCCGGACCACCCACCGGGCCACCGTCTCCTCGGCGCCCGGATAGGCGCCGCCCTGGAACACGCCGCCCTCGTACTCGATGATCTCGTCGCCGGTGCCGTGCACGTGCAGGACGGACACCGGACCGGAGGGCTCGCACTCTCCGAGGGGGAGGGGATCGGCGCCCGCCAGGCTCACCGCGGCGTGGGTGACGTCGGCGGCGTCGCAGGCCATGCGCAGGGCCATGAAGCCGCCGTTGGAGTGACCCACGAAGGCGACCCGGTCCGGGTCGATGGCCATGGTCTCCTCGGCCTCCTCCACGAGGGAGCGCAGGTACGCCACGTCGTCCACGCCGGAGCCGTAGAAGTCGCAACAGGCCGGCGCGGCGTTCCAGAACTGCTCGCCTTCCGGGTTCGTGGTGCCGTCGGGCAGGATCAGGACGAAGCCCCGGTCCGTCACCCGCTCCGAGAGCTGGAACAGGGCGTCCTGGACAAAGGCGTTCGCCGAGAAGCCGTGGAGCATCACCACCACCGGCCAGGCCCCGGTCCCGTCGTAGGCGTCGGGCACGATCACCTTCGCCGGCCGATCGGCGCCCTCCCCCAGGGTCTCCGGCGGGGGCCGGAAGTCGGGCACGTCGGGGCCTGCGTCGATCGCGCCGGAGTCCCCGGAGTCGCTCCGGGCGTCCACCTCCTCGTCGCGCGCGTGCTCCGAGTCGTTCGCGAGATCCGCCGCGACGTCCGCTGCCGCGTCGACGACGTCGCCCGACGCTGCGGCCGTTCCGTCTTCCGAGTCACACCCGGTGACGACGAGGGCGACCAGGGTCGGCGCGAGGACGAGGAGGGCGCGCAGGGTCATCGGGGCCTCGTGGTCGGCGGGAGGGCGGCGTGCGCTCCGGCCGGGGCAGCATGCGCAGCGCGGCGTCCACGCGTCAACGGGGCGGATCGCAGCGGCACACCCTCCGGCTTGCCCGTGTCGCGCTCGTGGCCGCTCCGGCGCGAACGATAGGACACGTGGGGAGGGAGTTCGAGCCGCCGGCCCTTCGGGTGCCCCTGGCCGGTGTGCGATGATGGGGGCACACGGCACAAGAGGAGGGGAGGATGGCACCCAGGCTACGGGCGCCGCCGACATGATGCGGATCGCCCCGCCGGCGTGTGATCCGCCACAGGCGCGTTTCGGCGCTGCCCGGGGACCCTCCGTCCGCGGGCGCTCCCCGCCGGGCGACCGCTGGCACGCGGCTTGCGAGCCGTCTCCACGACCCACGAACAGGAGCCGTTCCGCATGAACCCCCTGCCCTCTCTGCAGGCGGAGGAGCTACGCCTCCGCTGCGACACGGACAGCTACGACTTCGAGACCACCGAGGACCTCGAGGATCTCGCGGAGCCGCCGGGCCAGGAGCGCGCCCTGGAGGCCCTCCGCTTCGGCGTGGCCATGCGCCGGGCGAACTACAACATCTTCGCCCTGGGCCCCACCGGCCTCGGCAAGCACTCGCGGGTCAAGGAGCTCCTGGAGGCCCGGGCCGAGGACGAGCCGATCCCGCCCGACTGGTGCTACGTCTACAACTTCTCCAAACCCCAGAACCCGCGCGCCCTGCAGCTCCCGGCGGGCCGCGGCGCGGGCCTCCGCGACGACATGGAGCACCTGGTCGAAGAGCTCACGGCGTCGCTCCCGGCGGCGATGGAGAGCGAGGACTTCCGGACGCGCCGCGAGGCCATCGAGGAGGAGGCCGGACGGGAGCAGAAGGAGGCCTTCGAGGATCTCCAGGAGGACGCAGAGGCGCGGGGCATCGCCCTCATCCGGACGCCGGCGGGCATGGCGCTGGCGCCGACGCGCGACGGGGAGCCCCTCAAGAACGAGGAGTTCGAGGAGCTGACCGAGGAGGAGCAAGAGAGGATCCGGGCCGACATCAAGGAGCTGGAGGGGCGCCTCGAGGAGATCTTCCGGCGCATCCCCGAGATCGCCAGCAACGCCCGCCAGCAGGTCCGCACGCTGGTCCGGGAGGTCACCTCCTTCTCCGTGGGCCACCTCATCGACGACCTGCGGGATCGCTACCAGGACCTGGAGGGGGTCCTGGACTGGCTCGACGAGGTCCAGGAGGACGTCATCGACCACGCGGGCCAGTTCCTCCAGAGCGCCCACGAGGAGGACGAGAGCCAGGCCGATGCCCTCCGCCGGCGGATGTCCGCGGGCGACGTGGAGGTCTCGGGCCTGCGACGCTACGAGGTCAACCTCCTGGTCGACAACTCGGAGGCGTCCGGCGCGCCGGTGGTCTACGAGGATCACCCGAGCCACCAGAACCTCCTGGGACGCATCGAGCACATCTCCCAGATGGGTGCCCTGATCACCAACTTCACGCTCATCAAGCCGGGCGCCCTGCACCGGGCGAACGGGGGCTACCTGGTGCTGGACGTACGCCGGCTGCTGTCCCAGCCCTTCGCCTGGGAGGAGCTGAAGCGGACCCTGCGAGCCGAGCGCATCCGCATCGAGTCCGTGGGCCAGATGCTCAGCCTCGTGAGCACCGTCTCCCTCGAGCCCGAGCCGGTCCCCCTGAACGTGAAGATCGTGCTGGTGGGCGAGCGGCTGCTCTATTACCTGATCAGCGAGCTGGACAAGGACTTCCGCGAGCTGTTCAAGGTCCCGGCGGACTTCAGCGAGGACCTGGACCGCAACGAGGAGACGTCGGCCACCTACGCGCGCCTGCTGGCCACCCTGGCCCGGGGCAACGACCTCCGGCCCCTGGACCGCGGCGCCGTGGGGCGGGTGATCGAGCTCTCGGCCCGCCTCGCGGAAGACGCGCAGAAGCTGACCCTGCACGAGCGGGCTATCTGCGACCTCCTCCGGGAGTCCGACTACCAGGCGCGCATCGACGACAGCGACGTCATCACAGCCGACCACGTCCGCCGCGCGCGCGACGCCCAGATCCACCGGGCGGACCGGGTGCGCGAGCGCATCTACGAGCAGATCCGCCGCGGCGTCCTGCAGGTGGAGGTGCGTGGCGAGACCGTGGGGCAGATCAACGCCCTGGCCGTGGCCCAGCTCGGGGACTTCCGCTTCGCCCGGCCGAACCGGGTCACCGCGCGGACGCGGCTCGGGGACGGCAAGGTCGTGGACATCGAGCGCGAGGTGGAGCTGGGCGGCCCCATCCACTCCAAGGGCGTGCTCATCCTCCAGGGCCTGCTGGGGGCACGCTACGCCACCGAGTATCCCCTGGCCCTGGCGGCCAGCATCGTCTTCGAGCAGTCCTATGGCGGCGTCGACGGCGACAGCGCCTCCGCCGCGGAGCTGCTGGCCCTGCTGTCGTCCCTGGCCGACGTGCCCCTGCGCCAGTCCCTGGCCATCACGGGCTCCATCAACCAGCGGGGCGCCGTCCAGGCCATCGGGGGCGTGAACGAGAAGATCGAGGGCTTCTTCGACGTCTGCCGCGAGCTGGGAGACCTGGACGGACAGGGCGTCGTCATCCCGCGCTCCAACGTGCAGCACCTCATGCTCCGGGACGACGTGGTGTCCGCGGTGGCCGAGGAGCGCTTCGGCGTCTGGGCCGTGGACGACCTGGACCAGGCCATCGAGCTGATGACCGGCCTGGAGGCCGGCGATCGCGGCGACGACGGACGCTATCCCGAGGGGACCTTCAACGCCCGGGTCGAGGAGCGCCTCGAGGCTCTGGCGAGGGCCGCCCGGCAGTTCCGTCGCGCAGGCGAACACGGGGGCGAGCGATGACCGGCCGGAAGGACCATCCCCCGAGGCGACGACGACGAGTGGTGGCGGTCTTCGACAGCACGACCGCCAGCCCGACCGCGGTGGAGGCCATGGTGCGCATGGCCGGCCGGCTGGAGGCCGGCATCGACGCGGTCTACTACGAGGACCCCGACCTCGTGCAGGTGGCCGCCCAGCCCCTGACCCGCCACGTCGACATCCTGGGTCGCTCGGGCGGCGAGGTGGACGTGAACCACCTGCGGGCGCAGCTCCGCGTCCTGGCCTCGCGGCTGGAGCGGCGGCTGTCCCGGGCGGCCCGTCGGCGCCGCCTGCCCTGGACGTTCCGCACCGTCCGGGGCGAGGAGGGCGGAGGGCTGCCGTCCATCGCCCGGGAGGCCGAGCTTCTGCTGCTGCACGCCACGGGGCGGCCGCTGGCGCCCCACCTCCAGCTCCGTTCGCCCCTGTCCCGCGCGACGCGCGAGCTACGGGGCAGCGTGCTCACCCTGCACCCGCGCACGGGCGCCGGCCACGCGGTCGCCATGGTGTACGCCGGGACCGGCCTGGATCGCCGGGCCCTGCACCACGCCGCGGACCTGTCCCAGCACGACGGGGGCAGCCTCCGGGTGGTGCTGGCGACGGACGATCCGGAGGACACCGGCCGCCTGCGCGAGGAGGTCATCCGGGAGCTTCGGGACGCCCCGGTGCGGGTCTTCCTGGAGGCGACGTCGCCGGCGCGCGCCCTCGAGCACGCCATCGGCCACGCTCGCGAGGGCCTCCTGGTGGTGGCCGCCGACAACCCCACCCTGGCGACTGAGGACGCCTGGGAGCGCGTGGGCGACGCCCCGTGCTCCACGCTCCTGGTGCGGTGAGCATCGTGTGCTGATCACTCCTGCCAGACCTCGAGGGTCACGTCGTCGTAGTAGACCTCGCCCTCGTAGTAGTTGTTGTGCGGGTCGCCGAACATGAACCAGTCCGGCCAGCCGCCGGACGCCGGCCACAGCGGGAACCCGGGGAGCTCCGGCAGGCTCGACTCGTCGACGCACGCGGTCGCGGCGTCCTGGCCCGGCCGGTTGTAGTGCCAGACGCAGCGCTCGGCGGCGTCGAGGCTGCCGCTGAAGGTGGCCTGGCCGCCGTAGAGGAAGTCCCCGCTCACGGTCAGGGTGAAGGTGTCGTCGAACCGCTCGATGGTCACGTCGTACCAGGCGTCGCCCCGATAGGCCTCCGCGGCGCGGATGGTGCCGGAGGGCTGCCACTGTCCCGCGGCGTACGGGATGAACGGCTTGCCGATCCCGACGTCCGAGGCCCCGAGGCCGTCGAGGGCGAACATCATCACCGGGTGGTGGCCGCTGTCGACGAAGTCCTCGCCGTTCCAGACCCGGGTCCAGGCGGCCTGGTTGTTGTCGGAGTCGATCACGACCTTGCGGTGGTGGTGGATCCAGACGTTGTTGTGGGGCCTCGGGATGTCGTCGAGGATGGCCAGCCAGTAGAAGCCGTTCTCGCCGGTGGCGTCGGGGGCGCCCCAGGGCTCCGCGCTCTCCCCGCCGTCGTAGCCGTTGTCGCCGGCCAGGCCGTCGCCGAAGCTCGCGTGGCCGACGCGCAGGGAGATCCGATAGCGCGCCGGGAGGGCCTCGCTCGGCCGGATCACGGTGGCGTCGGTGTGCGCCGGCGAGGCGAGGCGCAGGACCTGGTTGCCGCCGCCCTCCGGGTCCGGGACCACGGACAGCAGGTCGCCGAACGCCGTCTCGGACGAGCGCGAGTACGACTCCGCCACCAACCAGTCCCCGTCGCCGAAGGGCTCGGTGATCCGCCACGCGTCGGGCGGCGTCACGCCCTGCTCGGTGAAGTACGTCCCCGCGTCGGAAAACGGCCCGTCGTCGGGCACCGGATCGGCAGTCCACTCCGGGGAGCCCAGCCCCGGCGCGTCCTCGAAGTCCTCGCGGTGGAGGACCACCCAGCCGGGCTCGACGGTCTCGACCTCTCCGGCGACGTCCTCGGGCGCGTCCGGCCCCGCGTCCTCGACGTCCGGGGCGGGTGGCACGTCCTCGGTGTCCGGCGCATCGGTTACATCCGGGAGATCGGGGACGTCGAGCACGTCCGATACGTCCTCGGGCCCGGCGCCGTCGTCCGGCTGCCCGTCGGCGTCGGAGGGGCCGGGCACGTCGTCCGCGTCCCCGGTCGTCGCCTCGGCGTCCACGGCGTCGGGGGGCAAGGTCGCGTCGATCGCGTCCACATCCACGTCGGCCGCGTCACGGTCAACCGCGTCCGGGGCCGCGTCCACGACCTCCACGTCCGCCGTCGGCGCGGCCTCGTCGTCGGAGCAACCCACCTGCACGAGCGCCCCGGCGAGGCACCCGGCGAATACGAGCGTTCTGGTGTCCATGATCGCAGTGTCGGAGCCCGGGGCGACCGACCCAAGTCCGGGGAAGGGTACGCGGGGAGCGCGTGTTGTCGCTCCGGACCCCGTCCGGGGAGCCGGGCGGCCTCATGGCTTCACGTCGAACCGCACCAGGAGTCGCAGTGGACCTCCGAGTCGCCACCTACAACATCCACAAGAGCGTCGGACCGGACGGCCGGCGTCGGCCCGACCGGATCTTCCGGGTCCTCCGGGAGCTGGACGCCGACGTCGTCGCCCTCCAGGAGGTCGACCGTCGCTTCGGCGACCGCGCCAGCACGTTCGAGGTCGAGGAGCTCCGGCTACATACGGGCTTCCGCCTCCTGGAACACTCGGTGAGGCCCCACAGCAGCGGCTGGCACGGCAACGCCATCCTGGTCCGCGGCGTCCTGGAGCCGCTGCAGCTCGAGCGGCTGCACCTGCCGGCCCTGGAGGCCCGCGGGGCCCTGCTCGCCGACCTGCGGGTGGGCGAGCGCGGCGAGCTTCGCATGATCGCCGCCCACCTGGGCCTGCTGCGCCGCTATCGCCACCGCCAGGTGGAGGCGATCCTGGAGCACCTGGAAGACGCTCCCAAGCGCCCGACCATCATGGTCGGCGACCTGAACGAGTGGCGTGCGCGGGGCGGCTGCATCCCGCGCCTGGCGCGCGACTTCCACGTGGCGACGCCGGGCGCGAGCTTCCCGGCCTGGCGACCGCTGCTCGGCCTGGACCGGGTCATGGCCCGGGACGGCGCCCGGGTCGTCGACGCCAGGGTCCACGACACGCCCGCCTCGCGCGAGGCCTCCGACCACCTGCCCGTGGTGGCCGACGTGCGCCTCCGGGCGGCGTAGCCCACGTTCGAAACACGAAGGGCGCGACCCCGTCTCGGACGGAGCCGCGCCCTCGCGTCTCGCTCGGAGTCGGTCGAAGCCGGCTACTCGAGGGTCGCGAGCCAGGTGGCGACCGTCTTCAGCTCGCTCTTGGACCCGTAGAACTTCTTCGGGTGCTTCTCACCGTCGTCGTCCGCCTTCTTCTTCAGGAGGAAGAGCGCGAACCACTTCTTGTCCTTTTCCGCACCGGTCGTGGACAGGTCGCCGCCGTCGTTGTCGGGCTCACCCGCCTTGTACTCGATGCCCTTCGCGCTGACGGTGTGGCACTTGTTGCAGTCCTGCTCGAGGAAGACGCTCTTCCCGTCGGCGGCCATGGCCGTGGTGGGCAGCATGAAGCCGACGGCGACCACGGTCGCGGCGATGTTGCGGAACCAGTTCTTCACGGTGTCTCCTTTCAGGGCCTCGCCCTGGGCAGTCCTATCGAGGGAGTCCGTCGAACACCCGGTAGGACGTTCTGCGTCCTGTGTGCTCGCGTGCTGACTGGTCCGTGACCACCCTCGATGCGAGCGAGGACAGCCGTAGCAACCCTCGTGCCAGCACGCGCCGCCGCAACGACGGCGGCGCCCGGGTGGGGCCTGCGGCAACACCCACAGTGAGGTTCGTGTGATTTCGCCCCGTTAACCGCCGTAGATAACTCGATAGATCGCCGACCTCCGGGAGGGGGCGGTGCACCGCGAGACACTCGCCGGCGCAGCCCCCGAACGCGACGCGGCCCCACCCGGAGGCGGGGCCGCGCCGACATCGCTCACGAGGCTTGGGCTCCCCGCGTCACCAGAGGTCGTCGGTCTCGATCTCCTCCTCGACGCGCGGCCGATCCTCGTACTTGTCCACGGTCTCCTCCGAGTGGCAATCGAGGCACAGCTTCCGGTCCACCGCGTTCGTGTCGTGCCACTCCACGGTGTGGCACTGGGTGCACGCGGGCTTGTCCATCTCGCCCACGAAGAAGTCGTCGTAGTGGTAGAAGTGCGGGAAGCGCCCGCCGGTGTCGTAGATGTCCTTGTCGTGGCAGGTCAGGCAGTCCTGCACGGAGTACGCCTCCGGCATGGTAACCTTGTCCGGGTTGAACGGCGGGTCCGGAGAGGGCGGCGTGACCGTCTCGGCCGGGGGCTCCGGGGGCGTCACCAGCTCGTGGATGCTCCCCTTCAGCTCCTCCATGTCCGCCAGGGCCACCCCGATGCCGATGCCGAGCACCGACGCGAGGCCCAGGACGGACCAGGCGGCCTTCCGGTGCCACGGCCGCGGGGCGCCCAGCTCGGCCGGGGGCACGTCGCCGTAGCGGGCGATGTACTCCTCGCGGTGCTCCTCGTACAGGGCCTCGGCGCTGATCCGCCCGGTGAGCCAGACCCAGCTCATGGGGAAGATCTCCGGCCGCAGGTGCACGTTGTAGAAGTGCCACAGGAAGATGGCCAGGGCCGCCAGCATGGCCTCGTCCGAGTGGGCGATGCGAGCGAGCTCCAGGGTCTCGCCGGGCAGGACGGCGGAGGTCGGCACCGGGAACCACAGCATGAGGCCGCTGCCGCCCATGATGAGCATGCCCCAGAAGACCGCCCAGTAGTCGAACTTCTCGTAGTAGGTGAAGCGCCCGAACCTCGGCCGCTCCTTCCGGACGCCGACGAGGTAGAGGATGTTCCCCGCGATGTCCCGGGCGTCCTTCATCACCGGGATCATGGTGAGCTTGATCTTCTTCTGGGAGATGCCCACCACCAGGTACGCGAGGTGGTAGACCGCCACGGCGATGAGCAGCGCGCCGGCGATCCGGTGGATGAGCGCCACGTTCTGCGGGCCGCCCATGGCCTCGATCAGGCCGCTGGACTGGCCCACGGCCGCGGTCTTCAGGGGCCACCCGGTGATGACCAGGGTGGTGAAGGAGATCATCATCCCCCAGTGCTGCATCCGGGCGTGGATGTCGAAGCGCTTCACCTCGTCGTCCCGGTGCACCGGGGCCTGGGCTGACGCCGCGTGGCTCTGCCCGTTGCCGCGGAGCGACCGGAACAGATCCAGGCCCACGTGGAGGAGCAGCAGCCCGATGGTCCCGAAGGTGAGGATCGAGAAGAACACGGAGACCAGCGCCGCCCACAGGTCGTGGTTGACCTTGGGGGGCTCGTGGCTCACAGCCCGCGCGAAGGACGGCGAGGCGCCCTCGTGGCAGTTCCCGCAGGTCTCCGCCCGATTGTCCATGTGGATCGAGGACCTCGGGTTCTGGTCGGAGCGGACGGCGTGGCTGCCGCCGTGGCAGTCCGTGCAAGCCGCGGCGTCGTCGTTGCCCAGGCGCAGCAGGCGCCCGTGGACCGTGTCCCGCCACGTGTCCACCACGTAGGGGTTCGTCTCCGGCTTGCCCTCCTCTCCGCTGAAGGCGTGGCAGGACGCGCACTGGACGACGGCCTCCCGCTTGTCGTCGAAGGCGGGGGGCATGAAGTGGGGGTCGCCGTGGCACGTCAGGCACGTGGGCGCCTCCCCCGTCTTCTCCACCATCCCCTCGGGTCCGTGGGCCGAGTCGAGCCAGCCCTCGACCTCCTCGTCGTGGCACTTCCAGCAGGCCGCGATGGTCTTGGGCTTCATGCCCTCGACGCCCTCGAGGCGGTCGGCCAGGGCCTGCATGTCGGGCGGCAGATCCGGGGCCTCGTGTGGGTCCATCCGGCCGGGGTGGCAGTGGAGACAGGTCTGATCCGCGTGGACGTCCGGCGCCAGATTGCGGGCGTCGAAGATGCCCCCGTGGCAGGACGCGCAGTCCTCGGCGCTCGTCACGGGCTTCGGCTCGCCCTCCGGCGCGCCGGTGTCCGCGCCCTCGTCCCCGGCCTCCTCGGAGGGCTCCTCTTCGGCCTCCTCCTCGGCGTCCTCGTCTCCGCCCTCGGCGAAGAGGTCGTCGACCATCTCCTCGTCGGCGGGATCCACCTCCTGGGCCGACGCCGGCCAGGCCGTCACGGCCAGGAAGGTCAGTGCGAGTACGAAGCGCATTACGAACCCTCCCCCGCGCCGCCCTTCCTGGGCCCGACGAGCCCATAGAGCAGCGCGCCGAACACAGCGCCCAGGATGATCATGATGGCCGCCGTCGCCAACGCCCCGAGCAGCATCCCGATCCAGATGATCAGGCGACTCGCGATGCTCGCCTCGGGCCCGGCCATGCCCAGCCCGTGCACGATGCTCACGCCGGCCGCGCCGCCGTACATCAGGGAGGCCTTCAGGGCCACCACGAGGTACATCACCAGCCCCGCGACTCCGCCGACGAAGCTGAATCCATTACCAACCGCGCTCGCGCGCTTTACCTCCGCCATTCGGGCCACTCCTTGTCACGCGCCCGCCGCACCCCTTGCAACGACCATGCCCAGGCCGGCTCGCGACCCGACGCGGCCCGCGGAGCTCCCGGCGGATTGAACGGTGACTCAGTCCTCATTGGGGTCTGGGCGTTCTCCAACAGCCTGTAGGTCTACGCACGACGGGTCACGGCACACGCCCGGTTCTGGGGATTTCACCACATCCCGGGATGTGGCTTTTGACCCGCGGCTGGTTTCGCGTTTGGATTGAACATCGAGACGATCGGTGCGTCAGACCGGTCGAGCGAGGGTACCGCCGGGGCGGCAGGACGACCTTGACGACCCGCGGACCCCACTGGCAGAACGCGGACGAACTAACCGGGCCAAGGACCGGGAGGAGATACCGTGAAGAAAGTGTTCCGCAGCCTCGCAGCGACCGCCGTCGCCATCGGCTTCATGCTGCCCACCACCGCGATGGCCGCCGACGGCAAGGCCATCTTCCTCGACAACAACTGCAACAACTGCCACACGATCGAGTCGAAGGGCATCGACTACTCCGAGGACAAGAGCGACAACGACGGCGGCGACCTGTCCAAGGTCGGCGCCGAGCACGACAAGAAGTGGATCGCCCTGTTCCTCCTCAAGAAGAAGGATCTGGACGGCAAGAAGCACAAGAAGAAGTTCTACGGCTCCAAGGGCGACCTGAAGACCCTGGCCACCTGGCTCGAGACCCTCGAGTAGCTCTCCGAGCCCTGGAGACGCGCGAGAGGCGCGGCCCCGTCCCCGGACGGCGTCGCGCCTCTCGTCGTTCGGGGCCCCCTCGCCGCGCCCCGGCGCCATCACGACCCCTCCCCGCGACGCCGGCGCGGACCGACGGGTCGTGCTGTCCTGATGCGTTTCGACCATGCGACGCCGCTCCTGCTCGGGGCCGTCGGACGCTCGCCGCCCTGCGGTGCAGGATGCCCCCGCATCACGGCGGCCCTTCTCCACGGCGCCCGCTCCCGCCCGGATGTCCGGCTCGGACCTCCGGAGTCTCCCTTCCCATGACGCTCACCGCCCGCCATCGCGGACGACGAGTCCGGATCGGATCGTAGGGCCGGTTCGAGCGGACCGTCAAACGCCCCGAACGCCTTGCGCGGCGAGTCACGCTGTCCCATCATCCCCGGCTCTCGGAGATCGCCCACCGAGGACACGAGGACGTCCCATGAGCCTGTCGATCCGCGACCGCGTGGTGTGGCTGTCCGCCGCGAGCGCCGCCCTGCCCGGCCCCGTCTGCTGGGGGCTGGTGGCCGCCGACGCCGCCGACCCCTACACGGCCTCGTACGCCATGGTCGTGGGCGTGGTCGCGGGCTTCCTCGGCCTGATGGCGGCGCCCTGGCTGCCCAACGGGGATCGGGACGGGAGCCGCTCCGCGCGCCTCGTCGACATGCTGGTGCTCTGGACCATCGCGAGCGCCTGCGCCCAGCTCGGGTGGGAGCTCCCCTTCGCCCTCATGCACGAGTCCATCGAGGGCGTGACCGCCCAGGACACCTGGGCCTGGATCTTCTGGGCCTACGGCATCGCCGACGCGCGCTATCTCATCGCCGACCCCTTCGTGGTGATCATGGAGGGGTTCACGTCCCTGCTCGGCGGCCCGCTGGAGCTGTGGGCCATCTGGCTCCTGGCGAGGGAGCGGGTCCGGGCCGCCGCGCTCGTGGCCCTCGTGGTCGGCGCGACCCAGTGGTACGGCACGGTGCTCTACTTCGGCGTCGAGGTCTTCCAGGGCCTCGCCCACGTGAACACGGCCAACTTCTTCGACTTCTGGCTGAAGTTCCTCGTGTTGAACGGCTTCTGGCTGGTCATGCCCCTGGTCCAGTGCTGGGCGGCCGTCGCCGTCCTCACCGACCGCGTCCCCGAGATCCACGCCCGCGCCGCCGCTACGGCCCGGGCGACCGCCGGCTGACGCGCACCGCCCACCCGGACAGGGCGACCCAGAAGAGCGTCCGGACCGCCATGGCCACGGCCGTCCGCGTCTCCCACGGGCCACCCGCCGCGACGTGGACCCAGAACGCGGCGTAGACGATCCCGGTGGCGGCGGCGATGGCCATGGCCAGGCGCGCGCTCCACGCCGCTCCGCGCCACAGGCCGATCCCGGCGACCGTGTACGCGAAGCCGGCGAGGAAGTTGAACCAGACCACGAAGGGGACGTAGTCGCCGGCGGCCCGGCGGGCCTCCTCCGGTCCGAACAGCACGGCACCGCCCGAGCGGAGGGTCAGCACTCCGAACGCCACGGCCAGCAGGGCACACGCGACGGTCACGACTCGGGTTCGGTTCATTCGGCCTCCACACAAGCAAGCGTTCACTTGCTTCATACCGGTTCGAGGACCTCGTGTCGAGCGACCGACAACCGCAGGAGCACCTCTCCCGCATGCGGCGGGTCGGATCGCGACATCGCGGGAGTCGAGGCACGACCCTGCTCGGCGTGGCAGCTGCGCGACCACGAGCCGCGGGCGGTCGCGGCGCGGATCGCGGACCGCGTGACGGCGAGGGGTCCCGGATGGCACGCTGCCGCCGTGGCCGCGACCGACCGATTGCCGACGACCCGCGCCGTCCTCGTCCTGCAGGAGGCGGGCGTGGACTTCGAGCGACGCCTCGTCCCGCCGCGGGAGCACGGCGGCACCACGCACCGCTCCCGCGCCCTGGATGTGGAGGAGCACGCCGTCGTCGACACGCGCGTCATGCAGGACGACGCCATGAACCCGCTCATCGTCCTGATGCACGGTGATCGGAAGGTGTCGATGAAGCGCCTGGCGGCCGAGGTGGGGACGGAGCGCGTGCTGCCGCTGCACCCCAGCGTCGCGGAGCGGCACACGGGCTATCCCATCGCGTCGACCAGCCCCGTCGGCACGAAGCGCCCCCTGCCCGTCTACGCCGAGTTCACGCTGTTCGAGCTTCCCCGGATCTGGATCGACGGCGGAAGCCCCGGGTTTCTCATCGGTGTCGACCCGCACGACCTGGACCGCCTGCTCTCCCCGACCTGGGTGGACGTGGGCGAGCCGAGGTGAGCCGGGGCGGGCAGCGCTCGGGCCATCACGTCGAGAACGCGATCGGCAGCACGCGCATGGCGCCCTCCACCATGCGCTTCGCGAGCGGCTTGAGGTGCATGTCGCGGGCCGCGCACCAGCGGCAGCGGACGTTCGCCGGACCGAAGAGGCAGATGTCCGCCTGCTCGACGACGTGGTCGGACATCTCGGCCTTCCAGCGCGAGGGCTCGCCCAACAGCTCGAACGAGGCCAGGCCGTCGTCGAGGGAGCGCCCGATGGCCTCGTGCATCAGCAGCAGGCCGGGCGACAGGCGACGCAGCGTCCCGTCGTAGGACGTCTTCATGGCGAAGTAGCGCCCGTTGAAGACCGCGCCGAACAGGTGGGCGGCCGGCTCGCCGTCCACGTAGAGGAGGTACTGCCTCCACCAGCCGGCCCGGGCGAGGCGGTGGGCCAGGTCCCGGTAGAAGGCCTCGATGCCGGGCTCGGTGGTCAGCGAGGTGTCCTCCACCGCCTTCCAGCTCCGGTCCTCGACGTAGAGGACCTGGTCCAGCGCCGCGTCCACGTCCTCCGGGCGGGTGACGACGCGCATCACGACGTCGTGGTCCCGCCGGATGCGACGCGCCTTGCGCTTCAGCTCGTGGCGGACCTTCTTGTGCAGGCCGGCCTCCCAGGCCGCCCTCCCGCCGGGGTTGCGCACGCTCGGGGCGCCGCGGACCGCGTGGACCCGCATCCCGTGGCCCATGGGCAGCGGCTCCTCCCGGATGGCCTGCGTCACCGCCGAGTCGACCCGCTGCCTGGGGAGGGCCAGGGTCTGCTGCGGATGGAAGCGGCGCGCGTGCCACAGGACGGCCTCCAGCACGGAGGCCGCGTCGCCGCCATGGACGAGGTCCGACCACTTCGCGTGCGCGTTCACCGGCAGCACCATGGAGCCGGGGTGCCAGATCTCGCCGCGCCGATCGTCCAGGAGCGGGGCCACGCCGACCAGCGTGCCGCGCCGGCGCACCTCGAGGAAGGCGAGAGGCCGATCCCGCCAGAAGTGGTCCAGCCAGGTGGTGATCCACTCCCAGGTCTCGAAGAGGGTGGCGTCCGGCGAGGAATCGACCAGGGCCCTCCACTCGTCTCTCAGACGCCCGAGCTCGGAGCGCTCGCAGACCTCGGTGGCCACCACGGCGCGCGCCGGCTCGATCGTGTGCAGGATCGTCATGGCTCCCCCCTCTCCAACCGGGCCTCCTTCCAGAGCAGGAAGCCGGAACGCCGACACCCGGCGTAGTCCGTGTCGCCGTCCACCGGCGGGCGGCAGAACACGCCCTCCAACGTGACGACGTCGCGCAGGCTCAGCATCCGCCGCGTCCGCTCGTCGAAGAGGCGCTTCACGGGCTCTCGGGACGTGTAGGCCCCGCCACAGTGCGGCTCCATCTCGGCCATGGAGCCCAGGCGTTCGAGGGTCCAGCGGTCGTCCAGGGGCGCCACGAGGTCTTCGAAGGACCTCACGCGCTCGCCGGGCCGGAGACCCAGCGGTGCCGGGCGCAGGCGGCGCGCCTCACCCTGCGGCGTCGGCCCGCCGGGGGCGCCGGTGAGCCGCGTCACGTTGCGGAGCAGCAGGCGGGGATCGGCCAGCCCCCTGCGGCCCGTCCCGACGACGTAGCGCAGTGTCCGCTCGCCGCGACGCACGAACCGGCCCGGGGACGTCGGTTCGTCCCCGGCGGCCGGGAGCCCTCGAAGCTGACAGTTCGGCTCCGCGGCCAGACTGCGCTCCCTTCCCTTCGGCTCCATGCCCCCCCCTCGTCGAATGCGCTGCTCGGATCGCCCGACAAGGCAAGCAAGCGGCGTACCAGCGACAGGCGCTCTCTCGGCCGCTGCCCCCACCACCCGTGTCCCGGGGGCCGAGGCGCATTGCCCCGCCGCGGACAGGGTGCCCGGGGCAATCGCAGAGTCGGAAGAGTGAAGGCCGCGCGGCGGTACGGGGTCCGGCGCCGGATTGCACCCGCTCGCGAACGATGGGTTTTGCAGGTCTGCGAGCGGGCAAGGGCAAGGGCAAGGGCAAGGGAGGGCGGTCGACTTTGCGACCGCCCTGACAGGGTGCCGCGCGCCTGTGGACATGCGACGCGATCTGTCGCATCACGGGCCTGGCATCGTCGGAGGACCGCCCCGGGGAGGAGCGATGCGGCTGATCCACACGTCCGACTGGCACCTGGGCCACCGCCTGCACGACGTCTCGCGCGAGCGCGAGCACCGGGAGTTCCTCGACTGGCTGCTCGACCGCATCGAGGAGCACGCCGTGGACGCGCTGCTCGTCGCCGGCGACGTCTTCGACGTGGCGAACCCGTCGGCCCGGGCCCAGGCGCTCTGGTACGACTTCCTGGCCGACGCCTCGCGGCGGTTCGAGGGCCTGGAGATCGTCGTCATCGGCGGAAACCACGACTCCGCGGCGCGCCTCGACGCCCCCGATCCCATCCTGCGGGCCCTGGACGTGCGCGTGGTCGGCGGGATGCCGCAGCGCGCAGGGGCACCGGCCCCGGCCGCCACGGTGATCCCGCTCCACGATCGCCGGGGGACGCCGGCCGCCCGGGTCGCCGCGGTGCCGTTCCTTCGACCCGCGGACCTGCCCCGGGTCGAGGGCGACGGGGATCCGCTCGTGGAGGGCGTCCGGGCCATCTACGCGGACGCCATCGCGGAGGCCCGGGAGCAGGCCGGCGACGATCTGCCCGTGGTGGCCATGGGCCACTGCTACATGACCGGGACCGCCCTGAGCGACCTGAGCGAGCGCAAGATCCTCGGCGGGAACCAGCACGCCCTGCCCGTGGACATCTTCCCCGACGACGTCGCCTACGTGGCCCTGGGACACCTCCACCGGGCGCAGGCGGTCGGGCGCGAGACGGTCCGATACAGCGGCTCGCCGATCCCCCTGAGCCTGGCCGAGCGGGACTATCCCCACCAGGTGGTGCTGGTGGACCTGGCCGGCCCGGGTGCGGCCGACGTGCGCCCCCTCCGCGTGCCCCGCTCCGTGGAGATCCTCCGCGTGCCCGAGCGGGGACACGCGCCGCTCGAGGAGGTGCTCCCCAGGCTGCAGGCCCTCGACCTGCCGAGCCGAAACGGGGACGCGGCGCCGTTCCTGGAGGTGGGGGTGCGCCTGGAGCAGCCGGAGCCCACCCTCCGCCGGCGCATCGAGGAGGCCCTGGAGGGCAAGCACGTCACGCTGGCCCGCATCGTGCCCAGCTACACGGGCGACCGGGAGAGCCTGTCCCAACGAGAGCCCGACGGTCGGGGCCTGAAGGACATGAGCGTGGAGGAGGTCTTCCGCCATCGCTGGCGCCGCGACCACGACGACGAGCCCCCGGAGGACCTGCTGGAGGCCCTCCACGAGCTGATCGACCAGGTGGAGCAGGAGGGCGCGCGATGAAGATCCTCGCCATCCGCGGACGGAACCTCGCCAGCCTGGACGGGGACTTCGAGGTGGACCTCGCCGACGGCGCGCTCGGACGCGTCGGCCTCTTCGCCATCACCGGCCCGACCGGGGCGGGGAAGTCCACGCTCCTGGACGCCGTCTGCCTGGCGCTGTTCGACAAGACGCCGCGCTTCAGCGAGCGAGGCGGGGTCCCCGTGGGCCATCCCGGCCAGGACGAGGAGCTTCGCGTGGCCGCACACGACGTGCGGAACCTGCTGCGCCGGGGCACGGGCGAGGGCTTCGCCGAGGTGGACTTCCGCGGGCGGGACGGGCGCCGCTACCGGGCCCGCTGGTCGGTGCGGCGCGCCAACAAGAAGCCGGGCAGGCGGCTGCAGAACCAGGACGTGACCCTCGTCGACCTGGAGACGGACCGCCGCGTCGGCCGTACCAAGACCGACGCGCTCGAGGCCATCGAGGATCGCCTGGGCCTGACCTTCGACCAGTTCCGGCGCTCGGCGCTCCTGGCCCAGGGGGACTTCGCCGCGTTCCTGAAGGCGAAGGACGACGATCGCGCGGAGCTCCTGGAGCGGATGACCGGGACGGACATCTTCCAGCGCATCTCCCGGGCCGCCTACGAGCGCAGCAAGGCCGAGCACAAGCGCGTCGAGGACGTCGAGCAGCGCCAGCGCGACCTGGGCGTGCTCGCGTCGGAGGACCGGGAGGCGCTGGAAGCCGAGCTCGCCGAGGAGGAGCACGCCTTCGGGGACGCGCGGACCACGACGCAGGCCCTGGAGGCCCACGCCCGCTGGTATGCGGAGCGCGCGGAGCTCCGGGCCAAGGCCGAGGAGGGCGAGCGCGAGGTCGATGCGGCCGAGGAGGCCTGGCAGTACGCCGCCGCACGGCGGGAGGAGCTGCAGCGGATGCGGGCCGTGGAGCCGCTCCGGGCGCACATCGAGGGCGTGGACCGGGCCGAAGTGCGCCTCGCGGAGGCCCGCAAGCGAGCCGAGGAGGCCGTCGATCGGGCCGAGAGGGCGCGGACGGCCGCGGAGACGGCGAAGGCAGCGCGACAGGCCGCCGTGAAGGCGGAGGAGGAGGCGCGAGGGGCGCAGAAGGAGGCCGGCCCGGCCCTGGACCGCGCCAAGGCTCTCGACCGGAAGCTCGAGGAGGCCGGACAGGCCGTGCGCCAGGCCACGGAGCGCCGGGCGGGGCGGGCGAAGGCCGCCGAGGAGGCCTCGGGGAAGGAGGCGGGTCTCCGCGAACGCCTGCGGGGGCATCGGCAGGCGGAGGAGGAGGCCGCGACGTGGCTGGCCGAGCACGAGCACGTCGCGCCTGTCGCCCGCGCATGGACGGCCTGCGAGCAGGAGCTTCGGAGGGTCGAGGCGGCCCTGCGCGACCGAAAGTCGGCCGAGGCCGAGGCGGAGCGGCTCGAGGCGGCCCTGCAGACCGCCGAGGCCGAGGCGAAGCGCACGGCCGGAGCGGCGAAAGAGGCCGAGGACGCCCTGGCCGCGGCGAAGGAGGCCCGCGAGCGAGCCGAGGGGGAGGCCTCGGCCGTGTCGGGCGAGGCGCTGCGAGAGGAGCGCCGCGGCCTGGAGGAGCAGGGCGAGCGCGCCCGCCGGGCGCTGGCGGCCGCCGAGCAGGCGACGACCCTCGCGGCGGAGCGGGACCGGGCCGAGAAGGCTGCGCGCGAGCACCGGGAGGCGGCGAAGGCGGCGCGGAAGGAGGCCGAGGAGGCCCGGGCCGAGGGCGAGCGGCTGGCCACGGTCGTGGAGGAGCGCGCCCGGGCCGCGCGTCGGGCCGAGGCGGCGCGCTCCCACGACGAGGAGCGCCAAGAGCTTCGAGAGGGGGAGCCCTGCCCGCTCTGCGGCTCGGAGGATCACCCCTGGGCGAAGGGCACGCCCATGGCGGGTCTGCTCGACGGCCTGCGCCGCGACGAGGAGACGGCGCGCAGGGAGCAGACGGAGGCACAGGCCCACGCCGAGGCCGCCGGGGAGCGCGCCCGGCAGGCCGATGAGCGGGCGGAGGAGCAGGAGGAGGCCGCGGGGGATCGCCGAGATCGCCTCGCGGAGCAGGTCGACGCGTGGCGCGACGTGCGGAGCGAGGACCTCCCCGCGGAGCCGACGGAGGGCGGGGCCCTGGACGCCGCCCGGGCGTGGCGGAGAGACGTCGCGAAGCGCCTGGAGGACCTCGCCGCCCGGGAGGAGGCCCTGGAGCGCCTCCGGGCTGCGGCGGAGGAGAAGCGCCGGGCCTTCGAGGCGGCGAGGCAGGGGCGGGACGAGGCGCTGGAGCGCTCACGCCGCGCCGACCGGGCGCTCCGGGAGCTGGAGGCGGCCCTGGAGGAGGCGCGCGGCGAGGCGGCCCGGGCCGGGATCCGGCGCAAGGAGGCGATGGAGGCGCTCGAAGCCTACCTGTCGGGCTTTCCCGGCTGGGAGACGACGGTCGCCACGAACCCGGACGGCTTCCGCCTGGAGCGCAAGCGGGAGGTGGAGGCGTACGCGGAGCAAGACAAGCGTCGGGGCGAGGCCCGCGAGGCCGCGGGACGGCTGGAGCCGAGGGTCGCCGAGGCGGCCGCGGAGGCGAAGCAGGCGGCGGAGCGCAGGGACGAGGCCGAGATCGAGCGACGGGACGCAGACCAGGCGTTGGCCGGGCTGAAGGAGGAGCGCGGAGGGCTCCTGGGAGGACGAGCGACCGAGGAGGTGGAGCGGGCGCTCGAGCAGGCGGCGACGGACGCCGAGGCGAAGCGCAAGCAGGCCGACGAGGAGGCCGGCCGGGCGCAGGAGGAGCACGCGGCGGCCCGGACGGCTCGCGAGGAGGCCGCCGAGCAGGTGGGGGCCCGGGAGCGAGAGCTGAAGTCGGAGCGGGACGCCCTGGCTGCGCGGCTGGCCGAGCGCGGCCTGGCCGAGGAGGAGGCCCGGGAGCGGCTGGCGCGGGATCCGGAGGCCGTCGAGCGGGAGGCGAAGGCCCTGGCCGACCTGGACAAGCGTCGCGACACCGCCCACGCCGTGGCGAAGGAGCGCAAGGAGCGGCTGGCCGAGCACGAGAAGGCCGGTCACCCCGAGGCGACCGAGGAGGAGGTGCGCGAGCGCCTGGAGGCGGCCCGGAAGGACCTGGAGGCTGCGGAGGAGCGGGTCCAGGAGCGGCGCGTGCGCCTGAAGCAGGACGACGACGCCCGGGAGCGGGCAAAGGCCCTGGAGGAGGAGCGCGCGGCCCGGCAGGAGGTGGCCGAGCGCTGGGGGCGCCTCACGGCGCTCATCGGGTCGGCGGACGGCAAGGTCTTCCGGAAGTTCGCCCAGGGCCTGACCCTCCGGGCGCTGCTCGACCACGCCAACCGCCAGCTCGACGACCTGGCGCCGCGCTATCGGCTCCAGCAGGTCCCCGGGCACGACCTGGAGCTCCAGGTGCTCGACCGGGAGATGGGCGACGAGGTCCGCAGCATCCACAGCCTGTCCGGCGGCGAGACCTTCCTGGTGTCCCTGGCGCTGGCGCTGGGCCTGGCCTCCCTGGCGTCCACGGACACGCCGGTGGAGTCGCTGTTCATCGACGAGGGCTTCGGCACCCTCGACCGGGAGACCCTGGAGGTGGCCCTGGCCGCCCTGGACGCGCTGCAGGCCGGCGGCCGGCAGGTGGGCGTCATCTCCCACGTGGAGGGCCTCGCCGAGCACATCGGCGCACGCATCCACGTGGACAAGCGCGGCGGGGGGCGCAGCCGGGTCAGCGTGCAGGGCCTCGCCGTGCAGGGGGCATAGGCGCCTCTATCCCGCCTACCCGCAGGTCCGGCATGACCCGCCGCTCCACCTCGCCCCAGAACGTCCCGAAGCGCGCCTGCTCCACCTCCAGGGCGGCGGCGAGGTCTCCGCCGTGCTCGGCCAGGACCGCCTCGCAGCGCTCCTCGATGATCACGCGGTGGCTCTGCTCCTCCCGCACGACGGCCGCGAGCTCCTCCCGGACCTCGGCGTGCCCCGTGGCCGCCCGGTACAGCGGGTACATCTCCATGGCCCGCCGCTCGATGGCCGTCGTGACGAGGAGGTAGCTCGCGACGGGGTGCTCCTCGCCGGCGAGGCGCGCCACCCACGCCGACAGGTCCCGGTCCAGGCCCCGGAAGTACCGTCCGGCGGCCTCCCCGCAGAGGTAGCCGGGGTCCTCTCCGGCGGAAAGGGCCTCCGAGAGCCGCTTGAACGCCAGGGCGTGCCGCGTCTCGTCCGCCAGGTGGTGCAGCACGTCCGCGGACGGGTGCCGAGCGGCCACGGTCCGGCTGATCTTCCGGGCGCCGACGTGCTCCAGCAGCGACAAGGTGTTCAGCCACGCCGCCTCGGTCCGGACGTCCGCGGCGATGACCTCGAGCGCGGCCTTGATCCTCTCTCGCATGGCGACCTCGTGTGCGCGGTGGGCGAGTGATACCGGGCCGCCCTTGTATCGATGGCGGGCCCCTCCGTCCACGCTCATCCGACGCCCCCACGCCCCCGCGGCGATCGGTTAGACTCCAGGCATGGGCTCCCTCGAGACGCTCGCATGGATCGTGGGATCCGGCCTGGCGATGGCTGGCATCGCCCTGTCGGGGGGACTCACGCTGCTCCTGCCGGAGGCGACGCTCAGGCGCTGGATCGCGCCGCTCGTCTCCCTGGCGGCCGGGGCGCTCCTGGGCGGCGCGCTGCTGCACATGCTGCCGCACGCGGTCCACGCCCTCGGGCACGGGCCGGCGCCGTGGCTCTGGACCGTGGCCGGCTTCGCCCTCTTCCTGGCCGTCGATCAGCTCCTGGAGTGGCACCACTGCCACCGCGCGCCCTCGGAGCACGTCCAACCCCTCACCGTCCTGCTGCTCGTCGCGGACGCCCTGCACAACTTCCTCGGCGGCCTCGCCGTCGGCGCCGTCTTCACCATCGACATCCGCGCCGGCCTGATGGCGTGGTTCGCCGCCGCCCTCCACGAGGTGCCCCAGGAGCTGGGCGACTTCGGCGTCCTCGTCCATGGCGGCTGGGGGCCGCGGAAAGCGCTCACCTGGAACCTGATCTCGGGCCTGACCTTCCCCCTCGGCGGCGTGATCGCGTGGGGCCTGGGCGCCGTGGTCCCGGTCGGCTTCCTGGTCGCCCTGGGCGCGGGCAACTTCCTCTACATCGCGGGCGCGGACCTGGTCCCCGAGTTCAAGCGAAGCGAGCGCCTGCGCGACACGGGCCTGCGGTTCGCGTTCTTTCTCCTGGGCGCGGGGGCCCTCGCGGCCGTCCTCCTCCTCTTCGGGGGCCACGGCCACGCGTGAGACCGGCCTCCACACCCCATGAAACTGGCTCCGATCCGCCCGGCGATGCATCCTGTCGGCCGATCGACACCACCGAGGAGATCGACATGCACATGCGCACCGCCCTGATCCCCCTGGTCGCCGCCATGGCCGTCCTGCCATTCGCAGCCTGCGACTCGGACGGAGGCGACGGTGGCGGGGACGCCTCGGCGGCCTGCAGCCAGGCCGCGAGCAACCTGAGGTCCTGCGGCGTCCTCACCCAGGGGGACGTGAGCTGCCCCGAGGGCTCGGCCACGGCGACGTGCCAGATCGGATGCCTCGGCTCCGCCACCTGCGAGGAGGCCGGCGCGTTCTTCTGCACCCAGGAGGCCGGCGCGGTGCAGCAGTGCTACGAGGCCTGCGTCGAGCAGCACGGCTTCGCCTGCGCCGACGGCTCGGACACGGTCCCGGACTCCTGGCGCTGCGACGGCGAGGAGGACTGCGCCGACGGCTCCGACGAGCAGGGCTGCTCCGGCACGACCACCTTCACGTGCGCCGACGGCACCCACGAGATCCCCGTCGCCTGGGTCTGCGATGGCAGCGACGACTGCGAGGACAGCTCCGACGAGAGCAGCGCGGCGGGGTGCGAGACGTTCAACTGCGGCGACGGCACCATGATCCCGGCGGACTGGAAGTGCGACTTCACCGCCGACTGCGCCGACGGCTCCGACGAGGCCGGCTGCGCGAGCATCGAGTGCGGAGGCTGACCCTGGTGTCCGCGGTCCACGAGGACGGGACGCTCACCCCGGACCCCCGAGGGCGGCCTTGCGCGCCCAGAGCGCCGTTCAGCCGCACGGATCGAGGCACATGCGCATTCTCGTCATGGTCGGGATGTTTCCGAAGCTCTCGGAGACGTTCATCCTCAACCAGATCACCGGGCTGATAGACCGGGGCCACGACGTCTCGATCCACGCGCGCGCCCGGCTGTCGGCGGACGAGGCCCACCCCGACGTCTTCCGGTACGGCCTGCTCGACCGGGTCATCACCGAGGACTCCCCCTCCGGACGGATCTCGCGCCCGGCGGACCTCGTGAGGCGCTGGGGCCGCACCGGCTTCGCGCGGCCCCGGGAGATGGTGCGCCTGGCGAATCCGCTGGCCTCCGGACGGCCCGCCCTGCCGTGGACCGACCTCGAGGCCGCCCTGCCGCTCCTGCGCGCGGAGCCGTTCGACGTCGTCCACTGCCACTTCGGACCTCTGGGGCGGACGGCGGCGCGCCTGAAGCAGGCCGGCGTGCTGACGGGCCGGCTGGTCGTCTCGTTCCACGGCTTCGACGTGAACTCCTACGTGAAGCGGAACGGCCCGGACGTCTACCGCCGCATGTTCCCGTGGGTGGACCTCTGCACGGCGAACAGCGGGTTCACGGCCGACAAGGTCCGGCGCCTCGGGGGCAAGCGGATCGAGGTCCTCCCGGTGGGCCTGCACATGGACCGCTTCGAGTTCCGGGAGAAGACGGCGTTCCCGGGCGAACCCGTGCGTCTGATCAGCGTCGCCCGGCTGGTCGAGCAGAAGGGGCTGCACCACGCCATCGAGGCCGTGGCGCGGCTCGCGCCGTCCCACCCGGAGCTTCGCTACGACATCGTGGGGGACGGGCCCTATCGCCCGCGACTGGAGGCCCGCATCGCGGAGCTCGGCGTCGGCGACCGCGTGTCGCTCCTGGGGTGGAAGGGCCGGGACGAGGTGGTCGACCTCTATCGGCGCTCGCACCTCTTTGTCTTCCCCTGCGCGACGGCCGCGGACGGAGACACCGAAGGTCAGGGGCTCGTGCTCCAGGAGGCCCAGGCCTCCGGGCTGCCGGTGCTGACGACCCGGCACGGCGCCATCCCGGACGGGGTCACCGGGGAGTCCGCATTCCTGGTGCCCGAGGGCGACGTCGACGCTCTGGCGGAGCGGCTCGGCCACCTGCTGGACCACCCGGAGGTCTGGCCGGAGATGGGGCGCGCCGGCCGCCGGTACGTGGAGCGGCGATACGACATCGAGCGGCTCAACGACCGCCTCGTCGCGCTCTACGAGGGGCTCCTGGAGGAGCCGCCGAAGACGGCCCGGATCTCGCGGTAGGGCGCGATGCGCGCCGCGTGGACCAGCAACGCGTAGACCACCACACCGATGGCGATCTCCGTGAGCAGCGCGGGCCACAGGGCCATGTGCGGCGCGAGCAGGCGCCTGGAGATCTCCACCACGACGGCCATGGCCGCCGTGCAGGCCACGACCCCGCTCACCGCGCGGACCTCCATGCCGATCGGGCGGTCGACGCCTCCGTCAAGACCGCTTCTCGAAGACGTGGAAGTCGGAGTGGGTGCTGGGCAGCCCCTCGCTCTCGACGGTGTCGACGAGGCGCCACTCCGGGGCGTTCGCGTCCGCCCAGTCGGGCGTGGTCCGCGGTCGACGGAGAACCTACCGGGGCCGAGGCGATCGGTCACGTGAAAGCAGGGCCCACGGACCACGGGACGCAGCCGAGGTGACCGCCAGGGCAATCGCAAAGTCGGAACAGTGAGGGCCGCGCGGCGGTACGGCGCCCGGCGCTGGATTGCACCCGCTCGGAAACGATGGATTCTGGGCGTCTGAGAGCAGGCAAGGGCAAGGGCAAGGGAGGGCGGTCGACTTTGCGACCGCCCTGGGGTGACCGCACCCCGGGGTGCATCCACCACACGCGGCTGCTACGGTGTCCGCCAGCCCGCAGTGGAGGTCGCGTGTCCGAGGTCGCCCCAGTCCGTTCCGACATCCGCTTCGAGCGCGCGGCCCCGGGGGAGAGGATGCCCTGGGTGCTGGTCGATCCCGGCCTGGGTCGGCGGATGCGCCTGGACGACCGGGCCGTGGAGGTGGCACGGCTGCTCGACCGGCCGCAGGGGCTGGACGGGCTCGCCGAGCGGGCGGGCGCGAGCCGCGAGGGCATCGAGCGCGTCGTGGCCTTCTTCGACCGCCTCCACCTCCTGGACACGGCACACACCCGCGCCTTCCTCGACGAGTCCCACCGGGCCGAGCGCCACCGCCGGGCCTCCCCCGACGAGGTCCCGCTGCTGGTGCGGGACGACGCCGCGTTCACGTGCACGGCGTGCGGGAGCTGCTGCGGCGGCCAGAACATCGGGCCCGTCGGCGAGGACGTCATCGAGGCCCTCGAGCCCCACAAGGAGATGCTCCGGGCGCGGACCGAGAGCGACAAGGGGCTCTTCCTGCGGCTCCGGACCGACCGCGGGGCGGAGACGGGCACCCACGTGCTCTGTCACTCGGTGGACGGCGCGTGCGTCTTCCTCACCGGGGAGGGCCGCTGCCTGATCCACCAGGAGCTGGGCGCCCACATGAAGCCGCGGGTCTGCCGGCTGTTCCCCTGGCAGTTCATCGCCACGCCCGAGGGGGTGGCGGTGAGCCTGTCCACCGAGTGCCGCGGCTTCGTCGAGGCGCGCAGGGGCACGCCGCTCCGCGACCAGCTGGACGACATCCGGGAGGTCCTGCGGCTCGTGCCGACGCTGGAGCGGGTCCGGCCGGTGCTGATCCTCGACGGCGGCGAGACCCTCGAGTACAGCAGCTACGCGCGCCTGGAGGAGTCCCTCCACGAGGCCGTCGACGCGCACCGCGCCGACCCCGTGGCCGGCCTGCTGGCCATGCGCCGGGTGCTCTGCCTCGAGGCGGGCCTCGATCCGGACGCCCGGCCCGAGGCCACCCGCCCCGGGGAGCTGCAGGCACGCCTGGACCGGATGATGGACGCGCTCGGCCGGGGCATGAGGGACATCCGGGACGGACTCGGCGACCGGGACGACGACATGGAGGTCCACGTCGACAGCCTCGACACCCTCGAGCCGGCCCTGGAGCGCCTGCGGGGCAGCCTGCACCGCCTGCTCCGCCCGCCCCGGACCGCCGAGCAGCGGGCCCTCTTCCGCGACAAGGTCCACCACACCCTCCACGGGAAGAGCCTGACCACGGCCCCGACCGTCTTCGCGGGCTTCGCCCGCCTGGTCTTCCAGTGGCTCGCGATCCGCGCCGTCGCCGCCGAGCGGGCCCGCCTCGTGAAGCGCCGCCACCTCACCTCCCAGGACCTGGTGGACGCCACCGTCCTCGTGAGCTTCGTCTTCCGCATCTCCGAGTTCCGCGACATGCTCCACCGCCTCGACGAGCCGATGGTGGACCTGCTGCTCCACCGCCTCCCCTGGCTGGTGGACCACGCAGAGGCACTCAGGGAGCCCGACACCGCCCCGCACATCTGGAAGCTCTGACGCGCCGGCTGCCCTTGGCTCTACCGCCCCGCATGCTTCGCCAGACGCTCCTCCAGGTTCGGCATCGGGACGAAGACGAACTTCCGACCGGTCCGGCGCCGCTGGAGGAATTCCAGCTCGGCCAGCTCCAGCAGATCCGTTCGAGCGGTCTGATAGGAGACCGCGTGGCTCCGCTGGTGGGACCGGATCGTGTAGCGGGCGTTCGGGTGCCGGACCGCGTGGCTCAACAGCGCGAACTGGCGATGGTTGAGCGCCTCGGACGCCGCCAGCCAGTCCTCCACTCGGCGGACCTCCGCCATCTTCCGGCGAAGGTACACGTGCAGCTCGTCGATGGCGCGGCGCAGCACGTTCAGGTGATGCAGGACGAAGTACGTGGCGTCGTTGTCGTCCGTCTCGGTGTGGAGGAACGCGCGACCGTACTGTGCCGGGGCGCCTTTCACGATCCGCGAGATGGAGACGTACTCGGCCAGCCAGTAGCCCTGCCTGAGCATCGACCAGTAGAAGAGCGCTCGGGCAGCCCGCCCGTTGCCGTCGACGAACGGATGGTCGAAGGCCAGCCAGAAGTGCAGCAGGATCGCCCGCACGACGGGGTGGACAAAGCCCTCGGGCGTGTGAGCGTTGGCGAAGTCGCACATGGCCTCCAGCCGGCCCCCGAGCTGCTCCGCGGGCGGCGGATCGTGGAGGACCCTGCCCTCGGGGTCGACGACCCGGACGACCTCGCCCGGCCGCCGCACGCGCCTCTCTGCATCGGGTTCGTCCAGCGTCCCCTGCGCCACGATGCCGTGGAGGGTGAGCACGGCTTCGACCGACAACGGCTCGTCGAGGTGCTCCCGGATGTACTGCATGGCCTCGAAGTTGTTGGCGATCATCCGCTCGTCATCGTCACGCGGAGGACGACTGGACCGCAGCATCTCCTTCGCCACCTCGTACGTCGTCGCCGCGCCCTCCAGCTGGCTCGAGGTGATGGCCTCCTCGATGAGGGAGTTCATGATGTAGCGGTCCCGAGTCGCCGTGTTCGTCACCTCTTCGGACAGCGTGATGGAGCCGCTGGCGTCTCGGTCGATCTCGTGCGCCAATCGCTGAGCGACTTCGGTCATCACGAATCCGAAGGGCGCACCCGAGGCATCTTCGAGCGGCAGCGGCTTCCACGTGGCAAACCGCGCAGCCTTGAGGCAGAACCACCATTCCTCGTGGTCGAGGCCTTCGGGTGGGGGCCTCCGTCTCAGCTCGTCCCAGTGGAGATAGCGCCCGTCGGGAGTGGCCGGCCCAAGGCGGTAGCCGAGAAGCTCCAGGAACCGCTCCGGATCCCCCTGAAAGCGTTCCAGGAGTCGGGCAAACGGGGGCGGGGACGCGGGGATTCGCAACGGAGGCTCCGTCTGGGGAACATGTACAACCAAATACTAATCTAGTTCAAATTAGTAGCCCCGGGCCCGACAAGTCAAGGAACTACTGATTTGTCATGAATCAGTAGTTCATCATCACTCAGGAGAACCCACCCACGACCCAGAGGACGATGGCGTAGCGGGTGGCCTTGCCGATGGCGACCAAAAGGAGGAAGAGCCAGAAGTTCACGCGCATGAAGCCGGCGACGAAGGTGAGGGCGTCGCCGCCGATGGGGGCCCAGGCCATCAGCAGGGACCACACGCCGTACTTCTGGAACCAGCGCTGGGCCCGGCCCAGGTTGTCCTGCTTGAAGGGGAACCACTTCCGGTCCTGGAAGCGCAGGAAGAAGCGCGCCATGGCCCAGTTCACGGCGGAGCCCAGGGTGTTGCCGGCGCTGGCCCAGAGCCACAGCGCCATGGGATCGTAGCCCTTCACGAGCAGCCCGGCGAAGAGGATCTCCGAGTAGGCCGGCAGGATGGTCGCTGCGAGCAGCGAGGTGACGAACAGGCTCAGATAGACTTCCACAGGTCCCTCGTACGGCTACGTCCCTCCTCGTGCGCCTTCGTCACGGCCGCCTCGACCAGGGCCCGGAACAGGCGAAGCTGCCGCGGGAGGTACAGCAGGAACTCGGGGTGCCACTGCACGCCCACGACGAAGTCCCGGCCCGGAAGCTCCACGGCCTGCACGATGTCGTCGATGTCCCAGCCCGAGACGACCAGCCCCTCCCCCAGCAGGTCGATGCTCTGGTCGTGGAGGCTGTTGATGCGGAAGCGCTCACCGCCGAACAGCGCGTGGAGCCGCGTGTCGCCCTCCACGCACAGGGTCTTCAGGGGCAGGATGAAGCGCCGGTTCGACGTGCGCTCCCTGTGCTCCCGGAGGTCCTGGAAGAGCGTCCCGCCCAGGCGGACGTTGAGGAGCTGGGCGCCCCGGCAGATGCCCAGCAGCGGCAGGTGCTCGGCCAGCGCCAGATCGATGACGTCGGACTCGAAGGCGTCGCGTTCCGGGTCGTAGCGCCCCTCGACCTCCGCGACCTCCTTGTAGAGCACGGGCTCCACGTCGTGGCCTCCGCTGATGACCACGCCGTCGAGGGGGTCTCCGGGAAGCGGCCTGCCCGGGCGCAGGTGGACCGGCCGGCCTCCGGCGAGGAGCAGGCCGACGTGGATGCAGGCCCGGGGGCCCCAGGCCCGACGGCGCGGCCCGGTCACGCCGATCAGAGGTCTTCGGGTGGCCTGAGCCACGCTCGCACCTCCTCGGCCCAGTCCTCGAAGAGCCGGCCCAGGGCGTGGTCCAGCAGCGCGGAGTACCGCTCGCACACCGCCTCCAGGCGTTCGGGCTCCGAGGCGAGGTGCTCGACCTGCAGCCAGTCCGCCCAGACGACGTGGATGCCCCACTCCGGCCGGTCGATGTCGCAGTCCGGCAGCCGGTAGTGCATCGCCGGCCGCGACTTCACGCGGGGATCGTGCACCACCCGCCGCACCCGCTCCGGGTCCACGTGGAGGAACAGCGGCAGAAAATCCAGCGGCCGGTTCCGGGTGGGGTTGTCCACCAGGTAGTCGTCGATGAGCGGCCCCAGGTCCGGCCAGTAGGCCGGGTCGACGACCTTGCGCACGTAGGCGTGCGGGAACGGCGCCACGAAACGGGTCAACTTGCGCGTGAAGTCCACCTGGGTCCGCTCCACCAGCCAGTCGTTCAGGCAGAGGAAGGCCTTGAGGTAGCGGGCGATGGTCCCGGCGTCCAGGGCGGGCATCTCCGGGTTGAGCTGCATCCCGAAGGCGTAGGCCACCCCGGCGCCGGTCCCGCGGGCGCCGGCCTCCCGCAGGCGCCGGACCATCGTGTGGACGTCGGCGAGGCGCGGCATGGGCAGCGGCGGGCTGACGATCTCCACGGGGACGATGATCTCGGCGCCGGCGCGGACGACGCTCTCCGCCGCCTCGTCCAGGAGCGCCAGGAACTCGTCCTCGTCGGGCGGCTCGCGGCCCTTCTTCTTGAGGTACTCGTAGTCCAGCTCGACGCCCCACTCGCCGGCCTCGTCCCCGACGACCACGTGCTCGTAGCGGGTGCGGGCCTCCACCCGTCCGCCGAGGTGCTCCGCCACGAGGCGCGAGACCTCCGCCACGTCCAGGCCGATGAACTCCATCTCGACGCCGACGTGCCGCTCCTCGCCTTCGGCCGTGCGGGTGCGCGGCGGCAGCGGCGGGCTCCACTCCACGTGGGACACGCTGTGCTCCTCTGGATCGGGAATCGCCCGATTCTACCACGACGTCGCCCTGTAACACTTCGCGCCCCTGATGACTCCCCTGCATGAAGTCGCTCCGAGAGGGCTGCCGGGTGCGCGGCCCGCTCGACCCGATGCTCGTCGCAGAAACGAGGGAGACGTCCACCATGAGAGCCCGAATGATTCGTGCAGCCACCGACCATCCGAAGGTCGTCTTCGCGGTGCTCGCGCTGGCGGTGATCGCCGCCGGCGCCCAGATCCCCCGCGCCGTGGTGGACACCGACCCCGAGAACATGCTCCCGGCCGACCAGGCCGAGCGGCTGTTCCACCACGAGGTGAAGGATCGCTTCGAGCTGTACGACATGATGGTCGTCGGCGTGGTCAACGAGGAGCACTCCGAGGGCGTCTTCAACCCCGAGTCCCTGGGCCGCATCCACGATCTCACCCGCGCCATCGAGGACATCGACGGCGTCATCGTGCGCGACATCATGTCCCCGGCGACGGTGGACAAGATCGAGTCCGAGGGGCTCGGCACCGTGAGCTTCTCCTGGCTCCTGCCCGAAAAGCCCGAGTCGCAGGAGGAGGCCACGGCGGTGCGCGAGGCGGCCCAGCGCATGCCGATGCTCCAGGACACGCTCATCTCGGCCAACGGCAAGGCGGTGGCGCTCTACGTCCCCATCGAGAGCAAGACCGAGAGCCACCGCATCAGCCAGGAGATCAAGGACGTCTTCGCCGGCTACGAGGGCGACGAGCAGTACTTCATCACCGGGCTGCCGGTCGCCGAGGACACCTTCGGCGTCCAGATGTTCACGCAGATGGCGCTGTCCGCGCCCCTCGCCGCGCTCGTCATCTTCCTCATCATGTGGTGGTTCTTCCGGAGCGTCGCGCTCATCACGGCGCCCATGATCATCGCCATGTCCACGGTGATCATCGCCATGGGAGCGCTCATCGGCGCCGGCTACACCGTGCACATCATGAGCTCGATGATCCCCATCTTCCTGATGCCCATCGCGGTGGTGGCGTCGGTGCACGTGCTCTCGGAGATCTCCGACCGCTACCAGCCGGGTGACGACCCCCGCGAGGTCATCCAGAAGGCGATGGAGAAGCTCTTCACGCCCATCTTCTACACGTCCCTGACGACGGTCGCCGGCTTCTCCTCCCTCATCTTCGCCCCGATCCCGCCGGTGCGCGTCTTCGGTGTGTTCGTCGCCGGCGGCGTGGCCGTCGCCTTCCTGCTCACGGTGCTGTTCATCCCGGCCTACTTCGTGTCCCTGTCGGAGGCCCGCCTGAAGAAGCTCAGCGAGCGCAACGCCGAGGCCGAGCACGCCAGCGATCGCACGCTCCTGGGCCGCCTCCTCCCGCGCGTCGGGGGCTTCGCGGTCCGACGCTCCAAGCTGGTGGTCCTCGCCACGGCGGCCGTCGTCGGGCTGAGCGTCTACGGAATCACGCTCATCCAGATCAACGACAACCCGGTCCGCTGGTTCGCCGAGGGCCACGAGCTGCGCGTCGCGGACCGCGTCCTGAACAAGCACTTCGCGGGGACCTATCCGGCCTACCTGGTCCTCGAGAAGGACAAGACCCCGGACGCCGACGAGAAGCTCCGCGCGGAGATCGACGCGCTCGTGAAGGACCACCCGAAGGTCGCCTCCCGCTGGGAGGAGCTCCGCGAGCAGGGGGAGGACGAGTCCTTCGCCGACTGGACCACCCGCGTCATCGAGCAGGTCGACGAGGCGTCCTTCGCCGCCGAGGCGGACGCCGACTACGAGGCCTGGATGGCCGTCATGGACAAGCTCGAGGAGGGCCAGCTCGAGGCGAAGTACTTCCAGAGCCCCGAGGCCCTCGCCTACATCGACACGCTCCAGGAGAAGCTGGGCGCCAGCGACAAGGTCGGCAAGACCACGTCCGTCGTCGACATCGTGAAGACGGTCTTCCGCGACCTGCAGGACGGCGAGCCGGAGCAGTACCGCATCCCGCCGTCCAGCGCCGCCGTGGCCCAGAGCCTGCTGAGCTACCAGTCGTCGCACCGGCCCGGACAGCTGTGGCACTTCATCACGCCCGACAAGGGCACGGCCAACATCTGGGTCCAGCTCAAGAGCGGCGACAACCAGGACATGCTGGCCGTCGTCGACCACGTGGACGGGGTGCTCGCCGACAACCCGCCGCCGGAGGGCGTGGACGTCCGCTGGGCGGGCATGACCTACCTGAACGTCGTCTGGCAGCAGGAGATGGTCGAGGGGATGCTGGACAGCCTCCTGGGCGCCTTCGTCATCGTGCTCTTCATGATGATCTTCCTGTTCCGGTCGATCCTCTTCGGGCTGCTGTCCATGATCCCCCTGACCGTCACCATCCTTTTCATCTACGGGATCATCGGCCTGGTCGGGAAGGAGTACGACATGCCCGTCGCGGTCCTGTCGGCCATGACCCTGGGCCTGTCGGTGGACTTCGCCATCCACTTCCTGCAGCGCGCCCGCCGCGTGAAGCTCCGCGCCGGCAACTGCTCCTGGGACGAGGCGCTCCCCGTCATGTTCCACGAGCCCGCCCGCGCCATCAGCCGCAACGCCATCGTCATCGCCATCGGCTTCCTGCCGCTGCTGGCCGCGCCGCTGGTCCCCTACAACACCGTCGGGTTCTTCATGGCCGCCATCATGGCCACCTCCGGCGTCATGACCCTCGTCCTCCTGCCTGCCGCCGTGCACCTGCTGCGCAAGCGCCTGCCGGACCTGAGGCACGACCCGGAGGCCGAGGAGGAGCCCGGCGAGTCGGACGAGGCCCGCGAGACCGCCACGGTGACGCCGTGAACCCGCGCCGAGTCTCCAGCCACCTGTCGAACCTCTTGAAGAACCCCATGAAGAAGGAGAACGCCATGCGCACCATCCGACCCGGAACCGCCCTCGTGGGCGCCACCTTCGCCGTCGCCCTCGCGGGCCTCGTCCTGGCCCCGACGCCGAGCGCGAACGCCGCGCCACCCGTCGAGGAGATCGTCAAGAAGGCCAACAACGCCATGTATTACGCGGGCGACGACGTCCGCTCCCAGACCCGGATGACCATCCACGACGCCCGGGGACGAAAGCGCATCCGTCAGTTCACCATCCTGCGCCTCGACGAGAAGGACGGCGGCGACCAGCACTTCCTGGTCTACTTCACCCGCCCGGCCGACGTGCGGAAGACGGTCTTCCTCGTGGACAAGCACGTGGACAGCGACGACGACCGCTGGCTGTACCTGCCGGCCCTGGACCTGGTGAAGCGCATCGCCGCCGGCGACAAGCGCACCAGCTTCGTCGGGACCCACTTCTTCTACGAGGACATCTCCGGGCGTGACCTCCGCGCGGACGAGCACGAGCTCGTGGAGGAGACCGACAGCCAGTACATCCTCAAGGGCACGCCGAAGGACTCCGGCTCCGTCGAGTTCGACTACTACAAGGTCTGGATCGACAAGGACACGATGGTGCCGCGCAAGATGGACTACTTCGACGGCAGCGACGAGCCCTACCGCCGGCTCGAGAACGTGAAGATCGAGACCATCGACGGCCACCCCACGGCCACGGTGATGAAGGCGAGCGACCTGCGCTCCGGCGCCTACACCGTCTCGCAGATGCGCGGCGTCCAGTACGACACGGGCCTCCCGGAGCGCATCTTCGCCGAGCGCTCCCTCCGGAACCCGCCGCGGAAGTACCTCCGCTAGTCCAGCCCGGCGGTCGGCGGTCGCGTGCTCCCTGGCGCGACCGTCGATCGCCCCTTCGCCTCCCTTCCGAGCCCCTCCACGGACAGGGCGTGGCCCGCCCCGGCCACGCACGGGATCCGCACGACCAGGAGAACGAGCCATGCGCGCGACCAACCCCACCCTGCGAGCGGCGACGACCCTGGCCCTCGCCCTGCCCCTGCTGGCGGCGGGCCCGGCCCTCGCCCAGGACGACGACTGGGCCGAGCAGGACGCCTGGGCCGACGAGGGCGACGCCTGGGGCGACGAGGCCTCGGCCGCGCCCGCCGTCCAGATCCACGGCTTCGGCGAGCTGGGCGTCGGCAGCCGCGTCGTCGGCGACGACACCACCGAGGACCAGCTCGTCCTGAGCGAGGCCCTGTTCCGCCTGGAGCTGGACCACGAGAGCGAGCTGGCCTCTCTGTCCTTCAAGGGCGACCTCCTCGCGGACGGCGTCGAGGACGAGGTCATCGTGGACATCCGCGAGGCCTCCGCCACCCTCAGCCCCGCCCACTGGCTGACCATCACCGCCGGCCGCCAGGTCCTCACCTGGGGCACCGGCGACCTGGTCTTCCTGAACGACCTCTTCCCCAAGGACTTCGTCTCGTTCTTCATCGGGCGCGACGACGAGTACCTCAAGGCGCCCTCCACCGCGCTCAAGACCAGCTTCTACTTCTACGAGATCTTCAACCTGGACCTGGTCTGGACGCCGGTCTTCGAGCCCGACCGCTTCATCAGCGGCGAGCGCCTGTCCTTCTTCAGCCCCATGGCCGGGCAGCGCGTCGGCGGCGGCGTCATGGTCGACCCCGTCGAGCCGGAGCTGGACCTGGACAACGGCGAGTTCGCCGCGCGCCTGTACCGCAACATCGGCGGCCACGAGCTGGCCCTGTACGGCTACTACGGGTTCTGGAAGCAGCCCAGCGCCCTCGACACCAGCACCGACCCGCCGCGCCCGACCTTCTCGCGCCTGGCCGTCTACGGCGCGAGCTGGCGCGCCCCCCTGCTCGGCGGCATCGCCAACATGGAGGGCTCCTTCTACCACTCCCTCGACGACGAGGACGGCGACGATCCCACGGTCCCCAACTCCCAGGTCCGCGGCCTCGTCGGCTACGAGCACGAGCTCATCACCAAGATGACCCTGGGCCTGCAGTACTACGTCGAGTACATCCTGGACCACGACGCCATGCTCGACAGCATGCAGTCCACGGTTTTCGCCCCCGACGAGCTGCGCCACGTGGTCACCTCGCGCATCACCTGGATGCTCCTCCGCGACGACCTGACCCTGTCGCTGTTCGCCATGTACTCCCCGAGCGACATGGACGCCTACATCCGCCCGTCCATCGGCTACAAGGTCACCGACGCGGTCGAGCTCACCGTGGGCGGCAACGTCCTCGTCGGCGAGGACGACCACACCTTCTTCAGCCAGCTCGAGGACAACAGCAACGCCTACGGGCGCATCCGCTACACGTTCTAGCGGCACCCCGTGTTGCCACGTCGCGGCAGGGCGAATCGGTGAGGCCGCAGCCCCGTCGCTCGCCACGGGCGACGGGACTCCAGCGGGCCGCGTGACTCCAGCGGGCCGCGTGACTCCGAGGGCGCGGCCCTGATAGGTTCGCGCTGCCCGATGGAGAGTTCACGAAGGATGGCCGTGCGAACGTTTGCCCACTGGACGCCACGCTACATCTACGATCGCCTGCGCACGATGTGGTTCGAGCGGAGCCACCCCGAGCTGCCGTGGCTGACCTGGGACATGATCCACCTGCTCGATCTCTGGCTGCAGCCCGACGACCGCGGTTTGGAGTGGGGCTCGGGGCGCAGCACCGCGTGGTTGGGCAGACGAGTCGGCCACCTCATCTCCGTGGAACACGACCCCGCGTGGCGAGACATCGTCCGAGAGAGCGTCGACGGGGGGCACCTCGGCGACCGGATCACCCACCGATTCGCCGACGACCTGCACCGGGGCCCGGACGCCGACTACGTGCGGGTCGTGGACGAGGTCGACGACGCGAGCCTGGACTTCACGCTCGTCGACGGACATCTGCGCGCCCACTGTGCACTGGCCGTGCTCGACAAGCTCGAGCCCGGGGGCCTGCTGATCATCGACAACATCAACTGGTACGTGCCGCGCGACCCGCCCTCACCCGCTCCCGACTCCCGTGGTCCCGACGACGGCTACGCCTCGTCGGAGTGGACGACACTCCACGAGCGCCTCGCCGGCTGGCGGGAGATCTGGACCTCGAACGGCGTGACCGACACGGCCATGTGGGTCAAGCCCGCCGGCCGCTAGGAGCCTGTAGCGAATAGAATGGCTATGAATTCAGGCATATTCGGAGCGCCGGATTCCGGGCCCCACTGGCCGCTCACGTGATTTCAACAATTTGCGGCGGTTCAGGCGGACACGCCATCGCAGATGTATGGCAACATCTTGTCGCCCGTGGTGAGTGATCCCAGCGGGTTGCGTTCGGTTGGCCCCGATTCGCAACTCCCTACAAACTCCTAGCCCGGATCTCTCACAACTAGACGAGCGCACCGGGCGAACCCCTGTATGAGGAAGGGACCGCCGCGTGAATTCCTACGCTGGAAGGAGCGCTACGAGCGTGGGGCGTCGGAGCCCACCAGCCCTTGGTCAGAAGTCAGTAGACCTGCCCCCGAAGCCGCCAGCGCCTGCGTCTACGTGGCCGGAGGCACGCGCACCCTTACGCTCTCGGCATGAACGGAGCGACCCGATCGACGTCCGAGACCCCGCGATCACCCCCGAGCGACCTCATTGGGGCCACGACCCAGCCGCGATCGTTCGCGATCGAGCCCACGACGACCGCTCGGGCGCCGGCCCGACGTCCGGTAATCCCTCTTATGGAAACTCGGCGCATGAGCCGGTGGCCGATCTTCCGGTCCTTCGCCCAGCTCGGGACGAGCCCCCATCGCATGGGGACGGCCCGGCGCTGTCCGTGGTCCAGGCGGACGACGAAGGAGTCCTGGGTCGGGGCGATGTTCCAGCGCGGCTCGTAGCCTTCGAGGTCCTTCAAGGGCACGTCCACGAGCTCGGCGATGTCCTCCGCCAGGAGCGCGATCCCGAACCGTCCACACATGCCGGCCTCCTCGTTTCGTCTCGTGTGGAGTGTAGCCGCCCTCGGTCTACGCGCCGAAGGTGGTGAAGCTCAGGTAGAGGTAGACGGCGTAGGCTCCGAGGAGGAGGCCTCCCTCCAAGCGGCTGAGGCGGCGGCTGGTGAAGAGGAAGAGGAGGAGGAGGACGGCGGTGCCGAGCATGACCCACTGGTCGAAGTGCAGGATCCGCGCGTGGACGGGGAGGGGCTGGAGGATGGCGGAGAGGCCGAGGATGCCGAGGAGGTTGAAGAGGTTGCTCCCCAGGACGTTGCCGACGGCGACGTCGGCGTGGCGGCGGATGGCCGCGATGACGGAGATGGACAGCTCGGGCAGGGAGGTCCCGACGGCCACGAGGGTGAGGCTGATGACGGCCTCCGAGACGCCTAGGTGCTCGGCGATGCCCACGGCGCCGGTGGTGAGGACCCGGGAGCCGCCGATGAGGAGCGCCAGCCCGCCCCCGACGGCCAGGAGGGTCCACGGCAGCGACCGGGGTCGGGCCGTGACCTCCGCGGCCTCGGCCTCGTAGACCTCGGCGGCGGGGTCGCCCTGGCGGCGCTCGGTGCGGTACGCCCAGACGAGGTAGCCGCAGAGTGCGGCGAGGAGGATGGCGGCGTCCGGGCGGCCGAGGGCGCTGCCGCCGACGAGGACGACGAAGAGCACGCTGGCACCCACGACGGCGACCCCGTCGCGCCTGAGCGCCAGGGGCCGGACGGCCAGGGGCGTGATCACGGCGCACAGGCCGAGGATCAGCAGGATGTTGCCGATGTTGCTGCCGACGACGTTGCCGACGGCGATGTCGGGGCGCTCGCTCAGGGCGGCGTCGACGGAAACCACCATCTCCGGGGCCGAGGTGCCGAAGCCGACGATGACCAGCCCGCTCAGAAGCGGCGAGATCCCCAGGCGCGTCGAGGCGGCGAGGGATCCGCGGATGAGCGCCTCGCCGCCCGCGGTGAGCAGCGCCACGCCCAGGGCCAACCAGAGGATGTCCAACATGCTGCGAGCCTCCCGTGCTGCGGGGCTTCGGGGTCAGGTCTACTGACTTCTGACTAAGGGCTGGTGGGCTCCGGCTCCGACGCCCCACGCTCGCAGCGCTCCTTCCAGCGTAGGAATTCACGCGGCAGTCCCTTCCTGCGGAGGTCCTAGAGCACGTTGCCCACCTGCCCGTTCACAACCCCAGCTGCCCGCGAAGTCAGAAGTCAGTAGACTTGACCCCCAGATCCACCGTGGAGGCTACCACGTCCGGCGTGTGGGGCCGTCCCCGAAACGTGGTCTCTTCCGAGGTATGGCTTGCTACGTCAACGCCGTTCGAGCTGCCTGATAGCCATGCTCGATGTCGGCGATGTCGGAGGCTTCCGGCGCCCCGCGGCGGCCGGCTTCGGCGAGGATGGCGGCGTGCTCGAGCAGAGCATCGCGCTGGCTGGGCAGCCGGACGTTGGTCGCGAGTCGCGCAATGATGTCGAGCATCTGGATGATGACCGCGGGGTGGCCGGCTCCGGATTGCCGGATCTGGTGGAAAGCGACGTCCATCAAACCACGGAAGCTCGACGCCCGGCCGAACACGCGCACCACGCCGGCCTCATCGTAGAACACCTCGGGCTGGAGCTCCCGCCGCATCAGCTCGCGGAGCGCTGCGCCCAGGCGATCGAGAACGGCAATGGCGGTGAAGGGATCGTTGATGCCCGACGAGAGCGCGCGCACGGCGATCTCGACCAGGTGGCGCATCGAGAACTCCACATCCTGGAACGGCGTGCGCTCTTCGCCGATCCGGATCGCGCCTTCGATCTCGGTCGCCAGCTCCGGCCCGAGCAGGCGCCCTGGATAGACATCGGCCTTGTGCGAGTCGCGAATGACGAAATGGCCGGGACGGACGTACAGACGGATCACCGCCTCGTGCCGGCAGGCGAGCTCCACGAGCCGCTCATACTGGATCGCCTGCACATAGCCTTCGCCGGACAGCCACAGAGAGGCCGCACGTTCATCGAAGTCGCCCGGCAGCTCGTCATCCGCCGTCGTCCGCTCGACGAGCGGCTGGCCGTCGTCCTCCACCGGCAGCAGGCGTGAGATCCTCTTGCGGAGCTCCCTGTCGACCCGCCGGATCGCTGTGTCGGAGACGATAGACCGAGCCAGGTTGTGGATGAAGAACAGCAGCGCGAACAGGTTGAGGAGGGCGAGCGCGGTCCCGACCGTGACCGCGATGTGGGGCACCGCGGAGTTGTCGAGATCGCTGTCGAGGGTGCGAAGCACCAGCAGGCAATAGACGATGGTCATCAGGAAGATGCCGAACACGAGCTGTGTGCGGAGATCGCCCATGAAGTTGCGGACCAGCCGTGGCCCGAGCTGACTGGCGGCGAGTGTCAACACCACCATGGTGATCGATATGACGAGCGTCGCCATCGTGATCATCGAGGAGAAGACCGTCGATAGCAGGTTGCGGGCGTCCTCCGGCCCGCCGCTGTGGAGCCAGAACTGCCGGGCCTTCTCCTCCGGCAGGCCGGCATCGAGGTTGAGGGTCACGACAGCCAGCCCGACCGCGCCGACAGCCATGAGCGTAGGCACGAACCAGAGGCCGGTCCGCAGGCTCACCCAGAGGTTGTAGAGACGGCTCAGCATGGTTGCCCTCGCAGGACGGGAGACGCTCCACCCTGCTCGACTCGAGCGGGCGAACACCGTCCGCCGAGCGTCGAGGACGCCGGACCGGAAGCCGGCGCGGTCAGCGTGTCCGAGATGACATCAGCAGCGAGCGACGACATCGGAACTCCCAGGAACCGGCCGCCCTCTGGTGACGGATGGGCAGTGGCGCACCGCCCTTCCCCGGCCGGGGCAGATGGCGGGGGCTCAAACGCCGAACGGGCTGTTCCGTTCATGCCGCGAGCGTAGCGGTGACGGCGACTGGCGTCACGTGGACGCAGGACCGAGTCGACAGCTCCGCCGAGGGCGGCCTGACCGCCTACGGCCTGGCCAAGGCCATCCAGATCCCGCCTCCCCGCATCTACAGCATCATCCGTGAGAAGCGCGGCATCACGGCCGACACCGCCCTGCGCCTGGCGCGTTACTTCGGGGCCACGGCCGAGCTCTGGATGGGCCTCCAGGGCCACTACGACCTCGAGGTCGAGTCCGACCGCCTGGACGGGGCGCTCGAGCGGGAGATCGCCCCGCGGTCGGCCGCCGGTTGACGGGTCCGGATCCCTGGCTGCTACTCGAAACTCGAGACGTCCGTGCAGACTCCGGCCCGGCACACCTTCCCCTGTCCGAACGGCGTGTCATCGGGCAGTCTCGTGTGGATGCAGCCCGCCTCCGCGTCGCAGTCGTCCGTCGTACACGGATCGCCGTCGTCGCACTCCTGAACGGAGAGAGGAGCCAACCCCGCCGTCACCACAGAGGGGGCGGCCCACTGGTCGAAGCGTGCGAGGAGCGGCGGGCGAGCCTTCCGAAAATGCAGGAGTTTCTGCTCCCGAGATGCGGGGCTAGTCGTCCACGTCGTCGCGGAACTCGGGGAGCCGGGGCTGGGGGCCCGGCTTGATGCCGGCCAGATCGGGATCTTCGCCCTCGTCCGCGTCGCGGCCCTGGGCGCGGCGTTCGCGTGCAGCGTCGCGGCGCGCCGCCTTGTCGAGGCGGTTCTGTGCGCGCGCCTTCTCCTTCTCTCGCTTCTGAATCGTCGTGCTCGATCTGGCCAAGAGTCACTCCTCGTCCGTTTCCAGTGCGTCGTGGGCGGCCCAGAACGGCACGTCATCTGCGTCATCATCATCGTTGTAGAAGTCGGGATCGTGCGGTCGGCCGCCCAGCTCCTTGAGCGGGCCCCGCGGGCTGCGGTCATCGCCGCGGCCTCTCCTGCGCTTGTGCCGTGGCGCGGCATCGGGGCCGAAGCTGCCCGGCGACCTGGCGCGGCGGGGACCCGACTCGAACCGTGGCCCGGGGCCTTCCGGCTCGGGGGGGGCCATCGCGGCCTGCGACGGCCCACGCGGGGGCGCACCGCCGGACGACGGGCGCCCGGGAGGCGCGGCTCGGTGCGACCCGGCGCGGGACGGACCACGGCCGGCTTCGCCCCGGGGCGTCGCCTCGTTCACCGCCAGCGGCCGCCCCTTGAACGGCTTCTGGTCGAAGCGCTCGATGGCCTGCGCGCCGAGCGACGGCTCGGCGAACTCGACGAAGCCGAATCCGCGCGGGCGGCCCGACTCGCGATCGAGGGGCAGGTGCACCATGGTGACGGGGCCGATCTCCGAGAAGAGCGTCCTCAGGTCGGCTTCCGTCGCCTCATACGAGAGATTTCCTACAAACAACCGAGCGGCCACTGGACCTCGTGTTCAAGGGCTGGCTGTCTGTCGCCAGCCGTGGGTGCGTGCGAATGGGCGAATGGAGCGCGGACGACCACCGCACCGATCGTCCGTGCGGAGCGCGGGTCTCCGAGGGAGCTCCGAGCGGATCGACCAGACCCGCGGCGCCGGAGGCGCGTCCCGACCCACGCCGGGAGGCATGGGGAAGCGGGCGCGGATGGTCGAGACGCCGGAGATCGCCGGTAGCCCAACGGGAGCACGGTCGCTCTGTGCCCCAGTGGTCGTGTGTAGCACGCCGCGCACCCAATAGCCCGAGAATACGACATCGCGCCTGTCCCGGGGTCAGGGCTTCCAGACCCTCGGCTGCCCGGAAAGCGAGCGCACCTCCGCTCCCGCTCGAGCGACGGGGGCGACCAGGGTTTCCAATGGCCCTGCGGCACGTGATACAGGGGGGCGGTCTTCAGCCGCACGCCGGGGTCTTCCATGCCGTACCTGCTCCGCACGCTCCTCACCGCCTCGTTCCTCGTGTCCACGGCCGCCTTCGCCGCGTGTTCGAGTTCCGACTCGACCCCGGCGGCCGACGCCGGCCCCGACGTCCCGACCGACGTGGCCGGGGGGACGGACGCCGCGGCCGACACCGGCCCGGACACGGTCGCGGACGCCGACGCCACGACCGACGGCGACGGCGAGGGCGACACGGCGCAGTTCCCGGCTCGGGGCCTCCCGTTCGAGTTCACGCGCCCCGCGGACGGCGAGCCCATCCCGGCCGACGAGGTGACCGCCTTCACCGAGAAGGTCAGCGGCGCCTGGAAGGACGTCGGCTACTTCCGGTGGCTGATCAGGACGAGCACCGGCGTGGACGCCTCCACCGACATGGAGGACTACCTGGCCTGGTACCGGGGCGTGACCGTGGTGAAGTCGGACGGGTCGGTGACCTTCGAGCACCGCGGGGCGGAGCACAACATGTGGATCCCCGGCTCCAAGGTCCTCGCCGCCCTCATCGCGGGCTATCGGCTCACCGGCGACGAGGAGATCGCGCTGCTGACCGAGCAGTACTGCAAGGGGCTGTCCGCCGTGGTGAAGGGCTTCCGCCGCGGCGAGGACGACCCGGCCCCCTACCTGATGGCGCGCGCCGTCTTCCCCATCGATCACAGCTTCACCCTGGACACGGACCGCTGGGGCGACGACGGCCGGGAGAAGAACGTGCTCTTCACGACCTTCTACGAGGAGCAGGATCGCTGGAACGCCAAGTCCTTCGCCTGGCCCGACAACCCGTACTGGGGAGACATCTGGGTGACGAACATGCGCAGCAAGGACGACGTCTGCGCCATCACCCGGACCACCACGTGGCTGTACTACGTCGTGGAGGACGCCGAGGACGAGGAGGTCCGCGAGGCCTGCGCCGAGACCCTGGAGATCATGCAGGGCTTCAACAAGGACATCGTCGACCACGGCTACAACATCCGGACCAAGACCGCCGACGGCACCCCGCGGCTGGTCACCGAGGAGGACCTGGGCAGCTACGTCAGCTACACCGAGTTCGACCCACAGGCCGAGTGCCCCGCCCGGCTGGCGACCGACCTCATCGCCTACGGCGAGCCGTACAACGACTGCGGCTCCGGCGAGGGCGACCTCTTCGACGAGGTCGCGCCCGAGACCCACTACTACAACTACCCCATCGTCTGGGACTACCACATGGCGGCGCTCGGCAACGCCCTGGCCCACGGCTACGACGACGTGGCGCTGGAGCTCATGGGCGGCCTGCGGGATCGCATCGACCGCTACATGGCCCCGGACACCGACGAGCCGGGGGCGAGCCGCTCCGACTGGGACAGGGACATGGCCGTCCTCCTGATCAAGGCCGCCAGCATGGGGCTGCCGCTGACCGCCCGGGAGGCGCGCCACGTCCAGGCCCACTACAGCCAGGCCGCCGAGGACCTCTCGGACTTCCCCCGCTGGGACGTCTGGGACGACTCCGTGCCCGACGGCGAGTACGACCGGCGGGGCGGCTTCCAGCCCGAGGCCAGCGACGACGGCGTCGAGGTGGAGTCCTTCGCCCTGCTGCTCGAGGCCTGCGCTTCGCCCTTCCTGAACCCCGACGGCGCCGCCTTCGTGGACTGCGACGTCCTGCGTGACACGGACCGCTGGGGCGGCGAGGGGCGCTGACGGCGCTCCGCCCGCACCGAGGGCCTGGAAGAGATACCGCGGGACCGACGTCTCCGCCTCACAGTCCTACGCATCTCGGGATGCCGCGGTCTCGCGGACAATCACGCGCCAGGACGCCAAGACTCAGACCCCGAGGCCAGCGAACGGCTCGCAGACCGGATCGGCCGAGGCTGTCGGGTCACTGGCAGGCCAGGAGCGACACGCCGGACCGAAGCATGCCGCTTTCCTTTGCGTCCTGGCGTCTTCGCGCGAGCCCTTCGTCCTGCGAAGTGACGGACCGTGAGCCGTCCCCGGCGGTCACTCGCAGGTCCCGACCTCCTCCCACGCCAGCACCTGGCCCTCACCCTCGGTGACGAAGTCGTAGCGGCGCGCGTTCCAGTAGGGCACCGACACGTCGGAGCCGGCGTACTGGCGATCGCCCTGCACGGAGGCGGGCTTGCCCAGCTGGAAGGGGTTCCGCTGCCACAGGTAGTCGGTCCAGGCGCGCAGGGGAAGGGGCAGGAAGACGTTGGCCATCTTGTCGGTGCACATGGCCTCCCCGTCCTCCTCACCGACCTCGCACTCCCACTCGCTGCCGGAGCATGCGCGCGTCTTCCAGGCGTTCGTGCTCGGCATGGACACGCCCAGCACCTCGATGTCGGCCGAGCAGACGGCGATCTCGTCCTCGCTCGGGCAGGCGGCCTCCACGCCCTCGGGGGCCGAGGCGAGGATGTCCGCCGGGGTGGTGTGGTAGCGCCGGCGCGGGTCGTTCAGCCACTCGGTCGCGAAGGGCTCGCCCATCAGCAGGCCGCCGTTTCCGCCCATCTCCTCGAGCCCGGCCAGGCCCTCGGCCAGCACCTCCGCCTTGTCCACGGCCACGTCGTCCGGCAGGGCGCCCGCGTACATGATGTCGAAGTCGACGTTGCCGGCGTCCTTCATCAGCTTCGTCCACATCTCGTGGTGGTAGGCCTGCTGCACCTCGTCGAGGAGCGGGCTCTCGTCGAGCAGGTGGAGGAACGCCCACCAGGGCCCGAAGGTGATCTGGTCGCCGTAGTACTTCTTGCAGAACTTCGGCAGGTCGAACGCCCCGGCGGTGTGCATGACGCCGATGGTGTCCAGGTCGTCCACGAGCGTCTCGTAGAGGAACTCCCGGTACTGCTCGTCGCCCGTGAAGTGATGGGCCATCGTCGCGAGGTGCATCATGTGCATCGCGTCGCCGCCGCGCAGGCTCGGGAAGTAGAAGTGATCGATCTGGTTCGGGCGGTCGTCGTCGGTGTCCATGTCCGCGACCAGGTCCAGCATCTCGAGCGGGAAGTCGTCCGAGGACGCGTCGATGACCCGCCACGGCTCGACCTGCACGGTGTCGGGACAGGACCTGTCGAACGTGTCCTCGTTGGCGTCGTTCACCTGCCGGTGCACGTAGCCGACGATGCGGTCCATCTCCGTGAAGTCGATGTCCCCGGGGTCCAGGCTCAGCTCCCCGGCGCTGAAGTACGAGACGAGGCCGTCCACCAGGTCCGGGTTGTCCTGCAGGTTCACCAGCTCGATGCGTTGGAGGCGCTTCAGGTAGCAGGTCAGGTTGTGGACGATGCGCGCCTTCAGGTCCTCGTCGCGCAGGAGGCCCCAGGCCATCGGCAGCGCCGTCATGGGTCCCGAGTTCTGGTCGATGGACGGCCGCCCCTGCCACATGGGCGTGCCCTGGACGAGCTCGCCCTCCCCGTTCGGGATGCCCTCCAGGTACGCCTCCGGGAGGTCCGGCACGGACTCGGGGTCCGGCACGGGCCGCTGGTGATGGTTCGGGTTCCAGCCCGGCCCCTCCCAGCGCAGGTTGTGCTCGGGCGTGTTCGGCCCGCCCTCTGGCAGGAGCAGGTAGTGGTTCCGCGTCATGTAGCCCGGGATGCCCGTGACCTCGTACATGGTCACCAGGTCGCGCACCTGCTGCTCCATGCGCTGGTAGTCGGCCTCCGTGCCGGTCTCGGAGTAGCGAAGCACGGCCGCCACCGTGGCCCAGCCGGTCCAGATGCCGCCGTCCCCGGCGCCCCAGTAGGCCTCGAAGTGCGCGGGATCACCCCACTCGCTCTCCGGCGTGCCCGGCAGGGTCTCGCCCACGAAGTTGCGGTCGATGGCCTGGCCGTCCGGCGAGTTGTAGAGGTCCCTCCACCGGTCGAAGAGCAGCGCGCGGTGCAGCAGGCCGTCCGGCTCGGCCACGAACGACTCCGCCGCCGGGTCGTAGACGGCGCAGCGCTGCCGGGCGCCCTCGACGCACCGCTCCTCCTGGTACACGGCGCAGCTCTCGACCTCGGCGCCCTCCAGGGGATCCGTCGGCGTCGGCAGGGGCTGGCGCGTCGGGAGGGGCGGGAGCTCCTCCTCCTCGGGCACGTCGCCATCGCCTCCGTCGGCGGCGTCGGCGTCCGCCTCCGGGACGTCCGGCCCCTCGTCCGGCGCCGTGTCGGGCATGACGTCCGGCTCGGCAGCGTCCGCGTCCGCCTCCGCGTCCGGGAGCGCATCGATCACCGCGTCCGCGCCCGTGTCCTCTCCGCCGTCGTCCCCGCACCCGGCGCCGCCCAGCGCCACCATCAGCCCGATCAGCCCCGCACCCCATGCCTCGCGCATCGCACCCTCCCTCGTGTGGACGAGGGCGCAGCCTAGCAGATGTCCGTGCCAAAGGCCCCGAAAAGGCGTTGTAATCAGGGCGACGTCGCGTTCACGAGGAGCTGCGCGTAGAAGCGCACGACATCGGCGTAGCCCTCGACCGGGACCCGCTCGTCGGTGCCGTGGAAGCGGGCGGTGTCGTCCGGGCCGATGCGCAGGGGCGCGAAGCGGTAGTCGTCGTCGGCCATGTCCGTGAAGTACCGGGAGTCGGTGCCGCCCACGACCAGCGCCGGGGCCACGACGGCCTCCGGGAAGACCTGGGCGACCGCCTCCTGCACGGTGTCGAAACCCTCGGAGTGCGTGGACGAGACGACCCTCCTGCTCACCGGCGCGCTCAGGCCCCGCGACCACGTCGGAGCCCAGGCACGACTCCAGCGGCCCAGCTCCCACGACCCCCTGGACCTGCTCCCGGACCTGGCGCTGCCTCGCACCTGGTCGGGCGGCACCCGGAGCTTCGCCTCTCGCCGCCGACCTTCATCGCCAGGCTCGTCCCCCCCCCTCCCCCGTCCCCGCGCGAACCTCTACCGCTACCACGGCGCCCTGGCCCCGGCGGTCGCCTGACGACCCGAGATCGTCGCCCTCGCCCAGCCCCCGGACGGCGCGCAGCGCCCCCGGCCCGAAGCGTCGAGCTGTCCGGCCCGGCGCATCTCTCGGTACCGCCGTCAGCTCCCGATCGGCGCCGTGTGGCGCTTCACGCGCGATACATCTCCTCGATGCGATCGGCGCATCTGTCCGCGATCACCCGCCGCTCGAGCTCCTCGGTCAGTCGAGCGACGGTCCGCTCAGCGCCACCTCGTCCGAGAGGGTCACCTCCCCCTCCAGCAGCGGGGCCAGGCCCGCGTGGCCGAGGAGGTGGTGGCGCAGGAAGCCGAGCGAGTACGCGCGGACGATGTCGTAGGCGTCCTCGAACGGGATGTACTCGTCTCCGCACCCGTCGTCGAGGTTCAGCCCGATCTCGCAGGCGTTCGAGAACGTGAAGTGCCCCGCCGTGGCGATGTCGACGCGCAGGTCGCCGGACCCCTCGAGGCCCTCCCAGAGGGGATCCCCGTGCTCGTCGTTGGGCGTGAGGCCGTCCAGAGCGCCGGTGAGCAGGAGGGTCGGCGCGTCCACCGACGCCGTGCTGCCGGGGCCGAGCACGTCCTTGGTCGACGGGGCCATGGGCACGAGCACGCGGACGCGCGCGTCGCGGAAGCCGTGCTCGAGGAGCGCGTAACGCTGGGACGTCAGCACCTCGCAGAGGTCTCCGGGGGACTCCTCGCAGCCCGCTCGGAGGGCCTCGACGTCGTAGGAGGCTCCGCCGATGGCCAAGGTCGTGTACCCGCCGAAGCTGTGGCCGGCCATGGCGACGTCGTCCGACAGCCGCCCCGCGAGCGGGTCGTCGCCGGGCAGGTCCTCCACGGCGTCCAGCACCGCCGAGATATCCTGCGGCCTGAGGAGCACCGCCTCGGCCACGAGCGACATGTCCAGGACGGTGTTGCCGGTGTGCCCGGGCGCCACGACCACCCACCCGTGGCTCGCCAGGTGCTCGGTGAGGAAGAAGCTCTGCCCGGGGAAGCCGCCGTTGCCGTGGGAGAAGACCAGCAGCGGCAGCGGGTCGTCGCCGGCCGGGGAGGCGTCCACGAGGACGTCGGGCCGCTCGATCAGCTCGTGGGCGTAGGTGGCGCCTTCGCCGTCCTGGTCGGCGGTGGGATACCAGATGGACACGGGCAGGGCCCGATCCTCGTCGAACGTCTCCGGGCGGTAGGTGACCTCCAGGGTGCGGAACCCGACGCCCCACGGGCCGGGGGCCATCAACTCCTCCGGCTCGACGGGGCCGGCGGCCGCGTCGCCCAGGGGCACGTCCCCGTCGCCGAGGACTGCGTCGTGCGCCGGCGTCTCCGCGGAATCGTCGCAGGCGAGCAGCGGCGCCGCCGGGAGGAGGACAAGGAGCAGACGGGTCGAAGCTCGGAGCACGGTCACCTCGTGGTCGGTCCCCATCGACGGGATGCAGAGGGTAGCCGTCTCCGCGCAAGCCGTCAGCTGGACATCGCCTCGGCGCCGACCAGAGGGTCCGGGAGGCCTCGTCGGGGGATGGCTCGACACCCGGCGGAGCCGGGGACCTACGCACCGCGCGCCGTCGACTACGCCGGCCTCTCCGAGAGTGGTCGCACCACCAGCAGCAGGCTCCCCCTGGACGAGGCGACTAGGTACTCACGGGGCGCTGACCCGACCGCCGCGTGCGCCGGGCGAGGTGGCGCTCGTCGGGCCCGCGTTCAGGACGGGCGCGGACTTCGGATGACGGACGCGTGCGGCCCCGCTAGGCTCCCCGCGCCTCCCGGCCGAAGACGCCCGGGCGGAGCGGCCGGCGACACCACGACCGGAGGTACGACGACACCGTGGACGGCAACCTCGTGGCATCGATCGCCGCCCAGGCGATCGGGGGACTGGGCATCTTCCTGCTGGGCATGAAGTTCATGTCCGAGGGGCTCCAGGCGGTGGCCGGCGACCGGCTCCGCCGCATGATCAGCCGGGGCACGTCCAACCGCGTGGTCGCGGTCGGCACGGGCTCCGTCGTGACCAGCTTCGTGCAGTCCAGCTCGGTGACGACGGTGATCGTCGTGGGCCTGGTCAACGCCGGGTTCATGACGCTCCACCAGGCCATCGGCGTGATCATGGGCGCCAACATCGGCACCACGATCACCGGCTGGATCCTGGTGCTCAAGATCGGCAAGTGGGGGCTGCCCATCCTCGGCGTGGCGGCCATGGGCTACCTGTTCATGCGCCGCGATCGCACGCGCTACCTCAGCATGGCGGTCATGGGCATGGGCATGATCTTCTTCGGCCTGGAGCTGATGAAGGACGGCTTCGCGCCGATCCGCGACATGCCCGAGTTCCTGGAGTGGTTCCACCGCTTCTCGGCGGACACCTACCTCGGCGTGCTCAAGGTGGCGCTGGTCGGCTGCGTGCTGACGTTCGTCGTGCAGTCGTCGTCCGCCACCCTGGGCATCACCATCGGCCTGGCCATCGCCGGCGTCATCCCGTTCACCACGGCCGCGGCCCTGGTGCTCGGCGAGAACATCGGCACGACCATCACCGCCATGCTGGCCTCCATCGGCGTGACGACGAACGCCCGCCGCGCGGCCATGGCGCACCTCGTGTTCAACATCCTCGGCGTGGTGTGGGTCACCGCCCTGTTCGCCCAGTACATGGAGATCATGCAGCACGTGGTCCAGAGCACCCACGGCATGGACATCATGGCGCTGGACTACGCGCAGGTCGAGGCGGGCGACGGCGCCATCAGCTCCGCCACCTTCACCCAGGTGATGACCTTCGGCATCGCGGCGGTCCACACGGGCTTCAACGTCACCAACGTGCTCCTCTTCCTGCCCTTCACCGGGCTGCTCGCCAGCGGGATGCGGCGGGTGTTCCCCGACCGCGCCACGAAGGAGAAGCCGCACCTGACCAGCCTCGACTATCACCTCATCGACTCGCCGGTGCTCGCCATCGAGGAGTCCCGGGTGGAGCTCCTGCGCATGGCCTCCAGCGTCGACAAGATGATGGCCTGGCTGGCCCGGCTGACACTGGACGGCGAGCACGACGAGCGGCTGGAGAGGAAGACCTTCCACCGCGAGGAGGTCCTGGACGACATCCAGCAGGAGATCCTCGCCTTCCTCGGCTCGGTGCTCGGGGGCAACGCCCCGCACAGCGTGACCGAGGAGGCCCGCGATCAGCTCCGCATCGCCGAGGAGTACGAGTCCCTGTCCGACGCGATCATCACGATCCTCAAGGCCCACCTCAAGCTGCGCCGGCAGGACCTGGAGTTCAGCGAGGAGCAGCTCCGGCAGATCGCCGCCCTGCACGAGAAGGTGGCCGAGTACGTCCACCTGGTGCGACAGGGCCTGATCGAGCGCGACCGCGACACGGTGAGGCGGCTCGGATCGCGGGGCCCGGCCATCAAGCACCTCGCCAAGGGGCTCCGCGACGAGCACCTGGCGGCCCTGGCCGAGACGCGGATCGACCCGCAGATCAGCATGGCCTACACGAACGTGCTGGCCAGCTATCGGCGGGTCAGGAACCACGCGCAGAACGTGGCCGAGGCGCTGTCCGGGGGGAAGTGACCCGGACGGGGCCGGAACGAAAGAGGGCGGGGGCGCGTCGACGTCGCCGGACGCCGCGCACCCCCGCCCCGGGTTCCGGTCACCGGCGCGCTACTGCTGGCACTCCGGGTGATCGGCGCAGTCCGCGCAGGCGCAGCTCTCGTTGAACGGCGAGCAGACGCCGTCGTCGATGCAGTTCGACGGGTCGCCGCAGAACTCGTCGTCGGCGCACTCGCCGCACACGCAGTCGTCCTCGAGCGTGCACTCGCCGTCATCGACGCACCCGACGCACTGGCAGGGGTCCTCGGTCACGCTGCAGTCCACGTCGCTGCTCACGTTGACGGGCTCGCACACGAGCGTGCCCTCGGTGGCGCACTGGCCGTTGGGCGTGCAGAACTCGCCGGTGTCGCAGGAGCCGCACGTCCCACCACACCCGTCGGAGCCGCACTGCTTGCCGTCGCACTGGGGCTCGCAGTTCACGCACTCGGGGTGATCGGCGCAGTCCGCGCAGGCGCAGCTCTCGTTGAACGGCGAGCAGACGCCGTCGTCGATGCAGTTCGACGGGTCGCCGCAGAACTCGTCGTCGGCGCACTCGCTGCACACGCAGTCATCCTCGATCGTGCACTCGCCGTCATCGACGCAGCCGACGCACTGGCAGTCGTCGTCCGTGACGGTGCAGGTATCCGCCGGCACCTCCACGTCGTCGCACGCGAGGGTGCTCTCCTCGAGGCACTCGGTCCCGTCCTCGGAGCACACGAACCCGCTGTCGCACGTGCCGCAGTCGCCGCCGCAGCCGTCCGGGCCGCAGACCTTCCCGTCGCAGGCGGGCACGCAGCCACCGTCGGCGATCACGTCCGGCCCCGCGTCCTCGGTCACGTCCTCGACCGTGTCGGGCGTGGTGTCCTCCGCGACGTCATCCACCGGCGTGGTGTCCTCCGCGACGTCATCCACCGGCGTGGTGTCCTCCGCGACGTCATCCACCGGCGTGGTGTCCTCCGCGACGTCATCGGACACATCCTCGGTGGTGTCCGCGGCGACGTCGTCCTCGGTGTCCTCGGACACGTCCTGGACGGCGTCGGGGTCGTCGACGTCCTCGTCGCTCGTGTCGTCCGCGACGTCCTCGTCGCTCGTGTCGTCCGCGACGTCCTCGTCGCTCGTGTCGTCCGCGACATCCTCGTCGCTCGTGTCGTCCGCGACATCCTCGTCGCTCGTGTCGTCCGCGACGTCTCCGGGCGTCACGTCGCCGCCCCCGTTGTCGGAGACGGTGTCCGTCGGAGGCACGAAGCCTCCATTGCCCCCCGAGTCGTCGCAGGCCGGGAACAGCAGAAACAGCAGTAGCGTCGTGCACGCAATGGCACGCATGGGCACCTCCTGGGCGATTGGCGAAGGCGCGGGACACTAGTGGGGGCACGCCCGGTTGTCCAGCGCGAAGTTCGCCCCGAGGGGCACACGGGCCTCCAAGGGCCGGCTGAGGCGCGGGACGGCAGGATCCTTGCAGTGTGCTCCGACCACTGACCGGAGGGGCGCGCATGGCGTCGGAGGCCCTGGACGTGGCGGTGGTGCTCGGGGATCCGAGGTTGCCCTATCCCTACACGGAGGACGGGCGCTTCGGGGCCGAGGACCTGGAGGCGGTCGAGCATCTGCAGGCAGCCCTGGCGAAGCTGGAGGGGTACCGGTTTCGCTACCTCGACGACCACGACAGGCTCCTGGACGACCTGCGCGAGGCGCGGCCGGACCTGGCGCTGAACCTGTGCGACACCGGGTTCCGGAACCAGTGGGACTACGAGCGGAACGTCCCGGCGCTCCTGGAGATCCTCGAGATCCCCTACACCGGCGCGGACCCCATGGGTATCAGCCTGGGCACGGACAAGAGCCTCGTCCGGGCCGCCGCGGAGGCGATGGGGGTGTCGGTGCCCGACGAGACCTGGGTGGACCTGGCCGCGCGTCCGCTCGTCCTTCCGTCGAGGTATCCCGCGCTGGTGAAGCCCAACTGCAGCGGCGGGAGCTTCGGGATCACGCGCGACTCCGTCGTCCACGCGCCGGGCGAGGCCGAGGCGTACCTCCGCTGGCTCGCCGGCCACGTGGAGATCCCCGAGGCGCTCGTCCAGGACTACCTCGACGGCGACGAGTACTCCCTCGCCCTCGTGGGCAACCCCGGCCAGGGGTTCACGGCGCTGGCCCCGCTGGAGGTGGACTTCTCCGACCTGGACCCGGACCTGCCGCCGCTGCTGACGTACGCCTCCAAGACGGACCCGGACTCGTCCTACTGGAAGGACGTCCGGTTCCGGCGGGCGCGCCTGGACGAGGCCACCCGGGCGACGCTGGCGGGTCACTGCGAGCGCGTCTTTCGCCGCCTCGGCTTCCGCGACTACGCCCGGTTCGACTTCCGGTGCGGCGCGGACGGATGCCCCCGCCTGCTCGACGCCAACACGAACCCGACCTGGTACTGGGACGGCAAGATGGCGCTCATGGCCCGGTGGGCCGGCCACGGCTACGACGACCTGCTCCGGATGATCCTGGAGGTCGCCCGTGCCCGGTACGAGGCAGCCCCGGGCACGGGGCGGGCTGGCACCCGGATTGCTTGAAGATCGCTCTGGACGCCGCCGCTGCGGAGCGGTGTCGGTGCGGACGCGAGGCGCCATGCGACGGCGGAACGTCTTCTGGATCGGGCTGAACGACTTCAACCGGGAGAAGCTCCGCGCGACCCGCCACGCCGCGTTCTGCGACTTCCACGGCCTCCTGACGCCCGGGGAGATGCTCGACGCGGAGACGTTTCCCGTCGGCGACATGCTGTGTCGCGCGAGAGACCACCTCCGGAGCTTCCCGGGGACGGTGGACGCCGTCCTCGGCTACATGGACTTCCCGGTGAGCACGATGCTGCCGATCCTGTGCCGGGAGTTCGACCTGCCCACGTCATCCCTGGAGAGCGTCCTCCGCTGCGAGCACAAGTACTGGAGCCGCCTGGAGCAGCGCCGCGCCGTCCCCGAGCACACGCCGGCGTTCTGCGCCTTCGACCCCTTCGACGACGGGTCCGTCGCGGACATCGCGCTGCCCTATCCGTTCTGGGTGAAGCCCATCAAGTCCGCCGGCTCCCACCTGGGGTTCCGCATCGGCGGGCGGGCGGATCTGCGTCGGGCCGTGGAGCGGATCCGCGAGGGCATCCGGCGCTACGGCGATCCCTTCGACCACATCGTGGAGCGCGCGGACGTGCCGGAGGAGGTGCGGCGGGTCCGGGGACGCTGGTGCCTCGCCGAGGAGATCGTCCACGGGCGCCAGTGCACCGTGGAGGGGTGGGTCCTCGACGGGGAGTACGGGACGCACGGCGTCGTGGACTCCCTGCGCTATCCCAACCGCTCCAGCTTCCTGCGCTACGAGTATCCGTCCCGACTGCCGGCCCGGGTCCGCGAGCGCATGGGCGAGGTGGCCGAGCGCTTCCTCCGCCACGTGGGCTACGACCGCGGGGCGTTCAACGTCGAGCTCTTCTGGGAGCCGAAGACCGACCGCGTCCGCCTCCTGGAGGCCAACACCCGCGTCGCCCAGCACCACAGCGATCTGTTCGAGAAGGTCGACGGGGCCTCCAACCACGAGGTCGCGCTCGACGTCGCCCTGGGGAAGCGGCCCGACCTCCCGCACCGGCGCGGGCCCTTCAGGCGTGCCGCGACGTGGTGGCTCCGCACCCCGGAAGACGCCGTCGTGCGCCGCGTGCCCACGCGAGAGGAGATCCGCCGCCTCGAGGAGGAGATCCCGGGGACGGAGGTGGAGGTAGAGGTGTCCGAAGGCATGCGCCTGTCGGACCTCGAGGATCAGGACAGCTACAGCTACGCCTACGCCATCGTCTACGTCGGCGCCGACGACCCCGAGCAGCTTCGACGGCGCTTCGAGCGGTGCCGCGAATCCCTGCCCTTCCGCTTCGAGCCCGCCACCGGGGAGCGACCATGAAGCACGTGAGAGACCTCCCGAACCCGGTCCGGGAGATGGAGAACGCCTGGATCCCCATGCCGGACGGGACCCGCCTCGCCGCGCGCATCTGGATGCCCGACGACGCGAAGGACGCCCCGGTCCCCGCCCTCCTGGAGTACATTCCGTATCGGAAGCGCGACATGCGGGCGAGCGTCGACTCCATGAACCACCGGTACCTCGCCGGACACGGCTACGCCGGGGTGCGCGTGGACATCCGCGGCAGCGGCGACTCGGAGGGCGTGCTCCGCGACGAGTACCTCCAGGAGGAGCTCGACGACGGCCTGGCCATCATCCGCTGGCTCGCGGAGCAGCCGTGGTGCGACGGCACCGTGGGGATGTTCGGCATCTCCTGGGGCGGCTTCAACGCGCTCCAGGTGGCCGCGCTCCAGCCGCCCGCCCTGAAGGCCATCCTCACGGTCTGCTCCACGGACGATCGCTACGCGGACGACGTGCACCACATGGGCGGCTGCCTCCTGGGCGACAACCTGTCCTGGTCGTCGATCATGCTCGGCTACAACTCGTGCCCGCCCGACCCGGCCGTCGTGGGGGAGCGCTGGCGCGCCATGTGGAAGGAGCGCCTCCAGGGCAGCGGGCACTGGCTGATCAAGTGGCTCCGGCACCAGCGCCGCGACCACTACTGGAAGCACGGCTCGGTCTGCGAGGACCTGACCGCCATCCGCTGCCCGGTGTTCGCCGTGAGCGGGTGGGCGGACGGTTACTCGAACTCCGTCTTCCGCCTGATGGCGGGGCTCGACGTGCCGCGGAAGGGGCTCATCGGCCCCTGGAGCCACATGTACCCGCACGTGGGACGCCCCGGCCCGGCCATCGGCTTCCTGCAGGAGTCCCTGCGCTGGTGGGACCACTGGCTCAAGGGCGAGGACCGCGGGCTCATGGACGAGCCGATGCTGCGGGTGTGGATGCAGGACAGCGTCGACCCGGTGCCCCGCTACAAGCACCGGCCGGGGCGCTGGGTGGCCGAGCCCACGTGGCCGTCGCCCGACGTCTCCGAGCGCCGCCTGCCCCTGGCGACCGCCCGCCTGCTGCCGGACGGAGAGGCCGGGGACGACGCGGAGCTGAGCATCCAGTCGCCGCTGTCGGTGGGGCTGTTCGCCGGGAAGTGGTGCTCGTACGCCGACGCGCCGGACCTGCCCCACGACCAGCGGGAGGAGGACGGCGGCGCCCTGGTCTTCGACAGCGACCCGCTCGAGGACGGCCTGGAGATCCTGGGCGCTCCCGAGGTGGACCTGGCGCTGGCGTCGAACAAGCCGGTCGCCATGGTGGCGGTGCGCCTGTCCGACGTGGCGCCGGACGGCCAGGCCACCCGCGTGACCTACGGCCTCCTGAACCTGACGCACCGCGACTCCCACGAGCACCCGGGGCCCCTGGAGCCGGGCCGCCGCTACCGGGTCCGCGTCCGCATGAACGACGTGGCGCAGACCTTCCGCGCGGGACACCAGGTCCGCCTGTCGGTCTCGACGAGCTACTGGCCCCTGGCCTGGCCGCCGCCCGAGCTGCCGCGGCTGACCGTGTGGACGGACTCGAGCGCCCTGCTCCTCCCGGTCCGCCCGCCGCGGGACTCGGACGCCCGGCTGCGGCCCTTCGAAGGACCCGAGGCGGCGGAGCCGGACGCGATCACCATCGTGGAGAGCGGCCACCACAACTGGCTGCTCCACCGCGACATGGAGCGCAACGCCTCCGTGCTGGAGGTCATCGGGGACGACGGGACCTACCGGGTGGAGTACGCCGACGTGGAGGTGGGGGCCCACGGCGTCGAGCGCTATCGCTCCGTGGGCAACGAGGTCGACGGCGTCCGCGGCGAGACCCGGTGGAGCCTGGCGTTCCGGCGGCCCGAGGACGGCTGGGACGTCCGGACCGAGTGCCGCACCGTGCTGACGTCGACGCCGACCCACTTCCGGGTGGTCGCCACCCTCGACGCCTGGGAGGGGGATCGCCGCGTCCACGCGGAGAGCTGGGACGAGGAGATCCCGAGGGACAACGTATGAACAGCCCCGGCACCGTCGACGCACGGCGCGTCCGGGGGCGGCTCGTAGACCTCGTGCGCATCCCGTCCCTCGGCGGGGCGGAGGACGGCGCCGTCGCGCGGCTCGCGCACTGGCTCGAGCAGATGGGCGTGGAGGTGGACCACTGGCGCGAGCCCGTCGCGAACCTGCAGCACCACCCGGACTATCCTGGCCACGAGATCGAGCGGGCCTTGCTCCCGGTCGTGGCCGCGCGCGTCCGGGGAGCCCGCCCCGGCCCCACCGTCCTGCTGACGGGGCACGTGGACGTGGCGCCGACGGGCGACTGGGAGCAGTGGACCCACGAGCCGTTCTCCGGGAGGGTGTACGGCGACCGGGTCTACGGCCGGGGCGCCTGCGACATGAAGTCCGGGATCGTCGCGGCGCTGGAGGCCTTCGAGCTCCTCGCGCGCAGCCGGCGGGAGTTCGGGGGGCAGGTGCTCTTCATCGCCGTCTCCGCCGAGGAGGACAGCGGCGCCGGGACCCTGGCGGCCATCCAGCGCGGCTACGACGCCGACGCCGCCATCCTCCCGGAGCCCACGGTCCTCGAGGGCGAGCAGCCCACCATCGTCGCCGCCCAGGCCGGCGCCATGACCATGCGCATCACCGTCCCGGGGCGCGGCGCCCACGCGTCCAGGCGGCGGGAGGGGGAGAACGCCCTGGCGCACTTCCTGCCCATCCACCGGGCCCTCCTGGACGAGGAGGCGCGCGTCAACGCGCGGGAGACGGACCCGCTGATGGGCGACATGGACCTCCCGTACTGCATCAACGTGGGCGTCATCCGGGGCGGAAGCTGGCCGTCGACGGTCATGGAGTCCGTCGAGGTGGACCTGCGGGTCGGCATCGCCCTCTGGGAGAGCCCCGCCGAGGCCGCAGAGCGCATCCGCCGGGTCGTCCGCGAGGCCGGCGCCTCGAACTCCTGGCTCGTCGACAACCCGCCGCGCGTGGACGTGGTGGCCACCGGCTTCGGCTCGGCCCGCGTCGCCTCGGACCACGCCGTCGTCACCACCCTCGCGGGCGTCTCCGAGCAGGTCTTCGGCCGCACGCCCGACGTCTCCGGCGTGCCCTTCGCGTGCGACATGAGCGGCTGGGTGCGCCTCGCCGGGGTCCCCACCGTCCTCTACGGTCCGGGAGACCTGGACCTCGCCCACGGCGCGGACGAGTGGGCCTCCCTGTCGCGCACCTGCCGCGTCGCCCGGGTCCTCCACGAGACGACCTGCCGCCTCCTCGACGATGGCGAGGAGCCGATCCTGCGCCGGGTCGGCCGCCAGGGGCCCTGACGCCCCCTGCCGAGCCCCCTATCGCGTGGAGATGCCGAGCGTTCGGGCAGCGGCTCCGAGGCGCCGATCCAGCGTCATCAGCTCACCACCGAAGAGCTGCGCCAGCCACAGGTAGGCCGCGTCGTATGCCGTCAGGCCGGAGGTCTCGGCAAGCTCGACCAGCGCGGTCGTCGAGACGTCCACGATCTCGATGTCCATGGCCTCGGCGAGCCGGAGCGCCTCGAACAGCGCATCCTTCAGATCCGGGTGACGAGCTCGCTTCTTCAGGCACACGCTCGCCAGCTCGTAGCGGAGCAGTCCCGGCGCGGCGAGCCGCGCGCCTTCCAGTCTCCGAGCCACGTCGTCACCCGAAGCCTCGCCGAAGAGGAGCGCCGCGAGCGCCGAGGCATCGACCACGCAGACCGTCACCGCGCGTCCCGCTCCGCCCGGATCCAGTCCGTCGCCTCGTCGGGTGTGGAGAGCTCCATGGCCCGGACCCGTGCCAGCGCCTCCTGCGGCGTGACGACCGGGCGCGCCCCGACGCTCTCCTCGAGCAACGCGAGCAGCTCCTTCTGGAGCGACCGGCGATTGGCCCGGGCGCGCCTCCTGAGCGCATCGGCCACCGCGTCCGGCACGTCCTTGATCGACAGGTTCACCGACATCGCGCCTCCGGTTCCACTCTGAAACCAGAGTAGATACCCTCACCCTCGAAGACAAGGCGGGCGACTGGAAGGCGAGGCCCCGGAGCTGAGGTTGCTGGAGCGCACGGACTGAGGCGGCTCAGGACTCCGCGGAGTCGTCCCCGAGGACACGCGCGACGACCTCGGGGACGGCGGCGGCCACGGCGGGGGTCATCGCGGCGCCCCGCCCGAAGTCGGCGCCCTCCACACCGTAGAGGACCAGGGAGCGCGGCAGCAGGTCGAGCGTGCGCGACAGCTCCACGGCGTCGGCGAGGCCCAGGCCGTGCGTCGAGGTGCCGCGCGCCCCGGGCGGCACCCGCTCGCGGAGGAGGTCCAGCCGTCGGACGGTCCCGGGCGGTGCGCCGGACACCACCGCGTCCACGACGACCACGTCGCGACCCGCCCAGAGCTCCGGCAGGCTCGTCGGGTCCCCGGCGTGCCGCACGAGCAGGACGTCGGGTCCGACGCACCCCTCGAGCGCGTCGACGACCGCGGGGCCGACGCCGTCGTCGCCCCGGTGGCGGTGGCCCAACCCCACGACGATCACGGGTCGAGGCGCTCCACGTCGAGGGTCAGGAAGTGGGTCGCGCACGAGATGCACGGGTCGTAGTTGCGGATGGTCTGCTCGCAGCGCCACTGGAGGTCGTCGTCCGGCATGGACGCGCCGTGGGCCTCGACGACCCGCCGGACGTCCTCCTCGATGACGCCCTGGTTCTGCGACGTGGGCGGGATGATCCGCGCGTCCAGGATGGTCCCCGCGTCGTCGATCTCGTAGCGGTGGAGCAGGGTCCCGCGCGGGGCCTCGGTCGCCCCCCACCCCACCGCGGCGCGCGGCGCGACCTCCACGGCCGGGGCGTCCGGTCGCTGCCAGCCGTCCAGGATGCGCACCGCCTCGTCCGCCGCGTAGAGCATCTCGGCGCAGCGCACGAGGATGCTGCGATACGGATTCCGGCACGCCTCGTCCGCGCCGGCGGCCCGCGCCTCGTCGCGGATCCAGCCGGGCAGCCGATCCGCGTTGAGGTGATAGCGCGCCATGGGCCCCAGGAAGATGAGGCCATGCCCGCGCCGGACGGCGTGGAGAGCCGTGGAGTGGGGGACCTGTCGCTCCTCGAAGTGCGCGTCCCAGGCGTCCACGGGGATGTCCACGCCCCCGCTGGAGATCAGGCGCCCCTCGTTCATCGGGTACTCGCCCGGGTGGCGCAGGGACACGAACTCGTAGTCGCGCTCCAGGTCCGGGAAGTCGAACGTGCCCGCCCAGCGGAGCGTCTCCAGCGCCAGGTCGCGCGCCCGGACGGCCGTCTCGCGGAGCGTCCGAAGCTCGGCGTTCCGGGGCAGGCGGTAGAACCCGCCGACGCGCACGTTGATCGGGTGGATCTCGCGGCCGCCGAGCACGGCCATGAGCGCGTTCCCGGCCTTCTTCAGGGCGAGGCCCCGCCGGACGGCCTCCGGGTGGTCCCGGGACATCTCGATGCCGCCCGCGTAGCCCAGGAAGTCCGGCGCGTGGAGCATCGTCACGTGCAGGGCGTGGCTGGCGATCCACTCGCCACAGTAGATCAGGCGGCGCAGGTCCCGGATGCCCGTCGGCACCTCCACGCCCAGGGCGCGCTCCAGCGCGTGCACCGCGCTCATCTGGTAGGCGATGGGGCAGATCCCGCAGATGCGCGAGGTGATGTCGGGGGCCTCGACGAAGGCGCGGCCCCGGAGGAGGGCCTCGAAGAAGCGCGGAGGCTCGAAGATCTCCAGGCGCACCTCCTCCACCGCGTCGCCGCGCATCCGCACGTGCAGCGCGCCCTCCCCCTCGACGCGGGCCAGGGCCTCGACGGTGATGGTCTTCGTGCGCTCCTCAGCCATCGCCGCCCTCCTCGATCCGCTTCGAGCCTTCCCGGAACGCCCCCGCCCACGCGTTGAAGCTCCGGAGGGCCCGCACGATGTCCACGTCGTCGCAGCCCATGGCGCGCCACTCCGCGGCCAGGGTCTCCACGTCCGGGGTCGCCATGGGCCCGAAGCAGCCGTAGCATCCCCGCCCGTAGGAGGGGCAGAGGGCGCCGCAGCCCGCGTGGGTCACGGGCCCCAGGCACGGGACGCCGCGCGCCACCATGACGCACGGGGTGCCGCGCATCTTGCACTCGACGCAGACGCTGTGGTCCGGGATCCGCGGCTTCCGCTCCGACAGGAACGCCGTCAGGACCTCCAGGAGCTGGCGCTTGTCGATGGGGCAGCCCCGCAGCTCGAAGTCCACGGGCACGTGGTCGGCGATGGGGGTCGACGTGGCCAGGGCGTCGACGTACTCCGGCGAGGCGTAGACCACGTCCATGTAGTCGCCCACGTCCGCGAAGTTCCGCAGGCCCTGGATCCCGCCGGCCGTGGCGCACGCTCCGATGGTCACCAGGTACCGCGAGCGGTTCCGCACCTCCTGGATGCGATGCGCGTCGTGGGAGGTGGTGACCGAGCCCTCCACGAGCGACAGGTCGTACGGCCCCTCCACCACGCCACGGGTCGCCTCCGGGAAGTAGGCGATCTCGACGGCGTCGCCGATGGCCAGGAGCTCGTCCTCGCAGTCCAGGAGCGTGAGCTGGCACCCGTCGCAGGACGCGAACTTCCAGACGGCCAGGGTGGGCTTGCGCACGCTCACACCTCCGCGACGGTCACGAGCCGGGCCAGGCGCTCCCAGGGGAGGACCGGCCCGTCGGTGCACACGAAGTGCGGTCCGAGCTGGCAGTGGCCGCAGTGGCCCAGGGCACACTCCATGTTCCGCTCCATGGACAGCCACGCCCGGTCGGCGGGGAGCCCGCGCTCCTGCAGGCGCGCCACCGTGAAGCGCATCATCACCTCCGGCCCGCAGACGAAGGCCGCCGCGCCCGCCAGGTCGAACCCGATGCGCGGGATCATGTTCGTCACGACGCCCACGTCGTCCACCCAGGAGAGATCCTCGGTGGAGCTGCGATAGACCGAGTCCACGGTGAGGTGGACCTCCACGTCACCGCGCGCCTCCCACGCCTCGAGCGCGTCCACGTAGAGCATCGTCTCGGGGTCTCGGGCGCCGCCCAGCACGGCGACGCCGCGGTAGCGATCCCGGTGCTCCAGGACGTGCAGGATGGCGGGCCGCAGGGGCGCGAGACCGAGTCCACCCGCGGCGAGCACGACGTCGCGCCCCTCCGCGGCCTCCAGGGGCCAGGCGCTCCCGAAGGGGCCGCGGACGCCCACCACGTCGCCCTCCCCGAGCCCCGCCAGGGCCCGGGAGACGCTCCCGACGGCCCGGATGGTGTGGACGACGGCGCCCGGGACGTCGGTGCGGCTGAAGGACAGGGGGATCTCCCCGACGCCGAAGGCGTACACCATGGCGAACTGGCCGGGCGCGGCTTGGAGCGCCGGCTCGCCGTCCGCGGGCTCGAGGACGAGGGTGCGCACCTCCGGGACCTCGTCCCGCGCCTGCACGACGCGGTACGGCCGGGGCGCCATGGGATCGGCGGGGCGCGGCTCAGCCATACACGTCCAGGAGCTGGACGCGGGTGGCCTGGAGGCGCTTCACGACCTGCCGGGAGAAGCGGCTCAACAGCTCGTAGCCGAAGTCGCGGTCGGCCTCGCAGCGCTCGCGGACGGCGACGCCGTCCAGCTCCACCACGGTCGTCGGCCCGACGCAGTGGGCGTCGAACTCCCAGGTGTGCGGCGCGATGAGCCACGAGAAGCCCACCACCTCGCCGGGGCCGAGGGTCTGGATCGTCCGGACCCCGCCCGGAGAGGCCAGCTCCAGGGCCACCTTCCCGGTCCGCACCACGAAGAAGTGCTCCGCGGGCTCGTCCTTGCGGAACAGGACGTCGCCTCCGCCCAGGTGCCGGCAGGTCGCGTGCTGCGCCAGGACCCCGAGCTGATCGTCGGTCATGCCGCGGAAGAACTCCTGACGGAAGGTCTCCTCGACGCAGACGTCTTCGCTCACGACTCCCCCTCCGCGGCGCGGATCGCCGCGATCTCCTCGGTGATGTCGATGCCGACGGGGCACCACGTGATGCAGCGCCCGCAGCCCACGCATCCCGAGGAGCCGAACTGGTCGTGCCAGGTGGACACCTTGTGGGTGAGCCACTGCCGGTAGCGGGCCTTCGTGGAGCGACGCGCCGGCCCGCCGTGAAGCTGCGAGTGCCGGAGGGTGAAGCACGACTCCCAGCGCTGCTCGCGGGTGGCGCCGCCGGCCAGGTCCGTGTGGTCCTCGACGGACGAGCAGAAGCAGGTCGGACACACCATCGTGCAGTTCGCGCACGTGAGACACCGCGCCGCGACGTCGTCCCAGCGCGGGTGCTCCGGGTGGTCCTGGAGCAGCTCCCGGATCCCCTCCGTCTCCACGTGGCGCCCCATCTGGGCCTCGGCCTGCCGGGCGGCGCGGTCGATCGCCGCGACCTCCTCCTCCGAGGCCTCCCGGCTCGACAGCCGCTCCAGGATGCTCCTCCCGGCCTCGCTGCCCACCTCCACGACGAAGCGATGCTCGCCGTCGAGGATCTCGGTCAGCGACAGGTCGAAGCCCTCCCCCGGCCGCGGCCCGGTGCCCATGGACGCGCAGAAGCAGGTGGCGCCCGCCTCCGCGCAGGTGACCGACACGACGAGCACGCCCTCTCGCCGCGTGGCGTAGCGCGGATCCCGCCAGGTCCCGTCCTGCAGCACGCGGTCGAGGACCCGGATGGCGGCCAGGTCGCAGGCCCGCACGCCCACGAAGGCCATGCGCTCGGCCGGCGGCGCGGCGGGCTCGAAGCGGAGGCCGCGCTCGGGATCCCGGGACACCCTCAGGAGCGTCTGCTGCGGCGGGTGCAGGAAGCGCTTCCAGGACATGGCCGGCGAGTTGAAGCCGAACAGCGCCGCGTCGTCCCGTCGGCGCAGCCGATAGGTCCCGGCCTCCTGCTCGTCGGTCCAGCCCTCCGGCAGATCGCCGGTCGACGCCAGATCGTCGTGCACGATCGCGGCCTCGCGGACGGTCGGACCGATGACCCGATAGCCGTCGTCCGCGAGCGCCCGAATCAGCGCGTCGAGCCCCTCCCGGGCCAGGACTCGTGGGGGCGTGTGGGACATGGCCACATGGTACCGCACTCGGACCCTCTGGCACCCCCGGGCAATCGATTTCTCGGTACCACCCGGCTCGATTCGAGCCTTCCGGACGCGTCCCCGGCTCCTCTGGCGGGCGAGACGCGCGCCGTCCAAGGGGCCCGATGCCCGGAACCGCGGACATCCCCGCCCGCGCGTTGACGACCCCCGGCCCGTGCGACACGATATCCGTGTTACACGAGGACATCATGGCGAACCTGACGATCACGGTGGACGAGGACCTCCTGAAGCGGGCGCGCATACGGGCCCTGGAGCAGGGGACGTCCGTCAACGCGCTGCTCCGCGAGTACCTGGAAGCCTACGCAGGCGACGACCGGGTCCGCGCCGCGCGCGAGGGTCTGGTGGAGCTCGCCCGCACCACCGACAGCGGCAGCGGCCCGCACGGGCGCCGCTGGAGCCGAGACGAGCTCCATGAGCGGTAGGGCGTTCGTCGACACCAACGTGCTCGTCTACTGCTACGACTCGGACGAGCCCGACAAGCGGGCGCGGGCTCTCGAGGTCCTGGCCGGGAGCGAGCCGGATCTCGTGCTCAGCACGCAGGTGCTCCAGGAGTTCTACGTCGCGGCCACCCGGAGGCTCGCCCGCCCCGTGGACCCGGAGACCGCGGCGCGGGCGGTCGGGAAGCTGGCCGAGCTTCCGGTCGTGCAGATCGACGCGCGCATGGTGGTGGCGGCCATCGCGACCTCCCGCCGGCATCGCCTGTCGCTGTGGGACTCGCTGATCCTCCGCGCTGCGCTCGAGGCCGGCTGCGAGCGCGTCCTGACCGAGGACCTGCAGCACGGCTTCGAGCTGGACGGGCTGCGCGTGGAGAATCCCTTCGCGTGACCGCCCGGGGGCGGCTCACAGTTCGTCGCATGTCGCAAGACGAAGGGCTCGCGCAAAGGCGCGAAGACGCAAAGAAAGACGGCATGCTTCGGCCCGGTGTGCTCGCTGCTGGCCTGCCGGTGACCCGACAGTCTCAGCCGAGCCGGTGTGCAAGCGGTTCGCTGGCCTTCGCGTCTTGGCGCCTTGGCGCGCGACTGTCCGCGAGACCGCGGGATCCCGAGATGTACAGGACTGTAAGCCGGGGGCGGCGCTCCTACTTGAGGCCGAGGCGCTTCGCGAGGCGGTGCAGGTTGCTCTTGTCCATGTCCAGCAGGCGGGCGGCCTCGGACCAGTTCTCGCCGGACTGCTCGACGGCGCGGCGGATCTCGGCGCGGCGGAAGGCGTCCACGCGCTCGGAGAGCCCGGCGTCGGGGAGGTCCGGCGCGGCGGCGGACGGTGCCTGCGCGCTCCCTGCGCTGCCGGATGCCCCGGGGACGCCCGGCATGGGACGCAGGTCGAGGTGGTCCGAGCCGATGATCACGCTGCGGCCGTCGCCGGACCGGGAGGCCCGGAGGGCGGCGCGGGTGACCACGTGCTCCAGCTCTCGGACGTTGCCCGGCCAGTCGTACGACTCCAGCTCCGCCAGGGCCTCGGGCGCGACGCGGACGGGCCCCACGCCCAGGTCCAGGCGGGCCCGATCCAGGAAGTGGCCGGTGAGGAGCGCGATGTCCTCGCGCCGGTCGCGCAGGGGCGGCACCGACACGGGGAACACGCTCAGCCGGTGATAGAGGTCCGGCCGGAAGCGCCCCTCCTCCACCTCCGCCACGAGGTCGCGGTTCGTCGCCGCGATGACGCGGACGTCGACGACGCGCTGGCGCTCCGAGCCCACCCGCTGGATCTCGCCGAACTGGAGGGCGCGCAGCAGCTTCGGCTGCAGCGACAGGGGCAGCTCGCCGACCTCGTCCAGGAACAGCGTCCCGCCGTCGGCGAGCTCCAGCTTGCCCATCCGGTCGGCGTGGGCGCCCGTGAACGCCCCGCGCACGTGGCCGAACAGCTCGCTCTCGGCGATGGACTCGGGCAGGGCGGCGCAGTTGACGTAGACCAGCGGCTGCTCCGCGCGCGGCGAGCGGGCGTGCAGCGTCCGCGCGACCAGCTCCTTTCCCGTGCCCGTCTCGCCCGTCACCAGGACCGTGAGATCGGAGGCGGCCACCACGCCGATCTCCTCCCGGAGCTGCCGCATCAAGGGGCTCAGACCCAGCAGCTCTCCGCCCCCGCGCTGCAGCGCGTCGCGGACCAGGTGTCGCGCCACCTGGCCCCGCTTCTCGGCCAGGTCCTCGAGCGTGTCGATGAGCAGGGCCGTCCGCATCGCGGCGGCGGCCAGGGCGGCGAAGGCCTCGAAGGTGGCGGTGTCCACGTGCTCGAAGGCGTCAGGGGCAACGGCGTCCACCGTGAGCGCGCCCACCAGGCGATCGCCCACGTACAGCGGCGCGCCCATGCAGGAGTGGACGTGGGCCATGTGGTCCGGGGTCCCCTCGATCATCCCGTCGTAGGGATCGGGCCGGGGGTCGTCCGCGGCGAAACGGACCGGCTCGCGCCCCTCGAGGACCTCGGCGAGGCGGGAGTGCTCCTCCGGGTCGAAGCAGCGGCCGAGCACGTCCGGGGCCAGCCCCTCCACGGCGAGGGGCTGCAGCACCCCGTCCCGGAAGGCGAGCAGCGCCGCGGCGTCGTACGGCACGACCCGGCGGAGCGCCCCGAGGAGGCGCTGATAGCGGGCCTCCGACGACAGGCTCGCCGTCAGGTCCACCGCGATGTCCACGAGGGCGCCCAGGGTGGATCCCGTCGTGGTCGTTTCGACACCAGCCGTTGTCATCGAGACACCACTCCCTCGTTGTCATCTCCACAACCCATATCTCCAACCCACCGTGGACACAATAGATTCCGATCTGGAACGGGCCTTGCTCCTACACCGGGCCGACGGGGCGACCGGCCCCGGCAGCCACGACGAAGCAGGGAGTCATCGATGGAGAGCCCGAAGACCACCGACAGCCTGGGGCGCCTGGCGTCTCGCATCCCCGCGGCGTCGCGGGTGTTCATGCGCCACGGCCTCGACTTCTGCTGCAGCGGCAACCGCCCCCTCGACGAGGTCTGCGAGGACGAGGGCCTGGACGCCGCCGCCATCGTCGACGAGATCGAGGCGGAGCGCGCCGGCGACGACGGCGACGTCTGCTGGGACGACAAGCCGCTCGGCGAGCTCATCGACCACATCCTCGCGTCCCACCACCGCCCGCTGGACGAGGAGCTCCCCCGGCTGGACCAGATGGTGCGCCGGGTCGTGACCGTCCACGGCGACAAGGACCCCGAGCGCCTGCACGACCTGGCCCGCACGTTCACGGCCCTGCGGGAGGACCTCACCCCGCACATGATGAAGGAGGAGCGGGTCCTCTTCCCGTGGATCCAGTCCGGCGACGGCCGGACGGCGGGCCAGCCGGTGCAGGTCATGCTCTACGAGCACGAGTCCGCCGGCGAGATGCTCGACCGGCTCCGCGAGCTGACGGACGGCTTCCAGCCCCCGCAGGGCGCCTGCAACACCTGGCGGGCCCTGTACGCGGGCCTGGACGAGCTGGACACCTCGCTCCGCGAGCACATCCACCTGGAGAACAACATCCTCTTCCCGCGCGCGCTGGCAGGGGAGGCGGCGTAATGGTCTCCATCATCGGCTTCCCGAAGTCCGTCGCCGCGGAGGCGGATCCCATCTCGATGCTCACGGCGTGCCACGGCCGCATCCGGCGGTTCGGCGACGGCGCGCTGAAGCTTTCCCGGGTGACCGGCGCCCCGGCCTGGCAGGTAGCCGAGACGGCCACGTCCGTCCGCCGCTACTTCGCGGAGGCCCTCCCGCTGCACGAGATGGACGAGGAGGAGGACCTCAAGCCCCTCGTCATGGAGCGGAGCCCGAGCCTCCACGTCCGATCCTCCCTGCGGACCATGCAGAAGGAGCACCGCTCCCTGGACCACGTCATCGAGGAGCTGATCCCCATGTGGACGCGCCTCGAAGCGGAGCCCGAGCGCCTGTGGTGCGGGCGCCCCCGCCTGCGCCGCCTCACGGAGGAGCTGGTCGAGCGCCTGTGCTCCGTCGTGGAGCTGGAGGAGACCGTCCTCCTGCCCGCGGCGCGCCGGGTCCTGGACTCCGAGGACATGGACTTCCTGCGCCGATCCTTCCTGGATCGCCGGCGGAGCGCCGTGGCGGCCTGATGCCCGTCCGGGCGCGGTGGTGATTGCCACCGCCCCGTCCGCGTCCCACCATGGGCGTACCATGCAACTTCGCTGGCGTCCCGTGGTGCCCAACACCCTGACGGTGGCGCGCCTCGTCCTCGCGGCGCTCTTCCCGTGGATGCCGGAGTCGTGGTGGCTGCCGGTGGTCGCGGTGTCCCTGGCCACCGAGTTTTTCGACGGCATCCTGGCTCGCCGGCTGGACGCCGTCACCCGGTTCGGCCAGGTCATGGATCCCATCGCCGACAAGGCGTTCATCCTGGTCGTCGCGCTGACGATGATGGCCGCGGGACGCGTCACTCCTCTGGAGCTTCTCTTCGTGGGCGCCCGGGACGTCGCGGTCCTCCTCGGCGCCCTGGCCGTCGTCGTCGCCGGCCGCCCACGACTCGTCGCCCGGATGGAGCCCCGCCTCCCGGGCAAGGCGACCACGACGCTCCAGTTCGCCTTCCTCCTCTGGCTCCTCGTCGCCGGCCCGGCCCCGCCCGGCCTCCTGATCCCGATCGCCATCGTCAGCGTGCTGGCCGGCCTGGACTACCTGGTGTCGTTCGCGCGAGCCCACTCCGAGTGGCACGGCGCCTGACACCCGCCCCGACGACCGGACCGGGCCGATGGTGCTGGCGTGCCGCACCGCAGGGGTGCTAGAAGATCATGGACGCCGGGGAGACGAGACGGTCGAGACCGGCCGACACGACGGCAAACCGTTCGAGAGGTGTCAGATGAAGATCGATATCGGGATCCCCGAGGACCAGCGACTGGCGATCGTCGAGGGGCTGTCGCGCCTGCTGGCAGACACGTACACGCTGTACCTCAAGACCCACAACTTCCACTGGAACGTGACGGGTCCGATGTTCACGACGCTGCACCAGATGTTCGAGGACCAGTACAACGAGCTGGCGATCGCGGTGGACGACATCGCCGAGCGCATCCGCTCGCTGGGCGCGCCGGCCCCCGGCAGCTACAAGGAGTTCGGCGCCCTCGCGAGCGTCCCCGAGGCCGAGGGCGTCCCCGAGGCGAAGGAGATGATCCGCGCACTCGTGGGCGACCACGAGACCGTGGTCCGGACGGCCCGCTCGGTCTTCCCCAAGGCCGAGGAGGCGGGCGACGAGGCGAGCGCCGACCTGCTCACGCAGCGCCTCCAGGTCCACGAGAAGACGGCCTGGATGCTGCGAAGCCTGCTCGAGTAGGGCATCGCTTCGGTGATCCGTGCACGGACCCGACGGCGCCGTGCACGGACACCGGCGATGCCGCTCCCTACTGGTACTGGATGAAGACCGGCTGCGGCTCGAGCGCCATCACCTCTTCCGGCTTCAGCAGCGGCTCGTCCCACCCGCCCTCGCGCCAGGACTTCGGGTAGAAGAGCTTGAAGCCCTTGAGCGGCATGCTCTTCGTGTCCCGGACGAACCTCCAGGTGCTGAACTTGATCGCCGGCGGGCCGAAGCCGTCCATGTTGTGGATGACCGACACCCGCGAGAAGTCGCTGCGGACCTCCTCGCGCCTGGCGATCATCTTCCAGTTGAACTGGTGGACCACGAGCATCTTGCGCTCCGCGATCCCGTGCTCGACGAGGTACTCCTGCATGGCGCGCTGCGCGCGGTTCACCTCGTCGGCGGTGACGCTCCCGAGCTCCTCCCCGGGCTTGTCCGTCGACCACTCCGGATCGATGGCGAGGTGGACGTTGTCGAATCGCAGGTAGGGGAGCATCCCCCGCACGGCCTCCTCGGCGTCCCGGGTGCCGAGCTGATGATCGAGCACGACGAGGATGCCTTCCTCCCAGGCATACTGCAGGTACCGGGCCAGGCGCTCCTCGTCGATGATGCCCACCTTCCCTCCGGGGTGGGCCACCCCGTAGACGATGTGGAAGGCGGGCACCGTGTGGCGTCTGCCGTTCACCTCGTCGTATGTCTGGGCGACCTCGATGACCCGGTCGGCCAACTCCGTGAGCCGAAGCTCTCCGAGGATCCCCATGTGCCTCGAGTCCGGGTGGCCGTAGTAGGCGATGACGTCGCTGTCGGCGAGCACGTCCTCGATCGCGTCCGGCCCCGCCTCGCGCCCGGGGGAGACGAGGCCCAGGTGGTCGCCGCCCCCCGCCCGGTCTCCGAAGAGCTCGCCCATCGCCTTCCCGACGACCGCTCTCGCCGCAGCGCGTCCCGGCGGGAACCCGCCCAGGTGGTCACCGGACGCCGCCCGGTCGCCGAAGAGTTCGCCCATGGTCTTCCCGACGACCGCTCTCGCCACGGCGTGGCGGGTTCCCGCGGCCGACTCGACGGTCCGCTCCGGGGACGGCTCCGCCGGTATCTGCTCGGCGGCCCCGCTCCGGCTCGGCGAGGACGGCTCCGATGCGGTCTGCAGGTTCTGCCGTGGAGGCGAGGCGGTGTCCGGCGAGGTCTCGGCGGCGTGCGACGTCTCGCCCCCGAGAAGTGCCACTGTGGCCACTGCAAGGAGCGGAATGGAAGAGCTGGTTCGGGTCATGTGGGGCTGTGCGCCGGAGGGGTGAGGAGGGGAATGTGGGACGCTCGGCGGGAACCGTGGCCGGCCGGGGGCGATCGCGTTCGAGCGCAGGACCGCGCGGGACGATCATCGTCGCCGCGGGGCTGCTCGAGGACGCGGGCCGGGCCATCGTGTCGCGGCCATCACGAACCATACCGATCCGGGCAGCTCGCGTCACGGTCGAGGCCGCTTTCCGGGCGGCGTCTGCCCCCTCGCCATCGCGATATTCCCGGGCACTTCGCCGAGGACGACCCGAAGTCCGCCACCGACATGACGAGCACGGCCGACAGCGGCTCGCGGGCCGCCCTCCCCCTCGTCACGCCGGCAATTGCCGTGGCTGAAGCGTGGCACTCCCACACGGGCTCCGGGAGCGATTTCGACGACGACGGTGGCGGCCACACGCTCGCCCCGCTGCGCTGACAGAGACTAGCCCGGCCTCCCAGGGGAGTCTCCGTCGCGCCCTGGTCACCATGTGCTCAGCGGCGCGAACGCCCGCGCCCGGGCGGCTCCGACGAGATGAACGTGCACCGCCGGCCTCGGCAGCGCCGGTGCTCATCCGTCCAGCTTCTTGAGCCACTTCCAGAGGGTCACGCGGCTCACGCCCAGGCGCTCGGCCGCGCGGGTCTTGTTGCCGCCGCACGCGTCCAGGGCGGCCTCGATGGCCTGCCGGTCGGGGCGCCCCCTCCGCCTGGGGGCGTGGGGCGGGCGCCGGGGCGGCGCGGCGGGCGCCGGCTCGTCGGAGCGCGCCACGTCGCCTTCGGGGGAGCGCTCCATGGTGGGCGGCAGGGCCTCCGGCCCGATGACGTCGCCGGACGTCACGGCGAAGGCGTACTCCATGGCGTGCTCGAGCTCGCGGACGTTGCCGGGCCAGCTGTGCTCCAGGAGCCTGTCCATCGCCGCCGTCGTGACGCCGGCGACGCCCCGGTTCATCCGCTCGTTGAGGCGCTCCAGGAACCACTCCACCAGCAGGGGGATGTCGCTCCGGCGCTCTCGGAGGGGCGGCACCTGCAGCGGCAGCACCGCGAGCCGGTAGTAGAGGTCCTTCCGGAAGCAGCCGCCCTCGCAGGCGTGGACGAGATCCCGGTTCGTGGCGGCGATGATCCGGATGTCGACCGGGACGGGGCGGCTGTCGCCCACGCGCTCGATCTCGTGCTCCTGAAGCGCCCGCAGCAGCTTCTTCTGCACGTCCAGCGAGACGTCGCCGATCTCGTCCAGGAACAGCGTCCCGCCGTGGGCTTCTTCGAACCGGCCCTTGCGGTGGGTGGTCGCGCCGGTGAACGCCCCCTTCACGTGCCCGAACAGCTCGCTCTCCAACAGCGTCTCGCTCAGGGCTGCGCACGACACGCGGACGAACGGGCCGCTGTTCCGATCGCTGGCGTCGTGCACCGCGCGGGCCACCAGCTCCTTGCCCGTCCCCGTCTCGCCCTGGATGAGCACGGAGGCGGACGTCCGACCCGCCACCTCGATCATGTCGTAGAGGTTCTGCATGGAGGGGTGGTGGCCCACGATGCGGCCGAACCGCACCCGCCCGCTGACCTCGCGGCGCAGGCGCGCCACCTCCTCCTTCAGCTCCACCAGGTCGGTCACGTCCGTGACGGCCTCGATGGCGCCGATGACCTCCCCGGCCTCGTCGCGCATGAGGCGGGCGTGCTTGACGACCGGGATCTGGTGGCCGTCGCGGCGCGTGATGCGACAGCCCCGGCCGTGAAGCTCCCCCTCCAGGAACAGGGGACAGCGGTTGTCCTCCTCCGCCTGCGGCCCGCGGAAGCAGGTGCTCCCCTGCAGGACGGCGCACGGAGAGCCGAGGACCTCCCGGGCCGGCCAACCGGTCGCCGTCTCCATGGCGCGGTTCCACGACGTGATCCGCCCCTGCACGTCGACGGTGAACAGCCCGCCGGGCGTCGTCTCCAGCACGTTGGCCAGGAGGGTCTCGGCATCGACGGCGCCGAGGCGGCCGCCGGAGTCACCCGGGTCGAAGCTGCGCGTCATGGGGGCCTCCCCGTCCGACGAGAGGGTACGCCCGGGGAATCCCCCGAACAAGGAAGCAGCAGAACAAGCGGGGTTTCGTCCGCACGGCCGGGCGCGTGCCCCGCGGACGGCCGCGGTGCTAACCTCCCCGTCGTGTCGAGGGAACGACCCGACGAGGACGGCGGCGAGGCCCGGAGCCCGGGACCGGTGGGCAGGGCGTTCGGCTCCCTGTCCCGACGCAAGCTCCTCAAGGCGGCCGCATACACGACGGTCGGCGCCGGTGTGGTCGCGGGCGGCGGCCTGGCGACCCTGCTGGCGCTGCGGGGGAGCGCACCGCCCGTGGAGGGCCTCGAGGTGCTCGACTCCCAGCGCTTTCGCACGCTGTCGAACCTCGCGCGGGTGCACGCGCCGCCCCGCGGGCCCGAGGATCCGGAGCACGGCGCCTTCGACGTGGACGCCGACGAGGTGGGCCTGGCGCGTGCCTTCGACGCCTACCTCGCCGACGAACCCGCCGACCGCGTGTCGGACGTGGAGACGGCCCTCGACCTGGTCGAGATGGGGCCCGTGCTCTTCGACGGACGCGGCGCCACGTTCTCCCACCTGGCCCTCGACGAGCAGGTGGCTCACTGGCGGACCTGGGGCACGAGCGGCCTCCTGACGCGCCGGCAGGTGGCCCTGGCGTTCCGTCGCTTCTTCTACCTCGTCTTCTACGATCGCGCGGAGGTGTGGCCCTTCATCGGCTATCCGGGCCCGACCCATCACGGGACGCCGTGACCGTCCTGGACCTCTCCAAGACCGTGCCGGCCGCCTGGCGGACCTCCCCCGACGGGCCGGCCGTCGACGTCTGCATCATCGGGTCGGGCGCCGGCGGCGCCACGGCGGCACAGGTGCTGGCGGAGGCCGGGCTGGACGTCCTGGTCCTCGAGGAGGGCGCGGACCGATCCGGCGAGGCGCTCACCCAGCGCGACGCGGAGATGTACGATCAGCTCTACATGGACCGCGGCGGCCGGAGCAGCGAGGACATGTCGGTGTCCGTGCTCCAGGGACGCGTGCTCGGCGGCGGTCCGGTCATCAACGCCTGCGACGTGGTCCCCATGTCCGACGGCGTCCTGGCCCACTGGCGGCGGCGGTTCGGGCTGAACGACCTGACCGAGGAGGCCCTGGCTCCCCATCGGGCCTGGGCCCTGGAGACGCTCTCGGCCGGACGCATCCGCGACTCCATGCTGAATCAGGCCAACCGCCTCCTGCAGGCCGGCGCCGAGGCCATCGGCGTCGAGGGCGAGGCCATGATGGACAACCGCCGGGGCTGCGCGGAGCTGGGGAGCTGCCTCATCGGCTGCCCGATCCGCGCGAAGCAGAGCACCCGCCAGGTCCAGATCCCCCGCGCGGCCGAGGCGGGCGCCCGCTTCGCGGTCCGGGCCCGGGTCGTCCGCATCGAGGGCGCCGACCGGGAGGTGAAGCGCGTCCGGATCCGCCGGCTGGACGCGCAGGGCTACCACGAGCGGGGCGAGCTGGTGGTCCGCGCGCCCGTCGTCATCGTGGCCGCCAACGCCGTGAACACGCCGCAGCTCCTCCTGCGCTCGGGCATCGGCAACGACCACGTGGGCCGCCACCTGATGCTCCAGCCGCAGCTTCCCGTGCTGGCGCGATTCCCGGACCGCGTGGACGCCTGGCACGGCATCCCCCAGGCCTACGCGGTGACGGAGTTCGAGGAGGAGGCCCACCCGGAGCACGGCCTGTGGGGCTATCGCATCGAGGCCATCATGGGGACGCCCGGCATCGTCGCCACGCTCCTCCCATTCGTCGGGGCGGCGAGCAAGCGGGCCATGACGGACTACAGCCACTTCGCGGCGTCTCTCCTCCTGGCGCCGGATCGGCCGTCGGGGCGGGTGAAGCTCGACGGACACGGGCGCCCCGTGGTGGCCTACGAGCAGCGGAACGACCACCGGGCGCGCCTGCGCCACGCCGTGCGAACCGCCGCCCGGGCCTACCTGGCGGCCGGCGCCCGCGAGGTGCTGGTGCCGACCATGCCGCCCCTGGTCCTCCGGAGCGAGGCCGACCTGGGCCGGGTCGACGACCTCTCCCTGGCCCCGGCGACCGCCCCGCTGCTCTCGGCCCACCAGCAGGGCACGGTCCGGATGGCCCCCTCCGAGCGGGACGGCGCCGCCGCTCCGGACGGGCGCGTCTACGGGACGCGCGACGTGTTCGTCCTGGACTCCTCCACGTTCCCGTCCAGCGCCTCGAGCCACATCATGACGCCCATCATGACCCTCGCCCACCTCCAGGCAAACCGTCTGGGGTCAAACCTACTCACTTCTCACTTTTAGCCGTCTGGGGTCAAACCTACTCACTTCTCACTTTGTGCGGTGACCGCCGGGGACGGCCGTCCCGCGGCCCTACGGCACGACCACGGTGTCCCCGGGGCGCAGCCAGGGGTTGGAGCCGTCCTCCCCGTCCACGAGGTGGTCGTAGGCGATCTGCATGCGCTGCGGCCCCTCCTCGCCCTCGCGGATCAGGACGACGCGCGAGCGCGAGGCGAACTCCGTCGGCCCGCCGGCCTGGGCCAGGAGGCCGAGCAGTCGCGTGGGCCCCTCCAGGGCGTAGCGACCGGGCTCGGCCACCTCGCCGTAGACGGCGACCTTTGAGCTGTGAACCTCCCGGACGATGACCGCGACCTCGGGATCCTCGACGAACTTCGAGAACCGATTCACCAGCCGGTCCCGGAGCTCGTCGGGGGTGAGGCCTGCCGCCTGGACGTCGTTCACCAGCGGCAGGGAGATCTTCCCGTCCGGCCGCACCGGCACGGTTCGCCCGAGCTTGTCGTTCCTCCAGACCGAGACCTCGATCACGTCCCGCGGGCCCAGCCGATACGGTCCGGTCGGAGCGGGGTCGGCCACCTCCTCGGCGGGGGGCAGGCTGGAGCACGCGGCGGCCAGAGAGGCCACGAAGACCGGGACCGTGAGCAAGAGATGTCGCATGTCGAACCCCCTATCATGACTCCCGTGAAGAAACTCCGGTCCGGCCCACGCCGACGATTCGACGGCGTGGACTCGAACCTCCATTCCTTCCCAGGAGTCTATCGTCGTTCGTATCGGCTCCCGGCGCGCGGCCCGATGACCAGCCCCAGGAGCACCACGTTGTGGCGGGACGCCGCCCGCTGGACACCCGTCGGCCGCTCGGCGCGGAAGCGCTGCCACGTGAAGCGGTACGACGCGTGGACCGCCATCCATTCGAGCGCGCCCCAGCGCACCTCTCCGCCCACCGACACCACCTGCTCGTCGGCGGGTCCCAGGAGGCGCCACCAGGTGGGCATGAACGCCAGGCGCACGTCCGGGTGCGGCGCATGGGCCGCGGTGACCCCTACCTGCTCCGTGCGCGTCGTCCCGACGATGCCCGGGATGCTGCCCGTCGTCCGAGCATAGCGACCGCCCACCTCCACGCCCCGGTCCTCGTAGCGGACGCCGAGCCGCACCTCGGGCGCGTCGACGAACCACGCGTCCGAGGTGGCCCGGGACGGCGCGCCGGCAGGCTCCCCGGTGCCGTGCTCGCGGGTCAGGCGCACGCCGGCCGCCCCCTCGAGGCGCACGACCCGGACGGGCCGGAACGTCCAGGTGCCGAGCACGGCCACGGAGCGCGCGTCCCCCTCGTCGCCGAACCGGAACGCCTCGAAGCGCGCCTCGACGCCCGCCTCGTGCCGCCGCATCACCCGGCGCTCCAACGCGCCCAGGAGACCGTGGACCTGGTTGGTCAGCTCCGCGAGGAAGTCGAGGGTGTAGCGATAGCGCCCGCGCAGGGTCGTCCGCTCGTCCAGGCGGAGGCGCGCCCCCGGCGTGACCACCATGTGGCGGGTTCGCAGCCGGCCGACGTCGAAGACCAGGGAGCCTCCGAGCTCCGACGAGGCCGGCGTGTCGATGTACGTGGCGTCCAGCAGCAGGCGCAGGCGCCGGCTCGCGTCGTGACGGATGCGCGCATCGGCGGCGTGGCGCAGGCTGGTGTTGTCGTCGCCGGGTCCGTTGGCCCCGTAGGCGTCGTCCAGGATCTCGACGCCGAAGGAGTATCCCGCCGTGCCGGCCCAACGCGGCGCCTGCCAGCGCGTGCGAAGCTCCGGCGCGACCCGCGTGATGAACGCCCCCCCGTCGCCGTCCGCCGAGGTGACCAGGTCGTCGTCCCACCGCTCCGACAGGGACAGGGAGGGGATCAGCTCCCAGGACGCGCCACGGGCATCGGACGCCGCGCAGATGCCCCCGGTGAGGACGCAGGCCACGAGGACGCAGCGCCGGGCGCGGCCGACCGCCGGACGAACGGGATCGCGGAACGAGCCGGAGGCCCGGTCTAGAGTGCCGAGATGAGGGGGTGTCACGCCCCCGAGGATACACGCCCGCGGGGGCTCAACGCACCCACGCCTCCCAGGTTCCGGCGATCAGGCTGGTGTCCGAGGGCGTGTCCGCCGTGCACTCCAGGCGAAGCCCCGCGTAGCCCACGTGGTAGCCGATGGCGATCTGCCGCGCGCCCGAGATCCCGTTGTCCGGGCTCGTCGGCCCGTTGTGACAGAGGCCTGTCTGGAAGCCTCCGCTGCCGCCGCCGCTCCGCCCGCAGATGTGCCAGCTTCCGTAGAAGGTCGCGGGCGTGTTGGTGGGATACGCCGAGGTGCTCTGCCAGCCGGACCCGTTGGCGGACAACCGCACGGGCCGCGCGCCGCCGTCGTAGACCAGCGAGTCGCTCCAGGTCGCCCGCTGGGCCTCGGTGGGCTGCCAGACGGCGTCCGCCTCCAGCCCGCGGGTGACGTCCTCGCACGAGAAGCGAAGCTCCCCGGCCCGCCCGATGAGCGTGCGCGCGTCGATCATGCCGTAGGTCCCGCCGTCGAGCAGGACGTCGCCGTTCGTGGCCAGGGCGTACTCGCTGCCGCCCTGGGTCCAGGCGCGGTGGAAGAACCGGTCGCCGCGGTACACGGAGCCGATGGTGCGGCTCCCCGCGTACAGACGCCCGACGCGCGTCCACCCGCCGCCGTCCGTGCTCATGTCGCAGTAGACGCGGAACGGCGCTCCGGGGTCCGGCCCGTCGGGGTCGATGCGGTAGACGCCGCTCCCGACCGCGCCGTCGTACACGTACTTCCCGTCCGGATGGCGATAGCCGTCGCACGAGGCCGCGTGGGTGCCGTCCTCCCAGCGGCCGGGATCCGCGGCCGTGCGCGAGCCCACCAGGTCCACGGTGATCAGGGTGCACGCCGTCCCGTCGCCCTCGTACCCGGCCTCGCAAGCGCACTCCCAGCCACCGACCGTGTTCGTGCACGTGGCGTGCTCGGCGCAGTCGTCCAGGCCCTCCGCGCATTCGTCCACGTCCGCACACGCCGTACCGTCGCCCTCGTACCCGGCCTCGCAAGCGCACTCCCAGCCACCGACCGTGTTCGTGCACGTGGCGTGCTCGGCGCAGTCGTCCAGGCCCTCCGCGCATTCGTCCACGTCCGCACACGCCGTACCGTCGCCCTCGTACCCGGCCTCGCAAGCGCACTCCCAGCCACCGACCGTGTTCGTGCACGTGGCGTGCTCGGCGCAGTCGTCCAGGCCCTCCGCGCATTCGTCCACGTCCGCACACGC
>JBNJGB010000028.1:83233-93033 GCA_051747385.1 Myxococcota bacterium
CTCCCAGCCACCGACCGTGTTCGTGCACGTGGCGTGCTCGGCGCAGTCGTCCAGGCCCTCCGCGCATTCGTCCACGTCCGCACACGCCGTACCGTCGCCGACCCAGCCCGGCTCGCAAGCGCACTCCCAGCCACCGACCGTGTTCGTGCACGTGGCGTGCTCGGCGCAGTCGTCCAGGCCCTCCGCGCATTCGTCCACGTCCGCACACGCCGTACCGTCGCCGACCCAGCCCGGCTCGCAGGCGCACTCCCAGCCCCCCGGCACGTTGGTGCAGACGGCGTGCTCGCCACAGTCGTCCAGGCCCAGGGCGCACTCGTCCACGTCCGCACACGTCTCGCCGTCGCCCTCGTACCCGGCCTCGCAGGCGCACTCGTACCCGCCGACCGTGTTGGTGCAGGTGGCGTGCTCGTCGCAGCCGTCCGTGCCCGCGAGGCACTCGTTCACGTCCGCGCAGACCGTCCCGTCGCCGGCCCAGCCCGGCTCGCAGTCGCAGACGTAGGCCCCGTCGGCGTTCGTGCACTTCGCGTGGGGATCGCAGTCGTGCGTCCCCGCCGCGCACTCGTCCACGTCCGTGCACGTCGTCCCGTCCCCTTCGTAGCCGGGGTCGCAGGTGCACTCCCACCCTCCCGGCGTGTTCGTGCAGGCCGCGTGGACGTGGCAGTCGTGCGTGCCCTGCTCGCACTCGTCCACGTCCGTGCAGGCCTCTCCGTCGCCGGTCCACCCGGGCCCGCACTCGCAGGACCACCCGCCGGGGATGTTCGTGCAGGTGGCCCCGGCCCCGCACTCGTCGAGGCCCTCCGAGCACTCGTCCACGTCCGTGCAGGTCGTCCCGTCCCCCTCCCAGCCGTCCTCGCAGGTGCACGTGTACCCACCCTCGGTGTTGGCGCAGGCGGCGTGCGCATCGCAATCGTCCAGGCCGACGGCGCACTCGTCCACGTCGACGCACGAGGTGCCGTCTCCCGTGAAGCCGTCATCGCAGGCGCACTCCCAGCCCCCCTCCGTGTTCGTGCAGCTGGCCTCCGGGGCGCAGTCGTCCAGGCCCTCCGCGCACTCGTCCACGTCGGCGCACGCGGTCCCGTCCGCCTCGTACCCGGCCGGGCACACGCAGTCGAACCCGCCGGGCGTGTTCTCGCAGGTGGCCCCGGCCCCGCAGTCGTCCGTCCCTTCGGCGCACTCGTCCACGTCCGCGCAGACCTTCCCGTTGCCGGTGAAGCCCGGCTCGCACTCGCACTCCCAGCCGCCCACGGTGTTCGTGCACGAGGCGTGCTCCGCGCAGTCGTGGGTCCCCGCTGCGCACTCGTCCGCCTCCTCGCAGGAGGTCCCGTCGCCCTCCCACCCCGGGGCGCAGGTGCACGTGTAGCCGCCCACGGTGTTGGCGCACGAGGCGTGCTCCGCGCAGTCGTCGAGACCCGCCGCGCACTCGTCCACGTCCGTGCAGGTCGTCCCGTCGCCCTCGTAGCCGGCCCCGCAGGTGCAGTCGTAGCCGCCCATCGTGTTGGCGCACGAGGCCTCCTCGGCGCAGTCGTCGATCCCCTCGGCGCACTCGTCCACGTCCTCGCAGGCCTCCCCGCTCCGCACGAAGCCGTCGGCGCACGCGCAGTACCACCCGCCGGCGCCATCCTGGAGGCACTTCTCGTGCTCCCCGCAGCCCTCGCAGAACGGGCCGTCGCACGCGGGGCCGAACCCGTAACCGTCCCCGTCCGGGTCGTCGCACCAGCCCTCCGGGGTGCAGAGGCCGTCGAAGCAGACCATCCCGCCGGCCGGACAGGCCTCCTCGCAGGCCTCGGTGCAGACCCAGTCGTCTCCGAAAGGCTCGCACATCTCCGACGCGCAGGCCCCGTCCGCGGCGCACGCCTCTCCCAGGGCCGCCCCCTCTATGACCTCGACGGTGTCGACCGCCGCGTCGACCGCATCCGGGGCGACGTCCACCTCCCCGACCGCGGCGTCGGCCTCGGCGTCCTGGAGCGCATCCTCCGGATCGCTCACCGGCTCCCCGGCGCCCCCTCCACACGCGCCCAGCAGCAGCCCCCCGAGCAGCACCGCGCACCACCCCGAGCGCCACCACACCCGGCATCCTCCGATCACGCCCACGTCTCCCCCCGTGCCTCCGGGCCTGCGAATCCCCCGACGGCCCGGTCGGGCAGGATACACGCTCTCCCTGGTCCGGCGCCACGCCTCACAGCTCGTCACACCTCGCAAGACGAGGGGCTCGCGCAAAGGCGCGAAGACGCAAAGGAAGACGGCATGCTTCGGCCCGATGTGCTCGCTGTGGGCCTGCCGGTGACCCGACAGTCTCAGCCGAACCGGTGTGCCAGCGGTTCGCTGGCCTTCGGGGCTTGGCGGCTTGGCGGCTTGGCGGCTTGGCGCGCGATGGTCCGTGAGACCGGGGCATCCCGAGATGTGTAGGACTGTCAGGCGCCACGCCGTGTGTTCACCCCCGTCGAGGCAGGGCAACCGCAAAGTCCGAGAAACGTGGCCCGCGCGGCGGTACGGCGCCCGGCGCCGGATTGCACCCGCTCGGAAACGGTGGATTCTGCGCGTCTGAGAGCAGGCAAGGGCACGGGAAAGGGCAAGGGCAAGGGAGTGCGGTCGACATTGCGACCGCCCTGATCGAGGGACCGGGTGGGGTTGACCGACCCGGGGTCGTCGGCTACCTGCGATGGAGAGGTCGGCGTCCCGCGCGCCACACCCGCCACGACAAGGAGATATCCATGAGATCCGTCATCGCGCGACTCGCGGAGACCACGCCACCCCAGGTGGACGCCGGCCTCCTGCTCCTCCGGCTGTGGTTCGGGCTCAACCTCGCCCTGGCGCACGGCCTGGGGAAGGTGAGCGACTTGGAGGCCTTCACGTCCCAGGTGGCCCACATGGGCGTCAACGGCGCCGAGCTCCTGGCGCCCCTGGCGGCCCTGGCGGAGTTCATGGGCGGCCTGCTGGTCGCGGCGGGACTCCTCACCCGCCCCGCGGCGTTGGCGGTCCTGATCAACATGCTGGTGGCGGCCCTGGTCATCCACCTGGACGATCCCTACTCGAAGAAGGAGTTCGCCCTGGCCTACGGCATGGTCGCCCTCACCCTCGTGGCGACCGGCCCGGGACGGATCAGCCTGGATCGGCTCCTCGCCAGGAGCCGTGAGGCGCGGGACTGACGTCGGAGCGCGGGCCGTCAGATGCTCGTGGTGTACGGGAGGCGGACGCGGAGCTTCACGTAGCCCACGCTCACGTGCCAGATGCTCGGCCGATCGCCCGGCCCCTCGGAGATCGGCCCGGCGATCCCCTGGGGGATGTAGAACTGCTCGTCCCAGCCGAAGCTCACGGCCACCCGCTCTCCGAGGGGGACGCCGATCTCGGCGTTCAGGCTCAGGCTGGACCGGAGGAAGATGGCACGGCATCCTCCGGGGTCGAAGCGTCGTCGACCTTCCCCCGCGGCGCTCGTCGAGGCAAGCTGTCCCTGGAGCACCAGACAGGACCGCTCCCGTGGGGCCAGCGGCGATCTCCGGCGCCTCGGCCTTCCGGAGCACCGCGCCTGGCCGATCCACTCGGAGATCGCTCGCACACCCGCGGTCCGCGGTCCCGTTCGGCGCTCTTGGACCCCGTGAGGCCTATGGACGACACGACCCGGAATCGCCCCTGGGTGGTCGACTGGTACCGCCCGGATCCCCGGCGCGCCCTCGGAGGCGTCTGGGGGCGCGGCACGGCCGTGCTCCTGTCGGGCCTGACCCTGTGCGTCCCCATGTTCGCGCCGAGCCTGCTCATCCCGAAGGCGCTGCTCGTGCCCCTCGTCGTCCTGGGCGTCCTCGCCACCGGCGCGGCGGCGCTGTACGTCACCGTGGAGATGACGCGCCTCCTCTCGGACGACTCGGCGCTCGTCCTCCGCTCCGACGCCCTGGTCCACACGCGCGGGGCGCGCTCCGTCGTGCTGGGCTGGGGCGACGTCATGGGCGCCGAGGCGACCCCCGAGGGCACGGTCCGGATCCTCCGCCGTCACGCCGAGCCCCACGTGATCGGGGAGCGCTTCCTGGACGCCGACGCCGGGACCGTCGCCGAGCGCATCGAGGACGTGCGCCGGAAAGCCCTCATGGGCCTGCTCCCGGCGCGTCCGCCCCGGGCCTGAGGCTCAGCCCCAGCCGCGGAGCCGGGTCTCCTCGGTGCGATACAGCTTGAGGGCGTCCTCCACGACCCGCTGGGCCGCCTCGCGGCCCTCGAACTCGTCCACGACGACGTTCTTGTGCTCGAGGATCTTGTAGTCCTCGAAGAAGCGGCGGATCTCCCGGAACACGTGGGCCGGCAGGTCGCTGATGTCGCCGAACTCGACGAAGGCCGGGTCCTCCACGTGGACGGCGATGACCTTGTCGTCCTGCTCCCCCTCGTCGAGCATGTGCATCACCCCGATGGCGCGGGCCCGCATCATCGACAGGGGCTGGACCGGCTCGTTTCCCAGGACGAGCACGTCGAGGGGATCCCCGTCGTCGCAGTAGGTGCGCGGGAGGAACCCGTAGTTCGCCGGGTAGATGACGGAGCTGTAGAGGATCCGATCGACCCGCAGCAGCCCCGTCGGCTTGTCCAGCTCGTACTTGACCTTGGAGCCCTTGGGGATCTCGATGACGACGTTGAACGCTCGGTCCCGGCCGATGTCGTTCGGGAGGTCGTGCCAGGGGTGGGCCATGTCGCTCCTGGGTGCGGGACCCGGGATCAGCTCGCGCCGTCCGCTCCGTCCCCCTCGGGGCGCCCCTGCCCCGTGCCCGGCTTCACGCTGACGCCCTGCTGGATGTGCTGCTGCACCTCCTCGAGCATCATCTCGGTGCCGAGGCAGTCGTAGGTCTGGGTGCCCTGGGGGTTCACCTCGTCCCCGTACAGGGACTCGATGAGCGCGGTGGTGTCGTCGATCCGATCCTGGGTCGTCGGGTGGGTGGAGAGGAAATCGGGCGGCGCCCCGCCGCTCTGCTGCTCGAGCAGGAGTTGGAAGAAGCCGACGAGGCCGTACGGGTTGTACCCCGCGTCGTGCGTGATCTGAACCCCGACCTCGTCCGCCTCCCTCTCGTTCGACCGGCTGTTCGGCCGCGAGATCAACAAGTCGAAGGCGATCGCGGCCGCACCCTCCGCGAGGCTCCCGTCCTCCAGGAAGATGTCGGCGACGGTGCCGGCGACGATCGCGCGGCCCATCGCCTCGACGCCGTGCCGCTCCGTGACGTGCGCCAGCTCGTGCCCCAGGACCCCGGCCAGCTCTCCGCACCTCGACGCCTGCAGGACGAGGCCGGTGCTGATGTAGATGTAGCCGCCCGGGGCCGCGAAGGCGTTGACCAGCTCGTCGTCGGCGATCACCTCCACCTCGTAGCCGGCGATCTCCTGCGGGTCCCGGAACTGCGCGGAGGCGTCCACCAGAGGCGCGACCACCTGGCGCGCCCAGGTGGCGGCCGGGTCGTCGACGGTGGCGATGGGGAACTCCATCTCGATCTGCTCGTCGACGCCCTGCCCCAGCTCCACCTCCTGCTGGTCGGAGATGAACAGGGCCCCGATTCCGCCCTCGTCACAGCTCCCCGTGGCGAGGAACGTGATCGCCAGGACTCCCAGCGCGCCCGCGGCGCGGTCCACCCGCCCCCAGTACCGCCTCATCGCCGTACCTCCCTGTGGTGATGCCCAGAAGCGTACGCCGCCTCGCCCCGGGAACCAACCCGCCGCGCCGGATGCCGGGCCGTAAAGGAACATGACACCGTGTAGAGAATATACACACCCACTCGGTGACAGGGGCCCGTGGCGACGGGCCGCGTGCCGTGGCATGGTCCGTGCACATACGGTCGGGGACACCGGTTGGGAGGGATCACCGATGATGCGACGACTGATGACGGGAGGACTGGCGATCACCGCGCTGCTGCTCGCGGGGCACGCCCAGGCCCAGACCTGCACCAGCGACGACGACTGCGCGGAGGATCAGTACTGCGCGATGAAGGACGTCCCGCCGTGCCTCCCGTCCCAGTGCGACCCGGACGACGCGGACTGCACGGAGGAGCCCTCCTGCCCGGAGCCGGAGGGCGAGTGCGCCGACGACGGGGCGGGGACGACCCAGGAGTGCGTCGAGGACACGGACTGCCCGGACGGCTTCACGTGCGAGGCCATCGGCGGCACGGGCTGCGCCTGTCCGGCCGGCTCGGACTGCACGGACTGCGAGCCCACGACGAGCTACGGCTGCGTCCCGGCGCCCTGCTCCACCGACGAGGACTGCGGCGACGGCCTGGTCTGCGTGACCGAGACGATCCCGTGCGACTCCACGCAGCCTGCGTGCCCGCCCGGCGAGGAGTGCCCGGAGCCCGAGCCCTGCGAGGAGGAGACCGAGAGCCGCTGCGCCCCGGCGTGGGCCGCCCCCTGCGAGGTGCCCGCGGACTGCGGCGACGGCTTCGACTGCGTCGCCGAGGAGATCTGTGCGTGCTCCGGCGGCGACACGGGCACCGACGGCGGAACCCCGACCGACCCCGTCCCGACGCCCGAGGGCGACGGCGGCGAGGTGCCCGCGGACGGGTCGGACTCCGATTCCGGCAGCGGGGGCCGCACGCCCGGCTCCGAGCCCGTCCCGCCCGAGGACGAGGACGAGGGCTCCTACGAGGAGGACTGCGTCTGCGAGCCCTCCGACGAGAAGTCCTGCCGGCCCGAGGAGATCGAGTGCGCCTCCGAGGAGGACTGCCCGGCGGAGTGGACCTGCGAAGAAGTGGCTCCGCCCCCGACGGCCTGCGCGGGGACGCCCGAGGGCGACTACCAGTGCGAGGAGCCCGAGCAGACCGACCCGGAGTCCCGCTGCATCCCGCCCTACTTCGACTCCTGGGCCGGCGGCAGCGGCGGCTTCGACGAGCAGCCGGCCGGGGAGCCGAGGGACTCGAACGACGGCACCGGCTCGAACCCGCCCGTGAACGAGGGCGGCGAGTCCGGGAACCTGCAGGGCGGCGGGAGCGGCGGCGGCGCCTCCGGCTGCCAGGGCGGCGGCCTGCCCACGAGCCTGCTGCCCCTCGCGCTGCTGGCCCTCGTCGCGATCGCGCGGCGTCGGATCGCCTGATCCGGCGTCCGCCCGGCGGCGGTGGAGCCGTGCCCCCGGGGCTCCACCGCCGCCGAACCTCTCCGGTGCGCGCCACGGCGCGCGACTCCATCGACCGCGGCGGCTCGGATCGGTAGACTCCGCCCGACCCGAACCACGAGGGACCCGATGACGGTGCGGATGCGATGGCTGGCGATGCTGGCGGCGGCGATGTTGCTGGCCTGCGACGGGGACGACGGGGGCGACGGCGGCTCGCCCGACGTCGTCGGAGACGACACTGCGGGGGACGCGGAATCGGACGTCGCCGACGACACGGACGCGGGTCCGACCTGCCCGGACGAGGTCGCCCCACCCGACCCGGTCGACATGGCGCAGAAGAAGTTCGCCATGTCGCTGTTCCACTTCAACATCCAGTACGTCATCGGCGGCCTGGAGTACGTGGACGACGACGGCGACAAGCAGATCCTCACCAACCTGCCGGCGGCCGAGGGCTGGACGGACGCGAAGCTGCACGACTGGATCATCGAGGAGACCTTCGAGCCGATCCTCGACATCTACCTGGACCACCCCGACTGGGGCGTGGACATCGAGATGCAGGCCTACATGGTCGAGGTGATGGCCGAGCGCCACCCGGACGTCCTCGCCAAGCTGCGTGAGCTCGCGTGGGCCGGGCAGGTGGAGCTTATCAGCTTCCACAACGACGCCCAGCTCTTCCTGGCCTTCCCCCGGGAGGACCAGCGCCGCTCCATCGCGCGCACCCGGCAGGTCTTCGAGGACCACTGCCTCCCGCTGTCCGGCGTGGTGTTCAACCAGGAGGGCCAGGCGGGCGAGGGCCGCCAGCGCATGCTCCTGGAGGAGGGCTACGAGGTCGGCGTCCATCCGAAGAACCTGTGGAAGTACGTCCGCCACGGCGAGACCCCGTGGCCCTGGTACGAGAGCGAGGGCGGCACCCTCATCGTCGGCCCCGGCGGCGTCGCGCCCGACAGCGGCATCGAGGTGGTCTGGGACTTCTTCGACGACGGCGAGCTTCGGGCCGTCGCGGAGGGCATCAGCCCGTACACGCCGTTTTTGGGAGACGCCGACGAGCAGCGCCTGGCCGAGTTCGAGGCCCAGCTCGCGCAGCGCGAGGAGGACGGCTGGGCGGTGACGACGATCGGCGACTACGTGCGCCACCTGGACGCCCAGGGGGTGGAGAAGAAGCCCGCCCCGCCGCTGCTCGACGGGACCTGGCAGCCGACCAGCACGACCACCTCCATCCACCGCTGGCTCGGCGGCGCGAGCCAGGCCTTCCCGGCGGCGGAGGAGGACAACGAGGTCCGCGCGGGCAACGCCCGGGCCCGGATGCACGTGGAGGCCACCCAGATCCTCCTGGACGAGGTGAAGGCCCAGGGCGTCGCGCCCGAGGGCTTCGACGAGCGGATGGCCACCCTCTGGGACGACGTGTTCGAGGCCGAGGTCAGCGACGCCTCCGGCGTGAACCCGTGGCGCGGCGAGGTGGTCTACGTCCTGCGCCTCAACCAGCGCATCATCGAGGAGGCGGAGGCCATGCGCGTCGACCTGCTGGAGGCCCTCGGCACGCCGCACGCCGCCGTGGACCTCCGGGACGACTCCGTGACCCCGATGACGGACATCCCCATGCCGGAGCCGCCGCCGCCCGCCGACGCGCCGCTCGAGGTGGACGTCGTCGCCGAGGGCCGCGACCCGCAGGTGAGCTGGTTCGAGATGGGCGAGAGCCGCTATCAGCTCCAGGTCCAGATCGACGATTCCCTGGACGCCCCCGAGTGCGAGGACTGCGACTACCGGCACATCGAGGTGACCTTCCCCCGAACCGAGGACATGATCCGCTACTCGCCGGGCCTCATCGAGGACGAGGTGCGGGAGTACCCGTTCGACGCCTTCTCCTTCGAGGTGGGCGAGGTCTGGCTGCCCCTCGCCAACGGCCTCATCGGCCTGGGCGACGGCTGGTGGGCCATCAAGCACGTCCGCACGAACCACCACGGCGTGCGCCTGGCCCCCGCGGACCCGTTCATCCAGTTCGTCGACGAGAACATCCACCGCGAGGACCCGGCCACCTGGATCTTCGAGGTCTTCCAGGGCTCGGCCGAGGACGCCCTGGACCTGGCCAACCGGATCAACATCGATCCGGTGGTCTACTACTGATGCTGCGGTCCCTGGGAAGCGCCATCCTGAAGACGACGGGGTGGCGCGTCTCCGGCGGCCCGCCCCCGGCTCGTCGCTACGTCCTCGTCGCTGCGCCGCACACGTCGAACTGGGACCTCCTCTACATGCTCGCCATCGCGGCCGCCACGGACGTGGAGGTGCGCTGGATCGGCAAGCACACGCTGTTCCGCGGCCCCCTCGGCGTCCTGCTCCGCCGACTGGGCGGCATCCCCATCGACCGCCGGGCCCCCCGCGGCCTCGTGGACCAGATGGCCCACCTCTTCGCGGAGGCCGACGACCTCGTGCTCGCCATCCCTCCCGAGGGGACCCGCGCCAGGCGGGACCACTGGAAGTCGGGCTTCTACCACATCGCCCGCGCCGCCGACGTCCCGGTCGCGCTGACCTACCTGGACTACGAGCGCAAGGAGGGCGGCTTCGGCCCCGCCGTCCGCCTCACCGGCGACATGCGCGCCGACATGGACCGGATCCGCGCCTTCTACGCCGACAAGCGGGGCAAGCACCCCGAGCGCGAGAGCACCGTCCGCCTGAAGGGCGAGGACCACAAGGGCGAGGACCAGTCCGAGTAGCGCCGGGACGCGCGGCCCCGCTCCGCCTCCACCGC
>JBNJGB010000029.1:0-87010 GCA_051747385.1 Myxococcota bacterium
CCCCTTTGCGTCTTCGCGCCTTTGCGCGAGCCCCTCGGGGCGGGTCGGTGCGGTCGTTCCGCGGCCGGTGCGGTGCTGGCCCGAGGGGGGCTTCTCGCGCTGCCCCTTTGCGTCTTCGCGCCTTTGCGCGAGCCCCTCGGGGCGGGTCGGTGCGGTCGTTCCGCGGCCGGTGCGGTGCTGGCCCGAGGGGGGCTTCTCGCGCTGCCCCTTTGCGTCTTCGCGCCTTTGCGCGAGCCCCTCGGGGCGGGTCGGTGCGGTCGTTCCGCGGCCGGTGCGGTGCTGGCCCGAGGGGGGCTTCTCGCGCTCCCCCTTTGCGTCTTCGCGCCTTTGCGCGAGCCCCTCGGGCCGTCCCCCACGCCGCTGTGCGTCCGGGCGTGGCGGCTAGAACTTCCCGGTCACCGACAGACTGAAGGCGGTGGTGCGGAGGCCGCCGCTCCGGAAGCGGTGGCCGAGGCCGTCGTAGTCCGAGTTGTAGACCGGGTTGAACTCGTTGACGCCCTCGGAGTTCTCGCGCTCCACCTGGTTGCGGCCGTCCAGATCCTTGCCGGCGTCCGCGAAGGTCAGGAAGTGGGGCATCTCGTAGGCGAAGGTGAACTTCGCCGCCACCGTGAAGTACGGGATGGGCTGGTAGCGGACGCCGATCCAGGAGGAAAGGGTCGCGTATTGCTCCACGTCGGTGATGCCGTCCGTCTGCCGGCGCCGCCCGTCCTCCCGCCGGTCGAAGGTGGTCAGGTCGCAGGGCTCCTGCGAGTCGCGCGGGTCGCAGTCGCTGCTGCCCAGGGCGTCGAACAGGGCCGTGTACTCCCGCCCCTCGAACCGATAGCCCAGCGAGCCGCCCACGTCGATGACCACCTGCCGCTCGCGGGATCGCTGCTCCCAGGGGATGAACTCGACGCCGAAGGAGGTGTGCAGGCCGTGCCCGGGAGAGACCAGGGTCTGCGTGGGCCCGTAGTCCTCGAACAGGGACGTGGCGGCGGCGAAGCGCAGGGTCCCGCCGGCCTGGAAGTAGGGCTCGACCCACGGGCGCGGCCGGGCGGACAGGGCCGTGGCCAGGTCCAGCACCCAGACGCCCTCGCCGACGGCGTCGTTGTCCGCCTGCTTGACGTGGTCGGCCTGCAGGCGGGGGATGGTCAGGTTCAGGTCCAGGGCCCAGGTCGGCCGTGTCATGTCCCGCGACAGGGACAGCGGCGTGATGCGTACGCCCACGGTGGGGTCCGCGAGGCCCGAGCGCTCCGGCCCGGTGAAGGGCACGCTGAACAGGCTGGCCGGCGGAAACTCGTTCGCCGGGTCCACCGTCGAGTTGAGCGCGTTCACGCCGTCGGCGTGGGTGAGCTCGGTCTGGTCGAACAGGACGATGGGCAGCCGGAGGGTCAGGCTGGCGTGGCGCCAGAGCGCCACCTCCGTGTCCAGGTTCAGCACGTGGACCCGGCGCTCCACGTCCAGCTCGCGCGCCTCCCCGATGCCGCTGCCTTCGGGGCACAGGCTGCCGACCCCCGCGGTGTCCTCGGACAGGCAGCGGAACTCCCGCAGGATCCGCCCCTTCGTCACGCGGAGCTCCCAGCTCGGCGTGAAGCGCACGTCCACCGGGTCGTCGTCGCCGGCCGCGAAGCCGTCCATGACGTCGGTGACCGTGGCCGCCCGGACCGCCGGGGCGGCGAGGAGGAGGACCGCACCCAGCGCGGCGAGCACGGCGCGCTGGCGGGACGGGATGGGCGGCTGGGGCATCGACTACTCCTCGTCCCGGAGGTTGAACTCCTTCATCTTGTTCTGCAAGGACTTGCGGGAGATCATCAAGCGCTGCGCGGCGTGGGTCACGTTGCCCCCGGTCTGCTCCAGGGCCCGCGAGATGAGCTCGCGCTCCACCTGCGCCGTGGTCTCCTTGACCAGCTCCTTGAGGGATACCCGCCCGTCCAGGCCCCGGTCCAGCCGGGTCGCCGCCGCGACGCCCGCGCCGGTGGCGCTCGTCCCCTTCATCTCGTCCGGCAGCAGGTCCAGGGTGATCTCCGTGCCCTCGCAGAAGAGCACCAGGCGCTCGAGCACGTTCTCCATCTCCCGGACGTTGCCGGGCCAGGAGTAGCTCATGAACGCGGCCTCGGCGTCCGGCGAGAGCCCCTCGACCCGCCGGCCCAGGCGCTCGTTGAAGCGGGCGAGCATGTGCCGCACCAGCAGCGGGGTGTCCTCGGTCCGCTGGCGCAGGGGCGGCAGGTGGATGGGCACCACGTTCAGCCGATAGAAGAGGTCCTCGCGGAAGCGCCCCGCCTCCACCTCCTCGGAGAGCTGCCGGTTGGTGGCCGCCACCAGGCGGACGTCCACCCGGAGGGTCTTCAGGCCGCCGACGCGCTCGAACGTCCCCTCCTGCAGCACGCGCAGGAGCTTCACCTGCATCTCGGTGGGGATCTCGGCGATCTCGTCCAGGAAGAGCGTCCCGCCGTCCGCCAGCTCGAAGCGCCCCGGCTTCGAGGCCACGGCGCCGGTGAACGCGCCCTTTTCGTGGCCGAACAGCTCGCTCTCGATGAGCGTCGGCGGGATGGCCGCGCAGTTGACCCGGATGAAGGGCCGGTGCGCGCGCGACGAGTGCTCGTGCAGGGCGCTCGCCACCAGCTCCTTGCCGGTGCCGCTCTCGCCGGTGATGAGGACCGTGGAGGGCGTGTCGGCGACCTTCTCCAGGACGGCGTAGACCTCGCGCATGGGCTGGGAGCGGCCGATCATGCCGAAGCGGCCATCCTCGCCCAGGTCGCCCCCCTCCTGCGGGACCTCCAGGCTGTCCAGCTCCGCCATGGCGGTGTTCACGGCCTTCCGGATGACCGCGCGGAGCTGATCCGCCTCGAAGGGCTTGGTGACGAAGTCGAAGGCGCCGACCTTCATGGCCTCCACGGCGGTGTCCACCGAGCCGTGGGCCGTGATGATGACGACCGGCCGCCCCGGATAGCGCTCCACGACGTGCTGGAGGAGCTCCATGCCGTCCACGCCGGGCATCCGGAGGTCCGTGACCACGACGTGCTGCTGGCCGCCGGAGCGCTCCAGAGCCTCCATGGCCTCCCGCCCGTCCGCGGCCTCGGCGACCTCGTAGCCCTCCCTGCTCAGGAGCCCCCGGAGGATCTTCCGCATGTTGGGCTCGTCCTCGACGATGAGCACGCGCGGCTCGGGGCTCATGAGTCCTCCCGGGGCTCGAACGGGTTCCGCTCCTTCACGCGCTCGACGGCGACGTCCAGGCCGCCCCGGTGGAGGATCACCTCCAGCCCGGCGCCCTCCCGGACGGCGTGGGCGTCGCGGACCACCCGGCCCTCGTCGTCCCGGACGATGGCGTAGCCCCGCTCCAGGCTCCCGATGGGGCTCAGCACGCGGAGGGCGTTCCGCGCGTCGCCCAGGGCCCGGCGACGATCCCGGAGCGCGGCGGGCCCCGCGGCGTGCAGCCTCCGCTCCAGCGCCGAGAGCTGCTGGCGGGCGGCGCGGAGGCGCTGGCGCGGGTGGAGGTTGTGCAGGCGCCCGGACAGCCCGGCGCGGCGCTCCCGCCCGGCGGCCAGGCGGCGACCGACGGCGGCCTCCATGGCGGAGGTGAGGTCGTCGAGGCGCTGCCTCCGCTCCGCCACCACCCGGCGCGGATCGGCCAGGCGGGTCGCCCGCTGCTCCAGGGCCACGTGGCCGTCCCGGATCCGCTGCCGCACCACGCGCTCCATGCGGTCCACCTGGAGCCCGAGCGTCTGGCGAAGCTCCTCGAGGGAGGGGACCACGCACTCGCCCGCCGCCGTCGGGGTGGCGGCCCGCTGATCCGCCACGAAGTCGGACAGGGGCATGTCGATCTCGTGGCCCACGGCGCTGACGACCGGCGTGGAGCAGGCGGCGATGGCGCGGACCACCACCTCCTCGTTGAAGGCCCAGAGGTCCTCCACGCTCCCGCCGCCCCGTCCGACCACGATCACGTCCACCTCCGGCTGCCGGTCCAGGAGGGCGATCCCCCGCGCGATGCCCTCGGCGGCGCCCGGCCCCTGGACCTTGCAGGGGTAGAGCAGGACGCGGGCGGGATAGCGCCGGAAGACCGTGGTGAGGATGTCGCGGACGGCTGCCCCGGTCCCGGCCGTCACCACCCCGACGCGACGCGGCATGAAGGGCAGGGGGCGCTTGCGCTCCTCGGCGAAGAGGCCCTCCGCGGCGAGCCGGCGCTTCAGGGCCTCGAGCCGGGCCAGGAGCTGTCCGAGGCCGGACTCGCGCATCCGGCGGACGATGAGCTGATAGCGGCCGTGGGGCGGGTAGACCTGCACGTCGCCCCAGGCCGTCACCTGCATGCCGTCCCGCGGGTCCATGCCGAGGCGGCGCACGGTGGAGCGCCACAGGACGCACGGGAGCTGTGAGCGATCGTCCTTGAGGGTGAAGTAGACGTGCCCCGACGAGGCCCGGCGGCAGTTGGAGATCTCTCCCTCCACCGCCAGCCCGGAGAAGTCCGCCTCGATTCGCCGCTTGATCTCGAGCGTCAGCTGGAAGACCGACCAGGCCGCCTGCCGAGGGCTCGCTCCGGGAACGCCTTGCTGCATCGGACCGTCCAGGGCCGCGAAAACCCTGTCGTTTCTGCCGCAGGGACGGGCGGGCTGTCAACGCATCCGGCGGCCGAGGGCAGGGCGATCGCAAAGTCGGAGAAGTGTGGACCGTGCGACGGTACGGCGCCCGGCGCCGGATTGCACCCGCTCGGAAACGATGGATCTTGCGTGTCTGAGAGCAGGCAAGGGCAAGGGCAAGGGCAAGGGCACGGGCAAGGGCAAGGGCAAGGGAGGGGCGGTCGACTTTGCCACCGCCCTGGGGCGGAGGGCGGATTCACACGGCGCGGGCGGGGTGATAGACCTCGAGAGCACCGCTCGCCCGGGACCGGGAGGACGCCGTGGGTTCGCAGCGACCAGACGCAGGACGGGAGCGCCCGGCGCGCATCGGGGTGCTCACGGGCGGCGGGGACTCGCCGGGGCTCAACGCGGCCATCCGCGCGGCGACCCTGACCGCCATCCGGAAGTACGGGATGGACGTCGTCGGCCTCACGGACGGCTTCAACGGCCTGTTCATGGAGGAGGGGGGCACCCGCCCGCTGGAGGTCGCGGACGTGCAGGGCATCGAGGCGGACGGCGGCACCATCCTCGGCACGGCCAACCGGGGGAACCCCTTCCGGAACGTCGTCCGGGACGCCACGGGGGCCCCGGTCTGCGACGGGGAGGGGCGCCCGAGGATCGCCGATCGGTCGGCCGAGGCGGCGGAGCGCATCGCGGCCCTGGGCCTGGACGGGCTGCTGTGCATCGGCGGCGACGGCACCCTGAGCATCGCCCGCCAGCTTCACGAGTCCTACGGCGTCCCGGTCATCGGCGTCCCCAAGACCATCGACTTCGACCTGTCGGGCACCGACGCCACGTTCGGCTTCCAGACGGCCGTGCAGGTGGCCACGGAGGCCCTCGACCGGCTCCGGACCACGGCGGAGAGCCACGACCGCGTCCTGGTGCTCGAGGTGATGGGGCGCTACGCGGGCTGGATCGCCCTGCACACGGGTATCGCCGGCGGGGCCCACGCCATCCTCGTCCCGGAGATCCCCTACGATCCGCGGGCGGTGTGGCGGCGCGTCACCGGCCGCTTCCGGAGGCACCGGACGTTCAGTCTGGTCGTCGTCTCGGAGGGCGCGCGCCCCATGGGCGGGGAGTACGCCGTGAAGGAGGAGAGGGACGACCCCGGCGGGCTCCCCATCCTCGGCGGGGCGGGGGCGCGGCTGCGGAGACAGCTCGAGGCCATCACGGAGGAGGAGGCCCTTCGGATCCGCGGGGAGGGGCGCAATCCGCCGGACGCCCCGGACGTCCGGGTGGTGGTCCTGGGGCACGTCCAGCGGGGCGGCACGCCCCTGGCGGACGACCGGACCCTCGCCACGGCCTGCGGCGCCTACGCGGTGGACATGGTGGTCGAGGGGCTGTTCGGCTACATGGCGGCCTGGGAGGGGAACGGGCCGACCCACGTGTCGCTCGAGGAGGCCACGGTGCCGCACTTCATCGAGCCCGAGCGGGAGCCCCTGGTCCGCGTGGCCCGGGACGTCGGCATCTGCATGGGCGACGAGGCCTGCGGCTTCGACGAGCAGGACTGAGCCTCCCGTGGCCTCCGTGGCTCTGATTGGCTCGCGCAAAGGCGCCAAGCCGCAAAGGCGCGAGGAACACTGGAAGGTCCAGCAGGACCGCCGTCCCCGGCGGTCACCTCCGGCCACACCGACGGAGGCCGCACGCCGAGGCCCTGCCGCTACAGGAGGTTCGAGGCCAGCTCGGCCAGCTCGGAGCGCTCGCCCTTCTGGAGGGTGATGCTGGCGGCGATGGTCTGGCCCTTGAAGTGCTCCACGAGGTAGGTCAGGCCGTTGGAGACGCTGTCCACGTAGGGATTGTCGATCTGGAAGGGATCGCCCGTGAGGACGATCTTCGTCCCGTCGCCGGCGCGGGTCAGGATGGTCTTCACCTCGTGGGGCGTCAGGTTCTGGGCCTCGTCGATGATGATGTACTGGTGGGGCAGGGAGCGGCCGCGGATGTAGGTGAGCGGCTCCACCTCCATGATGCCCAGGTCGATGAGGTCGGCGACGCCGCGGTTCCGGCGCTTGTCCCGCTTGGAGCCCACGCCCATGAGGTACTCGATGTTGTCGTGGATGGGCTGCATCCAGGGCTTGAGCTTCTCCTCGACCTCGCCGGGGAGGAAGCCGATGTCCCGGCCCAGGGGCATCACCGGGCGGGCCACGACCAGCTTCTGGTAGCTCTGGTCCTCGGTGACCCGCTGGAGCCCCGCGGCGAGGGCCAGCAGCGTCTTCCCGGTGCCCGCCTTGCCCACGAGGGTCACCAGCTGGAGGTCCTCTCGCAGGCAGGCGTCCAGGGCGTAGTGCTGCTCGCGGTTCCGCGGTCGCACGCCCCACACCGGCTCGCGCAGGGAGCGGATCAGCTCCAGCCGCTCTGCGCCGGCCCTCACGCGGGCCAGGGCGGTGCGGCGCCCGTCGCCCACCATCACGTACTCGTTGTCGAACCAGGCCTCGTCCCGCGGCGGCTCGGGCAGGGAGATGGCCTCCTCGTCGAAGAGCAGGTCCACGGCGTCCGGCGGGACGTCCAGCTCCGTGCTCCCCGGGTACAGCTCGTCGATGGAGATCCGATCGACGTCGTAGTCCTCGCTGTCCACGCCCAGGGCGTTGGCCCGGATGCGCAGGTTCGTGTCCAGGGTCACGAAGATGGTGGGGACCTGGGACTCGTCCTCCTTCACCTGCAGGGCCGCGGCGAGGATGTGGTTGTCCGCCTGGTGGCTGACGCTGTGTCCGGGGGGGAGCTCCCGAGCCGACATGACCACCCGCAGGCGCCCGCCGCCGTCCAGGGGGACGCCGTCCAGCAGGCTCCCCCGGACGCGCAGGGCGTCGATGCGGCGGGCCACTTCGCGCGCGTTCCGCCCCAGCTCCGTGGGGTTCTTCTTGAAGCCGTCGATCTCCTCGATGACGACGATGGGGATGCAGACGGTGTTGTCCTCGAAGTGACCCAGCGCGTCCGGGTCGTGCAGGAGGACGTTCGTGTCGAGGACGAAGTTCTTGCGTGACATGGCCCGAATGGACCGTTCCCGGGCCCCCCTGTCAAGCGGCCGCGGGCGCCGGGTCCGAGCGTCTTGCGTGCGCCGACGGGCGCGTCGTAGAGTCCCGCGCATGTGGAACGACCCCGTGGACACGCTCATCCGCCTGGCCCTGGCCGAGGACATCGGCACCGGCGACCGGACCACGCTGGCCACCGTCCGGGCCTCCTCGCAGGGGGAGGCCGTCGTCACGGCGAAGCAGGGGCTCGTCCTGGCGGGCATGCCGTTCTTCGAGCGGGTCTTCGAGATCCTCGACGACCGCGTGGAGGTCAGCCCCATCAAGGACGAGGGGGAGGCCGTGGACCGCGGGCTCGCCGTGGCCCGGATGCGCGGCCCCCTGCGGAGCATCCTCACGGGTGAGAGGACGGCCCTGAACATCCTCCAGCGGCTGTCGGGGGTCGCGACCCTGACCCGCCAGTACGTGGACGCGGTCGAAGGCACCGGCGCCCGGGTCTGCGACACGCGGAAGACCACGCCCGGGATGCGCGTGATGGACAAGCACGCCGTCGCCGTCGCCGGCGGCGCCAACCACCGCTTCGGGCTCGACTCGGGCATCCTGATCAAGGAGAACCACATCCGCGCCTGCGGCTCCATCACGGAGGCCGTCCGGCACGCCCGGGAGGGGAGTCCGCATCTCCTCCGCGTGGAGGTGGAGGTGACGGACCTCGAGGAGCTCGGTGACGCCATCCGGGCCGAAGCGGACGCGGTCCTCCTGGACAACATGGACGACGACACCACGAAGCAGGCCGTGGAGACGGTGCGCCGCTCCGGGCGGCGGATCACCATCGAGGCGAGCGGCAACCTGACCCTGGAGCGGGTGCGGCGCGTGGCGGAGCTCGGCGTGCACCTGCTGTCCGTCGGCACCCTGACCCACTCGGCCCCGGCGGCGGACCTGTCCCTGGAGGTCGTGGGGTGAGGGGCGTCCACCACCTGGACGAGACCGCCTCCACGAACGACGTCGCCCGGGACCTGGCCGCCCGAGGCGCCCCCGACGGTACGGTCGTCCTCGCCGACCGCCAGGTGGCCGGCCGGGGGCGCCGCGGCCGGAGCTGGTTCTCGCCGGGCGCCGGGAACGTCTACCTCTCCTACCTGCACCGCTCGCGCCTGGCCCCGGAGCGGCTGTCCGGGCTGACCCTGGACGCGGCCACGGCCGTCGCCGGTGCCCTGGAGGACCTGGCCGAGGTGCGCCCGGTGCTGAAGTGGCCGAACGACGTGCTCCTCGGCGGCCGGAAGGTCGCGGGGGTCCTCACGGAGCTTCACACGGACGTCACGCCGGACGGGTCGGTGGCCGTCGTGGTCGGCGTGGGCCTGAACGTGAACCTGGAGGCCGAGCACCTGCCCGCGGAGCTCCGCGAGGTCGCCACCAGCCTGCGCATCGAGACGGGGCGCGCGTGGGATCACGTCGCCGTGGCGCACTTGGTGGGCCGGCGTCTCGGAGAGAAGCTCCACGGCTACGAGGTGGAGGGGGCGCCGGACCTGGTCGGGTGGCGCCGGCGCTTCGGCTTCGGCGGGGCGGAGGCGCGCCTGGGCGAGGGGCCGGATGCCCGCGCCGTGCGAATCGAGGACGTGGAGCCGGACGGCGGCCTGCGGGTCGTGGACGTGGACACCGGCGCGACGGAGTCCGTGCGCGCCGGGGAGGTGGTGGTGCGGCCCGACGCCGTGAGCGACGAGGGACGACGATGAGGGACTCGCTGCTGCTCGCCGTGGACGTGGGCAATACGAACACCGTGCTGGGGCTGTACGATGGCACCGAGCTCGTGGAGCACTGGCGCGTGGCCACCAACGCCATGTCCACCACGGACGAGGTGGGCGTCCTGTACCTGAGCCTGTTCTCGGCGCGCCGAATCGACCCGGCGTGCGTGAGGGGGGCCATCGTGGCGTGCGTGGTCCCGCCGATGGTGCACGCCATCACGCGGGCCTGCCGGCGGTACTTCGACGTAGACCCCCTGTTCGTGGGTCCCGACGTGGAGACCGGGATCTCCATCGGCTCGCCCGATCCCCGGGAGGTGGGCGCCGATCGCATCGTGAACGCGGTGGCGGCCTGGGAGCACTATCGGAACCCCTGCATCGTCGTGGACTTCGGGACCGCGACGACCTTCGACGTCATCGGCAAGGGCGGCGTCTACGAGGGCGGCGTCATCGCGCCGGGCCTCGGGCTCAGCCTGGAGGCCCTGTTCAAGCGGGCGGCCAAGCTGCCGAAGGTGACCATCGAGCGCCCCGAGCGGGTCATCGGGCATCGCACCGTCGAGAGCATGCAGTCGGGCATCGTCTACGGGTACTGCGGGCTCGTGGACGGCCTGATCGCCCGCATCGAGTCCGAGATGGACGAGGCCTCGGTCCCCGTGGTGGCCACAGGCGGCCTGGCGGGGCTCATCTACCGCGAGGCGGATAGGATCGACCGGGTGGAGCCGATGCTGACCCTGGAGGGGCTTCGGCTGGTCTGGGGCCGGCAGGACCGTGCCGAGGCTGGCCAGGGTCCCGCGGCGTAGGTAGAATCGTGGGGCGCATGAGCGACCCCCAGCAGTTCCAGTCCGGCGATCCGGTCCCCCTCGAGGCGATCCCGGAGGATCTGCGCCCGCGGATCGGCCCCGACGCGCCCGAGAAGGCGCGCATGATGACGGCCAGGGCGATCCTGCCGATGCCGCCGGAGCTGCTCGGCATCGCCCTCAGCGTCCTGGCGCGCGATCCGGACGACGAGATCGCCTCGACCGCGCGGGCGTCCCTGGCGGATCTCCCGAGGGAGGTGCAGGAGCAGATCGTCGTCGCGGACGTGCCAGGGCCGATCCTGGACGTCTACGCCCACGTCTTCCGGGACGACGACGTCCTGGCTCGCCACGTGGTCACGAACCGGGCGACCCTGGACGAGACGGTCCGGTGGATGGGGCGGAACCTGCGGGGCTCGGTGCTGGACGCCGTCGCCTCGAACCAGGTGCGCCTGGTGCGGACCCCCGCCATCGTCGCGGCGCTCATCGCCAACGAGGCGACCCCGATGCCGGTGCTGGCCCGGGTGACCGAGACGGCCATCCGCAACGACGTGGACACGGCGGGGATCCCGGGCTTCAGGGACCTCGCCAACGCCTTCCACGCGGACCTCGCGGAGCAGCGGAAGGGCAAGGAGGCCGGGCCGGAGGAGGAGGCGTCCGAGGGCGAGGAAGACGTCGACGAGGAGGCCGCGTCCGACACCCGGCCCTCCCGCGGCCTGTCCGACGAGGAGATGGAGCAGCTCCTGCTGTCCGGCGTCTCCGGGGACGAGGCCGAGTCCACGAACAAGCCGCTCTGGAAGCTCATCGAGGACATGTCCCTGCCCCAGAGGGTGCGCCTGGCGATGGTCGGGAACGCCACGGCCCGGCGGATCCTCATCCGGGACAGCAAGAAGCTCGTGGCAAACGCGGTGCTGCGGAGCCCCAAGCTCACGGACAAGGAGATCGCCCACTACGCCCAGGACAAGGCGATCGACGGCGAGGTGATCCGCGCCATCGCGCGCAGCCGGGAGTGGACGAAGACCTACGCCATCCGGAAGAGCCTCGTGCTCAACCCCAAGTGCCCGGCGCAGCAGGCCATGGGCTTCATCCGGACCCTCCGCCGGAGGGACCTGCAGAGCCTCTCGCGGGCCAAGGACGTCCCGGCCCACGTCAGCCGCGCCGCGAAGAATCTGGCGGCGAAGCGGCGGATGTAGGACAGACACCTCTCCCCGGCACCGGATGGCTCGCGCCAAGGCGCCAAGCCGCGGAGCACGTGGGGACGGCGGTCACTTCCGGGGCGCCCGGAGGTGGAGATCACGCCGGCGGGGCCGCCGGCGCCCCCGCCCGCGCAGGGATCGCCCGAAGGGCCCCGCTCTTTCAGGCAAGGGCAGGGGCAAGGGCAAGGGGGGCACGCCGGGAGGATTCACTCCTCGTAGCGGGAGAGGTCCTCCCACTCGTCCAGATCGACGGCCTCGGCCTCCCCGTCGTCCCCGGGGGGCGGCGGCGGGGGTGGCGACGGCGGCTCCTCGGCGCCCTCGTCGAGCACCTCCAGGTCCGCCTCGTCGAGCGCCTCCGCCTCCTGGCTCCAGACGGTGGGCTCGAACTCCACGGAGACGGCCTCCATCTCCTTGTCCTCCGCCTTCTGCTCCGCCTCGGCGGCGCGGGCGGCCATCTCCCGGACCATCTCCACGGAGATCTCCTGGGTCGACGCCAGGTCCTCCTCGCTCGGGGCGGTCGGGGCGGGGGCCGAGGGAAGCTCCTCGTCCTCCGCGGGCGGCGGGGTGCCCTGGATGGCGTCCAGGTCCGGCGGCTCGGGCGGGGTCGGAAGCTCCCCGAGGGAGGGGAGCCCGGGGATCTCCACCTCCGGCGCGGGCGGCGCCTCGTCGACCTCCACCTCCGTCTCCGCGACCTCGCGGGCCTCGCGGGCCATCTTCTCCAGCTGCTCCGCGAACCGCGACACGGTCCCCACGATGGTCGACGTGAGCGCGCGCATCGTCTCCTCGCGCGCCGTCACGCTCTCGTCGTGGGACCGGTAGGCTCCGAGCGCCTCGCGCAGGCCGGCGTCGGTCGCGTCCACGTCGCGGCGGGCGGCCTCCAGGGCGTCCCGGGCCACGTCGCGCCAGGCCTCCAGGTCGCCGGCGTAGCTCCGGAGGGCGTCCACCCGCGCCCGGGCGTCCGCGAGCCGCTGGCGCGCCTCGTCCCGCTCCGCCGTCCGTCGCCGGAGCGCCTCGTCCAGGCCGTGTCCCCACTCCTCGAACGAGCGCACGTCCGCGCGCGTGGCCTCGAGGGCCTCCTGCAGGGCCCGCGACTCGATCTCCGCCCGCTCGGCGCGCTCGATCGCCTCGTCCCGGGCCTGCTCCAGCTCGTCGCCCCGGCGGCGGGCCTCGTCGCGCTCCGCCTCCAGCACCTCCCGGGTCCGCTCCAGGTCCCCGATGCGCGTGTGGGCCTCGTCCCGGGCCCGCGTCACCTCCCGGAGAGCCTCCTCCAGGTCCTCCGCGTGCCGGACCGCCTCGTCCCGAGTCTCCTCGGCCGCCTGCCGGGCGTCGTCCGCCCGCCGGCGCGCCATCTCCTCGTCGCCGGCGCGCTCCAGGGCCTGCTCTCGCGCGGTCTCGGCCGCCTTGTGGGCCTCCTCCAGGGCGCGGATGCGTTTGCGGGCCTCGTCGCGCTCCTCCTCGGCCTCCCGGAGCCGCTCGACGAGCTGATCGCGCTCCCGCGCCGCCTCCTCGGCCTGCGCCCGGGCCTCGTCGCGCGCCTCCTCGGCCTCGCCGCGTGCCTCCTCGGCCTCACCGCGTGCCTTCTCGGCCTCCTCGGTGCGCTGGAGGGCGGCGTCGCGTGCCTCCTCTGCGTGCCGGAGCCCGGCCTCCCGGGCCTCCTCGGCCTCGCGCCGCTTCTCCTCGGCCTCGCGTCGCCTCTCCTCGGCCTCCTGCCGCGCCTTCTCGGCCTCCTCGGCCCGGCCGCCGGCCTCCTCCTCCCGCTGCAGGGCGGCGTCGCGTGCCTCCTCGGCCTCGCGCCGCCGCTCCTCGGCCTCGTCACGGGCCCTTCCCGTCTCCTCGGCGCGCCCGGCGGCCTCGTCACGCTCGGCCTCCAGGGCCTCCACGCGCCGGGCGTACTCCTCGCGTGCCTCCTCGGCGGCCGCGCGGGCCTGGTCTGCCTCGGATCGCTCGCGCCTCGCCTCCTCGGCGTCCTTCTCCGCCCGGCTCGCCTGCTCCCGCAGCGTCTCGAGAGCCTCGGTCGCCTCGTCGGCCGTCCGCCCGCGCTCCGCGAGAGCGTCCCGCTCGGCCTCCAGCGCCTCCACCTGGCGGCGGAGTGCCTCGATCTCCCGGGCCTCGTCGGCGCTGGATCGCTCCAGGGAGCGGCTCGTCCGGGTCAGCTCCTCGACCTGCTCCTTCAGCTGCGCGTTCTCCGCCTCCAGGGTCTCGGCGCGCCCGGCCCCCGCTGAGCCCTCCTCGGCCTGCTCCCGCAGCTTCGTCAGCTCGAGGTCCTTGTCCTCGAGCTTCTGCTGGAACTCCTCCAGGCGCTTGAAGCCCGCGCGCGCCTGTTCCCGGAGCCTCTCGGCCTCGGTCCGCCGCTGCTTCGCCAGCTTCTGCTCCAGCTCCTCGACGCGGGCCTGGAGTGCGGCGGCCTCGTCGGCCCCCTCGGCGGCAGCCGTCCGGGCGGGCGCGGCCTCCGCCGGGGCCTCGTCCGCCAGGAGGTCCTCCTCGTCGATCTCGAACTCGATCTCGACCTCTCCCGCCTCGGCGGCGGGGACCTCCTCGGCCTCGACCGCCTCCTCCGGGACCGGCCGCTGCTCGGTCTCCTCGCCCGGGGCCGGCGCGACGGCCTCCGCGGCGCTCTCCTCCGGCGAGACATAGACCAGCAGCGTCTCGAGGGCGGTGCGGAAGCGCTCCGCGTCCAGCGGCTTCCGCATGTACGCGTCGGCGCGCGCCTGCCTCTGCTGGTGGCTGCGGAACACGCTCTCGTCCGCCTTGCCGCTCAGCAGGATGAGCGGGATCTGCGCGAGACGGGGGCTCTTGCGCTTCAGCTCCGTGCACAGGCGCCAGCCCTTGGGCAGGTCGGCGTTGGCCACGATGAGCGCCGGGCGCTGGTTCACCGCCGCCTTCCAGCCGGCCCGGACGTCGTTCACCTCGATGAGCTCGGCGCGGGAGACGTCCACCGTCTCCCGGACCAGGGCGCGCGTCTTCGGGTCGGGGTCGACGATGAGGATCTTCGTCTGTGCCACGGGCGCTCCTCTCCCTCGGCGCGGGAAGTGCGTGACGCACTTTCGACCACCGCGCGGCGCCTGTCAAACCGCCACACGCGCGCGACGGCGCGCCACGCGAGTCCGCGGCGGGGCTCTGTCGCGCCCCCCCTCTACAGGCGCTTCTTGACCGTCTCCGCCAGCTTCAGGAGCTGATCACCGTCGCACACGTCCTGGCTGCAGGTCACGCTGACGACGACGCGCTTGGTCAGGTCGGCGAAGGAGATGCTCATGTGCCCGTCCCACCAGGAGAAGAAGCTCTTCGGGGGCAGGACGGTCGTGTCCTCGGCGTTCGGATAGTCCCGTCGCATGCGCCGGAAGCGCTCGTTGGCGTCCCGTCGCGTCTTCTCGCGCCAGACCTGCAGCGACACGCCGAAGTTCGTCCGCACCGGCGGCGCGAAGTACTTGGAGTTGTACGTCTCCGACGGCTGGATTCCGGAGAGGCGGCCGGCTGGGGCCAGCGTGCGATCGCCGGTGATCCGGCGGACGTCGTTCACGTTCAGGTAGCGCTCGATGTCCAGCGCGGGCGGCCCCGGCTTCGGCTGGCCCGTCGTCGTGCCGGGCGGTCGTGCGGATTCCTTCTCCTCGCTCGGCTTCTCTTCGCTCTCGCCCGGCTTCTCTTCGCTCTCGCCCGGCTTCGCCTCCTCCTCGGCGCCGGCCTCCTCGCCCTCGTAGCGCTCGGCCAGTCGGGCCTGGCGTTCCTTGCGGCGCTCCTCGTTGCGGCGCTTCAGCTCCGCGATGCGCTCCTCGCGGTCCTTGCGGCGCTTCTCCATGGGGGAGAGCGGGCCGTCCTCGGCCTCCTCGCCCCCGCCGGCCTCCTCGTCCTCGGCGGCGCCGGGCTTCGCGTCCTCGGCGGCGCCGGGCTTCGCGCCCTGTGACGCGTCGCCCTCGGCCTCACCCGGGCGGGTGGGCTCGGGAGGAAGCGGGGCGCCGGGGCGCGCGGCATCCTCGGCGCCGGCGGTCGGAGCCCCCCCGGCCCGCGCGGCGTCGCCCTCACCGGCGGCCCGCGTCGCGTCCTCCTCGGCGGCCGGAGCCTCCTGCTCGGCGGGAGCCTCCTCGGGTGCTGCCTCCTCGGCAGTCGGGGCCTCCGGGGCCTCCTCGTCGTCCTTGCCGCAGCTGGAGCACCCCGTGCCCACGAGCACCGAGAGGCCCAGGAGCCCCACGAGCAGCGGGAGGGCGACGACCGACAGCAACCTGGCGTCCACGCGGCGCATGCAGCGAACCCCTGATGAGAAAAACGTTGCCTTCCCGGGATCTTGGGAGACGTCTGGTCCAGCCCGGCGGGCGAAGCCCGCGGATTATGGGGGCGGGCGCTCGAGGGTGTCAACGAACCAGGGACGCCGTGCCTTCCGGGAATCTCGCCATCCGCTCCGGTCGTGCGCCCGAGACGACCTGGGAGACGCCTCCTTGTCGCCGCCCCCCGGGCGTGCGAAGGTCCCGGCCATGCCCGACCAGGTGGAAGGCACGGTCGACCGCATCCGCTTCGTCGACGAAGACAGCTACTGGACCGTCGCCGGAGTGAAGACCGAGGCGGAGATGTGGCCCGTGACGGTGGTCGGGACCCTGCCCGGGCTCGCCGAGGGGATGAAGGTCCGCGTCGAGGGCCGCTGGGTGGACGACCCCCGCTGGGGACGCCAGCTCAAGGCCGAGCGGTACACCGAGCTGGTGCCCGCCACGACACGCGGGCTGAAGGCCTACCTCGCCTCCGGCTTCATCGACGGTATCGGCGAGAAGATGGCCGAGCGCATCGTCGACGAGTTCGGCGAGCAGACCCTCGCGGTCATCCGGGATCAGCCCGAGCGCCTGACCAGCGTGGAGGGCCTGGGGAAGAAGCGGGCGAAGACCATCGTGGAGGCCTTCCGGGAGCGGCGCAGCGCCCAGGAGGCGCTCATCTTCCTCTACGACCTGGGCATCACCCCGGGCCTCGCCAACAGCATCTACAAGCGCTACGGCGACAGCACGGTCGCCCTCGTGCGCAGCAACCCCTACCGCCTGGCGGAGGAGGTCAAGGGCATCGGCTTCCACAAGGCCGACCAGGTGGCTCGCGGGATGCAGATCGAGCGCGACCACCCCGCGCGCCTGCGGGCCGGGGCCTGGCACGTCCTGAACGAGGCCCGGGGCGAGGGGCACTGCTTCCTCCTCCGGGGGCTCCTCGTGGAGGCCACCGCGCGGTTGACGAGCGTGGACAGGCAGGCGGTGGACCCCGCGGTGTCCGCCCTGGCGGTGGACCGGAAGGTCGTCCTGGATTCCTGGCCGGACGATCCCACGGAGCAGGCGGTGTACCCGGCCTTCCTCCACGACGCCGAGGAGCGTACGGCGCACCACGTGCGGCTGCTCGTCCGCGAGCCGGACCCGGACGAGCGGGGCGAGACGGGCGCGAGGGTCGCCCGGGCGGCCGCGGACCTGGGCATCGATCTGGCGCCGGAGCAGGAGGGGGCCTGTCGCCTGGCCCTGTCGGGTGGCGTCGTCATCGTCACGGGCGGACCCGGCACGGGGAAGACCACCATCATCCGCACGGTGCTGCGGGCCTCGGGTCTCCCGGAGCACCGCATCGCCCTGGCCGCCCCGACCGGCCGCGCCGCCAAGCGCATGGCCGAGGCGACGGACATGGACGCCAGCACCATCCACCGCCTGCTGGAGTTCTCGCCGATGGAGGGCGGCTTCCAGCGGGACGAGGAGTCGCCCCTGGAGGCGGACCTGGTGGTCATCGACGAGGCCTCGATGATGGACCTGCCGCTGTTCGACGCGCTGGTGCGGGCGGTCCCGCCGTCGGCGAACCTGGTGCTCGTGGGCGACGTGGAGCAGCTTCCGCCCGTGGGGCCCGGCTCGCCCCTGACCGACCTCATCCGGTCCGAGCGCGTCCCGGTGGCCCGCCTCACGCGCATCTTCCGGCAGGGCCGGGGCTCCGCCATCATCGACAACGCCCACCGCATCAACCAGGGGCACGTGCCGGAGGTGACGCCCCAGGGCACGCCGCTGCAGGACTTCTACTTCATCCACCGGCGCGAGCCCGCGGACATCCTGGCCACCATCGAGGCCCTGGTCACCGACCGCATCCCGAAGCGCTTCGGGCACGACCCCATGCGCGACGTCCAGGTGCTGTCGCCCATGCGGAACGGGATCGTCGGCGTGGAGAACCTGAACCACCGGCTGCAGGCTCTGCTCAACCCGGGCGGCGGTGAGGAGCTCCGCGCGGGGGCGACGGTCTACCGGGTCGGCGACCGGGTCATGCAGATCCGCAACGACTACGATCGCGGCGTGTTCAACGGCGATCTGGGGTTCGTGGCGAAGGTGGAGGCGAAGGCCCGGCGGGTCACGGTGAGCATCGACGACAAGCCGGTGATCTACGAGTCGTCGCAGCTCGACGAGCTGGTGCTGGCCTACGCCGTGTCCGTGCACAAGAGCCAGGGCAGCGAGTACCCGGCCGTGGTGATGCCGGTGACGACCCAGCACTTCAAGATGCTCCAGCGGAACCTGATCTATACCGGGGTCACGCGCGGGCGGCGGCTCGTGGTACTGGTGGGCACCCCGCGAGCCATGGGGATCGCGGTCCGGAACAGCGAGCTGGCGGCGAGGAACACCCAGCTCGCCCGGAAGCTGAACGAGACGAGGCCGGAGCTGGACCTGGGGGCGGCTTGAGCGCGAAGCGGAACAACGAGGCGGACGACGGCCTGAAGCCCGGGACCGTCGCCATGCTGCCCGTGAAGGGCGTGCTGACGCCGGTGCGCGTCGACAGCCGGCAGGGCAGGAAGTATCGGACGGTGGACGCCGCCGGCGTCGAGCGCATCGTGGCGCCGGCGCGCTTCTTCGTCGTGAGCGACCACCGCGTGGCGGACACCGGCGAGCTGGCGCGCTACCGGGATCAGGTGCAGGCCCGCGCCGAGGAGTGCGACCTGGAGATGGCGTGGGAGCTCCTGGCCGAGGCCCACATGCTCGACGAGACCAGCCTGTCCGAGCTGGCGGACCTGACGCCCGGTGGCCAGGAGCCCCTCGACCTGGACGGGCTGGCCTGGGCCATCTTCCACGACCCGCTGTACTTCAAGATCAAGAAGGGGCGGGTCCAGCCGGTGGGCGCGGAGGCCCTGGAGGCCAAGCGCCGACAGCTCGAGGCCGAGGAGCGCGTCGCCCGGGAGTTGGACATCGCCGCGGAGGCCCTGCAGGCCCGCCTGGAGGGCCGGGAGCCGCCGGAGGCCGAGGGCGAGGACGCCGAGGACGTGATCGGGCGGTACGTGGAGGCGCTGATCGACCAGGCCGTGTTCGGCAAGGACTCGGAGCAGGGCGAGGTCGCCGAGTCCCTCATGGAGCGCCTGGGCCTGAAGCAGCCGAAGGACCCGGCCCGGCGCGCCTTCCGGCTCCTGGTGCGGCTCGGCGAGTTCCACGAGGACGAGAACCTCTTCGTGCACCGGGCCGGCGTGCGGCGGCGCTTCCCCCAGGCCGTCGTGGAGGAGGCGGAGCGGGTGGCGCAGCGTCCGCCGAAGCCCACGCGCCCCATGGACGCGACGGGGATGCGGACCGTCGCCATCGACGACGCCCGGACCACGGAGGTGGACGACGCCTTCGCCATCGAGGGCGACCGCCTGTACGTGTTCATCGCGGACGCCGCGGGGGTGGCGCCGCGGGGCAGCGAGGTGGACAAGGAGGCCTTCCGGCGCGCGTCGACGCTGTACCTGCCCGAGGGCAAGGTCCCCATGATGCCGCCCATCCTGGGCGAGGGAGCGGGGAGCCTCCAGGCCGACGTGGACCGGTCGGCCCTGTGCTTCTCGGCCGAGGTGACGGACGACGGGCGCCTCGTCGCCTTCGAGGTCTCGGAGGCCCTCGTCCGGGTCGATCGGCGGCTCACCTACGTGGAGACGGACGCCATCCTGGCCGAGGACCCGGCCGGCGATCCGACCGCGGAGCTGATCCACCAGGCGGCGGAGTGGATGGACCGGCACCACCAGGCCCGGGAGCGGCGGGGAGCGCTCATGCTCCAGCGCTCCGAGGTGGACATCCGCGTCGGGGACGACGGGGAGGTGTCCATCCACCCCGTGAACGCGAACGGCCCGGCGCGGACGCTGGTGAGCGAGATGATGGTGGCCTTCTGCGCCGCCACGGCGGCCTACTGCGGCGACCACCAGATCCCCTGCGTCTTCCGCGCGCAGCCCGCTCCCGACGGGGACGTGGACACCGCCGGGGCCGGCGATCTCGATCCTGCGGGCCAGATCGCCATCCTGCGCAAGCTCAAGCCCTCGGAGCTGACCACCCAGGCGCTCCCCCACTTCACGCTGGGCGTGCCCGCGTACACCCAGGTGACGAGCCCGCTCCGGCGCTACCAGGACCTGCTGATGCACCAGCAGCTCAAGGCCGTGCTGCGCACGCACCGGCCTGCGTTCAGCGACGGAGAGCTGATGCAGGTCTTCGACCAGGTGGACAAGCAGGCCCGCAGCCTCCGCCGCACCGAGAACGACACCCGGCGCTTCTGGACCCTGCGCTACCTGGAGCAGCACCCGGACGGGGAGTGGGAGGCCACCGCCATCCGGAAACTGGGCAAGCGCTGGCTCGTGGAGATCGAGGACCTGGCGCTGCAGACCGCGTTCGTCCCCTCCGGGAAGCTGGACTCGGGGGATCGTCTGACCGTGCGGGTCACCGAGGTGGACGCCCGCCGGGACAAGCTGGTGCTCATCGAGACGAATGAGTGAGGGCGGCGCGCCGCGCGTGCTCCTGAGCTTCGACCGGGGCACCCTGCTGCTGGAGCCTCCGGAGGCCTTGGACGCGCCCCCGGAGGACTTCCGGCCCGATCCGCGCGCCGGCGGGCGGCTGCGGGCCCCGGCCATCGCGTATCGGCAGGCGTTCGGGCACCTGGTGCGGCGCGGCTTCGACGTGGCGGACGAGGCCCGGGGCTACGAGGAGCTGTCCCTCGTGTCGCGCCGGGAGCGGGAGCCCTATCCCCACCAGCGGGAGGCCCTGGACGCCTGGACCCGCACGGGGCGCCGCGGGGTCGTGGTCCTGCCCACGGGCGCCGGGAAGAGCTACGTCGCGGAGCTGGCCATCGCCTCGGTGCAGCGATCCACGCTCGTCGTGGCGCCGACCATCGATCTCATGACCCAGTGGATGAACGTGCTCGGCGCGGCGTTCGGCGAGGATCACGTCGGCGGCGTGGGCGGCGGGATGAACGACGTGCGGCCGCTCACGTGCACGACCTACGACTCGGCGTGGATCCACATGGAGCGTCTCGGCGATCGCTTCGGGCTGGTGGTCTTCGACGAGTGCCACCACCTGCCCGGGCCCAGCTACGCGCAGGGCGCCCAGTGCAGCATCGCGCCCTTCCGCCTGGGCCTGACCGCGACGCCGGAGCGCCAGGACGGCTCCCACGACCAGCTCGACACCCTCATCGGGCCGACCATCTACCGGCGGGACATCCAGGACCTCGCGGGCCTGTACCTGGCGGACTACGAGGTCGTGCGCCTGCGGGTGGCCCTGACGCCGGACGAGCGGCGGGCCTACGAGCGGGCGCGGCACGAGTACCGCTCCTTCGTCCGCGCCAACGGCATCCGCATGTCCAGCCCCAAGGGATGGGGCCAGTTCATCATGCTCTCCAGCCAGTCCCGGTGGGGCCGGAGCGCGTGGCACGCCTGGCGCGAGCAGAAGCGGGTCGCGCTCCAGTCCGAGGCCAAGCTGGGCCTTTTGGCGGAGCTCCTCAGGCAGCACCGCGGCGACCAGGTCCTGGTCTTCACGGCGGACAACGACACGGTGTACGCCATCTCGCGGCGGCACCTGATCCCGGCCATCACCCACCAGACGCCGGCGGCGGAGAGGAAGGCGGTGCTGAAGGGCTTCAACGAGGGGCGGCTGCCCGCGATCGTGACGTCGAAGGTGCTGAACGAGGGTGTGGACATGCCGGCGGCCAGCGTGGGCATCGTCTTGTCCGGATCGGCGAGCGTGCGGGAGCACGTGCAGCGCCTGGGCCGCATCCTGCGGCGGCAGGAGGGCAAGTCGGCGCTGCTCTACGAGGTGGTCACGGCCGACACGGGGGAGGAGCACATGAGCGAGCGGAGGCGCGAGCACGGTGCTTACCGCTGACCTGGTCCGGGCTTCGGTGCGCCGGGGGAAGGTGCGCCCGCGCTTCGTGGACCCGCAGGACGCGCGCCTGCGGGCCGAGGCGACGGCCCTGGTGCGCCTGTTCGAGGAGCACCTGGGGGACAAGCGCGGCGCCCTGGAGGAGGCCATCGCGGACCACATCGGCGACGCCACGGACTTCGCGGTGCGCCGCGGGCTGGTGAAGCTGCTCATGGATCGGTCGACGGTGGAGACGCGGGCGCCCGTCCCGCCCCCGGAGGTCCGCGAGGTGGTCTTCGAGGAGGCGGCCCGCGCGTGGCCGGTCGGGGACGACGGGCAGGGGACCATGACGCCACGCCCCGACGTCCTGGCCCGGGCTGCGGAGCGCCTGGACCTGAGTCCGGCGGAGGTGGAGGAGGCCCTGTACGCCGACCTCGAGGCCGAGGAGCGGCTCGTGGAGGCGGACCTGCCGGATCCCGAGGCGCTGCTGCACCGCTACAACATGAACCTCGCCCAGGGCGTGCTGCTGAAGGCCCGCGAGGTCGTGGTGGAGATCCCGGACCCCCGCCCGGCGCGCATGCGCCAGCTCATGCGGATCGTGAAGTTCCACCGCCTCATGCACCGCGCCGAGAAGACCGGCGACGGCTGGCGCCTGGTGCTGGACGGCCCGCTGAGCCTCTTCCAGCAGACCCAGCGCTACGGGTTGGCCCTGGCGCTGTTCCTGCCGGCGCTGTGCCACTGCGAGGCGTGGCGGCTGTCGGCGGAGGTGACGTGGGGCGACGACAGGCGCCACTGCACGCTGGAGCTGGACCAGGACAGCGGCCTCGTGACCCACACGCGGGACCTGGGGACGTGGGAGAGCGACGAGGAGCGCCACTTCCGGGCGACCTGGAAGAAGCTGGACCCGGAGTGGAGGCTGCGCCGGTCCACGGAGGTCCTGGACCTGGACGGGCGCGGCGTGCTCGTGCCCGACTACGTCCTGCGGCACCCGGACGGGCGCAAGGCGTACCTGGAGCTGGTCTGGTTCTGGCGCCGCAGGACCTTCGAGCGGCGCCTGGACCTCCTGCGGGAGGCCGGACCGCCCAACCTGATCGTGGCCCTGGCCACGCGACTGAACGCCGGCGAGGGGGATCTGCCGGACCTGGAGGGCGGCGCCGTGTACGGCTTCAAGGGCGTGATCCAGCCGAAGCGGATCGTCGCGCTCGCGGAGGACGTGGGCCTTCCGGCGCCCACGATTTGAAGCATGACGACGGGCCGGCCGTCGTGTATACACGGCCGCCAATCCGCACGGAGCCGCACACCACGGCATGCTGTTCCACCTTCCGACCCTCGCCCGAATCCTCGCCCTGACCTTCTCGCCCCGTCGCTTCCATTGGCGGCACGCTCTGGGCACGGTGCTGGTGCTGGGGATCTTCGTGTCGGTCGAGATCCTCGTGCAGATCGGGCGCCTGCTGGACCACGTCCTGTTCCCCGGGTTCCGGCGTCAGGAGGTGCGCGAGCCGGTCTTCATCATCGCGAACCCGCGGAGCGGCACCACGTACCTGCACCGGCTGTTCTGCATGGACGGCGACCGGTTCACGTACCTGAAGACATGGCACACGATCTTCCCGTCCATCACCCTGTACAAGCTGGTGCACGGCTGGATGGCCCTCGATCGCCGGCTGGGGCGGCCCGTGGGCCGGTTCATCGGGTGGCTGGAGAAGAAGCTCTTCGGCGGCTGGGAGCGCATCCACAAGGTGGCCTTCGACCAGGCGGAGGAGGACGAGAACCTCTTCCTGTTCACCCTGCTCACGCCGAGCGCCCACCTCATGTTCCCGTGGGTCCGGGAGCTCGACTACATCAACTACCTGGATCGAATGCCGGAGCGCGTGCGGCGCCGGGTCCTCCGCTACTACCGGAGCTGCATCCAGCGGCACCTGCACGCGACGGGGCCCGACAAGACCTTCCTGGACAAGAGCGTCTTCGCGGCCGGGCGGCTGGACTCCCTGCTGGAGACGTTCCCGGACGCGCGGGTCGTGTACATCGTCCGGCACCCCTACGAGGCGATCCCCTCGGCGGTGAGCATGTTCCACACGGTGTGGCGCGCCCACTCGCCGCACCTGGACAAGGACTCGCCGCCGGCCCGTCAGCTCGCGGACCTGCTGATGGACTACTACCGCATCTACCTGGCGGCGGCGGACCGCGTGCCGCGGGAGCGGTTCGCGACGACGCGCTACGAGGACCTGGTGGACGACCCACGGTCGGTGGTCACCAGTGTCTACGACCAGCTCGGGCTGGAGATGAGCCCGGACTTCGCCGAGCGGCTCGAGGAGCAGGGCCGCCGCCAGCGGGGCTACAAGAGCAAACATCGCTACGCCCTGGAGGACTTCGGCATCACCCCGGACGATGTCCAGGGGCAGCTCGCCGAGGCGTTCGACGTGTACGGATTCGCACGTTGAGCCTCCAGCGCATAGTATCCTGACGACGTGGAGGTCGAGGCATGGAGCACCCTGGTTACGCCATCTGGTTCACCGGCTTGTCTGGAGCCGGCAAGTCCACCCTGTCCGCCGAGGTGGCCCGCGTCCTGCGGGCGCGCGGCATGAAGGTGGAGGTGCTGGACGGCGACGAGGTGCGCACGAACCTGTCGAAGGGCCTCGGCTTCACGCGCGAGGACCGGGACACGAACATCCGGCGCATCGCCTTCGTGGCGAAGCTGCTGGCGCGCAACGGCGTCATCGCCATCGGCGCGGCCATCTCGCCGTACAAGGACACGCGCGACTGGGTGCGGACCACCTTCCCGTCGGGCCGCTTCGTGGAGGTCTACGCGGAGTGTCCGCTGTCCAAGCTCATCCATCGGGACCCGAAGGGCCTGTACAGGAAGGCCCTGGCCGGCGAGATCACGCGCTTCACGGGCATCGACGACCCCTACGAGCCGCCCGACCGCCCCGAGATCACCGTGCACACGGGTGAAGAATCCGTCGCCGCGGGCGTCCGACGCATCGTACGATCCCTGGAGCTGATGGGGCTGGCGCCGGAGAGCGACGACACCGAGATCGATGCGGAGGAGGACGAGCGCATCCGGGAGCGGTTGCGCGTCCTCGGCCGCCTGCCCGATGCTCCGAGCTCGATGAGGAGTGCCTGATGAACGCGCGAACCGCCTTCACGCTGCTCGGCGCCCTGGCCGCCACCACCCTCGCGGCCGGGTGCGAGTCCTCCATCACCGGCGAGGAGGGGAACCTGGAGTTCTCCTACACGACCGTCGAGGAGACCCGGGACTTCAACAAGCCCGTGGCCGTGGGCGCGAAGCTCGACGTCCGCGTGAAGGAGGCCGGCACCAACCTGTCCGTCGACCTCAGCAGTGTGTCGTCCAGGAGCCCCGGCGTCCTGCGCGTCGACGGCTTCTCGGGCAACACCATGACGCTCGAGGGCACGGGCAACGGCAACAGCCGCATCGAGGTCCGGGCCCGCCGGCAGAGCGGGGACCGGGTCACGGACGCCGTGACGATGCTGGCCCGGGAGCCCGAGGTCCTGAAGCTGGACCACCACTGCGCCGACACGGCGCGGGCGGCCTACCTGGTGGACACCGAGGTCTGGCTCCCGTTCGACATGGAGCTTGACAGCGGCAAGGCCCTCGTGGGCTACGGCTACTACCCCGTGGACGCCGAGCCCCCGGACGCCCTGACCCTGCCCCAGGATTCCAAGGACCAGGAGAACATCCGCGCGACGACGTGGAGCCAGCCGGGCCTCGTGACCCTGAGGAGCCGCGTGGACGACGCCTCCCTGGAGCTGGACCTCGTGGAGGAGGGCGACATCGACGGCGCCGTGCGCCAGACCCGCCTCACCGACGAGGTCCTCGAGGGGACCTTCACGACGGTCCGCGTCGTCCCGACGGTCGGCGAGGAGCGCCTGTGCTGCCCGAAGGTCGACATGGAGGTGGAGACCACGACCACCGACATCTGCCAGGTCACGGTGATCGACGAGGACGGCACCTGCCTGTCCTCCGGCTTCCTACGCGTCCAGGGCGACGCCCTCGGCACCTGCGAGTGGACGATCACCTATCCGAACGCCGCGGGCGGCGACGGCGTCTCCGTGGACGGGTTCTCCATGGAGGTCGTCGACACGCTCGCGCCGTAGCAGTCGTCGTCCACGACCACGACCACGACCACGACTAGGGTGATTCCTATCCGCCGACGCTGCGGAGCAGGGCGGTGAACACCTCGCCCCGGTGGGCGTAGCTCCGGAACTGGTCGAACGACGCGCACCCCGGGGACAGGAGCACGGTGTCGCCGGGGCGCGCCAGGTCCCGGGCCCGGGCGACGGCGTCCTCCAGCGTCTCGACCACCCGGACGTCGATCTCCGGGCCGACGGCGGCGGCGATCTCGTCGCGGGTCTGCCCGAAGCAGATCGCCGCCCGGGCGCGCTCTCGGATCAGGCCGCCGAGTGGCAGGAAGTCCGCGTCCTTCGACGAGCCTCCGCAGAGCACGATCAGGTCGCCCTCCACGGCCCGGATGCCCGCCGCGGCGGCGTTGGGGTTGGTGGCCTTGCTGTCGTTCACCCACAGCACGCCGTCCACGGTGCCCACGGGCTGCAGGCGGTGGGGCAGGGGCTCGTAGGCGGCGAGCGCGCGCCGGATGGTCTCCCGGTCCACGCCCAGGGCGTCGGCGGCCAGGGCTGCGGCCAGGGCGTTGGCCACGTTGTGGGAGCCCAGGAGGCGAAGCTCCGAGCGCTCCATGAGCGGCGTCCCGTCCAGGGTCAGCGTGTCGTCGCGCAGGTCGCCGTCGGCCTCGGACTCCAGGGAGAAGCGCCGCAGGGTCGGCCCCTCGGGGAGCGGCCAGCGGGCGATGTGCGGGTCGTCGGCGTTCAGCACGACCGTGTCGCCCTCGCCCATGCGCCGCCAGATCCGCCGCTTGGCGGCCTGATAGGGGGCGAAGCCCCCGTGATAGTCGAGGTGGTCCTCGGCGATGTTGGTGACCACGGCCACGCGCGGCCGGAAGCCGTCGCAGGTCGTGAGCTGGAAGGCGCTGATCTCCGCCACGACGACGTGCTCCGAGGTGATCTCTTCCAGGCCCTCGCACAGCGGATTGCCGAGGTTGCCGCCCACGAAGGTCGGTCGGCCCGAGGCCTCGAAGACGGCGCCGATCATCGTCGTGGTGGTGCTCTTGCCGTCCGTTCCGGTCACGGCGACCACGGGCGCCGGGGAGAGGCGCCAAAACAGCTCCACCTCCCCGATGACCTCGTCGGCGACGGCGGCGATCTCGCCGCGGACCGGGGAGACCTCCGGGATGCCGGGGCTCAGCACGGCCACGTCGCCTTCGCGGACCGCGTTCGTGCCCGCCTCGAAGGCTGCGTCGGGGTGCAGGGACTCCGGGCGCGCGGTCCCCGGACGGGCCTCCACGAGGCGGACGTCGGCGCCCCTCGACGCCAGGGCGTGGGCCGCTGCCAGGCCGCTGCGGCCGGCCCCGACGACCGTGAACCGGCGGCCGGCGACCCTCACGCCGCCTCGCCGGAGCGGAGCTCTTCGGCGTAGCGATCGGCGAGCTCGAAGAGGTCGTCGCCGCCGAAGAAGATGACCTGCGCGTCCGCCGCCACGGCCCGGTGGAGATAGGGGACGATCTCCTCCATCTCCTTCACGTAGGTGACCTCGGGGCCCCGGCTGCGGATCTTGTCGCAGAGGAACTCCGTGTCGATGCCCGGGATGGGCACCTCGCCGGCCGTGTACAGCTCCGTGATGACGGTCTCCGCGGCGTCGTGGAACGCCTCCGCGTAGTCGTCCTGGAGGTAGTTGACCATCGTGAAGCGGTACGGCTTGAACACCGCCGTGATGGGCCGGTCGTCGGCCGCGGCGGCCGCCAGGACCCTGCGGATGCCGGTGGGGTGGCTGATGTAGTCCTTGATGATGCGGCGCCCGTCCACGTCGACGACCGTGAAGCGGTTCTCCAGGCCCCGGAAGGTGCCGATCGCCCGGCGGGCGGCCTCGAAGGGCACGTCCAGGAGCCGCGCGGTAGCGACGGCGGCCAGGGCGTTGTCCAGGTTGTACAGACCGGGCAGGGGCAGGCGCACCCGGCCCAGGCGCTCGCCGGCGACCACCACCTCGAAGGACGAGGCCATGGGCTCCTGCTCCACCCCGACCGCCCGCACGTCGGCGTCCTCGGAGTGACCGAACGTCGTCACGGGGACGCGCAGGCGCTCGATGACGGCCCGCGCCCCGGGGTCGTCCAGGTTCACCACCGCGTGGCGCAGCCGCTCGTTGGCCTCCAGGGCCTCCACGACCGTGTCCTGCACGTGCTCCAGGCTGTCGTAGTAGTTGAGGTGGTCCGCCTCCAGGTTGTTGATCACCACCACGGTCGGGTGGACGTGGCGGAGGGAGCCGTCGCTCTCGTCCACCTCGGCCACCACGAGATCGCGGCCCGTGAGCCGCGCGTTCATGCGGTCCATGTTCTCGAGCATGCCGCCGATGACGAAGCCGGGCTCCCGGCCGGCCTCCTCCAGGACCCACGTGATCGCGCTGGAGACGGTGCCCTTGCCGTGGGTCCCGACGACGCCCACGGCCTCCTCGTGTCGCGCGAGGACCTCCCCCAGGAGCTCCGCCCGGTGACGCACCGGCACGCCCCGGTCGCGGGCGGCGACCAGCTCCGGATTGGTGTCCGGGATGGCCGTGGAGACCACGACCAGGTCGGCGCCCTCCACGTGGGCAGGGTCGTGTCCGATGTGTACGGTCGCGCCCTCCTCGCGGAGCGCGAGGGTGATCTGCGACTCGCGCACGTCCGAGCCCGTGACCTCGTAGCCGAGCGCCATGAGCGCCCGGGCGACGCCGGACACGCCGATGCCGCCGATTCCGATCAGGTGGATGCGCTGGACGTCCTGCATGGAGCCTCCTCTCCGACGCGCGGGATGATGCCGTTCGTGGTGCGGAGACGCCAGAATCAGGGTCCGTCGCCCTGTCCCCGGGCGCGCCGGGCGGCCTCGCGGGCGGCCTCGCGGATGGGGGCCATGGGGTGGCCGACCGCGATGGTGTCCAGGTAGCGCGCCGCCTCCTCGCCGCCGATGTCCCCGAGGGCGTTCAGGGCCACCAGGTGGCGCTCCACGTCGGAGCCCTCGGTCATCCCGGCCAGGGCGCGCAGGACCTCCTGCTCGGAGTGCTCGAGGAGCCCCAGGGCGCCCCCGGCGCGGAGGACCACCACCTCGTCCTCGTGGTTCGTGAGGCGGACCAGGTGGGGGATGGCCGCCTCCAGCTTGCGCTCGCCGGCCTCCGAGGCGGCCTCCATGAGCAGCCCCGGGCGATCCTCCTCGGCCAGGACCTTCAGGATCCGGTCGTCGTCGGCGTGGCGCACCAGGGCCTGGCCGTAGACCCGCTGGGCCACCCGCGGAGCGAGGTCGTCGAGGAGTCCGCTCAGGGCTTCGCCGGCCTCCAGGTCGTGGCCGGGCCCGAACGCACGGTCCGACTCGACGGTCGCGCGGAAGGTCTCCGCGTCCCGGTGCGGATCGTCCGGCAGGGGGCAGTGGAGGTTGCCCTCGATGACCATGCGGGCCTCGCCGGCCTCGGCGTCGGGGGCCACCTCCTCGTTCACCGTCAGGACGTACATGGCCGCCACCTCGGCGACGCAGGCCCCGGGATCTTCTCCGGGGGCCTGCTCGAAGACGCCCAGGGCCTCCTTCAGCCTCTCCTCCACGGGGAGGGCGACGTCCTTCGGGCGCGCCTCGACCGGCGTGGAGTCCAGGACGTGTACCTCCCGCAGGCGCGGCGCGCGCGGCGCCTCCTCGGCCGCGCCGGTGGCCGCGGCGACAGCGTCCCCGGACGCCTCCTGGACGTTCCCGGCGGCGTCGTCCGCAGCCCTGCAGGCCCCGAAGGCCAGCAGGAGGACCGCGAGAACCGGCACGAGGATGTGGCGCGCGTCCTTCACGGCCTCACCCTAACCACGCCCCCACCTCCGGACCAGCCGCGGGCCCGCGCGATTGACCGCTCGGTCCGGCGGCGGCTAGGTTGCGCGGCCATGAAGGCTCCCCGTCGCTCCGCCTCCCTCCAGCGCCTCCTCTGCGCCGCGGCCGCGGTGTCGCTGGCGCTGGTCGGCTGCCGCTCGAAGTCCCCGGACCCGCGCTCCGCGAAGCCGGCCCAGGCGGCGGAGATCTCCGGGTACGTGCCCGGCGCCGCGACCGGCGAGGCGACGCTGCTGCTCATGGCCGACATCCGGGGCGTCCTGAAGCCCTGCGGCTGCACGGTGGCGCTGCAGAAGGGCGGCTTCGACCGCCTGGCGGCCTTCGTCGAGGGACAACGGAGGCGCTTCGCGGACGCGGACCTGCTCCACGCCGGCCCGCTCTTCTACGAGGAGCCGGAGGTGGAGCCGCAGAAGGTGGCGCAGCGGAAGCGGCAGGCCGAGGTGGCCGCCGGGCTGCTCTCCGAGGTGGGTGTGGACGTGGCCGGGGCCTCGGCCGTGGACCTCGGGGCGGCCCGGGCGCGCTATCCGGGGCTCGTGGAGCGCGCCGACCTGAAGCTCACCGCCGCCAACCTGGAGCCCGCCCCGAGGCTTGGGGAGGGCCTCGTGGAGCCGTGGGTCGTCCGCGAGGTCGGGGGCCTCCGCGTGGGCGTCTTCGCCCTGGCGTCCCCGCGCCACGCCGGCGAGGTGGGGGGCGGGGTGACCATCGGCGAGCCGAGGGAGGCGGCGCGGCGCGCGGTGGGCGCCCTGGAGAGCCGCACGGACGTCGTGGTCCTGCTGAGCGGCCTCGGCCTGCGGGAGACCAAGCGCCTGGCGCGCGCGGTCGACGGCATCCACTTCATCGTCGCGGGCGGCCTCGGGGAGCATCCGGTGACGAGCGACGTGGCCGAGGAGGTCGGCGGCGCGCGCGTGATGCAGTTCCACCGTGAGGGGCGGTACGTGGGGCGGCTCACGATCCGCATGGTGGACGGACAGACGGACTTCGTGGACGCCAGCGCCCCGAGCGAGGAGGAGCTGGAGGCGCTGGAGGCCCGCATCGCTCGCCTGGAGGAGTCCCTGGAGGAGTGGTCGGAGACCCGCCCCGACGACGATCGGGCCGTGCGATCGGCGCGCCACCACCTCGCGAGCCTGGAGGCCGAGTTGGAGCGCCTGTCCGGCGAGGACGTCGCGGTCCCCGAGGATCGCAGCAGCTTCTCGTTCAGGCAGACCCCTCTGAACTGGGACCTCCCGCAGGACGCGGACGTCCTGGCCGTCATGGAAGCCTTCGACGAAGAGCTGAAGCGCATCAACCTGGCCCACGTGGGGAGCCTGCCGGAGCCCGAGGAGGGAGAGGCGGTCTACGTCGGCGTGGACGAGTGCCTGGGCTGTCACGGAGAGGCGAAGGCGTTCTGGGACGACGACCGCCACCACGAGGCGTGGGCGACCCTGGAGGAGGACGGCAAGACCTTCGACGCGGAGTGCGTCCACTGCCACGTCACCGGCTACGGGGAGCCGGGCGGCTCCATCCTGGGCAAGACCGCGGGCCTCCAGAACGTGCAGTGCGAGGCGTGCCACGGCCCCGGCTCGCTCCACGTGGAGAGCGGAGGCGACACCGACAGCCTCGTCGAGCCCACGGCGGCCCGCTGCGCGACGTGCCACAACGAGCACCACTCGCCGGGCTTCGACTTCGACCGCTACCGGACGAGGCTGCTCGTCCCCGGGCACGGCAGGCCGCTCGAGTAGCCCGGGATTCTCACGAGGCGCCGAGCGAAGCGCCGGGAGACGCGGGCGAATCCCAAGCGGCAACCGGCGGATGGTGAGAAGGCCGGGCCAGGGTCGGACGACCGCCGGGAGGGCCGCCGCACCCATGGTCGACCGCGCAGGCGGCTGACCGCGCACGCGGCGAAAACCCGCCTGAACTCGGGCGGGCGCGACTTCGTGCGCAACGAAACCGCCCGAACGCGTCATACAGGTGGGTGGGTGGGGGTGGGTCCACCCGCGGTCTCCACGGTCGCGGCGGTCCGCCTTCGTCCCCCGCGGTCCACGCGGTTTCGGGGGCGCCCTCATCTCGCCGCACTTGGTGCACTGGACGGGGCCGCGGTCCACGCGGTTTCGGGGGCGCCCCCTCGCCTACCAGTCGCTCCGCCCGCGCGCGGCGACGCAGTCGTCTCGCAGCATGCCCAGGCTGCCGCCGTGGTGGAGGACGTGGAACCGCTCGTCGTCCAGCCCGTGGTCGTGGATGAGGTCGCCCAGGACCTCCGGGCCAGCGGACAGCGGCTCGTCGCTCAGGTCGTAGGTGCCCCAGTGCATCCCCACGAAGTGGGTGGCGTCCAGGTCCATCCAGGCCCGAAGCGAATCCTCCGGGGACATGTGCTGCTCGGAGAGGAACCACTCCGGCTCGTAGGCGCCCAGGGGCAGGCAGGCCACGTCCACGCCGCCGAAGACCCGGCCGATGGCCTCGAAGCCCCCGAAGTAGCCGGTGTCACCGGAGTGATAGACCGTCCGCGAGCCCTCGATGACCCAGCCGCCCCACAGGGCGCGGTTGCGGTCCACGAGGTGTCGGTGGTGCCAGTGCTGCGCCGGCACGAGCGTGAAGGACACGTCGCGCACGTCGAAGTGCTGCCACCACTCCAGCTCGACCACGCGGCGCACGTTGCCCGGCAGGTGCCGTCGTAGCCCCCGCGGCAGCGCCACGAGCACGTCGGGACCGAAGCGGCTCACCACCCGACGGATGGATCGCCCGCACATGTGGTCCCGGTGGCCGTGGGTGATGAGGATGACGTCCGGGCGCGGCATCCGCTCCGGGATCACCGGCGCGCGGGCGACGCGCGGGATGCCTCCGGCGCGGCCGAAGATGGGGTCGATGAGGATGCGGACGCCGTCGACCTCCACCAGGAAGGAGGCGTGCCCGATCCACATCAGCCGGGTCTTCTTCGGGAGGGCGTGGAAGCCTTCCAGGGGGCGCTCGGCGCGGGGCGGGACTGGCTCGCCGCGCTTCCGCTCCCGGTGCGGGTTCCGCTTCGACTTCCAGCGCACCACGTCCCGGAGCTTGGGATCCGGGGTGGTGCCCCATGGATTGCGATAGCGGCCATCGCGACGGTGGACGCGGAAGAACTGCGCGTGGCCCGTCCGAAGGTGATCGGGAATGGGACGGAGTCGGAGACTTGGGGTGTCGAGGCGATGTCGTCTCATCGTCTCGTACCTAACATGGGCATCCCCTGGGTCCTTCCGACCGGTCACCCGGTGGCCGAAACCCCGATGCGGGCGATCGGGGCTGCGGGCCCGTCCGCGGCGACGGCGTCCGCGAACGTCACCTGCTCGACGTCGAAGAGGCGCTCGATCTGGCGGGCCAGGAGGTCGCTCGGGCGCTCGCCCTGCACCGTGAGGTGCACGTCGATCCAGCGCCCACAGGCCGTGGCGGCCGCGTTGAGGTCGACGGGCTCGAAGCCCCGCCGGCCGACGAGCCCGAGCATGCGGACGAGGGCACCCTCGGCGCGCTTGAGTCGGACGTTGTAGGTCGTGGTCATCGTGCGGCTCCTTCGAGCATGGTGGCGTTGTCGGCGCCCGGCGGCACCAGGGGCCAGACGTTGGCTTCGCGATCGATGAGAACGTGGGCGAGGAAGGGGCCGTCCGTGTCGAGCATCGCGCGGACGACGTCCTCCTCCTGCCCGGCCCGTGTGGCCCGCATCCCGGGGATGCCGAAGCACTTCGCGAGCTGGACGAAGTCGGGATTGTCGGACAGGTCGATCTCGCTCTCGCGCCCGTCGAAGAACAGGTCCTGCCACTGCCGCACCAGGCCGAGGGCCTGGTTGTCGAGGATCAGGATCTTCACGGGGATGTCGTAGCGGCGGACCGTCGCGAGCTCCTGGACGTTCATCATGAACGAGCCGTCGCCCGCCACGTTGATGACGCGCGCGTCGGGGCAGGCCGTGGCGGCTCCCATCGCCGCCGGCAGGCCGAAGCCCATGGTCCCGAGCCCGCCGCTGGACAGGTGCTCGCTCGGGTGGCGGTGGCGCCAGTGCTGGGCCACCCACATCTGGTGCTGGCCCACGTCGCAGGAGACGATGGTGCGCTCGTCGGACGCCTCGGAGAGGGCCTTCAGGAGACGCGGAGCGTAGATCCCCGAGCCCGGCGCGTCGTACGGCCAGGCCGTCGTCTCCTTGCGGAACAGGCAGAGGCTACGCCACGGGCCGATCTCCACCGGCACCGACAGCGCGCGGAGGGCGGCCCGGATGTCGCCCACGACGGGGGCGTCGGGAGGGCGGAGCTTTCCGACCTCGGCCGGGTCGATGTCCAGGTGGATGACCTTCGCGCCGGGCGCGAACTCCGCGAGCTTGCCCGTCGCCCGGTCGTCGAAGCGCACACCCACGGCGACGAGGAGATCCGCGCCCTGGATGGCGGTGTTCGCCGCTTTGCTCCCGTGCATGCCGAGCATGCCCAGGAAGCACTCGTGGTCGGTGGGCAGCACGCCGAGGCCCTTCAGCGTCGTCACGGTGGGCATGCCCGTGGCCTCGACGAAGCCCCGGAGCTCTTCGACGGCGCCCGCCATGCCGACGCCGCCGCCGGCGTAGAGCACCGGCTGCTCGCTGGCGCGGAGCAGGTCCAGGGCCTGGCGGACCTGGAGGTCCGAGGGGGGCGGTGGGGCGGGATCGGACGTGATCGCCGTGAGCGTCGGCTCCGACGCCACGCCCGTCGCCACGTCCTTGGGCAGGTCCACGAGGACCGGGCCCGGGCGGCCGCTGCGCGCGATGTGGAAGGCCTCCTGGAGGACGCCGGGGAGGTCCTCGGTCCGCCGGACCAGGAAGCTGTGCTTCACCACCGGCATGGTCATCCCGAAGATGTCCACCTCCTGGAAGGCGTCCGTTCCGAGCATGCCGCTCGCCACCTGGCCCGTGACCGCCACGAGGGGTACGGAGTCCGCGAAGGCGTCCGCGATGCCCGTGACCAGGTTCGTCGCGCCCGGCCCCGAGGTGGCCATGCAGACGCCCACGCCGCCCGTCGACCGGGCGTAGCCGACCGCCGCGAGGGCCGCGCCCTGCTCGTGACGTACGAGCACGTGACGGATGGGCGAGTCCAGCAGGGCGTCGTAGACGGGCATGATCGCCCCGCCGGGGTAGCCGAAGACCACGTCGACGCCCTCGCGCTCGAGGGCCCTCACGAGGTGGGTCGCGCCGTTCATCTCACGTCCTTCGTCGGGCGTCATCGCGTCCTCCATGGGTCCCTCCCTCTTCGGGCGGGAGCCCCGGAAACTGAAAAACCCCGCGGCCTCGTCCGAGGTGCGGGGTCTCCCGGGTCGTCGCTTCGCGCTTCCTCAGGGGGTTGGCCCGCACCTCGGCATCCCGATCCCGATAATCAGGATCGCTAGTACCAGGATGGCGATGGTGAGGAGCGGGCTCATGTCTCGGTGTCTTCCGGTGGGCTTCAGATACGAAAAAACCCGCGCCGGGTAGCGCGGGTTCGGGTGTTCGATGCCTGAACGGACCCTATCGCCGCGCCACCCCCTGCGGGGTAATCGGTAGGACGATGGCGATGGGGTTCCCGGTCAGCACGACAAGGAGCCTAACGACGCCCCATGCTCGTGGCAAGCAGCGGGTTCACTTTTTTTCATCCGCCCGTGTCGAAGGGGAAGCCCCGCCGCCGGAAGGCCTCGTAGAGCACCACGGCCACGGCGTTGGAGAGGTTCAGGCTGCGCACGTACGGCGCCACCGGGATGCGATAGCTCCGAGCCCGCTCGGCCTCGAGCACCTCGTCCGGCAGGCCGTCGGCCTCCCGGCCGAAGACGAACCAGGCCTCCTCGGGCGGGTCGAACTCCGTGTACAGGCGCTCCGCGTGCGTGGAATAGAAGGCCACGGCCTCCGGTGGCGCGTCCGCCAGGCACTCCTCGAGGGTGGCGTGCCGCTCCAGGCGCACGTGGGGCCAGTAGTCCAGCCCGGCGCGCTTCAGGTAGCGATCCTCGAGGGAGAAGCCCAGCTCTCCCACCAGGTGCAGCGTGGCCCCCGTGCCCGCGGTCAGCCGGGAGATGTTCCCGGTGTTCTGCGGGATCTGGGGCGTGACCAGGACGACGTGGAGCACGGAAGCGCCGGTGGCCTCAGGCACCGAGCGTAAAGGTCGGCGCCGCCTGGGCAGGGGCCTGGCTCGGCTTGCCCTTCACCAGCCGCTCCACGGCGCCCACCAGCCGGGCGTAGTCCGTGGCGCCGGCGCTGTTGGGGGCGTACTCGAAGATCGACTGCTGCTTCGAGGGCGCCTCCTTCAGCTTCGTGTTGATGCGGATGGGCTCCAGGACCTTGTCCTTGAAATACCGCTTCAGGGTCCGCATCACCTCGTGGCTGATGCGGTTCCGGACGTCGTAGAACGTCGGCAGCACGCCCATGACCGTGATGGGGTGCCGGAGCTGCTCCTGGACGGAGCGGAGGGTCCTGAGGATCTGCTTCACGCCCACCAGCGACAGGTAGTCGCAGGCCACCGGGATGAGCACGTAGTCGGCGAAGTACAGGGCGTTCTGGTTGAGCAGGCTCAGGCTCGGCCCGCAGTCCAGGATGACGTAGTCGTAGTCCCCCACCTCGCGGAAACGGCTGTGGAGCGTCTTGTGAGGCTCCTGCACGTGGGCCAGGTGGACCTCGACCTTCGCCAGGAGGCTGTCGGAGGGCAGCAGGTCCAGGTTCTCCCGGACGTTCAGGATGGCCTGCTCCGGGCCCGCGTTGTCCACCATGACGTGGTAGAGGTTCCGACTGCCCTCGTTGCCCAGGCAGACGCCCACGTTGCCCTGGGAGTCCATGTCGATGATGAGGACCTTGTGGCCCTCGTTGGCGAGGCCGTGCGCCAGGCTCACGGTGGTCGTGGTCTTGCCCGTGCCGCCCTTCTGGTTCATGACCGCGATCTTGTGGGCTCCGCGCCGCTGCCGGACCTCCTCGCGGACGGGCTTGTCGCGACACTCCAGGCTGCAGTAGAAGCGCTGGGCCCCGCCCACGAACGCCTGCTGGTAGGCGTACTTCAGGTCGAAGGACCGGTCGCACACCGAGCAGGTCTTCCGGGCTTGCGCGAACAGGGCCTGCTCGTGGCAGGCCTGGGAGCAGTAGTGGACGTCGCCGGCTGACGTGGCCTGCCGCTGGTAGCTGAACCGGACCGTGAACTCGGTTCCGCAGACCGAGCAGCGGGCGTCTTGCGCAGTCATGTGCTCCTCCCGTCGAGCCGGGGCCACCCCAGGAGGCGGATGCCGAGGCTCGATGCCATATATGGCGATGGCGCGATCATGCCCCCACGGACCCCTGGCTTGTCAATGTGAAAGCCCGGGGCGTGTGCCGCCTGTGCCACCGACGTGGTCGTGGTCGTGGACGACCGGTGCCCCGGCAGAGAGGCAGGTGGGAAGGCCGTCGCCCCGGAGGGGGCTCAGAGCCGGATCCAGAGGTCGATGACGGGCCAGACGGGGAGGGCTCGGGTCTCGCCCTCGTAGACGACGCGCGTGTCGCCGGTCCCGGGCAGGGTGCGGACGGTGTCCTCCTCGACGACCAGGGCGAAGTCCCCCACGGCGATCCCGGCGCCGAGGTGGATGTTGCCCCAGGCGTGGGCGTACATGGCCTGGACCGTGGTGCGGCTGGTGCCGGACCCGGACCAGGGGTGCAGCAGGGTGTTGGCGTGCAGCATCACCAGGTCGTCCGAGCCCAGCAGCCACAGCACCGAGCCGCGCATCGCCAGCATGAAGCGCTGAGGTGCCACGTCGAGGAAGTCGGCAGCGGGGCCCGTCCCGGCCGACAGCAGGAGCCCGTCGGTCGGCTCCCAGCTGACCGTGCCGGTGAGCTGGGCCGTGCCCGGGAAGCCGCACTCGTCGCGACAGGCCGCGTCGTCCACGAGCCGACGGCCCTCGTCGTCCACCTGGTCGAGAAAGGACCAGGTGGCGTCCACGTCCACGGCGAAGGCCACGGGGCCCTCCCGGGTCACCCGCCAACGGGTCGACACCTTCGGGGCCAGGATGAGCAGCAGGATGGGGTGCAGGGCCACCTGGACCCGGTCGCTCACGCCGTACTGGAGCGGCGTGAAGACGCCCACCTCGAACTCGCCCTGGTCGAGGGTGTAGGCGCTGCCGTAGGTCAGGTCGCTCCGGCCGGCCCAGGCGCCCAGCGCGGGAGCCGCTCCGACGCACAGGATCAGCAGCGCCACCAGGGTGCGGAGGCACGCGCGAAGGACCGGACGTTCGGAGTGCGGCGGGGCCATGGCGTCTCCGGGAGGTGTACCACCGCGCCGCCGGGGCGGCCAGAGCCGGCCCCGGCGACGCGGAGCGGGCCTCAGCGCAGGCTCGCCACCCGCCGCAGCGGTGCGTCGACGGCCTCCCGCGCCTCGGCGGACGGGCGCTCCGTGAGCGTGTTCCGGCCCTTCACGCGGATCCACGGCTTCAGCTTCCGGACCGTCTTGAGGCCGATGCCCTTCACGCGCGCCAGCTCGACGGCGCGCTTGAAGCGGCGGTGGGTGCGGTACTCCACCACCCGCTGCGCCAGGCTCGGCCCGATGCCGGGCAGGAGCATGAGCTGATCGGTGTCGGCCGTGTTGATGTTCACCACGCCCTCCGAGCCGGACGCGGTGATCGCGCCGGGCGACGTGGCGGCGCCGGCGGACGGGGTGGCGGCCACGAGCACGCCGGCGACGGCGACGAGCGCGGCGAGGACGAGCGCGCGGACGGGCGCCGCGCGGAGGGCGGAGCGGGAACGGGACGTGTACATCTGCATCGTGATCTCCTCCTGGCGGCTGGGGTGCGATGGGCCGCGCCGGCCGCCTCGGCGTCGGCGGGCCGTGGATGGATCACGATGCGTGCCGACTCTGTAAGTGCCTGGAATTGCGTGCGCGGGCAGTGATCGGAAGCGCCGGGCGGGTCGCCTGGTGTCTCGGACCGGCGGCCCGGTGTCTCGAATCGCGGCGCGGGGTGCCTCGATCGCCCGTCGTGGTGTCTCGATCGGAGCCCGGGGTGTCTCGAGGCACTCTCAGTGGAGGATGGTGCCCGGGTCGTTCGAGCCCGATCCGATGGGCCCGTACTTCTTCTCGAACAGCTCGATGTTCCGGGTCAGGGCCGCGTGGAGGAACTTCGCGTGCGCCGGGCTCATGATGAGGCGGGCGCGCACCGTGGCCTGCTTGCTCTGGGGCGGCAGGAACAGCGCGTCCACCACGAACTCCGTCTGGTTGTGGAAGATGCGCGCCATGTTCACATAGGAGCCCTCGGCGACCTCCTCGTCGAGCTTCACCTGGATCTGGACGCGCTTCGGCTTGCCGGTCTCGTCGTCGGCCATCGTCTCCTCCTGCGGCTCGGGCGGTCGGGCGCCCGTTGTCCGGCGCAGAGCCCCCGCCCGTCAACCGTCCCGGCGCCGAACGCGTTGACAGGATGCGCGTCCCGTCCGAGTCTCGTCGCCCGCCGAATCAGGCACGAGGCCCGCCGCAGCGGCAGAGGAGGAGGCCACCATGGAGGCGACCGAAGGCGTGATCCTGGCCCTCGACCAGGGGACCACCGGCTCCACGGCCCTGGTGTTGAACCACGAGCTCGAGGTGGTCGCGCGCGCGAACACCGAGTTCCCGCAGATCTACCCGAAGCCCGGCTGGGTCGAGCACGACCCCGAGGCCATCTGGCGCAGCATCCGCACCAGCGTCATGGAGGCCCTGGACGACGCGCGCGTGGGGGCCGAGCGCATCCGCGCCATCGGCATCACCAACCAGCGCGAGACCTGCCTGTTCTGGGATCGCGCGACGGGCGAGCCCATCCACAACGCCATCGTGTGGCAGTGCCGCCGCACCACGGACGCCTGCCGCCTCCTGAAGGAGGAGGGCCACGAGCCGATGCTCCGCGAGAAGACGGGCCTCATCATCGACCCGTACTTCTCCGCGACCAAGGCCGCCTGGCTCCTGGATCACGTCGAGGGTGCGCGCGGGCGCGCGGCTGTGGGGGACCTGGCCTTCGGGACCATGGACTCCTATGTGCTCTGGCGCCTGACCGGCGGTGAGGTCCACGCCACGGACGTGAGCAACGCCAGCCGGACCCAGCTCCTGAACATCCACGAGGTGCGGTGGGACGACCGCCTCCTGGAGCTGTTCGACGTGCCGGCGGAGTGCCTGCCGGAGGTCCGTAGCTCCTCGGAGATCTACGGCGAGACCCGCGGGCTGTCGTTCCTCCCGGACGGCATCCCGGTGGCGGGGATCGCCGGAGACCAGCAGGCGGCGCTGTTCGGCCAGGCCTGCTTCGAGCCCGGCGAGGCCAAGGCGACCTACGGCACCGGCGCGTTCGTGCTCATGAACACGGGCTCGGAGGCGCCGCTCAGCGACAACGGGCTGCTCACGACCATCGGCTGGCGCCTGGGCGACGGGCCGACGACCTACGCCCTGGAGGGCGCCGTGTTCATCGCGGGCGCCGCGGTCCAGTGGCTCCGGGACGGGCTGCAGATCATCGGCTCGGCCCCGGAGAGCGAAGCCCTGGCGCGCTCGGTGCCGGACTCGGGCGGCGTCGTCATGGTCCCGGCCTTCGCGGGCCTGGGGGCGCCGTACTGGGATCCCGAGGCGCGCGGCGCCATCCTGGGTCTGACGCGCGGGACCGGCCGGGGGCACATCGCCCGCGCGACCCTCGAGTCCATCGCCCAGCAGGTCACGGACGTGGTCGAGGCGATGATCGCGGACTCCGGCCGGAGTCTGCACGGCATGAAGGTCGACGGCGGCGCGGCCGCGAACCGGCTGCTCATGGAGACCCAGGCGGAGCTCCTGCACTCGCCCGTGTCCCGATCGGCCATCCTGGAGACCACCGCCCTCGGGGCCGGGCTCCTGGCGGGCATCGCCACGGGGTTCTGGGAGGGCCCCCACGAGATCCAGGCCCGCTGGAAGGAGGACGCCCGCTTCGCGCCGACGATCCACGTCGACGAGCGGGACGCCCGGCGTTCCGCCTGGAAGGAGGCCGTGGCCCGTGTGCGCAGCAGCGGCGCCTGACGAGGGCCGCCCGGGGCTGCCCGGTTTCCGGACCGGAGTTTAGCCGCACGCGAGGACCTCGGTTATCCTCCCGCTCCCATCCCGGAATACCCGGACCGTCCGGTCCGAAGATCGAGAACCAGCCGAGCCGGCGTCGCCCGGCGCGGGGTCGTCCGCGCCGCCGCCTGCTCACATCCCCACGCCGAACGCACTCGAGGCCCCCGCCATGCACCTCAACGAGCTCAAGCAGATGGAGATCGACGAGCTGTTCACGCTCGCCAAGGATCTCGGCGTCGACGGCTCCCGCGGCCTGCGCAAGCACGAGCTGATCTTCGCCATCCTCCAGAAGCGCGCCAGCGCCAACGAGCCCATCCAGGGCGAGGGCGTGCTGGAGATCCTCCCCGACGGCTTCGGCTTCCTGCGCAGCGCCGAGTCGAACTACTTCCCCTGCTCGGACGACATCTACGTGTCGCCGAGCCAGATCCGCCGGTTCAACCTCCAGAAGGGGGACACGGTCGGCGGGCTCGTGCGGCCGCCCAAGGACAACGAGCGGTACTTCGCGCTCCTCAAGGTGGAGTCCATCAACTACGAGGACCCCGAGGTCGCGCGCACCAAGACCCTGTTCGACAACCTCACGCCGCTGTACCCGGAGGAGAAGCTCCACATGGAGCACTCGCCGGACAACGTCTCCACGCGCGTCATCGATCTCCTGACGCCCATGGGCAAGGGCCAGCGCGCGCTCATCGTGGCGCCGCCGCGGGCCGGCAAGACGGTGCTCCTCCAGGACATCGCCCACGCCATCACGGCGAACCACCCGGAGGCCTACCTCATCGTGCTGCTCATCGACGAGCGGCCCGAGGAGGTGACCGACATGCAGCGGTCGGTGAAGGGCGAGGTGGTCAGCTCCACCTTCGACGAGCCGGCCGACCACCACGTCCACGTCGCGGAGATGGTCATCGAGAAGGCCAAGCGCCTCGTGGAGCACAAGCACGACGTGGTGATCCTGCTGGACTCCATCACGCGCCTGGCGCGGGCCTACAACACGGTCGAGCCCCCGTCGGGCAAGGTGCTGTCCGGCGGCGTGGACGCCAACGCCCTGCACAAGCCGAAGCGCTTCTTCGGCGCGGCCCGGAACATCGAGCACGGCGGCAGCCTCACGATCATCGGCACCGCGCTCATCGACACCGGCAGCCGCATGGACGACGTGATCTTCGAGGAGTTCAAGGGCACCGGCAACTGCGAGCTGCACCTGGATCGGCGGCTCATGGAGAAGCGCATCTTCCCGTGCCTGGACATCAACAAGTCCGGCACGCGCAAGGAGGAGCTGCTCCAGGAGCAGGTCACCCTCAACCGGGTCTGGATCCTGCGCGAGTTCCTGAACCCGCTGAACCAGGTCGACGCGATGAAGTTCCTCATCGACAAGGTCACCGCCGTCGACACGAACACGGAGTTCCTCGACGCCATGGCCCGCTGACCGGTCCCAGTTCGCTCTTGCGCGACCACTGCGGTTGCTGTAAACGTCCCGACCCCACGCGTGGCGCCCGGCCGAGCGCCGGATCGTCGCGCGCCCGAACACGCTACGGAGGCGCGTCGTGAAGGAAGGCATCCACCCGAAGTACCACCCGGTCATCTTCCGGGACGTCTCCACGGGCGACGAGATCGTCACCCGGTCGACCATGACCTCGAAGGAGACCCGCGAGGTCGACGGGGTGACCCACTACGTGATCGATCGCGACATCACGTCGTTCACGCACCCCTTCTACACCGGCAAGCAGAAGCTCGTGGACACCGAGGGGCGCATCGATCGCTTCCGCCGCAAGTACGCCCGGTCCCGCAACCAGGGCGGCGCCAAGGAGGCCGAGGCGAAGCCCGCGGCCGAGGCCAGGCCCGCCGAGGCGGACAAGAGCGAGGAGTAGCCGTCGCGGTGTTCGTGCGCCCGCGTGTCGGGCGCTATCCTCCTCTTGAACACCGACCGGACGGCACCCCATGCGCGCGCAGCTCGATGAGGTCGAGAAGCACTTCGAGGAGCTGACCTCCCAGATGGCCGATCCCTCCGTGGCGGGGGATCCCTCGAAGTACGCCGAGGTCGCCCAGGAGCGCGCCTCCCTGGAGGAGACCGTCGACACGTGGCGCGAGCGCAAGCAGCTCGCGGACGAGCTGGCCGGCGCCCGGGAGATGCTCGGCGAGGACGACCCCGAGATCCGGGAGATGGCCCGGGCCGAGGTCGAGTCCCTGGCGGAGCGGGTCGAGGAGCTGGACGCGAAGCTCAAGCTCCTGCTCCTGCCCAAGGATCCCAACGACGAGAAGAACGTGCTGCTGGAGGTCCGCGCCGGCACGGGCGGGGACGAGGCGTCCCTGTTCGCCGGGGATCTGCTGCGCATGTACATGCGCTACGCGGAGACCCAGCGCTGGAAGGTGGAGACGGTCAGCGCCAGCCCCACCGAGGTGGGCGGCTACAAGGAGGTCATCGTGATGATCTCCGGCGACCGGGTCTACGCGAAGCTGAAGTTCGAGTCCGGCGTCCACCGGGTCCAGCGGGTCCCGGAGACGGAGAGCCAGGGGCGCATCCACACCTCGGCGTGCACGGTCGCCGTGCTGCCGGAGGCCGAGGAGGTGGACGCGAACCTGCACCCCAGCGACATCCGCGTGGACTACTACCGCGCCTCGGGCCCGGGCGGACAGAGCGTCAACACGACGGACAGCGCCGTGCGGCTGACCCACGTGCCCACGGGCATGGTGGTGACCTGCCAGGACGAGAAGTCGCAGCACAAGAACAAGGCCAAGGCCATGAAGGTCCTGGCCGCGCGTCTGCTGGAGCAGGAGCGCGCCAAGGCGGACGCCGAGCAGTCGGCCATCCGGAAGGACATGATCGGCTCCGGGGATCGATCCGAGCGCATCCGGACCTACAACTTCCCCCAGAACCGCCTCACCGACCACCGTATCGGGCTGACGCTCTACAAGCTCGACGAGGTGGTCGAGGGCGGCGGCCTGGGCGACGTCATCGACGCCTGCACCCAGTACTTCAACGCCGAGCTCCTCAAGGGGGAGCAGGCGCAGTAGGCCGGGCGTCCCCGCCTCACAGTCCTACAGATCTCGGGGTGCCGTGGGCTCGCGGACAGTCGCGCGCCAAGCCGCCAAGGCGCGAAGGCCATCGAACCCCTTGCACACAGGTGCGGCTGAGACTCTCGGGTCACCGGCAGGCCAACAGCGGGCATACGGGGCCGAAGCATGCCGTTTTCCTTTGCGTCTTCGCGTCTTTGCGCGAGCCATTCGTCTTGCGACATGTGACGGGCTGTGAGCCGAGACGGCGTCTCACTCATCCCCCAGTACTTCAACGCCGAGCTCCTCAAGGGGGAGCAGGCGCAGTAGGCCGGGCGTCCCCGCCTCACAGTCCTAGAGATCTCGGGGTGCCGTGGGCTCGCGGACAGTCGCGCGCCAAGCCGCCAAGGCGCGAAGGCCATCGAACCCCTTGCACACAGGTGCGGCTGAGACTCTCGGGTCACCGGCAGGCCAACAGCGGGCATACGGGGCCGAAGCATGCCGTTTTCCTTTGCGTCTTCGCGTCTTTGCGCGAGCCATTCGTCTTGCGACATGTGACGGGCTGTGAGCCGAGACGGCGTCTCACTCATCCCTGTGCGGCGTCCCCGCCGGTCGTCAGAACCCGAAGCCGATGCTCGCCTTGAAGAGGTGCTCCGGCTCCGGCTCGGGGTCGTCGGGTCGGGTCGGGTCGCGCCGGAACTCGGCCAGGTGGCGATCGTCGGTGAAGGCCCGGAACCGATAGCGGAGCAGGAGCCAGAGGCCCACGTCGAAGACGTAGCGGCCCTGGAACCAGCCCTCCACGTACTCCTCGCCACGGAACGCCCACGCCGCGTCCTCCACCAGGTACTTGACGCGGGTCTGCAGGGTCAGGGCGTCGGTGGGCCGCGTCCGGGCGGAAGCGCTCACGTACCAGTCGTGCCGGAAGTGGGTCTCGAACCAGTCGTGGAGATCGGCGGCGATGTCCTCGCGGTAGTAGGTGCTGTCGGCGCTCACCGCGTCGTCCGTGAAGGTCGACTTGTAGAACAGGACCAGGCGGGTGTGGCCGGCGAGCGCGAACGCGACCTGGGCGTAGGCCGCGATCCGGGCCCCGTCGCCGGGCCGGCTCACCTCCAGTCCTTCGAGATCCACCGTGTCGCTGCCGTAGTCCGCGTCCCGCCCCCCCTCGGAGATGTCCCGGTCCGTGTACTGGAAGCCGCCGGAGACGGAGAGCCAGCGCTGCAGCTCCAGGTCCAGGCGGCCGTCCAGGTCGTAGCTCGTCACGTCCAGGGCCATGCGATGCCACAGGTCGGCCTCCACCCGCGCGCTCATCCAGCGGAGGGGGTACAGGATCAGCCGGACGGAGCCGCCGGCCTCGTCCCGATCCCGCTGGCCGAACAGCTCGTCGGGCTGCGCGAGGCCCCGGGAGTGGGGGTTGTCCCAGTCCTCGCCGTAGTAGCGGGCCTGAAGCTCCACGTCCAGGAGCCGGAAGCCGACGACGCCGCGCAGGAAGGCGGCCTGATCCCCCTCGAACGTCCGGCTGTACTCGCCGCTCAAGACCGTGTCGCCCACGTTCGCCTCGAAGTCGAGGCCCATGGCGCCGAACCCGCTCCGGTCCGGAAAGCCCGAGCTGACGGCGAAGTGGAGGTCGTCCGAGGCCGGGAAGTCGACGGCCCCGTAGTAGGCCGTGGCGCCGACCTTCAGCCGGGGCATGGGCGTGTAGCGGAGGTGTCCTCCGACGAGCATCTCCGTGAAGGCGCGGCGGAGCTGCTCCTGGGACAGGCGGCCGGTCTTCAGGTCGTCGTCCGCGCAGGCCGCCGGGTCGGCGCCCTCCTCGCAGAGCAGCGGGTTGGTCCCGTCGTTGAAGTCCGAGTCGTCCTTCTTGCGGAGGAAGGAGCGGATCTCGTGCTGGGGCACTTCGAAGGGCTGGAACGAGCCGAAGAGCGTCCCGGAGAGGTAGTGCGTGCCGCCCAGGTGCACCCCGCGCATGGTCGCGGCGACGCCCAGGAGGCGCTCCGGCGCGGAGAAGCTCGCCGACTCCTGGTTCTCGTAGACCTGATCGTCCCCGTAGAAGCCGCTCGGGCGGGTGCGCGTCGAGGCGTCGAACGTGAGGCGCTCCGCGAACCCCACCTGGTAGGTGCCGGCGATGACGCCCCACTCGCCCTCGTCCATGGCCGCGTAGCCCTTGGGCAGGTGGAAGCGGGGCTTCGCCGGCTCCGCTGTCAGCCACGTGCGGCCGGTCTCGTGGTGATAGTCGAAGGTGCCCAGGCGATCCTGGAACAGCCCGACGAGGCCCAGGTCCACGCGCTCGGCGGCCTCGCCCCGGAACCGCAGGGCGAAGGCGGGGCTCTTGCCGTCGTCCAGCTGCTCGAGGCTGCGAAGCTCCACGTCACCGCCCAGGGGTTGCGGCGCCGGGACCTCCGGCGGGGGCGGAGGGCGGAAGACGACGAACGGCCCGATCTGGCGGAGGACGTTGTCGGGCAGGCCCAGGGCCCGGAGCGAGTCGATGTCCACCAGCGGCGCCTTCTCGCGGGCGTCGACGAGGCGGTCGATCATGGGGAAGGTCATGCCCGGCAGGTCGTACATGGCGTCCCGGGACGCCGTGTTCACGTCCAGCGGATCCTCCAGGAGCGCCACGAGGCGATCGAACTCGTCCTGGCGGATGTCGCCGTTGTCCAGCAGCGATCGCAGGTCACCCACGGAGTCCGCCAGGATGGGCACGTCGTACTGCTCGGCGAGGGCTCCGGGGGCGAGGAGGAGCAGCGCGGTCGCCAGGACGACGAGTCCCGCGCGGCGATGCGTCACGATCACGGTTGCCAACATCCCTCCTCCGGCCCGGCTCGCAGAAGGGTTGCAGATGCGCTCGGGAGCCGCAAGGCGGGTCCCGGGAAGAGCCCGCGTGCCACGGTCCCGTCGCCGGATCGTCGCTCGGGGCGGCGTGTCGGACCTCGAAGCGACGGGCGGATTCCGATATAAGCGAGCCGGAACGCGCCCGGAGGGAGCATGCTGCGGAAACCTCGCCTCACCGCCTCGTGGGCGGTCGCCCTTGGCCTCGCCCTCGTGATCCCGTCGGCCGGCTGCGAGCAGGACACCAGCCCGCTGCCCACCGTCGAGCCCTGCCACGTGGCGGAGGGCGGCCTGGTGATCACGGAGATCCTCCCCAGCCCCTCCGGCGCGGACGACGGGCGCGAGTGGATCGAGATCTACAACGCCTCCGGCGCCGCCATCGATCTGCGCAAGGTGCACCTGGTCCTGGTGCGCGACACGACTGACAAGCGGCACACCGTCGGAGCGGCGGAGCCTCTCCTCGTCGAGCCCGGGCAGTATGCGGTCCTGGCGAGCGGGGAGGAGGGGCCCGAGGCCTTCTACGTCTACGGCGACAGCCTGGGCAACATGCCCACGGCCGGTCAGCGCCTGCGCCTGGCGTGCCTGGACGGCACCATCATCGACGAGGCCTGCTACGGCGACGCCTGCGAGCCCGCCGTGGAGGCGCCCACGGACGATCTCTCCTTCGCCTACGTGGGAGAGGGCGCTCCGGACGCCCAGGCCAACGACGACCCGGCGGCCTGGAGCGTCGGCCCGCCCACGCCCGGCGCGGGCATCGGCGGCTGCGAGGTGCCGCCCGGGGGGCTCGTGCTCACGGAGATTCTCCCGAACCCCGAGGGCAGCGACGACGGGAAGGAGTGGTTCGAGGTCTACAACGCCACCGGGGCGGCGGTGGACCTGCGCGGCCTGCACGTCGTGCTGTCGCCGGACGACGACGCGGCCTTCCACGTCATCGAGTCCGAGGAGCCGATCATGGTGGACGCCGACGCCTGGGCCGTGCTCGCGAGCGGGCAGGCCGGCGTGGGCGAGGTCTACGAGTACGGGTCGGCGATCGGCGACCTGAGGAACGCGGGCGACGTGCTGGCCCTGGCGTGCCCGGACGGTACGGAGATCGACCGCGCCTGCTGGGGCGAGGCGTGCAGCGCGCTGACCCCGGTGCCTGGGGACGATCGGACGTTCGCGCTCACCGCGTCCGGGACGCCGGACGCCGCGACCAACGACGATCCCACGTGGTGGACCGTGCAGGATGCCACGCCCGGAGCCGCGAACCCCGAGGCGCCGAAGCGGACGGAAGCGGAGCCTCCGGAGGGCTGCGAGGAACCCGTCGCCCCGCAGGCGAACTCGCTGGTGATCACCGAGGTGATGTCCAACCCGGAAGGGAGCGACTCGGGCCGCGAGTGGCTCGAGATCCACGTCCCGGGCTCGACGTGCGTCGACGTGGAGGGCGTGGTGATCAGCACCGACCCCCAGACGCCGGAGGGCGGCGAGACCCTGAGCTCGGAGACCGGCCTGACCACCTTCGGCGGCGGCGGGTACCATGTCGTGGCGGGCGAGAGTGCGGACCTGGGCGATGTCTCCGTCATGCAACGCCTCCGGGGGCTGACCCTGCGGAACAGCGACGGCGTGGTGGCTCTCTGGTACGACGGCCAGCTCCTGGCCACGTCGGAGTACGGCGACGGCGAGGACGGCCGCGCGGCTCAGTGGGACGGCGTAGGCTGGTGCACGTCGCCGAAGCCGTCGCCGGACGGGGCGTTCTACGGCTCGCCGGGCGAGGAGAACCCGCCCTGCGACGCGTGCTTCTGCAAGGAGGCGGGCGGAGAGATAATCCAGGCGACGTCCCCCGCCCCGGGCGAGCTGGTGATCACGGAGGTGATGCCGAACGTGCCCGGCACCGAGGCCGAGGGCGCATTGCTGGAGTGGTTCGAGGCGACCATGCCGCCCGGGGTGAGCGGCGTCCGCTCCCTGGCGTGCCTGACCTACGCCAACGGGGTCGACGCCAGCAGGACGCCCATCGTGAACCCGGAGCAGTCCTGCCTCGAGGTCGGGCCGGGGGACCCCATCCTCTTCGGGCGAAGCGCCGACCCGGAGGAAAACGGCGGCCTGGACCCGGACGTGATCTACGAGGGCTCGGCGATGACGGCCTCGGGGGGGATCGTGCTGGGCCGGACCGACGGGGCCGTGATCGACGCGGTCACCAGCTACGGGGACAGCGGCGACGGCGTCGCCCGACAGATCGGGCCGGACACGGTCGCCGCGGGGGACCCGGCCAACGACGACCCCGAGGCCTGGTGCGACGCGCTGCCGGTCTACAACGAGGAGCTGGGCGCCCAGGGCACCCCGGGTGCGCCGAACCTGGGCTGCGACGGCTGCTGGTGCCGGGACGAGGGCGGCCAGTGGATCGAGGGCTCGGCGCCCCAGCCGGGTGAGCTGAAGATCACGGAGGTCTTTCCGAACACGCCCGGCACCGAGGACCCCATGTGGGAGTGGTTCGAGGTGTGGAGCGCGGCGTCCGAGGCGCGCCACCTCAATTGCCTGCAGCCCCGGTTCGGAGGCGACGATCTGGCGGCTCTGGTGACGCAGAACCCGGACTGTGCGCCCATCGCGCCGGGGGAGTTCGCCGTGGCGTGCAACGATCCCTCCGCCGCCGCCGCCGACCTGGGCATCGAGGGGTGCCTGGGCTACGAACAACGGGCGCTGACCGGCTCCGGGAGCATCGCGCTGCTCGTCGACGGGGAGGAGATCGACGCGGTGGCGTGGGACGACGCCTCCGACGGCGTGTCCGTCCAGGACGGCACGGCGTTCGACGGCGGGGCCTGCGACTTCACGCCGCCCGAGGGCTGGTGCGACACGCCGGCGGGATACGAGTTCGCCTCGCTGCCCGACCCGGACGCCCCGGAGGAGACCCTGACGTTCATCGGGACCCCCGGCGCGTCGAACCCGTGCTGTCCGGCTCCGTGAGGGGGCTGCTGCTGGTGCTCGCGGCGTCGTCCCTGCTCGCGTCGGCGGGCTGCGACGTCGACGACTGCGGATCGTGCGGTCCGTGTACGGCGCAGGTGCTGCGCGCCGTGGACGGCGACACGATCGTGCTGACCGACGGGACGGAGATCCGCTACCTGGGGATGGACACCCCCGAGAAGCAGAGCGGCGAGTGCCTGGCCGACGAGGCGGCCCAGCGGAACGAGGACCTCGTGACAGGCCGCACCGTCCGGCTGGAGTACGGCGCGCAGTGCACGGGCGACCGCGGCCGGACCCTCGCCTGGGTCCACACGGCGGATCAGGCGGCGGAGGTGCTGGTCAACGTCCTCCTGGTGGAGGAGGGCCTGGCGAACCTCTGCCGCCACGAGGACACGCGCTACCGGCAGGCCCTGGAGAACGCCCTCAACGAGGCGCAGGGCACGTCCGCAGGCATCTGGGGCGACTGCGACGACCCGGAGTCCCTGGGGGCCTGCGATTGAGTCCGCCGTCGGGGCGGGGGGATTTGACTGAGGCCCTCGGAGAATCGCCCGCAGCCCTCGAGCCTCTCGCGCTCGTCCGGCGGGGCGCCGGCCAGCGCCACCCCGCGCGGGTGGACCCACCCCCACCCACCCTCCGTGACGGGATCGGCCCGATCTGTTGCGGGCGGAGTCGCGTCCGCCAGAAGTTCCGGGGCCTTCCGCCGGCGGGCACGGCACCCGCCTCTCTGCGAGCGCGGGGCTACTCCGCCTGGACGCGCACGCGCCGCTCGAGCCAGTCGAGGCCGCCGCGGCGATCCCGCAGGACCAGCCACAGGCCGATCTCCTCGCGGCCGTCCAGGTCCTCGAGGGTCGGCGTGGTCCACGTGTTGTCGGGCACGCCGCCGCGGGTGCGCTCCTTGTCGAAGTCGCCGCCCTCCGCGTACCAGGACAGCAGCGGGTCCTCCTCGCGGCGGTCGTCGTTGCCGTCGACGAAGGCCTCCATGGACTCCGGGTCCCAGACCGGGAGCAGCTCCACCTCCTGGTCCGGCGGCACGACGGCCGCCTGGCCCTCGGCCCACTCCTCCCCGTCGATGCGGAGGCCCAGCAGGACCGGGTTGGTGTTCTGCTCCTCGCGCCGGGAGACCTTCACGCGCTTGATGGCGGTGACCTCGCGCTCCGTGGTGTCCGTCACGGTGAGCTTCACCATGACGTCGAAGCCCTCCTCCAGGTCGACCTCGAACCCGCGAAGCTCCGGCGCCGCCAGGAAGTCGTCCAGGGGCGGCACGGACACGGTGGCCGTGGGCTCGGCGCCGAGGTCGAACCGGGCCGCCTCGTCCAGGCAGGGGAACCCTTCGGTCGGAGCGCCCGGCACCAGGCAGAGCTCCCAGGCGTAGGACACCTCGCCCTCCCCGTCGGCCACCAGGGCGGTCACCTCGCTCTCCCCGGGGTCCCGAAGCTCGGGCGGTTCGGCCCGGACGCCCAGCACGCGCAGCGCGTCTACCTCGCTCGGCTCCGGCAGGTCCGAGTCGCAGCCCGCGGCGACCAGGGCGGCCAGGAGCACGGCGAGGGCGGGGAGGCGCATCATCTGCGCTACTCTAGACCCGGCCCCAGGAGGCGGCAACCGGGAAGCAAGGCAATCGCACCGTCGAACCCGCGGGGGGCGCACGTGGGGGCGAGGTCCGCCGGGAGATGCGATCGCCCTGGGGACGGCCCGCGGATACCTTGACATGTCCCCCGGCCGCTCCGAATACTCTGCGCGTGCGTACGCCCCGATTCCGCGTCGTGTTCCACGGCTCTCCGACTCCTCGCCGGGCCGGATCGCACGGAGGGTGACGGAGGAGGCCCCATGAAGCCGGCGCGTGTCGAGCGTCACCTGGACGAGATCGGTCGCTTCCTCTTCGAGCCGCTCATCCATCCGCGAAAGCCGCCGCGGACGTGGGAGTTGATCAGCTGGGACGTGGAGCAGGGGCTCCAAGTCATCGTGCGGCGTGACGAGCACCTGCTGCTCGTGGAGCTGGAGGACCGGGACGACGACAGGCCCTGCTACGACCGGACCCGGCACTTCAACATCTGCGCCCGGCGGCATTTCGCCGCGGAGTCGCCCATGAACGCCAGGGACCGACGCCTGCTGGACGCCATCGTGGGGATGGTGCGTCAGCGGGAGGTGCACCTGCCCGACGCGGAGCGCAGCACGACGGGGCGGAAGGCGGCCGTGCGGGAGATCGAGGTGGAGCGCGTCCTGATGCCGGAGGGCGCGGGGCACTACTACCTGAACCCCTACGTCGGCTGCATGATCGGCTGCGAATTCTGCTACGTGGGAGAGCGGGCCGACCTGTCTCGGCGCCTGGAGGGACAACCGCGACTGCCGTGGGGGCGCTACGTGGACGTGAAGGTCAACGCGCCCGAGGTCCTGCGGGAGGAGGTCGAGCGCCGCCCACCCGGCGTGGTCCGTATGAGCCCCATCATCACGGATCCCTACCAGCCGCTGGAGAAGCGCTATCGCATCACGCGGAGATGCCTGGAGGTCCTGCAGGAGGCGGACTTCACGCCGGTCGTCCTGACCCGCGCGGTCCGCGCGCTGGAGGACCTGGACCTGTTCAAGCGCTTCTCCGTCGCGTGCGTGGGCTTTTCGATCCCGAGCGACGACGACCACTACCGGATCCTGTTCGAGCCGGGCGGTGATCCCGTCGACGACCGCATCGAGGCGCTCGCCCGCTGCCACGAAGCGGGCCTCTACACCATGGCCGTCATTCAGCCGACGCTGCCCATGAACCCGGAGCGCCTCGTGGAGCGGGTGGCGCCCTATGTCGGCGCGGTCCGCGTCGACCGGATGCACCACCTGGACCGCTACCGCTACATGTACGAGGCCCACGGCCTCGAACACGCCATGGAGCCGGAGTTCTTCGACGATCTCCGGGAGCGGTTGGTCGCCGGTTTCCGCAGCCACGGCGTGGTCGTGGACGCTATGGACGATCTCGCGCGGATCCTGGCGGACCGGGCCGACGTGGGCACGATGGACCGCGCGACTCGCGGCGGGCGCTGACCGCCTGCGGAGATCGAGGCGAGGGCTCGGTGGCGAGGCGGGCGGCCACGACCTCCTGGACCTCGCCGCTGATCTGCTCCTGGCGCAGGACCCGCCACAGGCCCTCCAGCTCCTCGCTCTGGCGTTCGCCGGCCTGGCGGGCGCCCCCCGCCGCCACGATGCGGGCGCGCACCTCGGCGCGCAGCTCCTCGGCCGCATCGGACATCAGGCGCGACGCGGGCTCCACGGCTCGGGAGTGGCGCTGGTCAGGCACCGGCGGCCTCCGTCTCGGCCTCGGCGTGGTCCCGGGCCTGCTGGAGGAGGCGCGCCCGCTCCTCGGAGGCCTCCTCGCTGGCTTGCGCTTGATCTCCGCCTCCACCTCGCCCAGCTCCGTGGACAGGGTGGGCTGGCAGCCGACGCGCGAGGGGATGTGCCCGAGCAGGCCGGACGTCTCCATCCCCGCCTGGACGAAGCGAAAGATGGTGTCGACGAGCAGCAGCACGTCCCGGCCCCCGTCGTCGCGGAAGTGCTCGGCCACGCTGAGGGCGGCGTCGGGGACGCGGAGGGGCGTGCCGGGCGGCGCGTCCATCTGGCCGAAGACCATGACGGTCCGCTCCATGAGGCCGCGCTCGCTGAACTCGTGCCACAGCTCGTGACCCTCGCGGATGCGCTCGCCCACGCCGGCGAGGATGGGGACGCCGCGGTAGTCCTCCACGCCGCCGCCGATGAACTCCATCAGGAGCAGCGTCTTGCCGACCCCGGCGCCGCCGAACAGGCCCGTCTCGCCACCCTTGGCGAAGGGACAGAGCAGGTCGATGACCTCGAGCCCGGTGTACATGGGCACGGTCTCGGGCGCGTGCAGGTGGAGCGCCGGCGGGACGCGGTGGATCGGGAGGCGTGCCTCCGTCGCGATGGGCAGGCCGCCGTCCAGGGGCCGACCCAGGCAGTCGCTCACCCGCCCCAGGAGCTCGTCACCGACCGGGATCATCGGGGGCCCGCCCGTCGCCGTGACGCCGTGCCCGCGGCGCAGGCCGCGCGTGGAGACGAGCGCCAGGGCGCGCGCCAGGCCCGGCTCCGGGTGGCTGTGGACCTCCAGGGTCGCCAGGTCCTCGTCCGCGAGGCGCAGGGCCTCCCTCGGCCGGGGCTCCTGCCCGACCGGAAAGCGGACGTCGACGACGCTACCGCGCACCGACTCGACGGTCCCGTCCACGGGTCCTCCCTCGTCGGCCCACTCGCTCGTGGGTGAGCCTCGATCGTACTGCGATACCCGGGAGGAGGCCATGCCCGACGGGATCCGCCGCAGGGCGGTCGCAAAGTCGACCGCCCTCCCTTGCCCTTGCCCTTGCCCGTGCCCTTGCCTGCTCTCGAACGCGCAGAATCCATCGTTTCCGAGCGGATGCAATCCGGCGCCGGGCGCCGTACCGCCGCGCGGCCCTCACTTGTCCGACTTTGCGATTGCCCTGGGATCCGCCGGGGCTATCCCGGTCCCGGCAGGCTCCCGGACAGGCGCAGGGCCAGGCGGGAGAGGACGGGGCCGATCAGCTCGAAGACGACCGTCGCGCCGATGGCCACCGGGAGTACGCGATCTCCCACCTCGGGGAGGCGCTGGCTCGCCACCAGCGCCAGGCCCAGGGCGACGCCGGCCTGGGGCATGAGGGCGAGGCCCAGCCAGCGGCGGGTCTCGACCGGAGCAGAGGCGGCGCGGGCGCCGGTCCACGCCCCGAGGATCTTGCCGGCGGCCCGGGCCAGGATGTAGGCGCCGCCGACGACGCCGAGCTCGCGGATGGAGGCGACCTCCAGGGAGGCCCCGGCCAGCAGGAAGAAGAGGACCATGAAGGGCCACTCGATCTCCTCGATGGCGTGGAAGGGGCGCTCGTGGTGCTCGGCGAGGCGGGCGACGACGGCGCCCAGGGTCATGGCGGCCAGCAGGTAGGAGACGTCGAGCCAGAGGGCCACGCCGCCGCAGACGAACACGAGGCCCAGGGCCTCGACGAGCATCGGCTCGCCCTTGCGGATGCGCCCGGTCATGTATGCGGCGGGGACGCCCAGGACGAGGCCCACGAGGCCCCCGCCGACCAGGTGCCCGACCCCGTACACGAGACCCTGCGCGGCGGAGTCGGCTCCGGCCCAGGCCTCGGCCACGGCGAGGAAGAGCCCGAAGGCGAGGATCCCCCACGCGTCGTCGAGGGCGACGACGCCCAGGAGGGTCTCCACCATGGGGCCACGCGCGCCGGATTCCCGGAGCACGTCGAGGGTGGCGGCGGGCGCCGTCGCGGGAGCCAGGCCGGCGAGCAGGAGGGCGATCGCGACCGGCACGCCCGCGAGGAGGAGGACCGCCGCCACGACGATCGCGGTGACGATCACCTCCACCACGGACACGGTGAGGACCTCGCGGCGGTGGGCGCGCAGCCCGTGGACCAGCCGCTCGCCCAGGAGGAAGCCCACCATCACCAGGGCCATGTTCGCCACGATCGGGAACCAGTAGTTACTGAGCTCCGGCAGCAGGTCCAGGGCCGACGGCCCCACGGCGATGCCCGCGACGAGGAGCAGCGTGACGCGGGGCAGGGGCGTGTGCCGGCCGAGGGCGTCCGCCGCCAGCCCCAACAGGAACACCGCCCCAAGGGTCAGGAGGACGAGGGCCGGGTCGCTCATGTCCGGGACGTGCGGCATCGGGGATCTCGCGCCAGACGCCGTTGAGCGTATCGCACCGGGGGCGGTCCGTCGTGGGCGGTACCGGACAAGACGGGCTCGGACCGGTACGCTCCCACGAGCGCGAGCGGGAGGACGCGAGATGCAGCGCAGGCGACCGAGCAGTCGAACCGTGGAGTCGCGGATGGTCCTGGGGGCCGCGCTCCTGTTCGTGATCACGGCCGTGGCCTCCGCGGGGGCGGCGCAGACCCTGACCGAGCAGGTGCCGATGCGCGACTCGGTCGAGCTCGCCACCGACGTCTTCCTCCCCGACGGGGAGCCCCCCTTTCCGGTCCTGGCCTATCGGACCCCGTACGATCGGACGGCGCCGCAGATGCAGGAGATGGCCGAGACCCTCGCGACGAACGTGGGGGTCGCCGTCGTGCTGCAGGACGTCCGCGGGCGGTTCGGCTCGGAGGGGATCGACTGCGTCTTCCGCTGCGAGCTGGGCGAAGGGCTCGGGGACGGCGCCGACACGTTCGCGTGGATCGACGCGCAGGACTGGTCCGACGGGGTCGCGATGAGCGCCGGCGGCTCGGCCCTCGGCATCGTCCAGTACATGCAATCGCCGACCGATCCTCCCGGCCTCTCGGCCATGTTCGTCGAGGTGGGCACGCCCTCGTTCTACTCGCACGGCCTCTACCAGGGCGGCGTCCTGCGGAAGTCGATGATCGAGACCTGGCTCGAGTCGCTCGGCGGGACCAGCGCGCAGTTCATCGACGAGGTCCGCGCCCACCCGCTGGAGGACGCGTTCTGGGACCCGGTCCAGACCCGAGACGTCCTCCATCAGGTGGACGCGGCCGGCCTCCACGTCGGCGGCTGGTTCGACATCTTCTCCCAGGGGACGATCGACGCCTTCGTCGGCTATCAGCACGAGGGAGGGCCCGGCGCGCGGGGCCGGCAGAAGCTGGTGATGGGACCCTGGACCCACGGGACGCTCTACACGGCGGGGCCCCACGGCGAGCTGACCTTCCCCGAAGACGCCGTGGGCCCGCACGGCGACAAGGACTACTGGATACCCTGGGTGCTCCATCACCTGGGCGTCGCCCCGAACCCGGCGACCATCGAGGCCATGCCGGCCGTGCAGTACTACGTCATGGGGGACGTGGACGATCCCGACGCCCCGGGCCGCGAGTGGCGCAGCGCGGACGACTGGCCCATCGAGGCCGGGGCGGTGCGGTGGTACCTGCAGCCCGAGGGCCGGCTGGCGGAGCGCTGCCCCCCCGCGGACGGAGGCTCGACCTCCTATCGGTACGACCCGGAGGACCCGAGCCCCACGGTCGGGGGCGCCAACCTCGTCCTCCCCGCGGGGCCCATGGATCAACGCGAGGTCGAGGCGCGCGAGGACAACATCGTCTTCGAGACGCCGGTGTTCGAGGAGCCGATGGAGGTGACGGGGAGGGTTCGGGCGCATCTGTTCCTGAGGATGGACGTGGTGGACACGGACGTGATGGTCCGCCTGACCGACGTCTACCCGGACGGCCGCTCCATGCTCCTCCTGGACGGCGCGGCGCGGGTCGCCATGCGCCACGGCACGGACCACCTCGACCCGGTCGCGCCCGGCGAGCTCGTCGAGGTCGAGGTCGACCTGTGGAGCACGTCGAACGTGTTCGCCGCGGGGCACCGGCTGCGCATCGCCGTCACCGGGTCCAACGCGCCGCGGTTCCAGCCCTCGCCCAACGACGGCACCAGCTACGGACAGCCGAGCGAGCCCGTCGTCGCGACCGTCCGGGTCCTGCACGACGCACACGGCCCGTCGTACCTGGAGCTCCCGCAGCCGGCTCGAGCCGGCGAGACACCCCTCGTCTGCGACCCCGCCCCCTACGAGCCGGACGGCGAGGGCGACGTCGCAGACGGCGGTGCGGACGCCGACGCCGGGAGCGACGACGCGGAGATCGACGGCGTGGGAGATCCCGACGCCGGCGTCTCCCCCGAAGCCCCGGCCGCGTCGGGAGGCGGCGGCTGCTCGGCCCGGACGACGTCGGAGAGCACGACCGGGCCGGTCTGGATGGCCCTGCTCGCTCTCGTCTTGATGCGGCGCCGCCGGGCCCACACCGGCACCGCCACGCCGTCGAGCCGCCACCGGCCCTTTCAGGGGACGCAGGGCTCGGCGGTGCCCTCGTCCGTCTCCCCGTCACAGTCGTCGTCTACGCCGTTGTAGACCCCGACCTCGTGGCTCGGATTGTAGCGTGCTAGCACCCTGGCGAGAGCCGTCGCCAGGAGCGCCGCCAGGCACTACCATGCGGGCACGGTCGACGCGGTGGATGGGTGAGCGAGAGGGCGTCGATCGGGGAGGGCGACGATCAGGCCATCGGACCTCGCGCGAAAGCTGATGGGGGATGTCGGCGCCGTCTTCTACCTGTCCCTCGTCCTCGTCGTGGGCTTCGTGGCCGCAGCCGCGCTCTACCCGGCGACGGTCGAGCAGGTCGCGCAGCGCATTCTCGACGCCACCGCCACGAACGTCGGCTGGATGTACCTCCTGGCGACCAGCGGCTTCGTGCTCTTCATGCTGTTCCTGGCGCTGTCCAAGTTCGGCAGCATCCGCCTGGGCCCCGAAGGTGAGCCGCCCGAGTTCACGTTCCGGAACTGGCTCGCCATGATCTTCTCCGGCGGCATGGGCGTGGGGCTCGTGTTCTGGGGCGTCGCGGAGCCCATGATGCACTTCAACGAGCCGCCTCTGGGCATCGGAGAGCCCCGGACCGCCGAGGCCGCCCAGCTCGGGATGCGATACGCCTTCTTCCACTGGGGCTTTCACCAGTGGGCCAACTTCGCCCTCGTCGGCTTGGCCATCGCCTACGTCCGCTTCCGGCACAACAGCCACGGCCTGATCAGCGAGGCCTTCCGGCCGCTCCTGGGAAAGCGGATCGACGGGGCGTTGGGCAAGGCCATCGATGTCCTCGCCGTGGTCTCGACGGTCTTCGGCGTCGCCACCACGCTCGGACTGGGCGTCCTCCAGATCAACAGCGGCGTGGCGCGGCTGACCGACGTCCAGTACGGCACCACCTCGCAGTTCATGATCATGGCGGGCCTGGGGGCGCTGTTCATCGTCTCGGCGATGACCCCGCTCGACAAGGGCATCCGCTACCTGAGCAACGCCAACATGGCGCTCGCGGCCGGGCTCCTGCTCTTCGTCCTCGCGCTGGGGCCGACGCCGTTCATCTTCGGCGAGCTCACCCAGACCCTGGGCGAGTACCTGGGCCACATCGTCGAGATGAGCCTGGTGACGTCGCCCTACTCGGGCGAGCCCTGGGTGAAGCAGTGGACGATGTTCTATTGGGCCTGGGGGCTGAGCTGGGCGCCGTTCGTGGGCAGCTTCATCGCCCGGATCTCGCGAGGCCGTACCATCCGCGAGTTCGTCCTGGGCGTCATGATCGTCCCCGTCGGGCTCAGCATGCTCTGGTTCTCCACCTTCGGCGGCTCGGCCATGCACTTCGAGCTGACGTCGAACGCCGGCATCGCGGACGCCGTCGCCGAGGAGGTGCCCGCCGGGCTCTACGTCCTGCTGGACCTGCTCCCGGGCGGCGGGATCGCCGCCATCGCCGCCGTGGCGCTGGTCTCCATGTTCGTCATCACCTCCGCCGACTCGGCCACGTTCGTCCTGGGCATGTTCACCTCCAAGGGCGTGCTCAACCCCACCCGCTTCGTCCGCATCCTCTGGGGGGGCCTGCAGCTCCTGATGGCCTCGGTGCTCCTGCTGAGCGGCGGGCTGCAGGGGCTGCGGACGGTGTCCATCATCGCCGCGTTCCCCTTCATGCTGCTGATGATCCTCATGGCCTGGTCGCTCCACAGGGACCTCGCGCTGGACGCCAGGCGACGCGAGCAGAAGGACCAGCTGCTCCGGGCGCGCGTCGAGCGCCTGCTGCTGAGGGAGTCCGAGCGAGAGGCGGAGGAGCGCGCCGACGAGGAACTCCACCCCACGACCCCCGAAGCGTCCGAGCCCCCGCAGGCCGGGGAGGGCGACGAGCCGAAGCCGCCGCCCGACGAGAGGAGCTGACCCTCGGGGGACCAGCTGCACAGTGAGGTCGAATCACCGCGTCATCAACGGTAGGATCCCCCTCCATGACGTCGCTCGACACCATCGACGAGGCTGCGCGAGTCCAGGCGGAGGTCTGGCGCAGCATGGGCGGCTCGAAGCGCCTCGAGGTCGCCCTGCGCATGAGCGACGAGGCCCGCGACGTGGCTCGCGATGGGATCCGAGCCCGCCACCCGGGGTACGGTGAGCACGACGTGGAGCACGCGCTCCGGCGGATGCTGCTCGGAGACGAGCTCTTCCGCGCCGCCTGGCCGGACGCCCCGCTCCTCGACCCGTGAGCGCGGCCGACTTCCTGCGCCGGCTGACCGAGGCCTTCGACGCCGCCGGCGCGCCGTACATGCTCGTGGGCTCGTTCGCCAGCACGTACCACGGTGCGCCGCGCACCACGCAGGATGTGGACGTCGTGGTCGAGCTGGATCGCGCGAGTCTGGCGCGGCTGCTCGGGGCCCTTCCGGAGGAGCGCTACTACGTCTCGCGGGAGGCGGCCGTGGACGCGGTGCGCAGGAGGCAGCAGTTCAACGTCGTCGACCTCGAGACCGGCTGGAAGGCCGATCTGATCGTGAGAAAGGGGCGCCGGTTCTCCAGGGAGGAGTTCGGTCGCCGGGTCCACGCCGAGGTCCTGGGGGTCCCGGTGTGGATCGCCAGCGCAGAGGACGTCGTGCTGTCGAAGCTCGAGTGGGCGTCCATGGGGGGAGGCTCCGAGCGACAGCTCCGCGACGTGGCCGGCGTCATCCGGATCAGGGGCGACGCGCTGGACATCCTCTACATCGAGCGGTGGGCCCACGAACTCGGGGTCGATGAGCTGTGGCGCAGCGCCCGGGAGGCGGCCGGGTAGCGCGGTCTTTCCGGTACGTCCGGGGCGTCGAGAGGCCGGTCAGGTGCCGGGCTCGAAGGCCACCGTCCAGGGGACCCACATGGGCTTCGGCTCGCCGCCCACGGAGCCTGGTACGAAGCGGAGGCGGCGGGCCACGGAGCGGGCCTCCCGGTCGAAGGGCTGGCCGGCGCCCTCCACGACGCGGATCTCGTCGACGCGGCCGTCCTCGCCGACGAGCAGGCTCAGCTTGACCTCCACCACGCGGCCGAAGCGGGGCGCGTTCGGTGGATAGGTGCCCTGGACGCGCTTGTCGATCTTCGGGGCGACGCGCCGGGCGCCGCCGTCTCCGTCGCCGCCGCCTCCCCCTTCGCCGTCCTCGTCGCCGGTGCCGCCCTCGCCGCGGCGGACCTTCGTGTTGGAGTCCGTGGCCTCGACGCTCGGGTCGCCGAAGACGTCGTGCTCGCCCTTCTGGACCTTCACCTGGCCGGTGATGTTCACGTTGTCGAGCACCAGCGGCGCCGGCTCCTCCGGGGCGTCCGCGGGCTTGTCGGGCGCGTCCTTCGGCTTGGGCTGCCCCTTCTTCGCGGGCTTCGGCGCCTCCTTGTCCGGGCCGGGCTTCGGCTTTGGCTCCTTCTTCGGCTCCGGCTTCGGTGGAGGCTCCGGCTCCGGCTCGGGTTCGGGCTCGGGCTCCGGCGGCGGGGCGGGCTCGGGCTCGGGTTCGGGCTCGGGCTCCGGCTCGGGCAGGTCCACCTCCTCCTGGACGGTGCGGACCGCCGTGGGTTCCTCCACCTCGCGTGGCTCCGGGGCGGGACGGTCCGGCTCCGGCAGCGTGAGCACCAGCCAGAGGAAGGCCCCGTGGAGCAGCAGCGCGAACGCCGCCGCGCCGACCAGGCGGCGGGAGGCCACCTACTCGATCTCCTGCGCCTTCGTGTTGATGGCGACGTCGCCGACACCCCAGACGCGGAGCTGGTCCACCAGGGAGATGACGCGGCCGTGGGAGAGTCGCTCGTCGGCGGCGACGAGGGCCTGGACGGGACCGCCCGCGGCCTGCAGCTCCTCCACGCGCGCCTCGACCCGCGCCATCGTCGTCGGCTCGCCGTTCAGGAACAGGTCGCCGTCGCGGGTCAGGACCAGGCCCAGGAGCGTCGGCTCCGTGTCCTGCGCGCTCGCGGCCGTGGGAAGCTGGAGGGGCACGTTCGGCGGGATCGAGGTCTGGAGCTGGTGCTGCACGAACTCGGTGCTCACCATGAAGATGATGAGGAGCACCAGGATGATGTCCACGAGGGGGATGACGTTGATCTCGTTCAGCCCCTCCTCGCCCTCGACGTCGTAGGAGCCCGCCACCTCAGGCCTCCCGCCGCGTGGCCGCCGGGCCGTCCGTCTTCAGGTGGGCCAGCACGAGGCGGGCCGTGGACTCGGCCTCGGTGGCGATGACCTTGGTCCGGCGCTTGAAGACGTTGAACGCGATGGCCGCCGGGATGGCGACGCCCAGGCCGACCGCCGTGGCGACCAGGGCCTCGGAGATGCTGCCCATGACCAGGTTGGTCCGGGAGGCCCCCTCCAGGGCGCTCCGGAGCTGGCCGAAGGCGTTCAGGACGCCGATCACCGTGCCCAGCAGGCCGATGAACGGGGCGTTGGTCGCCACGGTGCCCAGGATGCTCACGTAGCGGTCGTAGCGGACCCGCTCCCGGGCGATGGCGGCGTACATGACCTCCTCCACCGCCTCCACGCCGTCGTGCCAGGCGTCGATGGCGGCCCGGAGCACCCCGCCGGCCATGCCGGGCGTGTCGGAGACCAGGCGTCGGGCCGCGGGCTCGCCTCCCTCGCGCAGGGCCGCGAGCAGCGCGGCGGTCAGGCGGTCCATGCGCACGCGGTTCCGGCGCAGGAACACGGCGCGCTCCACCATCACGGCGACGGACAGGACGCTCAGGCCGAGCAGGAGCCAGAGGACCCACTCGGCTCCCAGCGTCTCCAGGGCGTTGGCCAGGGACTCGATGAGCATGGGCGCATCCTTCGGTGCGGGGGCGGCCTGTATAGCGACGCGGAGCGGGAGTGGCCAGGGTCGAGGGGAGGCCAGGGCCGAGGGGGGCTGTAGGCGGAGCCCCGATGGAACAAGCCCCGCCCGGCCCCTGTTCCGATCTCGCGCATGACAGATGCAGCAGGTCCGGCGTCGGCGTCGTGACAAGGGCGGATCCGGCGTGTTAGACCGCCCCTCCGACGGGACCTGGTGCACCTCGACCGGAGACGTGCATGGCTGGACACAACAAGTGGAGCGGGATCAAGCATCGCAAGGCGGCGGTGGACGCCAAGCGCGCGAAGATCTTCACGAAGATCATCAAGGAGATCACGGTCGCCGCGCGGCTGGGCGGCGGTGACCCGGACTCCAACCCGCGCCTGCGGTCGGCCGTCCAGGCCGCCAAGGACGCGAACATGCCCTCGGACAACGTCGACCGGGCCATCAAGAAGGGCACCGGCGAACTGGAGGGCGTGAGCTACGAGGAGATGATCTACGAGGGCTACGGCCCCGAGGGCGTCGCCATCATGGTGGACGTGACCACCGACAACACGAACCGCGCCGTGTCGGAGGTGCGCAGCATCTTCAACAAGCGGGCCGGCAAGATGGCCGAGCCGGGCGCGGTGGCGTGGATGTTCGACGAGAAGGGCCAGGTCCAGGTGCCCAAGGACGGCGTGGACTTCGACACCATCCTGGAGCAGGCCATCGAGGCCGGCGCCGAGGACGTCGAGGACGCGGACGACGCGTGGCTCGTGACCACGGCCCGCGAGGATCTCTACGCGGTGGCCGGCGCGCTGGAGGAGGCCGGGCTCGCGACGAACGAGGTCAAGCTGGCGCGGGTCCCGCAGACGACCATCGAGGTCGGCGACGCGGGCGAGGCGCAGAAGATCCTGAACCTCGTCGAGGCCCTCGAGGACGCCGACGACGTCCAGGCCGTCTGGGCGAACTTCGACGTCACGGACGACGTCGCGTCTCAGCTCGCGGCCGAGTAGCCATGGGGCGGATCCTCGGCGTCGACCCCGGCACCCTGGCTACGGGGTGGGGGATCATCGACTCGTCGGGGCGGTCCGTTCGCCACCTGGGACACGGTGTCATCCGGACGCGGGCGAAGGAGCCCCTCTGGGAGCGGCTCCGCGTGATCCACGATGGCCTCGCCGAGGTCATCGCGGAGCACCGCCCGGAGATCCTGGCCCTCGAGGAGTGCTTCGTGTCGAGGAACGTCCAGTCGGCGCTCAAGCTGGGCCACACGCGCGGGGTCGTGATGGTGGCATGCACGGCGGCGACCATGGACGTGTTCGAGTACACCGCGAGCCAGGTGAAGAGCGTCGTGGCCGGCCACGGCCGCGCGCGGAAGCACCAGGTGCAGGAGATGGTGCGCGTGGCGCTCACCCTGCCGAAGGCCGCGCCGGAGGACGCCTCCGACGCCCTGGCCGCGGCCATCTGTCACGCCCACGTGGGCGGCTTCCGGGCGGCGCTGAGGGCGGCGAGATGATCGCGTGGCTGAGGGGGGTGCTCCGGGCGCGGAGCGACGACCACGTCGTGCTGGACGTGCAGGGCGTGGGCTACCGGGTGACCGTGCCCGTGGGCGTGGCGGCGCAGACGCCGCTGGGCGAGGACGTACAGCTCTTCGTGCACACGCACGTCCGCGAGGATCAGATCGCCCTGTTCGGCTTCGAGGACGAGGGCCAGCGCACGGCGTTCGACCTGCTCCTGGCCGTGTCCGGCGTCGGGCCGAAGCTGGCGGTGGGCATCCTCGGGGACATCGGCCCCGGAGAGCTGGCGACCGCGGTGGAGACGGGCGACGTGAAGCGGCTCAAGAAGGCTCCGGGCGTGGGCAAGCGCCTCGCGGAGCGCCTGGCCGTGGAGCTGAAGGGCAAGCTCCCGAAGGCGGGCATCGCGGCCTCGTCCGGGGGCGCCGCGAGCGGACCGGTCCGGGCGACCCGGGTGGCGGCGCACGACGTCTGGGCCGACGTGGAGAGCGCCCTGCTCAACCTGGACTTCCGGAAGCACGAGGTCGAGGGGGCCCTGAGCGGGCTGCGCCAGGACCACGACGAGACGAAGGACTTCGATACACTGCTGCGGGCGGCGCTGGGCGCGCTGAGGAAGTAGCGGACCGATGCAGGACGACGAGCGGGACATCGGCCCCGACGCGCGGGGCGACGACGACGGCTTCGACCGGGCGCTGAGGCCCCGGACCTTCGGCGAGTACGTCGGCCAGCCCGACATGATCGCCAACCTGAAGGTCTTCGTGCGGGCGGCGCGGAACCGCGGCGAAGCCGTGGACCACATCCTGTTCTGCGGCCCGCCCGGCCTGGGCAAGACGACCCTGGCGCACATCATCGCCAACGAGATGGGCGCCGACATCGTCATCACGTCGGGCCCGGCCATCGAGCGGAAGGGCGACCTCGCCGGCATCCTGACGAACCTGAAGGAGCGGGACGTCCTCTTCATCGACGAGATCCACCGCCTCAACCCGGTGGTCGAGGAGAACCTCTACCCGGCGATGGAGGACTTCCACTACGACCTGGTCATCGGCGAGGGCGCCTACGCGCGGAACATGAAGATCCAGCTTCCGCCGTTCACCCTCGTGGGCGCCACGACGCGGCAGGGCATGCTCACGTCGCCGCTGTGGGACCGGTTCGGGATCATCAACCGCCTCGAGTACTACGCCATGGAGGAGCTGGCCTCCATCGTGCATCGCTCGGCGCGCCTGATGGACATCGCCATCGACGAGACCGGCGCCCTGGCCATCGCCCGGCGCTCCCGGGGCACCCCGCGCGTGGCCAACCGCCTGCTCCGGCGGGTCCGCGACTTCGCCGAGGTGGAGGGCGACGGCCACGTGGACGACGCCATCGCCGACCACGCCCTGGGGCGGATGCGCGTGGACGCCCGGGGCCTCGACACCATGGACCGGGCCTACCTGACCACCATGGTCGAGAAGTTCGGCGGCGGCCCGGTGGGCGTCGACACCATGTCGGCGGCCCTGTCCGAGGACAAGGGCACCCTCGAGGACGTCATCGAGCCCTACCTCATCCGCGAGGGCTTCCTCCAGCGGACCGCCCGGGGCCGCGTCGCCACCGCGCTGGCCTACCGCCACCTGGGCGTGAAGATCGCCTCGGAGCCCCAGGGGTCGCTGCTGTAGACGACGCGCCTCACGGCTCGACACGGACGCGCAGCCGCACCGGCTCCCAGGCGTCGTCCGGGTCGTGGACCGCCAGGACCTCCGCGCGCAGGGTATGGCCACGCTCGGCCAGGGACGCCGCGGCGGCGTTGTCGACGCGCGGCAGATAGCCGAGCTTGTGCTGGCCCCAGAAGACCTCGACGGCGCGCCGGTCGTAGGGGTTGTCCGGCTCCGCGACCAGGCGCAGCGTGTCCCCGACGCGCAGGCGGTCGAGCACCTCGAAGCATTCGTAGTGGTGGCTGCCGGCGATCCGGCAGTCCTGCAGGTGCAGGGAGGTGGGGCGGCCGGGTCCGCTCGCGGCTGCGGTCGGCGCCGCGACCGGCGTGAGGCCGACGGCGGCGAGGGCCGTGCCGATGCGGGTGAAGAAGCGTCGTCGTTCCATGGGTTGCCCTCCGCGTGTTCGTGGCGGTCGGGTTTCAGCATGGACGACGCGCAGGCCCACGGAGCGTACTGACGGAACGTTCAGGCCCGGGCGGCCTGCCGTCGATGGGCTGAAAGCCTCGGAGCGCCGTGATACAAGCGGGCGACCCCGGAACGGAGGACCCCGATGACGCGGCACGGCGACGACGAGACCCCCATGCGGACCATCATCGAGCCCTTCCGCATCAAGGTGGTGGAGCCCATCCGCTTCTCCACCCGCGCGGAGCGGCGGCGCCTGGTGGAGGAGGCGGGCTACAACCTCTTCCTCCTCAAGGCCGAGGACGTGATGATCGACCTGCTCACGGACTCGGGGACGAGCGCCATGTCCGCCGAACAGTGGTCCGGCGTGATGCGGGGGGACGAGTCCTACGCCGGCGCCCGGAGCTGGTTCCGCTTCGAGCAGGCCACCAAGGAGATCTTCGGGTTCGACCACGTGCTGCCGACCCACCAGGGGCGCGCCGCGGAGCGGATCCTGTTCTCGGTCATGGTCCAGAAGGGCCAGATCGTGCCGAACAACACGCACTTCGACACCACGCGGGCGAACATCGAGTTCGTCGGCGGCCGGGCGGTGGACATCCCCTGCGAGGAGTCGAAGGACGTGTCCTCCGACTATCCGTTCAAGGGCAACATGGACCTCGACGCCCTGGAGCAGATCCTCGAGGAGCACGGCCCCGACGAGGTGCCCCTGGTGATGATGACCATCACCAACAACTCCGGGGGAGGTCAGCCGGCCTCCATGGAGAACCTGAAGGCCGTGAGCGAGATGGCCCGCCGCTACGGCGTGCCGTTCTACATCGACGCCTGCCGCTTCGCGGAGAACGCCTGGTTCATCAAGCAACGCGAGCCGGGCTACGGGGACAAGAGCGTCCAGGAGATCGCCCGGGAGGTCTTCGATCTGGCCGACGGCTGCACCATGAGCGCCAAGAAGGACGCTTTCGCCAACATCGGCGGCTTCCTCTGCACCCACGACGCGAAGCTGGCGCGGGCGGAGCGCGACCTCCTCATCCTCACCGAGGGCTATCCCACCTACGGCGGCCTGGCGGGGCGGGACCTGGAGGCCATCGCCATCGGCCTCCGTGAGATCGTCGACGAGGACTACCTCCAGTACCGGACGCGCTCCATCGAGTACGTCATCGAGCGCATGGACGAGCTGGGCATCCCCGTGGTGAAGCCCGCCGGCGGCCACGCCGTCTACCTGGACGCCCGGGGGTTCCTGCCCCACATCGACCCCCTCCAGTACCCAGGCCAGGCCCTGTCCGTGGAGCTGTTCATCGAGGCCGGTATCCGCGGCGTCGAGATCGGCACCGTCATGTTCGGCCGCGACGCCGAGACCGGAGAGGAGCGGCCGGCCCCCAAGGACCTCGTGCGCCTCGCCATCCCCCGCCGGGTCTACACCCAGAGCCACATGGACTACGTCGCCGAGGCCCTCGGCCGCGTCTGGGAGCGCCGCCACGACGTCCGCGGCCTGAAGATCGTCGAGGAGCCCCCCTTCCTGCGCCACTTCACGGCGCGGTTCGAGCGGGTCTGAGCTCCGGTCCTGCGCCGCCCCCTGCTCGCGGATGCTGGACGATTCCGCGGAAGAGTGTCTCTTGGCAGGGCAATCGCAAAGTCGACCGCCCTCCCTTGCCCGTGCCCTTGCCTGCTCTCGAACGTGGAGCTGGAGCGGCGCATCACGACCCTGGCGGCGCACCTGAACGCCGCCACGTGCCGCTGGCTGGAGATGATCGGTGAGTTCGACCGCCGGAAGGCCTGGGCCGGGGTGGGCGTGCGTTCGTGTGCGCACTGGCTCAACTGGAAGTGCGGGATCGGGCTGGTGGCGGCGCGGGCACCACCACAGGCTGGTGCACGAGGGCGGCTTCGAGGTGCGCGCCACCGGTGACGGCCTCGTGTTCCTGGGGCCGGAGGGGCAGACGCTGCAGGTGTGCCCGCCGTTGCCGGCCGTGCGCGGGAGAGCCGAGCGTCGACTGGCCGAGCGACACGAGCAGCAGGGCCTGGCCATCGGTCCGAAGACCGCTGTCACCACCTGGGGTGGGGAGCCGATGGACTACAACCTGGCCCTCGGGCTGGTGGCACAGCGGAGGCGGCGGGGCTGAGAGGACTGGCCGGCTAACCGCCCTGGATCGCGTCGATGACCGCGTGCAGGCCGTCGAGCGCCGCCGCGCCCATGCAGCGACACCGGGGCGGACTCCAGCCGTGTTCGTGGTCCCGCAGGTCGACGTTGTGCTTGAACGGCATCTCCAGGGTCGTCGCGAAGCAGTCGAACCGTCTGCTCACCGCGTTCTTGCAGATCCGGAAGTCGGCCGTCTCCGCGTCCTCGGGCGGGTAGCCGTGCTCCTGCTGGAAGTCCGGGTTGGCCCGCTGATAGGCGTCGCAGAACGCGGCGCCGTGCCTCGCCACGCGCGGGTCATGCGCCTCCATGGCGTGGGAGTTGCTCGCGAAGCTGTAGGGGAGGTCCGACTCGCCGTGGACGTCGAGACAGGCGTGCACGCCGGTGCGGTCCATCTCGTGCAGCACCGCAGCCACCTCCGGTGCGTCGCTCGGGGGATCGTCCCAGACGCGGTTCAGGTCCACCCCGAGGGCGTTGGTCCGGATGTAGCCGCGCGCCGCCCCGTCCGGGTTCATCATCGGGACGACGTGGAAGCTCGCCCGGCTGCGGAGCCGGGCCGCCAGCGCGTCGAAGTCGTCCAGCAGGCGCCGCAGCAGGCCCTCGACCCACCAGGAGGCCATGCTCTCGCCGGGGTGCTGGCGCGCGAGGATCCAGACCACCGGCAGCGTCCGGCCGGGATCTCCGACGATCAGCCGGTCCAGTGGGCGGTCGCCCGGGGTCCGGCACAGCGGCCGGAGGCGGACGGTCGGGTGACGACACCACGCTCCGATTCGCCCCTGCAGTCGCTCGAGATCGTACGGCGCGAAGTAGGCCAGCCACACCACGTCGGCGTCGGGGGTGACCCGGATGGTCAGGCGTCCCTCGTCGTAGGTCGTCTCCGCCCGCCGCCAGAAGTAGTGATCCGTGGAGCAGACCGCGCGGTAGCCCTCCCAGCCCCGCGGATAGGACGCCTGCGCGGCGTCCTCCAGGTGCAGGGTCAAGGGGACGTCGCGCACGCCTGTGATCCGGAAGTGGAACCACTGGCGATAGCGCACCGTCCCCTCCGGCGTCTCCGTGGGCGGGTCCGGCCGGAGCGCCAGGCGGATGTTCCCGGGATCGCTCGCGTCGATGACCTCGATGTTGCCGCCCTCGAAGTGGTCGTCGATCTGCACTTCGCGTCCCCTTCGTCTGGTGGCAGCCCGGCTACTCGTGCTCCATCCGGCGCGCGACGCGGTCGCCGATCTCCCGATCGATGTTGCGCCAGTAGTCGAAGGCGCGCTCCAGGACGGGCTCCGAGACGCCGTTGCTCAGGTGGCCGACGACGTTGGAGATCAGCCGGTCCCGCGCGGCGTCGTCCATCACCTCCCGGACGAGGGCGCGCGCCTGGACGAAGTCGTCGTCGTCCCTGCGCGGGGTGTAGGCCGCGCGGACGAACTCGCCGCTGGCCGACCACCTCTCCACGTTCGGGTGGAGGCTCGGGTCGGCCTTCGGGCCGCCCTTGGAGTTGGGGGCGTAGACCGGGTCCGTCGCGTTCTGCACCCGCATCGCCCCGTCCTTGGTGTAGCTGTGGACCGGCGCCTGGGGCCTGTTCACCGGGATCTGCTTGTAGTTCACGCCGAGGCGGGCCCGGTGGGCGTCCGCGTAGGAGAAGATGCGCGCCAGCAGCATCTTGTCGGGGCTGACCCCGATGCCCGGGACGAGGTTGTGGGGCTCGAAGGCCGCCTGCTCGATCTCCGCGTGGAAGTCCGTGGGGTTCCGGTCGAGGGTCAGCCGGCCCACCTCGATGAGCGGGTAGTCCTCGTGGGGCCAGACCTTGGTCAGGTCGAACGGGTTGAAGCGATAGGTCTCGGCCTCCTCGAAGGGCATGATCTGCATCTTCAGGGTCCAGCTCGGGTGGTCGCCCCGCTCGATGGCCTCGAAGAGGTCCCGCCGGTGGTAGTCGCCGTCCTCGCCCGCGATGCGATCGGCCTCCTCCTGGGTGAGGTTCTCGATGCCCTGGTCGGTCTTGAAGTGGTACTTCACCCAGAACCGCGCGCCATCGGCGTTGACCCACATGTACGTGTGGCTGGAGTAGCCATTCATGTGGCGCCACGTCTTCGGGATGCCGCGGTCGCCCATGAGCCAGGTCACCTGGTGGGCGGTCTCCGGCGAGAGCGTCCAGAAGTCCCACTGCATGTCGTGGTCCCGGAGCCCGGAGTCCGCGCGGCGCTTCTGGGACCGGATGAAGTGCTGGAACTTCATCGGATCCCTGAGGAAGAACACCGGCGTGTTGTTGCCCACCATGTCGTAGTTGCCCTGGGCGGTATAGAACTTGAGGGCGAACCCGCGCGGATCGCGCCAGGTGTCGGGGCTTCCGCGCTCCCCGGCGACGGTGGAGAACCGGATGAGCGTGTCCGTCTTCGCCCCGGGCTGGAACACCGCCGCCTTCGTGTAGGCGCTGACGTCGTTCGTCACCTCGAAGCGGCCGAACGCGCCGCCCCCCTTGGCGTGGGGCTGCCGCTCGGGGATCCGCTCCCGGTTGAAGTTCGCCATCTGCTCGATCAGGTAGTGATCGTGGAGCAGGATCGGGCCGTCGGGTCCCACGGTGAGCGAGTACTCGTCGCTCTGGACGGGGATCCCGGCGTCGTTCGTGGTCGGCTTGCCGTCCTTCGTCACGATGCCTCCTCGCGCACCACCGGTCGTGGCGCGCACGCAGCGACGTCCCGCCAACGGGCGCTCCGGCCGCCCCGATGGGACGACACGAGGGCCATGGCGGTCAACGCGATGCGGTGGTGTGGTGGGGAGACACCAGGATAGACGGCCGGACCCGGCCGGACAACGCCCTGGGGGGGTTATGCAGGGCAATCGCAAAGTCGGAAAACTGAGGGCCGCGCGGCGGTACGGCGCCCGGCGCCGGATTGCACCCGCTCGGAAACGATGGATTCTGGGCGTCTGAGAGCAGGCAAGGGCAAGGGCAAGGGCAAGGGAGGGCGGTCGACTTTGCGACCGCCCTGGGGGGTTACGGCCGCAAAAGTCGTGGGCGCGACGGGATGTGGCGCGCGAGGCCGGGGGCTCGGGTGGCCCGGTAGCGCTCGAAGACCTGGCGGCTCGCCTGGGTGGGGAGGCCGGGGAAGGCCTCCTTCAGGCGGCGGTTGTCCAGGACGGGCCGGTACTGCAGGAACATGACCTGCTCGGGGCCGTAGGGCGAGACGCCCAGGCGGTCCAGGACGCCGAGGCCCTTGCGGAGCACCTCGGCCGGGAGGGGCACGAAGGGCCGCTCCATGGCCGCGGCGATCTCCCGCAGGGTCATCGCCCCGTCTCCCGTGAGGTTCACGACGCCGGTCTGCTCGCCGTGGACGCCCTCGGCCAGGCAGGTCACCACGTCCGCGTCGGAGATGAAGCAGAACGGGGTGTCCACGCCCGCCAGGCCCACGACCGCGGGCCGCTCGAAGAGGTCCGTGATCTGGTTGTGCACGGACGGACCCAGGATGGTGGACACCCGGAAGATCAGCTGATCGAGGTCCGAGTGCTCGTCCCGCAGGGTCGCCAGCCGTTCCTCCACGAGGCGCTTGTGCCACGCGTACGCGAACACCTGGTTTCCCCGGAGCGGATCGTCCTCGATGAGCAGGGCCGGGTTGTCGGCGTGGTAGCCGTAGGCCGCGCCGCTGCTGGTGAAGACGAGCTTCCGGACGCCGTGGGCGAGGCAGGCGTCGAGCAGGTGCCCGGTGCCCTCCACGTCCACGGCGTACTGGAAGTCGCGGCCCTGCCCGGGGCCGGGGGTCACCACGGCCGCCAGGTGCACGACCGTGTCGATCCCGTGGCGCCTCACGACCTCGTCGACCGCGTCGGCGTCCCGGATGTCCAGGACCTCGTGCTCCACGCCGTCGACCCGCTCCGACGGCTCGCGGACGTCCGCGGCCACGAGGGTGGTCAGGTCCCGCCGGTCGGCGGCGAGGGCGCGGACCAGCAGGCGGCCCACGTAACCCTCGGCGCCGGTGACCAGGACCGACGTGCGGGGCGGCGGCGGGGCGTCGGTCGTCGTCTCCTGGTCCGCCATCTCAGGCCCCCTTCGGCTCGGCGTGCATGTCCTTGAAGTCCTTGAGGTTCGGCGCCCACATGTGGGCCACCGGGTCCACGTCCACGTGGATGACCGCCGGCTTGCCGGACGCCAGGGAGCGCCGGATGGCGTTGGCCAGGCCGCTGGGATCGGCCACGCGCTCGCCGTGGGCGCCCATGGAGCGGGCCATGTCGTCGAAGGCGATCTCGCCCAGGTCCGCGTGGATGGTCTCCTCCTCGGACAGGGACTTCTTCACCAGCGTCTTCACCGGGTTGAGGGCGAACTGCTGGTTCATCTTCACCATGCCCCACTGCTTGTCGCAGAGGACCAGCCAGATGACCTGCAGGCCCTTGCGGACCGCCGTCTCCACCTCCTGCGGGTGGAAGCCCATCGCCCCGTCGCCGGTGATGCAGTAGACCTGCTTGTCCGGGCGGGCCACCTTCGCGCCGAGGACCTGCGCGCAGCCGGCGCCGAGCATCCCCATCTTGGCCGTGGCCAGGAGCGTGTTCGGCGCGCGCACCTCGTGGAAGAAGTGCGCCCAGATGACCGAGTTGCCGCCGTCCGCGACCAGGATGGCGTCGTCGTCGAACACCTGCCGGCAGGTGGCCGCCACGTGGGCCGGGTGCATGGGCATCCGGTCGTCGTCCAGCTTCTCGTCGAGGTCCTCGCGGCGGGACGCGCACTCGGAGCGCAGGTCGTCGATCCACGGCCGCCGGGTCTCGCGGGAGCCGACGCCCTCGCTCCGCAGCGCGTCGATCAGCGCCCGCAGGAAGGTCTTCACGTCGGCCTGCACGGCCACGTCGGCCGGGCGGTTGTTGCCGATGGTGCTCGGGTCCAGGTCCACCTGGACCATCTTCTGCTCGTCGGGCGTCGCCCAGTACGGCGCCTTGCCCCACCAGTCGGTCTCACCGAGGCGCGAGCCCAGGACCAGCACCGCGTCCGACTCCGCGCGGGCCCGGTTCACCGTCGCCACGAAGGGCATGGGGACGGAGTACCGTGAGCGCTCGTCGATGGCGGCCCGAGCGCCCCAGCTCGTGGTCACCGGCGCCTCGAGCAGCTCCGCGAGGGTGCTCATCTCGTCGAAGGCCTCGGCGTGGAGCACGCCGGAGCCGGCGTGGATCATCGGCCGCTCGGCGCTCGACAGGAGCTTCGCCGCGGCGGTGACCTGCTCGGGATGGGGCGGGATCGGCTGCGTCACCCGGTAGGTCTCCGGCGGCCGGAACCAGCTCCCGTCCACGTCGTACGTGCCGTTCATGATGCTCTCGGGCACGTCCAGGTGCACGACGCCGGGCCGCCCGGTGAACGACTCCCGGAGCGCGGCCCGTGTCAGCTCGGCCAGGCGGTCCACGGAGGGCACCAGCTCCGACCACTTGGACATGGGGCCGATCACGTCCACGTGCGGGAAGCACTGGAAGGCGCCCCCCCGGTCCGGATAGACGATGCCCTCGCGCCTGGAGCTCGTGATCAGCAGGACCCGGTTGCCCTCGGCCTGCTCGACCGCTACGCCGGGCAGGGCGTTGGCGACCCCGGGGCCGTTGCTCGCGATGGCGACGCCCAGGCGGCCGGTGAGACGCGCGTAGGACCCGGCCATGTGGAGCGCCGACGTCTCGTGGCGCGGCGTCACCAGGTCGATGCCGTTCGGCTCGAAGCTGGCGTACAGCCCGAAGTACGTGCCGTCGATGATGCCGAACGCCCGCTCGACGCCCTCCGACGCCAGGATCCTCGCGATGATCTCTCCACCACGCGCCTTGTCGCGGCCCAGCAGCTTGCTGACCTTCTCCTTCATCGTCTCCCTCCGGGTTGCTCCGAGGATCCCTGCATGGCATGGTTTTGACCGTTCGGTCAAACCGATCGGTCAGGAAATCGGAAACGCACCCCCGGAGCGGGCGTGAACACGAAGGCGGACACGGCGACGCGGATCCTCGAGGCGGCCGACGAGCTGTTCTCCGAGGCGGGCTTCGACGCGGTGAGCATGCGCGACGTCGCGGAGCGGGCCGGCGTCACCAAGGGCCTGGTCTTCTACCGCTTCGGGAGCAAGCAGGCGCTGTTCGAGCAGGTGCTCGATCGCTACTACGCCGCGCACCGGGAGGCCCTGGAGGGCGCCCTGGACATGGACGCCCCGCTCGAGGCACGCCTGCACGGCCTCGTGGACGCCTACGTGGACTTCATGGAGGATCACCGCCGCTACGCCCGCATGGTCCAGCGCGAGGTGTCCAGCGATCGCGGGCCGCTGCCGGTCGTCCAGCGGAGCCTCGGCGGCCTCCTGCGCTCGGTCGAGGCCGCGCTCGGCGGCGTGACCCCGCCGGAGGGCCCTCTCGCGGCGAGGCACTTCTTCGTCACCTTCTCCGGCTCGGTCATCAACTACTTCACCTACGCCGGCGCCCTGGAGCCCACCTGGGGCGGCGATCCCCTGTCGCCCGAGGCCCGCGAGGAGCGCCGCGCCCACCTCCACTGGCTGGTGGACACCCTGGCCGGCGCCCTCCGCGCCGAAGCCGACGGCTAGCGGGCGGTCGGGAGCCTCATGGAGCGGACACCTCCAGGTCGCAGACGATGGGCACGTGGTCGAAGTAGACGGCGTCGAGCACCGGCGGGCGGCCCTCGGTGACGCCGGCGGCCCAGCAGTCGCCGTCCAGGGCGTCCGAGATGACGTGGTCGATGTTCACGTAGCCGGCATACGTCGGCGTGGCGTCCTCGCCCACCTCGGTGATGAAGCGGAACGGCTCGCCGGGGCCCGCGAAGTCCATGAGGCGATCGGCGCTCGCGTCGCCGCCGGCCAGGCGCACGGGGTCGGTGTTGAAGTCGCCCATCACGAGGTTCACGTCGCCGTGGGCGGCCGGCGCTCCGTCGAGGTCCACGAAGACCTGCTCGAACTGCTCCACGCGGCAGGCGGCCTCCTCGTCCCCGAAGCCCGACGAGCCGTGGACGTTCACCAGGGTGAGCGTGCCGCCGCCGACCCGGTCGATGACGCCGCGGCCGACCCGCGATCCGCTGCCGCAGCCGTCGATCTCCGCGCCGTCCAGGCCCTCGAGGCAGTAGTCCGCGTCACAGCCGCGGAAGGAGCCGAAGCGCCGGTTCACCGCCGCGCACTTGTCCGGCTTGCCCGGGTGGCACATCACCTGCCAGTTCCCCGGGAGGATGGCCTGCGCGACCGTCGGATCCCCGGGGCCCCACGTCTCGCAGACGAAGTCCTCGTGCGCCTCCTCGGGGATGTCGGGGCAGCGACCGCTCCAGAACAGCTCCTGGAAGGTCACCACGTCCGGATCGACGGCGGCGAAGAAGGCCCGCGCGGCGTCCACGGCGGGGATCCAGGCCAGGCCGTTGCCGTACCACTGGTCGGACAGCGCCGCGTGGTCCGACGTGTAGCCGTCGTCGCCGCGGTCGTGGGCCATGCGGTCGGAGGTGCCGGTGTTGAAGGTCACGGCCACGAACGGGCGCGGCGAGGGGGGCTCGGCGTCCGGCGCGTCGCGGCCGGCGTCCGCCGCGTCGCCCGAGGCGTCCGGGTTCTCCACGGCGTCCGCGTCCGGCAGGGGGCCGTGCGGAGGTCCGCCCCCGGAGCTGTCGCAGCCCGCGGGGGCGTAGACGAGGAGCGTCAGCGCGAGGAGGATGGGGTGCGGGGCGCGTGCCACGGCGGTCTCCGTTGGGGGAACCGCCGCATCGTGGCACCGCGCCCCCCCGGCCTCAAGCGCGCCGCCGGCGCCGGACGTAGCCGAGGCCCAGGACGGCCAGGACGATCCAGGCCGCGGTCGTATCGCTGCCGCTGCTGCTCGAGCAGCCGGTCACCGTCACGGGCTCCACCGTGTCGACGTAGTCGAAGGCGGGCGCGTCGTAGCCCGAATCGTCCGGCGGCACCACGACGGGATCCTCCTCGTCGGGGGGAGGATCCTCGTCGGGCGGCGTCAGCGGCAGGTCGTCGAGGCGGATGGTCTTCCAGGCGGACGGCACGGCGAAGGTGGTCAGGCCGGCCCAGTCCCCGTAGGACAGGTCGACGGCCGTCGCGTCGTTGAGGGCGAGGTCGGCGCCGATCATCATGTCGGACGCCGGGGTCACGCCCACGGAGTCCCAGGGCACGGCCACCTCGATCGTGTAGCCGTCGTCGGCGACGTCGTCGTTCAGCGTGCCGTATACGGACACGGCATGGGTCACGCCCATGTCGAGGCTCGTGTCCTCCACCCCGCCGGCGCCCTGGGCGTCCAGCACGTCGCCGGCGGCTGTCACGATGACGTGCCGATCGTCGGCGTCGGGCGTGTCCGTGCGCGTGAGCAGCGGATCCAGCAGGAGCTCGACGCCGTCGGAGGTCCAGAGCGGGCCGTCGTCCCCGGTGCCGGGCGCGTGCAGCGCGCTGTCGGACACGTCCGCCGCCACGTACAGGTGCTCGTCGTCCCAGAGGAGGCGCATGGTCACCTGCGCGTCGCCCGCCTGGATCTCCACGGTCGGGGCCCCCTCGAACTCGCCCGGATCACCGTCCACGACCACGCCGGCCTCGCCGGTGCGGTGCACGGCCAGGTCGGCGGTGTCGGGGGCGGTGGGATCGGTCGGATCGGTGGGATCCGTCGGGTCCGTCGGGTCCGTCGGATCGGTGGGATCCGTCGGGTCCGTCGTCGGCGGATCGGGGATGGGGCCGCTGCCCACGAGCTCGGCGAGGTCTGCGCGCGCCTGGAAGAAGTCCACGCCACGCGGGCTCCAGGCCGGGGGCTGCTCGGGCGTCGCGGTCGTCAGCGCGGCCGGGATCAGGGCCTCGGCGATGGCGTTCGCGGCAGCGGAGTCCTGGGCCCGCGCGAGCTGCAGATAGCCGGCGTCCTGGATGCCGCGCCGCCAGTTCTTCAGGCGGATGGAGGCGACGACGCCGTTCATGCCGACGGAGTGCTCCGGATAGGACTCGAGCTTGCCCGGGTACAGCAGCACGCCGTCGCCGTTGGCCCACTCGCCCCACTGGTTGTGGAAGGTCTCGGGCTCGGCGAAGGGGTCGAACATGCCCAGGCCGCCGGAGTTCCAGTCGTTCCAAAAGGTGCCTGCCCAGTAGAACCAGCGCTCCACGCCGAACATCCCGGACAGCCAGCCGTTGACGCGCAGGGACACGGCGTCGGTGTCCGTGAGCATGGAGCCCGAGTAGGGCTGCACGCCGTTGTAGGCCCAGATGCGCTTGCCCGCGGCGGTCTCGTCCGGGTCGAAGTGGGACGCGAGCTTCATGACGATGTCGACGGCCTGGTCCGACGCCGCGCTGCTGCAGGTCCAGCCCACCTCGACGTGCTCCTGCACGTTCGCGTTGGACGACGTGGCGAGGAGGTCCTGCCAAGCCTGGCCGTACCAGTGCCCGCAGCTCTCGTCCATGGCGTAGACGAAGGCGTCCACGTCGTCGATCACCCCCTGGGCGGCGAGGGCGTCGGCGATGGCCTCGACGTTCGACAGGTCGTCGGCGCCGGGATCGCCGTAGCCGCCGTACACGCCCATGGCGAGCACGTCGTCACCGTGGCCGGCGGCCGGGCCCTCGTAGCCCTCGCCCGTCGTGTACAGCGAGCCGTCGAGCGCGGGCATCACGGTCTGGGCGTCGTCCGCCGTGTAGGCCGAGTGCATGGGGGTCAGCCGGTGGCGGTGCAGGAGCTGGAAGAGGTGCTTCCGCGCCACCTGGGCGTCCTCCCAGCCGAAGCTCTGGTTCAGGTTCGCCTGGTTGTAGTAGAGCATCGTCTTGACGGGCCAGGCGGGGAGGTTCTGGTCGTGGACCTGGAGCTCCACGGGCAGCGTCGCGACGGTCTGGCCGCCGGCGGCCACCACGACCTCGCCCTGGTACAGGCCGGCGGGCTGGTCGGTCGGCACGGTCACGTCGATCCAGATCGCGCGGTTCTGCCCCGCGGGGACCTGCATCGGATACGGCGCCCACGACGGGGCGACCTCCACGGGGATCAGGGCGTCCGGGACCCAGCCGGTCCAGTCGCCGTCGGGCTCGGCGCCGCCCTCCCAGCCGAGGGAGCCCGGCCAGGGGCCGCCGGAGGCCCGGTCGATGAAGAAGTAGTGCTCGACGAAGCGCTCGATCCGGCGACCGGCGAAGCGGGTCGGATCGGTGGCGCCGGCGGCGTTTTCGATCGCGGCGCCGTCCGGCCCGGCGAGGCCGTCGAAGTCGACGGTCACGTCGCTCAGCCCGGAGTCGTCGCCGTCGACGATCACCTGGAAGGCGACGGTCTCGTCGCGGAGGGCGAACAGCCGGATGGCCTGGCCGGGAGCCCAGATCGGGTTGTCGATGCCCTGCTCGAAGGGCAGGGAGGTGGCGTCGCGCTTGACCTTCTCGCCGTCGTCCACGGCCCAGACGGTGGGCGCCGCGGCGGCGGGCACGGCCGTGAGGGTGGTGAGGAGCGCGCCGATGAGGCCGACGCGCAGGCGATGAAGCGGACGTGCTACGCGGGTCGGGGTGGTGGCAGTGAGCCTGCAGGGATCCAAGGTGTGCCTCCGAGGGGGGATGAGGGTTGGAAACCGCTGCGTCCCCTGGAGTCGGACATCGTCCCTACAGGCAGCAGTGAGCGGAAACCGGCGGGCCGGGTTCCACGCACTGCTGCATCACGCAGGGCCGAGCGAGCGCCATGGGAACGCGCCCCTCGACCGCTCGCGCACCCGGCACTCGAGCAGACGGGTGCCTGCATGTGCGCCGGAGTCGTGAACGGGGCGAGGGGGTGCATGGGCTCCACCGTTGTAGCGGCCCCGGGTACGAGAGTGAATGTTCCGGTCGAAACCCCCGGGAGTCCCCGCCCGGTCAGACCCGCCGAGGCAGGAAGGCGAGCGCCGTCCACACTCCGAGGCCGGCGACGAGGACGACGAGGCCGTGCTGCACCACCGCCAGGAGCGCCGGAGGAGGCGCGCCCGGGGCCAGCCATCCGACGACGAGGACCAGGCCCCAGTGTGACACCCCCTGTCGCCCCCGCATGGCGGCGAGGATGCTCGACGCGCTCCGCCCGGCGCAAGGGCGGGCCCTGGGCGTGGCGCAACGCCGCGCTCAGAAGAACGCCGACATCTCGAGGTAGACCAGGTGGCCGTAGCTGCCGAACTCGCTGGTGAGGGTGGGGGCGGGGGCGACCTCGGGGCGGTCGCCGACGGTGGCGAAGGCGCCCAGGGCGACGGAGGTGTTCTGGGTGGCCTCCCAGGCGACGCGGGGCGTGAGGATGAGGCTGGGATCGACGACGTTGGCGATGGCCGACAGCTCCAGGGTGAGGCGGTCGACAGGTTCGTGGGAGGCCAGGACGCCCAGGTACCAGCGGCCGAGGAAGTAGGACTCGCCCCGGGACAGGGCCTCGCTCTGCGTGGCGTGGGATGCGTAGTCGTCCGGGTCGAGGACGCCCGTGCCGTTGTAGTGGGCCTCGACGGTGAGGATGGTGTCGGTCCGGAGCCAGTCGAAGCCCAGGGTGACACGGGGAAGCGCGGCCTCGTCGTCGCCCGGGTCCCACGGCTCGTGGACCTCGGCGCGGAGCTTGTAGAGGTCGAAGGTGGCCGACACGCCGGCCATGAGACCGAGCTGATCCCAGAACCTCCCGGCGGCGACGTAGACATCCCCGAAGCCCAGGTAGAAGGTCGCTCGCACGCCGCCCGACAGGTCGGAGAGGCCGCCGCGATCGGCCAGGACGAAGTCCAGCTCCAGGTCGGGGCCGATGGAGGTGATGGCGCGGACGGCGTCGATGCCGCGCTTCTGCGAGGTGTCCAGGTCGAACGGGCTGAAGGTCGCCCACACGTCGGAGACCTGGAACAGGTTGGCCGTGCCCCAGGTGATGGCCTGCCGCCCGAGCGAGAGGTCCACGGCGCCGAGGAACAGGCGCAGGGAGAAGCGGTCCAGGTCGTGCTCCAGCAGCAGGGTCTCGGACTCGGCGATCTCCGTGCGCAGCTCGACCGTGCGATCGGGGCGGTTGGTGACGCCGACGCCCACGGCGCTCCCGCCGAGGGTCGGCTCCGTGAGGGCCTGGAAGAACAGGCGCTGGTGCACGTCCAGGGTGGCCTTGCGGAAGAGGTCCAGGCGCCACTCGAGGCGGAGCACCGTGCCCTGCACGCCCACCTCCTCGGGGAGCCCGGCCGCCTCGGCGTCCTCGATCGCGGGAAGCTGGAGGCCCGACAGGGAGCGCGCGTAGCCGCCGAGCCTGAACACCACGTCGTCGGTCTCGACGATGGGCGGGGCCGCGATCGCGGGGCACGCGATCAGCAGGGCGAGGGCGAGCAGGGCGGACCGCACGCGCTCAGGCCTCCTTCCGCTCGTCCCGGGCGACGCTCCCGTCCTTGAGGTGGATGACCCGGCGCGTGTGCTCCATGAGGTGCTCGTCGTGGGAGGCGAACACGAAGGTGGTGCCGCTCTCCCGGTTCAGCTCCAGCATGAGGTCGATGAGCTGCTCGGAGGTGGCGCTGTCCAGGTTGGCCGTCGGCTCGTCGGCGAGGACCAGGCCCGGGTTCGAGGCGAGGGCCCGGACGACGGCGACGCGCTGCTGCTGGCCGCCGCTCAGCTCGTTGGGGCGGCGATCCATCATGTCCGCGAGGCCCACGCGCTCCAGCAGGGGCTCCACCCGGCGGCGTCGCTCGGCCTTGGACAGTCCCTGGAGGACGAGGGTGTACTCGGCGTTCTCGTAGGCCGTGAAGACGGGGAGCAGGTTGTAGGCCTGGAAGACGAAGCCCACGTGCTCCAGCCGGAACAGCGCGGCCTCGCGGCGCCCCAGCCCGGTCACGTCGTGGTCCTCGACGCGCACGCGGCCCTCCGTGGGCCGGTCCAGGGTCCCGACGATGTTCAGGAGGGTCGACTTGCCGGAGCCGGACGGCCCCACGAGCGCCGTGAACTCGCCGTGGGAGATGTCCAGGTCCACGCCGCGCAGCGCGTGCACCTCCACGGCGCCGTCGTGGTAGACGCGCGTGACGCCGCGGACCTCGACCAGCGGTGTGTCGCTCATGCGTACGTCCTCATGGCTTCGGCGGGTTGGACCCGGGTGGCCCGCCACGCGGGGTACATGGCGCTGACGACGACCAGCGCGAACACGACGAGGGTGGCGGTCGCCCAGCGGATCGGGTCGACGACGCTCCGGATGACCATGTCCTCGAGCACGACGCCGGAGACCTCGATGTCGGCCGACGAGATCACGGACAGGTCGAGCCCCACGTGGGCGAACCACAGGTGGCCGAGGTAGCCCAGGCCCAGGCCGATGGTGACGCAGATGCCGGCCAGCAGCGTCGTCTCGTAGACCACGAGGCGGAACAGGCGCGCCGGCGTGAGCCCGATGGCGGACAGCAGGCCGAGCTCCCGGATGCGCTCCATGACCGACATGAGGATGGTGTTGGCGATGCCGAACACCACGATGAGGAAGACGACGAACGCGAAGACCTCGTTCATGGAGCTGTCGATCTCGATGAAGCCCACCAGCTCCGGCATGGCCTCGTCCCAGGTGAGCAGCTCCAGGCCCTCCGTGCGCTCGCCCAGGCGGGCGGCGATGCGATCCCGGACCTCGGCCCGCTGGGAGTCGTCCCGGAGGACCACCCCGACCTGCGTGAGCCGGCCCTCCATGCCCAGGGCGCCCCGGGCGGCGGGCAGGGTCGTGTAGGCCGCCGCCTCGTCGAGCATCTCGGAGCCCGTCTCCAGGACGCCGGTGAGGTGGAACAGGGCCCGGACCATGTCGCCGTTCGGATCCGTGGCCGTCACCACGACGCGATCGCCCATCTCCAGGCCCAGGTCGTCCACGATGCCCCTGCCGAGCACGATGGGATCGTCGGCCTCTCCGCCGAGGAAGCTCCCCTCCGTGACGTACCGGCTCAGGTCCTGGAGGGTGGCCTCCTCGTCCGGCGCGATCCCCTGGAGCTGCGCGCCCGCGTTGCCCCGGGGCGAGGAGACGAGCACCTGGGAGAGCACGCGCGGGAGCGCCGCCTCCACCCCGGGCGTGCCCCGGATCGTCTCGAGGACGGGCGCGGGATCCGCGAGGACGATCTCGCTCCCGCGGCTCTTCCAGTAGCCGCCGCCGTGCACCAGGACGCTCCCGCCCGCCGTCCGGACCGCGGAGTCCATCATCTGCTCGTACGTGGCGTCCGCCGTCCCGTAGGAGATGAGCTGCAGGGCGAAGCTGAGCGAGATCGCCGTCCCGGTGATGAGGGTGCGCGTCCGGTTCCGCCAGAGGTTGCGCCAGGCGAGGAGCCACATGCCTCACTGCCTCCCTGCGATGGCCGCGACGATGGGGAGCCGGGCCGACTCGCGCGCCGGCCACAGACCGCAGAGGAACGCCACCACCCCGAGGGTGATCACGGGCTTCAGGATCGCCTCGGCGGTGACGCGGAAGTACAGCCGATCCTCGAAGGCGACGCCCATGTACGACAGGCCCGAGGCCCCGGTGTCGCTGAACATGGCCATGTCGAAGCCGGCGACCCCGTGCCAGGCGGCCACGCCCGCGCCGAGGGCCACGCCGAGCACGGTCCCGAGCGCCGTCAGGGCCAGGGTCTCGGCCACGACCATCCGCCCCATGCGCGCCGGCGTCATCCCGATGGCCTGCAGCACCCCGAACTCCCGCCGCCGCTCCAGCACGCTCATCCGCTGGGTGTTCAGGATGCCCAGGGCGGCGATGAGGTAGACGATGACGTAGAGGATGATGAGCGAGTTGTCGGAGAACTCCACGAGGGCCGCGAACTCGGGGACGACGTCCTGCCAGGGGCGGACCACCAGCCTCGACTCCCCGGGGGGCGGCGGCAGGGCCGCTTCGATCGCCCCGGCCACGGCCCGCGGGGGATGCTCCCGGTCCGCCAGGACGGCGATCTCGTGGAGCTTCCCGTCCAGGGCCGCCAGGTACTGCACGTCCTCCAGGTGGGCGTAGATGGCGCTCCGGTCGAGCATGGAGTTGCCGGTGGACACGGTCCCCACGACCTCCAGGACGTCGTTGCCCAGGGAGCCGTTGGCCGCCTGGAGGAAGACCACCAGCTCGTCGCCGACGGCCACGTCCAGCAGGTTCGCCATGCCCTTGCCCAGGACGGCCTCGCGCGGCGCCGGGGGCTCGGGCGGGTCGTCGCGCAGCCAGGAGCCCCGGACGATGCCCTCGTCCAGGCCGCTGACGGCGACCTCGGCGTCCGGCTCGACCCCCACGAGCCGCGCCACGACCGAGCGCTTCTCGTGGCCCACCAGCCCGTAGACCTTCACGCGCGGCGAGGCGCCCACCACGCCCGGCACGCCGCGGATCGCCTCGACCTGATCGTCCGTGCGCGGGAAGGCGTGGAAGATGCTGGGCTCCTCCACGTAGTCCTCGCGCTGGATCTGCACGTGCCCGATCTCCACCGCCACGGCGCCGCGGACCATCTGCGCGAGCATCGCGTCCGTCATGCACTGGGTCCACACGAGCAGCGCCACCGCGACGGCGATGCCCCCGACGGTGAGGGCGCTGCGCCAGCGGTTGCGGAAGACGTTGCGGACGGCCAGGGGGAGGTTCACGGGGCGATCAACGCTGCTGCGCGGCCCGGCGGACCCCGCGGGGCGTGAACATGCGCTCCGAGACGTCGACGCCGAACTCCAGGTCCTCGTAGACGACCCGCGTGAACTCCGTCGGCTTGTCCAGGGGCCGCATCTCGAGGACGGTGGGGAGCTTCCGATCGTCCATGGTGCGGACCTTCGAGAAGGTCATCCGGCGGACCACCTCCTCCTCGTCGTAGTAGTCCGCGCGGACCGGGAGCCACTCCTCCGGGGTCAGGTGGAAGACGACGCTGGACCAGACCACCGCGGCGTCCTCCTTCGGGGTGAGGGTGAGCTTCAGGTGGCGCTCCCCGTCCAGGTCGGCCCAGGCGTGGCGCGAGTCGTAGTCGTCGTCGTAGCTGGTCTCGCGCATGAGGTCGTCGTTGGTGAAGTGGCTCCCCATCCAGCTTTCGGACAGCAGCCCCGAGGGGATGCGGATGAGCCGGTCGGCCCGCGGCGCGTAGTTCCAGAGGCCCTCCTCCGTGCGGAGGGTGGCGGTGCCGGCCTCGCGCGCCGGCTTCCGCACCACCATCAGGGCGTCGTCGTCGCCCTCGGACCACGCCTCGATGGTCAGGCTCCGGCGGTAGTTCTCCGTCCGGACCTCCATGGTCATGGTCCCGTGGGACGAGTCCGCCCGGTACAGATCGTCCAGGTGGTCGATGACCTCGTCCAGGTCCGGCAGGGGCGGCTTTTCTGCCGCGGCCGGCGTGCCCAGGGCGGCCACGAGCAGGACGGCTTCGAGCAGTCGGCGCACGATCATGGCTCCTCCTCGGGTGCGAGGATGCGCCGCGCGCCGCACGTGTCAAGCCGGGCTGCGGCCGTGGTCGCGCCGACTGGCGCCCCGGAGAGGGGAGGAGGACGAACCCCTCCCGGGGCGCCGGAGGCTCCCCGCTACTCGAGGATGCAGCTCGGGACGCCGTCCGACCCGCTCAGGCACACACACGTTCCGAAGTAGCAGCCGGGCTCGCCCTCGCAGGCCTCCTGGCTCTCGTCGGTCATGCCGTCACAGTCGTCGTCCAGGCCGTTGCACGTCTCGGGGGTGACTTCTGCGCTGCAGTCGCCCCACTGGCCGTCGACGCACACCTGGACGCCCTCGTGGCATCCTGCAGTGCACGGCTTCGCTTCGCCGTCCTCGCAGGCGGCGTCCGAGGCCGGCGGGCCGCACTCACCGCCGGGCTTTCCGACGTCGGACCGGGCGGCCTGCTGCTGGATCATGCCCTTCTCGCGGCCGGTGATGAGCCCGGCGCGCCTCGCCTGGTTGGTCTCGTGTGCGACGCACGAGACATAGGAGCCGTGGTTCCACCAGCAGTCGTTCGGTGGACACTCCGCCTCCACGACCTGCCAGCCGGAGCACCCGTCGGCGTCCACGATGGCGCCGGCCGTGGTGGCCTGGCAGAGGTCGTCTCCGTCCATCACGCCGTCGTCGTCGGAGTCCACGGGATCGCCCACGACGATGCCGCCGCTGCTCTCCTGCGCGAGAGCGGTCGTCTCGCTGCCGTCGCCGTCCTGGGACAGGAGGCACCCGCCGAGCAGCAGCCCGGCTGCACCGATGATCACCGAGCACCACGCGAGCGCACGCCACACGCGGGCGCCGCACCTCGGATTCGAGATCCGCATGTCACACCCCCTCCGCCCTGTCGGGCACGCGATTGTCTGCGTGCGTTCAGGATCGCTCTTCGGCACCCCGGCGTGAAGTCTGGAGCACTATTCCGAGCGGAGGGGGCTCCGTGCCCTGGCCTGCGTTTCTCACGAGACGTCGAGCGAAGCGCCGGGAGACGCGGGTGGATCCCAAGCTGCAGCCGGCGGATGGTGAGAAATGCAGGCCCTTATCCTTTCAGGGATCCGAGGATGATGCCCGGCACCTCGAGCCAGCTCGGGTTGGCCTCGAACGCAGCGAGTTTCCTGGCGATCCGAGCGCTGTTGCGGTTCGTCACGAACCAGGGGGGCGTGGGGTTGATGCGGAACGGGCCGCGGACGACGGACTTCTCGGGCTTGTCGAACAGGAAGCTGTTGTGGACCACGCCGACGCCGCTCTGGATGTCGTAGATGTCGTGGCCCGGATAGGCGCCCCAGGTCGTCGTGACCAGCGCGTAGGCGAGGGCGGGCCAGTGGTTCACCGCGACGGCGCCGTAGTGGAGATCGTCCACCGCGCGATCCACCGCCTCCTTCACCTGCGGGTCCTCGAGGCTGTCCGGGTGCACGAGGATGGCGGCGTTGAGGGTGCCCCACAGCCTGTCGTTGCAGAAGGCGACCGCGCGGTCGACGTACTCGGCCACGGACGAGGCCTCGAGGGGCATCTCGCCGAAGACGCCGCAGAAGGCCTCCGTCGTGAAGGCGGGGTCGTCCTGTGCGTCCGGGTCCAGGTCCGCCATGAGGGTCCACGGGAGGCCGCCGGGCTGCTCCCGGCCCAGGGTCTCGGCGTCCGGGTGGGAGTCCTTGAAGAGCTTCCAGCGATCCTCCGCGCCCGGATAGTAGGCGCGGCGCCACGGCGTCTCGTCGAGGACCTTCCGCACGCCGTCCAACAACGCCTTCCGCTGCTCCCAGGCGCGGTGGGTGACGATGACGCGGGTCGCGTTGCAGTTGAAGCCGGCGTTGTTCGCCAGGGACGAGGCCAGGTTGGCCGCCTGGAACTCCAGATCCCCCTTCTTCCAGGGGCCGGGGACCACGATGATCGGGCTGACGTTGCCCAGCTCGCTGGTGATGCGCTTCGTGTGGAGCGGGTCACGCTCGCGCTTGCGGCGCTCCCCGTCCGGGCCGGGGCCGAACACGATGGCGTCGTGGGTCTTGTCCGATCCCGTGATGTGGATCTCGTCCACCAGGTCGTGCTGGCAGAGGAACTTCCCCTCGTCCGCCCCGCCGTAGACCACGCGGACGAAGCCCTGCTCCACGAGCGCCTGGAAGGCCTCGTCCACGAAGGGCCCCAGGTACTCGTTGACCGGGTTCATCTTGAGGACGCAGACCTGATCCTCGACGAAGAGCTTGTACAGGACGTCCATGGGCCCGATGGACGAGACGTTGCCCGCCCCGAGGACCAGCGCCACCTTGCCCTCCACGGGCTCGCCCGAGGCCTTCTTCCGGTAGATGCGCGCCTGGTTCTCGGAGAGGTTCTGCTCCGTGACGCCCGGCTGCATCCGGACCTCGCCGCTGAAGCCCCTGTAGAACAGCTTGTCGTAGACGTCGACCGGGAAGACGCCGACGGAGACCTGCCCGGAGTCCAGCGTCGTGATCGGCCCGGGCGGGACGGGGCGGCCGTGCTCGCGGATCTGCTCCAGGGACTCCTGGAACAGGCGCAGGTTCCGGAGGAGGGCGAACGGGCCGCCGAGCCACTCCTCGCCCTCGCCGCCGCTGCCCGGCTCGATGCCCTTCGCCTCCAGGGCGCGGGCGACCCAGCGATCCGCCACCGCCCAGGTGTCGCGGCGCAGCCGGCGGAGCAGGGCGATGCGCTCCTCGAGGTCCAGGGCGACCCAGGCCTCCTTCTTCTCGGCCAGGACGCCCAGGGCGCGCTCCATGTCGGTCGTGGAGCTGGGCGGGATGGTGCTCTCCGCCTGGGGGATGGCGGCGGTCCCACGGGGCTGGGGGACGGCGGTCATGGTGTCTCCTCTGTGCTGTGTGACGGGAGGAGACCGCGCCGCCCCTCAGCGGGTCAAGGGCCGGTACTTGATGCGATGTGGCTGATCCGCCTCGGCGCCCAGGCGCTTCCGCCGATCCTCCTCGTAGGCCTGCCAGTTCCCCTCGAACCAGACCACCTGGCTGTCGCCCTCGAAGGCGAGGATGTGGGTGGCGATGCGGTCGAGGAACCAGCGGTCGTGGCTGACGACCACGACGCAGCCCGAAAACCGCAGGATGGCGTCCTCCAGGGCCCGGAGCGTCTCCAGGTCCAGGTCGTTGGAAGGCTCGTCGAGCAGGATGAGGTTGCCGCCCTCGATGAGCAGCTTGGCGAGGAGCACGCGGTTCCGCTCGCCGCCGGACAGGTCGCCGACCTTCTTCTGCTGCTCGTGGCCCTTGAAGTTGAACAAGCCGCAGTAGGCGCGGGCGTTGATCTCCCGCGGGCCGACCTGGATGGTGTCGCGCCCCTGGCTGATCTCCTCGTAGACGGACTTCGTGCCGTCCAGGAGCGACCGGTCCTGGCTCGCGTAGGCGATCTTCACGGTCTCCCCGACGCGGAGCGTGCCGCCGTCCGGCTCCTGCTCGCCCACGATCATCCGGAGCAGCGTCGACTTGCCGGCGCCGTTCGCGCCGACGACGCCCACGATGCCGGCCGGCGGGAGGTGGAAGTCCAGGTCGTCGAAGAGCAGCTTGTCGCCGAAGCCCTTCATGAGGCCCTCGGCCTCCACCACCACGTTCCCGAGCCGCGGCCCGGGGGCGATGG
>JBNJGB010000030.1:0-83022 GCA_051747385.1 Myxococcota bacterium
GGGCGGAGGCGGTGCTCGGCGCCCGTGAGGACCGCCTCGGTCATGGCCATGCCCCGCCGTCGGAGGCGGTTGATGTAATCCACGAGGACCACGCCGTTGAGGACCGCCACGCCGAAGACGGCGATGAACCCGACGGCCGCGGGTACGGAGACGTACAGCCCGCCGAGCCACAGGGCCACGATCCCGCCGATGGTGGCGAAGGGCACGTTCATGAAGATGAGCGCCGCGTGGCGGGCCCGGCCGAAGGCCGAGAAGAGCATGAGGAAGATGAGGCCGAGGGTGATGGGCAGGACGATGTACAGGCGCTCCATGGCGCGCTGCTGGTTGTCGAACTGCCCGCCGTACTCCACGAACCAGCCGGGGGGCATGTCCACCTCGGCGTCGACGCGCTCGCGGATGTCCTCCACGACGCTCCCCATGTCCCGGCCGCGCACGTTCAGCTGGACGTACAGGCGTCGGCTGGCCTTGTTGCGGGAGATCATCTTCGGGCCCTCGTAGACCTCGAAGTCCGCTACCTGCTCGAGGGGGATGAGCGCCCCGCCGGCCGTCCGCAGGGTCAGGGCCTTCATGCGCGCGAGCCGATCGCGCTGGTCCTCGCGGAAGCGCACGAACACCGAGAAGCGGCGGATGCCCTCGAAGACCTGGCCCGCGGCCTCGCCGCCCACGCCCACCTTGACGAAGTCGAGGAGCTCGTCGGTGGAGATGCCGAGGCGGGCGAGCTTCGCGCGGTCGGGCCGGATGAGGATCTGGTTCTTCCCGCCCTGCTGCTGCGCCCGCACGTCCACGGCCCCCGGCACCGTGCGGGCGATGTCCGCCACCCGATGACCGACCGCGGCGAGCCCGTCCAGGTCCTCGCCGAAGACGCTGATGACCACCTGGGCGCGGACGCCGCTCATCAGCTCGTCCGTGCGGAGCTGGATGGGCTGGGAGACGTTGCTGGCCAGGCCGGGGACGTCCGCCCTCAGCGCCTCGGCGATGGCCGACTCCAGCGCCTCGTAGTCCCGGCCGGACTCCCACTCGTCCAGCGGCTTCAGCCCCACGGTGGTGGCGACGACGTTCACCGGCTCCGGATCGCCGCCCACCTCCGCGCGGCCGACGCGCGCCCAGGTGCCCGTGACCTCGGGGAAGGTCTCCAGGGTCTCCGAGATGCGCTCGGAGAAGTCGATGGAGCTGTCCAGGTTGGCCCCGGGCGGCAACACGGAGCGGACCAGGAGCGTCCCCTCCCGGAGCGTGGGCACGAACTCGCTCCCGAGCAGCGGGAACAGGGCCAGGCTTCCCGCGAGGGCCAGCAGCGCGACGGCGAAGACCGTCTTCCGGAAGCGCACGGCCGCGCGGACGACGGGCCGGTACAGCCACCGCAGGCCGGCGACCACCCGGGGCTCACGCTGGGCCGAGCCGCGGCCGAACATCAGGCTGCTCAGGACCGGGACCACCACCAGGGCCAGGAGCAACGCGCCGCCGATGGCCAGCGCGAACGTCGTGGCCATCGGGGTGAACAGCTTGCCCTCCACCCCGTGCAGGGTGAACAGGGGGAGGAACACGATGACGATGATGGAAAACGAGAAGACGACGGGGCGAGCCACCTCCTTCGCCGCCTCCAGCACCAGCCGCCGCATGGACAGGGTCTCGTCGCCGCTGCGCTCCTCCAGGTGCCGGAAGACGTTCTCGAGGACCACGGTCGCGCCGTCGCCCATGATGCCGATGCCGATGGCCAGGCCGCCCAGGCTCATCAGGTTCGCCGAGAGGCCGAGGTGATCCATGCCGATGAACGCGACGAGGCTCGAGAACGGCAGCGCCCCCATGATGATGAGCGTGGACCGGACGTTGCCCAGGAACAGGTAGAGGCACAGCAGCACCAGGACGGCCCCGAACAGGAGCGCGTCGGTCACCGTCCCGACCGCCTGGTCGACCAGCTCGGCCTGGGAGTAGTAGGGCTCCAGGACCATGCCGTCCGGGAGCGCCTTCCGGACGGCCGGCAGGCGGGCGTCGATGGCGGCCAGCACGTCCTGGGTGTTGGAGCCCTGCAGCTTGAGCACGAACCCGCCGACCGTCTCCTCGCCCCGCGCCACCTGCGCGCCCCGGCGGATGGCGCCCCCGAACGCCACGTCGGCCACGTCGTCGACCGTGACGGGCGTCCCCTCGTGGGCCTTCAGGACGATGTGGCGGATGTCCTCGAGCCCCTTCCGGTCCGGGTCGATCCATCCGTAGCCCCGGATGATGTACTCCTCCCCCCCGCGCTCCAGGAACGACGCGCCGACGTTCCGGTTGTTCTCGCGGAGCGCCTTCACCACGTCCTCGACCGCGATGTGGCGGGCCAGCAGCGCCTCCAGGTCCAGCCGCACCTGGTACTGCTTCTGGAAGCCGCCGAGGGAGAGCACCTCCGTGACCCCCGCGATGGTCCGGAGCATGGGCTTGACGATCCAGTCCTGGGCGCTCCGCAGCTCGGTCAGGGACCAGTCGGCGCCCTCGGCGTTCCGGATCTCGTACATGAACACGCGGCCCAGGCCCGTGGTCATGGGGCCGAGCCCGGGCTCTCCCAGGCCCGGCGGGATGGCCTCGCGGGCCTCCTGGAGGCGCTCGTTCACCAGGCGGCGGGCGAAGTAGTAGTCCGTGCCGTCCTCGAAGTAGACGTTCACCCGCGACAGGCCGAACACCGACGTGCTCTGCACGCGCTCCAGGTGCGGCAGGCCGTACATGGAGATCTCGATCGGGTAGCTGATCTGCTTCTCCACGTCGACGGGCGACAGGCCCGGCGCCTCCGTGAAGACCTGGACCATCGTGGGCGTGGCGTCCGGGAACGAGTCGACGGGGACTTGACGGAACGACGCGTAGCCCAGCCCCAGGATGCCCGCGGTGAGCACGAGCACCAGGAGGCGGTTCGTCAGCGCCACCTCGACGATGCGATCGATCATGGGTGGCTCCCCTCAGTGCTGGTGGGCTGCGCTGCGACCCGACGCGGTGAGGGCCGCCTTCAGGTCGAAGGCGCCCGCGGTCACGACGGGCCGGCCCGGCTCGAGCCCTTCGAGGATCTCCACCAGGCCTCCGCTCTCCACGCCCAGCTCCACGGGGCGGGGCACGAAGACGCCCTCCTCTTCGCCCGGAACGAAGACGACCTCCTCGCCGCCCACCCGCTGCACGGCGTCCACCGGGACGAGGGGGTGCGTGTGCCCGGCGTCGTCGGACGTGAGCTGGATGTTCGCGAACATGCCCGGTCGCAGCTCGCCGTCGGGGTTGTCCAGGGTGACGCGGATGGGCAGGGCCCGCGTGTCCGGGTCCACGCTCCGGCCGACCCAGCCGATCTCGCCCCGCCAGACGCGATCCGGATAGGCCCGGAGGGTGACCAGGGCCTTCATGCCCTCGTGGATCTTCGGGATGTCCTTCTCGTACACGCGCCCGACCACCCAGACCTCGCTGTCGTCCGCCACCACGAACAGGGCGTCCCGGGGGCCCTTGGCCTCTCCCAGGGTGGCGTGCTGCTCGATGACGGTCCCGGCGATGCGGCTCCGGAGGGGATACGTCGCGCCCTCCCCGCCCTTCACGCCCAGCGTCTCCAGCCGCGCCGCCGCCCCCTCCAGGCCGGCCTCGGCCTCGCGGAGCGCCCCCTTCGCCTCGACCAGCGAGCGCTCGGAGGCGATCCCCGCCTTCCGGAGCCGCCGCTGGCGCCGGAAGTTGGAGCGCGCCACGTCCACCCGGGCCCGGGCCTCCTGCACGGCCGCGCGAGCCTTGCCGAGGGCCACGCTCCGCATGACGGCGACGACCTGGCCGACCTCCACCTCGTCGCCCAGGGACGTCGGGACCTCGACCACCTGGCCCTCCACCAGCGGGGAGATGTGGGCGACCCGCGACACGTCGTGCTTCACGGTCGCGGTGGCCTCGACGTCGTCCCTGAGGCTGCCGGTCTCCACGGGCTTCACGCGCACCCCGGCTCGCTCCAGGGCCTCCGGCGCGAGCTTCACGTGGCCGAGCGCCTCGCCGTGGGCCTCGTGGGCCTCCCCGACCTCCTCGCCGGCGTGGGCTCCGCGACCCTCGTCCTCGTGGCCCGGGTGGGTGTCCCCTCCGCCCTTGTCGCACGCCGGCGTGCCCAGCGCGAGGCAGGCCAGGAGGGCCACGGTGGAGAATCCCGTCGTGGTGCCCTCAGTCATGGTGCTCGTCCCAGACCGGTGCCCCGAGCAGCTCCTCGAGGGCGCTGATGGCCTCGTGATAGTCCTCGTGGGCGTCCAGGGCCTCGCGCTGGGCAGCCAGCAGCCGATCCCGGGCGGTCATGACGTCGAGCAGGCTCATCTCGCCCAGCTCGAACCCCTTCAGCAGCAGCGCGAGCTGCTCCCGGAAGGCCGGCAGGACCCCCGTCTCGAACACGGCCACCTGCTCGGCCGCCCCGTCCACGGCCTCGATCCGCTCCATGAGCCGCGTCCGGAGCGTGGTCCGGCGGTTCTCGATGCGCTGGCGGACCACGGCGGCGCGGGCGTCGGCCTTCGCCACCTCGGCGTCGTTCCGGTTCCAGGCCGGGATGGGCACGCTCAGGGAGAAGAGGAGCTTCTTCTCCACGGCGAGCCCCACGTCCTCGTGCTCGTAGCCCAGGCCGAACGCCGGGTCCGGCCAGGCCTTCCTCCGGGCCAGCGACTGCGTGGCCTGGACCTCCTCGAGGCGAGCGCCGAGCGTGACCAGCCGCGGATCGTGGTCCATGGCCCGCTGGACGAGCGCGTCCGCCGACGGCAGCGCCGTGGGCTCCACGAGGTCACCCTCGGGCGCGGGCGGCTCCTCCTCCGTCCAGCCCGCGGCCTCGGCCAGGGCGTGCAGCGAGCGCAGGTACGCGGTCCGACGCTTCACCATCCGCTGCCGCGCCCGCGCCAGCTCCGCCTCCGAGACCAGGACCGACAGCCTCGGCTCCTCCCCGGCCTCGTAGCGCTTGCGAGCATAGCCGAGGATCTCCTCGCTGAACGCGAGGATCTCGCGCTCCAGCTCCAGGCGCTTCCGAGCCACCAACCCGCGGCGGAACAGGCGGTGCACCTGCTCGTGGACCCGCCAGTCGGCCTCGTCCACGCTGCGCCGGAGGGCGCGCCTCGACTTCCGGGCGGCCTCCCTGCGCAGCCCGCGCTGGCCCGCCACCTCGACGCGCTGCCTCACGCCGACCTCCCAGCGGGTCACGCCCTCGCCCGTGACGTCGGCGTCGAGGGACGTCTCCAGCTCGGGATTGTGCCGGAGCGGGATCCCGGCCCCCTCGACGGCGGCCTCCCCCAGCCGGACCCGCGCCCGGGCCTCGAGGACCTGCGGCGCGTGCTCGTGGGCGAACGCCAGGATCTCGCCCAGGGTCACCGGGCGGCCCATGGCCTCCGGCGGCTCGTCGGCCTCCGGCGTGGCCGCGGACGCGCTCCCGGCGGCGACCGCCACGGCCACGATACTACTCACGATAGTAGGACTTCGCATGGTCGGGAACCTCGGCGAGGGGGCCGGCGCGCCTCAGTGGAGCGTGAGCGCGGCCAGGAGGTGTTCGAGGACGCAGTGGAGCGAGAGCGCCTGCGCCTGGATGAGGTGCGGGACGAGCAGCGCCGCCCCGGACAGGACCACGAGCAGCGAGAGGCTCTCCCGGGCCTGGTCCCGCTCGGGGACCACCCGGCCCCCCCGATCGGTGGCCAGGAGGAGCTCCACGCGGGCGGTCAGCGAGCGCGTGTCTCCGTCGCACAGGGCGCACGCCGTGCCCTGGACCGCGGGGTGGTCCGCCCGGAGGCGCGCGGCCGTCACGAGGGCCTCGGCGACGGCCACCGGGGAGAGGCCGTGGGCGACCGCGTGCCTGTCGCAGTGCACCTCGCGGGCGAAGGCCCAGGCCTCGGCGGGCCGCGAGAGGAGCGACGCGAAGGGGTTCACCGCCTGCGCGAGCAGCACGAGCGAGACCTGCAGGGGATCGCGCCGGACGAGGTGCGACAGCTCGTGGAGCAGCGCGGCCTCCAGCGCGCGGTCGTCGAGGCGCGCCACCAGGTCCGCGGCGATCTCGATGCGGGGGCGGAGGTAGCCCCGGGTGGCGCAGGGCAACCCCGCGCAGCCGACCACCGCGACGCGGTCCGCCACCGGGCCCAGGCGCGGGTGGGCTCCGCACAGCGCCCGGACGCGCCGGGCCGCGGGGTGATTCTCGAGGTGCGCGTGGGCCGGGTGGGCCGACCGCCACCGCCGGCGCAGCGACAGCGGGACGAGGACGGCCAGGAGGCCCCCGCCGAGGCCGAACGCCGCCTGCCGCCAGCCGGGCTCGCCCAGGGCCAGGCCGTCGCAGCAGGCCCGCGCCATCCCGCCGGTGTCCAGCACGTGGACCAGGGCGGAGGCGAGCCAGACCAGCGGGAGCAGCGCCGGCACGACCAGGGCCGCGTGGACCGCCGGCCGATCGAAGTCCACCGGATCGGTCACGCGGGCCAGGCGTCCGCGGAGCCACAGCCGCGCGGCCAGGGTCAGGGCGCCGGCGAGGAAGAGGTAGCTCCAGGCGGCGCCGAGGAGATCGTGCGTCCACCCGGTCATTCGCCCTCTCGCTCCTTCCGGGCCGCGATGAGGGCCTCGAGCCGGTCCAGGGTGTCCGCGTCCCCCTCCGAGAGCTCGTCGATGAGCATGGACACGGCCGCCGCGCGGCTCGAGGGGGGGAGGCTGCGCATCACCTCGACGGCCATGCGCGTGTGGAACGTCTCCCGGTCCATGACCGGGCTGTACAGGTAGCGCCGCCCGTCCCGGTGGCGCTCGAGGAGGCCCTTGTCGTGGAGCCGCTTCACCGTGGTCATGACGGTGGTGTAGGCGATGTCCCGCTCCTCCTCCAGCAGGTCGCAGACCTGGCGGACGGAGAAGGCCTCCCACCCGCGCGACCACACGCGGTCCATGATCTCGGCCTCCAGGTCGAACAGGGCCACGCGCGTGCCCTGCTCGTCCGGCCGGATGCGGAGCTTCTTGAACAACGGCCCTCCCGGCGAACACCCACTATCGACGATAGTAGTACCTGCCCCGCCACGTCAATGGGGTCAAGCCTACTCACTTCTCACTTTTCGCGCACCACTCCCGCTGCCCCGACAGGAGGAGAACGCGCGCCCGCGGCCTCGCCAGCGGTGTTCGCCACGATCGGGCAAGCCGAAGCTCGGGCGGCGCCCCCCGAGGGGTCGAACGGGAGGCGACGGGCGGCGGTACTGACCGCACCGGGCCGATCTGCTACGGTCCGTCGCCATGTTCGGGCGGTACCCCAGCGGGCACATCGAGGTCATCTGCGGCAGCATGTTCTCCGGCAAGTCGGAGGAGCTGATCCGCCGCATCCGCCGCGCGCGCATCGCGCGCCAGCGCGTACAGGTCTTCAAGCCGGCCGTGGACACCCGGTCCGGCGACGGGGACATCACGAGCCACTCGGCCATGCGCCTGGCCGCCGAGCAGCACGCGTCCAGCGAGGAGATCCTCCGCGCCGTGGACGACCGCACCGACGTCGTGGGCATCGACGAGGTGCAGTTCTTCGACGCCGGCATCGTCGAGGTCATCGACAAGCTCGCCAACATGGGTAAGCGCGTCGTCGTGGCCGGCCTGGACCAGGACTACCTGGGCCGCCCCTTCGAGCCCATGCCCCAGATCATGGCCATCGCCGAGTACGTCACGAAGGCCCTCGCCGTGTGCTCCCGCTGCGGGGCGCCCGCGAACCGCTCCCAGCGCCTGGTGGCCGACGACGGCCGGGTGCTGGTCGGCGCCGGCGACACCTACGAGGCGCGCTGTCGCCGCTGCTTCGAGCCCGACCTGAGCCGCCAGCTCGGGATGGACCTCCCCGGGCGGAGCATCCCCGTCGAGGAGGAGCCCTGATGCGGCGGCTGATGCCGGCAGCCGCGGTCGCCCTCGCCCTGCTGGCCGGTCCCGGGTCGGCCCTCGCCCAGGAGCCGCCGGCCGCTCCGCCTCCCTCGGAGGAGGCCCCCGCGGACGAGGCCTCGACGGACCCGGACTGGGAGGCCGCCGAGCCCGAGTCGCAGCCCGAAGACGAGTCGGAAGAGCCCGGCTGGGCCCGTCCCCGGGTCGACCGGGTCGGAGAGCTCCTGGCCCACGGCGAGCCGGGCGCGGCCGTCGTGCAGTGCGATGAGCTCCGGGCGGAGGCGGAACGCTCCGATCGCACCCCGCCGCTGCCGGCGCGGGAGGCCTGCGCCCGTGCCCACCTGGCTCTGGCCGACCTGCTCGACGACCTCGGGGACGTGGACGAGGCCCGGGCGAACCTGCACCGGGCCGCGAGCTGGGATCCGCGCCTGCTCGACGACCCGGACTTCGTGGACCGGATGAAGCACACGAGACCCCGTCGCGAGGTGGCCCCGGCCCCGCCGCCGCCGCGACCACGCCCGACGCGCCGGCGCCCTCCGCCGGTCTCCGAGCCCGCACCGGACAGCGAGCCCGACCGGGCGCGGTCGCCGGGGCCCCGGGCTGGCCGAACCGTCGGGGTCGGCCTCTCGGGCGGCTTCGACGGCCTCCTCGGCCTCGCCGTCGGGTGGATGTACGAAGAGCTCCTGTCCGTGGAGGTGGGCGTCGGCGTCCTCCACCCCGTCCTCGACAGCCGGATCCGGCTCTACGGGATGCGGCACCGCCTCACGCCGGTGGTGGGGCTGGGCATGACGACCCCCCTGGCCGCCTCCGGGCGCTTCGGCGTGGACGCCGGCCCCTACGAGGAGCTCTACGACCTGGGCGAGACGGTGCACGTCGACGTGGGCCTGTCCTGGGCGCCGGTGGGCGGACTGGACCTGTTCGCCGGCCTGGTCTTCGTCACGACCGTGGACCAGGAGCACCCGGACCGGCTCTTCTTCTTCCCGCAGGTGGCCGCCCAGGCGCTCTGGTACTTCTAGCTGGCGTCGACCTCGCCCCTCAGGCCCCCGTGTCCACCACGGCCCAGCCGTCGACGGGCCGGGTGATGCCCTTGAGCCGCATGCCGGGGCGCTTCTCCACCCGCACGCCCTCCCCGGCGACGCGGGTGCCGGCGGCGGCCTCCCACGTGGTGTCGCTGACGATGATCTCCTCCGGCCCGGCGGCCGCGCACAGCCGGCTGGCCCGATTCACCACCGGCCCCACCACGGTGTAGGACATGGTCTTCGTGGAGCCCATGTAGCCCGCGATCACCTCGCCGGTGTCCACGCCGATCCCCGTGTGCACCGGGGGCAGGCCGTCCATGGCCCGCAGGTCGTTGAACCGCCGCAGGCCGCGCTGGATCTGCATGGCCGCCCGCAGCGCGCTGGCCCCCGCGCCGTCCACCTCCACCGGGGCGCCCCAGACCGCCATCACGCCGTCGCCCATGAACTTGTCCAGGGTGCCCTCGCACTCGAAGACCACGTCCACGATCAGCTCGAAGTACTCGTTCAGCATCCGGACCAGCTCTTCCGGGTCCGTCCTCTCGGCCAGGGTCGTGAACCCGCGGATGTCCGTGAAGAGCACGCTGGCCGGCCGCTGCTCGCCGCCCTTCCGGATCTCGATCTCCCCCGACACCACCCGCTCCACCAGGTGGGGCGAGAGCATCTTCTCCAGCTTCTGGCGCGTCCGCGCGGCGTCCTCGATGCGGGCCACCAGACGCGAGTTCTCCACGGCCACGGACGCTTGCTGAGCGATGCCCTGGAGCATGGAGAGGTCCTTCTCCGTGAAGGCGTTGGTGCTGATCTGCGAGTCCAGGTGGAGGACGCCCATCACCTCCTTGTTCCGGGCCAGCAGCGGCACGCACATGGACGACCGGATGCCGTGGAGGATGACGCTTTGCGCGTGGGCGAAGCGCGCGTCGTGCAGGGCGTCGCTCGTCAGCACCGCCTGCCGCTCGTCCAGGACGTGGTGGATGATGGTCCGCGACAGGGTGATGGACTCCGCCTCGTCGCGGCCCCGGACCTTCACGGCCCGGGGGACGAGGCGCCGGGTCCCCGGAACCGTGAGGAGGATGACGCCCCGGTCGGCCCGGAAGAGCCCGAACAGCTCGTCGAGGAGCCGGGGCAGGAGGTCCTCCTGCCGCACCTCGCCGGCCACCTCGTGCTGCACCCGCGCGGCGATCCGCAGCTTCTCGTAGTCCCGGCGCAGGGTGTCCACGTCGCCGACCATGTCCACCGGCAGGAACTCGTCGGCGGTGATCTGGTCGACGGCGTTGCAGATGGACGAGTCCAGGCCGTCCCCGATGGTGATCTCGTGCTGCCCGGTGCCGGCCCCCAGCTCGTCCTGGAACACGGCGTGGGTGCCGCCCATCTTCAAGCGATCCCGGTGGCGCAGGGGCACCGTGCCGTGGACGCGCTCGTCGTTGATCCAGGTCCCGTTGAGGCTGCCCAGGTCCTCCAGGATCCAGCCGTCGTCCTCGCGCCGGATGGTCGCGTGCTTCTTGGACACGAGGCGGTCGAGGATCTGGATCGATCGCTGCGGGTGGCGGCCGAGGGTGTTCATCGCCGCAAGCTCGTACTCTCGCTCCCGTCCGTCCGGGAGCCTGACGATCAGCTTGGCCATGTGCGATCCGGTCCGTGCGTGTGCGGTGACCGCATCCTATCCGCTGGCCCTCCGGCCGACCACCACCCGAGGAAACCCCGCGTAGTCCTCGCGCACTCGGATCCCCACGAAGCCGGCGCCCTCCATGATCCCGCGCACCTGCTCGGCCTGCTCGCCGCCGCCCACCTCGAGGACCAGCGCCCCGCCGGCTGCCATCACCCCGGGCTCCGCCGCGGCCGCCACGAGCGGGCGGATCACGTCGAGCCCCTCCGGCCCCGCGGCCAGCGCGCCCTCCGGCTCCCAGTCGCGGACCTCGCGCATGGTGCCCGGCAGCTCGTCGTCCCTCAGGTACGGCGGGTTCGACAGCACCAGGTGGAGCGGCTCCCGGCCGCCGGCCTCCCAGAGCGGCATCAGCCCGTCGGCCCGCAGCACCCTCACCCGATCGGCCACGCCGGCCGCCTCGGCGTTGTCCGCGGCGACCCGCAGGGGCACGTCGGCCACGTCCCCGGCCAGGAAGCGGGCCTCCGTGAGCTCCGTGGCCAGGGCGACGGGGATGCAGCCGGTCCCGGTCCCGACGTCCGCGACCCTCAACGCCGTCTCCCCGGCCTCCTGCAGGCGCCGGGCCTCGGCGAGGGCCTCGTCCACGAGGATCTCCGTCTCCGGGCGCGGCACCAGGCAGCCCGGCTCCACCCGGAAGGGGATGGACCAGAACTCCTGGCGCCCGAGGATGTACTGGACCGGCTCGCCCCGGCCCCGCCGCTTGACGGCCTCGCGGTACCGCGCCCGCTCCTCCGCCGTCAGCGGGCGGTCGTGGTGGGCGTACAGCAGGATGCGCTCCATGCCGAGCACGTCGGCGAGGAGCACCTCCGCGTCCAGGCGCGCGCTCCGCGCCCCGATGTGCTCGAAGTAGCCGGTCGTCCAGTTCAGGACGCCGAGGACGGTCCACTGCTCGCTCACGGCCGGGCATCCTGCAGCGCCCGGGCGCGCTTTTCCAGCGTGGAGAGGTCCGCCTCGTCGAAGCGCTCCAGGCCGGCGTACAGGGCGCCGATCACCGCCACCGCCCGCGCCCCGGCCTTCCAGGCCTCCGGCGCACGCGCCACGTCGATGCCGCCGATGGCCACCACGGGCCTCCCGGCGACGCGGACCGCCTCCCGGAGCCCCTCCAGGCCCACCACCGGATCCGGGGTCTCCTTGCTGGCCGTCGCGAAGACCGGGCCGAAGCCCAGGTAGTCCACAGGCTCCGCCGCGGCCGCCCGGACCTGGTCGAGGTCGTGGGTGGACAACCCCACGAGCACCTCGTCACCCACGATGCGCCGGGCCGCGGCCGGCGGGAGATCGGTCTGCCCCAGGTGCAGCACGACCCGTAGCCCGGCGGGCGCCTCTTCTGCCAGGATCGCGGCCAGATCCGCCCGGTCGTTCACGCAGAGAGCGACGGACGATCCCTCCAGCGCCATCGCCACCTCGCGCTGGAGCGCCACGCGGTCCCGGTCGTCCAGGCGCTTCACGCGAAGCTGGACGATGGTGCAGCCCGCGCGGACCAGGGCGGTCGCGACGGCGGGGAAGCGCTCCGGCCGGACCCAGGCGTCGTCGACCAGGGGATACAGGCCCGCCATGGCCTCGACACCCGGCGGAGAGAAGCGCCCGTCGGCGCTCAAACCTCCGCGGTCCCCGGGATCGGGGTGACCTGGCTCTGGGAGCCGAGGTCGTACAGCATCACGATCGCGTCCTCGCCGTCGTTGGCGTAGTACTGCGGCCGGACGCCGACCTGCTTGAAGCCGCAGCCCTCGTACAGGTGGACCGCCGCCTCGTTGGAGCGCCGGACCTCGAGGGTCACGAAGCGCGCGTGGTGCTCCCGGGCGAACTGCAGCATGTAGTCCACGAGGGCGCGCCCGTGCTGGTGGTGCCGCTCCGACGGCTCCACGGCGATGTTCAGCAGGTGCACCTCGTCGGCCACGCTCCAGAACACGAGGTAGCCGATGATGTGCCCGTCCTCCCGCCTCCGGAGGACGCGGCAGTGGGACCAGCAGTGCCGAAGCTCGGCCTTGAAGACCTCCTCCGGCCAGGGGTCCGCAAAGGACATGCGCTCGACGGCGAGGACCTCCGGGAGGTCGTCCATCGTCATGTAGTCGATGGTGTCTTCCTCAGCCATCGATAGCCTGTGGCTCTCCAGCGAATGGGTGTTCATCGGAACCATCGTCGGGGCCTGCGCACGGACCGCGCCGCGCGGGCCCTCGATCATTGGATACGATTCGATCCGACGGAAGCTTCAACGATTTCTCGTCGCGTGTCGAAGAATGCCACCGTGCCGGCGTGCGATCCAGGCGTCCTCCGCCGGTGTCCACACGTCGGGTCATCCGTCCCCCCCGCTCGCCTCGCGCGCGGCCGCGAGGATGGTTCCCCAGAGCACGTCCCGCCCCTCCCCGGTCAGGGCCGAGAAGGACACGACGTCGCGGGCTGGGACTCCCAAGGAACGCGCCATGCTGCGGACTCGCCCGGTCCGGCGAGACGCGCGGACCTTATCGGCCTTGGTGGCCACTATCAAGCACATTCGCCCCTGCTGGGCGAACCAATCCAGGAGCTGGCGCTCCTCGTCGCCCGGGTCCCTCCGGAGGTCCACGAGAAGCAGCGCGAGGCAGAGCTGGGGGCGATCTTCCAGGTACTCCCGGATGGTCCGCCCCCACTCCTCCTGCATCCCGCGCGTCACCCGCGCCCAGCCGTAGCCGGGCAGGTCCACCAGGGTCACCCGCCCCTGGGCGTCGAAGAAGTTGATGAGGCGCGTGCGCCCCGGGGTCGAGGACACCCGCGCGAGCTGCTTCCGGTTCGCCAGCTTGTTCAGGAGCGTCGACTTCCCCACGTTGGAGCGCCCGCAGAAGCACACCTCCGGCTGGGGCAGGTGCGGCGCCTGGGACAGCCGGCGCGCCGACTTCAGGAACTCGACCCGCCCGGGGAAGCCGCGCGGGAGGGGATCGGGCTCGAGGCCCAGCGGCCGGGGCCGCGCCATCAGCTCGCCCTCCCCTCGTGGAGCACCACGACCACGTCCGGCTTGGTGCCGGTGCGCTTGCGGCAGAGCGACCGGATGCCCCCTCGGATGGCCTCCTCCATCTCGGGCAGCGGCGTCCGGCCCGGGCACATGGCCACCGACCGCTCCACGGCGCCGTGCATGGCGCTCAGCAGGCGCTGGTCCTCCAGCCACAGGGCCCTCGTGTGGAGCTCCACCGAGGCCGCCCGCCGACGGCCGTCGACCGTCTCGATCTCCGCGTCCACCACCACCAGGCCGTTCCACGCCACCCGGAGCCGCTCGGACAGGCGCATCTCGTCCCGATCACCCGTGGCCGGCCCGTAGTTGTACAGCGTCTCGAGGTCCTCGAAGCCGCTCCGCTCGCCGTCGGCCATCTCCCCGTGGTGGGCCCCGGCGGCGAAGGAGAACCTCTCGCCGTTCTCGATGACCGTGGCTCCCGGCACCCCGGCGTCGCGTGCCACCGCCGCGTGGCGCGTCAGGAACGTGTACTCGCCGTGCACAGGGATGAAGTGCCCCGGCTTCACCAGGCCGATGAGCTCCCGGAGCTCGTCCTCGCGGGCGTGGCCGGAGGCGTGGATGCCCGACCGCCGGCCGTAGACCAGGTTCGCCCCACGCCGGCCCAGCTCGTTGAACATGCTGTACAGGCGCGCCTCGTTGCCCGGGATGACCCGCGCCGAGTGGAGGAGCAGGTCCCCGCGGCCGATGCGGACGTCCCGGTGGGCTCCGCGGGCCGCCCGCCCCAACGCCGCGTTCAGCTCTCCCTGGCTCCCCGTGGTCAGCAGCAGGGTCCGGGCCGGCGCGATCTCGTCCAGCTTGTCCGCGCGCACCACGCGGTCCCGCGCCACGGGCGCCCGGCCGTCCACCGTCGCCGCCTCCACGTACTTGAACAGGGATCGCCCGGCGAACACGAGGCGCCGGCCCGTCTCCTCGGCGATCTGCGCCAGGCTGCGCACCCGGTGGAGGTTGCTGGCGAACAGGGTCACCACCACGCGGTCGTGCCAGCCCTCGATGTGCTCTCGCAGGCCGATCGCCACCTCGGTCTCGCTCCGCGTCCGCCCCGGCGTGAGCACGTTCGTGGAGTCCGAGAGCATGAGCGTCACGCCCTCGCGCCCGATCCGCTCGAACGCCTCCCGGTCGAAGTGCTCGCCGTCCACGGGCTGCTCGTCGATCTTCCAGTCCCCCGTGTGGAGGATGGTCCCGTCCTCGCACCGGAGCACCAGGGAGGCGCAGTCCGGCAGCGAGTGGGTGACCCGCACGGCCTCGATCTCGAACGGCCCGGCCTGGAACGTCTCGCCCACCGAGTACAGCGTCACCACGTCCCCGGCCCACAGGCCGTGCTCGTCGAGGCGGTAGCGGATCAGCTCCCGGGTGAACGACGAGGCGTACACCGGGACGTCGCCCAGCACGGGCAGCACCCACGGCAGGGCCCCGATGTGGTCCTCGTGGCCGTGGGTGATGACGACGGCCTCGATGCGATCCTTCCAGTCCGCCAGCATCCGCAGGTCCGGCAGGCGCCGCTCGACGCCCACCTCCCACGGATCCGGGAACTGGATCCCGCAGTCGACCATGATCCAGCGATCCCGGTGCCCGATCAGCATGCAGTTCATGCCGATCTCGCCGAGACCGCCGACGGGCATCACCTGTAGTGGAAGGTCCACTTCTCGCCTCCTCGCGTCCTGCACGCCTGATAGCACACCGGCACGCCCCCCGCCCACGGCGGCGAACCGTACGCGACATGTCCCTTGACAGCCCGGCCCCCCGTCCCTACAACTCCCCTTCGCGAGCCGCTGGTCCGGCATAGCTCAGTTGGTAGAGCAAGCGGCTGTTAACCGCTGGGTCGTTGGTTCGAGTCCAACTGCCGGAGCCATCTCAATGACTTGCGTGCTTCGGCACGCGTCCGGTGAACAGGAAGCCCGTCCGGGAAATCGGGCGGGCTTTTTTCGTATCCGGCCAGAAGCATCAGCCTTCTGCCGACCCCGAGGTGAGCCGCGTTCCGTCCAGCCTCCCCAGCCTCAGAACCGTCGCCGGGGGCTCTTGGCCTGCGCGGGACGAGAAACGCGCTCTTGGAACGCCGAGAGCGCCAGAGACGCCCGAAGACGCGGTTATCAGCCCCGGACTCTGGGGTTAACGTCCCGGAGAGACGGCCATGAAGAGACATGCGCTCAGACTGATCGGGGGCCCTGCCACGGAGCTTCGCGTTCCGGCGGACACGCTCATCGAGGCCGTCGGCGCCCTGCTCGAGGGCGCCCAGCGCGCCGCGCGCCTGTTCTTGGAAGGCGAAAGCGTCCGACCGGGCGCACGACTCGCCTGGCTCGACGCCGCGTGCTGCATCGACGTCACCGGCCTCGCGTCCGGCTCGGCCGTCATCGCCGTCGAGGCGCCTACCCTGGCCGAGGCGGTACCCGACCGCTTCGGTCCGGACCGCCAGGCGTCGCTGTTCGGTGAGCCGGGGACGCCGCTGGACAGCTCCCGGACCGCGGTGGACTTCTTCGGTGACGTCCTGGCGGCGGCGATGGCGGGTGACCGAGAGGGCCTGCGCGCCGATCGCTCGCTCCTCGACTCGTGCATCCGCTTCGCGCGGGCGGCGGGCACCAGCTACGACGGGCTCCAGCTCGAAGGACTGGCTGGGCGGACCGAGCCGGTGGTGGTGCGGCGGGACATCGCGCGCGCCATCGAGCAGCTCCGCGACGAGACACCGGCGCCCCGCGCGGTGCGGTTATCCGGCGTCCTGGACACGATCTCCGCGTCCAAGACCGACGTGCTCCTCGTGCTCGAGGGTGGCGAGACCGTGGTGGGTCGTCTCCAGCAGCCGGACCCGGACGCGCTGCGAGCCCTGTTCGGGACGACGGTCGTCGTCTCCGGCGTGGCGCAGTACCGGCCGTCGGGCCGACTCAGCGTGGTGGACGTGGAGTACATCGCCCCCGCCCGTGCCGCGGACGCAATCTGGAGCCGCGTGCCCGAACCCATGCCCGTCCGCGGCGCCGCCGTCGCGCAGTTCGTCGCCCAGAACGCAACCAGCGGCGTGTCGGCCATCTTCGGCACGTGGCCCGGGGACGAAACCGAAGAGGAGCTCCTCGCTGCGCTGAAGGAGCTCGGGTGACGACGAGCCGATCGTACCTGCTGGATACCAACGTGCTCCTCGCGCTCGTGCGCGGCGGCGCGCTCGGCGCGGCGAGCGATCGACGAGCGGTTCGGCTTGCGGAGCACGGCGCAGCGCCCGCTCATCTGCGTGGTCACCCACGGCGAGATCAAGGTGCTGGCCCAACGCAACGGCTGGGGAGCCAAGAAGCTCGCCGCGCTGGACGAGGCGCTCGCGGCGTTCGTCACCGTGGACATCAACCATCCACGAGTCATCGACGCCTACGTCGAGCTCGACCTCGCCTCGCAGTCCCACCCGGACGGCGCCCGGAACATGGGCAAGAACGACCTCTGGATCGCGGCGGCGGCCAAGGCCGCGGGCGCCACGCTGCTGACGACCGACAAGGACTTCGAACACCTGCTCGGGGCCCAACTCGACGGCGTGTACATCGACCCGCCGAGCGTGGGCGCCTGCAACGACTGAAGGACGACCTGATGAGCAACGGCGACATCCCATCCATCGACCGAGACAAGGTGCGTGCGGAGGCTCGGAAACTCGACGGCACCGGTCTGAGGGTCTGGCTCGACCGCGCCATCGACATGCTCCCCGACGAGGCCTTCCCGGAGCTCATCGAGGACTACGTGTGGCTGAAGGACATCCTGGCGGACGAGGGCACGCAGCCCGACCTTCTCAAAACGATTCGCCGCTTCCATCAGGAGAGCCTCGCAGGCCGGTACTACCAGGACTTCAACGTCAACTCGCGGAACTTCATGGAGAAGTCCCGAGGAACCGAACTGTTCATCGCCGAGCATTCCCGCCTGCTCGATGCCTGCATGAAGGCGGATCGTCAGGACGACGTGGAGGTCGTTCGCGAGGGGCTTCGCCTCCTCATCGACCTGATGCGCCAGATCGACGAGTGCCGGGACGACATCATCTTCTTCGCCGACGAGGCCGGCTCCTGGCAGGTGGGCATGGACTGGAAGAAGGTTCTACCGGTCTGGTTCCGGAGCCTGGCGCCGGGTGCCGACCCCTACGACTGGGCCGAGGACGTGATCGACGCCCTCAACGCGTTCGCGGGCCCAGACGTCGACTCGCTCCTGGAGGCCGCGCGCGAGATCGCGTCCCCCGAGCAGCGCGAGGCGCTCAGCGACTACGAGTGCAACCTCAGGCGTCGCCGCTGACGAGCCGCGGGGCGGTCGCGACCGCGTTCCCAGCCTGAGCCGACGGAGCGTTGTCCGAACCGGCCTGTTGTCCGCGTTGTGCAACATTCCACATCCGGCCAACACGGTGGTCGCCGCTGCCCGTCAGTCGCGCGGCTCGAGCCCGAGTTCCACGCTGTACTGGTCGGCGAACCGCTCGAGCCCGATCTCGTCCAACTCCAGCGTCACCTTCCGCTTCTCGTGGTCCCACATCGCCGTCCAGACCCACAGGCGCACGATCTCGTTGTTCTCCCCTCGGGTGAGCGTCGGCCAGACCGGCACCAGGGCTTCGAGCACCTGGCGCGCGACCGGCGATGCGCCCGTGACGCGGTCCGGGTGCTGAAGGAGATGAAAGACGTGCGCCTCGACCTCCGACGCGGACACCTGCACGCTCGGCCGGCAGGCGGGACGCTCGGCGCTGCCACGGCAGCGGTAGTAGCGGGGCACCTCGGTGGCGTTCTCGATGGTGACCGCGGTCGATGCGGACGTCGTCATCCCGCCGCTGCACCCGGCGCAGTAGATCACGCCGCGCAGCAGGTACGGATCCCTGTCCGGCGGCAACAACGGGCCAAGAGGGCTTGGCTCGCGGGTGCGGCGAGAGGCGATGGCGTCCCTCGCCGCTCGGGCGGTCGCATCGTCAACCAGGGCCTCGTGAACGCCGGACACGAGCACCGGACCCGCCGCGCGCATGCCCACGTAGAGCGGGCTACGCAGCAGCATGAGCACGGCTCGCCCCGACCACGGCTTGCCATCCGAGTGGCGGGTGGCCTTTGTGCGGATCCCCTGCCCGTTGGCCCACCGGGCGATCACGGCACCGCTCTGCCCCGTCGCGGCCCGCCGGAAGAACTCGCGGACGACGTCGGCCTCTGTCGGGTGCGGGACGAGTTGGCGCGAGGCGGGGTCCGAGCTGAAGCCGAAGGGTACGCGCCCCGCCGAGCGGAGCCCGCGCGCGCGCTTCGCCGCACGGACATCGCGGAGCCGCTCGCCGATGAGCTGACGCTCGACCACGGCTTCCGAGCGAAGCGAGGAAACGGGGCGCGAGCACCGAAGGTGCGAGTCCAAGGGACGGCACTCGCCAAGCGAGGCCGCAACTCGCCGAACGCGGCCAGCACGTTGTTCATCAGCCCGCGCATCACCGAGCCCATGCCGTCGCGGCCAGCGGCGACCACGACGAGCTCGACGCCGGTCCGTTCGAAGAACTCCTGCAGCCGAGTCCAGTCGCGCACGCTGCGCGTCAAGCGGTCGAACCGCTGGACCACGACCGCATCCACCTGCCCACTGGAGATGGCCGCGATCATCCGCATCAACGCCGGCCGCCCGAGGGAACCCCCGCCGACCCCGACGTCGTCGAAGCGCTCGTCGACCAGCTCCCAGCCCTCGTACTTCATCGACCCGACGAACGCCTCGCAGGCCTCCCGCTGAGCGTCGCACGATGAGTAGTCGAGTTCGCGGTCGACGGACTGCCGCATGTAGACGGCGCATCGGACTCGGGGCCGGTCGAGACGGGGCGGCACGGTCAGTATCCGAGGTCGAGGTCTTGGGCCTGGCGCGTCAGCTCGGCCAGCGCCTCGTCGCGGCGGGCCTCGTCCTGCCGCTTGTACGCCATGAGGTCGACCGCCCCGATCCGCCGCTGCGTGCCGACCATGCGGAACAAGAGCGCCCCCGTTTCGAGTAAGCCGATGAGGAAAGGATGTGAGACGTTGAGGACCTCGGCGGCCTGTTGGGTCGTGAGGTCGCCGTGCACGGGCGCCTCGCCGGCATGCGAATCCAGGATGGGCGGCTGGGACTTCATGCCGGCGATCCTACGTGGCGAGGTCGCAGGTGCAACAGGCGACGTCGCCTCGGCTATCGGCTTGCGCCTACACGGGTTCGTCCAGGGCTGGGCCCGGGTTCGCGTTGCGTGGAAGCGTTGCGAACCTCGCGAGCAACAATCCGGGACGCTACACGATCTCCCTACCGCCTTGTGAACAGGACGCGACGCCGCGTAAGCGACTGATTAGGCAAGACATTCTTCACGTGGCGCTCGGCGGTTGGTGGTGGCGATAAGGCGAATGGTACTCGAGCCATTCGGAGCCCCCTGGTCGTGAGGCCAGGGGGCCTTCGCGTTTCCGGTCGGCAGCCGCCTTGACTCGGCCGTGCTGCGCGTGGGATCGGCGGGGTGTTCGCAGGAGGGGAGTCATGGTCGGCGAGGTGCCCTCGATGGAGGGGAAGACGTGCCTGGTGACGGGCGCGAACACGGGGATCGGGCGGGTGACCGCCGTGGAGCTGGCGCGGGCCGGCGCGCACGTGATGCTGGCCTGCCGCGTGCGCGAGCGGGCCGAGCCGGTGCTGGACGAGATGCGAGCGCTGGCCGGCCGTGAGGCGGCGACCTTCGTGCCCCTCGACCTGGGCGACCTGGACTCGGTCCGGGCCTGCGCGGAGGACGTGCTCGACCGCGGGCGGCCCCTCGACGTCCTGGTGAACAACGCCGGCGTCGCCGGGCACCGCGGGCAGACGAAGGACGGCTTCGAGCTGGCCTTCGGCGTGAACCACGTCGGGCACTTCCTGCTCACGATGCGCCTAGCCGAGCGCCTGAAGGAGACGCCTCGCTCCCGCGTGGTGAACGTCGCCAGCCGCTCCCACTACGACGCGAAGGGCATCGACTGGGAGGCCGTCCGCCGGCCCACGGCCACGGTGACGGGGCTGCGGGAGTACGCGGTGTCGAAGCTCGCCAACGTGCTGTTCGCCCGCGAGCTGGCGCGGCGACTGGAAGGGACGGACACGACATCGTACAGCCTGCACCCCGGTGTCGTGGCGACCGACGTCTGGCGGAGAGTCCCCGGGCCCGTGGCCTGGCTGATGAAGCGCTTCATGCTCTCGCCCGACCGCGGGGCCGAGACCACGCTCCACTGCGCCACGTCCCCGGACGCGCCCCGGGACAACGGGCGCTACTTCACGCGCTCCAGGCCGAAGAAGCCCAGCAGGCCCGCCATGGACGACGACCTCGCGACGGAGCTCTGGCGGCGCAGCGTCGCCTGGGCGGGGGCGGACCTCCCGTAGGTCCCGGTCAGCCCCGGGAGACCAGGCGGTTCACCAGCCCGGGAGTGTGGCGACCCAGCCACGCGGCCACCTTGCCGTGGCCCGTAAAGACCTTCTCACGCTGGCGCCGGTGGACAGCGCGCACGATGACACGGGCGGCCTTGTCCGCCGGCCACATGAGGTTCGACGGGCGCTTGTCCTTCCGGTCCGGGTGGTGGACGTTGTCCTTGTCCACGCGGGCGATCTCGCTCTCGACGAAGCCCGGGTGCACGGTCGTGCAGGACACGCCGCTTCCCCGGAGCTCGGCGGCCAGGACCTCGCCGATCGCGCGCACGGCGGCCTTCGAGGCGCAGTAGGCGCCCATCTTCGGCGTGAAGACGAAGGCGTTGACGCTGCCCACGAGGCCGATGCGCCCGCCGGTCTCTCGGAGCTCCGGGAGCGCGTGGCGCACGGTGGTCACGAGCCCGACCACGTTCACGTCGAGCTGGCGCCGCCAGTCCTCCGCCGACAGCTTCTCGATGGCGCCGCCCACGCCGTATCCCGCGTTGGCCAGGACCACGTCCAGGCGCCCGAAGCGCTCCACCACCGCCCGGACCGCCTCCGCCACCCCGTCCTCGTCGGTGACGTCGCAGGGGACCGCCAGGGCCTCGCCGCCTCGCCCCTCGATGTCCCGGACCACCTCGTCGAGGCGCTCGCGACGCCGGCCCGAGACGGCCACCCGGGCCCCCTCCCCGGCGAACTCCAGGGCGCAGGCGCGGCCGATTCCGCTCCCGCCTCCCGTGATCCACGCGACCTTCCCGTCGAATCGACCGGCCATCTCCCCTCCGTCGGCGTTGCGTGACGGACGCGAGCGTACACCGGGACTCGACGGGGGGTCGACCGTGGTAGGCTGCTCCCCGGGTTCCCCACGGACCTCCCTGGAGCCACGCATGTCCGCGAGAACGCGCGTGAAGGGCCGCTGGTGCTGGAGCTGCGGGGAGATCCGCGAGGCCGGCGTCGCCGACGGGGACGGTCGCTGGCTCTGCGAGGCGTGTGGGCGGCTGGACGACGAGGAGCTGGGCTATCGCCGGGCCGTGGCGACCCTGAGCCGCATGGTCACCGTGCAGGGCCTCGTCCGGGAGGCGGACCGCGACGCGTTCGAGCCCTACCTGGACCACCCGGACCTGCGCGTGCGCTGGTACGCCCAGGACCTCGCGGCCGCGGACGCCGAGGGTCGCCGGCTGGGCCTGGAGGAGCCCGCCGTGGAGCACCCCCTCCTCGCCGAGCCCCCGGAGGTCATGCGAGACGACGAGCCGAGGAGCCGGCGCGCGCTGGCCTTCCGGGTCCTGCTGGACGCCCTGGAGCCGCACTGGGGCCGGCAGGCGCGCGACCACGTCGTGGACAAGGTGAAGTTCCTGGGCGAGGGGGTCACCTACCAGGCCTGGACCTCCGTCGTGGAGCTCCCCGGGCGTCCCGAGCCGACGCGCGTCGTCGCGCGGCTCCCCTTTTCCGACGTGCCCGCGGACCAGATCATCGAGGCCACGCGCGAGGCGCGCCTGCTACGGCGGCTGGGGGCCACTCCGCGGGCCTTCCGGGTCCCGCGGATCGTGGCGGCCGTGCCGGTGTCCGTCGGCATCGCCCCCGTCCAGGAGTTCGCGCCCGGACTCCCCGTGGAGCTTCGCGCGCCCCGCAGCCCCGTCACGCCGCCGTGGGACAGCATCGCGGACGCCGCCGCGCGCTGCCACGCCGTGCCCATCGACGAGGTGGCGGGCCTGGTGCCCTGGCACGAGAGCCGGCGCGCCCACGCCCGCTTCGAGCTCCGGGGGCTCGAGCGGCTCTCGGACCGGCCCGAGGCCCGCGACGCCCTCGCGTGGGCCCTGGAGAACCTGCCACCGGACGAGCCTCCGGCCCTGCTCCACGGCGACCTGGTGGGCGAGAACGTCCTCCTGGCCCTGCCCGAGCTGCTGGACGGGGAGGAGCGTCCGGCCCTCATCGACTGGACCGAGGCCCGGGCCGGCGACCCGGCCTACGACCTGGCCATCGTCACGCGGGGCGTCCGCCGCCCCTTCCAGGTGCCCCACGGCCTCGAGCGCCTGGTCGAGGCGTACGAGGCCCGAGCCGACACGGAGCTCGGCACGGACGCGGTGCGGCTCTACGAGCTCGTGCTGGCCGCCCACCACTGGGAGCACGCCCTGCACGACTTCGGCGACGGGGCGCAGCAGGCGCAGGAGCAGCGAAACCGCCTCGTCCGGACCCTGAAGCGCGCCGCAGGCGCTTAGGAGCCCCATGCCCGGCACGCGCCCTCCCCTCGTCATCTTCCACGACGGCTGCCCGGACGGATTCTGCGCGGCCTGGGTCGCCAGGAAGCGCTTTCCGGACGCCGAGCTGGCGGGCTGGCGACACGGGGACGACCCGCCGGACGTGACGGGCCGGGACGTCTGGATCGTGGACTTCGCCTTCTCCCGCCGGGCGACGCGGACCATGGCGCAGCAGGCGTCGAGCCTCCGCATCCTCGACCACCACGCCACGGCCCGGGACGACCTGGGCGACCTCCCCTACGCCACCTTCGACATGGAGCGGAGCGGCTGCGGCCTCGCCTGGGACACCCTCTTTCCCGACGAGCCCCGCCCCTGGCTGGTCGACTACGTGGAGGATCGCGACCTCTGGCGCTGGGCCCTCCCGGACAGCCGGGAGGTCAACGCCGCCATGGAGACGCTCCCCGACGACTTCGACGCGTGGGACGCCGTCCTGGCCGGCGGCCCGGAGGGGCTCGTGGCCCGGGGGCGAGCCATCCTCGACTGGAAGGCCGTCCACGTGGAGCACCTCGCGCGGCGGGCGGGTCGGCGCCGCATGGCCGGCCATGACGTGCCGGTGGTGAACGCCGCCCTGCTCCAGTCGGAGCTGGGCAACGCCCTGTCCGAGGGCGAGCCCTTCGCCGTGATGTGGACCGAGGGGGAGGACGGTTCGAGATCGTACAGCCTCCGCTCGCGCCCCGGCGGCGTCCACGTGGGCGACGTGGCGAAGCGGTTCGGCGGCGGGGGCCACCCCCGGGCCGCCGGGTTCTCCATGTCGCCGGGGGAGAGTCCCTTCGACGACGAGTAGCCACCCCATCGCGGGCGGGGACGGCAGACCGGGACGTGACCGCCGGGGACGGCGATCCTGCGGCAGCTTCACCTCGGGCGCACCTCAGTCGGCGGGGAGGAGGGCCTCCACCGGGTCGAGGGTCGGGACGAGGGGGCTGGCGCCGCCGTGCGGCTCCTCCGGGGCCTGCTCGTGCAGGGTCCCCACCGCGATGACGCGGCGTCCCTCGAAGCGCTCCGTCTCGGCCGCCGGGCGCTTGCCCTCCTCGTGCCAGATGGGGAAGAGGTGCACGCGCCGGCCGTCCGGAAGCTCCACGGCGGCGTGGCCCACGTGGCGGGGCGGCGGGATCTTCGCCATCCGGACGTCGACCTGCACGTAGGTGCCTTCCACGCGGACCGTCTCGCCGTCGTGCGCCGCGATGACGTCCGCGCTGGCCACGAGCGGGAGGTCGCCCAGCCCCTCGTAGGACGCCGGCAGCCGTGTCCCCGTGCGCTCCTGGTCGCTCGGGGCGGGCTGGCTCTTCTTGGGCTTGGGCTTGGGCTTCGGCTTGGGGTCGGTCACGGCCTCGTCCTCCGCTACGCGCTGGGGTTGCGAGGGGCACGCCACCAGACCGGAGGCCGCCAGGAGCAGGACTGCGACCACCACGGGGCGCCGCGCGGTGCTCGTCCAGCCCCGCCTCAGGGCTTGCCCATTCGCATGGTGGTCGGGCTGGCTCCGTGCTGCTTGTGCACGTCCTTGTGCTGCTCGTGGAACGACTGGTCCTTCTTCTTGCCGACGCCGTAGAGCTGGTAGACCCACGACGAGTTCTCGGCGCCGTACTCGCCCACGGAGTAGTTCTCCAGGGTGACGGTGTCGGAGCCGCTCTTCAGCACCACCCCGGCCCAGTGGAAGTTCCACGTCATCAGGCCCTCGGGGGCCTCCGGGTGCCGGCCGCCGCCCGTGCTGATGTGGAAGGCCTCGCCGATCTCCGGGTCGGCGTAGGCGTTGATGCCCACCTTCTCGTCGAAGGCGCGCTTGTCCTCGTCCGACAGCTTCTCGTAGGCCGCCCGCGTGATGACGTCGATCTCCGCCGCCAGCCGGGCCCGCTTCGAGGACAGCGCCTTGCGCTTGCCCGGGTCCGTCTCCTTCTCCAAGGCCGCCCGCGTCTCGTAGTAGGCCTTGGCCTTCGCGCTCACCGCGGCCATGTCGAGCTCGTCCGAGAAGTGCTCGGTCATGATCACGGCCTTCTGGATCTCCGGCCAGTGGGTCTTGGAGACCTTCTTCCCCTCACCGGAGGGCGCCTCGTACCGCGCCACCATGTCGCCCTGGCCGGTCCCCGTGCCCCGGTCGCCGCCCGACACGGCGCGCCCGGCCCGCCCGCAGTCGGCCCACAGCACCATGTCGGAGTCCTTGGTGTCGTTGGCGGTGTTCGTGACCACCACGTCGGACAGCGCCCGCTTGGACCCGTCCTCGGCGTGGGCCTCGACGTCGTAGTCGCCGGGCTCCAGGCGCATCACCGAGGTGGCCGCCTCCAGCTTCGAGGACGCGGCCTCGATCATCCCGGGCTCGGCGTAGGCGACCTGGCTGCCGTAGACGCTCTCCTGGTACACCGCCATCCGGCCGTCGTCGGACACCCGGTGGGGCTCGCCGGACAGGCTCTGGGTCGTGTAGCGCTGGACCGGGCCGTCGGAGCCCGGCGCCACCTTCGCCGGGGCGTCCAGGACGTCGCGCGCGCTCTCGCCGGCCACGACTCGGTCGGCCGCCGCGTCGGCCTGGCGCTCGTAGTCGTCGCCCGCCCGCCCCACCTTCCCGGACAGCTGCACGCCCCGGGACTGCTGCACAACGTGGGCCGCCTCGTGGGCCGCGACGTGCTTCGAGGGGCTCGGGGACGCGAAGGCCACCCGTTCCCCCATGGCGTACGCCTCGGCCCCGAGGCGACCGCAGGCCGCGGCGGCGTCCGGGCCGCTGTGCGCGCGGACGCCGGAGAGGTCCGTGCCCAGGCTCTGCTCGATGGCCCCCCGGTGGGGGAGGTCCGACGACGGCCCCCGGAAGCCCTGGCGCGCCAGGCCCACGGCGTCCTGCTGCAGGTCGCCCGAGGCCTTGGGCTGGAGGGCCTCGGCGCCCTCGCGGAAGCTCAGGCCGCGCAGCCGGGAGCGCATGTCCGCCGTGGACCGCGCCGGGCCCTGCGCCGTCCGCGGGGCGGCGACCTCGGCCGCGGCCTCCCTCTCCTGCTCCCTCGTCACGCCGCCCATCGCCTCGCCCTCGCCTGCGGGCACACCGCCCACATGATGGTGAAGGTGGATCATACGGCGACCCGCGACGTCGGACAACGACAACCCGGTCGCTCCCGATCACGGGCGCGAGCGGGAGCGCGGCCTGCGCGTTGAGCCCGCGAAGAGGCCCGGCGTAAGGTGCGGGGCGATGGAACGCTTCGCCCCCGCCACGCGCGCCTGGTTCGAGGCCGCCTTCGCAGGGCCCACGCCCGTCCAGCAGCAGGGCTGGGGCCGGATCCTGGACGGCGAGCACGCCCTGCTCGTCGCTCCGACGGGCTCCGGGAAGACCCTGGCGGCGTTCCTGGCGGCGCTGGACCGCCTGGGCAGGCTGCCCGAGGACGCAGAGCCCGGCGTCCGCGTGCTGTATGTCTCGCCGCTCAAGGCCCTGGTCTACGACGTGGAGCGCAACCTCCGGACGCCCCGGGTGGGCATCGCGCGGGCCGCCGAGCGCCTGGGCGAGCCCTTCCGCGTGCCGCGCGTGGCCGTGCGGACCGGGGACACGACGCAGAAGGAGCGGCGGCTCCAGGCGAAGGACCCGGCGGAGATCCTCGTGACGACGCCGGAGTCGCTCTACCTCGTCCTGGGCTCGAAGGCCCGGGAGACGCTGCGGTCCGTGGAGACGGTCGTCGTGGACGAGATCCACGCCCTGGCGCCCACCAAGCGAGGCGCCCACCTGGCGCTCTCCCTGGAGCGTCTGGCGCGGCTGACGCGTCACGACCCACAGCGTGTGGGCCTGTCCGCGACGGTACGCCCCATGGACGAGGTGGCGCGCTTCCTCGGCGGGGACCGGCCGGTTTCTCTCGTCGACACCAGCGCGCGACCGGCCATCGACGTGCAGATCCGGGTCCCCGTGGAGGACATGACGCGGCCGGACGAGGGCGACGATGAGGACGACGGCCCCCCGAGCGGCTCCATCCTGGCGCACCGAGCCGAGGAGGCCGTCCCGGAGGCGGAGAAGCGCGCCAGCGTGTGGCCCGCGATCCACCCGCGGCTCCTCGAGCAGATCCTGGCGCACCGGACCACCATCGTCTTCGTGAACAGCCGCGGCCTGTGCGAGCGGCTGGCGGAGCGCATCAACGACCTCGCCGCCCTGCGGGGCATCGAGGGCGAGCTGGTCCGGGCCCACCACGGCAGCGTGGCCCACCGGCAGCGCCGCGAGGTCGAGGAGATGCTGAAGGACGGGCGGATCCGGGGCATCGTCGCCACCAGCAGCCTGGAGCTGGGCATCGACATGGGCGCCGTGGACCTGGTGCTCCTCGTGGAGTCGCCGGGTTCGGTGGCGAGCGGTCTGCAGCGCGTCGGTCGCGCCGGCCACCACGTGGGCGAGGTCAGCAAGGGCCGCGTCTACCCCAAGCACCGGGGCGACCTGCTGGAGGCCGCGGTGGTCGTCCACCAGATGGCCGAGGGGGAGATCGAGCCGCTCCGCGTCCCCCGGAACCCGCTCGACGTGCTCGCGCAGCAGATCGTCGCCGCGACGGCGGCCGACACGTGGACCGTGGACGACCTGCACGCCGCGGTCCGCCGGGCCGCCCCCTACGCCGAGCTGGCCCGGGGCGTGCTCGTGGGCGTGCTGGACATGCTCTCGGGCCTCTATCCCTCCAGCGAGTTCGCGGACCTCCGCCCGCGCATCCTGTGGGACCGGGAGACCGGCGAGCTGACGGGACGGCGGGGCGCGAAGTCCCTGGCGGCCATGAGCGGCGGGACCATCCCCGACCGCGGCCTGTACGGCGTCCACCTGGGGCCGGACGGCCCGCGCGTGGGAGAGCTGGACGAGGAGATGGTCCACGAGAGCCGCCCGGGACAGACGTTCATGCTCGGGGCGACGACGTGGCGCATCGAGGAGATCACCCGCGACCGCGTGGTGGTGAGCCCTGCCCCCGGAGAGCCGGGGAAGCTCCCGTTCTGGCACGGCGAGGGCCCCGGGAGGCCCGTGGAGTTGGGGAGGGCGATCGGCGCCTTCGTGCGGGAGCTGGACGCCCGCGACGACCCGGAGAGCCGGCTCCAGGAGGCCTGGCGCCTCGACCTGCTCGCCGCGCGGAACCTGGCCGCCTACGTCCGGGAGCAGCGGGAGGCCACCGGGACGGTCCCCACGGATCGGGCCATCACCGTGGAGCGCTTCCGCGACGAGCTGGGGGACTGGCGCGTCTGCATCCTGTCGCCGTTCGGGGCCCGGGTGCACGCGCCGTGGGCCCTGGCCATCGAGGCGCGCCTGTCCGCCCGGGCCGGCTTCGACGTGCAGACCATGTGGACCGACGACGGCATCGTGATCCGGCTCGTGGAGGCCGACGCGGCGCCGGACGAGGACCTGCTGATCCCGGACCCGGAGGAGATCGAGGACCTGGTCGTCGATCAGCTCGGACACTCGTCGCTGTTCGCCAGCCAGTTCCGGGAGAACGCCGCGCGGGCCCTCCTCCTGCCTCGCCGCAGGCCCGGCTCGCGCACGCCGCTGTGGGCCCAGCGGATGAAGGCCCAGAACCTCCTGGCGGTGGCCCGGCAGCACCCGTCGTTTCCCATCGTGCTGGAGACCTACCGCTCCTGCCTGCAGGACGTCTTCGACCTGCCGGCGCTCCGAGCGCTGCTCCACGCCATCCGCCGCCGGGAGGTGCACGTGGAGCCCGTGGAGACGCCGTCCGCCTCGCCCTTCGCCCGGTCGCTGGTCTTCGCGTTCGTAGCCACCCACATCTACGACGGGGACGCCCCGCTGGCGGAGCGCCGGGCCCAGGCCCTCGCGCTGGACCGGAACATGCTGCGGGAGCTTTTGGGCCACGAGGAGCTCCGCGAGCTCCTGGACGCCGGGGTGCTCCACCGCCTCGAGGCGGAGCTCCAGCACCTGGCCGAGGATCGGCGGGCGAGGCATCCGGACGGCCTGCACGACGTGCTGCGACGGCTGGGGGATCTGACCGCCGAGGAGGCGACCGCCCGCTGCGAGGCGGACGACGCCGGGCCCTGGCTGGAGGAGCTTCGGCGGAGCCGGCGGGCCATCCCGCTCCAGGTGGCCGGCGAGGATCGTTGGATCGCCATCGAAGACGCCGCCCTGTACCGAGACGCCCTCGGGGCGCAGCCGCCACACGGGGTGCCCGACGCGTTCCTGGCGCCCGCCGAGGCGCCCCTCGAACAGCTCGCGCTCCGGTGGGCGCGGACCCACGGACCGTTCGTGACGCGGCACCCGGCCACGCGCTGGGGCCTGCCCGCGTCGCGCGTGGACGCGGTGCTCCGCAGGCTGGAGGCCGACGACCGCCTGATGCACGGCGACTTCCGCCCCGGCGGCCACGAGCGCGAGTGGTGCGACCCGGAGGTCCTCCGGAGGGTGCGCCAGCGGACGCTCGCCAGGCTTCGGAGCGAGGTGGCGCCCGTGGAGCCGGAGGTGCTGGCCCGCTTCCTCCCGGCCTGGCACGGGATCGGCGAGGACCACCGGGGGCCGGACCGCCTGCACGAGGCCGTGGCCCGGCTGGAGGGGCTCCCCCTGGGCTTCCGCGACCTGGAGCACGCAGTCCTGCCGGCGCGGGTCCCGGACTTCCACCCGCGGATGCTCGACGAGATGGGCGCCATGGGCCTCGTGGTCTGGATCGGCCACGGCGCCCTGGGGCGGAAGGACGGCCGCGTCGCGCTCCACCGGCGCGAGCGGGCGGGGCTGCTCGTAGACCGGCCCGGCCCGTTCGAGCCTCCGAGCCCGCTCCACGCCCGCATCATGGAGCACCTGGAGCAGCGGGGCGCGTCGTTCTTCACGGAGCTCCTCCTGGCCTGCGACCGCCCCCGCGAGGAGGATCTCCTGGAGGCCATCTGGGACCTCGTCTGGGCGGGGCGCGTGACGAACGACACCTTCCAGCCCCTCCGGGCCCTGGGTGCGCGGCGAGGACGGGGCCGCCGGGGCGGAAGCCGGATCGCCCGGGCCGCCGGCGGGCGGTGGTCGCGGGTCGAGGACGTCCTGGGTCCGCCGCCCTCCCCGACCGAGGTGGCGCACGCCCGCGCGACGACGCTGCTGGAGCGCCACGGCGTGCTCACCCGGGAGGCCGTGGCCATGGAGGACCTGCCCGGCGGCTTCGCGGGCGTCTACCCGGTCTTGAAGGCCATGGAGGAGTCCGGCCGCATCCGCCGGGGGTACTTCGTGGAGGGGCTGGGCGGCGCGCAGTTCGCCTGGCCGGGGGCCGTGGACCGTCTCCGGGCGGCGCGACGCGAGCCGGACGAGGCCGGCGTCTCCGTCCTCGCCGCCACCGATCCGGCCAATCCCTACGGCGTGCTCATCCCCTGGCCCGAGACTGGGCCCGAGGCGGCCGGGAAGCCTCGCCGGGCGGCCGGCTGCCGGATCGTGCTGGTGGACGACGAGCCGGTGCTGTACCTGGAGAAGGGTGGCCGCTCGCTGCTGACCTTTCCCGCGGCGGCCGACGAGGGCAAGCTGCTGCCCGCGGCCCGGGCGCTCCGGGAGGTCGCGCGACACCGGCGGGGACGCCTGCTGCACATCGAGCGCATCGACGGCGAGCCCGCGCGCTCGACCCCCTGGGCCGACCGCCTGCGGGAGGCGGACTTCACCGCCGACCACCGGGGCCTGATGCTGGAGGCGAGATGACCCACGAGCTGAGCCTGGAGGCGTTCGCCGAGCGCTTCATCCTCGCGGCGCTGAGCCCCGAGGTGCTGGCCGGAGCCCTGAACCGGGACCTGGCCGGGCGGACCTTCGAGACGGAGGAGAAGCAGGGCCCCGTCCGGATCCGGGTCGAGGGGCGCGTGGGCGGCTTCGGCGTCCACACCCTGCCCGCTCTTCGCTACGCCGTCGCGGTGTCCGTGGAGCTGTCCATCGAGCTCGCAGCGGTCGTGGGCAAGCAGGCGTGGGACGTCCGCGCCCTCGTGCCGTTCCTGATGAAAGTGGAGCCGCGGGCGCCCCTGACGCTCTACCTGCGCCACACCCCGCCGGCCCCGGAGCACGTGAAGGTGGAGGCCACCCGCCGAAGCCGCACCGGCTTCCTCTGGAGCGAGGTGGAGGCTCCCCTGCGCGAACAGCTCGCCGCCCAGGTCGAGGAGGGCCTCGCGGAGGGCGAGGCGGCCCGGACCATCGACCTCGGCGCCTTCCTGGCGTCCTCGTCGCCCGAGCGGCCCCCCGCCGACGCCCCCTCGCCCGAGACCGTCGCCGCCCTCGTGGAGGACATGGGCCTCCTGTGAGCGCGCAGTGGGGTCAAGCCTACTCACTTCTCACTTTTCCGACCAGCGTTTGCCGACCAACCGACCGTGGGCATGGCAGTCACCGTGCCGGTGCCGGAGGCCGTTTCCACTACCCGGGTGCGACGCTGCGCAGGGGCAGGAGGGTCGAGCCCAGACGCTTCTCGCTCTCCGGCGCAGCTCGCGCCCCGAGCAACGGGACTATTCCGCCTGCGGCGGCTCCGCGTGCTTGACGACGAGCACCGGGACGTGCGCGCGACGGACGACCTGCTCGGCCACGGAGCCCAGCATCCAGCGCCGGAGCCCCTTCCGACCGTGGCTGCCCATGACGATGCGGTCCACCTCGGGTCGGTCGCCGGCCTTCACCAGGGCGTCCACCGGGTGCCCGTCCACCACCTCCACCGAGACCTCCACGTCCGGATGGTCCTCGCGGAGGGCGGCCCGGGCGGCGGTCAGGGCTCCGGACGCCGTGGCGCGGGCCTGGGACAGGTAGTCGTGCCAGGTGACGCCCGCGGACGCGCCGATCTCCCAGTCCTGCTCCTCGTGGAGCATCTCGCTGTTCAACGCGTGCAGCAGGTGCAGGCGCGCGCCGAAGGCCCGGGCGTCGTCGGCCGCCTGGCGCGCGGCGGCGTCGGAGAAGGACGAGAAGTCGTAGGCGACGATCCAGACCGGCTTCATCGGGACACTCCGGCAGGTGGGGACAGGGCTCCCCTCCATGATATCACCGCCGGCGAGCGCCACTCACCCGGCGGCACCAGCGCGATCCCTCTCGTGTCCCCCACGAGCCCGCCATCCCCTGGCAGCCTCGCCGCCCTGTGCGCCGCGGGCCTGCCGTTCAGACCCGGCGCTCGAGGGTGAGGAAGGTCACGCCGTCGCCCTCCTCGCGCTCGACCTCCACCCACTCGGAGCGCTCGAACTCCGGGAAGAAGGTGTCGCCCTCCACGTCCCGGTCCACCTCCGTGAGCAGCAGCCGGGTCGCCCTCGGGAGGGCCTCCTCGTACAGGGACGCTCCGCCGATGACCCTCGGCGCGTCGTCCTCGGTGCGCGCCAGGGCCAGGGCCTCGTCCAGGTCGTGCGCCACCTCGCAGCCCGGGATCTCCAGGTCCCGCCGCCGGCTCACCACGATGTTCCGGCGCCCCGGCAGCGGCCGCCCGATGGACTCCCAGGTCCGGCGGCCCATGATGATGGCGTGGCCCATGGTGTTCCGCTTGAAGTGCTTCAGGTCGCCCGGGATGTGCCACGGGAGGCCGCCGTCCTTCCCGATGACCCCGTTCCGGCTGACGGCGACCACCAGGACCAGCGGCGCGCGGAGGGCGTCTTCTGGGCTCATACCGCCACCTCGGCCTTGATGTGGGGGTGCGGCTCGTAGCCCTCGAGGCGGAAGTCCTCGTAGCGGAAGCCGAAGATGTCGGTGACGTCCGGGTTCAGGTGCATGGTCGGGCGCGGCCTCGGCTCGCGCTGAAGTTGCAGCCGCGCCTGGTCCAGGTGGTTCGAGTACAGGTGCGCGTCGCCCAGGGTGTGCACGAACTCGGCCGGGCGCAGGTCGCACACCTGCGCCACCATCATCAGCAGGAGGCTGTAGCTCGCGATGTTGAACGGCACGCCCAGGAAGACGTCCCCGCTCCGCTGGTAGAGCTGGCAGGACAGCCGGTCGTCGTCGTGGACGTAGAGCTGGAACAGGGTGTGACACGGGGGCAGCGTCACCTCGCGGGCCTCCCGGGGATGCCAGCCGGTCACGATGTGCCGGCGGGACCACGGGTGGGTCCGGATCCCCTCGATCAGCTCGGCGATCTGGTCGACGCCGTCGCGCTCGTACGTGCCGTCCGGCCGCTTCGTCGCCCCGAAGTTCCGCCACTGGTGGCCGTAGATGGGGCCCAGATCGCCGGGCTCCCGCCCGAACCGTGCACACTCCTCGGCGGTGGCCCAGGCGTTCCAGATGCGGACGCCGTGTGCCTGCAGCGTCTCCACGTGGGTGTCCCCGGAGAGGAACCAGAGCAGCTCGTGGAGGATCGAGCGCAGGTGCAGCTTCTTCGTCGTCAGGAGGGGGAAGCCCTCCCGCAGGTCGAAGCGCATCTGGTGGCCGAACACGCTCAGGGTGCCGACGCCGGTGCGGTCGGGCCGTCGGCGTCCCTCGTCCAGGATGCGTCGCAGAAGATCGAGATACGGGGTCATGGCGCTCCTCGGCGGGCCGCGAAGTCAATCACGGCGGGCCCGGCCGCGTCCAGACCTCCGCCGGCGCCGCCCTGCATCGCCTCCCCGGGTGAATAGCCCAGCCGCGGCGGCGTCACCTGCGTTGACAGCCCGACTCGCGTTCGCCGATCGTCGGCCAATCGCTCCCGGACAGGAGAGGTCCCGTGACCATGAAGCCCGCCCTCCTCGGCCCCCGCCTCGCAGCCCTCGCCGTGCTCCTCCTCGTGGGCTCGTCCGCTCCGGCCTCGCGCGCAGCCGACGGTCTGACGAACGAAGACCTCGCCATGGCGTGGGCGGATGCGGCGAACCGCAGCGCCTCCGACTTCTCCGAGCAGCTGGTGGCGCGACTGCACTTCGACGGGGGCGGGAACGCCTACATCCGGCTGCTGGTCACCAACGTGGCCAACGCCGACGGCCGCGCGGAGCTGAAGGCCCACGTGACCGTGCCCGGCCACGACAAGCTCCGTCACAAGGTGCGAAAGGGGCGCGGCGACTGGAAGTTCGGCACCGAACGCTTCGACGCGCGGGTGGACGACAGCCGCGTGGTCGCCGGCACGGACAAGGCCGAGATCGTCGTGGAGGCGGACGACTACCGGGCCCGCTTCGAGATCGACGTCCGCCACGGCCCGCTCCGCCCGGCCGGCGGCGGAGGCGACTATGGCCAGGGACGCCGCTATGTCACGACGATCCTGGCCGCCCGCGGTGCGCTCACGGGGGAGGTGATCGTCGGCCGGGGGGACGACGCCGACCGGCGGGAGGTGAGGGGCTCCGCGTACATGGTCCACCGGGCCGGGAACGTCGCTCCCTACGTCCTGGCGCGGCGCTGGTACAACCTGCGGGACTTCGGCCCGGAGCAGACGGTCGTCATGAGCGCCTTCGAGCAGGGCGACCGCCTCGGCGGGCGGACCCTGGGCTGGGTCTTCGCCGCCACGGACGACGCCCTCGTCGCCTGGGAGCCGGACGTCGCGCTACGGGTGGACGACATCCGCGAAGACGAGAAGTCCCCCTACTCCGTGCCGCGGGTGGTTCACCTCGAGTCCCGCGAGGGCGACGACGTCCGCGGCGTGATCAAGGCGACCTCCATGCGCGAGCGGAAGGACGACCTGCGCACCCTGAGCAGGGTGGAGCGCTTCGTCGTGGAGCGGCTGATGAAGCCGTGGACGTACAAGTTCGACGCCCGTTACCTCGTCCGGCGCGGCGGAGAAAGCGCCGCGAAGGGGAAGGGGACCTACGTGTACCAGCAGCTGAAGTAGCGACCGCGCCCCCATACTCCGGCGGGGACGGCGGCGCCCCAGTGGAAGCGGGAGGACGCCGGCGCCCCGGCGAGTGGAGGAGAGAGGGGCTCAGCCCTCCGCCTGGACACCCTCCGTGAGGTGCGTGACCGGGGACTCGCCGGCCATCACGCGCAGGGTGTTCTTCAACCGCATGTGCTGGATGAAGATGTCGTGCTCCTGGATGTGGCCGGGCTCCACGTGGGGGCTCTTGAAGAAGAACGACAGCCACTCCTGGATGCCGCTCCGCTCCTTCCGCTTCGCCAGGTCCAGGAAGAGCGCCAGGTCCAGCACGATGGGGGCGGCGAGGATCGAGTCCCGGCAGAGGAAGTCCACCTTGATCTGCATCGGGTAGTCGAGCCAGCCGCGGATGTCGATGTTGTCCCACCCCTCCTTGGCGTCGCCGCGGGGCGGGTAATAGTTGATGCGGACCTTGTGATAGAGGTCGCCGTACAGGTCCGGGTAGAGGTCGGGCTGGAGGATGGTGTCCAGCACGCCGGACTTGGTGACCTCCTTGGCGCGGAAGCTGTCCGGGTCGTCGAGGACCTCGCCGTCCCGGTTGCCCAGGATGTTGGTGGAGAACCAACCGGCGACGCCGATCATCCGGGTCTTCAGGCCGGGGGCCAGGATGGTCTTCATCAGGGTCTGGCCCGTCTTGAAGTCCTTGCCGGCGATGGGCACGCCGTGCTCCTCGGCCAGGGCCTCCAGCGCCAGGCTGTCCGCGGACAGGTTCGGGGCGCCGTTGGCGTAGGGGACGCCCTCCTTGATGGCCGCGTAGGCGTAGAGCTGGGAGGGCGCGATGGCCGGATCGTCCTCGTCGAGGCCCTTCTCGAAGGCCTCGATGGACTGGTGGCAGGCGGCCGGCCGGAGGAAGACCTCCGTGGAGCCGCACCACACCATGACCGCCCGGGTGGCGCCGGACTCGTCCAGGGCCCGCCGGATGTCCTCGCGGAGGGCCTCGGCCAGGGCGCGCTTGCCCTTCTCGGCCTTGACGTGCGGGCCGTCCAGCCGGCGGACGTACTCCTTGTCGAAGGCGGCCTTCATGGGCTTCACGCCGTGGAGGAAGTCCGCCAGGGGCTCCAGGTCGTGCCGGTCCAGGACCTTCGCGCGCGACGCCGCGTCGAAGACGTCCTCGTCGAAGACGTCCCAGCCCGCGAAGGTCAGGTCGTCGAGGGTCGCCAGCGGCACCAGGTCCTTGATGAGCGGGCTCCGGCCCTCGGAGCGCTCGCCGAGGCGGATGGTCTGCTGCTGGGTCAGGGAGCCGATGGGCCGGGCGAGACCACGGCGGATGGCCTCGACGCCGGCGATGAAGGTCGTGGCGACGGCCCCCATACCGGGTGTGAGGACGAGGAGCTTGCCGTCGGGGCGGTTGACGGTGGTGCTGGACGCAGCCATGGAGAGCCTCTCGGTTCGAAGGCGCCGGAGGAGCCCGAGGGGCCCCTCGGCGAGTGCGTGTTCCGGTCCGCCGGACCGGCGGAAGTCGCGCCTCCGCTGGGCGACCGGAGACAGCCGCCGGCAGACGAGGGCGTGCCTATAGCACGCGGATCGGGCCGGAGCAATGGACGGTTCTGGCCCCGAATCCGCCGCTGGACTCAACGGCCTGCGACGAGCTCCTCCAGGGCTTCCCAGGTGCGCTCGCAGTTGCGACCGTCCGCGCCCAGCATGTGCCGGTCGAGGAATTCGCCCGCGGCCACCTCGCAGCAGGTCGGGTCGTCCAGGGCCTCGTCGAGCTGCTCCACGAGCCGGGGGAAGCTCCGCGCCAGCATGCCGCCGTGGTCCTCCGGGGGCAGCTTCCAGACGTAGCGCGCCGACTCCACGGTCCTCTCACGCACGCCCAGGAGCGTGTACTGCTTCCACTGGAACGCCTCGTCCTCGCTCCGCACCGGGTAGACGTGGATGGTGGGCCGGCGGGTGGCGTAGTAGAGGTTGGCGATGCTCGAGTAGTTCGTGACCAGGGCGTCGGCCACCTGCAGGTCCAGGAAGTTGTCCGGATCCCGGTCCTTGAACTTGAGCATCACGTGGTCGTGCTCGTCCGCCAGGCGCGTCAGGAACCGCCGGTAGGCGCGCTCGAAGCGAAAGGAGTCGTGGAGCCGCAGGATCACGTTCGCGCCGCGACGCTCCAGGTGGCCGAGCAGGCGCCGGAAGAGGTCGGCGTCCGTGCCCCAGTGGGCGAAGACCTCGCCGTAGTGCCAGGTGGGCGCCAGGAGCACCGTCTTCCGGTTCACGACGTCGAAGGGATAGTACGGCTGCAGGCGCTCCTTCGGGATGGGCTCGCGCAGGTCGTCGTGGCTGGCGGCGCCCAGCACCCGGCAGTTGTCCGGGTGGAAGCCGCTCACCTCGGTGCGGTGCTCGAAGTCCCAGGGGCCGAAGCACTGCCAGCGGAAGTCGGGGTTGGGGCTCAGGGGGTCGCCCCAGGCGCGCCGGAGCTGCATGTGGAGGGCCCGGAACTCCTTCCGATCGTTCGGCCCCTTCCAGCCGAAGCCGTGCCACAGGACCATCCCCTTCGGCGACGTGGCCCGGAGCGGGACGCGGTTGTCCAGGATGGTCACGTGGGGCCTGAAGAAGGGCACGCCGGCCACGTCGTGGAGGCCCCGGCGGCGCACCAGGTCGGCCTGCACGGGGAACAGCTCCGAGACGCCCTGCCGCCGGTAGAGCTTCGGATCGCCCATGACCACCTTCACCTGCGTATCGGACCGGCGGTCCAGGTAGCGGGTGAAGCTCAGGAGGTCCGCGCCGAAGGTGGTCGCCCAGACCAGGATGCGCATCAGTCGTCTCCGTCCTTGCGCTTGTGGCGCTTCAGCACGGCCGCGACCGTATCGCGCTCGCGGGCATAGGCCAGCCCCAGGCCCGACACGAGGGTCACTGCCGCCCCCAGCACGGCCACCGGGGCCGGGTTCCACGCCGCCTGTTCGGCCAGGAGCCAGCGCACGCCGAGGGCCACGACGGCGACCGGCGCCAGGACGACCGCGCCCGACAGGGTCTTGCCCGCGAAAGTCCAGAACGACTGCTTCAGGGCACGGGAGCCGAACAGGAAGAGGACCACCACCACCACCGGATAGATGGTGCCCCACACCCAGGCGACGGCCTCCAGGCTCATGGAGGCGGCGACCAGGAAGGCGACGGGCATGACCACTGCGGTCGTGAGGGAGTACAAGAAGTTCTGGCGGGCCCGGCCCACGGCGTTGAGAAGCTGGGGTACGAGCGGCGAGACGGACAAGATGAGGCCGTAGACCGTCAGGATCTGCACCAGGGGGACGACGGCCAGCCACTGCTCGTAGCCGATGGCCATGAGGGCGTCCTCGGTGAACACGGCGATGACGAGGAGCACGGTGCCGATGGACGACATGTTCACGCGAGCGATGGCGTAGAAGTAGCGGCGGAGCCGCTCCTCTTCGAGCTGCAGGCGGGCGAACGCCGGGTAGGCCACCTGGTTGACGATGCTCACGAGGGTACGCACCGGATCCTTCACCATGCGATACGCCAGGGAGTAGACGCCGACGGCGTCCGCGCCGAAGAAGCGCCCGACGATCAGGTAGTCGGCGTTGATGTAGAAGTTGTAGAGGAGCCGCGAGCCGGTGGCGTAGACGCCGAACCGCACCATGGACCGCACCTCGCCCCAGCGGACACGCCAGCGCGGCACGTACGGGCGGAACGCCTGGCAGAACACGAGCTGGCCGGCCCGCTGGACGAACTCGCCCGCGACGATGGCCCAGGCGCCGTGGCCCAGCCAGGCGAGGAGCAGCATGGTCCCGCTGGCCACCATGAGGGAGACGTTGTCGGCGACGGCGAGGCGCCCGAACCACATGTCGCGGATCATGAGGTTCCGCGACACCAGGTAGGCGGCGAAGAGCACCACCGCCAGGGCCTGGAAGCGCAGCATCGGGGTCAGCAGCGGCTCGTCGTAGAACCACGACGCCAGGGGAGCCCCGGCGAAGATGACCAGGTAGATGGCGGTGGACAGGCCCAGGGCGATCCAGAACAGGGAGTCGAGCTGTCGCCGGCTGATGTCCTCGGCCTGCACGATGGCGACGCCGAGGCCGAGCTGCGTAACGCTCTGGATGATGTTGAAGATGGCCAGGACGATGCTGGCGAGGCCCAGCTCCGAGGGCTCGATCATCTTCAGGACGAAGAACAGGGCCACCACGTTGATGATCTTGGTGCCGGCGTTGCCCACGCCGCTCACCAGGAAGGACTTCGCGACCTTCCTCGCGAAGGAGCCGTCCTCCTCGGCCATCAGCCCCGCCCCCGGCGGACCTCGAGCCGCTCCTCGAGGAAGCACAGCACGCGCTCGGCCCGCCGTAGCCAGGTCCGCGCGGCCGCGTCGGCGCGGGCCGCCTCCCCCAGGCGCTCGCGGAGGGCGTCGTCCTCCACGAGCCCACGCAGGGCCGCGACCGCGGCGGCCGGGGCGTCGGGTGGGACCAGCCGTGCGTTCTCACCGTCCACCAGGACCTCCCGCAGGTCCGGACCGTCCGGGGCGAGGATGGCGCGGCCCGTGGCCATGTACAGGAACGTCTTGATGGGCAGCACGGTGTTGCCCACGCGCTCCAGCGGCCCGCGGGTCGGCGGGATCAGGAGGACGTCGGCGGCGTACAGGTACGGCACCGTGTCCCGGAACGCCTGCCAGCCGACCACCGTGACGTTCGGCATCCCCTCGGCTCGCCGCTCGATGGGGCCGCGGCCCTTGGAGCCGACGAGCACCAGGTGGACATCCGGGAGCGCCTCGACCATGTCGAGCAGCAGCCCGATGCCCTTGTCCGGCGACACGTGCCCGGCGTACACGGCCACGGGACGGTCCACGGGCAGGCCGAGGCGGAGGCGCGCGACCTCCTGATGGACGGGCTCGCCGACCAGGTCGGGGTCGTAGCCGTTGTGGGCCACCAGGAGGCGCTCGTCCTCGAAGCCGAGCCGGCGATAGCTGGACGCCGCCAGCTCCGAGTGGAGGATGGCCCCGGCGAAGCGCGGCTCACGGCGGAGTCTCCGGAACAGCATCTTCATGCGCCGGGACTGGTCGGGCCACGGCCGGTAGGTCTCGTAGATCACGGGCCGATCCGTGAGGCGCAGGGCGGCCAGGACCACCGGGAGGTTCCGCGTGTAGACCACGTCGGCGTCCCGGACGAACGCCTTCGCGCACGCCGCGGCGGCGTGACCGAGCTTCTCCAGCCCACGGACGGGGTTCGGCGCGAGGCTGCGCACCCGGTGGACCGAGAAGGTGGGCGCCACCTCGTAGTGGGCCGCGATCGCCTCCGCGCCGGGCTCCGTGCGAGCCCAGCGGCCGGGGATGACCAGGTCCACCTCGGCGCCTGCCGACGCCAGGGCGGACGTCATGCTCACGAGCTGGGCCGTGTCGGTGGCCGTCTGCGGCAGAAGCTGGTCGGAGACGTAGGCGATGCGCATCGGCAGTCGAGCCCCTGAGGGTGTCGGGGCCGACGTGTAGCACACCCTCCGAGCCCGAACGAGCACTTCGCCGGTGGACGCCGACCACCGCGCCGACAGGCCGGTCGACGTGGACGTGGGCGTCCCCCGCACCTCCATCGCGCGGATGTAGCGAGTGTCGGCCGGTCGACGTGGACGTGGGCGTCCCTCGAGCCCACAGACCTCGGCACGGGCGTTCGTGGTCGCGGTCGTGGACGGTGTCCGCCGGCACTTGGGCCCGCCCGACGTGGACGGCCATCGACACGGCGCATCGCCGCTGCGGGTGGCCCACCCCCGCCCACCCTCCTATGTGACGGGCAGGGGCCGAATCGTTGCGCACGAATTGACGCCCCGCGACCGGATGTCGTAGCCACCGGGGGGCCGTCCGTGCACGCGAGGTCCCATGTCGTCTCCCAGCCTGCTCCTCGACGGAGGTCCGGAGGACTGGCGTCCGCGGGGCATCCACCTGGTCGTCGGCCGGCAGCCGCCCGTGGAGTCCGAGCCCGGCTGGCACCGGGCGGGGGCCTTCCACGTCCGGGCCGACGGGCCGCTCGCGCGTGTGCGGGTGGACGGTGCGCTCTGCCTGGCGTTCGACGGCATCCTCACCGGCGAGGGGTCTGCCGAGTCCGACCCGCTCGAGGTCGTCCGGCGGGCGTGGGAATCGGGGGGCCTGGACGGCCTCCGCGCCCTGGAGGGCTTCTTCAACGTCCTGGTGGTGGACGCGGACCGCGGGGAGGGGTGGCTGGTTCCCGATCGGCTCGCGACGCGCCCCTTGTGGTGCTACGCGAGCAGCGGCCGGTGCGTCGTCGCGCCGTCGCCGACCGCGCTCCGCGCTCACATGCCACACACGCCGCTGGACCCGCTCCGCCTCTACCAGACGCTGCGCAGCACGCACCCCGTGGGGTCGGGCTCGCTCGTCCGCGACCTCGCCCGCACACGTCCGCTGTCCGTCGTGCGGGTCGATGTCCGCGGCGACCTGCAGGAGCGACCGGATCCAGTCCTTCGTCAGCGTCCCGCGGCGGGCCTGACGCTCCCCGAGGCGGCCGAGCGGATGCGCGATGTCCATGGGGGCATCCTGCGAACCATCCTGGACCACCCGGAGGTCGGCTCCCGCCCCATCGAGCTTCCGCTCACGGGTGGCCTGGACAGCCGGCACATCCTGGCGGATCTCCTGTCTCAGGGGCGCCGCCCGGATCGCTTCGTCCACGTGATCCTCGACCGCGCGGACCATCGGCCGGTGGAGCTCATGGCCGAGCGCTTCGGGGTGCCGCTCACGGCTCCGCGGATCCAGGATCTGGACTGGGCCTCCATCGTGGCGCGCTGGGTGCACGTCACCGGCGGGCTCGTGCATCCCCAGCAGATGTATCTCATCGCCTGGCCGCCCCGGTCGGGCCCCCGCGCGACCCTCGGCTTCGACGGCTACCTGGCCGGGTTCTTCCTCAGCTTCCGACGGATCTGGGCCCCCCTCCGCTCACGCTTCTACACTCCGCGGCGAGTGCTGGATGGCATCATCGCCGACGCCCGGGCCCACGAAGAGGCGACCCGGCGCCTCCTGGACCTCGAGGCCGCGCGCTTCGAGGGCCCCCCGGGCTTCCTGGAGCGGATGAGCGAGGTCCTGAGCCGCGGCCCGTACCATACGGGTGCTCTTTTCGGCATGCGCGGCGGCGACGACCAGGTCTTCGCGCCCGGCGCACACGTCCGCGTGCTCGAGCTGTTCCGGATCCTCTCCGGCGACCTGGCCGCCGACAAGCGCGTCCGCCTCCAGATGTTCCGGTCTTTCTACCCGGCGCTCGCTGCCATCCCCGACTCCTCGGGCCGCGACCTGTGGGGCCGGCCGTCCGGGAGCGCCCTCCCGGGACTCGTCGAGCGGGCCCGGCGTGCAGCCCTTCCCTCGGAGCGCGTCCCGGGCTCCATCCATGCCCGCATCCGCCGCATCCCGACCCTGCGCCGGGTCCACCTCCGGCTGGCGGCCGACTGCGCCCTCGAGGCCGACGGCCTCGTCCGGCGAGGCGCGGTGCGCTGGCTGACCCGCCTGCACATGATCGGGGTCGACCTCGGCTGGCCCCTCGGCGGGCTCCTGTCGGCCGAGGTGGCGCACCGGATCTTCGCCCGAGGGGAGCCACCGGCGCAGGTCACGGCCCGCCTCCTCGGCGAGGATCGCTGACGTGCCCGTGCGAGGGGCATCCCCGACGCCCCCCTGGGGGTTCACCCGCGCCGAACGACCGGGCGGTCTCCGGAGCCCGTCGGGCGATTGGACGGGAGCCCGGTGGCCCGTACCATGCTCCCCCAGGGAGGTGCCTCATGAGCCGCCGACGCACCATCGCCACGACCCTCACCGCGCTGCTCGTCGTCCCCGCCCTGGGCGGCTGCGAGCTCCTGACTCGTGAGGAGGCGCGCGTGGCCGTGGAGGAGGTCCGCCTGGCCACCGAGGCGGGCGCCCTGGTCGGCGCGACCGTGGAGCTGACCACGGACCTCACGCTCGGCGAGGGCGTGGAGGCCGCCGCCCGGTCCCTGGGCGAGTTCGTGGAGAGCCAGTACGACTGCGCCACCGTCACCGTCGAGGGCGGCCGGGTCACCGTCGACTTCGGCACGCTCGACGACATCTGCACCTGGAAGGGCCAGACCTTCGCCGGAGTCGTCACCTGGAAGGTGGAGCGGGCCGCCCCGGACGAGATCGTCGTACACCACGCCTGGGCGGACCTCCGCAATCACCGCGTGAGCCTGAACGGCGGCGCGACCGTGACCTGGAACACGACGGAGCGGACGCGCCGCGTGGTCCACGACGCCACGTGGACCGTGGACGGGCGGACCTTCGAGGGGACCGGCGATCGCACCCAGTCGCTGCTCGACGCCGACGTCGGCATCGCCGGAGGGATCATCCTCGACGGCTCGCGCGGGTGGACGAGCGACACCGGCCGGTGGGACCTGGCCATCGAGTCGGTCGGCCTGCGCTGGGAGGACCCCGTCCCCGAGAGCGGCCGGTACGTCCTGACCACCCCCGCCGGCAAGACCCTGACCCTCACCTTCACCCGCGTGGACGGGGACACCATCGACGCGCAGGTCGAGGCCCCCCGCCGTGACTACACCTTCCGAGTCAACCGGAGCGGCGCCGTGTCTCGCTGACCGCGGCCGCTCCCCTGCCCCCGACGAGCCAATGCCCCTGTCCAGACGTGAGCTTCTCCGGCGTGCCGGCCTCCTCGGCGCCGCCGCCTTCCTCCCTCGCCTGAGCGGCTGTGACGACGGCGGCGGCGGTCTCCCCACCTACTCGTTCGACGGCGAGCCCGGCCCGGAGGACCTCTTCCGGCACGGCGTGGCCAGCGGCGACCCCCTGACGGACTCCGTCATCCTGTGGACGCGCGTCTCCCCGGCCGAGGACGCCCCCGTCGAGGTGTACTGGGAGGTGTCGGCCGATCCCTCCCTGGCGTCCCGGGTGGCCGCGGGCTGGTCGACGACCGACGGGTCGCGGGACTGGACCGTGAAGGTGGACGCTGCGGGCCTGGAGCCCGGCACGACCTACTACTACCGCTTCCGTGCGCTGGGGCGCTCGTCGATCTCCGGGCGGACCCGCACGACCCCGGCGGAGGGCGGCGAGCACCTGCGGCTGGCCGTGATGTCCTGCGCCAACTACGCCAAGGGCTACTTCCACGCCTATCGGAAGGTGGCGGAGCGGGCCGATCTGGACGCCGTCGTGCACCTGGGCGACTACATCTACGAGCTGGAGAACTCGGGCTACGTCCGGGAGCACGATCCGCCCCGGGAGTGCGTGACCCTCGACGACTATCGGCGCCGCTACGCCCAGCACCACGCGGATCCCGACCACGCGGAGGTGCACCGGCAGCACCCGTTCATCGTGGTCTGGGACGATCACGAGAGCGCGAACGACTCGTGGCGGGGCGGCGCCGAGGCCCACCAGCCCGAGACGGAGGGCTCCTGGGAGACGCGCAAGGCCGAGGCGATGCAGGCCTTCTCCGAGTGGGTGCCCGTCCGGGACGGCGCGGAGGGCCGCATCTACCGGACGCTGCGCTTCGGCGACCTGGCGGACCTGGTCATGCTGGACACGCGCCTCGCCGGCCGGGATCTGCAGCCGGCGAGCAACACCCCGGAGGTCCTGCAGGACCCGGATCGCGACCTCCTCGGCGCGGAGCAGGAGGGCTGGCTGTTCGAGCAGCTTCGGACCTCGACGGCCCGCTGGCGTCTGGTGGGCCAGCAGGTCATGTTCGCCCCGCTGTTCGCCGCCGGCGGGCAGCAGCCGATGAACACCGATTCGTGGGACGGCTACCAGGCGGCGCGGGCGCGGGTGCTGGACGTGCTGGGAGAGGACGCCGTCGGCGACACGGTCATCCTGAGCGGAGACGTCCACATGTCCTGGGCCCTGGAGGTCACCGGCGCGCCCCACGACCCGCAGCGCTACGACCCCGAGACCGGCGAGGGAGCCGTGGCGACGGAGGTGGTCACACCCGGCGTGACGTCCCCCAGCACGCCGTTCGGCCTGGGCGAAGCGCTCCGCGCGGAGCTCCTGCCCGACAACCCCCACATCCGCTGGGGCGACATGGAGCACCGGGGATACATGGTCCTCGACGTCACCCCCGAGCGGGTGCAGGCGGACTGGTTCCTCTTCGACCACGAGGCCATCGCCGCCCCCGCGCCCGCCGAGGAGCGCTTCGCCGCCGGCTTGTCGGTCCGCCACGGCGAGACGCGTCTGGTGGAGGAGGCGGCGCCGGCCCCGTCGAAGTCGGACGCCCCGGCCCGCGCCGAGGAATAGGCACCCGGCTGGTCACATTTCGGCCGGATCCCCCCAAGGCGTGGACGCGCCCGGCGCTTCCGGCACTTCCGCGGCGGGCCGGGCGACAGAGCCGCCGTCCCGGGGAACGCGGACCGGCGCGCGGGCGGGGAGGCGAGCGCAACAGGGCTTCAGTCCTCCTCCGCCAGCTCCACGTCGAGCTTCTCCTCGATGGAGCTCAGGCGCTGCCGCTTCGCCTTCAGGACCTTCCGATAGTCGTGGACCATGGCATGACGGCTCTCGCTCGCCAGGTCACCGAGCCGGGTGTGCACCATCTCCTTGAGCTCCTGGAGCTCCTCGCGATCGAACTCGATGGCCATGGGCTTCCCCCTGGGCGGCGTCGTCGGGTTGGGTGGATGCCCCGATCGTATCCCCGTCCTCCCCCGGTCCACAAGGCGATCACGCCCCGTCTCGCATGTAGTCGGCCAGGGCCACGGCGTTGTGGTGCTCCTCGTCCTTCGCGCCGAACACGAGGGTGATGCGCTCACCGGCGGCCAGGGCCTCGAGCCGACGGACCTCGGCCTCCTTGTCCCGAGGCTCCTCGAAGCAGCGGCGCTCGTCCTCCCGGCGCCCCGGCTCGTGGCCGGCGGGGACGCCGAGCGACGGCTCACGCGGTGCCCTCGGTGCGGGCGACCGTGCTGGTTCGGCGGCCACGCACATCGAATGATGGAGCGCCTGCGCACCTGGGTGAGCCATGCTACGATCCGAGCTTCATCAGACGGATCACCCGTGGCGCCGACCCAGGAGCCCGCCACGATGGGAGTGACGCCCGTGTCCCGAGGGAGCAAGCCGAGCCCCGTGCCGACGGATCGCGAGGGCGAATGCTGCGATTGAAGCCCTCCACACCGCGGGGGGCGTTCGTCCTGCTCCTCCTCATCGCGGCGGCATTCCTGGGCAACCTCCTGTCCGTCAACCTGGTCTACTCCGTCGACTTCCTGTTCGGGAGCATCGCCTACCTCCTCGTGGCGCTGCTCTTCGGGCCCTTCTGGGGCCTGGGCGTGGCGACGCTCAGCAGCGTCTGGACGTACACGGCCTGGGGCCACCCGTGGGCCGTCGTCATCTTCTCCGCGGAGGCCCTCCTCGTCGGCCTCGCCTGGCGCCGCACGGGCTGGAGCGTCGTTGTCCTGGACAGCCTCTACTGGCTGCTGGTGGGCATGCCGCTGGTCGCCGTGTGCTACCTCGGCCTCATGGGCATGGAGCCCCTCGCCGCGGGCGTGGTCATGGTCAAGCAGGCCGCCAACGGCATCTTCAACGCGGTCGTCGTGAGCCTCTTCCTCCTCGGGATGACGGTCCGCGGGCGGCTCGGGGCGGAGCGCTCGGTCCGCACCTCCGAGGTGCTCTTCGCCCTGCTGACGGCCTTCGTGTTCGTGCCCGCCCTGGTCCTGACGGTCCTGGACAGCCGCGACGAGATGGCGCGCATCGACGAGGGCGTGGCCGCCGATGTGGAGCGGACGGCGGACGTGACCGCCCAGCGCATCGACCAGTGGCACGCACACCACCTCCGCGCCGTCGACGAGCTCGCGCGACGGGCGTCGGAGCTGGGCCCGGAGCCCTCACCGGACCTCCAGCGCGCGACCAGCATGATGGCGAGGAGCCACCCGGACTTCCACAACATGTACGTGGCGAACGCCGAGGGGGTCACCGTGGCGTTCCACCCGCCGGTCAACGCGAGCGGGGAGTCCACCCTGGGCCTGGACTTCTCGGATCGCGAGTACTTTCAGCGCCTCCGCGCCCGCCGCCGGCCCGTCGTGTCCCGCGTGTTCATGGGGCGCGGCGGCGTGACGAGCCCCATCATCACCCTCAGCGTCCCCATCGTGGAAGACGAGCGCTTCCGGGGCTATGCCCTGGGCGCCCTGGACCTGATGCGCCTCGGAGAGCTGTTGCGGCAACACGGGACGCACGAGATGGAGATGACCCTGGTCAGCGCGGAGGAGCACATCGTCGCCAGCAGCGATCCCGCCGTACCGGCCATGCGCCCGATGCCCGACGACCGTGCCTTCCAGCGCGCCCCCATCGGCCACGGCGTCGTCCGGCTCGAGCCGCACGGCCCGGAGCTGCCGGCGATGGTCCGCGACCGGCGCTCCAGCTACGTCCACAGGCGAAGCCTCGCCGGGGCCCTGCCGTGGTCGCTGTCCATCCGTGTCCCCGTCGCCCCGTATCAGGCGGCGATGTACGAGTCCCAGGTGACGAGCTTCGCCATCACGCTGGCGTTCGCCGCGCTGGCGATGCTGCTGGCGTGGGTGGCGACGCGGTGGGTCGCCTCGCCACTCGCGCACCTGGCTCGCGTCACCCGGGACCTGCCCGAGCAGGTGACGCGAGGCCGCGAACCCGCCTGGCCGCAGACCGCCATCTGGGAGGTGGCCTCCCTCATCGACACGTTCCGGGCCATGGCGAGCAGGCTGCGATCCAGCTTCCACGACATCCGGCGCCACAGCGAGGAGCTGAGCCGGAGCAACGAGGCACTACAGGCCGAGATCACCGAGCGGCGACAGGTCGAGCAGGCCCTCCGCGAGGGCGAGGGCAGGCTCCGGGCGCTCCTGGAGGCCGCCCCGTTCGCCGTGCTCATCGTCGACGGAGACGATCGGGTCGTCGACGTGAACGACCGGGCCGCGGCCACCTTCGGCGGCACCGTGGAGGATCTGGTCGGCCTGGAGGCGGAGGCCCTGATCCCCGGTCACCGCACGGAGGTCCGCCGGGAGGTGGACGCCGGGGAGGGGCGGGAGGTGGCGGTCGTCGAGCGCGAGGGCATGCGGCAGGACGGCTCACGCTTCCCTGTGCAAGTCAGCCTGGCGCCCGTGGAGTTCGGGGGCGCACGCTACCTGATGACCACCGCGGTGGACGTCACCGAACACAAGGAGATGGAGACGCGCGCCCAGGAGCAGGAGCGCCTCGCCGCCGTGGGACAGCTCGCGGCGGGCATCGCCCACGACTTCAACAACCTGCTGACCGTCGTCCTCGGCTTCGCGCAGATGCTCCTGGAGCGAGAGGACCTGCCGCGGGACGCACGGCAGGACGTGGCGGAGATCTCCTCCCAGGCCGAACGCGCGGCCCAGCTGGTACGCCAGATCCTCGACTTCAGCCGCCGCACGGTGGTGGAGCGCGAGCCCGTCGAGATGACCGGCTTCCTGCGCGACGCCGTCGCGATGCTGGAGCGCACCCTCCCCGAGACCATCTCCCTGGAGCTGAGCGAGCTTCCACCGGCGTGCTGGGTGGAGGCCAGCCCCACCCAGCTTCAGCAGGTGGTCACGAACCTCGCCCTGAACGCCCGGGACGCCATGGACGACGGGGGCGTCCTGCGCCTGTCGCTGCGGAGCGAGGAGGTGAAGGTGGGCGCTCGCCCGCCCCTACCGGGCATGTCCACGGGGACCTGGGCGGCCTTGGAGGTCGCCGACACCGGAGTCGGGATGCGACCGGACATCCAGGAGCACGTCTTCGAGCCGTTCTTCACGACCAAGGGGCCGGATCGCGGGACCGGCCTCGGCCTGGCCCAGGTCCACGGCATCGTGAAGCAGCACGGCGGCGAGATCTCCGTGAGGAGCGCCCCGGGTGCGGGCACGACGTTCAGCATCTACCTGCCCTGCGAGGCACGGCCCGCCGAGGAAGCGCCTGCGGCGCCGCCGACGCCTCGAGCCCACGGGCGCGGCCAGACCGTCCTGGTCGTCGAGGACGAAGCCCAGGTCCGATCCGTCCTGGCGCGGATGCTGGAAGCCCACGGGTATCGGGTCGTGGAGGCGCGCGACGGCCGCGACGCCCTGGACTGCGTCGACACCCGGCCCGTCGACCTGGTGCTGACCGATCTGGTCATGCCCGTCATGGACGGCCGCTCCCTCGTCGACGCCATCCGGCGGAAGGGGGCCCGGGTCCCGGTCATCACCATGTCCGGCTACCCGTTGCACGACACGCCCGAGCCGGAGCCCGAGGAGCCCATCTCCGCCCGGCTCGAGAAGCCCCTGGAGATGGACACCCTCATCGCCGCCGTGGACGAGGCCCTGCGCCGGCCCACCGACAGATAATCGCGCCGCCGGGCTGGGCGGCGCCCCCTTCCACGCCGGACGGGGACGCAGGCAATCCACCACGGAGAGGAAGGCCGCCGGCGCCGCCTCGGTGGGACTGGGGTCAGTCCAGCCAGGCCTTGTGGGCGCCCCAGCTCTCGGCCACCAGGGCGCGGACCCGGGCCACGGGCTCGAAGGGAACGTTCGCCGGGTCGCCCGTCTCGCGGTCGTCGAAGTGGAAGACGTACAGGCGGGCCAGGAACTGCTCGAACGGCAGCGAGGACTCGCCGGGGTGCTCGCCGTGTCCGCTCGTGGCGGTGACGATGCCCTGCCCCCAGCGCTGCCCACTGTCGTTGTTCGGGTTGAAGAAGTACACGCGCACGTCCCCGTCCGGATCGAACTCGGCGCGATCGATCGCCACGGCGTGCCAGCCGACGAACTCCCCCCACAGGTTGGTGGACGCGACGCCGGCGGGCTGCGGATAGAGCATCTCCGCGGCGCCGCGATACTGCGGGTGGTGCGTCGCGTAGAACAGGCGCACGAACTCGTCCAGGCCCGACACGGCGCCCGTGGCGAAGTCCACGCACGTGGCGAAGCCCCGGTGCACCCACCAGCCGTGGAGCTCGGGGTTGATCCACCGGTGGCCGTCCTCGCCGCGCCCCACCACGGCGCGGCTCATCTCCCCGTAGACCCGGTCGAGGTGCGGCACGAGCACCCGCGAGACGGGATCCAGCTCCGGGTGGAGCTCGCGGATCTCGCCAGGCCCGACCCCCCGCGAGGGGATGGCCCGACCCTCGAAGTGCATCACGATCTCGCCGTCTCGCGCCGCCTGGGCGACCAGCTCCAGGAGGTAGCCGGGGTCCACCTGCGCCCACAGGCTGATGGCGCGGGCGGACTGGCACGAGGGGTTGTCGCCCTGCCCCACGCCGAGGGGCTGCCCCAACACGCTGAAGGCGCCGGCGAGCAGGATGGCGTTCGCCGACAGGGACTCGCCGCCCGGGGTCACCTCGTGGAGCGCCTCGTCCACCTCGGGCAGGATGGGGAGTGCCCGCAGCCGGCGAAGCCCGGGGGGCACCGGGGGGAAGAAGAGGATCCCGCACTCCAGGAGGCTGGACAGGCCGTAGATGGCCTGGGCCGTGGGGACGTGGATGGCCTCGTCGACCAGGCGCCGCACGAGCCACCGGTGCAGCTCCAGGGAGGCCCGGCCGACGACGCCGAGGCCCAGCGCCCGGGGCAGCAGCGCGGGGTGGGACTCGGCCAGAAGGCGGAGGAGCGGGACGTGCCGCGAGCAGACGAGCCCGTGGACCCACATGGAGTCCCCCATGGCCTCCGCCTCCCGCAGCAGCCCCTCCTGATCCAGGTCGCGGATCGCGGCTTCGTACTCCGCCGGGTCCTCCAGCTCGCGGCTCAGCTCCGACGGGCCGTGAAGCGCCGCGATCAGCATCCGCGCCCGGTGATCCAGCTCCGTGTCCCCCTCGACGGCGACTGTCCGGGCGGCCGTCTCGACGATGGCCTGCACGCGGCGCACGAGGATGGGGCGCTGGTTCAGGACGCGCTCCGCTTCGTGCATGATGCTGTCCAGGATCCCCTCGGAGCCCAGGTGGTCGGCGAGGAAGCCGAACAGCCGCTGGACGCCGTCCATGAGCGGCCCGGCCTCGGACCGGGACGCCTCGCTGGCCTCCGGGAACAGGAGGTCCAGGTTGAAGGCCAGCACGTCCTCCAGGAACTCGCGCGCCCGCTCCGGCGTGACCTCCGGATGGTCGACGCGTCCCTCCAAGATGGCGAGGAAGCGCAGCTCGCTCAGGACCTCCACGGCCAGGAGGTGGCCCCGTGCCCGCAGCGACGCCGTGACCAGGCGAGGCATGAGGTGCGCGGGGTGCTCCCAGTCTCCGCCGTGGAACACACCGGCCCGGTCGAACCTCGGTGCGTGCCGGTGGAGCGCCGGCACCCCGTCGACGCGCTTCAGCAACCGGAGCGCGAGGTCCAGGATCTCCGGCTGGTGGTTCGGCCAGGCGAAGGGCGGCGCCTCCTCCATGGCCGTGAGTGCGGCGTCGAACCGCTCCTCCAGCCGGGCGGTGGCCTGTGGGTCGTCGGTTGGCGGCTGCATGGCGGGCCTCGGGGCCGCGGGGGCGTCCTAGGAGCCTGTAGCGCATATGCTCCCGTCGCGAATCCCGGCCGCTTCCGCCCATCTCGACGTCCGAGAACCCTCCGCCGAACCTACTGGTTCTCCGGCTCTCTTCGGTCGCCGGCTCTCCTGGCCCTTCGGGCCAGCGCGGCAGCGCCAAGCGCTGCCAACGGAACCGTCGTACGCCGATCTGGACGAAATCGTCTCGGGCTCGCTCGGTCCGCAATACACTACAGACTCCTGACTCCTAGAGGTAGTAGTCCAACTCCTCCTGCTCGAGGAGCACCTCCCGCATCCGGTCCGGATCATCGCCGAAGAAGTACACCGAGCCCCAGTGGTTTCCGAAGGCGGTCCGCTCCGAGACCTTGGACGACGGCGGCTCGAAGAGATCCGCCCGGTCGTAGTACGGGTCGTTCTGCACGACGTCGGGCACCTCGGCGGAGGTCACGATGCGCTTGCGCGGATAGACGAGGAAGCAGCCCGCGTATCCCCTGGCGTCCACCACCTCCTTCGGGAAGAACGCCTCCACCACCTCCTCCGGGGTCTTCGGATCGCTGCAGAGGACGTGCCCCTGGTAGGCGCTGAAGCCGTAGGCCCGCTCCATCAGCTCGTAGGCGTTGCCGCCCGGCACGCGGTAGGCCACCTCGCCGAAGTGCAGCCGCCCGTCCTGGGTGAGGAAGTACTCCGGGTGGATGAGGCCGTAGTTGATGTCGAAGGCCTCGATCAGCTCCTCGACGGCCTTGCGCACGACCGGCCGCCACTCCTCGAGCTGCGGGCTGGCGGGGATGAACACGGAGTAGCCCAGGTGGACGTACTCGGAGATGTTCAGGAAGCGGATCTTCCGGTCGTGGATGAAGACCTCGCAGGCGAACTCCCAGCCGTCCAGGTGGCTCTCCAGCAGGCACGGGAACTCATCCTCCCGAATCGAGTCCACCTCCTCGATGGAGGAGATCATCCGGTGGCCCGCGCAGCCCGCCAGCGTGAACTGCTTGAGGTGGATGGGCGAGCTCGGATCGCCGTCCAGCGTGAGGAGGGCCTCGTTGACCCGGATCAGGAACCGCTTCACGTCCTCCCGGTCATCGGCCACCTCGAAGACACCCACCGGGATGCCCATCATCTGGGCCCGCCGCTTCATCATCGCCTTGTCCCGGAACAGGAGGGCCTGGTTGAACAGGCGCGGGTTGTTCCGTAGACGAGCGTTCACGGCGCCGGCCCACTCGACCGTCTCCTCGAACAGCGGGACCGCGAGCTCGACACCCTCGGCCGCCAGGCGCTCGTAGAGATCGCCGGCGCGCTCGTTGACGCGCTCGAAGTCCCAGGGGATGTACGGGATGTCGTTGTTCCGAGCGTAGTCCTCCGCCCACGGGGGCGCGACGACCACGTAGGGGCGATCCATCCGAGCGATCGCCTCGATGGCGCGGAGACTCCAGCCGAACAGGGCGACGTAGCTCTCGTGGGGGTGCTTGTCGGGCATGGCTCACCTCTGGTGTCGGACCGCATCGACGCACGTGCTCGAGCCTGCAGCCGGACTGCACGGGCCTGGCCATCGCCGCCGGAGGCAGGCACGATGCATCGGGGTTGTGGGAACCCATCGATTGTAGGGCCCGAGGCCAACGCACCACAAGCCGGGAGCACCGGTTCCCCACGGCGGTCGAAAAGTCGACCGCCCTCCCCTGCCCTTGCCCTTGCCCGCTTTCAGAGGCGCAGAATCCGTCCTTTTCGAGCGGGTGCAATCCAGCGCCGGGGGCGGTACCGCCGCGCGGATGGGCCGCCGAGCAATGGACCGACTCGACAGAACGTGGTGGCCCTGGCTCACTCCCACCACCAGTCCTCTGCCGGAGCGCGCTGCTCGTCCGAGCCGGCGTCCCGCGCCCGGCCCTGCCTCTGCACCGCCGACAGGGCCGCGCGAACGCGCCACGGGCTTCGCGCCGCGGAAGCCCGGCGCGGATGATGCAATGCCATCTTGCCGGATCCAGGCTGCCGAACCATACTCCCGCCATGGGTACGGATCGCGACTCCAATGTCCTGTCGCACCATACGGTGGACACGTACCAGGGGCAGAGCACTCCGGAGGCGCCGTGCATCGGTGTCGTTCCGGCCCTCACCATCGCCCACCACCCCGATCCGAGCCGGGTCGGCGAGCGGGCGCGCCTCACCGGCGTCCTGTCCGGAGAGCCGGTGGCCCTCTCCCGCCTGGCGCCCACGTTCCGCCGGCCGGACGGCGAGCCGACGCGTCCCCTGGCCGACCGCTGGATCAGCCGCCAGGCCCTCTGGTTCGAGGCCGACCACGGGGGCGGCCTGCGCCTCCGCCCGGAGGGGCGGCGCGTGCGCGTCCTCGTGGACGGCCGCCCCCTCCACGAGTCGCGTAGCGTGAGCGCCAGCGACCTGGACCGAGGCGTCGTGCTCTGCCTGGCCGAGCGCGTGGTCCTCGTCGTGCACCGGCTCCTGCCGGCCACCCGCCGGCGCCCCGGGTTCGGGCTGGTGGGCGAGAGCGACGCCCTGGAGCGCGTGCGCGGCGACATCTCCGTCGTCGCGGACATGGACATCCCCGTCCTCATCCAGGGCGAGAGCGGCGTCGGCAAGGAGTTGGTGGCGCAGGCCATCCACGCGGCGAGCGACCGCCGGACCGGTCCCTTCGTGCCGGTCAACATGGCCGCGGTGCCGCCGTCCATGGCGCCGGCGGAGCTCTTCGGGCACCGCCGCGGCTCCTTCACGCACGCGGTCGGCGATCGCCACGGGTACTTCGGCCAGGCCCGCGGCGGGACCCTCTTCCTGGACGAGATCGGCGACGTCCCGCTCGAGGTCCAGGCCATGCTCCTGCGCGTGCTGGACAGCGGGGAGATCCAGCGGGTCGGCGACCCCCAGCGTCGGCGCACGGACGTGCGCGTCCTGGCCGCCACCGACGCGGACCTGGTGCAGGCCATCTCCGACGGACGCTTCAGGAGTCAGCTCCTCTATCGCCTCGCCGGCTACGAGATCGTGATCCCCCCGCTGTGGCAGCGCCGGGACGACGTCGGCCGGCTCCTGGTGCACTTCCTGCGCGAGGATCTGGCGGCCGCCGGCCGCTCGGACGCCCTCCTCGACCGGGCGCGCGGTGGGGGGCATCCCTGGCTGTCCGCCTCGCTCGTGGAGCGCCTGGTCCGCTACGACTGGCCGGGCAACGTCCGGCAGCTGAGAAACGTCGTGCGACAGCTCGTGGTGGCCAGCCGGGATCGCGACCGCATCCGCGTGCCGGAGTCGGTCGCCCGCGTGCTGGACGGCACGGCCCCGGGGCTGCGACCGCAGCGAAATCCTCGGGCGCGCCCCGCCCCCCGGACTCCGGTCCCGAGGACCATGGAGCCCAGCGACATCGGCGAGGACCACCTGGTGGAGACCCTGCGGAGACACCGGTGGCAGCCGAGCCGGGCGGCCCGGGCGCTGGGGATCTCGCGCACCTCTCTCTACAAGCTCATGGACGCCTCCGAGCGCGTGCGCAAGGCCGGCGATCTCACCGACGAGGAGCTTCGCCGCGCCTACGAGACGTGCAGCGGCGATCCCGCGGCCATGTCCGATCTGCTCATGGTGTCCAAGCGCGGGCTCCTGCTGCGTCTCCAGCAGCTGGGCCTCCGCTGAGGACGGCGCCGCGGCTCACGATCGCCCCCGTTCGTCGCCCAGGCACCTGACCAGCTCCAGCCTGCTGGTCACGCCGAGGCGCCGGTAGATCTCCTTCATGTGGGAGCGGATGGTCTCCACGCTCCGGCCCATGCTCCGGGCGATCTCCGGCGTGGTGGCGCCGGCCGCCGCGTAGCGGGCCACCGTCCGCTGCGTGCTCGACAGCGCCGCGTCCGGACGCACTCGTGGCGGCGCGGCGACCTCGAGGAGCCCCAGGAACGCCGCCCGTCCGTTCCATTCCAGCTCTCGGAGCGCGATCCGTACGCCCTCGGTGACGTAGAGCTGCTCGCCCGGGACGGGCTCGCGGACGACGGACAGGACCCGGGCGACGGCCTCGCGGCGCGCCGGGGTCAGCCAGGGCCGTGCCACGGCGGAGGCGTACTCCACCTCGCCGCGCGGCGTCAGGATGACGGGCGCCTCGGCGCCGTCGAAGGGCCGCGGCTCCACGCGGAAGGCCTGGTCGACGGCGGCGGCCATCGCGGACACCGGGGGCGGCGCGCCGTTCAGCTCTCGTGCCGTGAATCGCTCCCGACCCGCGCGACGCGCCAGGAGGAGCCACCCGACCAGGTCGCGGCCGTGATACAGGAGCAGGTGCGCGACGTCGCTCGCGGCGTCGGCGACCGCGCCGACCGGAGGCAGGCACGGGCGTCCCGCCCGATCCCCCACGCAGCGCAGGCGCGAGAGGCTCCGGCACACCGCCGTGGGCGGGTTGTGCAGGTCGAGGCCGGGGATCGCGGCCAGGGGCCGATCGACCTCGCTCGAGAACCTGCTGCACAGGTCGGAGGCACCGGAGCCGTCCACGGCGGCGCAGTACAGATCATCGCCGACCTCCACCACGCGGAGGAGGGCCGCGGCGTCGGCGTCGGCCTGGGAACGAACGGTCTCCAGGACCCGGTGACGGATCCCGGCAGGCGTGGGTTGTCTCATGGGGGCTTCTCTCGGGGGCGTGTGTACGGGGGAATGCCCCCATTCGGGTGAGCACAGCCCGTGCCAAACCGTCCAGCGCCACACAACACACTGGAATCACTACACCAGAAGCGGGTCCACCCCGCCCAGGCGCGCCCTCGCGAGAGCCCGGGAACGTCCACGTACCGTTCAACTCCGCCCAAGACCGTCCAGCGCCGAACGGCCCCGGGCGACACCCCCGTGGTCGCTGCGTCACACCGCCCGGCGGCGCCCCTCGGGCGGGGGCGGCCGGCGGCGCGCCGAAGCGTTCAGTCCGGCTCGACCCGGAACACGGGGGGAGCGATGCGCTCCTGACGACACCTCGGGCACGACCCCGGAGTGGTGAGCCGCGCGCGCTCCCGAAACACGAAGCCGCACGCCAGGCACTCGGCCGGCTCCACGACGAGGCGCTCGCCCGTGTTCTTCAGGGACCGATCGAGGTGCTCCAGGTGCGAGGCGACGTCCTTCTCCGGGATGCGCACCACCTGCGAGACGTCCAGGGCGCTCAGGGGCCCCTCCCCGCGCAGGCGATCCAGGATGGCCTGTCGCACCGTCCGCGTCCGCTCCCTCGGCCCATGCTCGCTCATGGCGTCAGCTCCCCACCAGCACGAGGCTGGTGATCTCGGCCGGGGCCCCGATGCGCATCGGCGGCCCCCAGTAGCCGGTGCCCCGGCTCACGTAGATCTGCGTCCCGTCGCCGTGCCGGTGGAGACCGGCGAGGTACGGCTGCACCAGGGCGGTCGCCGCGCCGAAAGGCCAGAGCTGTCCGCCGTGGGTGTGCCCGGAGAGCTGGAGCCCCACGCCATGCCCCTCCGCGGCGTAGATCTGCCTCGGTTGATGAGCCAGGAGGACGAGCTCACGCTCGGGATCGCGGCCGTCGAGCGCCCCCTGCACGTCCGGCGCGTGGCCCACGCCGAAGCGGGCCGCCGTGTGGTCGTGCACACCCGCCAGGTCGAAGGAGGCCCCTCCCGGCCCGCGGTCGCCCAGGGCCAGGCGCTCGTTCTGGAGCACCCGGATGTCCAGCTTCTCGAGGAACTCCATCCAGTCGGGCGCCCCGGAGTAGTACTCGTGGTTGCCCGTGACGAAGAAGACCCCGTCTCGCGCCGCGAGGCGGCCGAGCTCTGCGACGTCGCGGCCCAGGTGGGCCACGGAGCCGTCCACCAGGTCCCCGGTGATGCAGATGGCGTCGGGCTTCAGGGCGTTCGCGCGCTCGACCACCTCCCGGAGGAACCCCTTGTCCACCGTCGGGCCCACGTGGATGTCCGAGAGCTGGACGAGGCGATACCCCTCCAGGGCGCGCGGCAGCCGCTCCAGGGCGACCTCCACCTCGGGCTCCGCGAAGTCGCCGCCCCGCGCGCCGTGGAAGCCGAGGAGGCCCAGGCCGCCGGATCCGAGCACCGCGCCCCCGGCGGACACCTGCGCGAGGAACTGGCGGCGGCCCGGATCGACCGGCGGAGCCATGCCCTCGCCGGTGCACCGCAGGCGACGCCCGAGCCAGCGCACCAGCGCGGGAAGCTCCAGGATGCCCAGACCGAGCATCAGGTAGAACAGGAGCCCCATCCAGGTGTAGCCGAGCAGGGGCAGCGGCCACGCGTCGTCCCGCGGGAGGAGACGCGGCAGCACGAACGACGCCGGGATCAGCAGCGCGAGCCCCACGAGGAGCCACGTCGCCGCGCGCCGGGTGTGGCCGTCGAGGCCGGTGTCCCGGACGAGGCGGCGGTAGAGGTAGACGTGCGTGCCCACGAGGAGGCCGCTCATCACGACGAAGAAGACCAGGTAGCGGAGCATGGCCGCAATCTAGACACCGGCGACCCGCCCGACAACCGCGGGGTCGCCGAAGCCGTGAAGGCGCCTACTCCTCGCGCTGATCCCCCGCTTCGGGGCGGAACTCGGGCCGGTCGTCGGGGCCGAGGGGGTGCTCGTCGAAGTCGGACGCGCGCCTGGCTTCGAGGCGGCGCGCGACCTCCTCCTCGGAGAGGATCTCGTCCTCGCTGCTCGCGACCACGCTGGCGACCATGCAGTCGCCGGTGACGTTGCAGCTCGTCCGACACATGTCGAGGAGGCGGTCGACGCCGAAGATGATGGCGATGCCCTCCTCCATCATGCTCGGCGACAGCCCCAGGGTCTGCAGCACGATGACCAGCATGATGATGCCGACGCCGGGGACGCCCGCGGTCCCGATGGAGGCCAGGGTCGCCGTCAGGACGATGGTGGCCTGCTGCGCCAGGTCCAGGTCCATGCCGTAGAGCTGCGTGATGAACAGCGCGGCGACGCCCTGGTAGAGCGCCGTGCCGTCCATGTTGATGGTGGCCCCGAGCGGGACGGCGAAGCTCGTGACGTCCTCCGACACGCCGAGGCGCTCCTCGACGCACTCCATGGTCACCGGGAGGGTCGCGGACGAGCTGGAGCTCGAGAAGCCCAGGAGCTGCGCGGGAGCGATGGCGCGGAAGAAGCGCCGGTAGCCCACGCGCGTGGCCAGCTTGAGGATGGCCGGATAGACGCCGAACATCATCACGGCCAGGCCGCCGACGACCGTGCCGCTGTAGACCACGAGGCTCCCGAGCACGTCGAGGCCCAGGTCGGCCACCACCTTCACGAGGAGGGCGAAGACGGCGTACGGCGCCACGCGCATGATGACGTGGACGAGCTTGATGATGACGTCGGTCAGGGCGTTGGCGAGCTGGATGACCGGCCTGCTCTTCCTCTCGGGGATGAGGGTGAGGCCGATCCCGATGGCCAGGGCGAAGAAGACGACCTGCAGCATGCTGCCGTCCGCCAGCGAGGCGAACGGGTTGGTGGGGACGATGTCGAGGGCGGTCTCCCAGGCGCTCGGGGCCTTGGCGGCCTCGATCTTCGCCGCCGCGTCTCCGCCGCCGGCGGCCGACAGCCCCTCGCGGACGTCGTCGGGGACGTACTTCCCCGGCTGCAGCAGCTTCGCGAGGAGGATGCCCACGCTGATGGCCACGGCGGTCGTCACCAGGTAGATCCCGACCGTCTTGCCGCCGATGCGGCTCAGCTTCCGCAGATCGTTCAGGCTGGCGGCGCCCTCGATGAGCGAGAAGAGCACGATGGGCACGGCGATGAAGCGCAGCGCCCGGAGGAACAGGTCGCCCACGAAGGCGTTCAGGTTCACGACGAAGTCGACGGCCGTGCGATCGAAGCCGTCCGGGCCGACGAGCTCGTAGATGGACCCCTTGGCGAGGTTCAGCACGACGCCCGCCACGAGGCCGGCGCCGAGCCCGATCATGATCTGCCAGTGGACGGCGAGCGACTTCCTCGTCCCGCCGTCTCGGCCCCCGCTGTCGGCGTCGTTCCCAGCCATCGGGCGCCGAGCCTAGGCGAAGCCGCCCCGGGCCACAACCCCGCGCTTCGAGCCGTGTTCTCCCGGGAGCTACCCCCGCCCCGATGCGTTGGAGCGACCCCAGACCGAGGCGTCCAGGTCCAGGTCGTCGAAGAACTCCACGAAGCGCTCGGGGCCGTGCCGGTCGATGTCGAAGACGAGGAGATCGCCGGGTCGGTCGCGGAAGTAGTCGCGCACGGCGTCGTGGTGCTCGCGCCACTCCTCCGCCCAGCACTCGCCGAGCTCCTCCTCGGTCGCGTGGACCCGGTCGCCGTGGCGGCACGACCGGTAGCGCCCCTCGTTGAACCGGAGGCGGCTGGCGACCCAGTCGTCCACGTTCCGCGTGTTGAGGACGAAGCGGCTCCCCGGATACTGCCGGTCGAACGCCTCGTAGTACTTGAAGGCGTAGATGGGCGGCGGCCCCTCCGAGGGGTCGATGTGCCGACGCAGCTTCCGCAGCCAGCGCCGCGCGAACAGGCTCCCCACCGACGGACCGAGGTTGATCTTCTCCATGTCCGTGTAGACGTCGAAGCCGGGCACGTAGTGCAACAGCGGCCGTCCCTCCAGGCGCGCCAGCTCGATCCCGGCCGCGAGCTGGCCGCTCTCCCAGTGCGCGGCCCGCATCCCGTGCGCCTCGAAGAAGCGCTTCAGGGACACGGTCCCGCAGCGGTTGAACCCGATCTGGAAGATGCGGGGCCGGCGTGGATCGCGATCCATCAGGCGGGTGACGACGTCGGGCAGGAGTCCCATGGCATCTCGCGTCGGCTGGTGCGTTCGGGTCCCGGCAGAACGCGTTCCTGCGCCGACCGGGCGCGGCGTACCGTAGGGGGCCGCCCCGGCAACCTCAAGGAAGGACCGGCCCCCGGCCCGTCACCGGGGGTCTACCAGTGCGTGTAGGGCAGGCGCTCGGCGACCTGCTCGCGCTCCTCCGCGTGGGAGAGGAGCTCCGCGAGGGGGTCCCAGCGGCCGCTCACGAGAGCGTCGACCGCGCTGTCGGGGATGTCCCCCCGGAAGGTCCGGTCTCCGGCGGTGATCGTGCCGGTGCGGAGGTCGACGTGGACCTCCAGGGAAGGGTCCTCCTGGACGGCCGCGGCCAGGGCCTCGACGTCCTCGCGGGAGGCGGAGACGCAGGGCAGGCCCAGGGTCAGGGAGTTCCCGAAGAAGATCTCGGCGAACGACACCGCGATGACCGCGTCGAAGCCCGCGCGGACGATGGACTGCGGGGCGTGCTCGCGCGACGAGCCGCAGCCGAAGTTGCTCCCCGAGAGCATGATGGACGCGCCCTCGAAGCGCGGGTCGTTCAGCGGGTGCTCCTTCGGGCTGCCGTCGCCGGTGTAGCGCTCGTCCCAGAAGAGGCGCTCGCCGAGGCCGTCGAAGGTGATCACCCGCAGAAAGCGCGCCGGGGTGATGCGGTCGGTGTCGATGTCGTCGCCCAGGACCGGGACCGCCCGGCCGGAGACCTCGGTGATGGGGGGGCAATCGGTCGCGTCGCTCATCCTAGGCCGCCTCCTCGTCCGTGATGCCGAAGACCTCGCGCGCGTCGGCCACCTGCCCGCGCACGGCGGCGGCGGCGACCATCACGGGGCTCATCAGGATGGTCCGGCCGGAGGGGCTGCCCTGCCGACCCTTGAAGTTCCGGTTCGACGACGAGGCGCAGAGCTGGCGCCCCTGGAGCTTGTCCGGGTTCATGGCCAGGCACATGGAGCAGCCCGGCTCCCGCCACTCGAAGCCCGCCTGCCGGAAGACCTCGTCGAGGCCCTCGGCCTCCGCCTGCTTCGCCACGATCTGGCTGCCCGGCACGACCAGCGCCTTCACCCGGGGGTGGACCGTGTGGCCCTTCACCCAGCGGGCGACCTCGCGGAGGTCCGACAGGCGGCTGTTCGTGCAGCTTCCCACGAAGGCGACGTCGACCGGAGCGCCCATCACCGGGGCGCCGTCCTCCAGGCCCATGAACTCGAGGGCCTCCCGGGCGGCGTCGCGGCTCTGCTCCGGGACGGCGTCGAGATCGGCCACCGCCTCGTCGATGCCCACGGCCTGGGCGGGGTTGAGGCCCCAGGTGACGGTCGGGGGGATGCGGGCGGCGTCGATCTCGACCACGTCGTCGTAGTCGGCGTCCGGGCCGCTCGCCAGGTCTCGCCACCAGGCCACCGCGCGGTCCCAGTCCTCGCCCTTCGGGGCGTTCGGCCGCCCCTCGAGATACTCGAATGTGGTCTCGTCCGGGTTGCAGTAGCCCACGCGGGCGCCGCCCTCGATGGCCATGTTGCACAGGGTCATGCGCTCCTCCATCGACATGGCGTCGACGGTGGAGCCCCCGAACTCGTAGGCGTGGCCCACGCCCCCGTGCACGCCGAGGGTGCGGATGACGTGCAGGATGACGTCCTTGGCGTACACGCCCGGCCCGAGCCGCCCGTCGATCTGCACCCGGCGGACCTTCAGCGGGCTCATGGCGATGGTCTGGGTCGCCAGGACGTCCCGGACCTGGGTCGTGCCGATGCCGAAGGCGATGGCCCCGAACGCCCCGTGGGTCGAGGTGTGCGAGTCGCCGCAGCAGATGGTCGTGCCGGGCTGGGTGAGGCCCTGCTCGGGCCCGACCACGTGCACGATGCCCTGGCCGCCGCTGGCCGTGTCGAAGAACCGGATGCCGTACCGGTCCGTGTTCTCGTACAGGGCCTCGATCATCCGCTCCGCGAAGGTGTCCGCGAACGGGCGCGTCCGCGTGTCGGTGGGGATGATGTGGTCCACCGTGGCGAAGGTGCGATCGGGCCGGGCCACCTCCAGGCCACGCTCCTCCAGCATGGCGAAGGCCTGGGGGCTGGTCACCTCGTGGATCAGGTGCAGCCCCACGAAGAGCTGCGTCCGCCCGTCCGCGAGCGTCGCGACGGTGTGGGCGTCCCACACCTTCTGGAACAGGTTCTTGCTCATCGGCTCCCTTCCTCCTCGTCCGCCTCCGGCTCGTGCTGCTCGAAGGCCGTCTCGCCCGGCACCACCGGGAGGTACTCGGGCTCCCAGAAGTGGTCCTCGACCCAGATGTCGATCTCCTCGTCGGACAGATCGCTCACCGTCGCGGTGCCGTCGGCGATGGCCTGGCGCACGACGGCGCTGGCCACGTGGCGGCTCACGGTGCGGAGCTCGTCGACCGGCGGGTAGATGCGGCCCTCGGCCAGGTGGTGCTCCTCGGTATAGTCGGCCAGGGCGTAGGCCGCCTCGGCGACCATGGCGTCGCTGATGCGCGTGGCCCCGCTCAGGACCGTGCCCAGGCCCAGCCCCGGGAAGATGAAGGCGTTGTTGCCCTGCCCGACGGGGATCTGCCGGCCCTCCCAGGGCACGGGCGGGAACGGGCTGCCCGTCGCCACGATGGCGCGGCCGTCCGTCCACTCGATGATCTCGGCCGGGATGCCCTCGGCCAGCTTCGTCGGATTGGACAGGGGGAACACGATGGGCCGAGCCGTGTGGACCATCATGGACACCACGAGCCCGCGGTCGAAGGAACGCGGCTGGCCGCTCAGGCCGATGGCCGCGGTGATGCCCGCCTGCTTCACGACCTCCTTCAGCGCCGGCGCCTGGCCCTCGAAGCTCCAGCCCTCGACGACGTCCGCCGGCTGTGCGAACGGGCGCTTGTACTCGTCCATGTTCCGGCCCTCCACCAGGAGGCCCCGGGAGTCCAGCACGAACACGCGCCTGAGCGCCTCCTCGTCGCTCAGGCCCTCACGGCGGAGCCCCAACAGGATGGCGCCGGCCACGCCGAGCCCCCCGGCGCCCGCGCCGTAGACGAGGAATCGCTGGTCCGAGAGCTTCTCGCCCTTCAGCTTGCAGGCCGACAGCAGGCCGGCCAGGGCCACACCGCCGGTCCCCTGGACGTCGTCGTTGAAGGAGGCGATGCGATCCCGGTAGCGGTCGAGCACCTTGAAGGCCACGTCCTTGGCCAGGTCCTCCCACTGGATGACCGCCAGGGGCCACCGCTTCTTCACCTCGTCCACGAAGCAGTCCAGCAGCTTCAGGTACTCCTCGCCCCTCAGCCGCCGGGTCCGCGTTCCCAGGTAGAGCGGGTCCTCCAGGTGGGTGATGCGATCCGTGCCCACGTCCAGGGACACCGGCATGGTGTGGAAGGGGCTGACGCCCGCGACCGTGTACAGCGCGAGCTTGCCGATGGAGATGGCCAGCCCGCCGTAGCCCTGATCGCCGATGCCCAGGATGGCCGACGAGTCCGTGGCCACGATGAGCCGCACGTCGTGCATCGGATAGTCGCTGAGGACCTTGTCCATGTGGTCCACGTACGACGGGATCACCGACAGGCCGCGGGGGTTCTGGAAGAGGTGGCTGTAGGACTCCACCGCCTCGCCCACCGTCGGCGTGTAGATGATGGGCAGCATCTCCTCCAGGTGCTGGCTCACCAGGGCGTAGAAGAGGATCTCCTGCCGCTCCTGCAGGCCGCGCAGGAACTGGTACCGCTCGATGTTCGAGTGCTGGCGCCGATAGCCGGCGTAGGCCCGCTCGAGCTGCTGCTCCATGGTGCTCACGTAGGGCGGCAGGAGGCCCTCGAGGCCCAGGGCCTGCCGCTCCTCCTCGGTGAACGCGGTCCCCTTGTTCGTCAGGACGAAGCGCATGAGCGCGATGCTCCGGACGTAGGACTCCATGAAGTAGCTGCCGTCCTCGGCCAGCTTCACGTCGAACCAGTTGCAGATCGGCGGTCGGTCCCGCTGGGCCCGCTCGCGCAGGCGCCGCCTGATCAGCCGCTCGCGAGTGTTCATGCCCCCTCTCCCATGTGCTCCAGGTGCCCCTCGAGGGCCGCGAGGACCGCGGCGCCCATCTCCCGGGTCCCCACGACCCGCTCTCCCTCGGCGCCGCTCGCCAGATCCGCCGTCCGCAGGCCCGACTCCAGGGCCGCCTCCGCGCTGGCCTCCACGGCGCGCGCCAGGTCGGAGCGCTTCAGGGTGTGCTCGAGGAGCATGGCCACCGACAGGATCATGGCCAGGGGGTTCGCCGCGCCCTTCCCCGCGATGTCGGGGGCCGAGCCGTGCACCGGCTCGTACAGCGCGCTCGCCTGGCCCAGGGAGGCCGACGGCAGCATCCCGAGGGAGCCGGTCAGCGCCGCCGCTTCGTCCGAGACGATGTCGCCGAACAGGTTCCCCGTGACGATCACGTCGAACTGCCGCGGGTCCCGGACGAGCTGCATGGCGCAGTTGTCGACGTAGAGGTGTTCGAGCGCGACGTCCGGGTACTCGGCCTCCCCGAGGTCCGTCATCACCTCGCGCCACAGGGCCATCACCTCGAGGACGTTGGCCTTGTCCACGCTGGTGAGCCGCCCGCTCCGGGCCCGGGCGATCTCGAAGGCCACCCGGCCGATGCGCCGGATCTCGTCGGCGTCGTAGACCATCGTGTTGACGCCGCGGCGGGGTCCCCCTCCGGGACCGGAGGCGTCGATGCCCCGGGGCTCCCCGAAGTAGATGCCGCCGATCAGCTCACGCACCACGAGGAGTTCGACGCCGCGCGTCAGCTCCGGCCGCAGGGGGCTCGCGCCGGCCAGGGCCTCGAAGAAGCGCGCCGGACGGAGGTTCGCGAAGACCTCCAGGGTCGCACGAAGGCGGAGGAGGCCCCGCTCGGGGCGGCGCTCGGACGGCAGGTCGTCCCACTTCGGCCCGCCCACGGCGCCCAGCAGGACCGCGTCGGCCGCCCTCGCCTTCTCCAGGACCTGCTCCGTGACGGGCTCGCCGTGCGCATCCAGGGAGGCCCCGCCGAACGCGGCCTCCTCGCGCGTCACCGACACCCCGGCGTGGGCGCACGCCCGCTCGAGGACGAGGAGCGCCTCCTCGGTCACCTCGGGGCCGATGCCGTCGCCGGGCAGGACCAGGAGATTCAGGGAACTCATACCGTCGCCTCCGATCGGGGGACCTGGACGCCGGCACCCAACCGGCGCAGCTCCTCCTGGAACAGGTGGTGGTTCAGAGCGTGGACGAACGCGCGCGCGCTGGCCACCACCACGTCGGTGTGGGTGCCCTGGCCGCGGGAGGTCAACCCGTCCTTGCGGATGAGCACGTGCACGCGGCCCTGGGCGTCGGATCCGCCCGTCACGGCCGTCAGCGTGTAGCCCTCCAGCTCCACGTCCTCCTGGCGCGTGGCCTTCTTGATGGCCTCGATGGCGGCGTTCACCGGTCCGTCACCCCCGGCCTCGGCGGCGGCCGTCTCGTCGCCGATCCGCACGGTCACGGCCGCGCGCGGCGTCACGTCGCTGCCCGAGGTGAACTCGATGCAGTCGAGCGCGTAGTGCTGCTGCACGGCGAGGACGGTGTTGGCCACGAGCGCGTGGAGGTCCTCGTCGTAGATGACCTTCTTGCGATCGGTCAGCTCCTTGAAGCCCTGGAACAGCTCGCGCATCTGCTCCTCGGCGAACTCGTAGCCCAGCGCCTTCAGGCGGTCGCGGAGCGCGTGCTTGCCGGAGTGCTTGCCCAGCACCAGGTTCGACGCCGTGAAGCCGACGTCCTCGGGCGCCATGATCTCGTAGGTGGTCCGCTCGCTGAGCACGCCGTGCTGGTGGATCCCCGACTCGTGGGAGAAGGCGTTGCGCCCCACGATGGCCTTGTTCGGCGGCACGAGCATGCCCGTGACCTCGCTCACGAGGCGGCTCACGGCCACGAGCTTCGTCGTGTCCAGGCGCGTGTCGCAGCCCAGGAGGTCCCGGCGCGTGCGGATGGCCATGGCCACCTCCTCCAGGGAGGCGTTGCCGGCCCGCTCGCCGATGCCGTTCACGCAGCACTCGATCTGCCGCGCCCCGGCCGCCACGGCGGCGAGGGAGTTGGCCACCGCGAGGCCCAGGTCGTCGTGGCAGTGGGTAGAGATGATCACGTCGTCCCGGTCACCCAGCATCTCCCGCACGGCGGTGACGATGCGGTGGTACTCCACGGGCATCGTGTAGCCGACCGTGTCCGGGATGTTGAGGACCGTCGCCCCGCTCTCCACGGCGCAGGCGAAGGCCTCCTTCAGGAACGCCAGGTCCGAGCGCGTGGCGTCCTCGGCGGAGAACTCCACGTTCGGGGTGCGCGCCGCGCAGGCGGAGACGCCGCGGCGGATCTCCTCGAGCACCTCCTCACGGCTCATCCGGAGCTTGTGCTCCAGGTGGATGTCGCTCGTCGCGATGAAGACGTGGAGCCGCGGGTTCGCGGCGTCCTTCAGGGCGTCCCAGGCGGCGTCGATGTCCCCCTCGCGGGTGCGGCAGAGGCCCGCCACCTCGGCGCGCTCCACGACGGAGGCGATCCGGCGCACGGCCTCGCGCTCGCCCTGGCTCGCCACGGGAAACCCGGCCTCGATGACGTCCACGCCGAGCGCGTCGAGCTGGCGGGCGATCCGCAGCTTCTCGTCCCGGGTCATGGTCGCGCCTGGCGACTGCTCGCCGTCGCGCAGGGTGGTGTCGAAGATGCGTACGATGTCCGGGTCCTTCATCTCCCTCTCCGCTCGCGCTCGATCGTGGTCGTGATCGTGGTCGTCTTCGGTCCCGTCTCGGGGTGGGGCTCCACCCCGGCCTTCAGCAGCCGATACTCGAAGGCGTCCACGAGCGCCTGCCAGCTCGCCTCCACCACGTTGGTGCTCACCCCCACCGTGCTCCAGGCGTCCTCGCCGTCCGTGGCCGTCACCAGCACGCGGACCGTGGCGCCGACGCCCTCCGATCCGTCGAGGATGCGCACCTTGTAGTCCACGAGGCGCACCTCCGCCAGAACCGGCCAGTGCCTGACCAGGACGTCCTTGAACGCGCGGCCCATGGCGTCCACGGGGCCGTTGCCCTCCCCGTGGACCTCGTGCTGCTCGCCCTCGACGACGAGCCGCAGCAGGGCCTCGGAGCGCTCGCCCCAGCCCACCACGTAGCTCCGGGCCACGGCCTCGCGCACCTCGAACCAGCGCGGCCGCCGGCCCCGAGCCTCCTCCATCAGGAGCTCCAAGGAGGCCTCGGCCCCCTCGAACTGGAAGCCCTCGTGCTCCAGCCGCTTGATGCGATCGAGGACGGCGCGGGTCGTGGGATCGTCCGGATCCAGGTCCACGCCGAACTGCTCGGCCTTGGCCAGGATGTTCGAGCGCCCGGACAGGTCGGAGACCAGGATGCGCCGCTCGTTGCCCACCGCCTCCGGGTCGGCGTGCTCGTAGGTCACGGCCGACTTCATCACCGCGTGGACGTGGACGCCGCCCTTGTGCGCGAAGGCGCTCCGCCCCACCCACGGCTGCCGGGCCAGGGGCACGTTGTTGGCCATCTCGTCCACCAGGTGGGCGACGTGGGTCAGGCCCTTCAGGCGCCCCTCCGGCAGGCAGGGCCGCCCCATCTTGAGCTCCAGGTTGGGCAGGATGGAGCACAGGTTGGCGTTCCCGCAGCGCTCGCCGTAGCCGTTGACGGTGCCCTGAACCATCGTCGCGCCGCCCGCCACCGCCGCCATGCTGTTGGCCACGGCGAGCTCGGCGTCGTTGTGGCAGTGGACGCCCACGGGCACGCCGAACCGGGCGGCCACGCGCTCGGTCAGGCCCCGCACCGTGTCCGGCAGGGTCCCGCCGTTGGTGTCGCAGAGGACCAGCCAGTCCGCCCCGCCCTCCGCGGCCGCCGCCAGGGCCGCCAGGGCGTACTCCTCGTCGTCCGCGGCGCCGTCGAAGAAGTGCTCCGCGTCGAAGATCAGCTCGTCGGCGTACCCCTTGAGATACGCCACCGTGTCCCGGATGAGCTCCAGGTTCTGCTCGGGGCTCACATGGAGGACGTCCGTGGCGTGGAGGCGCCAGGCCTTGCCGAAGATGGTCAGCGTCGGCACCTCGGCGGCGATGAGCGCCTGCAGGCTCGGATCGTCGGCGCACCGGCGGCTCGCACGGCGCGTGGACCCGAAGGCCGTCATGCGCGCGTGCCGCAGGTCCAGCAGCCGCGCCCGCTCGAAGAACGCGGCGTCGCGGGGGTTGGAGCCGGGCCAGCCACCCTCGATCCAGTCGACGCCGAGATCGTCGAGGAGGCGGGCCACCTTCAGCTTCTCGTCGACCGAGAGCTGGAAGCCCTCGCCCTGGGTGCCGTCCCGTAGGGTCGTGTCGTAGATGTGGATCCGGTTCATGGACTCGCTCGAAGCGGGGGAAAGCGTCGGCTATTCCCGGAGCGGGAGCCTCGGAGGCTGCGGTGCCATCGGCGACCACGCGGGCCGTGTCGCTCCGGATCGGCTGGGGTCACCCGGACCGGGCGACGGTCAGCCGATAATCAGCGAGCCCGACGGGGATAGAAGACGCCCGTTCCCCTCACGGCGCGCCGCGGCGTGCCGACGGAGGTTCCCGGGATGGGCGATGTGCATGGAACGCGTGCGAGTCATGTGCCCTCGTCTCCTTGCGCCGCCAAGGTAGCGGCGCCCGATCCGGGGAGTCAAGCCGGACGCCGCGAACCCGCAGGGCGGTCGCAAAGTCGACCGCCCTCCCTTGCCCTTGCCCTTGCCCTTGCCCTTGCCTGCTCTCAGACGCGCAAAGTGCACCCTCCCCGAGCGGGTGCAATCCGGTGCCGGGCGTCGGACCGCCGCGCGACCCTCACTTGTCCGACTTTGCGATTCCCCTGCTCGAACCCGTCCGGCCCTCCACGGCTCTCTCTCGGGGCGCCGGCGTCCGCACCTGTCGATCCTGCACACATGGTCTTGGTGCTCACGAGGTCCTCCTGCGGTCCCGGCCGAAGCGCTCCAAAGTCTCGGCGATGCGGTCGGCGCCCTCGCGGTAGACCCGGAGGGCGTCGGTTTCGACGTGGCTCACGCGCTTGCCCAGGCCGTCCACGTCACGGGCCGGGGTGTCGTGGTCGCGGCGAAGCACGCCGACGTCGCCAGCGTTATTCTGCACGCTCCTGGCCAATACCTGGACGTGCGGGTCGTCACGGAGGGGCTTCCACCGTCTGCCCCAGAACAGGCCCGCGCCCTCGGCCACCGCGCCCATGGCCTCGAACCCCCGCCGGATGGCGTCGGACTCGAGGAGGTGGATCTGGGCCTCGTGCTCGCGTGGGGCCGGTACTCGTCGAGCACGCCGTCCACGTCGAGGCCGTCCGTGTAGACCCACAGGTCCGCGGCGAGGCACGGCCGGTAGTCGTGAAGCGAGTGGTGGCCCGGCCCGAGCTGGTAGTACCCCTTGCGGTAGGCCTCGGTCTGCTCCTCCATGGTGCGCCAAGTCGTGATCAGCGCCAGGGACAGCGCCGGGTAGCGCGCCTGGTGGCGGCAGGCCACGAGCTCGACGCGCTCACGCAGCCACGGGTGCAGGTCGTCCATGCGCGGCGAGGGCGGCCCCTGCGGAGCCTCTCTGGTCGAGGTGACAAGAGAGCCCGCGGGGACACGAGACGCCGGAGCCACGTCCCTCGGACGGCATCCGAGGAGACGACCGAGCAGGGGGGTGTGGACCCACGGCGACATGGGGGGAGCACCCGGGGGCCCGGATCTGGGCGTCAACTCGGGTCCCGGCATGGATTGGGTGCCACGTGCGTTGCCTAATCACGGTGGCTGCGATTGCGTTCTTCTACGCGATGGTACGGATGGCAGAGCGGTTTGCGTTGCCGCTGTTCCTCGTCCACCGGGCCAGGGAGATGCTCGGCCTTCGTGGCGACGGCGGGGATCCCGAGCAGGACTCCGTCACGAAGCTGCTCGCGACGGTACCGCTGCCAAAGAAGGGTGGCAGCGAGTAGCGACGGGGGCGCGGTGCCTGCAAGGCCCGCAACCCCGATCACGCGCCGTTCCGTGACCTGGGTGCGGGCCCCCTGCGATGCGCCGCGTCGTGATGAGGAACCGACCGCTACTGCGCCATCTGGAGCCCACACTCATGCAGACGGCGACCGCAGGAAGTGAAGCCGTTCGGCCCCGACTCGTTCGCGAGCTCGGGGCCTTGGAGGTCGAGGACGGTGTGAGGTGAATCCGGGCAGAGTGGCTGCGTCGGTTCACCGGCTGAGGGTTACTGCGGGACGGGTCACACGGCGGCGATGCGGGCCGGCCCCGGGATGGACGCTGAAACCGGCGCGGGTTGATCCTGGGCCGCCGCTGGGGATCGATCGGCGGCATGGCCCAGCTCATCGTCGCCGTCGTCCTCGCTGCGCTCGTCGTCCAGTTCATCGGCGAGCACCTCGGCCTCGTCCTCGCTGTCGTCGGGATCGCGGTCGTTGTCGCGGTGGCGGGCAGCGTCCTGAAGGCGCGTCGGGCACAGGAGAAGTGGCGGCGGTACGGCGTGCAGCGCGGCGCCGCGGCGAAGCCGCTGTGGATATTGGAGAGGCAGCTCCAGAACCGGATGCGCATCTTCGCGGAGTCCCTCGATCTGATGCTCAACTCGAAGAAGCGTCGGACCATCGAGGGACGCATTGGGGATGCAGAGCGAGCCCTGGACCTCATAGAGGAACTCGGCGTCGACGCGAGCGGGCTCAGGCGGTCCTTCGAGCACGAGCGCCGACGTGCCCGCACCCGGATGTACCTGGTGGACGCCGACGAGCACTACCAGAAAGCCCTGACGCTGAAGACACAGCGGGGCCGGAACGGCCGGGTCGACAAGGCCGTGGCGGCCATCCGCGAGGGCATGGCCGACCCGTCCGCGGACCGCGCAGCCCTGGGGCAGTGGCTCGTGGAGTCCGGGCTGGACGAGCAGGCGGGTCAACTCCACTTCTGGATGGCCCTTGCGGGCGGTCTGGGCGCCGTCTTTCGGCGTAGGCCTGGCGCCGGTGTTCTGCTCGGGGCCATCGGCGGGCCCCTCGGTCTCCTCTTCGTCTGGGCCCTCGCGGACTACCGCCAGCGGTGCATCGACTGCCGGGGCATCCTGAACCGCGGGGCCAGGCGGTGCCACCGGTGCGGGTCGTTTCAGGCCCGGCCGTCCGGGCATTCGGTGAGCGACTCCGAGGATGAAGAGGACTGGCTCGCGGCGGGCGACTGGGCCTCGTGGCGCGGCAAGAAGTGGAAGTGAAGATGAAGCACCGACTGATCATACTCCTGGCCCTCTCCCTCCCCGCCTGCCTGGAGGTGGACCGGGCGGAGATGGCGGAGGCCGACGGGAACACGACACCGACGCTGGACGCGGGCGGAGAAACGGGCGGCACCGCTGGGGACGTCTCGGCCTGCGACACCTGCGACGACGGGGACGCCTCATGGCCCGACGTCCCCCCGCTCGGCCCGGCCTGTCAGGGCGACGGCGACTGCGACGACGGGGAGGAGTGCATCCTCGCCTCGTGCGATGCGACGGGCACGACGTGCGAGCGGCTATGTGCGGGTGGCGCGGACTGCGACGAGGGGCAAGCGTGCATCGATGCGGCGCGGCCCGACCAGTGCGGGATCCCGGTGGGGCAGCCGGTGGGGGCGAGGTACTGCGGGCCCAGCGATCCCGACGGAGGCTTCTGCGACTACTCTTGGCAGCCCGTGAACCCGAGCGGAAAGAGCATCGGAGAGGCTTGCGCGTCCGACAGCGAGTGCCGCCACGGCGAGTGCATGATGCCCGGCGAGAACGGCAACAACGTCAACGACGTCTTCGGCTTCTGCACCCGTGGCTGCGACTGCGGAAGCTCGGCCAGCGAGATAGATCCAGACGACGCCGCCGAACTGGAGTGCGTCTACCCGGCCGGGGGCCAAGGCGCTTGGCGTCACGTCGTGCTCGAGTGCGGCGAAGTGGACGACTGCCAGGCGTTCGCTCCGGGGTGGAACGACTGCTCCCTGCCCCCGACCGGGACCGGGACCATCAAGCGGGTGTGCATGGCGGAGACGACCTTCGCGGCGCTCTACGATGGCTACTTCCAGGAGTGCAAGCAGTGTCACGCGCCTGGCGCCCCGGGTCGCACCTCGGACATCGAGCAGAGCCTGAACTTCGGCTCCAGGTCGACGGCCTACAGCACGCTCCAAGGGGCAGCGGCTGGGCTCCAGGGCAACCAGGCTGGATGCAATGGTGTGCCGTTCATCGCGTCCGGCGAGCCCGACGACAGCCTCGTGCTCGCGGTCCTGGGCGAGGACGTCCGCGCAGGCTTCGACGTGCAGACCCACCCGGACTGCGACCAGGGCGCCATCTCGGACATGACGCTCAAGGTGGGGTTTCCCCCAACGCCGCGGTTCGTCGCGGCGCTGACGGGATGGATCGCTGCGGGCGCGCCGGAAGACTGACGCAGCAACGAGGGCGCTGCTACCCGTTGGGCTCCTGGAACTGGACGCTCGCTGTCTCCAACCGGAAGGTGCCGGCCGAGGTCCCGTCGTTGGCCAGGTCGAGATCGACCCGCATCAGCAGCTTGTCGCCGTCTCCGAGCACGGGGGTCGACGACATCGTCAGCTCCAGGCGCCCTCGCGTCGAACCGTCGTTCTCGAGGTCCACCGTGCCGATCGCGGCCACGGCCCCGACGGCGCTCCTACTCAATCCCGGGGCGCCGACGGCCCCGCCGGCGCCCCGCCGGCGATGGATGGGACTGCCGCCGGCCGCACGGTGTCACCCCGGAGCCGCACGCACGCGGTGTGCGGTTCACGAGAAGGCGCGGGACGTGTAGGGTTCCGCCTCCGGAGGGAGGACCCAGGAGCCCGAGCATGGCGCGCAGGACGTGGAAGACCGGGTGGTGCGTGGGGCTCGTCGTCGCCCTGGCGACGGCGGCCGGCTGCAGCGGCATGATGAACCGCCAGACCGGCAAGCTCATGAGCGGCTTCGCCGTCGAGCACATGGTCCCGTACATGATGACGACCGACGACGTGGGCATGGCCTGCGAGACCGGCGTCTCCATGGGGGCCTTCCTGCTGTCCTACGGCCGGGTGGTGGACGAGCCCCACCTCGCGGCCATCGGCACGCTCCTCCCCGCCGGCCTGTGCGCCGAGGAGGAGGCGGTCGCCGCCGAGCTCGCCTATCACCGGGCCCTCCGGCAGGGCGACCCGGAGGGCGCACAGGACGCCCGCATCGTCCAGAAGCGGGCGCACGCCCTGGCCGCCCGCCGCTATCACCGCGCCTGGAACCACTGGACGGAAGCGTTCGGCCGCGCGGACGAATCGTGCCCGGACCTCGAGGAGGAGGAGGAGGTGCCGTTCCTCCTGGGCCTCCTCGCGGGCGCCAACGCGGTGATGCACGACCGCGCGGCCTCGGGCGCCGTCGGCGTGCCCCTGGACGTCCCGCGGAAGGCCGCCCGGGCCAGCCGGTGCCTGGACGACGAGACCTGGTGGGGCGTCCCCTCGGCGCTCCGCGCCGCCGTCTGGGTCGGGGTCCCGGGCGCCGCCCCGAAGGACGCCGATCCCTGGGACGTCCTGACGAAAGCGGCCGCGACGGGCCGCGAGGCCGGCGTCCTGCTCGCCGGGGCGCTCCGCATCCAGACCCTGGCCGGCGTGAGCCGGGAGGACGAGCTCCGCGAGGCCATCCGGACATTCGCGGACGCGCACGCCGCCGGCGACGGGGCCGAAGACTGGACCCTGTTGAACGAAAACGCCCGCTGGTACGTCCAGGTCGTGTCGGACCGGATGTGGACGCGGGCGACCGGCCACCGCACCCCGTGGCAGGGCCTGGGCACGTTCTGGGACGACCAGGCCCTCGACGAGGGCGGAGACGACCTGCTCGAAGGACTCGTGGACGAAGAGGAAGAAGGCGCCGGCCAGACCGGCGAGGAGGAGTGACGACGATGACGCGGACCAAGACCCTGATCCTGGCGGGCCTGCTCGTGGCCCTCGCCCTCCCCCTGACGGCCCACGCGAAGGACGCCACCCTCTGCGTCTACGACCCCAGCGGGGCCCGCGGCGACATCTTCCAGATGCTCCAGGACTACAAGGCCGCCGCCTCCGGCTGGGACGTCGGCTTCACCCTGAAGCCGTACACGGACGAGAAGACGGCCGCGGACGACTTCAAGGCGGGCCAGTGCGACGCGGTGGCCATGACCGGCGTCCGCATCCGCAGCCTCCACAGGTTCGCGGGGACGCTCGAGGCCATGGGCGCCGTGCCGTCCTACAAGGTCCTCGAGAGGGCCATCCGCACCCTGGCGAAGCCCAAGGCCTCGCGCCTGATGGAGTCGGGCAAGTACGAGATCGCCGGCATCTTCCCGGGCGGCGCCGTCTACCTCTTCGTCGACGACAGGAGCGTCGACACGGCCGGCGAGCTGGCGGGCAAGCGCATCGCGACCCTGGCCTTCGACGACGCGGCCAAGACCATGGTCCGCCAGGTGGGCGCCTCCATGGTCTCCGCCGACATCGGGACCTTCGCCGGCATGTTCAACAACGGCAGCGTGGACGCGTGCTACGCGCCGGCGGCGGCCTACCAGGCCCTCGAGCTGTACAAGGGCCTGAAGGGCGGCGGCGGCATCGTGAAGTACCCGCTGGCCCAGATGACCATCCAGATCCTGGTGCGGAGCGACGACTTCCCCGGCGACTTCGCGCAGAAGTCCCGCGAGTACGCCGCGAAGCACTTCGACCAGGCCGTCCGCGTGGCGAAGAAGTTCGAGGGCGCCATCCCGGACGAGCACTGGATCGAGATCCCCGACGAGGATCGGACCACCTACGACGAGATGTTCCAGGAGGTCCGGACGGACCTCGCGGGAAGCGCCGGCGTGTACGACAAGACGATGCTCAAGCTCCTCCGGGGCATCCGATGCAAGTACGCCCCGACGCGCGCCGAGTGCGCCCGCTAGACCGCTGAACCGGGCCGGCGTCTCCGAGGGGGCGCCGGCCCTCGCCCAGGACGACGAGGACGGCCCCGTGCGTCGAGGTGCTCTCCGGAGCGGGCTGCGCCTGCTCCTCTCCACCATCCCGGTGCTCCTGCTCCTGCTCGGCGGCGTCATCCACGCCAGCGGAGAGATGGTCCACTCCCGGCTCCTGGCCATCGGCCAGGCGAGCTGGGAGGACTACCGCCTCCTGCGGACCGACCCGGAGGAGCCGACCTGCGACCCGGACAAGGAGTTCGTCCCCGCGGCCCCGGCCGGGGAGGACGAGGACGAGACCGGGGCGGCGCCGGACAGCGACGACGCCCTGGTCGACGACCTCCTCGCCGACGAGCCCGCGGAGGAGGAGCCGCCGAGCGACGACGAGCTCGTGGACGACCTCCTCGCCGACGAGCCCGAGCCCGAGCCGGAGGAGGCGCCCGAGAGCGACGACGCCCTGGTGGACGACCTCCTCGCCGACGAGCCCGCGGAGAGCGACGACGCCCTGGTCGACGACCTCCTCGCCGACGACGAGGACGAGCACGACCCGGCCAAGGCGGCGCAGCTGGCGTGGGAGGCTGCGCGGGATCGGTGCAGGCGGAAGTGGGATCGCTACAACGACACCATCGCGCGCATCGACGGCGACGTCCGCGCCTTCCGCGCCTTCGAGAAGTCCGTCGCGTCCATCGTGCACTTCGGCGTCGCCCACCTGACCCACATCCTGGTCCTGCTCTTCCTCGTCTGCGCCGCCACGGCCACCGCGATCCGGGGGCACATCGGCCTGCGGCCCATCCGCACCGTCACGGACGACCGGGTCAGCCAGGGCTCCCAGCTCGTGGCCAACGTGCTCATGGTGCTGTCCGCCCGGGACCTGCTGGAGGTCTACGAGACGGCCGGCGCGGGCGCGGTCCACAACGAGCTGCTGGTCTGGCTCCAGGTGGGCTTCGGGGTGATGGCCGCGCTGAACGTCTGGCACCTGCTGCGGCCGGCTCCCGATCTGACCCGGGGCGGCGGCCTCGGCGCCGCGCTGCTCACCGTGCCCCTGTACGCGACCATGGCCCTCATCTCGGGCTTCTACTTCCTCCTCGCCGAGGGGCACCCGGCGGGCCTCGCCATCTACCTCACGAAGCTCTTCGAGCACGCCCTGCTGTACATCCACGTGGGGCTGTTCGTGTGGATCGGCATGCTGCTCAAGGGCACGCGCCTGGCCGAGCTGTTCTTCGACGTCCTCCGGCCCTGGCGCCTGCCGCCGGAGCTCCTGGCCTTCGTGGTCGTGGTGGCCGCAGCCGTTCCCACGGCCTACAGCGGCGCCTCGGGCATCTTCGTCATCGCCGCGGGCGCGGTCATCTTCCACGAGCTTCGCCGCGCGGGCGCCCGCCGCCAGCTCGCCCTGGCCGCCACGGCCATGAGCGGCAGCATGGGCGTCGTCCTGAGCCCCTGCCTGCTGGTGGTCATCGTCGCCTCGCTGAACGGCGAGGTCACCACGGATCAGCTCTACGGGTGGGGCACGCGCATCTTCGGCCTGACCGCCGTGCTCTTCCTGGTGGCGGCGCTGACCGTGCGCAAGAACCCGCTGAAGGTCGCGCCCGCGTCCGAGGCCGGCCCGGCCACCCTGCGCGCCTTCGCCCCGCTCGCCCCGTACTTCCTCATCGGCGGCGCCCTGGTGGCGCTCTACGCGTTCGCCCTGGAGACGCCCATCGACGAGCACTCGGCCCCCGGCGTCCTCCCCGTCATCCTGCTCTTCCTCCTGCTGTACGACCGCCTGGCGGCCAGGCGCGCCGCGAAGAAGGCCCCGGCCCCCGAGGCGGGAGCCGACGCCTCCGATCGGAGCCCGGGCTTCCTGCGCGCCACGGTGGACGCCACCCAGGAGACATCGGGCCACATCGGCGCCCTCCTGTCGCTCATGGGCCTGTCGGTCTGCCTCGGCGGCATCATCGAGCGCTCCGACGTCATGGCCGCGGTCCCCGAGACCTTCGGCTCCGTCTACCTCGCCATGGGCCTGCTCCTCGTCGTGCTGGTGATCGTCGGCATGACGATGGATCCGTACGGCGCCGTCATCCTCGTGTCCGCCACGCTGGCGACCGTCGCCTACCGGAACGGCATCGACCCGGTGCACTTCTGGATGGTGGTCCTCGTGGCCTTCGAGCTCGGCTACCTGACGCCGCCCGTGGCCCTGAACCACCTCCTCACCAGGCAGGTCGTGGGCGAGGACGCGGCGTTCAGACACATCGGCGAGGGGAGCTTCTGGTCCCGCCACGAGCGCATCCTGCTGCCCATCGTGGTCATGGCCACCGCCCTGCTCCTCGTGGCGTACGTGCCGCTGCTCTGGTAGCGGGGCCCTCCCAATCCCGAGCCGGTACGCCACGAAGTCGCCGCAATCCCGGATGAACCACGCATTCTCTCTCGGGCCCCCGTGGGTCCATCCCCGCGCCGCGTTGCGGCTGCTGGCCTGTGCACCTCTGGTCGCCCTCCCGGTCCCGGGGTTCGGGCGCGCGGCGGGCCACACCGGCGCAAGCGGACGCTCCGTCCTCCGGGGCCGCTGCGGTTCCGACGCGGTGGCCGGACCGCAGCATCCGTCGCCGACGGAGAGGCCGGAAGTCGTGGCTCAGGCGACCTCGGGCGCCCCGTGCTCCTCTTCCTCGCGGAGGCCCTCCACGAGGCGCTCGCCGGTGGAGGTCACCACGTCCAGGAGGTAGCGGCCGCGGGGCTCGGCGCGCTCCAGCCAGCGCTCGAGGATGGGGCGGCGCTCCGGGAAGCGCTCGGCCTGCTCCCAGAGGATCTCCGCGATGGCCACGTCGGCCAGCACCCGGGTCAGGCGCTCGGCGTGGAGCATGGCGTAGGCGAAGTCCCGCTTGGGGTTCCAGCCGTCGGCCTTCAGGGCGTCGGGCCACTGCTTCACGGGCTGCCGGGCGACGCCCTTCACCTTGTCGGTGACGGTCTTCGTCATGAGGTGCTGCTGGAGCTTGAGGCTGTTGAACCGCAGGCGCGCCAGGGACCGGTCCAGCGGATCCCGCGACGACACGCTCCGCCAGCGGGCCTCCGCCAGGCGGCGCACGAAGTCCTGGGGCCGCTTCATGAGGCCCGTCATGGTGTCCTTCATGACCATGAGCGCCTGGATCTGGCTCGTGCCCTCGTAGATGGGCATCACGAGCGCGTCCCGCAACAGCTTCTCGGCGCCGTACTCGGTCATGTAGCCGGCCCCGCCGTGGATCTGGAGGCCGCGCCGGGCGATCTCCACGGCGCGCTCGGCGGCGAGGTACTTGGCCAGGGGCGTGAGGCGCCGCGAGCGCTTGGAGTGCCGCTTCACCCGCCGCTTCAGGTCCGCGTCCACCGGGCGACCGAGCTTCTCGGCACCCTGGAGGAAGGTCTCCGAGCGGCGCGCCACCTCCTCGGACCAGCCGGCGGTCATGGCCAGGGCCCGGAGCCCGCGGATGTCCGTGTCCATCTCGTCGAGCCAGTCGGCGATCATCTCGTGCCGATCGATGGTCTTGCCCATGCTCCGGCGCTCGACCGCGTACTCCCGGGCCAGGCGCAGGGCGGCCTCGGACAGACCGATGGCCTCGAAGGACACGCCCACGCGGGCGTTGTTCATGAGCAGGAGCATCAGCTTGAAGCCCTCGCCCCGCTCGCCGATGAGCCACGCCGGCGTCTCGTCGAACGACACGGTGCACGTGGCGGAGCCGTGGTGGCCCAGCTTTTCCTCGATGCGGTCGATGGGGGCCAGCCGCACGCGGTTGCCCTGCGCGTCCTCCTCGTAGGTGGGCACGAGGAACAGGGAGAGGGCCTTCAGCCCGCTGAAGGGATCGTCCGGATCCACCGCCTCCGTGCGCGCGACGACGAAGTGGTACTTCGCGTGGCCGGAGGTGATGAAGATCTTCTCACCCGTGACGGTCCAGTGGCCGTCGGCGTCCTGCTCGCCCCGGGCCCGGAGCGCCGCCATGTCGCTGCCGGCGTCCGGCTCGGTGATGTCCATGGCACCCCAGGCCTCGCCCCGGGCGATCTCCTCGATGGCCTCCTGGAAGCGCGTCGAGGTGATCCGCCCCGTCTCGGGGTCGAACTCGGTCGTGCCCTCGTGGATGGAGTAGATGAGCATCGCCATCGCCATGCCGCCGTGGAACCCGAAGTGGGTCATGGCGGACACGTCGGCGCGGGCGAACATCTCGGCGACGATGAAGTAGACCATCAGCGGCGCGTTCATGCCGCCCAGCTCGCGGGGCAGGCACAGCCGGTGCAGGTCCAGCTCCTTGATCTGGTCGAAGACGCCCTGCAGCCGCGGCGGGAAGCGGACCTCCCCGTCCTCGAGCGAGACCCCCTCGCGGTCGATCTCCGCCGCGTGGGGCGCCACCTCGTCGGCGAGGAACCCCCCGACCATGTCCAGGACGTCCTCGTAGAAGGCCTTGGCCTCCTCCATGGAGTCGAAGCCCTCCGGGTCGTGGAAGCCCCGCTCGGTCAGCTCGACCAGGGTCTCCCAGTCGAGCCCGCCGTCCAGGTAGAAGCGCAGATCGTCGTTGTCCCTGAGGAAGTTCGCCATCGTGCCCTCCCGCGCGAACGCGTTTCAGCACGGGCGAATGTACGCCTGCCCGGACCGGCGGTCCATGACGCAGATCGCAGCGCACCGGACCCTTGATCGGCGCCCGGCCCGCGACTACCTTCCCGCGGCCCCGGAGGCGCGATGGATCAGGCGAAAGAGCAGACCGGCGGGCGACTCGCGCGGATCGCGGAGGCCCTCGAGCGGGGAGAGCGGCCGGTGGAGATCGTGGGCGCCCTGGGCGGCTTCGCGGGCTTCGTGCTGGCGGCGCTCCGGCAGGCGCACCCGCGCACCCTGATCGTCGTGACACCGGACGAGGCGCGCGCCGAGCAGATCCGCCTCGGCCTGGACTTCTTCGAGCCGCCCCGGAGCGTCCTGGAGCCCGTGCCGGCCTTCGGCGCCCTGGACCACACGCCGTTTTCGGGCATGAGCCCGTCGCGCCTGCTGGTCATGGAGCGCGTCACCACGCTCTTCCGGCTGGTGCACGGGCTCGACGTGGCCGCGGTGGTCGTCCCGGCGAAGGCCCTCGTGGACCGGGTCGTGCCGCGGCGGGCACTGGCCGACCAGGCGGAGCGCATCGAGGTCGACGACGAGCTGGATCGGGAGGCGCTGCTGTCGTTTCTGGTCGAGACCGGCTATCACGACGTCCCGGCGGTCGAGGATCCGGGGACCTTCGCCGTGCGCGGCGGCATCGTCGACGTGTTCTCGCCCATGTACACGTACCCGGTGCGCCTGGAGCTCTGGGGCGACGTGGTCGACACCATGCGCTTCTTCGACCCCACGACCCAGCGCACCCACTCGGACGTCCAGTCCATCACCCTGGGCCCCGTCCGGGACATCCACTTCGACGAGGCGTCCATCCGCCGCTCCCGGGCGTCCATCCTGGCCCTGGCGGACGACCTGCACGTGCCCACGTCCCGAGCGCGCGCCCTGATCGAGGACGTCCAGAGCGGCATCCTGGGCGTGGGCATGGAGGACCTGCTCCCGGCGTTCCACGAGCGGCTGGACACCCTGTTCGACGTGGCGCCGGACGACGCCCTGTGGCTGGTGGACGAGCCCGATCGCTGCCGGGAGGCCATCGAGCAGCGCTGGGAGGACGTCTCCACCCGGTCGGAGCGGGTCCGCGAAGCCCGCGGAGAGCTGGCCTTCGCGGCGGATTCGCTCTACCTGCCGGCCGAGGAGACCCTGGCGGCTCTCGAGGAGCGGACCGCCGGCCGGCTGGTGCCCTTCGCCATGGTGGACGAGCCGGCGCGGGTGTCCCTCCGCTTCGACGTGGCCGACAACGCCGACGTCCGCAAGGACATCGAGGACGCCACGCGTCAGGGCGACGAGCACGTCCTGGCGCCCCTGACGAGCCGGGTGGCCGGCTGGCGGCGGGACGGGCGCGTCGTGGTCGTCTGCGCGCACACGGAGGGCGGCGCGGAGCGCGTCCGCGGCCTGCTGGGCCACTACGGCACGAAGGTGGAGCGCCACGAGGGCGACTTCCACCTGGGCCTGCTGGAGGACCTGCGCGCGGACCCGTCGGACGTGCACCTCTTCGTGGGCGATCCCGGCCAGGGTTTCCGCTCCCCGGAGCTGGGCCTCGTGCTGGTGGACGAGAGCGAGGTCCTGGGCCGCAAGGTCCGGCGCCGCCGCCATCGGCACGCCCAGGTCGCCCCGGAAGCCGCGCTCGCGTCCTGGCGGGACCTCGAGGAGGGGGACTACGTCGTCCACCTCCTGCACGGGATCGGCCGCTACCTCGGCCTCACGAAGACGGCCGTGGGCGGCTACGAGGTGGACTTCCTCGTCATCGAGTACGCCCGCCAGCACAAGCTCTTCGTGCCGGTGGACAAGCTCCACCTGGTCTCGAAGCACACGCCGGGCTCGTCCTCCCACGGAGACGGCGCGCCGAAGCTGGACAAGCTGGGCGGCACGGGCTGGGTCCGGCGGAAGAAGCGCGTCAAGAAGGCCGTCCGGGACATCGCCGACAAGCTCCTGAAGCTGTACGCCGAGCGCGAGATGCGCCCGGGACACGCCTTCACGCCCCCCGGGGAGTACTTCGCCCGCTTCGAGGCGGCGTTTCCGTGGGAGGAGACCCCTGACCAGGTCCGCGCCATCGAGGAGATCCTGGAGGACATGGAGAAGCCGCGGCCCATGGATCGCCTCCTGTGCGGCGACGTGGGCTTCGGCAAGACGGAGGTGGCCCTCCGCGGGGCGTTCCTGGCGGTCCTCGACGGCAAGCAGGTGGCCCTGCTCGTGCCGACGGTGGTCCTCGCCGAGCAGCACAAGATGACCATCGAGCGACGCCTCGAGGGCTTCCCGGTCGTCGTGGAGAGCCTGACCCGCACGAAGTCCGCCAAGGAAGCGAAGGCCGTCAAGGAGCGCCTGGCCCGCGGCGAGATCGACATCCTCATCGGCACCCACCGGATCCTCTCGAAGGACGTGGAGTGGAGGCGCCTGGGGATGGTCATCCTCGACGAGGAGCAGCGCTTCGGCGTGGCCCAGAAGGAGCGGCTCAAGCGCGTGCAGCCGAACGTGGACATCCTGACGCTCACGGCCACGCCCATCCCGCGGACGCTGCACATGTCCATGACGGGGATGCGGGACATCTCCCTCATCCAGACCCCGCCCATGGACCGGCTCGCCATCCACACGCTCGTGGCCCAGCCGACAGAGCAGGTCATCACGGAGGCGATCCGCACCGAGCTGAAGCGGGGCGGCCAGGTGTTCTTCCTTCACAACCGCGTCGAGGACATCGAGCGGCGCGCGGAGCTCGTCCAGCGCCTGGTCCCCGAGGCCCGCGTCGCCGTCGGGCACGGCCAGATGGACAAGGGCGAGCTGGAGCGGACCATGCTCCGCTTCATGCGCGGCGAGGCGAACGTCCTGGTCTGCACGACCATCATCGAGAGCGGCCTGGACATCCCGAACGCCAACACCATCCTCATCAACCGGGCGGACCGTTTCGGGCTGGCCCAGCTCTACCAGCTCCGCGGGCGGGTCGGCCGGTCGAGCGTGCGCGCCTACTGCTACCTCCTCATCCCGGCGCCCAAGAGCCTCACCGGCGACGCCGCCCGGCGCATCGCGACCATCCAGCGGTTCACGGAGCTGGGCAGCGGCTTCTCCATCGCCAGCCACGATCTGGACATCCGGGGCGCCGGCGACATCCTGGGCGCCGACCAGGCGGGCCAGATCGAGTCGGTGGGCTACGACGCCTACATGAAGATGCTCGAGGAGGCCATCGAGGAGCTGCGCGCCGAGGAGGAGGACCGGGAGCCCGTCGAGCGGATCGACCCGGACCTCAAGATCGCCGTGGAGGCGCGCATCCCGGAGCGCTGGCTCCCCGACACGACGCTGCGGCTGCGATTCTACAAGCGCCTCGCGGGCGCCGAGAGCGTCGACGAGCTCTTCGAGACGTACCGCGAGGCCGTGGACCGCTACGGCAAGCCGCCCGAGCCGGTGACGAACCTGGTGGACCTCATGGCCATCAAGCTGGAGGCCGCCCAGCTCGGCATCGCGTCCGTGGGCTACAACCGCTCGTCCATGAGCTTCGGCCTCACGGACCGCGGCCCACTCACAGGCGAGGCCATCGCCCGCCTCCTCCAAAGCCGGGCCTTCCGGGCCACCCCGGACATGCAGCTCACGCGCCCCGTCGAACCCGACGAGTGGCAGCGGGGCCTCCACGCCCTCCGGGACCAGATCCGCGAGCTCCACGAGCTGGCGCAGGAGGCCGCGTAGACCCGGCGAGGATCTCCCGCGACACGGCACGCCGCCGTCTCCTGGCCATGGAGGCCCTGCTCGATCGCCCATGCACCCGGGACGGCGGCCCGAGTCGCCACGGAGGTGTTCCGGGAGGCCCGCGAGAGGCCACCGGAGGTTCGAAGCGCCGCGGCCTGAGACAGCCTCCTGATCACTCACCGAGACGCTCCTCCATCCAGCCGACGAAGGCCGCGGCGTCGATGCGGCGGCGGTAGGGGAAGACGTCCTCCGGTGGGGCGGCGTCGTGGAGGTGGGCGGCGAGATCCCGGTCGGCGCAGA
>JBNJGB010000031.1:0-6143 GCA_051747385.1 Myxococcota bacterium
ACAACCCAATGGAGGAGGTTCGACCCCACTTGGTGCTTGACTCCGCTCATGGAGGGCAAGGGCAAGGGAGGGCGGTCGACTTTGCGACCGCCCTGGGGGGCCGGACGTGGTCCTTGTCTCCCCCGGGCCCCGTCGTCATAATCCGCGCCCCACCGCGAGGCCGAGACATGGACACCGACATCCGCCACGACTGGACACCCGAGGAGGTCCAGGCCATCTACGATCGGCCGCTCCTCGAGCTGGTCCACGACGCCCAGCGCGTCCACCGCCGGCACCACGATCCGCGCGCCATCCAGCGCTGCACCCTCCTGTCCATCAAGACGGGGGGCTGTCCGGAGGACTGCGGCTACTGCCCCCAGAGCGCGCGGCACCAGGCGGGCGTGGAGTCGGAGGCGCTGCTGTCCGTGGACCAGGTGCTGGAGACGGCGCGGCGCGCGAAGGACGGCGGGGCCAGCCGCTTCTGCATGGGCGCGGCGTGGCGGAGCGCCAAGCGCGGCGAGCAGTTCGACCGCGTGCTGGAGATGGTCCGGGGCATCCGCGACCTGGGCATGGAGGCCTGCGCGACCCTGGGGATGCTGGACGCGGACCAGGCCCGGGCGCTCCGCGAGGCCGGCCTGACGTCCTACAACCACAACCTGGACACGTCGGCCGACCACTACGACTCCATCATCTCCACGCGTCGCTACGACGACCGCCTGCGTACGCTGGAGCACGTCCGCGAGGCCGGGATCCGCACCTGCTGCGGCGGGATCGTCGGCATGGGCGAGACCCCCCGGGATCGCTGCGAGATGCTCCGCACCCTGGCGGCCTTCGACCCGCACCCGGAGTCGGTGCCCGTCAACCAGCTCGTGCGGGTGCCGGGCACGCCCCTCGAGGACGCGCCTCCGCCGGACGTCTTCGACGTGGTGCGCACCATCGCCACGGCGCGGATCCTGATGCCCGCCTCCCGCGTCCGCCTCGCCGCGGGCCGCCGGGGCCTCACCCGCGAGGGCCAGGCCATGTGCTTCCTGGCGGGCGCCAACTCGATCTTCTTCGGCGATCAGCTCCTCACCACGCCGAACCCGGACGAGGACGACGACGTGACGCTCCTCCGGGATCTGGGGCTGGCGACGGCGTGAGCGAGGCGCTCGATCGGCTGCAGGAGGAGCTCGCGGAGGGCCTCCGTGCGCGCCGCGAGGCCGGGCTCTACCGGGAGCCGGAGCTGCCGGACGGGGTCGACCTGACCTCGAACGACTACCTGGGCTACGCGGACGACCCGACCCTCGCCGCCGCGGCCGCGGACACCCTGACCACGCACGGGGCGGGCGCCGGGGCCTCGCGGCTGCTCCGCGGGCACACGCCCCTGGCCGAGGAGCTGGAGGCCCGCCTGGCGGACCTGTCCGGGCGGGAGGCCGCCCTGCTCTTCTCGTCGGGATACCAGGCCAACGCCGGCGTCATCCCGGCGCTCGTGGGGCGGGGGGACGTCGTCTTCTCGGACGCCCTGAACCACGCCAGCCTCATCGACGGCATCCGCCTGTCGCGCGCGGAGCGCGTCGTCATCCCGCACCAGGACCTGGACTTCCTGGAGCGGGCGCTGAAGCGGACCGAGGGGCGGCGACGCCTCGTCGTCACCGAGAGCATCTTCTCCATGGACGGCGATCTGACGCCTCTGGAGGATGTCTGCGAGCTGGCCGAGCGCCACGGCGCCGTCGTGATGGTGGACGAGGCCCACTCCACGGGCCTTTACGGCGGGCGTGGCTCCGGCCGCGTGGAGGCCCTCGGCCTGTCGGACCGGGTCCTGTGCACCATGCACACGGGCGGCAAGGCCCTGGGCGTCGGCGGCGCCTGGGTGGCGGCGGATCGGGTCGTCGTGGAGCACCTGATCAACCACTGCCGCTCGTTCATCTACTCCACGGCGCCGGTGACGGGCCTGGTCGCCGGCCTCCTGGCGGCCCTCGATCGCCTGGCCTGGGACGAGGAGACGGTCCGCGACCTGCACCGCAAGGCGGATCGGCTCCGGCGGAGGCTCCGCCGCGCCGACCTGGACCTCCTGGACAGCGAGTCGGCCATCGTCCCCGTAGTGCTCGGGGCCACGGAGCGCACCATGGCCGTGGCCCGTTCCCTGCGGGAGGCGGGCTTCGACGTGCGGGGCGTGCGACCGCCGACCGTGCCCCAGGGCGCGGCCCGCCTCCGCGTGACCGTGCGCGCCCCGGTGCCCGAGCCGGATCTGGACCGCTTCGCAGACGTGCTCCTGGACGTCCTGCATCGCGACGGCGAGACCGCGGCATGAGGGGCGTGTTCGTCGTCGGCACGGACACGGGCGTCGGGAAGACCGTCCTGTCCGCCCTGCTCATGGCCGGCGCCCCCGACCAGGTCGTCTACTGGAAGCCCGTGCAGACGGGCACCGACGAGGACGACGACACCGCCGCCGTCCGCACCCTCGCGGGGCTCCCCGACCGCCGCGTCGTCGACGAGGGCGCCCGCCACCGGCTGCCGGCGTCGCCCCACCACGCCGCCGCCGAGGAGGGAGAGGAGATCACCCTCGAGCCGCTCGCCGACATCGCCCGGCGTCACGACAGGCCCGGTCGCGCCTGGGTCGTGGAGGGCGCCGGGGGCCTGATGGTGCCCCTGAGCCCCACGCTCCTCCTGCCGGACCTCGTGCGGACCCTGGGGCTCCCCGTGGTCGTGGCGGCGCGGACCCGCCTCGGGACCATCAACCACACGCTCCTCACGGTGCGCCAGTGCCGACGGGAGGGCCTCGACGTCCTCGGGATCGTGCTGCTGGGAGAGCCCGACGCGGCCGGCCGCTCGGGCATCGCCGACCACGCCGGCGTCCCCATCCTCGCCGACGTGCCGCGGATGACGCCCCTGGAGCCCGCCGCCGTGCGCCGACACGCCTCGGCCCTGCACGACGCCCCCGCCATCCGCCGCGCGCTTCACGGGTGAGGTGTCCATGTCGCCCGAGCCCCACACCACACGCGCCGCTGCCCGGGCCCACTTCGGCCTCCGGATCGCCCACGTGGCGCTCACCGTCTGGGCGCCGCTCCAGCTCCTCCTGCTGATCACCCTCCTGCTCTCCGTGGAGCTGGAGGCCCCGGCGGCCGTGCTGGGTCTGTACGCCGGCGTCACGCTGTCGTGGGTGGCCCTGGCGGCCTGGGCGGTCGGCCTGGGCACCTGCGCGGCCGCGGCCATCCGACCCGCCGCGCGCGTCGCCGCCGCCGGCGGCGCCCTGGGTGCCGTGGTCTACGTGATCACGAGCGTCCTGGCCTGGGAGCCGCTTTCCCTGGCCGTCACGCTCGCCTCCGTGCCCGGCGTCGCCCTGCTCGCGGACCCGGGACGCATGCCGGAGGCCGTCCGGCGGTCGGCGCGCCACACCCTGGGCGCCCTCGTCGGACTGGGGGCCCTGGGCGTCGCCACGCGGGCCCTCGACGCCTCCAGCCTGCCGGGCCTGGCGGCCGCCGCCCGCGGACTCCTCGGGGTGGGCGCCGTGCTGGGCTGGCTGCTCCTGCTCCGCACGGTCCGGGGCGTCCGCGTGGCCTTCGGTCTCGGCGCGGGCGTCCGGGAACGCTTCGACGCCCGCGGCCCCCGCTGATCGGGAACCGGGCCTCGTCGACCGGGAACGAAGGGTGCGGGCCACCCCCGACCGCGCACCGGAACCACCGCGCGATCGCCGGATCCGGGAGGGAAGTGGACCCGGCGACCAAGAACCGGAGCGTGTCGGGAGCGACCCGCCGGCGAGGGCGAAGCCTCGCACGGCTGGTTTCGCTGCAAGAGCGAGACCAAGATTCCGCGCGGACCTCGCCGGCCCGATAAGGTCGCGCATTATCGGCGGCTTGGAGTGGAGAGCGCAGGCGTCCTCGCCCCGCGATCCGCCCGAGCGGACGTCTCACGATGTCGCGAGAGTTGCAACACCGTGAGACGCCCTGGGCGACGTCGAGCTAGTCGGCCTCGCAGGCGTCGCCGACGCCGTCTTCGTCCGCGTCCGCCTGGCCCGGGTTCCAGACGAAGGCGCAGTTGTCGCACGCGTCTCCGCCGTCGGGGGGCGGAAGCTCGCAGTAGAAGGGCATCTCCTGCTCGCAGCCGGCGTCGTTCCACGTGCCCGTGGGCTGGAGGCTCGTGCAGTCCTCCCCGTTCAGGTCGTTGGGCTCGTCGAGGCCCCAGTTCGTGTAGGTGACCGGGCTGCCGTCGGTCCAGACGAAGGTGCCCTCGGAGGCGCGGTCGTTGAACCCGATCCAGGGGCTCACGAGCTGGGCCGTGGCGAAGTCCGCGAAGAGGGCGTTCTCGTCGGCGTCGGCGACGCTCGCGAGGTGGCCGCCGAGGCCACGGCACAGCTCCTGCGCGTCGAGCCACGCGAGCGCGTCGGAGAAGAGCAGATACTCTCCGCTGTCCCCGGCGAGCGGCTGGGCGCCAAGCTCGGCGGCGCAGGTCTCCGTGGTCCCGCACAGCCAGCGCGGCCGGTCGTGATCGGCCTGGTCCGGATCCGGCACCTCGAGGCACACGTCGCAGGCGTCGGGCACGCCGTCCTCGTCCACGTCGGCGGTGGGATGCTCGGCGAGGCGCGGGCACACGTCGCAGGCGTCTCCCACGCCGTCCTCGTCCACGTCCGCCTGGTCGGGGTTCGGGACGGCCGGGCAGTTGTCGCACGCGTCCCCGCCGTCGGGGGGCGCGGCTTCGCAGAGGAACACCTGGGTCGTCTCGCAGCCGATGTCGTTCCACCCGGTGGTGGCGCGAAGCTCGGCGCAGTCCTCGCCGCCGCTGTCGTTGGGCTCGCCGCTGGCCCACCCGGTGTACTCGAACGGGGAGCCGTCGACCCAGGCGAACTCGCCCTCGGACAGGACGTCGTGGGCGCCGATCCAGACGCGGTCGATCCCCAGGTCGGTGATCACGTCGGCGAGGAGCGCGTCGTCCTCCATGCTCTCGACGCTGGCGAGCTCGGTGCCCAGGTTCTGGCAGAAGGACTGGGCGGCCGTCCAGGACAGGGGCTGCGTCACGAGCAGGTAGTCGTCCTCCACCCCCACGATGGGCTCGGACGGCAACGTCTCGGCGCACTCGGCCGCGGTGCCGCACGAGAAGCCGCCAGCGTCGGTGTCCACCTGGTCCGCGTTGGCCGTGTCCGGGCAGTTGTCCAGGAGATCACAGACGAAGTCCCCGTCGGCGTCGTCCGGGACGCTGCCGGCGTCCAGGGGATCCGTGCCGCACTCCACCTCGTGGGCGTCGGCGTAGCCGTCCTCGTCGTCGTCCTCGTCGCAGGCGTCCCCGAAGCCGTCCCCGTCGAAGTCGAGCTGCTCGGGGTTCCACACCTCCGGGCAGTTGTCGCAGGCGTCGCCGGGATCGGGCGGCGGGTTCTCGCAGACGAAGCGATGCGTCACGGCGCAGTCCCTATCGTTCCATCCGCCGGCCGATCCGAGCTCCACGCAGTCCTCGCCGTCGAGGTCGTTGGGCTCGCCCTGGTTCCAGAACGTCACGGGCAGCGGCTCGAAGCTGACCCAGCCGAAGGAGCCCTCCATGATCCGGTCGGTGAGGCCGATCCAGACCGCCTCGCCGGGCTCGACGGCCGACGCCAGGCCCTCGACCATGGCGAAGTGCTCGGCGGGGCTCGTGACCGTGGCGAGGTCCCCACCCAGGTCCTGGCAGGCCGCGCGGGCGTCCTCCCAGCTCAGCTCCGCGTCCATCAGGAGGAAGTCCGACGTGCCGAACGAGAAGCCCGCGGCCACGTCGGGCCGCTCCGCGCAGTCCCCGGCGGTCCCGCAGCCCAGCAGCGGGCGGTCTACGTCGAGCTGATCCGGGTCCTCCGTGTCCGGGCACACGTCGAGGAGGTCGCAGACCATGTCGCCGTCGGCGTCGGCCGGCATGTCCGCCGCGTCATCCGGCGCCGTGCCGCAGGCGATCTCGTCGTCGTTCGACCAGCCGTCTCCGTCCACGTCGTCGTCGCAGGCGTCCCCGACGCCGTCGCCGTCCAGGTCCGCCTGGTCCGGGTCCGCGACCTCGGGGCACACGTCCACGCCGTCGCAGACGCCGTCCTCGTCCCCGTCGGTGGGCACGCTCCCCGCGTCCAGCGGATCCGAGCCGCACGCGTCCTCCTCCGAGTCGGTCCAGCCGTCCCCGTCGTCGTCCTCGTCCAACGCGTCGCACGTGCCGTCCGTGTCCGTGTCCGTCGGCACGCT
>JBNJGB010000031.1:6243-81208 GCA_051747385.1 Myxococcota bacterium
GCCGCACGCGTCCTCCTCCGAGTCGGTCCAGCCGTCCCCGTCGTCGTCCTCGTCCAACGCGTCGCACGTGCCGTCCGTGTCCGTGTCCGTCGGCACGCTCGCCGCGTCCAGCGGGTCCGTCCCGCACGCGTCCTCCTCCGAGTCGGTCCAGCCGTCCCCGTCGTCGTCCTCGTCCAACGCGTCGCACGTGCCGTCCGTGTCCGTGTCCGTCGGCACGCTGGCACCGTCCTGCGGGTCCGTCCCGCAGGCGTCCTCCTCGTCGTCCGTCCAGCCGTCCCCGTCGTCGTCCTCGTCCACGGCGTCGCACGTCCCGTCCGTGTCCGTGTCCGTCGGCACGCTCGCCGCGTCCAGCGGGTCCGTCCCGCACGCCTCCTCGTCCGCGTCCGTCCAGCCGTCCCCGTCGTCGTCCTCGTCCACGGCGTCGCACGTCCCGTCCGCGTCCGTGTCCGTCGGCACGCTGGCGCCGTCCTGCGGGTCGGTGCCGCACTCGACCTCGTCCACGTCCGTCCAGCCGTCGGCGTCGTCGTCGTCGTCCAGCGGATCACAGATGCCGTCCCCGTCGAAGTCCGCGGGCACGCTGGCGTCGTCGAGCGGGTCCGTCCCGCAGGCGTCCTCCTCGTCGTCGGTCCAGCCGTCCCCGTCGTCGTCCGCGTCGCAGACGTCACCCTCGCCGTCCTCGTCCAGGTCGGCCTGGTCGGGGTTCGCCGTCTCCGGGCAGTTGTCCAGCGCGTCGCAGGCGCCGTCCTCGTCGGCGTCGGCAGGGACGCTGTCTGCGTCCAGGGGATCCGTGCCACACGCCGTCTCCTGCTCGTCGGACCAGCCGTCTCCGTCGGTGTCGTCCTCGCAGGCGTCGCCCAGGCCGTCCTCGTCGGTGTCGACCTGGTCGGGGTTCGCCGTCTCCGGGCAGTTGTCCAGCGTATCGCAGACGCCGTCCTCGTCCGTGTCCGCGGGGACGCTGTCTGCGTCCAGGGGATCCGTGCCGCAGGCGTCCTCCTCGTCGTCCGTCCACCCGTCGGCGTCGTCGTCCTCGTCGCAGACGTCACCCTCGCCGTCCTCGTCGGTGTCGACCTGGTCCGGGTTCGCCATCTCCGGGCAGTTGTCCAGCGCGTCGCAGGTGCCGTCCTCGTCGGCGTCGGCCGGGACGCTCTCCGGGTCCAGCGGATCCGAGCCGCACGCCGTCTCGACGTCGTCGTCGAAGCCGTCGTCGTCCGAGTCGCCGTCACCGACCTCCGCCTCCACGTCCGCGACGTCGGGCTCCACGTCCGCGACGTCAGGCTCCACGTCCGCGACGTCGGGCTCCACGTCCGCGACGTCAGGCTCCACGTCCGCGACGTCGGGCTCCACGTCCGGTTCGACGTCAGGCCCGAGATCCTGCTCGACGTCCCCCCCGACGGTGTCCGCGTCCACGGACACGTCGGGGCCCACGTCGGCACCCGGCCCGTCGCCGTCGTCGTCTCCGCAGGCCGCCAGCGCCGTCACCGCGCCCGCGACCGCCAGCCATCGCACCGTCCGTCCGAAGAGACGCCGCCCGATCCGCTCGCGCATGTCTCCCTCCCTCGCCCCGGGTGGGGTCCGCCACGAAGTTCCGCCCGGACACCGCGGGCTCGCGAGAGCGTCGACGCGGTGCGGGCGCAGTCTCGATGTCGTCGTATGGGATCGATGGTGCTCCTCCCGACCGCAGCGCGCAAGGGCAGTACCCTCGCCACCATCGCCCGAACACGATAGGACCGACCCATGCACAGCCCGCGCACCACGCTCCAGGCCCCCGCACCGCTCCTCCTCGTCGCGCTCCTCGCCGCCTGCGGAGGGGACGATCAGCCGCTCGCCGGGTCTCCGGACACGGTGCAGGACACCGCTCCGGACGCCGCCCCCGCGCCCACGGGTCCCGACGGCGTTCGGATCGGCGAAGCCGCGTCCCTGCGCCCCGTCGTCCGCCTGGACGGCGCCTGGCTGGGCGGCGAGGGCTGCGAGGCCGAGGGTGCCGTCGTCCGCTGCCCGGCCGGCGACGCGGGCGCCGTGGTCGCCGAGGTGGCCGGCGCCGAGGTGATCGTCCGCTTCGAGGCCGCCCGGGACGAGGCCGTGGAGGCCCTGGGTCTCGTGGGGGACGCCGATCTGCCGAACGCCGGCGCCTGGGTCTCGAACGGCTTCCAGTCCTGGTCCCAGAGCGGCGCGGTGGCCCTCCGCGAGCGCCCTGCAGCGGGGGACCTGGAGGCCGCGCTGGCCGCGCGCGGCGACGAGGAGGTCCTCCGCACGGGCGAGGCGCTGTCGTGGTGGTGGACCGCGGTCGGCGGCGGCGATCGCACGCTCGCGGCCGCGGCGCTCACGGCCGATCGGCTGCGGTCGTGGGCCCAGGCCTGGCGCGAGGACGACCGGGTGCACGTCCTGCTGGCCAGCGGCGGCGTCGACGCGCCGCTGGAGGTGAGCGCCGGGGAGACGCTGAGGGGAGAGCGCTGGTGGGTGGCCGTCTCCGGGGACCAGCGCGCCCTGATCCGGGACCTCGGCGACGCGCTGCCCAGCCGGCGACGAGACGCGCCCGTGGAGGCCGACGCCGGGTGGAACTCCTGGTACGACCTCTGGGACGGCGTGGACGAGGAGGCGGTCCGCGCCAACGCGAACCTGGCCCGGCAGGCCCCGGGCGACGCCGTCCCCGCCACCGCCCGCCCCCTGCGCGTGGTGATCGACGACGGCTGGCAGCGCGGGTGGGGCGACTGGCGACCCAACGAGAAGTTCCCGGCGGGCCTCGACGGGCTGGCCGCCGATCTCCACGCCGATGGCTTCCGGGTCGGCGTCTGGTTGGCGCCCCTTCTCGTGGAGGCGGACGCCGACCTCGTCGAGGCGCACCCGGAGTGGTTCGTCCAGGGCGCGACGTGGCGCCACGTCGTCCACGGCGAGATGCGCATCCTGGACCCGACGCATCCCGAGGCGGCCGCGCACCTCGCCGACACCATCTCGCGGGTCGTCGGGTGGGGCTACGACTTCCTGAAGATCGACTTCCTGTTCGCCGGCACCTTTCCCGGCGGTCGCCACGAGGCCGTGACGGCGATGGAGGCCTACGGCCGCGCGCTGGAGACCATCCGCGAGGCCGCGGGGCCGGACACGGTGCTCCTGGCGGTCGGCGCGCCGCCCACGCCCACCCTGGAGTACGTGGACGCCTGGCGCGTGGGGCCCGACATCGCCGTGGAGAGCTTCGGCCCGTCCTGGGTCTTCGTCCCCAACGAGCTTCGGGCCCTGGGCGCGCGGGTGCCATACTGCTTCGCGACCCTCTGCGACCCGGACCCGCCGATCCTCCGCGAGCTTCCCCGGGAGGAGGTGGAGACGGGCGCCTGGGTGGTCGCGCTCGCCGGCGGAGGCCTCTTCCTGTCCGACGACCTGCGGGCTCTCCCGGAGGAGCGGCGCACCTGGGGCCTCGGCGACGGGCGCGCCTCGCTCGCGACGGGCGGGGTCCCCGCCGTGCCGGAGGACCTCCTGCCGGACGACCCGCCCGAGCTGCTGTCCAGCGCCCTCGAGGACCAGTTCGCCGGCCACAGCACCCACGTGGTGCCGCGGATCTGGCGCCTCCCGGACGGGCGCCGGGTGGCCTTCCACGTCGGGGAGGCGCCGATCACGATCGAGGGGACGGAGGTGCCGGCCCGCGGCGCGCGGATCCTCCCGTCCCGCTGAACGCCGGACTCAGGCGTCGTCCGGGATGCAGGCCTGGACGGCCTGGCAGTCGTCCCCCGCGGCCTCGACGCACTGCCGGACCTGGTCCACCGTGCCGGGGTCGTCGCCCTCCACCTCCGAGCAGCCCAACTGGCACTCCAGCTCGGCGTCCGGCTCGCCCGGACTGCACCCCGCGACGGCCTCGCAGATCTCCTGGCAGGCCTCCGACGGCTGCATCACGCAGCCGATCAGGGTCGGGATGACGTCGTCGCCCGCCGGACACTGGCCGACACCCGTCATGCAAGCCCCCGCGTCCTCGGAGGTGTCGGGCGAGCCGATCCCGGTGACGACTCCCGTGCAGAGGCCGGCGCAGAGGTCCTCGGACGGGAGATCGTCCACGGCTCCGCCGCACAGCTCGAAGAGCGCCCCGCAGCCCTCCACGCAAGCGGTGCTCTCCTCCTGCGGGACGTCGAGACAGGGCGTCGGGTCGTCGCAGTCGCGGGCCAGCAGGCAGCCGAACAGGCGCGGCTTCTGTTCCCGATCGAGCTCGCCGCAGGCCTCCTCGCACGCCGCCGGGCCGGGCCACGTGTCGAAGATGGGCTCCTCCGGGCCGCACGCCTCGTCCCCCTCCGGCGTCAGGAAGTCCTGGCAGATGGCGGGACACAGGTCCGTCAGGCACGACTGGACGACTTCGGGCGCGCCTTCGCAGCCGCCCGCGAGCCCCTCCTGGAGGCACGTCAGCGAGCTGCCGAAGTCCTCCTCCGCCATCCCGGCGCCGGAACACGAGGCCAGGCACACGCCCGGCTCGTCCTCGGGGAGCTCGACCAGGCCCAGCACGTCGCAGCCGTCCAGCAGCTCGCACGTCGCCTCGCAGCCGGCGAACGGGGGCACGGGGTCCTCGCCCTCGAAGCACGTGGCGGCGTCGCAGAAGTCGGCCATGCAGCTGTAGTTGCCCAGCCAGTAGCCGTCCTCGGCCGCGCGCTGCTCGCAGAGGTCGACGCAGGCCTCCTGGTCGGCGCCCAGGTCGCCGAGATCTCCGCAAGCGTCCTCGATGCCGGCACACAGCACCGTGCAGTGATCCGTGACGACCGCGGCCTCCAGCTCCAGCGGCTCCACCTCCACCGCGTCGCCGGTCGAGGCGTCGGCGTCCGTGTCCCCCACCCCGTCTGGGAAGGCGCCTCCTCCGTCGTCGTCGCAGGCGACGAGCGGCGTCCCGAGGAGGGCGAGTGCCATGACGAGCGTGAGAACAGTTCGGCGGAGCACCATGTTCCATCTCCTTCCGGGTCCATGCGCGGCCCCGGTTCCGACTGCACAGCTATCCACGAACCCGGCGCCGCGTCCAGTTCTCCGCGACCGCGGGGTGCTTGGCCTCCACGGCCGCCCAAACCTGCGCCCGCCGCTTCGGGGTGCCGACGCCCCTTTGAAACATCATCTTCCGGACGCACAGGTAGTCCCCAGCCCCCCGGGTCACATCTCCGCGAGCAGCTCCCGGGCCTCCTCACGGAGGGCCTCGATGCGCTCGCGGACGAGCAGCATCAGGTCGTCCTTGTTGTCCGGGTCGTACGGGGACGTGTCGATGGGATCGCCCACGACCACGGCCACGTCGCTGCTGGACACCCAGTTCCAGCCCTTGGGGAGGATGTCCTGCGTCCCGGCGATGCCCACGGGGACGATGGGGACGTGGCGCTGGGTCGCCATGACGAAGCCGCCCTTCTTGAACGGCAGCAGGTGGCCGTCCGACGATCGCGTGCCCTCCGGGAAGACGAGGACGGTCTTGCCCGCCTCGATCATCCGCGCGGCCCGATCGATGCTCTGGAACGCCTTCTTCTGGTTCGTGCGGTTGATGGAGACCATCCCCATGGCCCACATGCCCCAGCCGAGGAAGGGATAGCGGAAGAGCGTGTGCTTCGTGAGGAAGCGCACCGGGGGCCGGGTCGTCAGCCACATGAGGGCCGGCGGATCCATGTGGCTCTCGTGGTTGGCCATCAGGATCACGCCCTCGCGCTGCAGGCCCTCGCGGTTCCGGACCGCCAGGCGGCGCAGCCCGCACGACTTGAGGATGCTCCAGGCCCAGCCCCGGGCGATGGGCCACCAGACGAGTCCGTCGCGGTCCACGAGGGCCGTGACGAACACGGAGGTCCCGGCCGCGGCGGTGGCGCCGAACAGGGTCAGGGTGGCGAAGACGGTGCGGAGGCGTCGCATGAGCCGCGGAGGCTATTCCGGGATTCCCCCATTTGGCAATCCCGGGTTCGGCGGCGGGGCCGCCCTACATCGCGGACTCGGGCGCGGCCGGGTCCCCGACGATCCCCCGGAACGGCGGAGCCGGGACACGACCGCCGGCGGCATGACCCGGCCGGCCCTCCCCGGACGACCCGGGCGTGTTGCGCGGCCCGCGTGCTCCGCGGTATCTCCTCCCCCGAGATGACGTCCCGTGACGACGAGGACGCGGTCCCCGCCTGGCCGACGGTCGGCGCGAGCGCCGTGAGCGACCACCGGATCTTCGGCCTGCAGACCGTGGAGCGGCGCTCGCCTCGGACCGGCCGGGTGGGGGAGTTCAAGGTCCTCCACATGGACGACTGGGTGAACGTCGTCGCCCTCACCCCCGATCGGCGCGTGGTGCTCATCGAGCAGTTCCGCCACGGCACGGAGGAGATCACCCTCGAGATCCCCGGCGGCCTGGTCGATCCGGGGGAGGCCCCGGCCGAGGCCGCGCGCCGAGAGCTTCGGGAGGAGACGGGCTACGGCGGCGCGGAGCCCGTCCTCCTGGGCGAGGTCCACCCGAACCCGGCGATCCAGACCAACGTCTGCACGACCTGGCTCGTCCGCGACGCCCGCCCGATCGCGCCACCTCGCCCCGACGACGAGGAGCACATCGCGGTCACCACGGCCGCGCTGGAGGAGATCCCGAGCCTCATCCGGAGCGGCCGCATCACCCACGCCCTCGTCGTTGCAGCCTTCCACCATCTGGATCTGGCGCTCCGCGCCGGAGAGGTGTAGCCAGTCCCGCCATGAAGCACGTCGCACGAGTCGTCCCGGTCCTGATCCTCCTCCTCGCCCCCGCCTGCGACTCCGGCGGAGGCGACACGCCCCACTCCATCGAGGGAGATGCCACGATCCAGGCCGACCAGGGCGTCGACTTCGGCACCGGCGCCGTGGTCGACGGCATCGCCGTCAGCGACCTGTACGCCACCGCCAGCGATGGTCTCCGGCTGACGGCGGGCGGCCCCAACCAGGCGAACGCCCGCAACGTCCGTTGGTTCCAGAAGAACGGAGGCCACCGCACGTTCGCGAGCCTGGACGAGGTCCCGGGCACCCCGCTCCCCACGTCGAACTACCCGCTCCCGAACGCCCGCACCGGGTACGGCTTCATCGTCGCGAACCAGCGGGGCGGCTACACGCGCGGCTGGATCCGGGAGGCCGACGCGGGCTCCGTCACCGTCGAGTTCGCGCCGATCCCGTAGCCAGCCGGATCGGCCGGTTCGAGCCCCCCGTTCGGGAACGGGAACGGGAACGGGAACGGGAACGGGAGGCCGAGAGGGACCGGCGCCCCGGATCAACTCCGGATGACCAGCCACGCCTCGGAGGCCAGGAGCCAGAAGAGGCCGACCAGCACGAAAGGCCAGATCTTCTGCCTCTGGTCGGAGGGTGCCTCGGCCGCCGCCACCTCCTCGCCGCCCGGGGCCGGGGCCGCGCCCGGACCGGGTCGCTCCAGGACCGCGCGGACGTCGACCAGGTCGGCGCGCGTGAGATCGCTCTCGGCGCGATCGCCGTTCACCGCGAAGATGGTCGCCTCCCGGTCGCCCACGCGCCGCCGCAGGGTGTAGTGCCCGACGGCGTCCGTCTCGGTGATGGCGAAGACCTCCTCGCCCGGCACCGGCTCCAGGGGCGCGACCTCGCGTCCGTCCGGGCGCTCCAGGACCAGGGAGCCCTCGCCCTCGGGCACCGGGACCCGGGCCACCTCCCCGACCACGGTGCCGCCGCCGCCCCGCTCGGCCAGCTTACCGCCCAGGTAGAGCACGGTCTGCTGCAGGAGCGGCACGAAGCTGGTCCGGATGACCAGGTCGGACCAGTCCCGGTCGATGGACGAGGTCCACATCATCACCCGCCCGTCGCCTACCTCGGCCTCGGCGATGGCGGGCGCCCCCCCGGAGAATGCGGCCACGACCCGCGCCCCCTCGCGCCGGATGGTGTCCAGGAGCGCGTAGGTCCACGTCCGCGCCTTGAAGAGGCTCAGGTCCTCGATCCCCGTGAAGTCGGCCATGATGGGGTGGTCGAAGTCCACGTCGTCCAAACGCAGGGCCGACAGCTCCATGGCGGGGTCGTCGGGGTCGGCCACCTCCTTGATGGAGCGCACCGGGAAGGGCATCAAATCTCCGTAGGAGCGGCTCGACTCGGGCGTGAGCTGACCGCCCGCCGTCACCAGCAGCCCGCCGCCCCCCTCGACGAACTCGGACAGGGCGATCTGCTGGGCCGAGGTCAGGCTCCCCACGTTCGCCAGGACGACCACGTCCATGTGCTCGAGGCGGCTCGGCTCCACGTCCTTCGGGGAGAGGTACACCGGGTGGATGCGGGCGCGGCGGCTCTCCGCGGCGCCCAGGGCGGCCCGGACGAAGAACAGCTCGTCCAGGTAGGGAACGTTGCGGGGGGCGCCGTTGACCACGCCCACGTTCACCGCCCCGCCGAAGTCCACGGTGAAGTACCAGGTGTCGTCCTCCGGCAGGTCGTCCGGGGGCATGGAGGCCGCCCCGCGCACCGTGGACGCCGTCGCCGGCAGGCGGTCCACGACGCCCACCCGCTCCGTGCCGCGGGCGGGGATGGTCACCGTCGACGCCGACGTGCGGCCTCCCAGGTCCAGGTCCACCCGGCGGGTCGCCGGCTCCTCCCCGTGGTTCGCGACGGTGATCTCCACGTGGACCTGGCCGGGGCCCACGTCGGGGGCCGGGCGGACGGACACCCCCGTGATCGCGACGTTGTCGATCGCCTCGTCGGGCTCGCGGACGCTCCGGAGGTCCACGCCCGGCGGCTGGGCAAGGGCCCAGGGCTCCGTCACGTCGGCCCACGCGTGCGCCGAGTGGTCGGAGAGCACCACGACGCGCCGGCGGGGCTCGGCGCTCTGCGACAGGACCCGCTCCGCCTCGCGCAGGGCCCCCGCCGTATCGGCCGCCCGCGGTCCGGAGGTGATGCGCTCCAGGGCCCGCTCCAGGGTCTGCCGATCGTAGGTGATGCCGGGGGTGAGGAGCCGGGCGGGCTCCCCCGCTGCGGCCACGGCGAAGGCCGTCCTATCGCCGCCGGACTCCACGATGGCGTCCGCCTGCGCCAGCGCCCGGTCGAGGAGCGTCTCGTCGCCCCCACCCGGCCGGGCCTGCATGGACAGGGAGTCGTCGACGACCAGGGCCACCGCACCCGGCTCCCCCAGGTCGGCGCCCAGGGCCGGCTCCTCCTCGAAGTACGGCTTCGACAGGGCGAACGGGATCGCCATCATCAGGAGGACGCGCAGGGCCAGCACGAGGAGCTGGCGCACCTTGAGGCGCCGGGCGACGCGCTTGTCCGACAGCAGCAGGAACTCCACGGCCGCGAATCGCCGCAGGCGCGCCCGCCGGCGGTTCACCAGGTGGATGACGACGGGGATCGCCCCCGCCGCCATCCCCAGCAGCAGCCATGGGTTCTCGAACTGCACGTCGGCTCAGGCTCCGCCGGCCCGGTGGCGGCGGCCGGCCTCCGCCGCGGTGAGATAGCGCAGGAGCAGCCGGTCCGGAGGCTCCCGCGTGTCCGCAAGCTCGTAGTCGATGCGCGCGTCGAGGCAGCGCCGGCGCACGTCGTCCCGGAACCCGGCCATGCGCTCGAGGTACGCCTCGCGCACCAGCCTGGGCTCGGCCAGGAGGCGCCGCTTCGACTCCATGCCCTCGAAGAGGGTCATCTCCTCGAAGGGGAACTCCAGCTCGTCGCCGTCCAGGACGTGGAAGACCGTCACCTGGTGGCCCCGCGAGACCACCTGGCGCAGGATCGCGAACAGGCTGTCGCGATCGCCGAAGAAGTCGCTGAACACGAAGACCAGCCCGCGCTTGCCCGCCTGCTCCATGATGCGGCGGAGGCCGGCCTCCAGGGACGTCCCGCCGCGGGGCCGGGCGTGTTCGAGTTGCTCGCAGAAGTGGGTCAGGTGGCTCATGCGCCCCCGGGTCGGCAGGACCGCCCGGACGTCGTCGGCGAACGTCACCAGCCCGATGGAGTCGGACTGGCGCAGGAGCAAAAAGCCCAGGCTCGTGGCCAGCACGCTGGCGTACTCCAGCTTGGTGAGCGTGCCCTCGCGGCCGTAGCCCATGGAGCCGGAGACGTCCACCACGGCCCAGGCCCGGAGGTTCGTCTCCTGCTCGAACTTCTTGACGTAGTACTTGTCCAGCCGGCCGTACGCCTTCCAGTCGATGTGGCGCACCTCGTCGCCGGGGCTGTACTCCTTGTGCTCGGCGAACTCGATGGAGCTGCCGTGGTGGGGGCTCTTGTGGATGCCCTGGAGCATCCCGTCCACCACGAGGCGCGAGCGGAGCACCAGCCCCTTCATCCGCGCCAGCGCCCTCGGGTCGAGGAGGCGACGCTCCCCGCCCGTGTCGTTCGAGGCGCTCACCGGAGCGACCGCTCGACCTCGTCGACGATCGCCCGGGCGTCGACGCGCTCGGCCTCCGCCTGGAAGTTCACCAGCACCCGGTGCCCCAGGACCGCGTGGGCCAGGGCGTTGATGTCCTCCTTGGAGGCGTTCGGGCGGCCGTCCAGCGCGGCCCGGGCCTTGGCCCCGAGGATCAGATACTGGCTCGCCCGGGGCCCGGCGCCCCAGGAGACGTACTGGCGGACCATCTCGGGCGCGCGCTCGCTCGTCGGGCGCGTCCTGGCCACCAGCTCCACGGCGTGGCGGACCACGTCCGGTGCGGCCAGGATGCTCAGGACGAGTTCCTGATACCGGAGGAGCTCCTCCCGCGGGAGCACCGGCTCCACCTCCTTCTCGGCGGCCCCCGTCGTCTGCGTGACGATGGCCACCTCCTCCTCGAAGGTGGGATAGCGGACGTCGATGGAGAACATGAACCGATCGAGCTGGGCCTCCGGCAGGGGATAGGTGCCCTCCTGCTCGATGGGGTTCTGGGTCGCGAAGACCAGGAACGGCAGCTCCAGGGGATAGGTGGTCCCGGCGGCCGTGACGCGCTTTTCCTGCATGGCCTGGAGCAGCGCCGCCTGGGTCTTCGGCGGGGTCCGGTTGATCTCGTCCGCCAGCAGGATGTTGGCGAAGATCGGGCCCTTGATGAACTTGAAGAACCGCTTCCCGGTGGTGTGGTCCTCCTCCAGGATGTCCGTCCCGGTGATGTCGCTGGGCATCAGGTCCGGGGTGAACTGGATGCGGTTGAACTGCAGGCCCACCGCCTCCGCGAGGGTCGAGATGAGCAGCGTCTTGGCCAGCCCGGGCACGCCGATGAACAGGCCGTGGCCCCGCGCGAACATCGCGATGAGCAGGAGCTCGATGACGTCGTCCTGCCCGATGATGCGCTTGCGCAGCTCGCCCAGGACGCGGGACCTGGCGTCGGCGAGGGCCTCCACCTCCTCGGCGGTGGGCGTGGCGGGCGCGTCGGCCCGGGGGGTCGGGGATGCGGTCATCGGATGGCCTCCGGGGGGCGGAGTGGGCGTCGGCTCACCGCTGGCGGACCAGCTCGTGAGCCCGGGTCTCCCGCTCGGCGAGGGCGTCCTCGCCCAGCTGGCGATAGACGGCGGCCAGGTGCCCGTGCACGTCGGGATCGAAGGGGTTGATGCGGATCGCGTGCTCCAGGTGGCGACGCGCCTCCTCGAGGTTGCCCAGTCGGAGGTGCGCCTCGCCGAGGTAGACGCGTAGTAGCATGTAGTCCGGGTACAGCGAAAGCGGGGGCTCGAGCGCCGCCGCGGCCTCCTCCACGAGGCCCAGCTTCAGCAGCGCGTGGCCCAGCTTGGCCTGCACGATGGGCGTCTCGTCCCCCACGGCGCCCACGGCCTTGCGATACTCCCGCGACGCCGCCTTCCACCGCTCCCGGAGGCGCATCCGGTCGCCCAACCAGACGTGCTTGCGCGCCGCCTCGCCCTTCAGGGCCTGGAGCTCGTCGGCCTCCGTGTCGTGGCCCTTGAACAGCAGGCGCATGTCGAACGCGTCGTCCATGGTCCGCAGGCGCTTCCGCTCCAGGTGGCGGCGCCAGGTGGGCTCGAAGCGACGCCACGACAGGCCGGCGACCTTCGCCACCGCGTCCTGGTCGGACACACCGTCGCCCATGAGCGACACCAGGCGCTCCGCGACCGCATCGCCACCGCGGGAGACCAGGAAGCCGATGACGGTGAAGACCTCCGCGAACGCCGTCGCGGTGGCCTCCTGGCTGGGGAGCTTGGCCATGGACGGGCTCATCTCCTCGAAGGGGATGAGGGCGTCGTCCTCGAGGGCCCGGGCCAGCAGATCCTCGCTCCGGCGCTCCAGGGCCGGCTGCCTGCCCTCCCAGTAGGCCTCGAAGTACTTCGCCAGGCCCTCGTGGAGCCAGATGGGCACCCGGTTGGCGCTCTTCTGGGTGATGAGCAGGTGGATGAACTCGTGGGCCAGGGTGTCCGCCCAGCCGTAGCCGTAGACCAGGTCCCGCGGGGACGTGAACATCAGCCGGTTGTACTTGCACAGGGCGATGGTCCCGGACGTCTTGATCTCGTCGACCGTCAGGCTGCTCACCGCGCCCAGGACGTCCACCTCGGGGTAGATCTCCACCCGCACCGGCGTCGGGGGCTCGTGTTCGAAGACCGGCACCAGGCGCTCCCAGGCGCCCTCCAGCACCTCCTCCACGTACGGGACCATGACCTCCTCGACCCCGTCCGGGTAGCGGATGAGGAAGTGTCCGTCCGCGGTCAGGTGCTCCTGATATCCCCGGGTCTCCTCCAGGACGTTGTGGGCCAGGCGGCGGAAGTGCTCCGCGGTGCCCCCCGCGCCCAGGTGGACCGCCTGCTCCAGGTGCTCGACGGCGGTGGCGTAGCGCCCCTGCATGAGGTGCAGCCGCCCCGACAGGGTGAGCGCCGCACGGTCCGACGGACGGGCGCTCAGGGCCCGGTCCACGGCCTGCTCCGCGGCGGGCATGTCCCACGCCCGGAGGGCCTCGGAGGCCGACTCGAGGTCGTCCTGGAAGTCCGCCCTCGCCGGCGCGGCCGCGGCCACGAGCAGGGCGAGGATCGCCACGATCCGGGTTGCGATTCGACGCACGGTCACCTCACGAGCTCCTCGTAGTAGCGCTCGATGGCGTCGTGATAGCGCTCCGGCGCCCGCTCCTTCATATTCTCCAGGACCTCCTGGCGGAAGGCCTTCGGCGCCCGGTAGTCGTCCTCCTCCGGGATGGAGACCTTCCGCCGCGGGTCGTTGACGCCGGGGCCTTCGCCATCGCCCTCCTGGCTCCGGGCGCGCTGCCGCCGCTCGTCCATGGACTCGCGGGCCTTCTTCAGCTGCTGGAGCGCCTCGCGCTGGTGCCGGGTCGCCCGCTCGGGCTCGTCCTCGCCGAGCCGCTGCCCGGCCTCCTTCATCTGCCGCCGGGCCTCTTCGAGCTGCGGCTCCAGGGCCTCCTTCGCCCCCGGGTCCATCTCCTCGAGCTCCTCCAGCTCCCCCTGGAGATCTCCGGCGCCCTCTCCGAGCTTCTGCTGGAGCCGCTGCAGCCTGCTCGCCTCGCGCTGCTCGCCGGCGCTGGGCGGCCGGTTCATGGCCTGCTCCAGCTTGTCCAGCTCCGAGGCCAGGTCGTCGGCCAGCTTCCCGCTCTTGCCGAGGCGCTTCATGGCGTCCTGCATGTCGTCCGCGCGCTCCATGTCCAGCTCGCGGGACTCGCCCTCGCCGATCTCGCTGCCGAGGCCGTCGCACTCGCCGGACATCTCCTTCGCCTGCTCCCGGGCGGGCTCCACGTCGCCGCGCTCCAGGGACTCCTCCATCTCGCGGGCCTTCTGGCGCAGCTCCTCCAGGGCCTCCTCGTCGGCGGGGTGCAGGGAGTCCTCGGACGCGCCCTCCAGCTCCTCGCGGATCTGCGCCGCCTTGTCGCGCGCCTCCTCCATGGCCTCACGTGCCTTCTCCTCCATCTCCCGGCGGCGGCGCTCCTTCATGGACTCGTCCAGGGCCCCGGTCTCCTCGAGCACGCCCCGCTGGCCGTCCTCGATCTCCCGCTGCTTCTGCTGGAACTCGGCCATCTTCTCCTGGGCCTTCGAGGCCACCTGCCGGCCGCCGAAGTCGCTCTGGAGCCCGGCCATCATCTCCTGGGTCTCCCGGTTCAGCTCCTCCAGGAGCGCCATGGCCTCGTCCATCTTGCCCTGGCGGATGAGCTCGCGGACGCGCTCGACGCGCTCGCGGATCGACTCCATGTCGACCTCCTCGTCGCTGCGCTTCCGCTGGAGGTTCTGGTTCTCGTACGGCGTGCGCTCCGCCAGGCGCCCCATCTCCTGCTCCATCTGCCGGAGGCTGTCGAGCAGGTCGTCCAGCTTCCGCTCGGCGTCCCGGGCCAGGGTCTCGTCGCCGCCCTCCTTCATCTGCTCCAGGAGGCCCATGAGGTCGTTCTGGGCCTCCATCAGGTCCCGCCCCTCGTCCAGGAGGCGCTCCTGGCGGCTGCGCTCCAGCTCCTGCTTGAGGGCCCAGACGCCGTCCTCCAGCTCCGTGACGCCCTCCTCGTTCACCGCGTGGAGCACCTGGGCGAGCTGGCGGGGCCGCCGCTCCATGCCCTGGCCCACCACGGCCTGACGGAGCTGCGAGGTCTCCTGGTCGTGGTGCGTCTGGAGCCCGTCGTAGGTCGTCCGCACGGTCTCGCGCAGGTCGTCGCTCGCCAGGGAGTCCGTGCTGACCGACGACAGGAGCTCCTCGAAGCTCGCCAGCATCTTCCCGTTCAGGCCCGAGACCTTCTGCTGCCAGGCCACGTACCGCGGGAGCTCCCCGGCGTCCGCCCGCTCCACGGGGCTCTCCAGGCGCTCGGCCAGGACGTCGATCATCTCGTCCACGAGGCGCTCCAGGTCCGCCAGGCGCTCCTCGTGCTCCGCGTCCGGGCTGTACATGGCGACGCGCCGGCGGGCCGAGCGCGACCGCCCCGGCCCCGTGACCGTGTTCAGGTCGGAGGCCTCGAACCAGACCTCCACGGCGTCGCCCGCCTCCAGGTCCAGGGGCTCCACGGCCAGGACCTCGGTCCCCCGGGCCGTCCGCTCGCCGCTCGCCGAGCGCACCTCGCGCCGCTCGGGCTTGCGGCCGTCCCCGCGGTCCACGACCAGGTGGACGCGGTCGAGCCCGTGGTCGTCCGCCGCCTCGTACAGGAGCTGGACCCGGTCCTGCGGGTTCACCTCGACGTCCGTCTCCGGCAGGAGCAGGCGCACCTCGGGCGACCGGTCCGGGCGGGACTCGATGCTGCGCCACCGGGTCTCCCGCACGAGGGTCCCGTCCGGCGCCGTCAGCAGGAAGCGATAGCGATCGGTCTTGCCCACGCGGAAGGCCCCGCGGACCACGCCCTCGTCCGAGAGCTCCACGGGCCAGCGCGACTCCGGGTCGCTCTCGAGCTGGAGCACGACCTGCTTCGCCGGGCGCAGGGTGGAGCCCGTGAAGCGGACCTCGGTGCCCGCCAGGGCCGAGAGATCCCCGCCCGAGCTGGGGATGTCGCGGGGCTGGAGGTCCAGGTACGCGGGATAGACCAGGCGGAAGGCGAGGTCGCCCACCGCGACGTCCACCTCCTCCACCTGCTCGTCGCCGGTGGCCGCCGAGGCCGGGGGCCCCTCGAACATGTGCCGCCAGCCGTCCGTGAAGACGTCCGGCGACCAGACGCTGAGGGCCAGCGCCACCGCCGCGAGGCCCGCGCCGAGCTTGAAGAGCTGCAGGAGGCGGCCGCGATCGTCCAGGTCGGCGGGTTCGACCGCGTCGAGGCGCCGCGCGGCCCGGGTCGCCGTGACCCGCGCCAGCTCCGGGGAGAAACCGGGCCACTCGGAGTCGTCGCCGCGCTCCAGCACGCGCCCGGCCTGGACGCTCGTGATGATCGCCGAGTGGGATCCGCCCACGCGATCCTCGAGCCAGCGGGCCATCTCCTCGTCGGAGGCCCGGCGCCGGACGGGGCGCCACCACAGCCTCACGACGGCCCAGCCCGCCACCAGGGCGCCCACCGCGAACGGCACCCAGCCCCACCGGCCGTGCCCCTCGCCCAGGGCCGTGGCCAGGGCGGTCCCCACCAGCCCGGCGGTCACCAGCGCGATGATCGCCGTGAGGAGCGCCTCCCCCGCGGCGGTCCGATCCAGCCGGCGCCGTAGCTCCGCGAGGAAGTCGCGTACGCGTTGGAACGAGTCGCTGCTCACCCGGGTCACACCTGTCCTTCGTCCTCCGGCGACGGCACAACGCCCGGAGCCACACCATATTCCCCCGACGGGTCCGCATGATCGAGGGTCCCGGCCGCCGCGGTCAACCGTCGGCCGTCACTCTCGCTCCCACTCCCGTTCCCGTTCCCGCTCCCGTTCCCGTTCCCGCTTCCGTTCCCGTTCCCAAACGGCGCCGACGGCCCCGGTTGCCGCTACCCCCTGCGTGTGATGGGATACCGCCGGCCTCCCGCGGCGCGGGTTGAATACGCGGCGCCGTCGCGCGTCGGGACGAGTGACGTTGGAGAGACGTCTTGGAACACGCGGATGACGCCGAAATCGTGGAGAAGGTCGTGGCGGGCGACCACCGGGCCTTCCGGATCCTGGTGGAGCGCTACGAGCGCAAGGTCTACACCATCGCCTACGGGGTCCTCAGGAACGAGGACGCCGCGATGGACGCGACGCAGGACGCGTTCGTCAAGGTCTACAAGAACCTGCCGAGGTTCAAGGGTGACTCGAGCTTCTACACCTGGCTGTACCGGATCGTGGTGAACCTGTGCATCGACAAGAAGCGAAAGCAGAAGCGGGCGGCCGAGGTGGAGTACGAGGACACACGCTCCCACGGACTCGGCGAGGCCCCCACGGACGGCCCGACGCTGGCCTCCATCCACATCGACAACCCGGCGAAGGCCTACGCGCGGCAGGAGCTCCGCGAGCACATGGAGCAGGCCCTCGACGCCCTCAGCGACGCGCACCGGGAGATCCTGCTGCTGCGCGAGGTGGAGGGCCTGGCCTACGAGGACATCGCCGACACGCTGGACATCCCCAAGGGGACGGTCATGAGCCGCCTCTATCACGCACGAAAGAACTTCCAGAAGGCGCTGCGCCGCTACCTGGCCGCGTAGCCGGCAACGGGAGCGAGTTCCCGCATCGGGACTCCTCCTGATACAATCGAGGAAGACAATGAACTGTCAGGAAGTCCAGGATCTGCTGCACCCGTACCTCGACGACGAGCTCTCGCCGGAGGAGCACGCCCGCGTCGAGGCCGCCCTCGCGGACTGCCCGGACTGCCGCGAGGAGCTCCGCGAGATGGAGGCCGTCCGCGCCATGGCGCGCGAGGCCTTCGTCGGACCCGCGGAGCAGGCCGACCTCACGGGCGTCTTCGACGGCGTCATGGCCCGGCTGGAGGCGGAGGGTGCGCTCCGCACGGCCCCGGCGGGGGCCGCGGCGCCCGGCGCGGGGGCCGTGGAGCCCCGGGAGGGCCTCCTGGATCGCCTGTCCCGCTGGTTCGGGGCGCTGCTCACGCTCGAGCGACCCGTGGCCGCCCTGGCGACGGCGGCCGCGGTGGCGGCCCTGGTGGGCGGCGTCTGGTACCTCCAGCAGCAGGAGCAGCGCGCCGGCGCACCGGGTGTGCAGGTGGCCGAGGAGGAGCCTCCCGCCATGGAGCGCGAGCGCCCCTCCCTGCCGCGCCGGGGCATGGAGACGGAGGTCGCCGCCTCCGGACGCAACGCGGCCCAGGTGGAGGCCATCAGCGCCGACGCCGGCCAGGTCTTCGTGGACGACAACGCCGACGACCCGGACACGCCCATGGTCGTCTGGCACATCGTGGACGACAACGGCACCGAGGCGCCCGAGAAGGGGCTCTAGCTCGGCGCCCGAACCAAAGGAAGCACGCGATGGTCACCGCCGCCCGCCACATCCCGCTGGTCCTCGTCCTGTCGCTCGGGGTCGCCCTGGCGGCGCCCCCGGCGCTGGCGGACGCGGGCGGGCAGGCCACCTTCGAGGTGACGGTGATCCACGCCAGCAAGAAGGACGGCGGCGTCGACCCGGCCCTGAAGGGCCTGTCGCGCTATCTCCGGAAGTCGTTTTCCGGCTACGACCGCTTCACGCGGCTCGCCCAGGAGCGGGTCCGGGTGGCGGAGGGCCGGTCCGGCGAGTTGGTGCTCCCGGACGACAAGACCCTCGAGCTGAAGTTCCTCGGCGTGGAGGACGGCTTCGTGAAGGTGCACCTGGCCCTCGACGGCCTCGAGACCACCGTGAACGTGAAGGACGGCGGGCTGTTCTTCCAGGCGGGGCGCCGCTACGAGGAGGGCATCCTGGTGCTCGCCATCCGCGCGACGACGGACTCCGAAGGCCGTTGACACCGCCGCGCGCGCGAGTCTAACGTCCCCTCCGATTCCATCCACGAGGGAGACGTCCATGCCGACCGCCTTCCGCCTGGCGCGCGGGCTGACGATCCTGGCGACGCTCGCCCTGGCCGTCGCCCCGGCCGCGCACGCCCAGCCGCCGACCGAAGACGCCCCGACGCCGCCACCCGGGGAGGGCGCCGAGGTGGACGAGGCCGCCAAGAAGAAGGCCTCGCAGTTCTACGAGGAGGCCGAGCGCCTTTTCGACCAGGAGCTCTACTCCGCCGCCGTCGAGAACTACCGGAAGGCCTACGACCTCTACCCGGCCCCGGCGATCCTCTACAACATCGCCAAGAGCTGGGAGCGCCTCGGGGACGCCGACCGCTGCGTGGAGGGCTACGAGGCCTACCTCGAGGCCTACCAGGAGGAGCACGGCGGGGATCCCCCGGACATCGTCGACGTCCGGAACAGCATCGCCAAGTGCCGCCTCGGCGCCAAGGTCCGCCTCCGGGTCGACTCGGAGCCCTCGGGGGCGGCCATCTATATCGACGACAAGACGCGGCAGGTCGGCCAGACCCCCTACACGACCCACCTCGACCCCGGCGACTACACCATCTGGCTCGACAAGCAGGGCTACCAGCCCTTCGAGCGCGAGATCACCGTGCGGAGCGGCGAGCCCGTCGAGCTCGTCCTGCCGCTCGAGAAGATCCGCCACGTCGGCAAGATCGTCGTCGACGCCAACATCCGCAAGGCGACCATCTTCATCGACGGGCAGCCCAAGGGGCTCACGCCCTACGACGAACCGATCGAGGTGGCAGCCGGGACGCACCAGGTCAGGGTGAGCAAGGACGAGTACATCTCCGCGGACGAGGAGGTGACGGTGCCGGCGGACGAGACCCGGACGATGGAGGCGAACCTCTGGCTCCGGGATCCCCCGTCGAGCTGGAAGAAGCCCCTGGGCTGGACCTCCATCAGCCTCGGGGTGGTGATGGGCGCCGGCGGCTTCGTGGCCGGCCTCGAGGCGGACAAGCACTTCGCGGGCACCGACGACTTCGACAAGTGGGAGCGCTTCCAGACCATCGGCTACGGCGTGGGCGGTGGACTCGTCGGGGTGGGCGTCATCCTCCTCATCTGGGAGGCGGTGGACGTCAGACAGGTCAAGGAGTCCGACGAGCTGACCGAAGCCGAGCCTCGCTGGAGCCCGACCGTGGCCGTGGACGGACGCGGCGCCTTCGCCGGCGCCCGGGTCGATTTCTAGGAGCCTCTGATGCGCATCGCCCTCATCCACCTCGTCGCCTTCGGCCTCTTCGCGAGCTGCGCCACCGGCATCACCCCGCCGGAGCCCACGGAGATGGTCGAGATCCGCGACGGGCTGACGTTCACGTTCGGGTCGGACGAGCCGTGCTCCTCGGACAGCCTCGCCTCGGATCCGTTCGACCCCTGCGAGGAGGGAGAGGGCACCCTCGTGCCCGAGACGGATCCGGCCGTCGAGGTGGCCCTGGAGCCCTTCGCCATCGACGAGCACGAGGTCACGAACATCCAGTACGAATACTGCGTCGAGGCCGGGGGATGCCCGGAGCTTCCCGCCTTCAACGCCGTGGCGGCGGAGCAGCAGGAGTACTACCGCATCGACGAGTTCGACGACTATCCGGTGGTCCAGGTGACCTGGGAGCAGGCGCGGGACTACTGCGCATTCGTCGGCAAGCGCCTGCCGACGGAGTTCGAGTGGGAGCGGGCGGCCAAGGGCAATCCCGACGAGGGCGTGCAGCGCGAGTGGCCCGCCGAGGGCCTCGACCGCCCGTCCGACTGCCAGGGCACGCAGTTCCCGTCCCTGTTCTGCCGGGGCGACAACAAGCTCGACCCGGTGGACGTGGCGCCGGCGGACTTCGTCACGGAGGGCGGGCAGCGCATCCACCACCTCTTCTCCAACGCCGCCGAGTGGGTCTCCAGCTGGTACAGCCCGGACGTGAACACCTGCAAGGAGCCGCTGCCGGACCCGGCGTGCGTCTCCTGCGCAGAGTGCGGGGACAACGACACGCAGTGCCAGCAGGACTGCCAGACCTGCACGGAGTGCCAGCAGGAGGGAGGCCCCCTCCCCTGCTTCATCGGCTGCGACGGCACGACGCGGGACTATCCCGCGTGCGTGGCGTACACGGCCGCGGACCAGCCCCTGGCGCCGAGCGAGCTGGAGGCGACCCAGGACGACAGCGTGCGGGGGAAGATGATCCGCGGCGGGAGCGTCACCACGACGAGCGCCCGCGCCTGCGAGTTCCGCAGCTCCAACCGGAACGTCTTCTGGCAGGTCGACCGCGGCCAGGCCTACGTCGGCTTCCGCTGCGCCAGGTCCCTGTAGGAGCCCGGAAACGCCGGCGGGGACGCCGCCGCAGGTGGATCGGGAAGTGACCGCCGGGGGACGGCGTTCCTACTGCATCTTCCCCGCGTTCTCCGCCCCTTCGCGGCGTGGCGCCTTGGCGCGAGCCCTTTGGAACCGGGAAGATGGGCGTGATCGACAGGCGACGACGCAGGCGCCCCACTCCGTGGGGGATCAGAAGGGCGAGTCCTTCGTCCCGCCGCCGCCTCCGCCGAAGGGCTCCTTGGTCTCCTTGACCTTCTCCGGGCGGAAGTCGAAGGGCTTCTTCTCCTCCTCCTCCTCCGCCTTGGGCTCCTCGGGCTCCGGCGCCGGCTTCTTCTCGGCCTTGGGCTCGGGCTCGGGCTTCGGCTTCGGGCGCGTGGGCTTCGGCCGGGTGGGCTCGGCCTTCGGCTCCGGCTCGTCCGGCTCCACGGAGGCGAGCTCCACCGAGTGCTTGGCGCTCTTGCCGAACTCGAACGTCCGGTCGGCCGGCTCGAAGCCCTCCTTCTTGAAGGTGTAGCTCTCGGCCGGCGCGCGGTGGGGCCGCCGCAGCACCAGGGGCGGCTCCTCGTCCACCGGCTCGTCGCCGCGCCAGATCTCGGCGTCGGGCGGCGTCACCATGACGGTGACCACCACCTCCTTCTTCTCCACGAGCGGGACGGCGGACACGTCCGAGGCGGCCGCGGTCACCGGCGCGTAGCCCCGATACGGGGTCGGCAGCGGCTGCAGGTTCGCGTAGGTCCAGACGCCGCCGCCCCCCAGGAGCACCACGAGCAGCCCGGCGACGGCCAGCAGCATCGTCCGGCGGCGACGCCTCGCGCGGGCGGCCGACGAGACCGTCTCCTCGGCGAAGGGGCCCTCGGTGGGGACCGCCTGGGCCGCGCCGCTCTCGAGCCGCGTGTCGTGCCGGGTCCGCGGGGAGGTCGCCAGCTCCAGGCCGATGCGGACCGCGTCCTCGCGCGTCACCACGTTGCGGTAGATGTCGTCGAGGCCGGCCTCGATCCGCTCCACCTCGCGGATGAGCGCCTCGGCGCTCTGCGGCCGCTCCTCCGGATCCTTCGCCAGCAGGCGATGCAGGAGCGCGAGGACCTCCTCGGGGAAGACCAGGTCCGGGCGCATCTCCTCCGGCGGCGGCGGCTGCTCCTGGACGTGCTTGATGAGGATGCTCAGGGAGGCCTCGGCGTCGAACGGCGCCTTGCCCGTGAGCATCTCGTAGAGCATCACGCCCAGGCTGTAGACGTCCGACCGGGCGTCCACGGCGATGCCGCGGGCCTGCTCCGGCGACATGTACTTGGGCGTGCCGAAGATGGTGCCGGTCTTCGTGACCGTCCCGCCCTGCGGGTCCGCCTCCTGGAGCTTGGCGACGCCGAAATCCAGGACCTTCACGTAGTCCGTCTCCTCGCCCAGCGTGACGAGGTGCACGTTGTCCGGCTTCAGGTCCCGGTGGATGATGCCCTTGCCGTGGGCCTCGCGGAGGCTCCGCGCGATCTGCGCCGTGATCCGCAGGGCCCGCTTGACCGACAGCTGCCGGTCCTGCCGGAGCGCCTGGTGGAGCGACATCCCGTCCAGGTACTCCATGGCGATGTACAGGAGGCCCTGCTCCGCCTCGCCGAAGTCGTAGATCTGGATGGTGTGGGGATCCCGCAGCTTCGAGACGGCCAGGGCCTCCAGGTGGAACCGCCGGACGGCCGTCTCGTTGTTGGCCACGGCGCCCAGGAGCACCTTGATGGCCACGTCCCGGTCCATGCCCTTCTGCCGCGCCTTGTAGACGGCGCCCATGCCGCCCTCGCCGATCTTCTCCGTGATGGTGAAGCGGCCGGCGATGTCCGCCCCCAGGAGCGGGTCGCGGCGCGGCCCCGCCTGGTCGCTCTCCGCGAGGCGGCGCGCGATGCGGGCGTCGAGGCTCTCGCCCTCGCCCCCCATGTCGGTCTCGCGGTCCTGGTCGACCGTGTCCGTACCTCCCTGCTGCGCCTCCAGGGCAGTCGCGCGGGCGTGGGCGTCCGAGGACTCCTCCTCCGGGAGGACGGCGGTCTTCCGCTCGCGATCCCCCTCCGCCGGAGGCGCCCCTTCCCCATCCACGCGCTCTTCGGGCTTGTCTGCCATCGCCGCGACTGTAGTCGTGGCCCGGGGGCCGGTCAACGCAGCGCCGATTGTGTTGATCCCGGGGTCACGGCTGCATAGCCTCGGCCTGTGATGAAGGGGAGCCAGGCCATCCGTGCGCTCGCGGCGGCGTCCGCGCTGCTCCTCGCCTGCTCGGGCGAGGAGGGCGAGGCCCCGTGCCGGGACGAGTCGTGCCCGGTGGACCAGACGTGCGTGGAGGGCGCCTGCCGGCCCATCGAGGTCCCCACGGCCACCGGCGAGCTGGGACAACACACGCAGGTGGCCCTGCGGGACGACGGACGGATGGTCGTCGTCACCTGGGATCGGACCCACACGAACCTCGTGCTCGCCCTGGAGCGACCCGACGGCAGCCTGGACAAGCGCATCGTGGCCGGCTGGCGCTTCGACGACCACCAGCTCCTGGACACCCGCGCCGGGCGCTGGCCCTCGGTGGCGGTGGACGACCAGGACGTCGTCCACCTCGCCTGGCACGACGGCTTCGAGTCGGCCCTGAAGGTAGCGCGGCTGACGCCCGACGACGACCTGGCCGTGGAGACCGTCGACGGAGCCGGCGAGGCGGATCGCGGGACCTGGACCAGCCTGGCCGTGGCGCCCGACGGGACCGTCCACGTGGCCTATCGCGACGAGAGCGCCCGCCGCCTGCGCCACGCCGAGCGCACCCCGGACGGCACGTGGCACGTCGAGTCCGTGGACGGCTGCGCCGGGGAGGCCGACTGCCCCACGGGGGACGAGGACTACGGCGAGTGGGCCAGCCTCGCGCTCGTGGGCGGCGAGCCGCGCGTGGCCTTCTACGACCGCCTCCGCGGCGACCTGAAGATGGCCGCCCGGCAGGAGGACGGAACCTGGCAGGTCACGACCCTGGACGGCCGCGACCCCTCGACCGGCATGGACACCGGAGACGTCGGGCGCTTCGCCAGCGTGGCGGTGGACCCGAAGAGCCGCCTGGGGGTCGCCTACTACGACGCCACCCGCGGCGCCCTCCGCTTCCTCTTCTCCGGCGGCGCGGAGCCGGCGCCGGTGGTGGTGGACGACGGCGTCTACCACGACGAGACGAGCGGCAGCCTCCGGAACCACCCCGTGGGGCAGCACGTGGCCCTGCGGTTCGACGGCCAGGAGCGCGCCCACATGGTCTACCTGGACGCCGGGCGGATCGCTCTGAAGCGCGCGATCGTCGAGGGCTCGAGCGTCGTGGAGCGGGTCGATCTGACCGATCTGCCCGCCGGGGGCTGGATCGACTTCCGCCTCACCCCCGACGGTACGCTCCGCGGCGCGTGGGGCCCCTGGCAGGGCACGGGCGACCTTCGGACCCGGCTGGAGACCTTCCACCTCCCCCCGGAGGGTGCGCCGTGACGGCCCGACTCCCGCACGCCCTCGCAGCGCTGGCGACGCTCGCCGTGTCCGGCTGCCTGGGCGGTGGCTTCTGGCAGGCCGGCCTGTCCGACGGGGACGTGCCCGAGGCGGCGCCCATCGCCAACGGGATGGCGGTCACCCTGGGCGACGCCGCCTTCGACGCGGCCTCGCTGCAGCTCACCCGGACGCTGAAGGACTCCTGGCCGGACGGGGTCCTCTTCGACGGCGGGACCTCTACGGGCGGGGACCTCGCTCCCCAGCTCGCCTGGGAGGACGCGGAGCTGACCTTCGGCCCCGTGGACCTGACCGTGGACGCCGCCGGCCTCGGCCTGGACATCTCCGTGACGATGGACCCGGTGGCGGTGGCGGTGGCCGGGGGCGGGCAGACCCTGTGCGAGGTGTTCGTGGGCTTCGACCACGGGGTCCTGAAGGGACGCCTCTCCCTGACGCGCACCAAGCTGGGCCGGGTCCAGGGGAGCCCCGAGTCCGGCGCGACGTTCCAGGTCCCCCAGGCCTGGGTGGACGCGTCCGGCTGCCCGGACTGGCTCCACGAGTCCTGGGAGTCCGACGACGAGACGAGCGACACGGTGCAGATCCTGCTGGACGCCCTGGCGGACCAGGCCTTCGAGGAGCTGGCGCCGGACCTGGCGCAGGCCGTGCCGGACGCCCTGGGTCTGGACATCGGCGCCGCGGGCGAGGTCACGTGGGGCGACGACGGGATCGGCGAGGGCTCGCTCCGGGCGATGGTCCGCGCCTCGCAGGCGCAAAAGGCTCAGTGGTGGCAGTTCGTCGACGGCCGGCTGGTCGCACCCTACGCGGTAGCCATCGAGGCGACCCGCCACCCCTGCGTCCCCGACGAGCCGCTCCCGCCAGCGGCGGCCGTGCCGCTGCCCCCGGTGGAGCGGGACGCGGCCCTGCTCGTCCACGAGGGCGTCGTGCGCCGGTCCATGGCTGCGCTGTGGCGCGCCGGGGGCCTGTGCGGGACGCGCACGACCCGAACCGCCGCGGCCTGGACCGTGGCCGACCTGGCGCCCCTTTGGCCGGCGCTCGCCGTCCTGGAGGCGGACACGCCCGTGACGGTGCGGATCTGGCCGGACGCCATGCCCGAGGCCACGTTCCGCTCGACGGCGGAAGGCGTGCGGGCGCGGGTGGCCACCGACCTGTGGACGGTGGAGGTCATGGGCATGGTCGACCATGCCGAGGTGCGCCTCGCGACGCTGCGCGTGGCCCTCGAGGTGGACGCCGACGTGGTGGTGGGAGGCAAGCGGGCCGTGAGCCTGGCCGCCCGGGACGTGCACGTCGTGGCCTCGGGCGTGGAGCCCGGCCTCCTGGGGGCGCCCGAGCCCGGCCTCGCCGAGGCCCTCGCCATCCCCCTGACCCGGGAGCTGATCGAGGCGGCGCCCGTCGCGTGGCTGCCGCCGCTCCCCACGGGCGGGATCCAGCGCGTGGAGCGACAGGGCTCGTACCTCGTCTTCTCCAGGGAGCCGGAGCCCGTTGACAGGGAGCGCGGGGGCCCGTAAGTCGGGGGCGGGCCGGCCACCGGGCGGTCGGGATGTCCCCGGACGGATGAGATCGCGTCGCTCGGCGGTTGGCCCTCGACGCATCCACGCGAAGAAGCCACCAGGAGCACGCGATGCGCACCAGCCGACTCCTTGTCCCGCTCACCCTCGCCGCCGTGCTCGGCGCCGGGACCGCGTGGGCCGCCGAGGGCGGCCGCGTCGTGGTCTACGAGGGCCAGCTCCAGGACGCCGACAGGAAGCCCATCGGCGGCGTCTTCCCCCTGAGCTTCTCCCTGCACGAGTCCCCTCGCGGCGGCCGATCCGCGTGGACCGAGAGCCACTTCGTCGCCGTCGACAGCGGCGAGTACGCTGTGGAGCTGGGCAAGAAGCGCCCCATCCCGCCGGACCTGGACATGGACCGGGCCTATCTGGCCGTGTCCATCACGGGAGGGGCCGAGATCGTGCGGGAGCAGGTGGACGCCGACTCGGTCAAGCGGACCGGCGCCGCGCCAAGCGCCGACGGGAAACCCTCCGAGGCCGGCGAGGGCAAGGGCGGCATGGCCGACTACGCCGATACCGCGGGCCTGGCGTACGAGGCGGAGCACGCCAAGGCCGCCGACAAGATCGGCACCCTGTCCGAGGAGGCCCTCCTCGAGAAGTTGAAGGAGGCCGCGGGCGGGGGGAACATCGGCAGCAATCGCCGCTACACAGGCTCGGCCGGCGGCGAGGGCGGCGTAGCCTACGAGCTGAACTGCCCCGAGGGCCACGTCGTCACCGGGGTCCGGGGAGGATCCGGCATCTACCTGGACTCGATCCAGCTCATCTGCCAACCGCTCGAATAGGCGGTCTCCATGCGCCACTCCATCCGCGCCGTCTTCGTCGCGCTGGCCCTCTTCGTGGCCGCGCCGGCCGCCGGGCAGTCCGACGCCGACCGTGACAAGGCCCGCGCGCTCGTGGAGGAGGGGCTCCGCCATGCCCGCTCCGGCGAGTACGAGGAGGCGGCGGAGGCCTTCGAGCAGGCGTTCAAGCTCTATCCCCACCCCGAGATCCTGCACAACCTGGCCCGCGCCCGGGAGGAGCTCGGCGAGCTGTCCAACGCGTGGACGCTCTTCCGCAGGGCCCTCGACATGGACCCGGACTACACGTTCGCGGAGGACGCCCGGACGCGGATCGGGGACATCGAGGAGAAGCTGAAGGAGACCCACGGCCTGCTGAAGATCCGCTCCACGCCCAGCCAGATCGAGGTCTCCGTGCTCCGAGACGGCGACGCCCTGGCGCGCCACCGGGCCACCCCGGTGGATCTGTGGGTGCCGGAGGGGGACGTGGAGCTCCGCGGTCAGAAGCGGGGCTTCCGGGACGCCGAGGTGGAGGTCGAGGTGGACGCGGGCGAGGAGGAGGAGGTCGAGATGATCCTCCGACCCGTGCCGAAGAAGGGCTTCTTCGCCGTCACGGCCGGCGGCGTCCCCGGAGCGAAGGTCCTTCTCAACGGCGAGGAGGTCGGCGTGACGCCGCTGTCGGGCCTGCCGTGGCCTTCCGGGAGCCACGAGCTCCGGGTGGAGTCCCCCGGCTACGCCGCCCACGAAGAGGTGGTCGTGGTGGAGCCCGACCAGGAGACGAGCGTCGCGGTCGAGTTGAAGCCCCTCGAGGGCGAGGAGGCGCGCGCGGCGCGGCAGGCGGCCGCCGCGGACGGGTCCAACCGCGGCCTGGCGGGCGGCATCCTGGTGGGCGGTGGCGGCGCGGCGCTGGTGGCGGGCGCCCTGCTCCACGTCTCCGCCTACAAGAAGGCCCAGGACGCCGGCGACGTCCCCAACATTCCGGGCACCCTGGACGACGACGAGCGCTTCGACCAGCTGGAGTCGGAGGCCGAGCGCCGCCAGGTGGGCGCGTTCATCGGCTACGGGGCCGCCGCGGTCCTCGTGGGGGTGGGCACCTGGCTGATCCTCTCCGACGACGGCGAGCCCCCGGAGTCCACGGCGGGCGCGCTGGAGTGGACGCCCACCGTCGGCCCGACGCCGGACGGCTTCGGGATGGGCGCGACCCTTCGCTTCTGAGCGGACTTCAGGCACGGGAGACGACGACGTGAAGCGCTTCGAGACCGCCATCGTGGTGGGCGCGTCCTCCGGCATCGGCGAGGCCATCGCCCGCCGGCTCGGCGCCGACGGGGCGCACGTGGCCCTGCTGGCGCGCCGGGAGACGGAGCTTCAACGCGTGGCCGACGCCGTGCGCGAGGCCGGCGGCGAGGCCACGGTGGTGGCCCACGACGTCCGGGACACCGACGCCGTGCCGGAGCTGTTCGACCGCCTCGTGGAGGCCCTGGGCGGGCTCGACCTCCTGGTGTACGCCTCCGGCGCCATGCCGTCGGTCGAGGAGCACGAGTATGACTTCGCCAAGGAGCGCCTGATGGTGGAGGTGAACCTCCTGGGCGCCATGGCGTGGCTGAACCCTGCGGCGGCGCACATGGAGGCGGCGCGGCGGGGGACGCTCCTCGGGATCTCGTCCATCGCCGGCGAGCGCGGTCGCCGGGGCAACCCCGGGTACTGCACGACGAAGGCCGCGCTGACGACCTACCTGGAGAGCCTGCGGAACCGCCTGAGCCGCTACGGCGTCGACGTGGTGACGGTGAAGCCGGGCTTCGTCGAGACGCGGATGCTGGAGGGCATGGACGGCCACCCGCCCGGCCTGGCGCCCATCCCGGCCGACGAGGCGGCCGGGAACGCCCTGGCCATGGCGCGGAAGGGTCCGCGCTCGGGGTTCGTGCCATGGCGCTGGTCGCTGGTCGCGTTCATCATCCGCCACATCCCGTCGTTCCTCTTCCGGAGGACGAACATCTGATGAGCGACGGTGGGACGCGACGAACGCCCCTCGTGAACGGCCCCCGGCGCGTCCACGACGGATACGGGCGGGCCGTGCTCTCGGCGGGGATACACGCGGCCGAGCGATCGACGGAGGCCCTGGCCGGCCTGCTCCGGCGCGCGGCCGAGGAGCGCCTGCCCGTCGCCCTGCGCGGTGCCGGCCGGAGCTACGGGGACGCCTCGCTGAACACCCGCGGGCTCGTCCTGGACATGCGGGGGATGGACCGCGTCCTCTCGTGGGACCCGGACGCCGGCGTCCTGGAGGCCGAGCCGGGCGCCACCATCGAGGACCTGTGGCGGACGGGCCTCCCGGACGGCTGGTGGCCGGCCGTGGTGCCGGGGACCATGTTCCCGACCCTGGGCGGCTGCGTCGCCATGAACATCCACGGGAAGAACCACTTCCGGGCGGGCCCCTTCGGCGACCACGTCGACGAGCTGGAGCTGCTCACGCCGACGGGCGAGCGGCTGGTCTGCTCACGCGAGGACCACGCCGACGTCTTCCGGGCGGCGGTAGGCGGGCTGGGCCTCCTCGGCGTCACGACGCGGGTGCGCCTCCGCATGAAGAGGGTGGAGACGGGCTACGTGGCGGTCGAGGCCCTGTCCACGCCGAACCTGGAGACCCTCTTCGAGGCCTTCGACGAGCGCCTCGGCGACGCGGACTACCTGGTGGGCTGGATCGACTGCTTCGCGAAGGGGAAGGCCCTGGGCCGCTCCGTGATCCACCGGGCCGACTCCGTCCCGGCGAGCGATCCCCGGGTGGAGGACGCGGCGCGCTCCCTGACCTTGGAGGCCCAGTCCCTGCCGGACCGCTTCTTCGGCGTCATCCCGCGGGGGCTGATGTGGCGGCTGCTGAAGCCCTGGGTGAACGACCTGGGCATGCGCCTGGTGAACCTGGCCAAGTACCGGGCCTCCTGGCTGCGCGACAGGCCCGGCCGGACGTTCCTCCAGTCCCAGGTGGCGTTTTCGTTCCTGCTGGACTACGTCCCCCGGTGGCGGGACGCCTACGGCCTGGGCGGCTTCATCCAGGTGCAGCCCTTCGTGCCGGCCGAGGCCGCGCCCTCGGCCTTCCGCGCCATCCTGGAGACCTGCCACGAGCACGGCGTGCCCCCCTACCTGGGCGTGTTCAAGAAGCACCGCCCCGACGACTACCTGCTCTCCCACGCCCTGGACGGCTACTCCCTGGCCATGGACTTCAAGGTCACGCGCTCCAACCGGGAGCGGGTGTGGAAGCTGGGCCAGGCCATCGGCGACGTCGTGGTCGACCACGGCGGGCGCTTCTACTTCGCCAAGGACGCGGTGACTCGCCCCGACCAGGCCCTCGCGACCTTCGGCCGGGAGCGCGTCGACGCTTTCCTCGACCTCAAGCGCCGCTTGGACCCGGACGGTCTCCTCACCACGGACCTCAGCCGCCGCGTCCTGCCGGGCCTGCCCCACCTCGCCCGGGACTTCGCCGCGGACGGGGGCGGGACGTCGTGACGACGAGTACGGGCTTGCGCCGCTGGCTCCGGCTGATGCTCCTCGCGACGGTCCTGGTCGCGCTGGCCGTCACCGCACGGGTCACCGGCCTCACGGACGAGCTCACCGTGGAGAGCCTGCGGGCCCGGGTGGCGGACACCGGCGCCGCGGGTGTCGTGCTGTTCCTGGCCGCCTTCGCCGGGGGCAACCTGGTCCAGATCCCGGGCCTCGTGTTCGTCACGGTCGCCTCCCTGTGCTGGCCCGGGCTCCAGGCCGTCCTCCTGGCCTTCGTGGGGGCCGTGGCGGCCGTGTCCACCAGCTTCCTGGTGTTCCGCACCCTGGGCGGCACCCCGCTCGCCGACGTCGAGCGCCCGTGGGTCCGGCGCATGCTCGACCGCCTCGACGAGGCGCCGGTCCAGACCATCGCCCTGCTCCGCCTGGTGCTCCTCATGGCGCCGCCGGTCAACGCCGCCCTGGCCCTGTCCGGCGTCTCGTTCCGGAGCTACCTCCTGGGCTCGGCCCTGGGACTGGTGGTCCCCATCGCGGCCCTGGCGGGCGGGCTGGTGACGCTCTTCTGACGGATGCGCCGGCGACACGGCTCACAGGTCGTCACATGTCGCAAGACGAAGGGCTCGCGCAAAGACGCGAAGACGCAAAGGAAGACGGCATGCTTCGGCCCCGTGTGCTCGCGGTTGGCCTGCCGGTGACCCGACGGTCTCGGCCAAACCTGTGTGCAAGCGGTTCGCTGGCCTTTGGGGCTTGGCGGCCTGGCGCGCGATTGTCCGCGCGACCGCAGCACCCCGAGATGGGTAGGACCGTGAGGCGACACGGCTTCGACGGGTTCCCCGTTGGCCCGCCGGGCCGCGTGGCCTATGCTCGGCGGCGCCGTGCGAACCCAGGCCAGGAGGCAGACCCCGATGGTGAGCGAGATCTTCGACCCGGAGCGTTGGAAGGCCGTGGAGGGCTTCGACTTCGACGACATCACCTTCCACGAGGCCCTGAACCACGGCACGGTGCGCATCGCCATCGACCGGCCCGAGGTGCGGAACTCGTTCCGCCCGAAGACCGTCGACGAGCTCCACCGGGCCCTCGACCACGCCCGGATGATGAGCCACGTGGGCTGCGTCCTGCTCACCGGAAACGGCCCGTCCCCCAAGGACGGCGGGTGGGCCTTCTGCGCGGGGGGCGATCAGCGGATCCGGGGCAGGGACGGCTACCGCTACGCCGAGGGCGACACCGAGGAGACCGTCGACCCGGCGCGCCTGGGCCGGCTGCACATCCTGGAGGTCCAGCGCCTCATCCGGTTCATGCCGAAGGTCGTCGTCGCGGTGGTGCCGGGCTGGGCGGTGGGCGGTGGACACAGCCTGCACGTGGTCTGCGACATGACCCTCGCCTCCGCGGAGCACGGCCGGTTCAAGCAGACCGACCCGGACGTGGCGAGCTTCGACTCGGGCTACGGCTCGGCGCTGCTGGCGCGGCAGGTCGGGCAGAAGAAGGCGCGGGAGGTCTTCTTCCTCGGCCGCACCTACTCCGCGCAGGAGGCCGCCGACATGGGCATGGTCAACGCCGTCGTGCCCCACGCCGAGCTCGAGGAGACGGCGCTCGAGTGGGGCGCGGAGATCAACTCCAAGAGCCCCACGGCCATGCGCATGCTGAAGTTCGGCTTCAACATGATCGACGACGGGATGGTCGGCCAGCAGCTCTTCGCGGGCGAGGCCACGCGCCTGGCCTATGGCACCGACGAGGCGCAGGAGGGCCGCGACGCCTTCCTGGAGAAGCGGCCGCGCGACTTCGACCGCTTCCCCTGGCACTACTGAGTCGACCGGGACGGGAACCTCACGCCGCCGCGCGCTCGCCGGCGGTCTCCGCGTCCTCCGAGGCCTCCTTCGGCTCGCCGCCCAGGCTCACCCGGCCGGACAGCACCGGCACGGCGACCTTTACGCCCACGGTGAGGACCATGAGGCCGAAGGCCCAGATGCCCACGGTGACCTTCCACTCTGCGAGGCTCGGGAGGTACTCGACGACCTCGTGCAGGGTCGAGGGGATGAAGCCGGGCACGATGAGGCCCATGCCCTTTTCGATCCAGACGCCCACGAAGGTCATGACGCAGGCCGTGACCAGGAAGGCCATGCTCGACGTGGCCTTCTTCGTGAACAGCATGACGGCGGCGATCGAGTTCAGGCCGACAGCGGTCCAGATCCACGGGACCAGGGCGTCGTGGCCGTGCAGGCCGAAGAAGAGGTAGCGCGCCGAGGCCGTGTGCGAGCCGCCGGAGTACAGCTCCGTGAACAGCTCGGAGCCGAGCATGAAGAGGTTCACCACCATGGTGACGCGCAGGATGCTCACCAGGGTCCGGGTGGGCGCCCTGGGGACGTCGAAGCGCGTGAAGCGGTCCACCAGCGCCAGGACGATGACCAGGAAGGCCGGGCCGCTCACGAAGGCGGACACCAGGAAGCGCGGCGCCAGGAGCGCGGAGTTCCAGAGCGGGCGCCCGCCGAGGCCCGAGTAGAGGAACGCCGTGACCGTGTGGATGGAGATGGCCCACACGATGGAGACCATCACGAAGGGCACGTACCAGCGCGGGTCCGGCTTCCGGCCGAGGAACCGCTGGTAGAGCATGTAGCCCACGATGTGCAGGTTCAGCAGCAGGTAGCCGCTCAGGACGACCACGTCCCAGGTGAGCATGGACACCGGCCAGTTGAACCTGCCGAGGCCGGGGATCATGTGCCAGGCGCGGTCCGGGCGGCCCAGGTCGACGATGACGAAAGCCAGGGCCATGACGATGGCCGCGATGGCGACGATCTCGCCGAAGATGACCACGTGGTGCATCGGGCGGTTCCGATACAGGTAGGCGGGGATGACCATCATCACGCCGCCGGCCGCGACGCCCACCATGAAGGTGAAGTTGGCGATGTACAGGCCCCACGACACGTGGTCGGTCATGTTCGTGACGACCATCCCGTCCACGACCTGCTGGGCCCAGGTGTTCACGCCCACGAGGCAGAGGGCCGTGAGCAGCGTCATCCACGCGTAGAACGGTAGCTTCCCGTCCGTGGCGATGCTCAGGATGCGCCAGAGGAAGCGTGGATAGCCGATCAGGTGGATGCGGGGCCGGGACTCCTCTTCCGGCTTCGGCGCGGCGTTCATCCGTGGCTCCTAGTTGTCGAAGAAGTAGAAGAAGTTGGGCTTCGTGCCGGCGTCCTGCTTGAGGACGAACACGCGCTTGTTCTCGAGGACCCAGCGGATCTCGCTGTCCGGGTCCAGGAGGTTGCCGAAGACGCGGGCGCCGGTCGGGCAGGCCTCCAGGCACGCGGGCAGGCGGCCCTTGCGGGTCCGGTGGAGGCAGAAGGTGCACTTCTCCATGACCCCGCGAGGGCGGATCCGGTTCGAGAGGTAGCCCTGGTCCGGGTTCACCTCCTCGGCCGGGATCTCCGGCTTCTTCCAGTTGAAGCGGCGCGCGTGGTACGGACACGCCGCCTCGCAGTACCGGCAGCCGATGCACCAGTTGTAGTCGACGACGACGATGCCGTCCTCCTCCTTCCAGGTGGCCTCGACGGGGCAGACGTCGACGCAAGGCGGCTCGTCGCACTGGTGGCACTGGACCGGCATGTAGTAGCGGTCCTCCGCCGGCACGGGGTGGTCGTACCAGGCGTTGCCCTGCTCCAGGTCGATGGAGCCCTTCTTCATCTCCAGGACCCGGATGTAGGAGTTGTTCGTCGGCCGGTCGTGGTTGTTCTCCTCGTGGCACGCCTCGGCGCACTTCCGGCAGCCGATGCACACCGAGAGGTTCAGCGCGTAGCCGAACTTCACGCCCGGCTGCGGCCGCGGGTCGGAGATGGAGACCTCCGCGCCGTACTGGTCGCGCGCCTCCTGCTCCAGCCGCGCGAACACCTGCTCCTTGTCCTCCGGCGACAGCTCCTTGTAGTGGCGCTGGAGGATCTCGTCGATGGAGGTGTCGGCCCGGAGCTCCGTCAGCGGCGCCATCGCGCGGGCGAAGGCGGCCGCTCCCAGGGTCGCCCCGGCGGCCTTCATGGCCGTCCGCCGTCCGAAGCGTCGATTCCAGAACCCGTCGTCCGTCGGGTCGTCCTTGCGCGTATCGTCGTGGCTCATCGGCGCGCGCTCCTGTCGGGGTGTGCGTCGTCGTGGGCGGGGGCGGGGTGCTCCGAGGCGGGCCCGTGGCCCTGCAGGAAGCGATCCCTCGGCGGGAAGGCCGGGACCATCCCGCGATAGGCCGGGGCGTGGGCGTCGTGGCAGTCCAGGCAGTGGCTCCGCGTGCGCGGGCCCGCGTCCAGGTCCCAGTAGCCGGTCATCCCGCCGTGGGCCCCGTGGTCGTAGTCCCGCTTCTGCGGGCCGTGGCACTGGGCGCAGAGGTCCATCGAGTCCCGGAGCGCGACCCGCTCGCCGTCCGCCAGGCGGAAGTCGTCGTAGCCGGGCGGCGCGTGGCAGGACCGGCACGACAGCTCGCCGTGATCGAAGGTCAGGCCCGCGTGGAACTCCTCCAGGTCGGCGGCGTCGCGCACGGCTTCCGGAGAGGGCTCGCGGAGCGTGTGGCACGTCGCGCAACCCACCTTCACGGCCCCTTCGCCGTCGGTCACGGTCACCCGCAAGTCCCCGTCAGGATGGCGAATTCGCGTTGTGTGGGATTTTGACCGGGCTTTTTCGCCCACCCCCTCCGACCCGGGGACGTTTGCCACATCGGACTCCCCGGCGGCGCAGCCCATCAGGGCCGAGATCAGGGTGATCGCCAGCAGGCGTGTCGGGCTCCGGTCCAGTCTGCGCGAACGGTTCATCCAGGGCTCTCTCGCCGAGTGCATGGGGCGGCCTCCTTTGCTCACCGGGCACGACCCTTGCAAGGAGCAGGCCACCGAGACGACGCCGGACCCGATGTTCCTGTTTGAGAACAGGCGGTTCCACGGGTCCGTCCGGCGAGCCACCCATCACGAGCCTGGAGGAAGCCGTGGCCATCAGCGGCCTCATCGCGACCCTGGATTCAGACGCGCGACGCGCGGAGGACGCCGTCGCCGCGCTGTCGGAACACCCCGCCGTCGAGGTGGGCGAGCGGAGCGGCCTGCGCCTGCCCCTCGTCCTCGACACCCCGTCCTGGCGCGAGGACCGCACGGTCTACCGCTGGATCGAGGCCCTCGACGGCGTGCTCCACGTGGACGTCGCCTGCGTGTGGCTCGACGAGGAGACGGATCCCCGCGCCCAGGCCCAGGAGGCCACCCGATGACCGATTGGAAGCCCCTCGACCGACGTGAGTTCCTCCGCCGCTCCGCCATGGCGACGGCGACGGCCGCCGCGGCCGCGCACCTCCCCGCCGGGATCGCCAGGGCCGGCACGCGCCCGACCGGGTCTCCACCGCCGGACATCGACGGCGTGAGGTGGGACAAGGCGCCGTGCCGGTTCTGCGGCACCGGCTGCCACGTCCAGGTGGGTACCCGCGGTGGCAAGGTGGTCGCGGTCGCCGGCGACGAGGCCGCCGACGTGAACAAGGGCCTGCTGTGCGTGAAGGGCTATCACGTGGGCGCCATCCTCTACGGCAAGGACCGCCTGACGAAGCCCCTGCTCCGCAAGGGCGGCAAGCTGCGGCCCGTGTCCTGGGACGAGGCCCTCGACGTCGTCGCCCGCCGCATCATGGCGAAGCCCGACGAGTTCGCGTTCTACGGGTCGGGCCAGTGGACCATCCCGGAGGGCTACGCCGCCCAGAAGTTCACCAAGGGCGGCCTGTCCAACAACCACATCGACCCGAACGCGCGCCTGTGCATGGCCTCGGCGGTCACCGGCTTCATCTCCACCTACGGCGTGGACGAGCCGAACGGCTGCTACCAGGACCTGGACGAGTGCGACGTGGTCATCACGTGGGGCAACAACCCCGCCGAGATGCACCCCGTCCTGTTCAGCCGCATCGTCGACCGTCGCTCCCGCGGCGAGGACGTGAAGCTCATCGACATCGGCACGCGCCGCACGCGGACGACGGAGCACGCCGACCACTACCTGCGCTTCGACCCGCACGGCGACCTGGCCATCGCCAACGGCATCGCCCACCTGCTGCTGGAAAACGGCACGTGGGACCGCGACTTCGTCGAGAAGAACTGCCACTTCCGGCAGGACGAGGCGGAGCCCTCGCTCAAGGGCAAGCCGATGACCTTCGAGGCCTACAAGAAGGCGCTCGAGCCGTACACGCCGGACAAGGTCGAGGAGCTCTCCGGCGTCCCGGCCGACGACATCCGGATGCTGGGCGATCTCTTCGGCGACCCGGAGGTCAAGATCACCAGCCTCTGGTGCATGGGCATGAACCAGCACACCCGGGGCACCGCCATCAACCGGCTGGTCCACGGCGTCCACCTGCTGAGCGGCCACTTCGGGAGGCCGGGCGACAACCCGACCAGCCTCACCGGGCAGCCCTCGGCCTGCGGCACCGCCCGCGAGGTCGGCACCCTGGCCCACGCCCTGCCGGGCGGCCGGATCGTCAAGAAGAAGGAGCACCGGGAGGACGCCGAGCGCATCTGGAACCTGCCGGCGGGCCGCGTGAACCCGAAGCCGGGCCATCACACGGTGAAGATGTGGGAGAGGTTCTGCACCCCGACGAGCGAGGGCGGCGACGTCACGACCCTCTGGGTGCAGGTGACGAACCCGGGGCACACGCTGCCGAACCTCCACAAGCTCTTCCGGGCGAAGGAGGGCCTGGAGGACAAGTTCCTCATCGTCTCGGACGTCTACCCGACGGCCACCACGGAGCTGGCCGACCTGGTGCTGCCCGCGGCCCTGTGGGTCGAGAAGAACGGCATGTTCGGCAACTCCGAGCGGCGGACCCAGCAGTGGTTCCGCCAGGTCATGCCGCCGGGCGACGCCCGCGACGACTGCTGGCAGACCATCGCGGTGGCCCGGCGCCTGTACGACCTGGGCTTCCCCGGGATGCGCGACAAGGACGGCCACTTCCTGTTCCGCGTGACCGACGACGACGGCCGCGAGGTCCCGGTCTGGGAGTGGGAGCACTACTACGACGTCAACGTCGACGAGGCGCTGTTCGACGAGTACCGGGAGTTCTCGTTCAAGAAGCACAAGCACCTGGCGCCCTACAGCGAGTACGTGAAGGCGCGCGGCCTGCGCTGGCCGGTGGTCGAGCAGCCGGACGGGAGCTGGCGGGAGACGGGCTTCCGCTTCTCGGGCTTCGACGACCCGTTCGTCTCCGAGGGGAAGGACATCGAGTTCTACCACTCCACCACGGGCGACGGCCGGGCGCAGATCTGGTTCATGCCCCACGAGTTCCCGCCGGAGATGCCCGACGACGAGTACCCGTTCTGGCTCTGCACGGGCCGCGTCCTGGAGCACTGGCACACGGGGACCATGACCATCCGGGTGCCCCAGCTGAAGCGCTCCATGCCCACGGCCTACGTGGAGCTCCACCGGGACGACGCCCTGGAGCTGGGCGTGACCAACGGCGACGTGGTCGTCATCGAGTCCCGCCGCGGGGAGGTGGAGGTCCCGGTCTGGATCGACGGGCGGGGCAAGCCGCCGCGGCGCTACGCCTTCGTGCCGTTCTTCGACGAGACGAAGCTCGTGAACACCGTCACCCTCGACGCCCACGACCCCATCTCGAAGCAGCCGGACTACAAGAAGTGCGCGGTCCGGATCCGCAAGAGCACCGGGTCGAAGGCGTAGGCGATGGAGGACAAGCCCGTGAAGAGCGACACCTCCGAGCGTTCGCCGGTCCTGACGGTGGCCCTGGCCGTGATCATCGGCGTGGCCCTGGCCGGCTTCTTCGTCGGCATCCGGCCGCTGCCCGAGTCCGCGCCCCCGGCCGCCGCCGCATCGGAATCCGACGGCGCCGCCCCGCAGGTGAGCGTCCAGCCCGCGAAGAGCTACACGGAGCTGTGGGAGACCGATCGTGGCCCCAACGCCGGCGGCTTCTCCGACCTGGCGACCCTGCGCAAGAACGCGCCGGAGGCGCCCGGGACCGCCCCCGGGATGGAGGCGAAGCTGGCCTCCCTGGAGGCTCGGTCCGACAACCGCGCCTACGACGGCGCCCCGCCCACGGTCCCCCACGCCATCGACCCGCGGGACGCCTCGTCGTGCCTGACGTGTCACGGCGAGGGCGTGACCATGGCGGGCCGGACCGCCTCTCCCATCCCGCACCCGCCGTACGCGAACTGCACACAGTGCCACGCCCCGGACGGCGGGCCGCGCTGGGCGGACGAGCCGACTTCGACGGACAACTCCTTCGTCGGCCTGGCCGCGCCCACCGGCGGCCCCAAGGCACACCCGGCCGCGCCGCCGCAGATCCCGCACCCCACGCGGATGCGCTCGGACTGCGGAAGCTGTCACGGCCCCTACGGCGCGCCGGGGCTCCGGAGCACCCACTCGGACGACCGCCGGAGCTGCACCCAGTGCCACGCCCCGTCGGCGCAGGAGGACCGGCGCGACTGGTTCGACCAGGTGGAGATGTAGGGGGACGTGTGAGCCGAGCCGCCACCAGCCGCCGCGGGTTCTTCCGCGGCTTCGTGCGCGAGCTTGCGGGGGCGGCCGGCTCCGTCGCCCGGGAGCTGGAGGCCCCACGGGAGGAGCCCCCGCCCCCGGCGGACGAGTCGGCCCCTCCCGCGCCGCGCCGCCGTCCGCCGCCGCCGGTGCATCGCCCTCCGGGGGCCATCGACGAGGCCTCCTTCCTGGAGGTCTGCACGGGCTGCGACGCGTGCGCCGAGGCGTGCCCCCACGGCTCCATCGTCCCGGCCCCGCCTCGCCTGCGCCACGCCGCCGGCACGCCGGTCATCGACCCGCACCGCGCGCCCTGTCACCTGTGCCCCGACACGCCGTGCATCTCCGCCTGCGAGCCCGGCGCGCTGCGCCCCGACCAGCCCCGCCGGATGGGCACCGCCCACATCCAGAAGCACCAGTGCCTCTCCTGGCGGAACGAGATGTGCTCGGTCTGCATCGAGCGCTGCCCGGTGCCGGGCGCGCTGACCTCGGACCGCGGTCGCCCCGTCGTGGACGGGTCCCTGTGCGACGGCTGCGGCCTCTGCATGTGGTACTGCCCGGCGCCCGTGAACGCCATCCTCGTCCTGCCGGCCCGCGATCGACCCGCCCCACCCACGGAGACTCCCGATGCAGGCTGACGCCCCCGTCCGGACCGAGGACCTGCCCCCCGTCTACAGGGCGGACCTGGACCCGGAGACCCTGGACGCCCTCTTCGCCGACGTGGCCGCCCACGCGGACCTCCTCGGCTGCGTCCTGAAGGGCGGCGCCGAGGAGTACGCCGACGGCGTCTGCCCCCTCGGACGCGCACACGACCTGCTGTCCACCCGCGCCGTCCGGGGCGTCCAGCTCCGCTACCGCCACGACGGCAACGAGTGGTGGGACACCCTCATCTCGGCCGACCCCGACACCGTGCGCCTCGTCCGCATCCGGCACGAGGTCTAGTCGCACAGGACGGCGCTCACCGCTCCGCGTCGCGGCCGGGTCGCGAACGGCCCCACCCGTCGCCGCCCTCGGCGCCGAGGCGCTCCAGCAACCAGGCCTGGAGGCGCGCCTGGATCTGCTCCTCGCTCTCCTCGGGGTGGCGGCGCCGCAGGTTCTGGTGCATCAGCGCGCCGCCCTCGTCGAAGAGGTCGAGCGCTGCCCGGAGGCGGTCCGCAGGGGTCTCGGTCGGGAGGTCGGTCCTCCACGGCCCGTTGTACCGGTTGCCTCGGGCGCCGTCATCGCACGGCCCGTCTACGCCGGCCCCTCGCGCAGGAACTGCCGCAGCGTGATCCCGCGGATCCGGTCCGTCTCGAACGGCTCGCTGCCGACGACGACGAGGCGACGCGAGGGCAGCGTCTTCGGGAACCACCCGAAGTCGAGGGGCCCGACGCGGCCGCGCTTCACCTCGACCATGGTGTCGTCGCCCACGACGAAGTCGACCTCGTGCTTGCGGCTGCTCCAGTAGGGGAGGAGCTCGGGGGCCTCGACGCCGGCGATGGCTGCGCGCCGCCACAGCTCCTGGGCCACCAGCCACTCGATCCAGGAGGCCTGCTGCTCCGGGGGCAGCCCGCGGAACTCGTCTACGGAGCGGAGCCGGGCCGGGTGCCAGCAGACGGCCGCCAGCAAGTTGATGAACGGGTACTTCGCCGGTCTTCGCGTGGCGCGGACCTGCTTCGACTCATCCCAGGCGTGGGAGAGCCCCAGCACCAGGATGTCGGCCAGCTGCTCGACGTAGCCGGCCGCCACGGTGTTGTTGGCCAGACCCGCCTCCCGGGCCAGCCGTGCCTGGCCCACCGGGGTCCCGCCTCGCCGCAGCAGGACGTCCATGACCGCCATGAGCGCGGCGCGAGACCGCCCGGAGCGGGCCATCTCGCCGTGGATCCAGTCCCGCACGATCTCGACGACGAACGGGCTGAGTCGCCCCTCCGTGGCCAGCTCGGCGAGGGCGACGGGGCTCCCTCCGGACAGGAGGTAGACCCACACTGCGTCATCCGGGCTCACCCGGGGCTCGTGGCCCTGGCAGCAGGCCTCCTCGAAGGCGGAGAAGGACACCGGCGTGAAGTACCAGCTCGTGCGCTCGAGCCGCCCCTTGCGCCCGGGGAGACGCTCGGCCCCGCGCCTCAGGTCCGTCGCGCGAGAGCCGGTCGTGATCACCAGCACGCGCTCCAGCGTCCCCGCGTCCACCAAACGCTTGAGGGCCCGCTCCCACTCGTCGACGGCGGTGATCTCGTCGATGAACAGTCGCCGCACCGCCGCCTCGCGGGCATACAGCGGGACGACCGCCTCCACGGCCTCGCGGAGCGCAGCGGCGTCCGTGATCTCGTCCCCGTTCAAGTAGAAGGCCGAGCCCGGCCCGAACTCGTCGATGGTGCGCCGGACCTGCGCCTCCAGCCACGTGCTCTTGCCGTACTGCCGGGCGCCCCGGATCAGCAGGATACCGGGCTCGGTCGGCAGACGCTCCAACCCGAAATCCACGTCGAAGCGCACAGCCCGGCGCTCCACCCGGTCCAGGTGTGGCAGGACCCCCGGCTGGTCGATGGCGCCGCGGAACAGCGCGTCGTTGATATCACTAACGTCCACACCGTTAGCCTACCTAACGATATGACCGTTAGCAACAATCAGTCCTCCGTCTCACGCCTTGACGCCCACCGGAGGAGGGTCATCCTCGGGGTGAGACCTCCCCTTCGCGAGGCGCCGAGGTGCCCATGCGGACCGCGCCGCACGTCCTCGTCCTCCTCGTCGCCGTGTCCCTGCCGGCCGGGGCGGCGGCGCCCGAGCCCTGCGATCCGGACGAGGCCCTGTGCGAGGCGCCGGCCGTCCCGGAGGGGCCGGCGGCCGAGGAGGCGGCCACGGAGGCGGCTTCGGACACCCTGGTCGTGTTCTGGGGCGTGGGCTGCCCGCGCTGCGAGGAGGCCCGGCCGTTCGTGCGCGAGCTGGTTCGACGCACCCCCGGGCTCGAGGCCGAGTGGGTCGAGGTCCGCCGGAGCGAGGAGGGGCGCCGCCGCTTCGAGCGCACCATGCGGCGCCTCGACGCCCGCGCGGTGGGCCTGCCGACCTTCGTGCTCGGCGACGGCTACGTCGTCGGCTGGCAGGCCGGGGTGACGGACGAGCGGCTCACGACGCTGGTCCGCGGGTCGGAACCCGGCTCTCCGGCCGCCCTGGTGCTCCCGCTGGTCGGCGAGATCGACCCCTCGGCCTGGTCGCTCCTGGCGCTCACCCTGGTCATCGGCCTGGTAGACGGCGTGAACCCCTGCGCCATGTGGGTGCTGGTGGTCCTGCTCAGCATCCTCGTCCACGTGCGCTCGAGGCGCCGCCTGCTCCTCTTCGGCGGCACGTTCGTCCTCGTCTCGGGCTTCGTCTACTTCCTGTTCATGACGGCCTGGATCGGCGTGTTCGGGCTCCTCGGCCTGTCGCGCGCGGTCACGATCGTCCTGGGCGCCGTGGTCACGGCCATGGGGCTGGTGAACCTCAAGGAGGTCTTCTGGTTCAAGCGCGGGCCGTCACTCATGATCCCGGAGAAGGCCAAGCCCGGCCTCTACCGGCGCATGCGCGGCATCGCCCGCTCCGGCCGCCTGCCCGCGGCGCTGGCCGGCATCACCGCCCTGGCCTTCCTGGTGAACCTGGTGGAGCTTGGCTGCACCCTCGGCCTGCCGGCCATCTACACGCGCCTCCTCAGCCTGCGGACCGAGCTGTCCACCGCCGAGCGCCTGGGCTGCCTGGCGCTCTACAACACGGCCTATATCGTCCCCCTGGCCCTCATCGTGGTCACCTATGCCGTGACGCTCCACCGCGTGACGCTGGGCGAGCGCAGCGCCCGCGCCCTCAAGGGCATCAGCGGCGTGGTCCTGGTGATCCTCGGCCTCCTGCTCCTCCTCGCGCCGGAGGCCGTGGGCTAGAGCACCGCCCGGTGGTAGCAAGGGCGCCATGAGCGCCCAGCCTACCACCCTTTACGTCGGGCCCGCCTTCCACACGGGGGAGGCGGGCTCGCCGGATCATGCCGCGGTGGAGGCCGACGCGAGCGGCCGGACGAGCGGCTCGACCTCGACCGGGCCCTCGCCGCCTTCACGCACGGCGCGGCCCGGGCCGTGCAGCGGGATCACGACCTCGGGCGCCTGCGCCCCGGCCACCGCCTGGACCTCACGGTCCTCGACCGGGATCCGCGGCGCGATCCCGCAGCGTGGCTGCACACACGCGCCACCGCCACCGCCACCGTCGTCGACGGGGTGGTTCGCCGGGCGTGACCGGCCTCTCTCGAAGCTCGTCCACCGGGGTCTGGGGCGGGCCGTGGCGGGGTGGCCTGTTCAGGCAGGCTCCCGAGGTGCGACCGGACGCAGGCCTCCGGGTGGTGCTCGATTGGCCCGAGGCCCCGGGCTCGATGCCTCGGGGGCCGCGGACCCCGGCGATCCGGCGCACCCGCCCTCGGGCGAGAAGCCGAACCGCCGGACGTGTGGACGCTAGTCCAGCGCCGTGACGTTCTCGGCGCGCGGACCCTTCGGCCCACGACCCTCGTCAAAGGAAACCCTCTGACCCTCGCGCAGATCCTCGAACTGCCCGTTGACGTTCGACATGTGGAAGAACATGTCGTCCGACCCGCCGCTCGAGATGAAACCGAAGCCGCGGTCGGTCAGTCGCTTGATCGTGCCTTCTGCCATGATGACTCAACTTGTCTTGGATGATGCTCTGCCGAAGGGCAACGGGCCCAACGGCAGAGCGACAGTGAACCACTTCGACGCGAAAAGCCAGCGCCGGGTCATTTGCCCGAGAAATCTTCCACTCACCGGCGAGGTCTAGACCCCGCTCTCCAGCGGTTCGCGCGCCTCCAGCCAGGTCGCCGGGACGCCCTCCCGGCCGGTGAAGGCCGCCACGATGCCGCCCACGATGGCGCACGTGGTGTCGCGATCGCCCCCGGCGGACACGGTGGTCCACATGGCGGCCTCGAAGTCCTCCAGGTGGCGAGCCGCGGACCAGAGGCAGAAGCCGACGGTGTCCTGGGCCGTGATGCGGCTGCCGTTGCCCAGGTTCGCGACCGCCGTCGTGACGGTCTCCTCCGGGTCGAGGCCGCGGGCGGTCTCCACGTGATCGCGGACCTCGCTGTCGGGCGTGACGGCGAGCGCCGCGTCGAACAGGGCCCTCGGCTCCGTCTCGCCGTCCGCGCCCTGGCGCGCGGCCTCGCCCGCGGCCGCCGAGACCGCGATCGCGCCGGCGCGGCCCTCCGGGTGGGCGTGGGTGACCCGCGCGGAGACGTCGGCCTCCTGGGCGAGCCGCTCCGGGTCGTCGGCGAAGTACGCCCCCAGCGGGGCCACGCGCATGGCGCCGCCGTTGCCGAACGAGCCCGAGCCGCGGAACAGCGCCGGGGCCTCCACGCGCCAGTCCGCGCCGCCCCCGAAGGCCGGAAGGAGCCGGTGCGCTCCGGGCCCGTAGCCGCGCCCCGGCCGCCGCGCGTAGCGGTGGGCGAAGCGCCTCGCGAGCGCGTCCGGGTCCACGCGCCCGTGGGCCTCCAGGACGTCCACGATCGCCAGGGCCATCTCGGTGTCGTCCGTGTAGCGCCACGGCGATCGGGGGAGCGCCCGTCGGGCCACCAGCTCGGCGAGGCGGTCCGAGTGCGCGAAGAAGCGCTCTCCGAACGCGTCCCCGACGGAGAGCCCCTCGAGGGACGTGCGCGCCCGCTCCAGGCGCGCCTCGGCGTCTGTCGACATGCTGTTGCGAGCCATGTCGTCCAGCCTATCATTCCGGGCCGGGAGCGGGCGACGCGGTGAAACCGCCTGCCCTGCCCGATTCTTGGTCGACCGGGTGTCTGTGATAGCTTGCCGCCCGTGATCCCGGGGGAGGGAGCAGGCCACCCACGGCCGGACGATGCGGCAGCAGGACCGCCGTCTCCGCCGGCGGAACCAGGAGGACAGCCCGAGTGAGCAGCCGCCGCCGCGCCCTGTTCGTCAACCCGCCGCTGTTCGTGGGGACGGACTTCATCGACTACCCGTACTTCGCGGACTACGGCCTCCTCGTGTCGGCGGCCTGGACCGCGCGCGCCGGGTGGGCGGTGGACGTGGTGGACGCCTTCGCGCGGCCCGGCTCGGGCAAGCACCCCCACGGCGACCACTTCCTCCTGGGCGTCCCCAACGACGCCATGCTGGAGGCGATGCCCGAGGAACCGGTCGACGTGGTGGCCGTCGCGAGCACGCCGTTCCTCAAACCCCAGGACCCGCGGCCGGAGACCCGCGAGCTGATCGCGGCCCTCCGCGAGCGCTATCCCGACGCCGCTCTCATCCTGGCGGACTGCCACTTCGGCGGCATGCACACGGTCGAGGTGGACCTCGAGGACGTCCTGGCGGCCATGCCGGACCTCGACGCGCACCTCCGCTACGCCGGGGACGCCTGGTTCTCGGAGCCGGAGCGCCTCCTGGACCTGAAGGGCACGAAGCAGGCCGTGGACGCCGCCGCGCACCCCTGGCGGAGCTCCCACAGCCCGCCATTTCCGCTCCTCGACGCGCTGGACCGGGAGCACCACCGGCGCTTCCTGGCGTCCTGCTTCGCGGACGGCTCCTGGTCGAACCCCTTCGACGTCACGCCGGACACCCTGCCCTTCATGACCAGCGGCGGCTGCGTGCACCGCTGCATCTTCTGCACCTCCAACCCGGGCTGGCAGACCGTGGGCCGCAAGCCGTACCGCGCCGTGCCCCTGGAGTGCATCGAGCAGTGGGCCTATCTCCTCGTGAAGGGCCTGGGCGCGCGGAAGCTGATGATCCTCGACGAGATCGCCAACCTGCGCCCCGACTTCGAGGAGGTCCTGGAGGTCTTGGAGAAGCTGGACCTCCGCTACGACTTCCCCAACGGCGTGCGGGCGGACTACCTCGCCGACAGCGCCATCGAGCGGATGAAGGGCCGGGTGAACAGGCTGTCCGTGTCGGTCGAGAGCGGGGACGCGGCGGAGCTCTCGGGCCCCATCGCCAAGCGCCTGGACCCGAACGAGGTGGAGCGCGTCGCGCGGACGGCGCACCGGGTCGGCGTGCCGCTCATGGTCCACTACATCATCGGCTTCCCGTGGGAGACGCCGCGGCAGGTGCTCGACACGCTGGAGTTCGCCTGGCGGCTCCACGAGCAGTACGGCGCCGAGCCGGCGGTCCAGTACGCGACGCCGCTGCGGGGCACGCCGCTCCACGAGATGTGCCTGGAGCAGGGCCTCACCACGAAGCAGGGCGCGGACTCCACGGACCCGGCGCTGTTCCAGCACGAGCCCTCCTACGTCCCGCCGAACATCCCGCCCGGCTGGCTCGAGACGGCCAAGGGCGCGCTGGAGGCCAAGCTGAAGGCGGCGCGCGAGCGCAAGGTGATCATGAACATCACCTACTCGTGCGACAACAACTGCGAGTTCTGCGCCACGGGCGACCGCGTGCGGAAGATCATCCCCTGGCCGCGGGTCGAGCGCATCCTGCGCGAGCACTGGGACCAGGGCATCGGCCAGCTGGACATCGACGGCGGCGAGCCGACGCTGCACCCGAACCTCGTGGACGCCATCCGGCTGGCGACGGACCTGGGCTATCACCGCATCAACATCACCAGCAACGGCCGGCGCCTCGCGGACCCCGAGCGCGCCCGGGAGCTGGTGCAGAGCGGCCTGACGAGCCTGCTCATCTCCATGCACGGCCACACGCCGGAGCTGCACGACCGCATCGTGCGGAAGCGCGGCGCCTTCGATCAGACCGTCGCCGGCATCCGGAACGCCCTGGCGTACATGTCCGAGGACGTGGACTTCGGCGTGAACATCACCATCGTGCGGAACAACGTGGACCACCTGGAGGAGTTCACGCAGCTCGCCTGGGACCTGGGCGCGCGGAAGGTGAACTACCAGATGCTCACGCCGTTCGGGAACGCCGAGACCCGCTACACGGACGAGGACATCGTCCCGCCCGAGCGCGAGGTGGCCGCCCGCCTCTGCGAGGTCATCGAGCGCTGGAGCGACCGGCTGCGCATCTTCGTCGTCAACGCGCAGCCCTGCCTCTTCCCGGGCTACGAGCGCTACGTCCTGCCGGACCTCCAGAAGCTGGGGCGCACGATGGTCTTCGTGTGGGACGAGGAGGTGAACCTCTTCGAGTACCTCGGCGCGCGCCGCGAGCGCGTGGAGATCTGCGAGTCCTGCCCCCACAGCATCAACTGCCAGGGCTTCTTCGACTTCGAGTCGGACTACGAGCCGCCCCGCGAGGTCCGCGACTTCCTGGGAGGTGCCCGTGCCTGAACGCCCCGGGACCATGATCGACCTGATCATGGGCTACGAGTGCAACGTGCGGTGCGACTACTGCTCCATCTTCGACGAGCTTCGCCCGAAGAACATGAGCACCGCCCAGATCCTGGCGGAGCTTCAGCGTGCCTGGGCCCAGGGCATCCACCGCGCGGCCTTCGGCGGCGGCGAGCCGACCATCCGGAAGGACTTCCTGCCGCTCGTCCGATGGTGCCGGGATCGGGGCTTCGACCACGTGAAGGTGGCCTCGAACGGGATGATGTACTCCTACGAGGACTACGCCCGAAAGGCCGTCGACGCCGGAGTCACGCAGTTCAACATCTCCGCCATGGGCCACACGGAGGCCCTGTACAACCGCATCATGGCCACGCCGAAGGCCCTCGGCCTGGTGCGGAAGGGCGTGGACAACCTCATCGCCCTGGGCCAGGAGCCCGCCCTGGACCTCATCGTCAAGGCGGACACCTGGCGCCGGATCCCCGACACCGTCGCCTGGTGGGCCGACCAGGGCGTGAAGACGTTCAGCCTCTGGCTCGTGTCCCTGACCGACCGGAACGCGCAGTTCCCCGAGTCCATGCCCCGGGTGAGCGAGATGCGCGAGGGCTTCACGGGCGCCTTCGACATCGCCCGCGAGCGGGGCCTGAAGGTCACCACGCGCCACGTCCCCCGCTGCATGCTCCGCGGCTACGAGGACCACGTCGAGGACGTCAGCACCCAGGACGTCCTCATCGTCACGCCGGGCGAGCGCTTCCACATCACCGACTCGGTCATCAGCCCGAACGCCCTGACCGACAAGTGCGAGGGCTGCCGCTTCGCCGGCGACCCCTGCATCGGGATGCGCCGGGATTACCTGGAGCGCTACGGCGACGACGAGATCGAGCCCTATTTCGACGACACGGCCGGCGCCGCCACGGCATGAGGGCGCTCGTCGACGTCGGCCACGGGTGCAACAACCGGTGCACCTTCTGCAGCGTGGCCCCCACCCGCGAGTCGGAGGCCTCCACGGAGGCCCTGGCCCGGAAGATCGACCGCGCGGCCGCTCTGGGCCACACCATGGTGGTCCTCACCGGCGGCGAGCCGACCATCCGCCGCGACCTCCCGCGCCTGGCGAAGCGCGTCGCGGCCCGCGGCATGGATCTGGGCCTCGTCACCAACGCCCGGATGCTGGCCTATCCGAAGCTGGCCGATCTCCTCGCGGACCGCCGCCTCACCTGGGTCCACGCCTCCGTCCACGGCGGCACGCCCGAGGTCCACGACGCCATCGTCGGCGACGCGGCCTTCGAGCAGACCCTCGCGGGCGTCCGCACCTGCCTCGCCCGCGGCGTCGCCGTCCACCTCCACTGCGTCGTGACGCGCGCCAACCTCCACCACCTCCGCGGCGTGGTCGACCTGCTGTCGGACCTCCCCGGCGGCACCCTGGCTTTCGCCCCGGTGGAGCCGGTGGGCGACGCCGCCCGCGACGACTCGCAGGTCCCCTCCCCCGAGGAGGCCGCCCGAGCCATCGCCGACGCCATCCGCCACGGCGACTCGCGAGAGCACCGATCGGGCGTGCGGACCGCGGGTCTCCGAGGGATTTCCGAGTGGATCGGCCAGGCGCGCAGCGCCGGTGCTGCGTCCCGAGCCATGCCATCAGGCATGGCGCAGCGGTCGCGGCAGGCCGAGGCGCCGGAAATCGCCGGTAGCCCAACGGGAGCACGGTCGTTCGGTGCTCCAGGCCTCTCCGGCCGCGTGGCGCACCAGGACGTGCCCCTGTGCCTGCTGCCGGGCCTGGAGGACCGCTGGACCGACCCCCGCGCCCGGGGGTTCACGCGCCGCAGCCGCGTCGCGGACGACGACCTCCTCCCCCTCGACCGGGGCGGCCGGGTGCAGCCCGAGCCATGCACCGACTGCGCCCTGCGCGGCCGCTGCCCGGGCCTCCACGAGGCCACGCTGGAGACCTTCGGCGCGGGCATGCTGACGCCGAAGCTGGCGCACCGCTCCAACTCCTACAACTTCGTCCCCGGCGGCTCGGCCACCTGGGAGGCCGGGGCGCCCTGCCCGCTCCTGGACCGCGGCCCGCACGTGCTCGACCGCACGCGCGACGTGTTCCTCCGACAGGGCGAGACGATGACGCGCTACGAGACGGCCACCCGCGACTTCGCCGAGGCCGAGCTTCGCGCCACCAAGCACGTCCACGGCCAGGTCTACGTGGACATCACGGACAAGACGGCCCCGGACGACTTCGCCGCGGACCTGCGCAAGCTGGTGCGCGTCCCGGAGTGCGCGCCCTGCCCGGCCCGCGACGCCTGCCCCAACTGCTACGAGGCCCTGGACGAGGACGTCTTCACCCGCGACGACGCCCTCCTCCGGGACCTCATCGCCGGCCTGGAGGGCGACGTCCTCGACGTCGGCTGCGGCGACGGCCGCTACGGCGACGTCCTGGGCCCCCTGGTCGAGTCGGGCCGCATCCGCTACCGCGGCCTCGACCCGCACGCCCCGACCGTCGAATCCCTCCGGGAGCGCTGGCCCTGGGCCACCCTCGAGGTCGGCCGCGCCGAGGACCTGGACCTGCCGCCCGAGTCCCTCGACCACGCCTTGGTGCTCCGCTCCTGGAACCACCTGGAGCGCCCCCGCGACGTCCTCACGGTCCTCACGAAGGCCCTCCGCCCCGGCGGCACCCTCCTCGTCGCCGACAACGTCGCCTTCGGCCTGCTCCGCAGCCCCACCCAGGCCAGCCGCGCCGAGACGGGCCCCTCCGAGTTGGAGCACTTCCGCAACCACAGCGCCACCCAGGCCCGAGCCCTCCTCGAAGCCCTCCCCCTGACCGTCGAGGCCTTCCACGAGGTCGGCCCCCGCACCAGCAACCAGTGGGTGCTTCACGCGCGGCGGACGGGTTGAGACCGCCTAGGTAGAGGTCGGGATCACGCGACACGGGTGAGGTCGTCCTCGATCCGGGTCCGCAGGCGCGGCTTCACCATCCTGTCGGTGGCGAGGTCCACGGGGCGCTGGAGAAGCTCCTCGAGCCGATCCTCGAGGGCGAAGTAGCCGCGGAGAGTGGGCCTCGCGCGGAAGGTCACCACGACGTCGACGTCGCTGTCGGGCCGAAGGTCACCGCGCGCGGCGGAGCCGAACACGGCCAGCGAGGCCACGTCGAACTCCTCTCGGAGCTCATCGGCGTGGCTTCGCAGCGTGGCCAGGACGTCCGGTTTGCTCATGGCGGGACCCGTCCGGTTTCGGAGCATCGGCTTGCGCCGTCACGGAGAGGATAGCGCGGGGTCGGCCGACGCGCGAACCGTGGAGCAGAACACGCTCTTGCGGAAGCGCCACGTAGCGGAACACCACGATGAGTCCGCGGAAGCGTCTCCGGATCGGGGCTTCCGGGGCTCGAAGCCCCTGGCCCAGGTTGATCCCGCCCAGCCGGCGACACTCCCGCGTCATGTAGCGGATGTCCGACTGGACGAGCCCCTCGAGCCGACTCGAACGGAACGTCGACATGGCGGCCTCCTCCCACCGCCACTGTAGGAGAGGTCGCGCCGTCACCCGACCCGGGTCGGGAGTCGCGCTCGCCTATGGAGGACCCGGGCTTCCGAGGCGCCTCCGGACCTCGGCGAGGCCCGGGATCGGCTCGTCGGCCCCGTCGCCCGCCAGGAACGACAGGTGGTCCACGGGCAGGACCGCACGGTCGTCCACGCCGTCGAGACGCTGGCTCTCCAGGGTGACCGCGCCGTCGCCCCGAGGGCCGGAGACGGCCCGGGCCGCCTCCACGAGTCCCTCGAGCCAGGTCGCGGCCGTCCGCGCCATGGCGTCCTCCGAGCGCGCGAGGCGCGCGAGGGTGGCGTCCGCCACGGCGAAGACCTCGGGGCCCACCACGTCGCCGTCGCCCGCCAGGATGCTGTAGCGGACGCCCTCCCGACGCTCCGCGGCGCGGAGGTCCCGCATGAGGGGGGAGTCGGGCTGGAGGTCGCGCGCCGCCTGGCCCAGGCCGTCGAAGACGAACAGCCCGCCGAGGCCCTCGCCCAGCAGGTCGCTGAGCGTCTCGGGGATCTCCCGCACGGCGTGGTAGCGGGCCAGCGGCGCGCCCCCGAAGGGCGGGCAGCACGCGATGAAGCGGGCCACCTCGCCGCCGTAGTCGGGGTCCGTCTCCAGGTAGGTCCTCGCGACGACGCCGCCCATGGAGACGGTCACGAGGTCGATGCGCCGGCCGGTGTCCCGGTGCAGACCGCGCAGGAGGCGCCCGAGGGCCCGGGCCGTCCGCCGGATGCGCCCGTCGTCGGGATAGCGGAACAGGTAGACGTCCCGACCGTCGTGCGCCAGGGCGGCCGCCGCGCCGTGGAGGCTCTCCGGGCCCGAGTCCAGGCCGTGGACGAACACCACGGGAGGTCCGCCCTGAGCGGAGCCCTGGACGCGGTCCAGGGCGAACACGGGCGGGCGGCGGCCGAGCACGCGGCGCAGGACGCCCTCCAGCTCGTCGATGCGGGCGTCCAGCTGGCGGCGGTCGATCGCCACGATCAGCGTGTCGTCGCGGAGAGCGAGGTCCACGCCGATTCGGTCCAGCGCCATGTCCAGGCCCAGGACCGCCGCTCGCCCGATCGCGTCGGCCACCGGGATGCGCGTGTCCGGGAGCGACCCCGGCAGCGCGATCGGACCGCCGACCTCGGCCAGCAGCACCGACACCACGTCGGCGATCGCGACTCCCCCGTCCCGGACCTCCAGGCGGTGCACCGCCCGGTCGCCCGAGGGAGGCTCCGCCGGCTGGGCCGCGGCCCCGGCGACCAGGGCCGCGAGGGCGACCAGCGTGGCGGCGGCGCGGCGGATGGGACCGGGGCGCATGGGGTGTCTCCTCGGGCGGGCATGGGGGAGGCTCGGGGGCAACGTACCAGCGGGCGCCCGTGTTCCGGCGGGCCTCGGGAAACATGCTGGTATCCCGGCCCCGTATGGCTATCATCCCGGCGTCCCCCGGCGGTAGGAGAGGAACCATGCGCGTCCCCGCGAAGCACATCCTTCGGCAGGGGCCGGTGCTGGCGGCCATGGGGCGGACGGCGCTCCTCGCCGTGGCCCAGCGCCTCGAGGGCGAGCGAGGGCCCATCCCGACGACGCCCGGCCCGACGTACTCCGAGGTGGTGCCGCCGAGGCCGAGCGACCTCGTCCGGGACCTGGTCCGCTGGGCCGGCGGCGATCCGTCGGCCTACCGCGACCACCTGCCCATCTACATGTTCCCGCAGTGGGGCTTCCCGCTGGTCTCGCGGACGCTGGAGTCCATCCCGTATCCGCTGACGCTCGTGCTGAATGCGGGATGCTCGATGACCATGCGGGCGCCCATCCCGACCGGGAAGCCGCTCGATGCCTCGGCGCGGCTCACGAGCATCGACGACGACGGACGCCGCGCCATCCTGAACCAGCGGCTGATCACGGGCACCGCGGACGTGCCCGAGGCGCTGGTGGTGGACTTCCAGGCCCTGGTCCCCCTCGTGAAGGGCGGCAAGGGGAAGAAGAAGGACAAGCCCCGCGTGCCGAACGACGCCCGGGAGATCGCCTTCTGGAGGCTCCCGGACGACGCGGGCCTCGAGTTCGCCCTGCTGACCGGCGACTTCAACCCCATTCACTGGCTCCGGCCCTACGCCCGCATGTCCGGCTTCCGGAACACCATCCTCCATGGCTTCGGGTCCCTGGCCCTGGCGGTGGAGGGCATGAACCGGGCCCTGTTCGCCGGCGACCCCCACCGGCTGCGCGCCCTGGAGGTACGCTTCACGCGGCCCCTGGTGCTCCCCGCCGCCGTGGGCCTGTACGTGGACGACGAGGGCGGCGTCTGGGTCGGGGACGCCCCGGGCGGTCCCGCCTACATGGCCGGCACGTACACGACGCGCGACTCCGACACCCCCGAGGAGGCATCATGAGCGACTTCCTGGTCGACCTGGGCGACAACCCCCGCGCGCGGAAGCTCATCCGCTCCCTGGGCCTGCCGATCCCGCTGCCCCAGAAGCTCCGGCGGCCCACCGGCCCCTGGCAGGAGCGCCCGCTGCAGGATCGGGACGTCCTGGTCGCGTGCAGCGACGGCGCCGATCTCGACGGGGCCATCGCGGACACCCTGGCTCCCGCGGGCGCCAACCCGATCCTGGTGGGCGAGGAGGACGAGGCGCGGTCCTACGTGGAGCCCGGCGAGGCCTACGGCCGCCCGCCGGTCGTCATCGCCCCCGGGGAGCCGAGCGACGACGTGGAGCCCCACGGCATGATCTTCGACGCCACCGGGCTGAGGTCGCCGTCGGAGCTTCGCTCCCTGTACGACTTCTTCCACGCGTGGATCCGCCGCATTCGGCGGTGTGGGCGAGTCGTCGTGCTCGGGCGGCCGCCCGAGGGCGAGCGCAAGGTGGTGGAGTCGGCGGCCCAGGGCGCCCTGGACGGCTTCGTGCGGAGCGTCTCCAAGGAGGTCGGCGCGAAGGGCGCCACGGCGAACCTGATCACCGTGGAGCGGGGGGCCGAGGACCGCGTGGCGCCGGTGCTGCGCTTCCTCCTGTCCGACCGCTCGGCGTTCGTGACGGGTCAGCCCTTCCGCGTGACCGGGGAGGCGAAGGCCGTCGGCGCGACGCGCTGGGTGCGCCCCCTGGAGGGCAAGGTGGCCCTGGTCACCGGCGCCGCCCGGGGCATCGGCCGGGAGACCGCGCGCCTCATGGCGGACGAGGGCGCCCACGTGGTGGTCCTCGACCGGCCGGAGGACGACGGCCCGGCGAGCCGGACGGCGCGCGAGATCGGCGGCTCGGTCCTCCTCGCGGACGTCGCGGACCCGGAGGCGCCCGCGACCATCGCGAAGAGCCTCGCGGAGGAGTACGGCGGCGTGGACATCGTGGTCCACAACGCCGGCGTCACGCGCGACAAGACCCTGGCGAAGATGTCCGACTCCCAGTGGGACCTCACCATCGCGGTGAACCTGCAGGCGGTGGTGGACATGACCGCCGCCATCGTGGACGGGCCGCTCCGGGACGGGGGCCGCATCGTGTGCCTGTCGTCCATCGCCGGCCTGGCGGGCAACTTCGGGCAGGCCAACTACTCGGCGTCGAAGGCGGGCATCGTCGGCTTCGTGCGGGCCCTGGCCCCGACCCTGGCGAAGCGCGGGGTCACCGTGAACGCCGTGGCCCCCGGCTTCATCGAGACGCGCATGACCGCCGCCATCCCGCCCATCAACCGGGAGGTCATCCGGCGGCTGTCCAACCTGTCGCAGGGCGGGAAGCCGCAGGACATCGGCGAGGCCATCACCTTCCTGGCGAGCCCCGGCGCCTCCGGGCTCACGGGCCGCGTGATCCGCGTCTGCGGCGGCAACTACGTCGGGGCCTGAGGGCCCGGGAGGGGACATGGCGACGAAGAAGAAGAGCGGCACCACGAAGAAGGCCGCGGGCGGCACGACGAAGCGGAAGAAGCCCGCCGCGAAGGGCAAGGCGAAGGCCGCGGAGGCGACGAAGCCCTCCCGGCGCGCCGTGATCGTGGCGGGCGTGCGGACGCCGTTCGTCCGCGCCTTCCGCGAGTTCATGAAGCTGGACACCATCGACCTGGGCGTGGCCGCGACCCGCGCGCTCCTCGAGCAGACGGAGCTTCCCCGGGACGAGGTGGACGCCATGGTCTGGGGCGGCGTCATCCTGCCCGGCACGACGCCGAACGTGGGCCGGGAGATCGTGCTCGACCTGCGCCTGCCGCCGAGCGTGGAGGCCCGCACGGTGACACGGGCCTGCGCCTCCGGGCTCCAGGCCATCACGGACGCCGTGGAGAGCATCGAGCGCGGACACGCCGACGTGGTGATCGCGGGCGGGTCCGACTCGACCTCCAACGCGGAGCTGACCCTGCCCCAGAAGCTGGTCCACGCCCTGGCCCCCCTGGCCTTCGGCAAGCCCAAGCCGGCGGACTACCTCGCCGTGGCCTCGCAGCTCATGCCCATCACGGACCTGCTCCCGAAGCCTCCGCGGATCGCCGAGCGCACCACCGGCGAGCTGATGGGGGAGTCGGCCGAGAAGATGGCCCGGCGCAACGGCGTCACCCGCGAGAGCCAGGATCGCTTCGCGGCCACGTCCCACGCCCGGGCGGCCGCGGCCATCGCCTCCGGCCGCCTCACGCGCGAGGTGGCCCCCGTGCGGACGCCCGCCGGCGACGTCGTGGCGTCCGACACCCTCGTCCGCGGGGACACCAGCCTGGAGAAGCTCGCGCGGCTCCGGCCGGCCTTCGCGAAGGACGGCACGCTGACGGCCGGGAACTCCAGCCCGCTGACCGACGGGGCCGCGGCCGTGCTCCTCATGAGCGAGGACAAGGCGAAGGCCCTCGGCTACGAGCCCCTGGCCGCGTTCCGGAGCTGGTCCTACGTGGGCGTCGACCCGGCGGATCAGCTCCTGATGGGCCCGGCGCTGGCCATGCCCCGGGCGCTGGAGCGCGCCGGCATGGACCTGGAGGACGTGGACGTCGTGGACATGCACGAGGCGTTCGCGGCGCAGGTGCTCTCCGTGCTCCAGATGCTCGGGAGCGACGGCTTCGCGCGGGAGCGGCTCGGTCGGCGCCGCGCCGTGGGCACGATCGCCACCAGCCGGCTCAACCTGCACGGCGGCTCGGTGGCCCTGGGGCACCCGTTCGGGGCCACGGGCGCGCGCATCGTCACGACCATGGCGAACGAGCTCCGCCTGTCGGATCGCGAGACGGCGCTCATCGGGATCTGCGCCGCCGGCGGGCTCGGGGCCGGGGCGGTGCTGGAGCGCGTGGGCTGATCCGGCAGGGCAACCGCAAGGTCGGAAAAGCGAGGGTCGCGCGGCGGTACGGCGCCCGGCGCCGGATTGCATCCGCTCGCAAACGATGGATTTTGCGGGTCTGAGAGCGGGCAAGGGCAAGGGAGGGCGGTCGACTTTGCGACCGCCCTGGCTGATCCGGTCTTCGGCCTTGCGTTCGGGGCCGGACCGGTTGTAAACGACACGGCCTCGAATCATTCGAGGGCATCGGCGGATCGGAGAGGAATCCATGGCGGTTCAGAAGAAGGCGAAGCTCGCACACGAGAAGAAGGCCGGCGGCGCCGAAGAGGGCTTCAAGGGCCAGTTCAACTTCAGGTCGGTGGTGGAGCTCGTGGAGTTCTCCAGCGGCGAGAAGGCCGCGATCGTCGACCTCGACGGCAACGGGACCCTGGGCATCGTCGACCGCCACTACGTGTCGACCGACCCGAAGACCGGTGAGCACCGGCCCTCGCCCATGGCCTGCCCGGCCGTGTACGACGAGACCGCCCGGCAGCTCGCGATCGAGCGCCACAAGAGCTACACGGCGGGCTGAGCCCGGTGGGCACCCTGGTCCACCGGACCCACGACGACGGCAAGGTCCGGATGGACCTGGCCTTCGGCGACGACCACCGGCTGGTCGTGCGCTTCGAGGGCCGCGGGACGATGCCCGGCACCTACGCGTTCGTGGAGGGCCTGCAGGAGGTCTTCGAGGCCGCCGGCCCCGACGGGCGCGTCGAGGGCATGGTCGACCTGTCGAAGCTCCGCGGGGCGCCCCTGCGCGGGCAGATCGTGACGGCGAAGGGCATCCTCCCCTATCGGAAGCAGATCGGGAAGGTGGCCATCGTCGGCGCCGGCAAGGCGGAGCGAAAGTTCGCGACGGCCGCGCTCAAGATCGTGCGCATCGACACGGTCCGCTACTGCGACGACGAGGCCGAGGCCCGCGACTGGCTCGGCTGGGGGTAGGACCGGCGTCCTCGCCTCACAGCCATCCGATGACCGCCGGCGACGGCTCACAGTCCTACACATCTCGGGGTGCCGCAGCCTCGGCGAGAATCGCGCGCCAAGGCGCCAAGACGCAAAGGCCAGCGAACCGCTTGCACACAGGTTCGGCTGCGACTCTCGGGCCACCGGCAGGCCCACAGCGAGCATACCGGACCGAATCATGCCGTTTTCCTTTGCGTCTTCGCGTCTTTGCGCGAGCCCTTCGTGTTGCGACGTGTGACGAACTGTGAACCGGCGACGGCCGTCCTACTCCGAGCCCACGATGATCCGGACCCGCGGGCCGGTCCGCACGATCAGGGGCGGCCGGGCCTCCAGCAGGTCCCCGTCGACCATGTGGGGGAACACGTCCGCCTCCGGCTCGATGATCACCTCGCGGGGCGTGCGATCGAAGCCGGCCCGGGGTCGCAGGCCCCTGCCCGCGTAGAGCCGGCCGAGGTCCCGCGCCACGGCGCCGGCCGTCCCGGTGAGGCCGACCAGGTGGAAGCGGTCCAGGTCCCGCCGGCACCAGGCGAAGGGCTTGAAGCCGAGGCCGAGCTCCGGCGCGGTGCCGGCGCCGACGCCCAGGTAGTCCGCGGTGGGCATCCGCTCCCCGTCCACGGTGAGGGTGGCGACGACCCGCTCGCTCATGCGGCGGATGAGGCGGCCGCGGACCAGGATGCTGCCGAGTGTCGCGGACAGGGTGGTCACGGCGGTCACGGGCGTCGGATAGGGGTCGCCGCGGCGGTAATACTCGGCCAGGAAGCCGTGCAGGACCCCGAACCCGAAGAGGAACCCCAGGCGGCCGCCGGCGTCCATGGTGGCGACCTCGGTCGTGCGCAGGCGCTCGCCCCGACGTAGCCGGGCGACGAGGGCGCGCAGGAGGCCCTCCGGCTTCCCCCGCGGCGCGCCCACGCCGTTGGCGACCGTGTTCATGGTGCCGCCACGCAGGAGCGCGAGGAGCGGCAGGGGCGCGTCGCCGTAGACCTCCCGGAAGGCCGTCAGGACCATGGAGTTGGTGCCGTCGCCGCCGCTCACCGCGAGGACGTCGAGGCCCTTTCGGCGGAAGTCCTCGGCCGCGCGCCGGAGGCTGTCCGGGTCGGCGCAGCGGAAGACCTCGCCCCGGTCGCCGACGATCCACTCGAGCCGGTCGATGGCCTCGCCGCGGCCCCGGTTCCGCCCGGACATGGGGTTCAGGATCACCCCGACGCTCGACGCCTCCTCGATGGGACGGCGAGGGGCGGGGCCGGGCTCCGAGAGCCTGCTCTTGGCGGTGTGCGGGGCCATGGACACCGGTCGTATACCACAGCGCGTCCGCAGGTCGGAGGACGCCGTGGACCGCGCCCAGGGCGGTCGCAAAGTCGACCGCCCTCCCTTGCCTTTGCCCTTGCCCGTGCCCTTGCCTGCTCTCAGACGCGCAGAACCCATCGTTTCCGAGCGGGTGCAATCCGGCGCTGGGCGCCGTACCGCCGCACGGCCCTCACCTCTCCGACTTTGCGATTGCCCTGGGACCGCGCGCGGCTTCGAGGTCCCGGCAAGAGTCCCGTCCCTTCCGGTGTCCCGCCCCTCCGCCGAGGATGAATAGTCGGGGGACCCCGTCGTCTCCCTGGCGTCTCCCACCGCACGGATGGAGGACCCGCTCATGCCCACCCCTACCCGAACGCTCACCACCGCCCTGGCCGCCGTGCTGGTCGCGTCGCTCTCCGCCGCGGCGCTCGCCCGCGTCACGGCCGTGGAGCCCGACGACGGCGTGGAGCGGGCCTACCGCTACGAGCTTCGGGCGCTGGGCAACGCCGCCGGCGAGGCGGTCCTGACCATCGGTCCGCGCAAGCGGGTCGCCGGCAAGTACCTCCGGGCCGTGCGCCTCGAGGGGCGGACCCGCGGGTTCGCCGCCAAGGTCTTCGAGGCCGTGGCCGACGGCACCACATGGCTGGACGACGCCTGGCTGCCCGTGGCCGCCGGCTGGAGGACCCGCACCGACACCGGGAAGAGCCGCGTCAAGGCGACCTATCCGGGCAACCGCACCCGGGGCGAGTACCGGAAGAACGGTGAGTTGAAGCGCCGCATCGACGAGGCGCACGACGTGCGGCCCCTGGACATCGTCAGCGCGTTCGCCTGGCTGCTCCGGACCGACCTCGAGGCCGACGCCTCCTGGGATCGCCCCCTGTTCGACGGCCGGAAGATCTACCGCTTCCAGGCGAAGGTCGGCGACCCGAAGGAGATCGCCGTGCCCCTCGGCGTGCGCAAGGCGTGGCCGGTGCACGTGAAGGTCTCGCGCGAGGACTTCTCGCGTCGGCTGACCTACTGGGTGGGCGTCGACGACCGCGTCCCCTACAAGCTCGTCTTCCACTACGGCCTGCTGGGCGAGGTGGAGGCGCGCCTCACATCCAAGCGCGAGCGCGAGCCGGACGCATAGCCAGGTCTCGTGACCACGCGCCGGCCGGGCTATCCGGTCGCGCGCTCCGAGGCGACTTCGGTCGGCACCCGCCCGGCCTCCAGCGCGCGGACCACGTCGGCGACCAGGCGGTCGAGGCGACCGTCGGAGGCCAGGACCTCGGGCATGGTCACGGCGATGTCCGTGTGGTCCGGGCCGCCGCCCATGGCCATGAAGCAGGCCGTCGTCTCCGTGCCCGGCGGGATGAAGAAGCCCGTGGCGGCCTGGAACCCGGCGCCACGGTAGCGATCGAGGGGGAGGCGCCCCAGGTTGGACAGGACCGCCGTGGCACCGTACCGCCGCCGGCGGTGCAGCTTGGCGGTGCCCCGATCCCCGACCACCCGCATGAGCCACAGGGGCACGCGCCCCAACACGGACGACGCGACCACCGAGTCCAGGTCGCGCCCGTCGCCGATCTGCCCGCGGATCTCGTCCGACAGGGAGACGACGGAGGAGTCGTCGGGCGCCGTCACGTCGATCATGCCCGTGAGGTTCGCCGTGCTTCGCGGGGCGTCCTCCGTCAGGCGGGGGCGGAGGTCGACGGGGATGGAGAAGCGGACATCCGCCTCCTCGCCGTCGTCGGCCGCGCGGTGGGCCCGGGCGGAGCGCGCCAGGGTGTCGGCGATGCGGGGCAGGAGCCTGGAGAAGCGCCCCGGCACCTTCACGCGCCGCCAGGTGACGCCGCCGCGGAGGCCGTCGGCCTCTCCGGTGGGGGCGAGGCAGTCCTCCTTCTGCCAACCCGGGTGGCTGCCCCCGAGGTCCCGCGCCAGCGCCAGGTCCGTCACGGTGGAGCGCGCGCCGACGGGCGCCTGTCCGCGGAGGGCGCGGAAGACGTCCTCGACCCAGATCATGGTGCCGCGGCCGTCCATGACGGCGTGGTGCGTCCGGAAGACGACCCGGGGGACGTCGCCGTGCACGAGGAGGACCTCGCAGGTGGGGCCGCCGAAGGGGGGCAGGGGATCGAGGAGGAACGGCGCGCCCTCGGGAGAGCCGGCGTCCCACGCGCTCCCGTCGGCGACGCGGACGGGAGGGGTCGTGCCGGAGTCGACCCAGCGCCGCCGGCCCCAGGGCCCGCGCACGACCAACCGCGCGCCGGGGTTGGCGGCCGAGGCGATCGCCACGGCCTCCTTCCAGGCCTCCCGGTCCAAGGCGCCCTGCCCGGGCTCGGCCTCCATCACGAGCTGGTTCACGAAGGGCGGCCAGACGCCGTCCACGGCGATCCAGAGGCGCTCCACGGGTGCGATACGGCGTGTGAAGGGCTCCATCGGGCGACGCATCCCACACCTGCGGCCGGGACACAACCCGCAGGCGCGGCCGAGGTCGTCACCCGCCCGCTCCGCAGTCAGAGCAGCGGGTCGTCCTCGCCGGGCGGAGGCGCCGGGAGGTGCATCATCAGGTACAGGCCCAGGGCGCCCGCGAGGCCCATGATCACCAGGGCGACGGGATAGAGCGTCGAGAACGGCGCCGCGTCGCGCAGGACCGCCGGCACGAGCTGGCCCACGACGAACAGGGCCATGGGCGCGAACCCGAGCAGCCGCCCGCGCCCCGTCGCGCGGCGGAGGTGGATCAAACCGCCGACGAAGGCGACGACGAGGCTGACGAGCTCGACCACGGCTCCGAGCATGGAAGCCTCATACCACGCGGGCCTCCGCGTTGACACGACCACCCCGCTCCGACCACTCTCCAGCGTCCCAGACGCACGAACAGAAGGGGAAGACGATGCGGATCAGGATCCTGCTCACGACGCTCATGCTCGCGATGGCCATGGCCCTCGGCGCCTGCGACAGCGACGGCGACGGCACGTTGTCGCCGGGCGACTTCCAGGACAACGGGCGCTGCTCCCAGGACAACGCCGCGCAGCCATGCGACGGGGACTGCGCCTTCGACCCGGCCAGCATCGACTGCCAGGTGGCGTGTCAGCACGTGGCCGACGTCTGCGCCTCCGGGGAGTGCAACGCCCAGTGCGACGCCCAGAACCAGGACGTCCAGTCGTGTATCAGCGGCTGCGAGGGCGCCAAGTCCTTCAACTGCGGCAACGTCACCTTCGGCTGCTGGGCCTCGAGCGACACCTGCCAGGGCGTCTCGTCCTGCTTCCTGAACAACATGTAGCGAGGCGCGCGGCCGGGCCCGGCGCTCAGCGGGCGTCGAGCCGGGCCGCGTCCCACGTCGACGGGTCGGAGACCAGTTCGCAGTCCACCGGCGGCACGCCCGCCGGGTTCCGGAACGGCGACCAGCAGTAGTCCATGACCGCCGCCATGTCCTCGGGGCGGATCAACTGGACGGCGCCGTCCTCCGTGGTCTCCTGGTGGGGCGGGCGGTACTCGTAGGAGCCGTCCGGGATGCTCCCGTCCCACAGGTCCCAGTGCGGCCACTCCGCGTACCGCTCGGCGGAGCGGCGATAGTACCTCTGCACCAGGCGGGCCTCCTCGCCGTTCAACGGATAGCCCAGGGCCGCCGCCTGCATCATGCTGGCCGCCAGGTCCCGGTCGTACTTGTCCTGGGACTGGTTCAGGGTCGCCGGATCCCGGGCCATGTCGTGGGCATAGCGCCCGGCGAGTCCCTCGAGGAGCGCCCTCGCCGCGGCCCAGTCGCGGTGGATCAGCGCCTGGGCGATGGCCGCCAGGTGGTGCGAGCGGATGATCCAGATGTTGAAGTAGTGGATGTCGACGGCGATCTCCTCGTACTCGTTGCCCCAGCCGCCCTCGCCGCAGTCGTTGCCCCGGTCGTCGCCGTAGCCCAGGTAGGACACGGCCAGCTTGGCGTTGCACTCCGCGTTCGGGATGAACTCCTCCCAGCTCACGTAGCTGGAGATGTCCGTGTGGTCCTCCTTCATGGGGTCCTCGTCGGTCCCGGGGCGATAGGGCTGTCCGTCCTCGTCCTTCGAGCGGATGTAGTAGCCGCTGTCGACCACGTCCCGGCCGAAGTCCTGCAGGAGGTCGTAGGCCTCCGCGCAGGCCGCCTGCACCTCGCCGTCCGTGCGCTCGACGGCGTAGGCGACGGTGGTGGCCACCCGGAGGATGCGCGACACGTCGTCCTTGGACCGGAGCGCCGTCACCCACACCTCGCCCCAGTAGGGGTTGTCCGGGTAATGATAGCGGCACGTGTTCCAGCGGCAGCCCTCCCGGTGCCAGTTCTCGTAATCCACGACCTTCTCGCGCCCGTCGTGCGTCGTGTACGTGTGGCTGAACGGGATGACGTTGCGCCCCATGATGTGGTCGATGGGGTCGTCCTCGTCGTAGACCATGCCGAGCATGGTGGCGCTGACGCCCTTGCAGTACTGCTCGGCGAGGGTCCCCATGGTCTCGTCGCCGGTCAGCAGGTAGCCGGCGATGTTCGACGCCAGCAGCTTCGACGTGCGCGTCATCATGTTGTGGCCGCCGCCCGCCGGATCCTCCCTCTCGTGGACGATGGTCACCACGTCCCCCTCCTTCCGGGCGTGGGTCGTCGTCCACCACGCCGAGAAGTCGCGCTTGCCGGTGGACTCGTGCACGCCGTGGCTGATGCGGAGCAGCCAGTCGAAGTAGCCCACGCGGTCGTAGAAGGCCGTGATCGTGCGCGTCACCTCCCCGGTCTCCTCGGACGTCGGCGGGTCGTCACCGGCCGGCCGCTCGAGCTCGAAGCCCAGGTCGGTGGGCAGGGTGTCCGGCTCCGGGACCTCGGCGTCCGCGTCGGTCGCCGTCGTGTCGGCCACGTCCGGGCCGGTGTCGTCGACGGCGTCCGCGTCGGTCGCCGTGTCGGGACCGTCCGCGTCGGCGCTCACGTCCTGCACTCCCGTCGCGTCCGTCGCGTCGGGGTCGGCCGCGGCCTCCCCGCCGTCGCCACCGCACGCGCACGCCAGGACGGCCGCCAGGACACACGTCGCCTTCAGTCTCACGCTCATGGCTCTCTCCCCGCCACGGCTCCCCCGCGGCGCCGCCAGCGTAGGGGACCCGCTGTGTGCGTCCAAGCCGGTATCCACCGCTTCGGGGGGATGGACGTGACCTGCCCGGGTCGGATCGCTATCGTGCCGCCGCGCCCCGAGCGCGGGAGGACGAGATGAAGACAGGTGTCGCGGGTTGGCTGGCGTTGGCGATGCTCGGAGCCGTGGCGTGCTCCGGGGACGGCGGATCCGGGGAGACCGCGCCGGACACCGCCGAGGACACGACCACGGGCGAGCACGACGCCTCGCCGGACGGGACGAACGCCCCGGACGGCACCGACGCGGGCCCGGACCGGAGCGACTGGTGCCAGGGCCCGGTCGACTGCGCCGCCCCGACGCCGTTCTGCGATCCGGGCACCGGCGACTGCGTGGGCTGCCTGTTCGACCTCCACTGCGAGTCGAACGAGCGGTGCGTGGACACCACGTGCCGGCCCGAGAGCGTCTGCGACGAGCCCGGCGTGGACTGCGAGGCCGCCGCCGCGCCCCCGTGCGAGGACGACTGCTTCCCGTGCGAGGCGGATTCGTGGTGCCCGGGGATATATCACTGCGAGGATGGGCGCTGCGTCCTCGATCGATGTCACCAGGACGAGGGGACCTGCACCGACGACGGCCTGATCGCCTGCAACGAGCGGGGCGACGGCTGGATCGAGGCCACGCCCTGCCCCGACAAGCACACCTGCGTCCAGGACGGCTGGGCGGGCTCCTGCGAGGAGTGGAAGTGCGAGCCTGGCGGGACCTGCCAGGGCGAGGACCTGATCGTCTGCCGCGAGGACGGCCTCGAGGTCCTGGAGTCCGTGGACTGCGAAGACGAGGGCGCCCTCTGCAAGCACGGCGAGTGCGTGCCCATCGTCTGCGAGGCCGGGGAGGATTTCTGCGACGAGGAGGCCCTGGGCCGGAAGTTCGCCTGCTCGGACGACGGGACCGAGATCGTCGACAAGGGCCCCTGCCAGCCGCTGACCTTCTGCCTGTCGGGCCAGTGCGTGCCCCAGGCCTGCCAGCCCGGCGAGCCCACCTGCAACTTCGACAGCGTCGCCACCTGCGACGAGTTCGGCTCGGGCCCCGTGGACGAGGGCACGCCCTGCGGCGAGGACGAGGTGTGCGTGAAGGGCGCCTGCGAGGAGGTCGTCTGCGAGCCGAATTCGTTCTTCTGCACCGACGACCAGAAGGCCCTGGCCGAGTGCAACCCCACCGGCACGGACTTCACCGCCACGGCCTGCCCCACCGGGACGACGTGCCGGGACAACGAGAACCTCCCGGACGGACCGGGCTGCTCCGGATAGGGTCTCAGGGGGCCGGCGTCAGGAACTTCGCGACGATCCGCTTCTCGACGCCGCCGGCGAAGCGGACCCGGACGCGGGCGGACGGCCCCGAGCCCGACAGGTCCACGACCTTCCCCTCCCCGAACGTCGGGTGGAAGACCGGCGCGCCGGGACCCAGGATGAACTCCTCCTGGCTGAAGCTCTCGTAGTCCGGCATCGCCTGGGAGAAGTCCGGCGCCGGGGCCGGGCGCTCGCGCTTGGGGCGGCGACGGACGGTGGACCGGGTCGGCCGCGGGAAGTCATCGAAGAAGGCGCCCCGGTGGTGGCCGCCCAGGTCCGGCTGGACGCACTCCCCGGGCAGATCCTCCAGGAACGGGCTGGCGATGGCCGCCTGGATGGTCCCGAACCTCCGCCGGTACTCGGCGTGGCTCAGGTGGAGGTGATGCCGCGCGCGGGTCATGGCCACGTAGGTCAGGCGCCGCTCCTCCTCCTGGCCGTGGCCCGTCGGGTCGTCGATGGCGTTGAAGTGCGGCAGCAGGCCGTGCTCCAGGCCCGTGAGGAAGACGACGTCGAACTCCAGGCCCTTCGCCGTGTGCGCCGACATCATCACCACCGCGTCGTCCTCGAGCTCTGCGCGGTCGATGTCGGCCACCAGGGCCACCTGCTCCAGGAAGCCGGCCAGGGTCGAGTCCCCGGTGCGGTCCTGGTACTCGTCGATGGCGTTCAGGAGCTCGTGGAGGTTCTCGATGCGGGCGTCCGCCTCGGGCGTGCCCTCGGCTCGGAGGCGCTCGATGTAGCCGATGCGCTCGAGGGTCGCCTGGGCCGCCGCCAGGCCGCTGCCGGACTCCGCGACGCGCATCAGCTCCTCGACCAGGTCCACGAACGGGCGCAGCTTCTTCTGCATCCCCTTCGTGCCCGTGGCCGCCACGTTCCGGCACGCGTCCCACATGCTCACGCCGGCCTCGACGGCGTGGCCGCGGATGCGCTCGACGGTCCTGGCCCCGATGCCGCGCGTGGGCGTGTTGATGATGCGCTCCAGGCTCACCGCGTCGGACGGGTTCACCAGCACCCGCAGGTACGCCATGAGGTCCTTCACCTCGGCGCGCTCGTAGAACTTCAGCCCGCCGATGATGACGTAGGGGATGCGGTGCTGCCGGAGCGCGTCCTCGATGGCGCGGCTCTGGGCGTGGGTGCGGTAGAATACGGCCATCTCGCGCAGGGGGTGGCGATCCCGCAGCGCCTCGACCCGCTTCGCGATGTACTCCGCCTCCGCCGTGTCCGTGGCCGCCGTGTGCAGGCGGATGGGCGCGCCGGCCTCCCGCTCCGTCCAGAGCTTCTTGTCGTGGCGGGTGCGGTTTTTGCGGATCAGCTCGCCCGCCGCCTCGAGGATGTTGGCCGAGGAGCGGTAGTTCTGCTCCAGACGGATGACGGTCGTGTCGGGGAACTCGTCCTCGAAGCCGAGGATGTTCTCCACCTCCGCGCCGCGCCACCGGTAGATACTCTGGTCGTCGTCGCCCACGACGCAGATGCGGCTCGCGTCGTTCAGCACCGCCTTGAGCAGGTCGTACTGGACCTTGTTGGTGTCCTGGAACTCGTCGACGAGGATGTACTTCCAGCGCTGCTTGAACTCGCTGGCGATGACCGGGTACTCGCGCACCAGCAGCAGCGGCAGCAGGATGAGATCGCCGAAGTCCACGGCCCCGGACTCGCGCATCCGCTGCTCGTAGAGCTTGTACGCCTTCAGGAGCGGGTCGTGGGGGTCCAGGCGCCGCGCGTCCTGCTCCTTCGCCGGCGTCCGGCCGCGCTGCTTCGCCCGGTTGATGAACTTCTGGACCTGCTTCGGGTCGATGGCGTCCTTGGAGTAGTTCAGCTCCTTCAGGACGCGCTTCACCATCGCCTTCTGGTCGTCCTGGTCGTAGATGGTGAAGCGCGGGTCCACGCCGATGGACTGCCCGTGTCGCCGCAGGATCTGCACGCCGATGCGGTGGAAGGTCCCGAGCCAGAGGTCCTCGGTGTTCTCCGGGCCGATCAGCTCCGTGCAGCGCTCCTTCATCTCCCGGGCGGCCTTGTTGGTGAAGGTCACGGCAAGGATGTTCCACGGCGCGTAGCCTTCTCGCCCCACGAGCCAGGCGATCTTGTGCGTGATCGCCCGGGTCTTGCCGGAGCCGGCCCCCGCCAGGATCAGGACGGGGCCGTCGTTGGCGAGGACGGCGTCGCGCTGGGGGGCGTTGAGGCCGGAGAGGATGGGATCGTCTTCGTGCAAGGCATGCTCGGGGCTCGGGCGGCGGGTCCGGCCGAACGTGGCAACGGTCGGGGTCGTCGTCAAGGCTCGCGCCGGGCACCCCGACACGCCGCGGTGCGCGCTTCGTGCAGCCCCTGGGAACACTGGGACACTCCGGCCGAGGAGGGCGACTTGGAGCAGCGAGGTCCTTCGCGTAGTGCTCGACCACTGGAGGCCGACGTGGTCATGGCTTCACGACGCCGAGGAGGCCGGAGGGAGTACACGCCGAAGACGCGGGTGCATCCCGAGTGGCGACCATCGGAGGATGGAGAGGTCGGGCCAGCCACGTGGCGACCGCGCGGTCTCACGGCGTGGGGCCGGGCGGTTGTCCCCCGGACCTGTCGCCTCCTACTCTCTCGGCAGCTGGTGCCGCGACCCGGAGGTGCGACGTGGTCGAAGGAGGAAGGACGACCCTCGCGGGCGCCGCCGCGCTCGCCCTGGCCCTCGCGACCGTCGGCTGTGACGACTCCGGAGCCACGGAGGCCGCGCCCGACGCCGACGCCACCCAGGACGTCGCCGCGGACGTGGCGCGGGAGGTCGGAGGACCGGACGTCGACGACGCGGACACGATCCTGGCGCAGGACGCCGACGTCACGGACGCGGGCGACGCGACAGCCGACGCGGACGCCTCCGAGCCCGCCCCGGACCCTCCGCCGGGCCCCGGCTGGCACCGCCGGGGCGCATTCATCGTCGACGCGCAGGGCCGGACGATCGTGCTCCACGGCGTGAACGCCTCCAACGACGCCAAGTGGGACGAGGAGCGCCTGCCCTGGCAGGGTCCGGAGGACTTCCAGGACCTGGCCGACGCCGGCTTCGACAACGTCCGGCTGCTCACGTTCTGGGCCGCGATCATGCCGGAGGAGGGCGTCGTCGACGACGACTACCTGGACGCCTACGCCCAGCGCGTCCAATGGGCCGCCGACGCCGGGCTCACGATCATCGTGGACATGCACCAGGACATCTACGGCTACGGGTTCGGGGGCAACGGCGCGCCAGCCTGGAGCTGCGACCAGGAGCACTACGACGCCTACGAGTCCACCTCCCCCTGGTGGATGAACTACACGAACGAGCACGTGCGGGCCTGCTTCGACCACCTGGTCGACGACGACGCCACGTTCCAGCACTTCGCGGACGCGTGGGTGGCCATGGCGGACCGGGTGGGCGACCACCCCGATGTCGTCGGCTTCGACCTCATGAACGAGCCGAACTGGGGCTCCTACGACGTCCTCGAGTTCGTGCCGCAGATCTGGCAGCCGCGGATGGAGCAGCTCTCGGCGGCCATCCGCGAGGTGGCGCCGGACCGCCTGGTCTTCTTCCAGGCGCCGCCCCTGTTCGCCGCGGGCGCGGCCGCCGAGTTCGAGCCGGCCGCCGATGCCGGGACGGCCCTGACGCCACACTACTACCACCCGACCGTCCACGAGGGGGACGACTACGTGCCCGCCCACGACAACGACATCGACCGGGCCCTGGACGCCATCGATGAGACCGCCGCCAACCTCGGCGACGTGCCCGTCTGGATGGGCGAGTTCGGCGCCTACCCCGGCAACCCGACGACCCCGGCCTACACGGAGACCCTGGTCGGGGAGATGGCCTCGCGGCTGTGGGGCTGGGCCTGGTGGTCCGACGACACGGGGGGCGGCTTCTCGCTCCGCGACTCGGACGGGGAGTTCGTCGAGGCCGTCCTCGAGCCCCTGTCCCATCCGTACGCCCGGCGCGTCCCCGGCCCCCTCCTGGAGCAGGCCATGGACTTCGACGCGGGCCGCTACGAGCTGACCTTCACCTGGACGCGGGACGCGCCCCTGGAGCTGTGGGCAGGCCGCCCGGACACCGCCGCCGTCGCCCTGGGCCCGGTCGACGGGGACGGAGAGGTCGTCTGCAGCCAGGCCGCCGGCGCACCCGACGGCGTCCGGACGTGCCCGGTCCCGGACGACCTGCGCTGGGGCGGCGACTACCGTCTGGTCATCGAGCCGTAGTCAGATCAGGCCCCGGAGCTTCGACAGGTCCAGGTTGCCGCCGGAGACCACGGCCACGACCTGCTCACCGCGCCGCACCGGGACCCGCCCGGCCAGGAGCGCGGCGACGGCGATGGCGCCTCCCGGCTCCGCGTAGAGCTTCGCCGAGGTCAGCGTGACGTGCAGGCCCGTCAGGATGGCGTCCTCGTCGAGCGTGACCAGGTCGTCGACCCACTGCCGCGTCAGGGCGTACGTGTGCTCCCCCGCCGACAGGGCGCCCAGGCTCGAGGCCACGGTGCGGACGGAGGGGAGCGGGGTCGGCCCTCCCCGGTCCCAGGCATACCGCATGGTCGCGGCGCCCTCGGGCTCGACGCCGATGACGCGAGCCCCCGGGCGGGCGGCCTTCACGGCCATCGCGATCCCCGAGACCAGGCCGCCGCCGCCCACCGGGACCACGACCAGGTCCACGTCGGGAAGCTGCTCGGTGATCTCCAGGCCCACGGTCCCCTGCCCGGCGATGACCCGCGGCTCGTCGTAGGGGTGGACCAGGACGAGCCCCCGCTCCTTCCGCAGGACCTGCATGTGGGCGGTCGCGTCGTCGATCCGGCCGTGCAGGACCACCTCGGCCCCGTATCTTCGGCAGGCCTCGACCTTCATCGGGCTCGCGTCCGACGGCATGACTACCGTGACCGGCGCGCCCACCGCCCGCGCCGCCCACGCGAGGGCCTGGGCGTGGTTCCCGGCCGACACCGTCACCAGCCCGCGCTCCAGCTGCGCGCGGGAGGCGTGGCACACCCAGTTGAGCGCCCCCCGCGGCTTGAAGGAGCCGGTGCGCTGGAAGAGCTCGCACTTGAGCCGGACCGGGTGCCCGAGCCGCTCCTCCAGCCCGCTCGACCGGAGGAGCGGCGTGGCATCCAGCGCGTCGACGAGCGCGCGGCGCGCCTCCCGGATGTCGTCGACGGACACCATGGGGACCTCCAGGCGCGGGGTGGACCTCCAGCGTACACGATCGGCCACGCGGGGCCGGGATCATGCACCTACTACTCCGGGGCGATGGCCGCGATCTCCCGGGCGGCGAGGAAGTCGGGGCGCGGCCGGGTGCCCGCGTAGGGCGTCGTCGTGGGATTGTCGACGCTGTTGTAGACGAAGAAGACGTTGCTGCGCGGATACGGCGTCATGTTCCCGGCGGAGCCGTGCATGACGTTGGAGTCGAAGAGCAGCGCCGTGCCCGGCTCACCCGTGGCGGTGACGATGCCGCGATCCTCGGCGAGCTTCTCGATGCTCGCGGGATCGGGCACGCCGACGGTCTGGTCCTGCAGGGACGTCAAGTAGTTGTCCTCGGGCGTCTCCCCGACGCAGGACACGTAGTACCACTGGGACCCGGGGATGAGCATCAGCGGCCCGTTGAACTCGTAGTTCGGGGTGAGGTTGATCGACGCGCTGACGGTCCGCATCCGCGGCAGGCCATCTTCCGTGTGCCAGGTCTCGAAGTCCGAGTGCCAGAAGAAGCGCTCCCCGGTCATCCCGGGCTTGTAGTTCACGCGCGACTGGTAGACGTAGACCTGGCTGTCCAGGAGCTGGGAGACGCGCTCCACCAGGCGACGATCCCGGGACATGCGCTCGAAGATCCGGCTGAGCAGGTGCACGCGGAAGATCGAGCGCACCTCGCCGCTGCCCCGCTCCGTGATGGTCTCCGGCAGGGCGCGGACCTGCTCCGAGCCCGCCAGATGGCTCAGCTCGGCGCGATAGCGCGCCACCTCCTCCCTGGTGAACAACCCGCGCAGGATCAGGAAGCCGTCGCGCTCGAAGGCCTCCACCTCCTCGGCGCTCAGGGGACCCTCCGCGTCGGCGCCGCCATACACGACGGGATCGCGGCGCGGCAGGATACGTGGGCCGCCCGTCACGCGGGACGGATAGGGGTCGTGCGTCGTTCGGCTCGGGTCGTACGTGTGCCCGGTCCAGTGCATGTTCGTCTCCTTTCGTCCGCCGGCCGTGCTCGCGGTCGGCGAGCGCGCGGTTGGCACGGGGTCGGAACGTGCGTCGGGTCGTCGGCGACGTGACGAGGGCGCCTGGGCGTGTGGCGCCATGCCCGTCCTGACGGTGCACGTGGATAACGACATGAAGACTCGGGTCAAGTCGATCCACCCCGGCGGCACGGGACGCGATCGGGTCGAGCGGCGGTGGCGGCCGGTCGGGCTCGGGGCCGGGCTGCGTCCCGTGAAGTGGCAGGGCTGCGCCGGAGAAGGGCGTCCTGCTCGCGCTCGTGGTCGCCATGGCGACGGCTCGAGGCGGCCCCGGTGCGTCCGCTCCGCACGACGGCGTCGCCGTGGACACGCCCGACACCACGGTCCCGCCGGTGGACCGATCGGGCGACGACGGGCCGGAGGTGTCCGTCGGGCCCGTGGGTCCGGACGGGCGCGTGGGGAGGTTCTGCGGCGAACACGGCGTCTGTCGGCCGCCGACGAGCGACCGCCCGGACGCGACCATCCCGGTCTTCGACGAGGGCTGCGTGCCCGCGGGCATCCCCGACTGCGCCGAGGCGTTGCCCGACGCCGACGGGACGTGCCGGCCCCGCCCGGGACGCTGCGACGGCGACGGCGTGTCTCCGGTCCCGTCCGCGGGTTGCACGTCCGTCGACGGCTCCGGCGGCCGCGGCGGCGGCATCAAGGGCACCGAGAGAGGACGCGCGAACGGCGTGATACGCTGCGCGCGGGCCGCCGGGAGGTCACCGATGGGACGCCAGGACGATCCGAGCTTCGAGGAGATGATGGCCGAGGAGGGCGTGCGGCCCCTGGGAGGGGACTCCCCGCCGCCCCGCGCGACCCCGAGCGCGCCCGAACCCCGTGCCGAGACTTCGCCGCAGCCGTCGCCCACCCCGCCCGAGCCCCCCGCCGCCGTCCGGGAGGAGATCGAGCGGCTACGGTCCCAGGCCGCGCTGCTCGAGGGTCGCCTGGAGGTCGCCGAGCGCGACAAGCAGGAGATCGCCGCTCGGCTGGCGGAGACCGAGGAGGCCCGGGACGCCGCCGCCGCGGAGCGGGACGCCCTGGACAAGGAGCGACGCGCGCTCCAGCGCAAGCTCACGGAGGAGGCCCCGCCCCCACCGCCTTCGTCCAGGCCGCTCGCGGACATGCTGTCGGAGCGTGGCCTGGAGGGCGACGAGGCGAGCGACGTCCTGACCGGCGCCGCGCTCCATGGCTGGCTGGGTGACCTGATCGACGGCCTCCGGGTCGAGGATCCCCGGGCCATGGCCGCCCTCCTCACCGAGCGCGTGAGCCTGATCTGCGACGCGGAGCGCTGCCGGCCCGCCGCGGGGAGCGTCGCCGTGCACGTCTCCCCGGAGCGCTGCGAGGTGTGCGGGGGCTCGGACGTCCAGGCCGCGCTCGCGGGCTTCCTCGTGGCCTGCAAACGCGCCGGCGTGAAGCGCGTACGCGTCGTGGGCGGCTCGCCGACGTATCACACCGTCATCCGCGAGCTTCACGGGGATCCGGGGGTGGACCTGAAGCTGATCCCCGGCCACAAGCGGCGGACGGCCCGCCAGGCCAAGGCGGATCTGAGGCACGCCGACCGGGTCATCCTGTGGGGCGCCACGCTGCTGGACCACAGCATCAGCGATCTCTACGACCGTAGCGATCCCCGTGTCCTCAGCATTCCCCACCGGGGCATCGTGACCATGTTCGAGCGAGCCGCCGAGGCCGTGGCCGGGGGCTGACGGTTACTCGTCGGCGGTGAGCGTCTCCGCCGTGCCCAGGAGATCCGTCTTCGCCTCTGGCGGGAATCCCACGCAGGCGTCGATGAGGGTGATGGCGCGCTGGGTCGGGCCCTCCGGGACCTCGCGCCCCTTCGCCTCCAACTCCTCCACGAGACGCGCGCCGACCCCGTCCTGGTCCAAGGGCTCGAGGTCGTCGATCCCGTCGGGCACGCAGCGCCCCTTCCACTGGACCGAGACGCGCACCTCGTCCGGGCGGGCCTCGATCTTCCACTCCAGGTGGCGGGCACCTTCCAAGGGGTACGGCGCGAGCGAACACCTTCATTCCGACATCGCGTGGCGAGTCCGGACTGTCGGATGGCTCGCCCACGGCGGCCGGGCAAGGACAGCTCAGGGTCAGGTCGGGTCGCAACTTGCCTAGAGCACCAAACAGGACCGCTCCCGTTGGGCTAGCGGCGATCTCCGGCGCCTCGGCCTTCCGGGACCGCTGCGCCATGCCTCATGGCATTCCGGCTGTCGCCGGCTCTCCTGGCCCTCCGGGCCAGCGCCGCGCTGCTTCGCAGCGCCTTCGGGACCCGGAATCGGCGCTCCGCGCCTGGCCGATCCACTCGGAGATCGCTCGCAGACCCGCGGTCCGCGGTCCCGTTCGGCGCTCTAGGCCTTCTCAGCATCCGCCGGCTGCAGCTCGGGATCCACGGGCGCCTCCCGGCGCTTCGCTCGACGTCTCGTGAGAATTCCGGGCTACCTGCCTCAGCCTCCCGGCATCCCGTCTCACCGTCGAGCAACCCTCGCCCGGTGAACGATTGCAAGCCAACAAGTTGTGACCCGCCCCCGATGCCCCGACCCCAATGTCTTGGTTCTGACCCGACCCCGAATGTGGAGGCGATCGCAGCGCGGGCTCGTCTCCGGGCGCACCACATTCCGCAACCCGCTGAACTCGCTGAACGGTTACCCACCCCAGGCCGCAGTTACAGGAACGGAACGCCGCCGACGGGCGAGTGCGACGTCCAGGCTGTGTTTCAGCCCGGCTCGCCTGGGCCCTCGGGTGTGCACCGCGAACTGCCGGACGGTGGCATGAACAATGCAGCCCAACAAAACCGCAGCGAGAGGGACGGGAGATGAGCGCGAGGGAGTCGCGGGGCTTCGACGCATCGCGCCCCTGCGCGCTGAACCGGCGGGTGGAGCTCGTGCTCGTGCCGGCGCCGGAGCCCGTGCAGCAGCCGCCGGAGTCCAAGAAGCGGCAGCCCGAGGAGCGCGCGCCACACGCTTTCAGTCGTCGGGCCGCCGCTGACTCTCGGCGCCACCGGGTAGCAGCGTCCCGACGAGCGCGCGCCACACACTTTCAGGCATAGGGGAAAAGCCAATGAACACTGGCCAGCGGTTCTTCTACTTCATCTTGGCATTGGCACTCATCAGTGCGGCCGGTGCACTCAACGGCTGTGACGCGGAAGGGTCCCCGGAACAACGATCCATATCCACCCCCGACAGTTCTTCGGCGGATACGGCAGATACCGTCGGGGATGACTCGTACAATTCCGACGCGCCGGGCCACACCGTTGATCGGGACGAAGCCGATCGAGCGCATTCGGGAGATGTGGAGGCCGTGCGCGGGGGCCAGACCGGCCACTCCTGCCAGGGTCGGTGCAGTACTTACCAGAAAGGAGCTTCGTGCCAATGTGACGAGGCTTGCTTTCAAGCCGGCGACTGCTGCGACGACGCGTGTGATGTGTGTTCCGCCGACTTCAGCTTCGAGTGTCAATGTCGGCCCAATTGCACCGGGAAGCTCTGCGGACCGGACGGGTGTGGTGGCACGTGCGGAAGCTGCGACGGCGGATACGTCTGTTCCGGCGGGCAGTGCCTCCCCGCGGGCGACTCCACGCAGGAGTGTGGCGACGGCGTGTGCGAGGCGGGGGAGACCTGCGACAACTGCTACACGGACTGCGGCTGTCATGCTGGGGAAACCTGTGACGACGACCAGTGCGTGCCAGCCACGTGCGATGGCAAGATGTGCGGTCCGGACGGCCAAGGGGGCTCCTGCGGAAGTTGCTCCGATGGTGAGGTCTGCAATGAAGGCAAGTGTCAGGCCCCCATGCCTCCGGGATGGCCCGGGGAGTGCGATGACGAGGGTTCTCGCGATTCGGGAGAGGAGAACTGCACCGCCAGCTGCGACGGATGCTGCGAATGCTGCGACTGCTGCAATGCGTGCGCAGGCCCGGGCGGTTGTGATTACGATTGCGGGGGCGATTCCCAGGGCTGCGATGACAAGTGGGGCAACAACGGCCAGAGCTGTGACAAGCACGGCAAGAAGTGCGGCGAGCACGACACTAAGTGCAACGAGTGTGACCAAAAGTGCGGCGAGCACGACAAGAAGTGCGGCGAGCACGACACTAAGTGCAACGAGTGTGACCAAAAGTGCGGCAAGCACGGCAAGAAGTGCGGCGAGCACGACACTAAGTGCAACGAGTGTGACCAAAAGTGCGGCAAGCACGGAAAGAAGTGCGGCGAGCACGACACTAAGTGCGACGAGTGTGACCAAAAGTGCGGCAAGCACGACAAGAAGTGCGGCAAGTACGACAAGAGCACATGCTGTTGCTGCTGTTGCTGTTGCATGGGACCGCAAGGGCCTGCTGGGCCGCCAGGCCCGACGGGTCCGCAGGGTCCGGCCGGCTCGATCGGTCCCACTGGCCCAGAGGGTCCCGCTGGCGCAGACGGTCCGGCCGGCCCGATCGGTCCGATGGGTCCCGAGGGGCCTGCCGGTCCGATGGGTCCCGAGGGGCCTGCTTGTCAGTCGGTCGTAGGAGCGTCTGAAGCCCCCGGGGCGAACTGCGAGTACGGCGGCGTGGCATATACGTCAGCCAGTGGCGTCGACTACGTCTGCAACGGAGCTCCCGGACCGGAAGGGCCGGAGGGCCCTGCCGGTCCGATGGGCGCCGAGGGGCCTGCCGGCGAGATCGGTCCCGAGGGGCCCGCCGGTCCAGAAGGCGCCGAGGGGCCCGCCGGTCCAGAGGGTGCCGAGGGGCCTGCCGGCCCGATCGGCCCTGAGGGGCCTGCCGGTCCAGAGGGCGCCGAGGGGCCCGCCGGTCCAGAGGGTGCCGAGGGGCCTGCCGGCCCGATCGGCCCTGAGGGGCCTGCCGGTCCAGAGGGTGCCGAGGGGCCCGCCGGTCCAGAGGGTCCGATCGGCCCTGAGGGGCCTGCCGGTCCGGAGGGCGCCGAGGGGCCCGCCGGTCCAGAGGGTGCCGAGGGGCCTGCCGGCCCGATCGGCCCTGAGGGGCCTGCCGGTCCAGAGGGCGCCGAGGGGCCCGCCGGTCCAGAGGGTGCCGAGGGGCCT
>JBNJGB010000032.1:0-73196 GCA_051747385.1 Myxococcota bacterium
CCCTTTCCAGATCCACGCTCCCGCCCAACCACTCCTCCAGGAGGCGTGGGATCTCTCGGGCAGCAGTGGCTTCGACTCCGGCCATGTTTCCTTTATAGGCCATGTTTCCCGCCTAGGAAAGACACCCAATTTAGGAAACACATCCTGGCTGACGGCGTCAGGGGGCGCAGTGCCTCAGGAGGGTGGTACGCTCCCCGCCGTGCCGAACCTCTTCATCAAGACGAGCCACGACCTCGCCGAGGAAGGCAGGCTGACCAACGCACTGATGGCTGTCCTCCAACTCTCGGACCGCCAGGTACTGTTGGAGTTCCTTCGCATGGCCACCGGCGACGAGGTCCCGCTCGATGAAGACGAAGACGTGGGCTTCGACCTCCAGGTTCCGTTCGACACCAGCCGCCCGGACGCCCGCATCAGGACCGCCCACCTCGACGTGGTGATCGAGTCCAAGGTCGGCCCGCTCCTGGATCATGGACAGCTCCGACGACACTGGGTGCACTTGGCCCGCCAAGGTCACAAGCGAGGGTCGGGGGTCGGGTCGCGACTTGTTGACTTGCACCTCGACGGCGTGCCTCGGCGGTCGGCGCAGCGCACGTCAACCGGGTCCAGTCATGCGGGGTGGATCGAGAAGTTGGGATCATTCCACCCCGGCTTTCTCGGCGTCGTGGGAGCCGTCCCCGATTTCCGTGAACGGCGCTCCGGGAGTGGCGCCCGCGCCCTCGCAGCCCTATGCTGAGCGCCGCCGGGTACGACGCCGAAGGGAGGTGCTCATGGGACCCCGATCGCTGGCCATCGCCGCCATGCTCGCGCTGATTGCGGTGCACGACGTCCCCGCAGCGCTCGCGTGCTCGCCTCCCGCGCCCTGCGTGTCCCGAGGGGCGGTGGAGCCGGGCGACGGCTCCATCGGTCTCCCCACCAACTTCGAGATCCGCCTCTCGTATCACGTCATGGACATCGCCGTGGAGGACGGCGTGTTCGACCTGGGTCTCCGGGTGGAAGGCGGCGATCCCGTCGACGTGGAGGTCGAGTCGCGGACCACGTACGAGTACTTCGGCAGCGGACGTCACTTCGTCGTTCGCGCGACGGAGCCGCTGGAGCCCCAGACCACCTACGAGCTCACCGATCACCTGCCCGAGGACTCGTGCTTCACGGGCCCCGTCGCGGCCACCGAGGAGCCGCAGGTCGTCGCGACGTTCACCACAGGGGACGGACCCGACGCGGAGCCACCCCAGTTCGAGGGGGTGCAGAGCGTCGAGGCGACGGTCTTCGAGTGCTTCGGCGGCATGTGCTGCGCGGGGGACGCCCTCCTCTTGCAGTTGGAGTGGTCCGAAGCGCTCGATGCCTCGGCGTTGCCCCTGCGCTACCGGGTCTACGACGCCGACACGATGACGCCGCTCCACACCACCTCCCTCGGAGCGACCGGCGCGACGGCGGCGGCCTGCGGCTCCCCGGGAGCCCACGGCAACAGCTTCCGCGTGGAGGGCCAGGGCGAGCATACATTCCTCGTGCGGGCGGTGGACCTGGCCGGGAACGAGGACGACAACGAGGTGACCGTCTCCTACGACGTCGACTGCGAGGAGGCCCTGTCGCCGGACCCCGAGCCCGAACCGGGGCCGGAGGCCCAGCCCGAACCGGGTCCGGAGCCCCAGCCCGAATCGGGTCCGGAGCCCCAGGCCGAACCGTCGCCCGAGGGCCAGCCGGAGCATGCACCCGAGCCCGGACCGGAACCCCAGCCGGAGCCCTCGCCCGAGCCTGCCCCGGACGCCTCCGACGTTGGAACCCCCGAGCTGCAGCCCGACGCGGGCCTCCAACCCGACGGGGCGGCCCCTCCGGACGGCGGGGGCCCGAACCAGGACGCCTCGGGAGAGGGGAACGACGACGACGACGGCGGGTGTAGCGGCGGCCCGGCACCGCTCGGGACCTCGCTCCTGGCCCTGGCGCTCCTCGTCGCCCTCCGGCAGCGGCGGGTCGCATAGTCCGCGGGTCGGGGGTCGGGTCGCGATGTTCCTGACGCCGACGTCGCTTTTCCGTTGACGGCGTGAGGGCGGTGACGGGCTCGCAATCCGGGATGGCGATCAGACGTCGCCGAGACGGCCCCTGGCCGGCCGCAGGACGCCGTGATCAGGGTCGGGAGACCACTCGAGGTGGATCACGGGAAGAACATGCGTTCAGTGCGCGTTGAGAGGGGGGCGGATAGGGCCTGAAGGGTCCGTGGTACAAGGGAAATGTCACGATCCAGCGGTGGGAGGGGACGATGCGGGAAGCCGAGCGAGCGCTGATCGCCTCGTGGGCCCGCGAGGGGCCGCGGGACCTGCCGTATCCGGCTCTGGAGCTGCTGGACCGGCGGCTCGTGGAGCTGGGACGAGGGGTCGGCGGACTGCGGCTGCGGATGGGCGAGGCGCTGGAGGCGTTCTCGCAGTGTGGAGGGCCACACGAGATGGGCTTCTCGTCGCTCGGAGCCTACGCGAGGGAGCGGTGTGCTCGGACGGAGCGCTGGGCGGCTGATTCCAGGGCGCTGGCCAGGAAGGTGGCGGACCTCCCGGCGCTGCGGCAGGCGGTGCTGTCGGGCCGGCTGAGCTGGAGCAAGGCGGAGCTTCTGGCGCGCGTGGCCACGCCCGACGACGAGGAGGCGTGGGTCGAGGAGGCCGAGGGGGCGACGGTCCGGGCGCTGAAGGACCGGATCAGGTCGGGGCTCGCGCCGGAGCACGACGACACGGAGGATGTGCCGCGGCGGCGGACGCTCCAGGTGACGGTCGACCGCGAGGACGCCTGGGCGTTCGAGGCGACGAAGATGCTCGTGTCGGCCGTGACCGGCGCGCGGCCCGGCGGGGCGCCGGCGGACGAGGTGATCGAGGCCATGCTGGCCGAGGGGATGACCGAGCTGCTGGCGGCGCGACCGGACATGGAGTTCCCCGAGGGGCTCGAATCCGAGGAGGCCCGGCTGGCCGCGGAGTGGCGGGCGCAGGTCGACGAGTGGCGCCGGTCGGCCGAGGTGGCCTGCGAGGAGCGGTTCGCCGACGCGCCGGAGCCCGTGCCGGACGATTTCCCCGAGGTGCAGGACGGACCGCTTCCGGAGGGGGCGCGGGCGCTGGACCGGCACATCCGGCGGCTCGCCGGGGAGGTCGGGGCGCGGGACCTGGAGATGGGCGACGCGGCGCGCTGCTTCTTCGCGTCGGGTCGGTGGCGCGCTCTCGGCTACGCAAGCGAGTGGCAGTACGTGCGGGAGCGGGTGGGCGTGTCGTGCTCGTCGGTGGAGGGTCGGATGACGCTGTCCCGGCGGGTGCAGGGGCTCCCCGAAGTGGGGGAGGCGCTGCGGTCGGGACGGATCGGCTACGAGGCGGCGCGACTCGTGGCGCGCGTGGCGGGGACGGAGACGGTGGCGGCGTGGCTCGACCGGGCCGAGATGCGGACCTTCAAGCACCTCCGGGAGGAGGTCGAGGCCGTGGAGACCCTGGCGCGGATGACCGACGACCGGGGACCGCTGGAGCCGCCGGACGACGAGACCATGGAGCTGCTGGCGGACCTGCAGCGCGGTGTCATGCGGATGGCGCTCGGGGAGGACCCGGTGGAGGCCGGTCCGGAGATATCCGGGGGTGCCGGAGACGAGGACGAGGCCGGTCCGGAGATATCCGGGGGTGCCGGAGACGAGGACGAGGCCGGTCCGGAGATGTCCGGGGGTTCCGGGGACGACGACGGACCGCCGCTTCGGCCCGGGGCGGGCCGGGTGAGGCTCCGGCTCCGACTGCGGGAGGACCTGGCGGAGTTCTGGAAGGTGCTCCGGAGGCTGCACGCGCGGAGCGGCCTGCCGGGGCCGTTCGTGGCCTTCCTCTGCGGGGCGGTGTGGAGGTCCTGGCGCGGGGCCTGTGAGGCCGGGCAGGCCTATCGGGAGCCCCTGTTGAGGGATCGGTACCGGTGCTCGAGCCCCGTGTGCGAGCGCCGCGACATGACGCCTCATCACATCGTGTTCCGGAGCCACGGCGGGGGCGACGAGGACGAGAACATCGCCGGGCTCTGCTCGGCCTGTCACCTCGACGGCGTGCACGGCGGCGTGCTGCGGGTCCGGGGGCGGGCGCCGAGGCTGACGTGGCGCGTGGGGCGCGAGCCGGTGCTGGTGGTCCGGGGGCGGGAGGTCGTCCGGCGGGCGGCGTGAGCGGGCTCAACGGTCGTCCGGCGCGGGCACGTCGAGGGTGCCCAGGGCGAGGCGGAGCGACAGGTGGGCGATCTCGACCTGGCGGCGGGCGCGGCGGAGGCCCGCCTCGGCCTCCAGGAGGGCGGCCTCGGCGTCGAGCACGTCGTTGACGACGCCCTTGCCCGCCGAGTAGCGAAGCTTCTCCACCCGCACCGCTTCCCGGCCCTGGCGCACGGCGGTCTCGTTGGCCTCCACCTGGGCCTTCGCGCTGGCCAGGTCGGCGCGGGCCGTCTCCACCTGGCGTCGGGCGGCCAGGCGCTGTGCCCGTGACGCCGCCCGGGCCTGTCTCGCCGCGGCGCGCGCCTGCTCCAGGTCGCCGCGTCGCCTGCCGCCCTCCCACAGGGGCAGGGTGAGGCTCAGGCCGACGACGGTGTCGTCCTCCCACGCGGCGTCGTCGCCGCCGGGGAACATGGGCTGCGGATCGGGCCCGAACAGGAGGTCGTAGGAGGCCTGGACGCGCACCTCGGGGTACCAGGCGCGCTTCGCCGCCTCCACGCGGTCCTCGGCGGCGCGCTGGCGGAGGCGCCGGGCCGCCACGTCCGGGCGGTCCTCCGGAGCGCCGCGGGGCGCGTCGAGGTTGTCGGCGTCGCGCGTGTCCCGCCAGGCCGGCGTCGGTGGGGCCTCGCCCTCCCAGCCCACGGTCGCGGCCAGGGCGGCGCGCAGGGTGCGGCGCTCGGCCCGAAGCTCGGACAGGCGGCTCTCGACGCGGGCGACGCGCACCTCGACCTTGAGGGCGTCGACGCGGGCCGCGCGGCCGGCCTCCATCAGGTCCGCCGTGGCCTCGCGGACGGCCTGGAGGCTCTCGCGGGTCGCCTCCGCCGCGCCGATCAGGTCCTCGACGGCGAGGGCGGACAGGAACAGGCGGGCCACCTCGAAGGCGACCTCCTGCTCCCGCCGGGCGAGCAGGGACTCCCCCGCGGACACCTCCTCCAGGGCCGCGCGCACCCGGGCGTCCACCCCACCGAAGTCGAGGAGGAGGTAGCTCGCCGACACGCCCGTGCGGCCCAGCCAGTGGTCGGTGCGCTGGACGGGACCAGCGGCGCCGGGCACGAGTCCGTGGGGCTCCTCGCTCCAGGTCCCGGCCGCGTCCAGGTCGAGGCGGGGCCAGCGCGGGGCCTTGGCCGAGCGGGCGGCGCCCTCCAGGCGGTCCACGTCGGCCCGGGAGGCCTCCAGGTCCGGGCTGTGCTCGAGGGCGTGCTCGACGGCCTGCTCCAAGGTCAGCGTTTCGGGGGGCGGGGTCTCGGCGCGGGCGGTCGTGGCCCAGCCGAGGAGGCCCGCGCCCGCCACGAGCAGCACCGCGGCGGGTCCGGCGGCGCGTCCGAGGCGGGTCCGGGCCGCGCGGAGCCAGCCACCCACGCGCTCGGCCGCGGACTCGAACACGGCGTAGAGGAGCGGCGTCGCCACGAGGGTCACGACCGTGCCGACCAGGAGGCCGGCGGCGGCGGCGATGCCCAGGGGGCTCATGCGCTCCAGGCCCACCGCCTGCTCGAAGATGAGGGGCGAGAAGCCCACGATGGTCGACGCGGCGGTCATCAGGATGGGGCGGATGCGGAGGCGCACGGATCGGACGATGGCCTCCTCCTGGTCCAGGCCCCGCTTTCGGGCCTCCAGGATGAAGTCGAGCATCAGGATGGCGTTGTTGACGATGGTCCCGCCCAGGAGGATGAGGCCCATGAAGGCGGGCTTGCAGAACGGCTTGTCGAAGGCCAGCAGGCCCCACATGGCGCCGGCCACGGCCAGCGGGATGGCGGCCATGATGGTCACGGGGTGCCGGAAGGAGCGGAACAGGGCCAGCAGCAGCGCGTAGAGCAGCACCAGGCCGATGACCAGGGCGCGGCGCATCTCGGCCTGGCCCTCGGCCATGTCCTGCGCGGTGCCCGACACGGTGACGTCGTAGCCCGCCGGGACGTCGAGGTCCTCGAGCCGCTCGGTCGCCCGGGCGCTGACCTGGGCGATGGTCAGGCCCGTGTTGCCGCCGGTGACGTCGATGCTCGGGCGCAGGACCTCGCGGGTGACGAAGGGCTGCGCGGTCCTGGAGCGGACCTCCCCGAGGGCGCGGAGCGGCACCCGGCCGAGGCGGGTCGGGACCGGCACCTCGGCCAGGGAGGAGGGCTCGTCGGTCTGGTCGGCGCGATAGCGGACCCGGATCGGGATGTCGAGGTAGCCCTCCAGGCGCAGGCGCGACGCGGGGACGCCCTGGACGGCCGCCCGGAGCACGTTGGCCACCGCCGCCGGGGAGGTGCCGTACATCTGCGCGAGGCGGGGCGACACCTCGACCCAGGTCTCGACCTTGTCGCGGTACCAGCTCCGGCGCAGGTCCACGAGGCCCGGTGTGCCGCGCAGGTGCTCCAGGATCCGGTCCGCGAGGTCGTCGAGCACCTCGGGGTCGGGGCCGGTCACGATGACGTCCAGGGGGGCCTTGGTGGTGGACACGGGCGTGGCGCCGTACTCGGTGACGCGGTACGTGCGGATGCCCTCGACGGAGGCGAGCCGCTCGCGCCAGCGCTCCTCGATCTCCCAGATGGTGTCGTCGCGCTGCGTCCGGTCCACGAGGCGCACGGTGATCCGCGCCGACTGCGCCGTGGCGCCGCCCCCGCCGAAGCTGACCGCGCCGGGCTCCGAGCCGACCACCGACGAGATGGTCAGGACGCCCGGGGTCTCCGAGAGGATGGCCTCGACGCGGGTGAGGGTGGCCTCGACCTCCTCCGGGGAGGCCGACGAGTCGGCGTCGAGGTCCACGATGGCCACGCCCGTGTCCATGGGCGGCATCTCCTCGCCGCCCAGGAGCGGCCGGACCTGCTTGCCGGTGAACACGAGGAAGCCGAGGAGCAGCAGCAGGGCGACGACGCGGTGGCGCAGGGCCAGGCGGACCATGCCGACGTAGCGATCGCCCAGCCACTCGATGACCTTGCCGAGGGGGGCCACGAGGCGGGACAGGAGGCCCTCGCGCCGCGGCGGGTGGGCGAGGAGGCGCGCGCTCAGGGCCGGCACCACCGTCAGGGAGACGAGCAGCGAGGCCACCAGCGTGGAGACGATCATCAGGTTCAGGGGCGTCATGATGCGGCCCGTGAACCCGCGGGTGAACATCACCGGGACCAGCACGACGACCGTGGTCAGCATCCCCGCGGTGATGGGCAGCGAGACCTCGCGGGTGCCCTCCAGGGCCGCGCTGCGCGCGTCCCGATCCCGGTCCGTGCGATGGCGGTAGATGTTCTCCAGGACCACGACCGACGCGTCGACGACCATGCCCACGGCGATGATGAGGCCCGAGAGGGTCACCATGTTCAGGGTGTAGGGGCTGAACCAGAGCACGGTCAGCGCGGCCAGGAACGACAGGGGGATGGACAGCCCCACGACGGCCGCGGCGCGCAGGTTCCCGAGGAACAGGAAGATGACCAGGACCGTCAGGGCCACCGCCTGCCACAGGGAGGCGCGCATGCCGCTCACGTTCAGGTCGATGACGGGCTGCTGGTCCTCGGTGACCTCGAAGCGCAGATCGGGGTGGGCGGCCCGGAGGTCCTCCAGGGCGGCCTTGACGTTCCGGATGGCCGAGACGGTCTCGCCGTGGTCGGGCCGCATGACGTTCAGGGCGATCGCGGGGCGCCCGTTGCCGTGGTACGCGCTGCGGGCGTCGGCCTCGCCCAGGCGCACCTCCGCCACGTCGCCCAGGCGGACCTGGCGGCCGTCGGCGGAGGAGGTGAGGGGCAGGTCGGCCAGCGCGCGCGGGGAGGCCTGCTCGCCGACGACCTTGACCAGGTACTCCCGGTCCGCGGCGTAGATGATGCCGGCGGGGGAGGTGATGTTCTGGCCGCCGAGGCGGGCGACCACGTCCGACAGGTCCAGGTCCAGGCCCTCCAGGGCGTCGCGGTCGAGGCGGACCTCCACCTCGGGCCGGTGTCCGCCGAAGACCTCCACGTCGCCGACGCCCGGCACCGACAGCAGGCGCTCCTGCAGGTCGTTGTCGGCGAGCAGGCGCACGTCGGACAGGGACTTCAGCGAGTCCTCCCGGGGCGACACCGCGAGGGTCATCAGGGGGCGCGTGGCGTCCGTGACCCGGTAGATCTGCGGCTGTCGGGCGCCCTCCGGGAGGCTCCCGGTGACCCGGGCCACGGCGTTCTGGACGTCCACGACCGCCTGGCCCACGGACTTCTCGTAGACGAACTCGGCCCGGATGCTGGAGACCTCGTCCCGGGACGTGCTGACGATGCGCTCCAGGCCGGAGACCGTGTTGATCTCCTTCTCCAGGACCTCCGTCACCTGGTCCGACATGTCCGGCGCGGAGGCCCCGGGCTGGACCGTGACGACGACCACCTGGGGCGGGACCACCTCCGGGAAGAGGTCCGTGGGGGTCCGCCAGAAGGCGAACGCGCCCAGGCCGACGGCGAGCAGGGTCACGGCCAGGATCACGTGGGGGCGATCGAGGGCGAACCGGGGGAGGCTCATCGGAGCACCTCCACGGCTTCCCCGGCCGACAGGCGGTTCCAGCCCAGGTAGGTGGAGACGACGACCCGACGCCCGGCCTCGAGGCCCTCCACGGCGGCCGTGCCGTCACGGACCAGGAGGACCCGGACCACGACCGGTCGGGTCCGGCCGTCGTCCACGACGAAGACCGCGGCGCCGCCGTCGGGGGTGTCCACCACGGCTTGCTCCGGGACCAGCACCGCGTCCTCGACCCGGTCGAGCACGACGTCGACCGGGAGCACGCTGCCGGGCCTCAACCCGGTGTCGGGCCCGGCCCACGCCTCCACGGTGAGCGTCCGATCGTCGGACAGGGAGGGGTGAAGCCGCGAGACCTCCAGGACCAGCGGTCCGCCGTCCGGGCCGGCCTCCGGCAGCCTCACCTCGGCGCCGGGGCGGATCCCGGGGAGGTCGCGCTGGGGCACGTCGAAGAGCACGCGCAGGCGCCGCCGATCCTCCACGACCAGCAGCGGTCGGCCCGGGGCGGCCAGGTCGCCGGGATCGACCATGCGGCGGGCCACGACGCCGTCGAAGGGGCTGGAGACCTTCGTGTAGTCCAGGCGCGCCCCCGCCTCGTCGCGGCGCCTGTCCTGCACGTCCACCTGTCGCCTCGCGGCGGCCAGGGCCTCCTTCGCCGCCTCCAGGCGCCCCTCGGCGTCGTTCGCCTTGTCGGCGGTGGCGTCCGCGACGGCCGGGGGGATGGCGCCCTCCCGGGCCAGCATCCGATCCCGCTCCAGCTCTCGGGTCCAGTAGCGCACGCTCTCCCGGAGCGAGCGCAGGGTGGCCCGCTGGGACGCCACCTGCGCCCGGGCCTGGGCGACCTGGGCCTCGACGCCCTCGGCGGCGCTGCCGACCTCGGAGGTGTCGAGCCGGACGAGGGTCTGGTCCGCCTCCACGACGTCTCCCTCGCGCACCTCGACGGCGCGGACGCGGGCCGTGAGCTGGGCGGAGAGCTCCGCCTCCTGCCACGGGCGGACCCGGCCCAGCCAGGTGCGGGTCTCGGCCAGGGAGCCCGATCGGGCCTCCGCCGTCCGCACGGGGGTGGGGCGATCCGTCGGGGTCGGCGCGGCGGCGAGCTCGGCCTTCCTGTGCTTGACGAGGAGCACGGCGCCCACGACGAGCAGGACGACGGGGAGGAGGCGCACCAGGCGCCCGGCGGCTCGTTTCACTTTATTCATCGTGTGACAACCATTGGTATGCTAACGAAATGCACGAACGGGACACTCGGAGGGGGGACCGGCCCGCCTACTCCCCGAGGTTCTCCCGGAGCTGGGCGAGGACCCGCTTCGCCGTCTCGATGTCGGCGGGGTCCACGCCGCGATAGGAGCGGGCGAGGATCTCCTTCGCGATGCCCGAGACCTCGCTCCACACGGCGCGGGCCTCGTCGGTGAGGAGCACCCGCTTCACGCGCCGATCGTCCGGGTCCGGGTGCCGCTCGACCCAGCCGTCGCGCTCCATGCGATCCACCAGCCTGGCCGTCGTCGCCGGGCTGATGAACAGGCGATCCGCGAGCTGGGTCTGGGACAGGGGGCCGGCCGCCACCAGGTGGGCGAGGGCGAGGAACTGGGCCCGGCTCACCCCCGTCTCCTCCAGGTGCGCGTCCAGGCAGCGCACGAAGGCCTTGAAGGTGATGTTGCAGTGGAAGCCGAGGCTGTCCCAGGGGTTCAGATCGCGCATGGGGGCTCCGGTCGGCGATCGCCGGGGGCGGTTCGTTGCTATGCTAATCATTTCACCGGGAAGGTTGCAAGCATGGGAACGCGGTCCGCGATCGGGTCGTTTCCCGCACCCCTCGTGTGCGAGCCCGCCCCTTTGGGAGACCGGTCGAGCGGGGCGGGGCGCGCCGGGCGGCAGCCGTTCGCTGCCCGGGGCTTCGGCCTGGATCTTGCTCTCGAGCACACCGGTGACGTGCGCCATGCCCCCGGAGGTGCCGATGCTGCGCGGAGACTGCCCGAAGCTGCGAGACGTCCTGGACGGCCTCCGGGAGCCGATCATGGTCATCGACACGGAGTACAACGTCCGCCTGGCCAACCAGGCCATGATGGACCTCGATCCCGACTCCCTGCGCAGGCCGGTGCGCTGCTACGAGATCTCCCACCGGAGGACCGAGCCCTGCAGCGGCGAGGCGCATCCCTGTCCGCTCGCCCGCGTGACCGAGACCGGCCGGACCATGACGGTCACCCACGAGCACACCCGGGACGACGGAGACGTCGCCTTCGTGGAGATCGTGGCCTCGCCCCTGTGGAACGACGAGGGCGAGTTCCTCGGCATCGTCGAGTCCGGCCGTGACATCACCGAGCGGGTCCGCGCCCAGCAGGCCCTGGAGCAGGCGCTGCGGGACAAGGAGCTCCTGATGCGGGAGATGCACCACCGGGTGAAGAACAACCTGCTGGTCATCCAGAGCCTGCTCCAGCTCCAGTCTCGACAGCTCGACGACGCGGAGGCCCGCCGCTACTTCGACGAGAGCCAGCACCGCGTCCGCTCCATGGGGATGATCCACGAGCGCCTCTATCGCTCCCAGGACTTCTCCCGCGTCGAGTTCGACGGCTACGTGCGCAACCTCGTCGAGCAGCTCCTGGCGAGCTATCGGGTCGGGCTCGACGACGTCGAGATGGTCGTGGACATCCCCCCGATCTACCTGGACGTGGACACGATCATCCCCTGCGGGCTCATCCTGAACGAGCTGATCTCCAACGCCCTCGAGCACGCCTTCCCCGACGATCGCGAGGGGCGGCTGGAGGTCTCCCTCCGGGAGATCGAGCCGGGCCGGTACGAGCTGCGGGTGGCGGACGACGGCGTCGGCCTCCCCGGGGACCTGGACGTGCACGCCATCGGCTCCCTGGGCCTGAAGATCGTCACGTCGCTCGCGCGTCAGCTCGGCGGCAGCCTGGACATCGACCGGGGCGAGGGCACGGAGTTCCGGATCACGTTCACCGATCCCGAGGCCAGGGATCCCGCGCGTCCCGAGGCGTCCCAGGCGCCGAGCCGCCGGGCGGGATAGCGATCAGTCCTTCCCCAGCATCCCCTCCTTGAGCCCCTCGTTCGGGGGCTCGGGGCCCAGCCAGATGGCCATGAGGACCCGCGCGAAGTCCTCGCCCGGGATGGTGCCCATGGCCTTGCCGTTGGCGCTCAGGCGGACGCCCTCGCCCGGGAGGAAGTCGAGGATCACGCGATCGTCCTCCTCGACGTCGGTGGTCCAGCTCTCCAGGCGCGCGACCTTGGGCCGCATGGCGCTGTACTTCGAGCCGGCGTTGTCCTCGAACCCCTCGCGCCACGCCTCGACGATGTCCTCCCGGTCCACGTCGCGGACGAAGTGCATGATGACGCGCTTCGCGCCGTCGGAGCGCAGGATGGCCGCCGCGCTGGAGGTGCGCTTCGGCAGGTACAGGCCCGCCACGTAGACGTCCACCTTGAAGATGGTCGCTTCGCGGATGCCCATGCCGTTGAGCACGAGGGACTCGCCGGCCAGCTCCGCGCGGTCCGGCATGGTCACGCCGCCCTTGTCCGCGGCGAGGGCGGGACTCGCCGCCAGGAGCAGGGCCGCCGTCGCCAGCATCATCCAGGTCGCTCGCTTCATCGCTCGTCTCCGGGCAGGGGGGAATCGGGGCCGGCTCAGGCGCTCAGCTCGTGGGCCAGGAGGCGGTCGAACTCCTCCAGCTCGGCCTCGTGGAGGCTCTTCTCCTCCTCGTCCGAGGAGAACACCGTGTGGCCGAACACCACCTCCTCGAGGCGGGCGCTCTCCCGGGCGCGCCGGGAGGCGTCGTACTGCGCGGCGATGGTGGGGAACCGATAGACCATGTCCCCCTCCTCGGTGACCTCGAGGTCGCCCTCGTAGTCGAGCACGAGGCGATCGGCCTGGCCCTCGGGGAGGGCGTCCTCGGTGATCGTCCGGGCCTGGCCGTCCCGGGCGGACTCGAAGACGGTCTTCATGCCCCGGCGGCGCGCGTTCTCCTGCTCGGCCCGGCGCACGGCGGCGCGGCGCTTCAGCCGGCGGCCCAGGGGCACCCCGAAGAAGACCAGGCTGAACACGAAGGGGACGACGCCGAGCGCGATGGTCGCGGCCATGGGCAGGGCCGGGCCGAAGAGCACCACGCTCGACATGACCAGGTTGAAGCTGTTCAGGCCCGTGATCCAGCCGTTCGACTTGCGCGGGTTGCCGGTCAGCGGCGGGACGCGGACCTCCTGCTCCCAGATGGGCCGCGGCTCGCGGGCGGCGCCGCCCTGCTCGTCGGCGGTCACCCGGAGCTCGTCGAAGCGATAGACGAGGACGCCCTCCTCGGTGACGTCCACGTCGCCCCGGAAGCGGACCACGCCGGCGGTCAGCGCGGCGTCGGCGTGGTCCAGGCTCTGGCCCGACCGGGAGGCCCACTCGGCGGCCGTGATGCGACCCTCTCGCGCGCGGACGAACCGCGCGAAGTCCCGCCCCGTCTCCAGGAGGTCGGGCTCGGGCTCCTCGGGGCCGAACACGTACTGGAAGATGCGCTGGTAGAAGGGGCGCTTCGGCTTCTTGTGGGGCTTCCTGCGCATCCGGCGCCCGAACCGGCCGTGGGGCACCATGGCGCTGTCGAAGAGGTTCCACCAGAACAGGAACTCGAGCATCCGCGCCAGCAGGTAGAAGGGCAGGATGCCGATCTGCACGCCCGGCCCGTCGTCGTCGTCGCTGCGCATCATCGCCGCGATGCCGGCCAGGGCGATGGCCAGCAGGATCAGGACGAAGAGGACCGTGTAGCCCACCAGCATGACCATGATCCAGACCTTGAAGGCCACGACGAAGGCCTTCCAGAGGGCCGCCCGGATCCGGCGCCACACGCTGCCCGGCTGCTTGCCCCGGCGCGCCATCTCCGGGTCGAAGCGGTAGCGGAGGTTGCCCGCGTCGTCGACGTCCAGGTGGCTCCGGTACACGGACAGCATCCGGCGCATCGCCACGTCGGCCTGGTCGTAGGGGAGGCCGGTGTCCGCCGCGACGTCGCCGGTGGTGGCGACGCCGTCGCGCTTCTTCAGGGCGCTCCGGATGCGCTCCTCCACCTGGTGGTCGGCGAGGGTCTGGCTGGTCTGCTCCTCCATGGGGGATGCTCCTCGGTGGGTCCGTCACGCCCGGCGCCGCGGGGGGCTGACGCAAGAGCCTGCGTCATGCGGCGCGTTGTCTCAACATCCGGACGGTCGATCTCCATCCGTGGAGCTCACCAGCCCATCCACTTGGCGTACTCGTCCAGGAAGTCCTGGATGATGTCCTCGCGGGTGAACTCCGTCAGCTCGTACGCCTCGGTGCCCGACCGCATGACGACCTCGGCGTGGGCCACCGTGCCGCCGTCCTCGCCCATCTCGGGGAAGGCGAAGCTCATCGTGTGGTACACGCGGCCGCGGACCGCGTAGGAGAACTCCTCCTCGCCCTCGTGGAGGACCGTGATGGAGGCCTGGTACGGCCCCTCGTCGACGTGCACGGTCCGATCGTGCTTCGCCAGCTCCCGCTCCAGCTCCCGGAAGGCCGGGACGACCGTGTCGCGGATGAACAGGGTGATGTGCAGGCGGCTCTCCTCGGTGGGGACTCCGCGAGGTCGGCGGCGCCCCGGCGCGCGGGAGACGATTCGCTTCAGGCGGCTCCTCCAGTCCTTCTTCATCGGGGGTCCTCCGGGTGGGTGGCCAGCTCACGGATGGGGCGCGCGCGACGGCCCGGACGATGCTCGGCGCGCAGCCCCTTGCGGAGGCTCACGCACATGGCGATCAGCACCACGCAGAAGGGCAGCGCCGTCGTGATGGCGGCGGTCTGGAGCGCGGCGAGGCCGCCCGTGAGCAGCAGGACGGACGCCACCGCGCCCTCCGTGAGGGCCCAGAAGATGCGCTGGGCCACGGGCGGGTTCGGCTCGCCCCCGGAGGTCAGGATGTCGATGACGAGGGACCCCGAGTCGGACGACGTCACGAAGTAGGTGGCGATGACGAGGGTGGCGAGCGTGACGCTGATGCCCTGCCAGGGCAGGCGCTCGAGCATCACGTACAGGGCCACCGGGACGCTGTCCTGCACCGCCGCGGCGATGCCGCCGCCCTCGAAGAGCTCCATGTGGATGGCGGTGTTCCCGAAGATGACCAGCCAGAGGAACGTCAGGAGGGTCGGGACGAGCAGCACGCCCATGATGAACTGGCGGATGGTGCGCCCTCGGGACACGCGGGCGATGAACATCCCGACGAAGGGCGACCAGGAGATCCACCAGCCCCAGTAGAACATGGTCCACTTCGACTGCCACTCGGTGCCCACGAAGGCGTCCGTGCGGAATGTCATGGCGACCAGGTCCGACAGGTACGTCCCGACGCTCTGCACGAAGGTGCCGAGGAGGAAGACGGTCGGGCCGACGGCGAAGACGAACAGCACCAGGATCAGGCCCAGGAAGAGGTTCATCTCGCTCAGGCGCCGGATGCCCCTGTCGAGCCCGGAGACGACGGAGGCCGTGGCGACCAGGGTGATGCCGGCGATGAGGAAGAGCTGGTTCGTGGTCGAGTGGTCCAGCAGCCCCAGGTGGGCCAGGCCGGAGTTGATCTGCATGACGCCGAGGCCCAGGGACGTGGCGATCCCGAACAGGGTCCCGAACACCGCCAGGATCTCGACCACGTCGCCGCCCGCGCCGTGGATGCGCTTGCCCAGCAGGGGATAGAAGGCCGAGCGGATGGTCAGCGGCAGGTCGTGGCGATACGAGAAGTAGGCCAGGGACAGCCCCACCACGATGTAGATGGCCCAGGCGTGCATCCCCCAGTGGAAGAAGGTCAGGACCATGGCCTGCCGGGCCGCCTCGACGGTGCCGGGGTCGGCGTGCGGGGGCTGGCTCATGTGCAGGATCGGCTCCGCGACGCTGTAGAAGAGCAGGCCGATGCCCATCCCCGCGCTGAACAGCATCGCGAACCACGACGTGTTCGAGTAGGCGGGCTCCTCGTCGTCCTTGCCCAGGCGTATGTCGCCGTAGCGGCTGAAGAACAGGTAGATGACGAAGCCGAGGAAGAAGGCGACCGAGCCGATGTACAGCCACCCGAACCGGCCCACGATGAACGCCTGGATGGCGTCGAACGCCGCCGCCGTCGGCTCGGTGAACGCCGCCGCCAGCACGACGAAGATCAGGATCACGCCGGCGGAGACGAAGAACACGACCGGGTTGACCTTCATGGATGCTCCTCCGGCTCGTCGGTCAGCCCACCTCGCGTACCAGGGCGGCGCACCGATCGGGAGCGGCCATGGCGACCTCGAGGGCCACGTTGGCCCCCAGGGACAGCCCGCCGACGACGGCGCGCTCCAGGCCCAGGTGGTCGAGCAGCGCGAGCACGTCCTGCGCGAACGCCGCCCAGGAGTACCGGCTCGCGTCGGTCGGGCGATCGCTCGGGCCGTGACCGCGCAGGTTCAGCAGGATCACCCGCTGGTCGGGCAGGGCCCGCCGCAGCCGTACGAACATCCGCGACGACCACAGCAGGCCGTGGACGAGGACGATTGGCGTCCCCGTCCCGTGGTCCACGTAGTGGAGGCGCAGGCCGTCGTGGGTGAACCAGGGCATGGGGCCCTATAACACGCCACGCGGCCTGCGCGACCGGGTCACGGGGTCGTCACCGGGTTGCTCGCGTCGAGCTCCATGCAGGCGCCGCCCGAGACGGGGGTCGTCTCGAAGGTCTCCGGGTCGATGGTGACCTCGACGAGCGTCACGTCCGTGAGGGCCGTGTCGATCAGGCCGGCGAAGGGATCCGACCCTTCGTTGACGGTGATCGTCCCGCCGGTCTGGAAGAAGCGGCGCTCGTAGGCGGTGCCGGCGTCCACGACCACCTGCACGCACTGCTCGCACGTCGCGTAGCTGTCGTTCGGAGCCGGGGCGAGGTCGAAGGTGCCGATGTCCTCGGCGTAGAACTCCAGGTTCAGGCTGTCCGGCTCGGACGTGGCCCCGAGGCCCTGGCCGGTCAGGTCCTGCAGGTACGCTTGGGGGAACTCCGGGTGCGCCGAGACCGTCCCGGCGATGTTCACCTGCTGGCAGGTGCCCGCGCTCGCGCACTCGCTGCCGTCCACGGCGCACGTGCCGGACGTGCACTCACCGCACGTGCCGCCGCAGCCGTCGGGACCGCAGACCTTGCCCGTGCAGTCCGGCTCGCAGACAGGCGGCTCGAGGGTCGTGGGCGTCGGCACCTCGTAGCACGTCCCGTCGGGCACGGGCGTCGACTGGAAGGTCTCGGACTCGATGGTGACCTCCTCGAGGACGACGCCCTCGAGGGTCACGGTCGTCGGGCCGCTCTGGGGCGGGGAGCCGACCGTGATCGTGCCGGCGGCCTGGAAGAGCTGGGACGCGACGTTCCCGTCCTGGTCCACGTCGACGAGGACCCGGACGCACTGCTCGCAGTAGGCGTAGTTGTCGTTGGCGGCCGACGCCAGGTCGAACGTCCCGGTCTCGTCCGAGTAGAACTCGAGCTGCAGGACGTCCGGCACGTCGGGCGAGCCGAGGCCGAGGTCCGCCTCGATGACGTGGAGGCCGCCCTGGGCCTCGATCAGCTCGCCGGACAGGGCCAGGGTTCCGCACTCGGCCGGACCGGCGTCGGTGTCGTCCACGGTGTCCGGGACGTCCGGCTGCGCGTCAGCGATGTCCGGTGCGCTGTCCGGCTGCGTGTCGGCGACGTCGGGTGCGGTGTCCGGCTGCGTGTCGGCGACGTCGGGTGCGGTGTCCGGCTGCGTGTCGGCGACGTCCGGTGCGGTGTCCGGCTGCGTGTCGGGTGCGGTGTCCGGCTGCGTGTCGGGGGTGGTGTCCGGCTGCGTGTCGGCGACGTCCGGTGTGGTGTCCGGCTGCGTGTCGGGGGTGGTGTCCGGCTGGGGACCCGGCACGTCCTCGTCGGAGTCCGGGACGTCCTGGCCGGCGTCGGGCTCCGCGTCCGGCGTGACGGGCGTCGCGTCCGCGTCCGGATCGAGGGGCTCGCCGTCCGACGAGACGTCCACCTGCGATGGCGCGTCACCCTGGACGTCCTGCCCCGGGCCGCTCGTGTCGCCCGAGGTGTCCTGGGGGAACGCCGTATCAGGCACGAATCCACCGCCGTTGCCTGCGTCGTCGCAGCCCACGAGGGCCACGGCCAGCCACGTGAGGATCGTCCCGCTCGTCAAAAGTCGTCGTACCGACATCCGCTTTCTCCCTGTTTCGAATCGCGGACCTTAACAGGGAGTGTCGCGTCTTGCACCCCCGAAAGCGCGGCCGCCTCCGGGGGTGACGCGGACGGCTACCAGTCGAGCTCGACCTCCTCCTCCTGGATGGCCGACTCGTCGAAGAAGAGCGACTTGGCGACCGCGCTGTCGATCTCGCTGATCCGCTGCTCCTCGGCCAGGATGACGTGGCACTGGTCGCAGTCCTGCCCGATGGTGTTGCCCTCGGGGTCCTCGTGCTTGTCGTTGTGGCAGCGGAAGCACCCGGCCTCGCTCTGGTGACCCAGGTGGCTGGGATAGGTTCCCCACTCGATGTTGAGGCGGGGGTAGACGTTGATGGCGTAGGCCTCGCGGAACAGCGTGTCCGCGGCCGCCGCCAGCTTCGCCTCCTCGTCCTCGGAGACCTCGTCCACCAGCTCGGCGTAGGCCTTCTTCAGCTCCTCGTCCATGCGCTGCTCCGCCTCGGCCTTGGTCGGATACTCCACCTGGATGGCCTCGATGGCCGCCTCGCGGAGCCTCGGCATGTCCCCGGGGAGCTGGCCGTCGAGCAGGAGCTCGTCCACGGACTCCTCGGGCATCTGGTAGATGTGCGTCGGGCGGTTGTGGCAGTCGATGCAGTCCATCGTCCGCCACTCGCTGTCGGCCGGGGGCTCGGGAAGCTCCGGATCCACGTAGGTCACCACCTCGCCGTCCGGCGTGGTGACGCGGACCTCGGGGATGACCATGCGCTCCCCCTTCACGTCCCGGTACTCCACCTTGTTGTCCTTGCTCACGTGCCAGTGGATGCCGTGGTACTCCCCGGTCTCCGCGCTGCGGCCTCCGACCTTGAGCGCCAGGGCCGTGACGGTCGGGTCCTCGACGCCGTCTTCACCCATGGCCTTCGTGAACAGCTTGGTCCGCTTGCCGTGGAAGAACTCGGGCCAGTGGCACTGCTCACAGGTGTCCCGCGCGGGACGCAGGTTGTGGATGGGCGTGGGGATGGGCTTCGAGAAGTCGTCGGCGATCACGCCGTAGACCTGGCGCAGGCCGCTGAGCTTGGACTTCACGAACCACGAGGCGCCGGGGCCGATGTGGCACTCCACGCAGTCGACCCGGGCGTGGGGCGACCGCTTGTACGCCTCGAACTCGGGCTCCATCACGGAGTGGCAGGTCTTCCCGCAGAACTGCGTGCTCTCGGTGTAGTGATAGCCCTCGTAGCTGAGGCCGGTCAGGATGAGGACGTTGACGACCGTCAGGACCCCGACCAGCCCCCAGAAGCGGCGATGGGAGGGAATGGTGAGGTCGATCACGAAAGGGGTGGGGCCCTCGTGCTCGCCGTCCCTCCTGGCTCGGCGCCAGGCCAGCCACGAGCCCAGCGGGATGAGCACGAGGCCGAAGACGAAGAAGATGGGGAGGACGAGGAAGGTGATGAGCCCGGCGTAGGCGCCGAGGGACAACATGCCCGTCCACTCGAGGATCATGGCGCTGAGGATGAGGACCGCGCTCACGGTCGTCAGGCCCACGCCGACGAGGGCGAGGCGACTGGCGACGAGGCCGCGCACGAGGCGGCGGAAGCGCGTGCGGGTCTTCCCGGGGCGATGGTCGTCGGACACGGGAGCCTCCAGTATGCGGCGAGTTACGAGGCGACATCTTCGTACGGGGGCAGCCTCGGGCGCGAGCCTAGTCGAATGATGCGACGCGGCTTTGATCCGGATCACGAAATCGTCGTCGGGCCCTCCTCTCGAATCCTGCATGTCCTCCTGGTTATCGCATGTTGAGCGTGGGTTCAGGGGGTTTCGCCCGGCGGCGTCTCGACGCTTGATCTGGCGCAACCCCCGGGTGATGCGGTGCGACAATCCGGGGGCCTGTCCCCTGCGTCGCCGGGGAGAGGCTCTCCCGGTCCGGGGGCCTCCGGACGATCAGCACGGGCATCGCGCGCCGGTTCCGCGTATCATCCCGCGCCATGAAGCACGCCACCCCCGGACTCCTCCTCGTCCTGCTCGCCCTGTCGCCCGGCTGCGGGGACTCGTCCTCCTCGGACGACCCCGCCGACGCCGCGTCCGATGCCCCGCCGGTGGAGGAGGTCGCCGGCGCCGGGGACGCCGACGTGTCCGCCGCCGACGCGACGCCGGACACCGACGCGGACGGACCGCCCGACAGCCCGCTGTATGTCCGGCGCGTGGAGGAGGCCGACGACCTCATCGGCGGACCGGGCGCCTACGGCCAGGTGGGCGGCGCCTGGCTCATCGGCAACCGGCAGGCCCGCTTCCTGATCCAGGACGTGGGGGTGTCCGTCCGCCTGAACCTGTACGGCGGGAACCTCATCGACGCGGACCTGGTACGCCCCGAGGACGAGCCGGGGCGCGACACCTTCCGCGAGATGTTCCCGCTCGTGGACTTCCGCGTGCTCGTGCCGGACTCCATCGTGGTCGCCGACGACGGCGCGGACGGGGAGGAGGCGGTCCTCCGGGTCACCGGACACGCCGGCTCCTCCGGCATCCTCGACTTCCTGGACGATCTCGCCGGAGACGCCCCCCTCGACGTGACCGTGGAGTACGTGGTGCGACCCGGCGAGCCGGTGCTCACCCTGCGCACCCTCGTGACGAACACCGGGTCGTCGTCGGCCTCCATCGCGGTCGGCGACTTCCTGGGCTTCGGGAAGCAGCTGGAGCTGGTCAGCCCGGAGGCGGGCTTCGCGAAGCCGGAGAGCGCCGGGCAGCTCACGGTCCTGGGCAGCCGCGGCGATCACACCTCCTACGCCTACGGCCGCCCCGAGGGCGACGTCATGGTGCCGTTCAGCGACTCCTCGGGGACCGCCGGCCTCCTGGACCTGGCCCTCGACGTCCCGGCAGGCGAGACGCGGGTCGTGGAGCGCTTCTTCATCGTGGGGGACGGCTCGGCGGCCAGCGTGATCGACCTTGCCCTGGAGCGCACCGCCGGCGAGACGGGGCGCGTCGTGGGGCGGGTCGTCGACGGGGACGGCGCGCCCGTGGAGGGCGCCCGGGTCACGGCCCTCCCGGTCCCGGCCGGCGGCGGCGAGGCGGAGCACGCGGCCAACCAGGCGCGCACCGGCGCCGACGGGTCCTACGGGATGCGCCTCCGGCCGGGCAGCTACCGCGTCGTGGCCTCCGGCGATCAGCGGATCCGCTCCACCGCCGCGGAGGTGGACGTCGAGGCCGACGCCGACGCCACGGCCGACCTGGAGATCGGGTCGCGAGCGGTGGTGCACGCGGCGCTCACCGGCGACGGTCCGACGCCCGCGGGCTTCGAGACGTTCCCGGCGAAGATCGTGCTGCAGGCCCTCGACGTGCAGGGGCCCGATCCCCGCCTGGGCGACGAGGTCATCGACGGACACGACCGCGTGGTCTTCGTCGGACCGGGGCGCTCCGAGTTCGCCGTGCGACCGGGGCGTTATCGGGTCGTCCTCTCCCACGGGCCGGAGATTGAGCGGATCGTCCTGGACGACGTGACCCTGTCGGACGGCCACGTCCTCGACCAGCACCTGGCGAGGGCGGTCGACACCCCCGGGTGGCTGGCCTGCGACTTCCACCAGCACACCATCGGCAGCATGGACGCCAACGCCACCCTGCCCGAGAAGCTGCGGGAGAACCTGACCGCCGGCATGGAGTGTGCCGCCATCACGGACCACGACAACGTGGTGGACATCCGCCCCACCGTCGCGGCGCTCGGCGCCGAGGACGCGTTCCACGGGGTGGTCGGAGACGAGATCAGCGTCAACGCCGTGGGGCACTTCAACGCCTATCCCCTGCCGATCGACCCCGAGGACCCCTTCGCGCTGGTGGGGGCGAAGCTCTGGGCGGACAGGACCATCGCCGAGCTCTTCGAGCTCCTGCGGAGCCTGCCGGGGGACCGCACCATCCAGGTGAACCACCCCCGGTCCGGTCTGCTGAAGGGCTACTTCTCGCACCTCCGCCTCGACCCGTGGAGCGGGGAGCCCGGCAAGGGAGAGCTGGCCACGGACTTCGACGCCCTGGAGGTGAACGACGAGATCGGCCAGGCGGCCGACTACACGCCGGAGGGCTGGGCCGAGTGGTCCGACGCCGCCGACAGCGACGTGCCGGTGCTGGCGGACTGGTTCGGCCTGCTCAACCGGGGCGTCCCGGTCTGCGCCCTGGGCAACTCGGACGCCCACGACCTGGGCGACGACGTCGGCTATCCGAGGACGTACCTGTGGATGGACACCGACGCCCCGGCCGACGTGACGGACGAGGACGTGGTCGGAGCCATCGGTCGCCAGCAGGCCATCGTGTCCCGCGGGGCCTGGCTCGACGTGGACGTGGACGGCGAACGGCGCATGGGCTGGTCCGAGCCGGTCAGCCCCGACGGCGGCCCCGTGGAGCTGCACGTGGTCGCCCGGGTTCCCGACTGGCTCACCCTGTCCACCGTGGAGCTGTACGCCAACGGCCTCCTCGTGGAGACGCGCCCCGCCACCGCCCCCGCGGAGCCCGGCGGCGCATGGTTCGACGAGACCTTCGCCGTCGAGCCGACCGCGGACACCTGGTACGTGATCATGACCCGCGGCCCGGAGATGGGCGCCCCGGTCTTCTCGGGCTTCACCTACGCCTTCACCAACCCGATCTACGTGGACGTGGACGGCGACGGCTTCGACGCACCGGGGCCCGTGGCCCTGCCCGGCGGGGACGGGTAGCCGCCGATCAGGCCGTGCGGAGGGTGTCCCGGTGTCGCCTCATCGCCTCCGCGACGTCCTCGGGGCGCCCGGCGCGGCGCACGTCCTCGAGGTGGGCGGTCTGCAGGGACAGGCGCCCGAGGTCGGAGAGCACCGTGAGGTGCGTGTGCTGCTCCCCGGGCGGCCCCTCGACGACGAAGAACACGTCCACCGACTCGCCGTCGGCGACGCCTTGGTCGATCGGGCGCGCGGTGCCGAAGACGCCCACGCGGGTGGTGCGCGCCTCCGTGAGAGTGGTGTGGGGCATCGCCATCCCCATGCCCACCCCGGTGTTCTGCTCCCGCTCGCGCTGCAATAGGCCCTGCTCGATGGTGTTCGTCTCGTCCCGCCCGCGGACGACCTCGCTGCGGTGGGGCGCCACGGACAGGCGCGTGATTTCGTCCAGGATCCCCGCGTCTCCCCTACTGGATCGTGGTGGCGGTCTGCACCAGGACCACGGCGGACGAGTCGGACATGGCCTCGTAGTAGCGCTGGAAGCGGTTGGTCTCGAACGCGTCGTAGGGGGCCTGGTTGTCCGCCCAGCGGAACGAGATCGGCTGGTACCAGAGCGCGGCCTCCACGCGGTAGGGGCCGGAGGCGCCGCGGACGTCCACCGCGTACCGCGTCCGATCGCCGCCGCCCCGGAAGTCCGGGTCGTCCGCGGCGGCGCCCCGCACGGCGATGTCCTCGCCCGCGGCGTCCTTGTCGAAGCCGCGCGGGAGCAGGCGGTTGTCCTTCACGTAGTGGGTGGCCGTGAGCAGGCCCGTGGTCACGGCGCCGTCCGGGCCGGCCAGGATGCCCTCGTAGACCTGCACCTGCGACGGGTCCTCGATGCGCGCGTGGTGGGGCTCGAAGGTGCCCGGATCCTCGTCGTTGTCGTTGCCCTCGATGGCCCCGGACGGCATGAAGCGCCCCGACTCGAACAGCACCCCGCCGGCGCCGTCCCGCACCACCACGTGCAGCCAGGCGCGGCGCGACGGATAGGCCGTCGGCAGCTTGTGCCCGGCCAGGTTGCGGATGGCGACGTCGAACGCGAGCCACCCGTCGCGCACCGCCGCGGCCTCGAGCCCGAGCCGGGCGCTCGACTCCCGCAGATGCCGCACGGTCGCCTCGGCCGACCCGCTCAGCTCCGCGGGAAGGGCCGCGACCCCGAGCTCCGCGCGGAAGCGGTTCAGCATGGCGAGCACGAAGAAGTTCCCGCCGCGGAAGACGTGCGGGGACACGCCCTCCCGATCCTTCGGCATGACGCTGCTGATGGCCGTCGGCTCGTCCAGGGGAGGCATGTGGCAGGACTGGCACGACTCCTCGCCGGGATAGCCGCTGTGGAGCCACTCCAGGTAGGGCACCTGCTCGGGCAGCTCTCCTACGACCTCGCCGTCCGGGCCCAGGGCGTGCGTGTACAGCGTGTGGCAGGTCGCGCACAGCTCCGAGCCCTGCAGGTGCTCCCCCTTCGCCGGCGTGAAGCCTGTCGCCGAGTGCATGAGGCGCGTGCGTCCCCGGTCCACCTCGTACGGACCGTAGACCTCGCGCTGCCCCCAGCGCGCCGTCGTCGCGTCCACGACGAAGCCGCCCGTGAAGCTCTCCTCCTCCCCGAGGTTGTCGTCCCGGATCTGGTGGCACACGGAGCACGACACCCCGTCCGCGGCCAGGGCGGCGGTGCGGGTCGCCTTCGCGCCCACGGGCAGGTGCGCGAAGACGCTCCCTTTGCCGCCCGCCGCCTGGGCGGCCTTGTGGGCCATGGGCATGTGGCAGGTGCCGCACTCGTCCTCGATGGCGGCCTGCGCCGACGGATGGTCCATGATCTCCCGCCGGACCGCGGCCTGCCAGTACGGGTCGCGGGCCGAGTTGGCCATCATGGACGAGCGCCAGTCGGCGCCGAAGGAGACGTCGCGCCCGGACGGCGACGTGAGCCCGTCGTGGCAGGCGCTGCACTGTCCGGACGGCACGAACATCTGCGGGAGGCCGCCGGGCGGCACGGCGAGGACCGCGCCGGACGGGGCGGCGCAGAGCATCAGGGTGACGGACAGCGGGATGGCGTGGCGCATGGTGGGCACCTCCGTGGTCGCGGCGCGCGCGGGCGGGCTACCAGCCCTCGGTGAGGCCGCCGTCGAACCAGTCCCAGAGCACGTAGAAGTACACCTCCACGGAGCGCGCGTCGGCGTCGTTCACCGGGATGCGCACGGCCGCGTTCGCCATGATGTTCTGGCGGGTGTTGAGGGTGACCTGGAGCTGCGGGACCAGGTCCCAGTGGGTCTGCGCGCCGTCGGCGAGGTCCCGGGCGCCCAGGACGCCCACCATGGGGGTCCACGTGCGCCCGAAGCGCCCCTGCCTGAAGCTCCGGCCGTACAGCCCCCGCCAGAACGCTTCGTGGTCCTTGTGATCCGGGTCCACGGACAGGCCCGCGCCCCCCTGGAGCTGCACGAAGCCGGCCGCGGCGAGGCTCTGCCCGTAGGACAGGAAGGGCTCGAACACCGTGGTGCCGCCGCCGAAGCCGTCGTCCTCGTCGCCCGTGGGGAGCACCACCTCCCCCGTGAGGCTCAGGATGGAGCCCGTGCGCAGGCTGTGGAGCAGGGCGGCCTTGATCCCCAGGGCGACGTCCTCGAGGCCCCCCTTCCACCCGTCGCCCGAGCCCTGATCGTGGATGGTGAACGGGACCACGGCCTCGAACTGGTAGCGATCGCCGAAGCGCTTCTCGTAGGTGAGCTCGTGGTAGACCGCGCGGGGCTCCTCGGTCTTCACGCCCACGGTGTAGACGGCCTCGTCCTCGGGATAGGCCTTCTCGATGAACATGGGCCGCGGGAAGTTCAGCTCTCCGCGGGGCCAGCCGTCGTCGTCGCAGAAGGTCCGCAGGTGGTCGACCGCGGCCTGGATCTCGCCGTCCGTGAGCGCCTCGTCGAACGCGGGCATCATCCGGGCGAAGCCGCGGGCCGGGCCGCCCTGGTGCGCGACCGCGAGCCAGTCCACGTCCGGCTCCCGGGTCGCGAAGCTGCAGTCCGTGAAGTCGGGCAGCGGCGTCTCGAAGCGCACCAGCGCAGGGTCCCCGCCGGTCCCGTCGACGCCGTGGCAGCTCGCGCAGGCCTCCGTGTAGATCGCCTCCCCGGTGCGGGCCGTGGCGCGCCGGGGCTCGTCCGGGCTCCGTTCCGCGGGTGCGGCGCCGAGCGCCAGGATGCACGAGAGGAGGCCGACGGCCCCGAGCAGGGCCGTCGCGGTGGGGGTCCGTGGATTGTCCATCGCCTGCTCCCCTGGCGGGAGGGGCCGACGACGGAGCCGGCCTCTCCTCGACCGTCGGTGCGGCGCCTGTCTCGTACCCGAGTCTACGCCCATGTCCGGCGGCCCGCCAGGGGCTTCGGGAAAGCCGTGGCTCGAGAGGGCGTTGGTGCTAGACTCCGGCCGCCTGAAGACCCGTGGAGGGCCCCCATGACCGAGTTCCACTACGAGCCCCTCTTCCAGACCGGTCACCACGAGGACACCGGCTTCCGCCACGTCACCGCCGAGGGCGTGACGACCTTCGAGGTGGACGGCGAGACCTTCGTGAAGGTCGCGCCCGAGGCGCTGGAGCGGCTGGCCTACGAGGCGATGGGCGACGTGAGCTTCCTGCTCCGGACGCGGCACCTCGAGATGCTGGCGTCCATCCTCCGGGACCCGGAGGCGTCCGACAACGACCGCTTCGTGGCCCGGGAGCTGTTCCAGAACGCCATCATCGCGGCGAACCGCGTCTTCCCCCAGTGCCAGGACACCGGCACGGCCAGCATCATGGGCAAGCGCGGCGACCGGGTCCTGGTGCAGGGAGACGACGCGGAGGCCCTGACCCGCGGCGTGTTCCGGCGCTACCAGGACAGCAACCTGCGCTACAGCCAGGTGGCGCCCCTGAGCATGTACGAGGAGAAGAACACGGGCACGAACCTGCCCGCCCAGATCGACCTCCTCGCGCAGAAGGGCGACAGCTACGACTTCCTCTTCGTGGCGAAGGGCGGCGGCAGCGCCAACAAGTTCAAGCTCTTCCAGCAGACGAAGGCGCTGCTGCGACCGGATCGGCTGCGGGAGTTCCTCTGGGAGCGGATCCACGAGATCGGCACGGCCGCGTGCCCGCCCTATCACCTGGCCATCGTCATCGGCGGCCTGAGCGCCGAGATGACCATGAAGGTGACCAAGCTCGCGAGCACCGGCTACTACGACGGCCTCCCGACCACCGGCAACGAGCACGGCCGGGCGTTCCGCGACACGGAGCTGGAGCAGGAGGTCCTGGAGATGACCCGCAAGGCGGGCATCGGGGCCCAGTTCGGCGGCAAGTACTTCTGCCACGACGTGCGCGTGATCCGGTTGCCGCGCCACGGCGCCTCCTGCCCGGTGGGCCTGGGCGTGAGCTGCAGCGCGGACCGGAACGTGCTGGCCCGCATCGACGCGGACGGCCTGTGGATCGAGGCCCTGGAGGCGAACCCGGCGCGCCTGTTGCCGGAGGTCTCGGACGCCGTGTCCCGGGACCCGGCGCGGGTGGACCTGGATCGGTCCATGGACGACGTCCGGGCCGAGCTGTCGAAGCTGGAGGTCGGCGATCCGGTGCTGCTGAGCGGCACCATGATCGTCGGGCGCGACATCGCCCACGCGAAGCTCCTCGAGAAGCTGGAGGAGACCGGGGACCTGCCCGACTACATCAAGGACCACCCCATCTACTACGCCGGCCCGGCCAAGACCCCCGAGGGCCACGCCTCCGGCTCCTTCGGGCCGACGACGGCCCAGCGCATGGACCCGTACGTGCCCATCTTCCAGAAGGAGGGCGCCTCCCTGGTGATGCTGGCCAAGGGCAACCGGGACCCGTCCGTGGCCGAGTCCTGCGCGAAGCACGGCGGCTTCTACCTGGGCTCCATCGGCGGCCCCGCCGCGCGCCTGGGCCGGGACTTCATCAAGAAGGTGGAGGTCCTGGACTACCCCGAGCTGGGCATGGAGGCCGTCTGGCGCATCGAGGTGGAGGACTTCCCGGCGTTCGTCATCTGCGACGACAAGGGGAACGACTTCTTCGCCCGGTTCCGGAACCCGTCGCCGCTGGCGGAGGTGGGCATCCGGTGAGGCGGGCCCGGAGGACCCGGGCGGAGGTGTGTCAGCCCAGGTCCTCCTCGACCTGCTGGACGAGGAGCCTCTGGAGCTCCACGCGGAGCTCCGAAGGCGGGTCGTGGGGCTTCTTGCGGAGGGCGGTCAGGACCTTGTGGATGGCCTTCCGGCGGTCGTCGGGGACGTCGTCGCTGGGCTTGGGGAGGGCGGCGAGGACCTCCTGGGCCTCCTCCGTGGGGCGCGCGTGGGCCCAGTTCCGGACCACCTCGAAGTGGATCAGGGCCCGGTCGAGGAGCACCCAGCCGAAGTTCGGGTTCGGGTGCGGCCCGATCCGCAGCCGCCGCTCGCCCCGCAGCATCCGCCGCACCGCCAGCGGGCCCCGGTCCATGGACACCTGGGCGAAGCGCCGCCCGAGCTGATAGGCGGCCAGCCCCGCCGCACCCACGCCCCCGAGCGCCGCGCCCGTCCCCCAGGAGGCGCCGCCGACCGCGGCGTCGATGGCTCCGCCGGCCGTGGCGCCGCCCGCCGCCGACAGGAGCACCAGGGTCTTGGGCGACAGGCCGAAGGTGCTCCAGGAGGCCTCGGAGAAGAGGTCCTCCTCGAAGGGGGCCCGCTCGAGCGGCGCGTCCTCGCCGAGGGCGCCGTGGCCGTACAGCGCCTCGATCCGGCGCCGGGCCTTCGCCTCCTGGCGGGACAGCTCCGCATGATACCGCTCGTAGAGCTTCTTGCGGAAGCGCTCGGCGTCCTGGCCCTCCGGCAGGGTCACCTCGGCGGTGTAGGCCACGGCGTCCACGACCAGGTCCGCGAGGACGGCGGCCGCCTCGAGGTTCCGCTGGCGCCGCTGGGCCAGCAGCGCGTCCACGGCGCGGCGCATGGGGCGCCGCCACGCCTCGTCCAGGGCCGCGAACGTGCGCAGGATCTCGACGCGTTGCGCGAAGGTGGCCCGGTGCGCGTCGAACTCCTCCACGGTCGAGAAGTACTGGGACAGGGCCGCGCGCCAGCCCTCCACGTGCCGCTCCACGCGCTCCGCGGCGTCGCTCTCCGGGTGGCGGATGCGGTTGATGAGCGCCGTGCTGGGCCGCGCCGCCCACTGCAGGACCTCCATCTCGGCCTCGGCCCGCGGGCGATAGGGCTGGGTGCCGTCCACCACGTAGAGGATCCCGCCGCCGTCGATGATCGGCCGCAGCGCGCGGACCTCCATGCCGAACTCGCCGGTGCCCTCGAAGGTCTCCACGAAGCGCGCCAGGGTCTCCGGGCGATCCGCCGCCGACGCGGAGTGGCTCACCAGCCACTCGCGGGCCCGGGGCGCCTCCTCCAGGCCGGGGGTGTCCACGAGTCGGAGGACCACCTCCCCGTCCACCTCGATGGGATAGCCGCGGGTCGTGGTGGTGGTGCCGGGGCGCTCCCCGATGGCCGGCCCGCGGCCCGGGCGGAGCTCGGCGAGGGTCGCCACCACGCTGGACTTGCCCTTGTTGGTGCGTCCCACGACCACAAGGGTCGGCGCCTCTTCGCTCATGGGCCCTCTCCGAGGGGCTGCACGTCCAGGTACGGATCCGTCATGGTGCCCACCATGCGCCGCCAGCGCGAGACGTCCCCGGGATACGGGGGCTCCACCTGGTCGCCCGCGATCTCGCCCGCGAGCGCGACCACCACCGGCACGGTGTCGCCCACCCGCGCCCGGATGTCCTCGAGGAACCGGCGCAGCGCCCGGTCCGGCTCTTCGAAGGCCTCGGCGACCAGGACCACCATCTCCACGTCCTCGGCGGTCTCCAGGCTCTCCAGATCCGCCAGGTCCTCGCGATAGTCCCGTCCGCCCGCGCGGCGGAAGCCCGCCACCGAGGCCCCGGTGGCCCGCCGGACGGCCCGGGCCAGGGCGTCGTCGCCTCCCGGGAAGCCGCCCCAGCGGATGCCGTGGGCCGTGCGCGTCGCCGCGCCGGCGGGGTGGGCGTACGGCTCCGCGGGCAGGGCGCCGTCCTCCTCCGCTCCGGGCTCCGGGTGTCCGGCCACGCGGGGGGTCTCGAGGCGTCGCACCACGCGCTCCACGTCCGGGCTGTCGAGAGGGAGGCGGCGCAGGTTCCTGGCCAGCGACCAGCGCCCAGCGGCCCACAGCAGCAGGCGCGGGAGCAGCCCCCAGGTCACCGTGGCGGCGACCAGGAAGCGCCACCACGCCCCGGCGAGGGCGGCGCCCCGAGCCGCCGTGAACGCGCCCTCGAAGCGGCTGAAGCGCGTGGCCTCCACCAGGGAGAGGTCCGGCACCGCCGACGGGACGAGCCATGCCCACGGCGCCGCGATGGCCTGCACGATCGAGTGCATGAGGTCGGCGCCCACCTCGAGGGTCGTGCTCCAGGCGAAGGCCAGGTCGCTCAGGGCCACCAGGCGCAGGGTGCAGGCCAGGAGGCCCACGTTGAAGGCGATCCCGAGCGCCTGGACGAGGCCGAACGCGAGCCAGCCCTCCAGCCGGGCGTACAGCTTGCGCCGCGCCCGCAGCCTGTGGAGGACGTCCCGCAGGCGCACCACCTTCTCGTCGGCCGGGCGGCCCAGGCGGTCGGCCAGCCTCTCCAGGGCCCACCCGACCCCGGTCCGGAGATCGTCGAGGAGAGGCACGGCGCGGTACAGGCCCGGCGCCCAGCGCCACGCCGCGAGGCCGAGGACGGCCACGACGACCGAGAGGACCTGCAGCACCACGGCGACGGCCAGGTAGCTCAGCACGTTGATGGGTTGCTGCCCGTCGTAGACCAGCAGCGCCGCGGCCACGCCCCAGCCGATGCCGAAGCCGCCCACCACGAGCAGCACCCGGAGGAGCCGCGTCGCCCGGAGGAGCCGCTCGCCGACCGAGGGGCCGTGCCCCTCGTCACGGAGAGCCAGGAGCCAATCCGCCAGCACGTCCCGCCGGGATCGTCCCTCCACCGGGACCCCGAGCGCCCGGTCCCGTTCGTGGAGGGCGCCGGGATCCTCGTCGCGATCCGCGTGCAGGCGCGCCTCGAGGTCGAGGAGCTCGGGGAGGGACAGGGGCATCGCGGGGAGGATAGGCCGAACCGCGCGCCCCGTGTAGTTCCATCCTCCCCACATGCGATGTGGGCGCCGGCGACCGATCTCCTACTGGTACACGTGCGCGCTCTGCTCCGCCGTCGGCAGGAGCTGCATGCCCAGGTAGGTGAAGACCACCGTGGCGAAGCCGACCACCGTCAGGACGGCGCCCGTGCGCTCGCTGAAGCCCTTCGTGAACCGGAGGTGCAGGTAGATGAGGAACACGAGCCAGCTCACCAGGGCCCAGTTCTCCTTCGGGTCCCACACCCAGTAGCTGCCCCAGGCCACCTCGGCCCAGATGGCGCCGATGACGAGGCCGATGGTCAGCAGGATGAAGCCGAACTGGATGGCGCGGTGCATGAAGCCGGCGTACGACATCTCCTGCGAGCCGCCGCCGGGGGTCTGCAGCTCCACCGTGGTGTCGGGCTTGAACAGGTGCATCACCGCGGCCAGGAAGGCGAGGAACATCGCCCCGTAGCCGAGGAAGTAGACCACGACGTGGGGGACGAACCACACGCTCTGCAGGGCGGCGGGCAGGTTGACCACCTCCACGTCCGCCTTGGCCAGCGCGTACCCGTAGATGCCGGTGATGAACAGGCTGGTGATCGCCCCGAACCAGGCGATGCGGTAGAAGCGCTCCACCGCGATGTAGACGAGGGCCGTGCACCACGAGAACAGGAGCAGGGACTCGTGCAGGGTCTTGAAGGGCGGCCGCCCGTAGGCGATCCAGCGGTCGACGATGAGCGCGGTGGCCACGCCGAAGGCGGCCAGGAACAGCAAGGAGGCCACCCGGCGCAGGATCGGCGACGGCGCGTGGCGTCGCAGGGAGACGCCGCCGTAGGCCGCGGCCGCCAGGAGGAACAGGGCCACGGCCCCGATGAACAGGGGCCCCTGGTCCCGGATCGGGTCCATCAGCGTCGTCATGCCGTCACCTCCTCGGGCTGCGCGGACGAGGTCGATCGTGCGGGCGAGCGGCGGCGCCGCCACCAGGGCTTCCAGCGGGCGAGCGCCACGGCCTGCAGCACGCCGAACACCAGGAGCCACATCCCGAACTCCACCAGCGGGAGGCCCGGATCGTAGACGACCTGGACGCCCGAGTACTTCGGATTGTCGGGGTCGAAGTTCGACTGGTACAGGTCCACGCCCGCGTACCGGAGCGGGTCGTTGACCCGGATGACCTCCGTCAGGACGGGCTCGCCGTCCTCGAGGATGGTCAGGGTGCTCTTGTAGTTCTTGATGCCGTCCGGCTTCTCCCGGTAGACGACGAGGCGATCCTCGCCGAGGCGGATGGGCTGGTTCCGCTCCGCGAGCAGCAGGCGCTCCCGGGGCTCCTGGCCCGGCCGCGTGACGACGACCTGGGCGGCCGCCCGGACGGGGCCGTCCGGCCTGTCGACGAACTCGGTGCGCGGGGTCGCGTTCCGGATGGGCTCGTGCACCACGGCGGTCATGGAGTCCGCGACGCCGGTCAGGTCGAGGGGCTCACCCCACTCCACGTCGCCGCGGCCGACCACGCGGCCCCCCTCCACGTCGAGGCGCTCTCCGGTGTCGGCGACCAGCACGACCGCGTGCGGCGCGCCTGCGCGGCCGGGCTCGTACTCGTAGCGGAGGTTCGCGCCGCCCCCGTGGTCGCTCCCCGCCATCTGGCCCTTCGCGAACAGGTAGCGGGTCTTCACGTCGGCCGGATCCTCGCCCTCGGCGTAGATCTTCACGCCCAGGGCCGGGTTGTTCGGCTCGTTGGACCGGGTCGTGGCCTTGCCGGTCTGGATGTCGAGGTTGAACTCCGGGTAGAAGCCGCCGACGGCCAGCTCCTTCCCGTCGGGGAGCGCATGGGTCTCACCCGGCTCCACCTCGACGCGGTCGCCGCCGGGCGTCGACAGGACGTGCTTCGCGGGCCGGTCGCCCCGGCCGAGCTGGGACAGCACGTCCTCGGAGGGCTCCTGCCAGGCCAGCACCAGCTCGAACCGCCCCTCGGTGTCCCGGTAGGCGGCCGGCTCGCCGCTCTGCGAGGCCAGCCAGACGCTGCCCTCGTCGCCACCCTCGGCCATGTCCACCCGCACGGCGGGCCGCGGCGTGGCGTCGGGGGCCGCGCTCCGATCGGGCACGAAGGAGCGCTCCGGGGCGATGCTGCGGAAGACCCGCTCGACGGTCACGCGCGTCGCCGTGTCCTTCGGCGGGGCGCCCACCTCGGTCCCCGGCTCGGCGGGATCGGACTCGATCAGCTCGAAGTCGCCCTCCGCCTTGCGCTCGTAGGTGTAGAAGCGGAACTCCGGCTCGTAGCGGTCGAGCTCGAAGGCGTCGAGGCGCACGGTGAAGCCCAGATCGATCTCCCGCGGCAGCGGGTCGTCGGGGGTCACCTCCGTCGGGAAGGCCGACGCGGACTGCCCGGTCTCCAGGTGGAGCATGCCCTTCTCGCCGCCGATCATGCCCACGAGGCCGCCGAGCAGGACCAGCACCACGGCGATGTGCGTGGCCATGCGCCCGATGTGGCGCCACTTGAGCAGGGCGCGGCGCCGGACGATGATCGTCGCCACCGAGGTGAGGGCGAGCAGGAACAGGTTGAAGACGAAGGGCAGGGAGTGGAAGAGGTCGTCGGCGTGCAGGTTCAGCAGCACCGGCGCGAGGGCGCCGTATCGGTCGTGGAACTGGGACGCGTCGACGTTCTGGATGATGAGCGTGCCGGACATCGTCCCGACGAGCAACGCCGTCAGGATGACGATGGCAGCCTCTGCGGACGCGAGATAGCGGAGCGTGTTCCGCCAGCGCGCGTGTCGCGCGATCCAGAGGATGGCCGCGCCGCCCATGGCGACCTGGACGACCGTGAAGGCGTTCGCCGTGCCCTCGACGAGGGACTGGAACCCAGCCGCCCCGAGCAGCAGCAGGACGAGTCCGAGGGTCGCCTGCCTCCAGGTCGGCTTGCCCCGCCGCCTGCGCGAGGCCTTTCCCCGTCCCTTGCGGGCGCCTCGCTCTCCTGTCCGAGCACTCATGATGATCGTCTCCTCTGCGACCGTGTCCCGGCGCCGACTCCCGGCGCTCCCCGAACCCAGCGTCCCTTCGCGACGCACGGGCACGCCCTCCCATCGCAAGTTCGGGGCCAACTCGCTCAGAGGCCGTCCTTTCGGGCCTGGAAGCCTGCAATCCCGGGATCCCGCGGCCCGCGTGCCGGCGGATCTGGGCGATCTCGCGCGGATCGGGCGCGTGTGATTTGGCACACGTCCGGGAGGTGTGGGTGAGAACCACCAGGCAGGTGCGCCGTCCCACACGCCGCTGGCGGCGGCCAGGCAGCAGCGGCAGCAACGTGAGGCGATGGGCGCCCGGTCCGCCTCGTGGTAGAGCGGGAGGGAGCGAGACCGGGGGATGGCATGCAGACGACGACCACGACCCTCCGGGCGCGCGGAGCCGCGCTGGCGGCACGACTCCGGGACCTGAACGCGCGCCTGGCCGGGCCGTCCCGGGCGACGACCGCCGACGCGCCCGACGAGGCCGAGGCCCTCGCGACGCCCCGCCCCGCGCTGGACGCCCGCCTCGCGGAACCGGACCTCCTCCCGTTCTTCCGGGGCTTCACGCTCGATGAGGCCCGGCGCCTCGTCGACCGGATGACGCCATGGACCCTCTCGCGCGGGCTGGCCCTGTTCCGCGAGGGGCGCCCGGGAGGCAGCGCGTTCGTCAGCGCCCGCGGCGCCCTGGAGGTCAGCATTCGCCGCGGCGCGAGCCGGCACCAGCTCGCGGTCCTGGGCCCCGGGCGGATCTTCGGCGAGGTCTCCCTCCTCGACGGCGGACCCCGGACGGCCACCGTGACGGCCCGCGAGGACAGCGCCGTCCTGGAGCTTCGCCGGCAGGACCTGGACCGCCTGGTGGACGAGGACCCCGCCCTGGCCGCGAAGCTCCTGCGGGCCCTGGTGGAGACCGTGGCCGGCGCCCTGCGCGACGGCGACTCGGCGCTCGGGGATCCCGCGACCCAGCCCCGGCTCGCGCTGGCCGCGAGCACGCCTCCGGTCGGCCGGCCGCCGGCTCCTCGCGAGGAGCGCTTCGAGCGCGACGCCCTCGTGGAGCGCATCCGCGCCTCGGTCGTGGGGGACGGCGAGGTGCTCCAAGGCCCGTTCGGGCCCTGCCGCATGGTCTATGCGGACTATACGGCCTCGGGGCGCTCCCTGGGCTTCATCGAGGACTTCATGCGGTCCGAGGTGATGCCCCTGTACGCCAACACCCACACCGAGGCCTCGGGCACCGGCCGGCAGACGACCCGCCTGCGCGAGGAGGCCCGCGGCGTCGTGCACGACGCGGTGGGCGGAGGCCCCGACGACTGCGTGGTCTTCTGCGGCTCCGGCGCCACGGCGGCCATCGACAAGCTCCAGGGCCTGCTGGGCCTGAAGCTCCCGGAGGCCCTGGACCGGCGGCACGGGCTGTCGGCCCACATCCCGCCGGCGGAGCGCCCGGTGGTCTTCGTGGGGCCGTACGAGCACCACGCCAACGACGTGTCCTGGCGCATGACCGTGGCCGACGTGGTGATGATCCACGAGGCCCCGGACGGCCGCATCGACCTGGACGAGCTTCGCCGGGCGCTGGAGGAATACCGGGATCGCCCGTTCCGCATCGGCAGCTTCTCGGCGGCCAGCAACGTGACCGGCGTGCTCACGGACACGGTCGCCGTCACGCGCCTCCTCCACGAGCACGGCGCCCTGGCGTGCTGGGACTACGCGGCGGCGGGCCCCTACCTGCCCATCGAGGTGAACCCCGACGGCGATCCCCTCGCCGCCAAGGACGCGGTCTTCCTGTCCCCGCACAAGTTCGTGGGCGGGCCGGGGACGCCCGGGGTCCTGGTGGCGAAGCGGGCCCTGTTCGCCAACCGGGTGCCGGTGGTGCCGGCGGGCGGGACCGTCCGCTACGTCTCCCCCACCGACCAGGACTTCCTGGACGACCCCGTGCACCGGGAGGAGGGCGGCACGCCGGAGATCCTCGGGTCCATCCGCGCCGGCCTGGTCTTCCAGCTCAAGCAGGCGGTGGGGACCGAGACCATCGAGCGCCTCGAGCGCGGGCTCCTGCAGCGAGCCATGGCCCGGTGGCGCGACAATGACCGCATCTGGATCCTGGGCCCGGTGGATCGGCCGCGCCTGTCCATCGTGTCGTTCGTGGTCCGGCACGGGCTCGGCTACCTGCACTACAACTACGTCGTGTCGCTCCTGAGCGACCTCCTCGGCGTCCAGTCCCGTGGGGGCTGCTCCTGCGCGGGCCCGTACGGCCACAACCTCTTCGGGATCGGCCCCGACCTGTCCCGGCGCTATCAGTCGCAGATCGCCTGCGGCCACGAGGGGGTCAAGCCCGGCTGGGTCCGCGTGAACTTCAACTACTTCCTGAGCGAGGCGGTCTTCGAGTACCTCGTCGAGGCCGTCGACCTGGTGGCGCGGCACGGCTGGCGCCTCCTGCCGTTCTACCGCTTCGACCCGGAGACGGCTCAGTGGCGCCACGTGGACCAGGCCGCCTCCGACAGCCCCGTCGTGAGCCTCCGCGCGCTCCGGTACTCGGCGGGCGTCCTGGAGTACGCCTCCGACCGCGCCGAGGAGCCCGAGGCCGTGCTGCCGGGCTATCTGGACCGGGCGCGCCGCATCCTGGAGACCGCCGCGGACCGCCTGCCGCCCGAGCCCCCCGACGACGCGCACGTGGCGAGGGAGTTCGGGGACCTCCGCTGGTTCGTGCTCCCCTCCGAGGCCTGGCGCGAGCTTCGCGACGGCGGAGGGGCGGGAGACTCGGGCGGCCGGTAGCGTGAAGTGCGCGCCGGGGTTTTTCTCGTAACACTTCGACGCGGTGATGGCTCTCCCCTCTGAACGTGGTGCGCCCGCACCCCAAGCGAATGGAGCTCCATGGACCTCGAGACCCTGGGATTCCTCGGCTTCCTCTTCGTCTGGATCCTGCTCCAGGCGGTGATCCTGCCGAAGATGGGTGTCCCGACCTGAACGTCGCCGAACGCATGCACGCCCGGCGGGCGTGACCGAAAGAGGCGACGCAGCGGAGAGACCGACCACCAGGGGCGCGAAGACGCCCCCGAGAGACGGGCGGAGGGAGACGCCTGATGCGGATGTACGACTTCGAGTGCGAGTCCTGTGGACATCGCTTCGAGGAGCTGGTCCGGGGCACCCCGGACGGCTCGGAGATGCGATGCCCCGCCTGCGAGCACGTCGGTGCCCGCAAGCTCATCACCGGCTTCTCGGTGGGGCAGAGCCGCGGCAGCGCCCCGGCGCCGAGCGCCGGACCCGGCTGCTCCGGCTTCACCTGAGGATTCTGACCCGGGTGGCGTGACCACCCGCCAAGGTCAATACGTGTCGCCCTCGCAGCCTCCCGAGTCGACTGCGGGGGCGTCGTCCGTCGTGTCCCCTTCGCAGCCGCCGCTGTCAGAGGCGTCCGTGTCCGACCGCAGCCCCTCGGAAGCCGGGTGACCTTGTTGACAGCCCCGCCGGGCCGCGATAGCGCCGCGCCATGGAAACACGTCTACGTCGCCAGGTGTCCGCGCTCGCCCTCCTGCTCGTCGTCTCGGCCGTCGGAGGCTGCGCCACGACGGCGGCCGAGCGGTGCGCGAGCGGGCCGGAGCCCGTCGAGGTCCCGGGGGAGATGACGGCGGATCCGCGCCCGCCGGAGGCCTGGCTCCGGCCGGACGACGCGGCGCTCCGCCTGAAGCTGGACCCGCGGGGCTGGACGCCCCTGGCCCGGGCCGTCGCGGAGGTGATCGACGGCATGGAGGCCCAGGCCCTGCCGCCGGCGACGGCCCTCCTCGGGCAGGTCGTCCCGCCGGGGCCCGCGCTGGAGTCCGTGGACCTGGAGCGTCCCTCGTGGCTGGTCCTGTCCGCGCGCGGCGACCGCCTGTTCCGGACCTGCCTCGGGGCCGGGCTGCCGTGCACCCGGGACGCGTACGAGATCCCGCTGTACGCCCGCCTGCTCCTGCCCAGCCGGGACCCGGCGGCGCTCGCGACCGCCCTCCGGGAGACGCTCGGCCGGGCCTCGCGGGTCGTGCGGCACCGCGACTTCGTCCGCGTCGAGCTCGCCGTGGGCGTGCAGGGGGAGAGCGAGCCCGTGGCCGCCGACCTCGACGCCAGGGCGGCCGGCCGGCGGGACCGCGGGTCGGAGGCGCCGGACACCCCCGCGCTCCGTGCGTTCCGGGGACACGACGGCCTCTTGGCGATCCACGGGGACCTGGGCCGGGTCCTGGGTCTGGCCCAGCACGTGGGGGCGCGCGCGCTCGCTCCGTCGCTCGCACGCGTGGACCCGTCGAGGGCGGTCGGCGCGCTGGCGCAGGGGACCTGGATCCTGAACCTGGCGACCTCCCTGGACGAGCCCGAGCGCGCCGAGGTCCGCGACGCGGCGTTGCTCCTCGGCCTCGCCGACGGGGCCCCGGCGCTGGATCTGGTCGGCACCCGGACCCCGTTCGGCCGCCGCCTGCTCGAGGCGGCGCGCTTCGCCCCCGAGATGACGCCGTCGCGTGTGGAAGAGCCCGTGTTCACGCTGGACTGGGCGATGGATCCCGAGGCCGTGCGCGAGGCGGACGGGATCCCCGAGTGGCTCGACGAGGGGCCCGAGTCCCTGCGCTCGCTGGTCCGTCCCCTCGGCGTGTGGCTCCTCGCGGGCGTGGCGCGCCACCCCGTGGGGGTCGTCGGAGGCCTGCTGGCGCCGCCCATGGCCGGGCGGGACGACTCCGAGCCGCCGACGCTCCTGGCCCTCCGCATCCGAGCGGAGCCGCGCCCGGAGGTGACGCCCGAGGAGGAGGTCCTGCTCCGGGGCGGGGCCGCGCTCCTCTTCCCGCGGACGGAGCGCACGACCGGCCTGCTGACCATGCTCCGCATGCGGGTGGGGACCGACGACCGCTACGCCATGGACGTCCGGGACCGGGGCGACCGGGTCGAGGTGCTGGTCAGCTACGGCGCCGCGATCGAGGAGGTCTTCAGAGACGAGGCCACCGGGGTGGACTGGAGCACGCAGGGGGCCCGCATGGACCTGGCGCGCCTGATGGAGCGGGCCGAGTTCCTGAAGCGCCTCCTCTGGCAGATCCGGCCGATCCTCCCGATCCCGGTCGACGCCGGCGTGCCGCCGTGGCTGCCGCGAGCGCCGCTCGTCCTCACCCTGGGCGCCGGGGAGGACGTGTCCGGACTCCGCCTCGCCCTCGGGCGGGACCCGGGGGGACCGCCGATGCCCGCCGGGGGAGACGCCTCGGTGCAGCCCGCCCCGACGTGCCTGGACCTCCTGTTCCGCGACCTGGCTCCCATCGTGGACGCCGCGGCCCACGGGCGGCGGAGCGCCTCGGTCCTTCGGGTCGGCCTGGACGGCGTCCGCGCGACCCTGGAGGAGCGGGTCGCAGGATGCGCCGGGCCGGACGCCGCGCTCGCCCGCCTCGCCGTGGCCCACGTGGACTGGCTCCGAGCCCGGCTGGCCGACGAGGCCGGACAGCGGGACGAGGCGGACGCGCTGGACGAGCAGGCGTGCGAGGCGGGCCACTGCCCCGCGTGCCTGGATCCCCGCGGCGCCTGGCTGGGGGCCCGCCCGGCGGAGGCCGACGCCGCCCGGTGATCCGGCGCCGGGGCTTCGTGATATGCTGGAGGCCATCCAGGAGGCGCCCATGAAGACTTCGCTCGTGCTCACCGTGGTGGGCCCGGATCAGCCGGGTCTCGTCGAGGCCATCTCCCGCGCCGTCGCGGATCACGGCGGCAACTGGGAGGCCAGCCGCATGGGCCGCCTGGGCGGGCAGTTCGCCGGCATGGTCCAGGTGGGCACGGACGAGGCCGGGGCCGAGGCCCTCGCGGAGGCCCTCCTGGGGCTGGAGGCGCGCGGGCTGCACGTCGTGGTCGTGGGGAAGGGCGAGGAGGAGCGCGCCGCGGACCTCGTGCCGCTCCGGCTGGACCTCGTGGGCACCGATCGGCCCGGCATCCTCCGGGAGATCTCGGCCGTGCTCGCCTCCCGGCACGTGAACGTCGACGAGCTGGAGACGGAGTGCACCAGCGCCCCCATGTCCGGGGAGGCGCTCTTCCGCATGTCCGCCGCGCTGCGCGCTCCGCGCGACGTGGCCCTGGCCGACCTCACGGAGCGGCTGGAGGCCCTCGCCAACGACCTCATGGTGGACGTGACCCTGGCCCCGGAGGGCGAGGAGGCGTGAGCGACACCGCGGAGGAGACGACCGTGACGGGGGACGGGTTCGAGGAGGTGCCGCTGCGGCCGCACTTCTTCATGGCGTCCGCCTTCTTCCCGATGCCCGTGCTCCTGGCGAGCACCCGCGACGAGGAGGGCCGCACCAACCTGGCGCCGTACAGCATCTGCTTCCCGGAGCCGTCCCTGGGCGACGACGCCATGGTCCTGTCGTGCCGGCCGGACAGCAACACCGCGCGCAACATCCGCCGCTCCGGGCGCGTGGCCCTGAACTTCATCCCCGACGCGCCCCACTTCATCGAGAACCTGAAGGAGCTGGGCATCCCGGGGGCGACCCCGAAGAAGATGGGGCGCAGCATCTTCCGGCTGGCCCCGTCCGACCGGCCGGCGGAGGGCGGGGAGGACGCGCCGGACCTGGTGGACGACGCCGTGCAGGTGTTCGAGTGCACCTGGGACCGGGAGCACACCGTCGAGACGGCCCACGAGGACCTCCACTTCGTCCTGCGGGTGGAGCGCATCCTCCTCAAGGCGCGCTGGCGGAGGGCCCTGGAGTCGGGGGAGGGGGTCCCGCGCCTGCCCGTGGACTACGGCTTCCGCGCGCCCACGTCGACGTGGCTGTCGCGGCCCATGACGCGCTATCAGACGCCGCGGCTGCGTCCAAAGTTCGAGCTGACCGTCCCCTACGCGCCGGACTCCGTCGTGCGGCGCTTCCGGCGGGCCCTGACGGCCCCCAACACCCCGGTCGTGGGAAACGCGGCCATGGAGCACGTCCAGCTCTTCGTCCCGGAGCGCGAGCGGACCTTCTGGTCGCCTCACGTCGACCTGATGCTGGCCGAGGACCCGGAGGGCGCGCGCCTGTTCGGCCGCATCGGGCCGCACCCCAGCGTGTGGACCCTGTTCGTGGCCCTCCACGCCGTCGTCGGCTTCACGGGGCTGGGCGGCCTCATGTTCGGCCTGTCCCAGCTGGTCTCCAAGGAGCCGGCGTGGGCCCTCTGGGTGGTCCCGGCGGCCCTGGCCCTGCACGTCTTCATCGCCGGCGCCGCCTTCATCGGCCAGGGCCTCGGCGCCGACCAGATCCACCGCCTCCGCGTCTTCATCGAGGACACCCTCGCCACCTAGGTGGGGTCAAACCTACTCATTTCTCACTTTTCCCTCGGCGCCCAGCCCCGTCGCGCATCTGATCTGTAACGGTTCGCCGCCCTGTCGGCTCACAGGGGCAGGAGGACGTGACATGCAGATGAAGCTCTATCAGCGAGAAGGATGCCCCCACGGCGGCAGGGTCCGCCGGTTCCTCACGGATCGGGGCGTGGACTACGAGATCGTCAACGTGCCCAAGCTCGGCTCGGAGCGCCGGGAGGTGTTGGCGCTCGGCGTCGACAAGCCCGAGGTCCCGGTCCTGGTGGACGGGGACACGGTGATTCAGGGCAGCGACGAGATCCTGGCCCACCTGGAGTCCAAGCTCCCCGACCCGGGCTTCGGCGACCCGGCCTACGGGCTGACCCGCGAGCTGCCGAACCTGTCCTACGGGGACGCCGTCGCGGCGGTGAAGGAGGCCCTGGCGACGGAGGGCTTCGGGGTGCAGACCGAGGTCGACGTGCGCGCGACCCTCGAGGAGAAGCTGGGCGAGGAGACGCGGCCCTACCTCATCCTCGGCGTCTGCAACCCGAAGCTGGCCCACCAGGCCCTGAGCGGCGAGCCGGGCATCGGCCTCTTCCTGCCCTGCAACGTCGTGGTCGCCGAGCAGCCCGACGGCCACGCGGTGGTCTCCACCATCGACCCGGCGAAGATGTTCACCCTCATCGGCCGCCCCGAGGTCGAGCCCATCGCGAGGGAGGTCGGCCAGCGCCTCCGCAACGTGCTGGCGGCGCTCCCCGCGTAGGCCCGCGTCAGCCGCGCTCCCCCCGGTGGAGGGCGAAGCCGGCGAAGGACTGCATCGTCGGCATCACCTCGAGCGTGTTCACGTTCACGTGACGGGGGAGCGTGGCCACCCAGCGGATGGCCTCGGCGACGTCGTCCGGCCTGAGCGGCTGGATGCCCTCGTACGGCTTGCGGGCGGCCTCCGCGTCGCCCTTGAAGCGGACCACCGAGAACTCGGTCTCGGCCAGGCCGGGCTGGATGTCCGTGACACGGACGGGGTGGCCGACGAGATCTGCCCGCAGGTTCAGGCTGAACTGGTGCACGAACGCCTTGGTGGCGCCGTAGACGTTGGCGCCGGGATAGGGCCAGTTGGCAGCGATGGAGCCCAGGTTGATCACGTGGCCGCGGCGGCGCTCGACCATGCCCGGGAGCAGCGCCCGCGTCGCGTAGAGGAGGCCCTTCACGTTCGTGTCGACCATGGCCTCCCAGTCGTCCGGATCGGTCTCGTGGGCGCGCTCGAGCCCCAGGGCGAGGCCCGCGTTGTTCACCAGGACGTCCACCGCGGCGAACTCCTCCGGCAGGCCGTCCACCGCCTCCCGGACGGCCTCCGCATCGCGCACGTCGAACGCCACGCCGAGGAGCCGATCCCCGAGCTCGTCGCGCAGGGCCCGGAGGCGCTCCTCACGCCGGCCCGTGGCGATCACGCGCGCCCCCAGGGCGACGAACCGGCGGGCGACGGCGGCGCCGAAGCCGGCCGTGGCGCCTGTGACGAACACGGTGAGGGTGCTGGGATCGACGGTGTCGTAGTCGGACATGGGATCTCCCGCGGTGCGTTCGGCGGCATCGTCGGACACGGCCCGGTCCTCCGTCCAGCCCGGCCTCCCGGCACCGAGGAGGACGAGGACCTCCTGGCGCAGCTCGCGTCCCGAGCGGGCGCGGATACGAGGGTCGTCCGGTCCCGGTTGACGCGTCGCGTCCGACGTCTACGATACGTCCGATCCGATACACACACCGGAAGGAGGTCCCCATGCGGCACCTGCTCGTCACGCTCATCGCCCTCCCCCTGCTCGCCCTCGGCACCATGGGCGCGTCCGGCGACGGATGCGAGCCCGGCACCACCCCGGAGCCCGGCCCCGCCACGGCGGGCCAGGCGGAGGACTGCACCGGAGACGTGGTCTGCGAAGGGGACGTCGAGGGCCTCCTCTGCGTGGAGTACTACGGCATCGCCGGACCCAGCGGCCCCACGTTCGCGTCCTGCGAGATCCCGTGCGTCGACAACGCGGACTGCCCCACCGGCCAGTCCTGCGGGACCATCGCCGACGGCCCCGGCGACGTCTGCCGCCCGGATCCGAACGCCGGCGCCGAGATCCCGTGCGGTCCCAACACGTGCGGTGAGGGCGAGTATTGCTGCAACGAGTCCTGCGGCATCTGCGCCCCCATCGGCGGCTACTGCACCCAGCAGTACTGCGGAGAGACGTACTGAGGGGACCGCGGGAGGGGCGCCGCGAACGCGCTTCCGGTCCGGTGAGGGTTGTGACAGGATGCGCAGCCCTTGATGTGGCGCGTCTCCCGGCCTGGTGATCCGCTGCTTCGCCCCGCGCTCGCGGGGTGGTTGGCGGCGCTCGTCCTCGGGCTGTCCGCCGACGTCCGGGCCGGGGCGCCGGACCCCACGGCCGGTGTGGAGGCCGTCGAGGGCGCCCCCCTCCCGGGGACCATCCGGAACCGGACCGTGGACGAGCGGCGTCCCGGCCAGGCGCTCCTGTGGGTTCCGCGGCTGGCCCTCTTCGTGCCCCGGATGCTCTACGAGGTGGCTACCGAGCCCCTCCGCCTCCTGAGCATGGCCCAGGAGCGCTATCGCCTCGACGAGAGGGTCACCGAGTTCTTCTTCAACGAGGAGGGGACCTTCGGCGCCTATCCCACGGCCTTCATGGAGACGGGCTTCGGCCTGAACGTGGGCGCCCGGATCATCCACAAGGATCTCTTCGGCCGCAGCGAGTCCCTGCGGCTCCGCGCCGGGTTCGGCGGCCTGTTCAAGCAGGCCTACACGGCGCGGCTCGCCTCGGGGAATCGGCTCCCGGGCGGCGCCGTGGTGGCCCTGCAGGGAGGCTACGAGGTCACCCGCTCGAACCGGTTCTTCGGCCTGGGCAACGGAGAGCCCGCCGACGACGGCGCCTTGGAGCAGCCCATCGACCTCCGCGAGGAGGAGGTCTTCGCCCGGTCCGTGTACCGCCTTCGCGAGGCCTACGGGACGCTCACGGGCTCCGTGCGCCTGTCGGAGCGCCTGAAGCTGCGCCTCACCCACCGCTGGTCGAGCCGCGAGGTGGAGCAGGGCGATCTCGGGCCGGGCGGCGAGGACTGGCTGTCGGAGGTGTACCTGGACGAGTCGCTGCCGGGCTCCGACGTGCCCCTGGTGAGCGCCTACACGGAACTTCGGGCGGACGTGGACACGACCCGCACCCACTCCGTCGTGCTGCCGCGCGCGCTGCCCTCGGCGGGCTGGCAGGTGAACGCGTGGGCGGGGTGGCAGCAGGGCGTGGCCGAGGACCCGTCCCGCTTCGCGCGGGTGGGACTGGACGTCCAGCCCTATCTCGACCTCTTCGGCGGCGATCGCGTGCTGAGGCTCCGCCTTCGCCTGGTGGGAGCGCTGGCCCGGCGGGAGCACATCCCGTTCATGGATCTGCCCACCCTGGGCGGCCCCTTCCTGCTCCGGGGCTACCTGCGCGATCGCTTCCGGGGGCGTCTCACCGGGCTGACGACGGTGGAGTATCGCTGGCCCGTCCAGCCGAACTTCGCCGCCTACGTGTTCATGGACGCGGGGCGGGCCTGGGCAGACTTCGACGACGTCACCCTGGCGGGGACGCGGGTCGGCTTCGGCGGCGGCCTGCTGGTGTTCACCCCGGACTCCTTCGTCATGGGCTTCCACGTCGCCTCCTCCCGGGACGGCGGCGTGTTCTTCAACCTCATCCTGGACCCGGTGCACGATCCCCGTGAGACGTACTGACGCCGTCACCGCGCTGGTCGCCCTGACCCTCCTCGGGGGGTCGGGGTGCGCGTCCGCGCCGACGGGGCGCGTGCGGTTCGACAACGCCGACCCGGTGTGGACGGTGAACGACCGGCGCCCCATGCCCCCGCCGGCCGAGCGCGAGTACCTGCGCAACACCATGGCCCTGGAGACCCTCCTGCGGAGGCCGGTCATCGACACGCTGCGCGTCCCCGAGGAGCCACGCGCGCTGAACGTGAACGCCCTGGGCGAGGTGCCGGACTCCACCTGGTTCACCAACCGCGTCGGGCTGACCCCGGGGGACGTGGCTCGCGGGCCGGGTGATGGGAGCGGCCCCGACTTGTCCGAGCCCCTGCGGGTCCTGCGCTCGAAGAAGGGCGGGGCCCAGCCGGGCTTCCTGGTGGAGGACATCCGGGGCGACCGCTACATCCTGAAGTTCGACCACCCGCTGCACCCGGAGATGGAGACCGGGGCGGACGTCGTCGTCCAGCGCCTCCTCTGGGCGGTGGGCTATCACGTGCCGCAGGACTCGGTGATCCTCTTCCGGCGCGAGGACCTGGTGGTGGCCGAGGGCGCGACCCGGAAGACCCCGGCCGGCCGGAAGATCCCCCTCACCGAGGCGGACGTGGACGACACCCTGGCGCCGGTGCCGAAGACCGACGGGGGGCGCTGGCGGGGCCTGGTGAGCAAGTTCCTCCGCGGCGTGCCGGCTGGCGGATACGCCATGCGCGGGACCCGACCGGACGATCCCAACGACCTCGTCCCCCACCAGCACCGCCGCGATCTGCGCGGGCAGTGGATCTTCTTCGCGTGGCTGGCCCACACGGACGTGAAGGAGGACAACGGCCTCGACATGTGGATCGAGGACCCGCCGGGCTCGGGCACGGGCCATCTGGTCCACTACCTCGTGGACTTCGGCAAGGGCCTCGGCAGCAAGGGCCTCGGCGTGAACAACACCCAGGACACCTTCGGCCACCAGCTGGACTTCCGGCTGTTCTGGAAGTCGCTGCTGTCCTTCGGCCTGTGGCAGCGACCGTGGGAGGAGTCCATCCGGCCCGACATCGAGGGCGTGGGCCGCTTCGACGTGGAGCACCTGGACCCGTCGCACTTCCGCACGAGCCTGCCGTGGACGCCGTTCTGGCGGGCGGATCGCTTCGACGCCTTCTGGGCGGCGAAGATCCTGATGGACCTCACGCCCGCCCACATCGCGGCGGCGGTGGACCAGGGCCGCTACTCCGACCCGCGCGCCCGGGAGTATCTCGTCCGGACCCTCGTCGGGCGGCAGCGCAAGCTGGGGCGCTACTGGTTCCGGCGGGTGAACCCCCTGGGCCGGCTCCAGGTGGAGCGCGTCGAGGCCGGGTGGCGCCTGTGCGGGACGGACCTGCTGCTGGCCCATGGCCTCGCCCAGGCCGGACACGACACACGCTACGACCTGACCGCCTGGGACCGGGACGGCGAGCCCCTCGGCTGGCGCCGGACTCCGGAACCCACCGGGGACGGTCGGGTCTGCGTCGATCTCCCCCGCCCTCCAGGTGACGTCGACGGCTACACCATGATCGTCTGGAAGACCCGCCGCGCCGACGGCGCGCTGCCCCCGACCGTGATCCACCTGGCCCGCCGGCCCCGGGACGGCGTCCTCCGCGTCATCGGGCTGTACCGGCGCTGATGGCGCCCGGGCCGGGCCGAAAAGTGAGAAGTGAGTAGGTTTGACCCCACTAGGGGAGCCCGGCGGACTGCCGCTGGAGGTCCAGGATCTCCCGGTGCAGGGCGCGGACCAGCGCCATGCCCAACTCCGTGTCGTCCTCGAAGACGTCCATCATGCCGGCGGCGTCGCTCTCCAGGGCCACGAGCGGGGACAGGGTGGTGGCCGTGCCCCAGCGGGGCCGCTCGGCGAGGGCGGTCAGGACCCCGGCGGCGCTGTACGCGCGATAGCGCATGGCGCGGTCCTCCTCGGGGGTGACGGCGCGGATCTCGCCGCAGACCACGAACAGGACGCGATCGGCCCGGTCGCCCCGCCGCCAGAGCGTCTCGCCCGCGGGCACGCGGATCTCCGTCAGGCGGCGCGCCCACCCGGCCAGGGAGTCGACGCTGGCTCCCCGGAAGACCGGCATCCTTCGCAGGAAGAGCAGCCGCTCGACCAGGTCCAGGTCGCAGGCGGGGCAGGGCAGGTCCGGGACGGTCATGCGTCCCGGGATGATACGCTCGGTGTACAGCTTCGACAGCTCGTCCAGGGCCGCCCCGGCGCCCGTGCGGAGGAAGCCCTGGAGCAGGGGGAAGTGCTCCTCGAGCAGCTCGAAGAAGACCTCGGCCGGGATCTCCAGGGCCAGCACGCGCGTCGTCGCCACCGCCCGGCGGCCCTCGGACGTGCCCGCCAGCAGCGCCAGGACTCCGACCCCGTGGCCCGGGCGCACGGTGACCACGGGGCGGCCGCGCTCGGAGACCTCCACCTGCCCTTCGGCGACGATGCGCAGGGCGTCGGGCGGCCGGCCGGGCTCCTGCACCACCGCCCCACGGGGATAGGTCCGGGTGCGGGCGTGGCGCGCGAACACGTCCACGGCCTCCGGCGGCAGGGCCGAGATGGTGGGCAGGCTCCCCAGGAGCAGGCTGCGCTCGTAGGCGCCCAGCTCCGTGCGGCCCATCTCCGGCGCGGCGGCTCCCGGTGCGCTAGTCGGCATGGGCGGTCCTCCGCGTCCCGTGCTCGTGGCGTCCGTGGCCCCGCAAGAGCTCCAGGGCCCGGCGCAGCACCTCCCGCGTGGGCTCGTCCTCCTCGCCCTCCCGCTCCGCGAGGGTCTCCAGGTGCGGCAGGAAGTGCTCCATGCGCAGCTCGCCCACGTGATACGCGGTGAGCCCCCGCAGGGAGCCCGTGCCGCTGCAGAGCATCTCCTCCATGAGCGCCTCGTAGTCGGCGGGCGGGGGCGGAGCCCAGTCACCCCCCAGGGCCAGGCGCTCCTCGAGGTCCCCGTCGCCCACCAGGGCCAGCAGCGGATCCCGCAGCCGCGGCCCCACCACGTAGTCCAGCAGCTCCAGGCTGCTGGCGCGGGTCCGGCGCGCCGGCGAGAACAGCCCGTGGTGGACGCGCTCCAGGTCCTCGTAGGGGTTGAGGAGTCCCAGCAGGCGGAAGATGCGCTCCACGGCGTGGACGAGCTTGTCGCGCACCAGACCCAGGAGGAGCTCGTGGCCGACCGTCCGCCGCGCGGGCTCCTCGCGCGTGCCAAGCTCCAGGCCCTGCTGCCAGCGCAGCAGCATGAAGGCGCGCTCCAGCTCCAGGTCCAGCGCGGCGCGGACGGGGGCCTCGTCGAGCCGCATCTCCGGGTGGTCGGCGCGGATCCGGCCGAGGCCCCGCAGGATCTTGTAGCGGAGCATGGAGGAGGGCTCCTCGCCCAGGTGGCGGACGAGGATCGGCGCGGCGGCCTCGGCCGGGAAGCGGCTGATCGTCCTCGGCAGGTGCTCGCGGACGGCCCGCGGCAGCGACGGTTCGCGGAGGGCCCGCTCGAGGTGGGCCAGGGCCTCGTCGCCGTATCCCAGCAGGGCGCGTCGGGCCGGCGGGCGGGTCGTCCGGTGGCCGAGCATGTCCACCAGGACGTCCAGGAAGGCCGGATCCCCGACCGCGCCCATGGCGTCGGCCACCGCAGCGCGGACCTCCGGCACCGGATCCCCCGCCAGGTCGAGCAGCAGCGGAGCGAAGCGTGGGTGGGGGCGGTGTGCGACGGCGGCCGCGATGGCCTCGCGGGCGCCCGGTACGTCCGCGCAGGTCAGTCGCTCCAGGAGGCGACGGCTCTCGTCCTCGTCCAGGTGCTCCGAGGCCACCAGGCCGACGCAGGCGGTGGCCCGCACGGGCAGGTCCGGGTCGTCCGACAGGGCCTCCAGGCGCTCCGGGTCGGTCGCCACGGTGAGCCGCGCGCGCAGGGCCGCGACGCGCACGGGCCCCTCCCCGTGGAGGACCAGCCGATCGGCGAGGGACAGGAAGTCCGTCCGCCCCGCCTCGGCGAACAGGTCCAGGGCCCGCATCACGATGGCCTCGGAGGGGTGGTGCAGGATGAGGGCCGGGATCAGGTCCACCCGCTCCGCCCGGGCCAGGAGGTTCATGGCCGCGAGGACCTCCGCGTCGTCGGCGCTGTTGAGCGCCCGGATCAGGGCCTCCAGGGACACCAGGTCCAGCTCCGGCAGGCTCGAGCGTGTCTCGATGGCGCCCTCCCGGAGCGTGCTGCGGAAGAGATCCAGATAGGGCCGGCGCAGGCCGAGGCCGACCGCGATCCACGCGATGCACAGCGTCACCACTCCCACGACGATCCAGGTGGCGTCCCCACCCACGGCGATCACAGCTAGGATGAGCAGGGAGGCCAGGGCCTGGCTCCCCCGGTGGCCCACGACGTCGAAGAAGTTCTTCGCGTGGCGCCGGAGGTGCGGCGGGATGGGCAGGTAGAGGACCTCGACGGCCGTCCGGTGGAGCGAGTGCTTCAGGGTCCCGTCCACGGCCAGCAGGATCAGCGCCGCCACCAGCCCGCCGCCGGCGAGGATGCCGGTCGCCGCCAGCACCAGGAGCATGGGAAAGAGCAGCACGGCCCGCTGGACGCCCAGCTTGCGGATGGCGACGCCCGTGAGCATCACCTGGGCGAGCATGGCGAGCAGGTTGAGGCCGATGTAGACGTTCGCGAAGAAGCGGCCGAGGTCCGCCTCCTGCACGTGCGCGTCCACCTGGGCCATGAAGACCCAGTCCACCAGCTTGAGGGCGACCGTCGACAGGACGACCAGCAGCCCCAGGCGCGCGATGAAGGGGTGCGCCGCGATGGCCCGGACGCACGCCCGGAGGTCCGGGCTGCCCGGAGCGGGGCTCTCCGCCGCCGTGGCCCGGCTCAGGAGCAGGGGGCCGGCGGTCGCGAGGGCGAGCAGCCCCGCCGCGGCGAGGAGGAGCACCTCGGGAGGCCACCAGGTGGTGAGGAGCCGGGCGATGGCCGCGCCCGCGACGGCACCCGTCAGGCTGCCCGCGCCTATGAGCCCGTACAGGCGCTTGGCCTCCGTGACCGTGAAGAACTGCCCGAGGAGCAGCCAGAGGCGGGTCACGGCCAGGGTGGCGAAGACCCCCGCCCAGACGTACAGCGCGTAAAGCACCCACGGCCCGCCGCGCTCCACGAGCGGCAGGAATCCCGCCGTGACGGCCGCGGACAGCCCCAGCCAGCCGGCCACGGCCCGGCGGCTCCACACGGAGACCTGCATGGCCACGGCCATGGAGGCGCCGGCGATGGCCAGGTAGACCCAGGGGAGCTGCTCCGGCGCCAGGCTCGCCAGGAACAGGGCGTCCCGGGCGGTGTCCACCAGGACGAAGCCGGCCAGGACCAGGAAGAGGGTCCCGGTGGCGACGAAGACGTTCCGGCGCTCGTGGGAGCGGACTGTGGGGAGCAGGCGCGGCACGGATCCCTCGGCGACGGTCGCCCCGAAGTCTGCCCGATGGGTCCGCCCCGGGCCAGGGGCGAACGGCGGGCCGGGAGCGAACCGCGGGCCGGGGGAATCCCCGGCGCGCGGACTGCGTCTACCGCAGTCGGGGGGGGCCGGGCTAAGCTGCGGGAGGACGGGTTCGGAGTATGTCCGCGCAGACCACGGGGTCGGGAATGGCCCCGTGGACGGCGGCGTTGCATTGTCGAGGCCGACCCCGTCCCCGTCCATCCTGCGGCCCGGAGAACCACGATCTACACGCAACCGCTCAGGATCCTGGTGGTCGAGGACGACGAGGTCGATCGGATGGCGATGCGCCGCGCGCTGAAGCGCTCGGAGATACCGTTCGTCCTCGAGGAGGCGGCCGATCTCCGGCAGTCGGACGGGCACATCGCCGGCGGGGAGCTGGACTGCATCCTGCTCGACCTGCGCCTGCCGGACGGCGACGGCTTCTCCCTGCTGGATCGGGCCCGGGCCGAGCCGGAGTCCTGGCCGCCCCTCATCGTGCTCACCGGCGTCGACGACACGCCCACCGGGATCGAGGCCATGCGCCGGGGTGCGGAGGACTACCTGGTGAAGGGCCAGGTCAGCGGAGATCAGCTCGTCCGCGCGATCCGCTACGCCATCGAGCGTCATCGCCTGCGCCGGACCCTGGCGGACCGGGTCCGCGAGCTGGAGGAGCTGATGGAGCGGGTGCAGACCCTGGAGGGGTTGCTGCCCATGTGCTCCTGGTGCAAGTCCATCCGCGACAACGAGAACTACTGGCTGTCGGTGGAGGAGTACCTGGAGCAGCACTCCGAGGCCACGTTCAGCCACGGCATCTGCCCGAAGTGCTACGAGGCGCACATCGAGCCCGAGCTGAAGGACGGCGAGGGGCCCCGCTCCCGAGGGCGTCGCTTCACGCCTCGGGACGTCGAGAGCGCCTCGTCGGCCCGCCGGACCAGGCTCGGGACCCCGTCGGCGGAGGGCGACTGAGGCGTCCCGCCCCGGGCACGAAAAAGGGCGGAGCCCCTCGCGAGACCCCGCCCTCCGTCAGCGCTCCGGGCGCCGGGCTACCAGCGGTTCCGCCCGCCGCCTCCGCCTCCGCCTCCGCCCCCGCGGCGATCGTGCGCCTCGTTGACGCGGATGCTCCGGCCGTCCAGGGACGTGCCGTCCATGTCCTCCATCGCGGCCTTGCCGGCCGCCGGGTCCTCGTAGGTCACGAACCCGAAGCCCCGGGAACGACCCGTCTCCCTGTCAGTGATGACCTTGGCCTCGACGATGTCGCCGAACTCGGAGAACGCCTGTCCCAGACCCTCGTCCGTGGTGTCCCAGCTCAGCCCACCCACAAACAGCTTCTTCGGCATCTTCTCTCTCTCTCTTCGGACGGTCGTGCCGTCCCTGCCGCGGATCGCATCCGCGCTCTGTGCGATCCCTGCGGATCGCGGACAAGGAGATGTGGCCCGGCCGGCGCGCGCGCCAGATCCGAACACACACTCCGAACTCAAGGAAGGATCCACGGGTAGCCGATCTCCGAGGGAGCTGCAAGGGGGAGACGCTGGCCGCGCCTCGCGCGGTCTGTTATCAGGGCGTCCATGAGCGAACCGAAGGTCACTCCGATCCCGTGCCTGAGCGACAACTACGCCTACCTCGCGATCTGCCCCGAGACGCGCGAGGCGGCGGTCGTCGACCCCTCCGAGGCCGCGCCGGTCGAGCGCGCGGTCCGCGACGCCGGCGTGACGCTGAAGGCCATCCTGAACACCCACCACCACTGGGATCACGTCGGGGGCAACGAGGAGCTCCTCGCGGCCCGGCCCGACCTGGCGGTGTACGGTCACACCTCGGACGAGGGGCGCATCCCGGGGCAGACGGTCCTCCTCGAGGACGGCGACACGGTGCGGATCGGCCTCGCGGAGGCCGGGATCCGGCACGTCCCGGGCCACACGCTGGGCGCCGTGGCGTACTGCTTCGACGGGCACGTCTTCACCGGGGACACCCTCTTCCAGGGGGGCTGCGGCAAGCTCTTCGAGGGCACGCCCGAGATGATGTATCGCTCCCTCGTGGAGGTGCTCGCCGGCGGCCTGCCCGGGGATATCCGCGTGTGGTGCGGACACGAGTACACGGTGAAGAACCTCGAGTTCGCCTGCTCCGTGGAGCCGGACAACGTGGCCGCCCGGGACCGCCTCGAGTGGGCGCGCGCCCGCCGCGCCGAGGGCCTCCCCACCATCCCGTCGACCCTGGACGACGAGAAGGCCTTCAACCCCTTCGTCCGGACCCGGAGCCCGGAGGCCCTGGCCGATCTCCGGCGCAGGAAGGACGTGTTCTAGGCGGCCGCGTCGGCCTTCGCCGCGTCGTCCGCGGGCTCTCCGATCGGGTGGTCGTCGCTGCCGTCCTCGGCGAGGCAGCCGAGGTGCCGGAACGGGTCCTCGAGGATGGCGAGGGCGGTGCGGATGCCGATCCCGGCGTTCAGGCCGTCCTCGACGCGCTCGTCGAAGGTGAAGCGGATCGGGAGGACCTTGCGCGCGACCACCTCGCCGTCCTCGACGATCGCCCGCTCCTCGATGGCTCCCACCATCATGAACAGGGGGGAGGTGCCCCACTCGTAGAGGTGGTGATAGCCCGCCTTCATCCCGAGGCTGCCCAGGTTCGCGATGAACAGGCTCGTGAACATGGCGTCGTTTTCGATGAAGCTCTTGGGCAGGAGGTTGTAGTAGTCGAGGGTCTTCAGCGCGCGGACCCCCAGGCGGAGCACCGGGCGGGGGATGCGGTTGAGGAGCGCGAACTCCTTGTCCTGGTAGGTCTTCTTGCCCGAGCGTTCCACCTCGATGGACTCCTGGAGCCGCTGGCAGAAGCCGTAGAACGTCTCCTCGCCGGGATCGATGCGCTTCTTCACCGCGGACAGCTTCGCCTTCCGGCCCTTCTTCTGCCGCTTCATGCTGAAGGAGATCCAGATGCCGTCGCGCTGGTAGAGGCGCCGGCCCACCGCGAAGCGGTTCATGGTGGGGTTCTCGTGGAACGCGCGGGCGGTGGCCGCCACGAGGCAGTGCGTCACGTCCACGTGGAAGCGCTTACGGGCCTCCTGGAGGTACTCGAGCAGCCTGTCGGCCACCACGTACTCGTCGAAGTACACCACCGACTCGTTCCGGGTCGGCATGATGAACTGCATGAGGCGGCGGTACGGGTGCACCCGCCCGATGTGCGTCCCGTCCGGGCGCGACGTCTTCAGGTTCAGGAGCAGCAGCACCGCGGCCACCGCCGCGATCACGATGAGGAACGTCGTCATGGGCGACCTCCGGCGAGCCGATGCCGGCTACGTTCGTCCATCGACGGGCGGCCGTCAATGAACGCCGGGGGAGCGCGCGGCTACTCCGTGTCCTCCGCGAGGGCCGTGCAGAGCTTCGCCGCGGTCCCGGGCAGCCCCAGGGCGCAGCCGGTCCAGCCGGGATCGACCGCCTCGCAGTCCTCGACCGTGGAGCACTTCGGGACGACGTGCTTGAGGCTTCCCTGGCTTCCGGGCGGAACCAGGCACTCGTAGACGTCCTCCTCGTCCTCGGTGAGGCGGCTCGCCTCCCGTTCGTTGCAGTCGCACCCGCGCGTACAGAAGCCGAACAGGTCGTTGGTGAGGTTGCCGTCCTCGCCGGGCAGCAGGCACTCGCCGTAGGCGCACTCCAGGTCGTGCTCGCAGGCCGCGCCGATGGGCTTCGCGTCCTGCTTCTCGCCGAAGGGATAGGCGCAGCACGTGCTGGCGTCGCAGCTCATGCACTGGCCGTCGAGGCAGTTGGACTCCTCGCCGCAGGTGCCGCACAGGCCGCCGCAGCCGTCGAAGCCGCACGCCTTGCCCTCGCAGTCGGGGTGGCACTCGGCGCCGTCCGGGAGGATGACGACGTCGGGGGTCGTATCCTCGGGTGCGTCTTCGGAGATGTCGGAGACGTCCGCCGGGGACTGGCACGTGCACGCCGCCCACGTCCCGTAGGCGCCGCACACCTGCGTCCCCGCCGCGCCGCCGTCGCACGTGCACGGCTGCGTGTCTCCCCGGGCGCACTCCGTCGCCGCCTCTCCGCCGTCGTCGCCGTCGCACGCCCCGAGCAGGGCCGTCAGGCCCAGCGACACGAGCACGGCCAGCCTCCGGACCTCGCGCATCCTCCACCTCCCACGTCGGGAGGGGAGGATGCCCCAGGGGGCCCGGACGCCGCAACCGCGCGGCTCCGGCTCCCAGGAGCCTGTCAATGGTGGACGCCGCCGAACCGCACGTCGCTCAGCTCGTGCTCGCGCAGCTTGGCCCAGAGGGTCTTCCGGGAGATGCCGAGCAGGCGGGCCGCCTCCGTCCTGCGCCCGGAGGTGTTGCGGAGCGCGCGGAGCAGGTGGGCCCGCTCGAAGCGCTTCGCCGCCTCGCCGAGGGTGGCGATGGGCTGGTCCTCTCCGTCTGCGCGGTCTCTGGGTCGGCGGGCGTCCCGCACGACCTCGCCCGGCAGGTGGTCCATGAGCAGGGGGCCGCCGTCGGCGAGCACCAGGGCGTGCTCGACCGCGTGGAGCAGCTCTCGCACGTTGCCCGGGAAGTGGTAGGCGCCCAGGGTCTCCCAGACGTCCGGGTGCACCTCGGGGAGGGGGCGCCCCGGGCCCAGGAGGCGCCGGGCGAAGTGCTCCACGAGCTGGGGGATGTCCTCGCGGCGCTCGCGGAGCGCGGGCATGCGGACCTCGAACACCTTGAGGCGGTAGTAGAGATCCAGCCGGAAGCGGCCCGACTCCACCAGCTCTCCGAGGGAGCGGTGCGTCGCCGCGATGACGCGGACGTCGACCGGCTGCGGCTCGTCGGCCCCGAGGGGCTCGACCAGGCCGGTCTCCACCACGCGCAGGAGCTTCACCTGCGCGTAGGCGGGCATCTCCCCGATCTCGTCGAGCATCAGCGTGCCGCCGTTCGCCGCGCGGAAGCGGCCCGGGCGCCCCTTGACGGCCCCGGTGAACGCGCCCCGCCGGTGTCCGAACAGCTCCGACTCCAGGAGGGTCTCCGGGAAGGCGGCGCAGTTGATGGCCACGAACGGCGCCCCGCGCCGGGCGCTGTGGGCGTGGACGAGCCGGCAGGCCAGCTCCTTCCCGGTGCCGCTCTCGCCGTGGATGATCGCCGTGCAGTCGGAGCGGGCGACCGTGTCCAGGAGCTGCAGCGTCTCCCTCATCACGCGGGAGTCGCCGACGAGGCCCTCGTCCGACACGGCCCGGGGAACGCCTGCCGATCCCTCGGGTGCGGCGGGGCCGAGGCCGTGGGACGACGGCTCCCGCGCGCACTCCTCCTCGCGAGACCACTCCTTGCGAGAGGTCACGTTTCGGCGCTCGAACATGAGCTTCTCGTTGGCGCCTTGCGCCTGCGAATTGTGGGGGAACGGAACCATCCTAACGCATCGCGGGCGCCTTACAAGGGACGTCGGGACGATTGTCGCGGGGAGGTAACGACAGGGCGTTACGACGGCGGTGGAGGGCGCGCTCGCCGCGGAACGGTTCGATCGCAACCCGTCCGCTCTGCTAGCCTGCGAACGCTCGGTGGGCGCGGGGGCCGACGCGGAGCGGAGGACGCATGCGGCGCGACGACGGAAGGAGAGCGTGGACGGGCTGGCTCGTGGTGGCGCTGGCCGCCGGGCTCGGAGGGTGCTCCGACGGCGCGGCGGATCCCACGCTGTCGCCCGTGGCCGAGAGTCCCAGGCCGGCCCTGGACTCGCCGGGTGAGGTCGTCCCGTCCTGCGAGGTGGACGCCGAGTGTGCCGGGCAGGCCGAGGGGCCCTGCGAGGTCGCCCGCTGCGACGAGGCCGAGGGGGTCTGCGTCGTGGAGGCCGCGCCGGCCGGGACGTCCTGCGACGACGGGGACGCCTGCACCGGGGCCGACGTGTGCCAGGACGGGCTGTGCGTCGGCGGCGATCCGCTGACGTGCGAGCCCGAGGGGCCGTGCGAGGTGGCCTCCTGCGATCCGGCCGCGGGGTGTGTCACGGCGCCCGTCGACGACGGCGCGGCTTGCGACGACGGCAACCCGTGCACCGAGGGGGACGCCTGCCAGGACGGCGCCTGCGTCGGCGCCACGACCACGTGCGAGTGCGTCGTGGACGACGACTGCGAGGCCTTCGTGGAGGATCACTGCGCGCCCGCCCTCGTGTGCAGCGAGGGGGAGTGCGTGCCCGGCGACGGCCCGCCCGTGACCTGCGAGGCGCCGGCTGATCCCTGCCTCGAGGCCACCTGCGATCCGGCGACGGGCGAGTGCATCCAGGAGCCCGTGGCGGACGGGACGTCCTGTGGCGAGGGCGACGGGTGCGCGGCCGGGGCCACCTGCCAGGGCGGCGCGTGCGTCCTCCCCGAGGGCGTCTGCGACGACGGGAACCCCTGCACGGAGGACGTCTGCGATCCCGTGAAGGGCTGCGGACACCTCCCGGCGGACGGCGCCTGCGATGACGGCGATCCCTGCACCGGCGAGGGGCAGTGCGTCGATGGCGCGTGCGTCGCCGAGCCGATGGGCTGCGAGTGCAGCAACCCCGGCGACTGCACCGGGCCGGGCTTCGATCCGTGCCTGGGGACGTGGTCCTGCGAGGAGGGGCACTGTGCGCTGCAGCCCGACACCGGCGTGGACTGCTCCGGCGTGGAGACCGGGCCGTGCGAGGCGGCGGCCTGCGACTCGGAGACCGGCCAGTGCGTCGTGCTCCCCGCGGACGACGGGGCAGCGTGCGACGACGGGGACCCCTGCACCCTCCAGACGACCTGCTCGGGCGGGACCTGCGGCGGCGGGGTGGACAACACCTGCGACGACGACAACCCGTGCACGAACGACAAGTGCTCGCCCACCAAGGGCTGCCAGCACACGCCGAACAACGTCGCCTGCGACGACGGGGACGCCTGCACGGAGGGCGACCACTGCGCGAACGGGGCCTGCGAGCCGGGCGCCCCGGTGGAGTGCGCCGCGCCGGGCACGTGCGAGGTGGCCTCCTGTGATCCGGACGCGGGCTGCGTCGTGTCCCAGGCGCCCGACGGGGAACCCTGCGACGACGGGGACGCGTGCACGGACGGCGACCAGTGCACGGACGGCGTCTGCGAGGGCACCCCGACGGACTGCGACGACGGCGACGCCTGCACGACCGATTCGTGCGACCCGGCGTCCGGGTGCGCCCACGAGCCGATCACCTGCTCCGGCGATCCCGGCCAGTGCGAGGTGTCGGCGTGCGATCCGGCCACGGGCGAGTGCGTCGTCGAGCCCGCACCGGGCGGCACGGCGTGCGACGACGGGGACGCGTGCACGGAGGGCGATCAGTGTGTCGACGGCGCGTGCGAGGGCGCCCCGCTGGACTGTGACGACGGCGACGTCTGCACGGCCGACGCCTGCGTGGACGGCGCGTGCACCCACGAGGACATCGAGGACTGCGTCGATCCGTGCGAGGGCGTCGTCCCCGGCGGGATCTGCGATGACGGCGACCCGGCCACGGTCGCCGACATGTGCCTGGGTGGCCAGTGCGCCGGCTTCGCGAAGCATGTCCAGACCGGGATCCCGGACGCGCCCTCCGTGGCGCTCCGGAAGGTCGACCACTCCTTCGGGCGGTGGTTCGTCGCCGCGCGCATCGAGGGGGGCCTGGTCCCCGAGCCGAGCGCCATCCTCGGGACGTGGAACGAGGAGGGGGTGATGGAGCCCTACCTTGACACGGTCGTGCTTCAAGGCGAGTACCTGGACCTCGGGTTCGGCTTCGCCGCGGAGGCGGCCGGCGCGGTCTGGGTGTTCCGCCCCGACGGCGGCTCGGGGTCCTGGCACTCCACCACCGGGCTGCAGTCCGCGCTCGAGGACTCGGACTCCGGCATCCCGAACGCGCTCTGGGCCACCGGCGAGCCGGTCCCGGGCACGAGCCCGAGCCTCTGGGTGGCCGGCGAGGACTGGGACGAGGATCCCTGGGTGAGGCGCTGCCTGCTCGACGTCGAGGCGGACGAGGTGAAGGCGTCCTGCCACGGCGAGACCACGGAGGCCGTCGACGACACCGTCTTCCGTGCGCTGACCGGCGAGCCGTGCTCGGGCGACGGGTGCGGGCCGGTCGTGCTGTGCGGCGACAACCCGGACTACTCGCCGATCGGGCCGACCCAGTACTACAACGACACGTTCGAGCGGCAGGAGTCCGGTAGTTGGATCTACTCCTTCATCGACAAGGGAGCCTCGCCCAGCCGCACCCGCGACGTCGTCTCCCTCGGCGGCGGGCGATACCTCGCCGTCGGCACGGCCGGCTACTTCCGCTATCGGGACGCGGACGGCGACTGGTCGCAGAACCTCATCTTCGCCGGGGGCCAGAGCTGGTGGCAGATGCAGGCCGCCCGGGTCGAGGGGGGGGCGGTCGTCGTCGTGGGATGGCGGGAGCAGATGGGCGGCAGCCGCAGCATGACGATCTGGACCATGCCCGCGGATTCGGACCCGGGGCAGGCCGGCTCGTGGACCATGTACCCGCTCGACGGGGTGTCCGGCGCCGGCAACGGCCTGTTCGACGTCTCCTCCGACGGCGCCGGGACGGTGCGCGCCGTCGGCAGCCGCACGGCGGAGGACGGCTCGGCGAGCGAGGGGATCGTCTACACGCGGACGGCGCCTAGCCCCGCTCCTTGAGGCGCCGGCGCAGGTCCGACACGAGGGCCATGTCGGCGCCGTGGGCGGCGAGGGCGTCCACCTCGGCGGAGGCGGCGTCCGGCCGGTCGAGGCGCAGGAACGCCAGGACCAGGTTCAGGCGCCAGTCGATCTGGTCCGGGGCGGCCTCCAGGGCGTCGCGCCAGTCCACGGCGGCCTGCTCGGTGCGACCGGCGTCCATGTGGAGGCCGGCCCGGATGGCCCGGAGGTGGGGGTAGCGGGGCATCCGATCCAGGGCGTCGTCGCAGAGCGCCACGGCCTCGTCGCCGCGTCCCACGCGCTGGAGGTGCAAGGCCAGGCTCCCCAGGGCCGCCGGGTGCCGGGGCTCCAGCTCCAGGCAGCGGCGGAGGAGGCGCTCCCCCTCTTCGAACCCGCCCGCGCGCAGGTGGTCGAGCGCCGCGCGATAGGGCCCGTGGTGATACCCGGCCAGGGAGAGCAGCCCGAAGCCGTCGCGCTGCGGGTCGCCCTCGTGGATGGTGTCGTCCAGGAGGTTGCCCAGCCAGGAGCCGGCGGGAAGCTGGGTGGCCTGGACCACGGCGACGGCCCCCTCCCCATCGCCCGCCAGCCAGGCGGCCAGCGCGAGGTTCGCCTGCGCCGCGGCGTCCGCGTCGGCGGCCTCGGCGGCCTCCTCGGCCCGCCGGCGCGCCGCGTCCAGGTCCCCCGCGGCGGCGTCCAGGTACGCGAGCTGGCCGACCGCACCCGGCGACGGGGGATCCGCGTCCGCGGCCTTCCGGTAGTGCGAGCGGGCCGCGTCCACGTCGCCGCGAAGCTCCTCGGTCAGGCCCCGCCAGGTCGACAGGCGCGACGAGGTCCCACGGACGGCCTCCGCCCGGTCGAGCAGGGCGTCCAGCTCGCTCGGGCCGCCGTCCACGACCAGGTGATGCACGATCTCCCGGACGGCGTCGTCGTCGAGGTCGGCCATCGCCGCCTCCACCTCGTCCCAGGCACCCCGGAGGGCGGCGTCGAGCGTCGGCTGGGCGGCGGCGCCCACGGGCACGCCGCGGCCGTGGGCGTGGCACGGGAGGTGGAGGTCGACGGCGAACAGGCTGGTGGCAGCGCCGGACGTCCCGGCCGCCTCCTGGAGCAGGGCCACGCGATCGACGCCCAGGACCTCGGGGGCGTCCCAGCCGGACTCCTGGAGGGCCGCGACGTCGTCGTCGGTCGTGGGGAGGCGGAAGGCGCCCACGACGTGGGTGGCCGCGGGCGGACCCGGGAGGTGCGCCACCGGGACGGCGACGCCAAGGAGGACGCGCAGGCCCTCCTCCTCGCCGATCACCTCCAGGACGTCCGGGTCGCGCTGCAGTCGACGGACCTGCAAGCGGCCGACCTCGACGCCCTCGTCCAGGTCGCCTTGGGGGGCCTTCGACGGCTCGCCCGCTCCGTCCAGGCCCACCTCCGCCGCCAGTCGATCTCCGTCGTGCGGCGCGAGCGGGGTGGAGGACGAGTCGGTGCGCCACGGGGGCAGGTGGACCCGGAGGACCTCTCCGTCCCCGCAGGCGATCAGGGCGCCGGACGGGCCGACGCGGACCGGGCCGCCGGGGCGGACGTGGGGATCGTGGCGGCGGAGGACGTCGAGGAGGTCCTCGCGCTCCAGCACCGCGTCCAGGTCGGGGACGGCCGGCGCATACGGCGAGCCGACGTCGGCGAACGGGAAGGGCCTCTCCCGCTCCACGAAGGCGTCCCGAAGTTGGAGGACCCCCTTCCGGCTCAGGGTCTGGCGGCTCCGCCACAGGCGATCGAGGTCCTCGTCGCCGACGTCCGCCCACGGCGAGGGCTTCGGGTCCTGCGAGAACAGCTTTCGGACCAGGTCGCCGATGCCCACCGCGCACCTCCAGGCTGGGGATCGGCGGGAAGCTAGGACGTGCCCGGCCGGCCGTCAATGCGGTGTGCGGCCCCGCGAACCCGCGCTTGCGTCGGGAGGGCTCGCCGACCATCCTTGGCGCGCTCCGACGGCGAGGAGGTGGACGGATGCGACTGGACGGCGGATTTCGACGAGGTGGACTCCACATGGCGCTGGCCATGCTGGGGGCCGTGGCGCTGGTGGCCTGCAGCTCCGACGATGGAGACAGCGAGGGAGCCGGGGACGCGGCGCCCGACGCGGTGGAGGACACGGCCGAGCCCCTCGACGCGGATGGCGACACGCCTGCCCCCGACGCCGCCGATCCGGACGCGGATGACGCGGACGACGTGTTCGTGGATCCGAACGCCGTCCTCCAGCCGGCCGAGGGCGAGGTGAACTTCGCCACGGCGGCCGACGGCTGGTACCGGGGCGACCTGCACTATCACACCGACTACAGCGACGACGCGCGGGAGCAGGGGGGCGATCCCCTGGCCATGTGCCTCGAGATCGCGGACGCGTTCCGGGATCCGGTCTTCGTGGACAAGCACCCCGAGCTCGCCGGCAACGGGCTGGACTTCATCGCCATCACCGACCACCGCACCGCCGCCGCCCTGGAGGACCCGGACTTCGGGCACGATCACCTCATCGTCATCCCGGGCGAGGAGTACGGCGGCTCGGGACACGCCAACATCTTCGGCATCAAGGAGTTCATCACCCACGAGCCCGCCGACGGGCAGTCCCAGGCCGATCGGCAGCGCGACGCCATCGAGGAGGCCCACGGCATGGGGGCGTTCTTCTCCATCAACCACCCGATGGACGGGAACAACTGGCCCTACGACACGCCGGACATCGACGGCATCGAGGTCTGGAACGGCCCGTGGGCCGGCTTCAACATGGGCACCAGCGACGAGGATCTCGAGGACTCCATCGCCGGAGCGGGGGAGGAGAACCCGTTCATCCGTGACGCCCAGACGGCCGGTGGGGGAAACAACGGCAAGGCCCTGCGGCTGTGGCGCAATCACCTGACGGCCGGCATCCACGTCGCGGTCATCGGCGGGAGCGATCGACACATGCTCGTGCCGGCCGGCCTGCCCACCACCTACGTCCGGCGCCCGTCGGACGCGGAGTTCGACGGACTGGAAGGCCCCGATCTCGGCTGGGAGGGGGTCGTCGCCGGGTTCCACGAGGGCGGGACCTTCATCAGCCGCTCGACGTTCGGGCCGCAGGTGGACCTGGAGGCCGTCGACGGCGAGGGGCAGAGCTACGGGATGGGGGCCGCGCTTCCCCACGGCGGGACGTGGACCGTTCGCGTCCGCGTCAGCCGGGCCGTCGGGGGCGTGCTGAGGCTCGTGGCCGGTCCGCGAAAGCCCGCGGAGACCGACGGGACGTACCGCGCGGAGCCCGAGGTGATCTTCGAGGAGGCCATCCACCACGACCTCGTGGAGGGCGAGGTGACCTGGGAGGTCCCCGCCGCCGGCGGGTGGCTGCACGCCGTCGTGCTGGACGATCTCCGGCCCGATCCGCTCCCCGAGGGCCCCGTCCAGGACGCCTACGACAGCTTCCAGGAGCAGGTCTCGGAGGACGCCCTCAAGCTGATCGGGCAGGTCCTCATCCCCCTGGCCGACCGGGACGTGGTGTTCGCGCCGAGCGAGTGTGACCCGGACGAGTGGGAGCCGTGGCAGCTCGAGTGCATGCCGGTGGACGACTATCCGCCGCTCCCCACGTTCTACGTTCCGGACCGGATCGACCGGCTGCTGCACATCTTCTTCGACGACGACGGTGAGTCCACCGAGTTCGCCATGGGCGCCATCACGTCCGCCTTCATGGCGCCGCCCGAGGAGTAGCGGGGCGGATCCGGCCCGGAGGAGTCCCTTGGCTACGGACGAGCAGCCGGCGCGCCCCGGCGAGGCGCTCATCGCGGTGCGGGCCAGCCTCGCCGTCGGCGTGGCCGTCCTCGCGCTCAAGATCGTCGCGTACCTCCTGACGGGGTCCATCGCGCTCTACTCGGACGCCCTGGAGTCGGTGGTCAACGTGGTGGCCGCCGGCGCCGCCTGGGTCGCCCTGAAGGTGTCGGCCCGTCCGCCGGACGCGGAGCACCCGTTCGGGCACAGCAAGGCCGAGTACTTCTCGGCCGTCTTCGAGGGCGTGCTCATCGTCGTGGCGGCGGTGTCCATCGTGCAGTCCGCCTGGGAGCGCCTCCACGATCCCCTCCCCCTGAGCAGCCTGGGCTGGGGCGTGGGCCTGTCCGTGATCGCGTCCGTGGGAAACGGCGGCCTCGGCGCCTGGCTGATCCGGAAGGGGCGAAAGCTCCACTCTCCGGCGCTCGTCGCGGACGGCAAGCACCTGTGGACGGACGTGGTGACGACCGTCGGGGTCCTGGGTGGCATCGCCGTGGCGTCCGTGACCGAGTGGTGGATCCTCGATCCCGTCCTGGCCATCGTCGTCGCCGTGAACATCATCTGGACCGGCTGGGGGCTGGTGCGGGAGTCCGTCGGTGGCCTCATGGACGAGGCCATCCCGGACGACGAGCTGGAGAGCATCCGCGAGGCCCTCTCGGAGCACATGGGCCGCGCGCTGCAGGCCCACGACCTGAAGACCCGGCGCGCGGCGCGGCACACCTTCGTCCAGTTCCACCTGGTGGTGCCCGCCGACATGCCGGTCGCCGAGGCCCACGACATCTGCGACGACCTCGAGGAGGCCCTGGGGGATCTCTTCCCGGAGGTCCACGTGACCATCCACATCGAGCCGGAGGCCGAGGCCGAGCCCAGCCCGTTCGTCATGGGCCGCCCCTGCGCCCTCCGCCCCACGGGCATCGCCCCCAAGCGCCGCTCGGGCTGACTCATGGACCGGCGAGGGCTACTCCGCCGCGCGCGCCTCGAGCTCGCTCACGGGCGGCACCTTCAGGTCCCGGTGGTCGGCGTACATGCAGCGGTCCTGCACGACGTCGAGGCCGGCCTTGGTGAGGGCGCTCGCGATCTGGTCGTGGCGGATGCCCTTCTGGAACCAGATGACTCCGGGCTTGGGCCGCAGGGTGAGGAACTCCTCCAGGTGGTCCGGAAGGTGCTTGGCGCCGCGGAACACGTCCACCACGTCGACCGGCTCGTCGATGTCCTTCAGGCTCTCGCGGACCGTCTCGCCCCAGAGCGTCTTCCCGGCGTGCCCCGGGTTCACCGGGATGATGCGGATGCCCTGCTCGTGGAGATAGTCGGGCACGTAGAACGCAGGCCGCTCCCGGTCGGGGTGTGCCCCGAGCACGGCGACGACGCGCGCCTGCTCCAGCACGGATCGGATCTCGTCGTCGGTGGTCAGCTCCATGGCGCTCTCCTCCTCTGGTGCGTTCTGCGGGGGCGCCTCGGCGGCGACCGCCGCAGCCGAGCGGTGCAATCGTAGTGCCAGGGACAGGGTCAACCCGCCGCGGCCTTCGCCAGCCGGGCCTGCTGCGCCGCCACCTCGGCGTCCAGGTGATCGTCGCCGCAGCGCTCCAGGTACTCCTCGTAGGAGCCCCGGAAGTCCTGGATGCCGTCGGGCGTGATCTCGAGGACGCGCGTGGCCAGCCGCGAGACGAACCAGCGGTCGTGGGACACGAAGAGGATGGTGCCGTCGTAGTCCGCGAGGGCGTCGGCGAGGGCCTCGATGCCCTCCAGGTCCAGGTGGTTCGTGGGCTCGTCGAGGACCAGGACGTTGGGCTTCGTGACGCTGAGGCGGCTGAACACCAGGCGGGCCGCCTCGCCGCCCGACAGGCTGGAGAGCTTCTTGTCCACCTCGTCCTTCGTGAACAGGACGCGGGCGAGGTGGCTGCGGACGAAGCCGATGGGCTCGCCGGGGCACGTCTCCCACAGCCAGCCCTGCACGGTCTGCTCCTCGCCGCCCAGGATCTCCCGGTGATCCTGGGCGAAATAGCCCGGGTGGGCCTCGTAGCCCCACTCGATCTCGCCGTCGTCGGCCTCCAGGGCGCCCACGGCGATCTTCAGGAGCGTGGACTTGCCGATGCCGTTGGGACCGATGACGGCCATGCGGTCGCCGCGCTCCACGGTGAACGAGACCCCGTCGAGGACCTGGTTGTCGTCGTAGGCCTTCGAGACCCCCTCGACCGACAGGACCTCCTTGCCGCTCGGCCGCCGGGATGTGAAGCGGAACGCGGGGTGTCGGCGGGACGACCTGGGGAGCTCCCGGATTTCCATCTTCTCGACGCGCTTCACGCGGCTCTGGGCCTGGCGCGCCTTGGTGGCCTTGGCCTTGAAGCGCTCGATGAAGGCCTTCTGGTCGGCGATCTCCTTCTCTCGCTTGGCGATCTCCGCCTCGAGCCGCTCCCGGTCGGCGGCCTTCTGCTCCTCGAACGCCGAGTAGTTGCCCGAGTAGAGCGTCACCTGCTCGTAGTCCACGTCGATCACGTGGGTGCAGACGTTGTCGAGGAAGCGGTGGTCGTGGGAGATGACCATGGCGCAGCCCTGGTAGTCCGCCAGGAACTTCTCCAGCCACCGGATGGACAGGATGTCCAGGTGGTTGGTGGGCTCGTCCAGGAGGAGCACGTCCGGCTCCGAGGCCAGCACCTGCCCGAGCAGCGCCCGGAGCTTGAAGCCGCCGGACAGGGTCGACAGGGGCTCGTGGTGGACCTCCGAGGGGATGTTCAGGCCCTCCAGGATCTCCCCGGCGCGGGCCTCGAGCGCGTACCCGTCGTACTGGAGCACCACGTCCTCCAGCTCGCTGTACCGATCCGCGTCGAAGTACTCGTGGGCGCGAGCGAGGATGGCCTCCTTCTCCTCCATGGCGTCCCACAGCTCGCGGTTGCCCATCATCACGACGTGCAGGATGGGCACGTCCTCGTAGCGGAAGTGGTCCTGCCGCAGGACGCCCACCCGGGCCTTCCGCGGCACCTGCACGTCCCCGGCGCTGGGATCCTCGTCCCCCGCGATGATGCGCAGGAGCGTGGACTTGCCGGACCCGTTCGCGCCGACCACCCCGTAGCGATAGCCCGGGTGGAGCTGGAGGTTCGCGTCCCGGAACAGGGGCTGGGCACCGTAGGACTTGGTCAGGTTCGACAGGGTCAGCATGGCGCCGGAACCTAGTCGCCGATCGCCCGCGAGTCCACCCTCCGTCCCGCGCGCCGAGATTCATGACCCTCCGCCGGGCCCGGCCTATGATGCGGGGCCCCAGAGGAGGCCCTCCCATGCCCACCCTTCGCGCCCGCATCCTCACGCCCGCCGGCCCGGACGCAGTCCGCTGGCTGCCGGACGGGATCCTCTCGTTCGACGACGCCGGGCGGATCACCGAGGTGGCGGAGTGGGACGGGCGCGAGGTGGACGAGGACCTCCGCCCGGGCGTCCTCCTCCCGGGCTTCGTGGACGCCCACGTGCACTTCCCCCAGGCGCGGGTCGTGGGGCGGGCCAGCGGGCCCCTGCTGGACTGGCTGGAGCACGTGGTCTTCCCGGAGGAGGCCCGCTACGGCGATCCCGAGCACGCCGCCCCGGCCGCCGTCGCGTTCTGCGAGACCCTCGCGCGGGCCGGCACCACGACCGCCGTCGTGTACGGGTCCGTGCACGCCGAGGCGGCGGATCTCCTCCTGGAGGCGCTGTCGGACTTCGGCCTCCGCGCGGCCGCAGGGCCCGTGCTCATGGACCAGGGGGTGCCCGACGACCTCCGCGTGCGGCCGTCCGAGGCCCTGCCGGCCCTGGAGCGCCTGGCCGAGCGGTGGCACGGCGCCGACGACGGGCGCCTCGAGGTGGCGGTCGTCCCGCGGTTCGCCGTCTCCTGCACGCGGGAGATGCTCCGGGGTGCAGGAGACCTGGCGCGGCGCCTGGGGCTGATGGTCACGACGCACCTGGCGGAGAACACGGCCGAGTGCGACCTCGTCCGCGAGCGCTTCGGCGCCCCCGACTATCTGTCGGTCTACGAGGACGCGGGGCTGGTCCACGATCGGACCCTGCTGGCCCACTGCATCCACCTCGACGACGACGCCTGGGAGCGGCTCGGGGCGGCCGGCGCCGCCGTGGCCCACTGCCCGGACTCCAACGCCTTCCTGGGCAGCGGCCACATGCCGGTCGACCGCGCCCGGGCCCACGGCGTGCCGCTGGCGATCGGCACCGACGTCGCCGCCGGGCGCACCTTCCGCGTCCCGCGCATCCTGTCCGCCGCCTACGACAACGGCCTGGAGCGGGGCGTGACCTTGAGCCCCGCGGAGCTCCTCTGGCTCGGCACCCGGGGCGGCGCGCGCGTCCTCGGCCGCGACACGGTGGGCGCCCTCGAGCCCGGCCTGGAGGCCGACATGGTCCTCCACGACGTCCCCACCTGGGCCGGGACCGAGGAGGCGGTGCTCGGCCACCTGCTCTTCGACCACGACGCCCCGGGGCCCCTGCGCACGTGGGTGCGGGGGCGGACGGTCTGGCAGGTGCTCTGACCGGCTCCCGTGGCGATCTGCCCCGGAGGGGCGCACGGTCACGCCGGGGGGCCGACGCAGCGCGCCTTTGACGTGCAGCAGGACCGCCGCCCCCGGCGGTCGGACGCTGGCACGGCGTTCGCATCGTCTGCCCCCATGGCCTCCGACGTCGAACATCATGGCGCGCCCCCACGCGAAGGCCGCGGGCTCGGTGCGTCACGTCCGCGGCGCATCCCCCTCCGGGGGTGGAAGGACATCGTCGTCCGCGTCTACAAGGAGCTGGACCACGACCAGGTCAGCGTCCTCGCGGCCGGGGTGGCCTTCTTCGCGTTCCTCGGCATCGTCCCGGCGCTCACGGCCCTGGGCTCGCTATACGGCCTCTTCCTGAATCCGGAGGAGGTGAACCGCCAGATCGCGGCGCTGGGGGGCGTGCTTCCGGAGGAGGCCCGGACGCTCCTGACCCAACAGCTGCTCGGCCTGGCCAAGACGTCCGGCCTCGAGCTCAGCTTCGGCGCCATGTTCGGCTTCGGCTTCGCCCTGTGGAGCTCGTCGAGGGCCATGCGCACGCTCATGCAGGCGCTCAACCTCGTCTACGACCTGCCCAAGCCGCGCGGCGTCGTGCGCCTGTACGCCACGTCGCTGCTCCTGACCTTCGGCGCCATCCTCCTCACCATCGTGATGCTGGGCGTCATCGTGGTCGTGCCGCTCGTGTTGTCCTACGTGGGGCTCGCCCCGGATCAGCAGACCCTCGTGTCGGCGATCCGCTGGCCCGTCCTGGCGATCTTCGTGTTCTCGGGGCTGAGCGTGATCTACCGGATCGGCCCGAACCGGCGGCGTCCGGGCTGGCGCTGGGTGATCTGGGGCGCCGTGATCGCGACGATCCTCTGGCTCGGGGCCTCGTGGCTCTTCTCCTGGTACATCAGCGGCTTCGGCCAGTACGAGAAGACGTGGGGCTCCATCGGCGCGATCGTCGTGTTCCAGCTCTGGCTGTTCCTGTCCGCCTTCGTCGTCCTGCTGGGCGCGGAGATCAACTCGGAGGTCGAGCACCAGACCGAGCCCGCCGGGCAGGGGTGACGCCGCGGCGATCAGTGCTCGGCGCGCCGCTGCAGGGCGGACTGGACCGCCTCGGCGAGGGCGGACGGGTGGAAGGGCTTGGCCACGAACCCGCAGGCGCCCAGGCCCTGCAGGGTCTCGCTCTCCTCGGCCATGGAGTAGCCCGACCACAGGACCACGCGCACGTCCGGGTCCATGGCACGGAGCTCCCGCAGGGCCTCCTTGCCGCTCATGACGGGCATGGACAGGTCCAGGAGGACCAGGTCGATGGAGTCGCCCTCGGCGCGGTAGCGGTCCACGGCCTCGCGGCCGTTCCGGGCCTCGACCACCTCGTAGCCGAAGCGCATCAGCAGGCTCCGCCCCAGCTGTCGGACCAGGTCGTCGTCGTCCACGACCAGGATCCGGCCCGAGCCCTGCGACTCGTCGATCCCGCTCGGGCGGCGGGCGGCGTCCCCCATGTCGACGGGAGGGCGCGCCGGCAGATAGCAGCGGAAGGTCGTCCCGTGGTCCCGGTGGCTGTCGCAGACGACCCAGCCTTCGTGCTGCTTGACGATGCCGTAGACCACCGACAGGCCCAGGCCCGTGCCCTCGCCGACGTCCTTGGTGGTGAAGAACGGCTCGAAGACACGCTCGAGGGTCTCGGCGTCCATGCCGGCGCCGTTGTCCTCGACGGACAGCACCACGAAGCGGCCGGGACGCGCCCCGGGGTGGTGGGCCGCGTCCTCCTCGGTCAGCGTCTCCACGTGGGCCCCGATGCGGATGTGCGGGTCCGCCACGGGCTCGAGCCGCAGGCGGGCCTGCACGGCGTCTCGGGCGTTGACGGCCAGGTTCAGCAGCACCTGATGGAGGAGGCTCGCGTCGCCGTGGACCCAGTCGAGCTCGTCGGGCGGCCGCCACTCCAGGTGGATGCTCGGATCGATGGAGCGGCTGAGGAACCGCGTCACCTCGTCGATCATCGGCACCACGTCCGTGGGCTTCATGAACAGCTCGGACCGCCGGCTGAAGGCCAGCATCTGCTTGACCAGCTCCGCGGCCCGCTCGCCCGCGCGCTCCGCGTCGGACAGCAGCCGGCGGCAGGGTTCGTCCAGCCCCGACCGCAGCTTCACCAGGGAGATGTTGCCCAGGATCGGCGTCAGGAGGTTGTTGAAGTCGTGCGCGACGCCCCCGGCGAACTGGCCCACGGCCTCCATCTTCTGGGCGTGGCGGAGCTGCTCCTCCAGCTCGCGGCGATCCGTGATGTCCCGGAACGTGGCGACGGCCCGGAGCCGATCGGACGGATCGCCGGGCACCGGCCGCGTGGCGTACTCGACCGGCAGCTCGCGGTCGTCGTCCGTCCGCAGCCGCCCCTCCCGCAGGGCGCCGTCGCCGCGGAGGGCGAGCGCGGAGCCGTCGGGATCGCGGAGCACGGAGCCCAGGGGGCGGCCGATCAGCTCCTGCACCGAGCGTCCGCACAGGCGGGCCGCCGCGGGGTTCGCGAAGGTGATCCGCCGCTGGTCGTCCAGGCCGCAGATGGCCTCGTCCATCGAGTCCAGGATGAGGCGGTGCTTCCGGTGGAGCCGGGTGAGCTCGCTCGTCCGCTGCTCGACCGTGTCCTCGAGGGCGCGGCTGTGGGCCTCGAGCTTGGCGTGGGAGGCGCGCAGCTCCTCCGTCGCCACGGCCAGGTTCGCGTACAGGCGCGCGTTCTCCAGGGACGTGGCGGCCAGGGAGGCCAGGGTGCGGACCAGCTCGACGCGATCCTCCGTGAAGGCTCCGACCGTCAGGTTGTTCTCCAGGTAGACGACGCCCACCAGCTCGCCGCGCTGCTTCAGGGGCACGCACAGCAGGGAGTGCACTCCGGCGCGGCGGATCCGGGCGTCCCCGGAGAACGTGGCCTCCGTCGACGCATCCTCCGAGACCACCGACGATCGGGTCCGCTGCACGTAGCGGATCACCGTCGCCGGCACGTCCGCGCACTCCGACAGGGCCACCCCGTGGAGCAGCTCCACGGTCTCCCGGCCGGCCTCGCCCCGGGCCTCGGCGTACAGACCGCCCCTCCGGGCCAGGAGGAGCATCCCCCGCTGGGCGCCGGCGTTCTCCAGGACCATTCGGATCAGGCGCGCGACCAGGCGGTCCAGGACCATCTCGCCCGCGATGGCCTCGGACGCCTCGATGACCGTGTCCACGTCCAGGGATCGGGGAGCGGTGGTCGCGCGGGTCCGGCGGAGCGCCGGGAACCCCTCCTCCAGGTCCCGGACGTGGGCCTCGGCGCCCCAGCGGAGCCAGGCTTGCCGCGCGTCGTGCAGGAGGCCCCGCGCCGTGCGATGCCACCCCAGGCCGACGAAGAACCGGCCGGCCCGCTCGCAGGCGAGGGCCTCCCCGTGGATGAAGGCGTCCGCGTGGGCCTCGTCGACGGCGTTCTCGAAGCGACCGGCCGCCTGGCGCTCCCAACCACGCGCCGCCGCGATCTCGGCCTCGACGAGGAGCTGCTTCCAGCGGTGGTTCGCGGGGCAGCGCTCGGCCCAGCCGGTGAGGCGCTCGAGCGCCGCGTCCTGGGCGGCGTCCCACCGGGCCCGGCTCGCGTCGTCCTCGCCGCGACCGGCCAGGCAGCGGGCCATGGCGCTCCAGAAGACGAACTCCACCTCCCAGACGGAGCCGGCGAGCCCCAGGGCGATGGGCTCCGTGGCCTCCACCAGGCCCAGGGCCTCCTCCGTCCGGCCGCGGATGACCGCGACGGCCAGCGCCTGGGCGTGGTTGGCGGCCGTGAAGCCGGTGAAGTGCGCCAGGTGGTCCTGGATGGCGTCGTCGCCCCGCCCGCTGCGGTCCAGCTCGGCGAGGTCCTCCTCGCGCCCCATCAGCTCCAGGGCGCGGCGCATGGTCCACAGACACACGTTCTCCGTGTCCCCGCTGCGCAGGGTCGTCCTGGCCAGCTCCACGAGGGCGGAGGCCTCGTCCACCAGGGCGGGCAGCGCCTCGCCGCGGACGAACGCGAACCACGGCATGTTGAACGCCGCCCAGCCCACCGTCACGTAGATGCCGTGCTCCAGCCCGAGCCGCAGCGCGTCGGACAGCCCCGCCTTGCAGTCCGCGTAGGAGCGGTGCCAGTGGTCGATGAACGCGGCGCGCAGGTGGACGATGGGCCCCTCGGCCGCGGCGACGCCCTGGCGTTCGTGGAGGGCCCGCCCCAGGTCTCCGAAGGCTCGGCCCCGCTCGTAGTCGGCGTGGAGCATGCAGCAGAGCATCCCGTACAGGACGTAGCCCAGGGCCGAGTCCGGCGTGTGGCCGTATGTCAGGGACAGGCGCGCGATGCGCGTGTTGATCCACGCGAACAGCATCGGCTGGGTGTGTGCGGGCGTGCCGAAGCCCGACAGGAGCTGGATCTCGAGCCGGATGTCCGGGTCCGTCGCCTCCGGGCCGTCGAGGAGGCTCGCGACGGGCCGATCTCCCAGGGCCTCGGTCAGCCCCTGCTGCTCCTCGGCGATGGCGGCCTGGAGGGCCTCGGATCCCCGCGGGGCCTCCACGCCGAACATCCCCAGGGCGTCCAGGCCGGCGTCCAGCGCCGCCGCGTACTCGTCCATCCGCACCAGGGTGGAGACGCGCAGCCCGCTCAGGTCGACCCGCTCCCGGTTCGAGGTCGCGTGGGCCTCGGCGACGTCGGCGACGGTCAGCGCCTCCTCGTACTCGCCGCACATGAGGAGCGCCTGGGCGAGGCCCAGGTGGACGTCGAAGGCGAGGTCGTGGTGCGCGTCCCAGGCGTCCGGCGGGAGCAGGTCCATCGCCGTGGCCAGCCATGTGCGCGCCTGCTGGTACGCGGTCGAATCGAGGGCGCGCTGGCCGGCCTGCCGGTTCAGGCGCGCGAGCGCGAGGCGCTCCTCCGGGTCGGTGACCAGCCCCGCGCCCAGGTCCAGGTGGTTCACGACGTCGAACAGCCGCGTGTCGCCGCCGGTCACGCCCGCCTCGGCCTTCATCAGGCGCCCGATGTGCCGGTGGAGGGAGGGGCGCTCCTCCTCGGGGATGAGGGCGTAGGCCGCCGCCTGGATGCGGTCGTGCAGGAAGCGGTACGACGGCGGACGCCCCGTCGGGCCGCTCGAGCGCTCCCGGGTCAGCAGCTCCTCCCGCTCCGCCAGGGCCAGGCGGTCCGCCGTCTCGTCGTCGGTCAGCCCGCACACGGTGGCGAGGGTGTGCAGCTCGAAGCGGTTGCCGATGGCCGCCGCGCGCTCGAGGACTGGGCGGACCTCCTCCGGGAGGCGGCGGATCCGGTGGCTCATCAGCTCCGCCACCGTGTCCGGGAGGTCCATGCGGCGGATGTGGTCGAGATCCCACGTCCAGCGCGTGGACTGCGCGTCGAGGCGGATGGCGCCCTCGTCCTGCAGCGCCAGCAGGAAGCGCCCGACGAAGAAGGGGTTGCCGCGCGTCCTGGCGTAGACGAGATTCACCAGGTCGCTCACGTCGGCCCGCGGCCGGCTCAGGGAGTCGGCCACGAGCTCCGCCACGCTGTCCCGGTCGAGCGGCTCCAGGCGCACCTCGGTGAGGAGGTGGTCCCCGGCCTTCAGCGTATCGCGCAGCTCCAGCAGGGGGTGTTCGGGGCCCACCTCGTGAGCGCGACAGGCGCCCACGACGAGCACATGCCGGCTGTCGGGCGCGGCGAGGAGGCCCTCCAGGAGCTCCATGGAGCGCCCGTCCCCCCAGTGGAGGTCATCCAGGAAGATCACCAGGGGGCGGCCGGGGCGGGCGAACACCTGGAGGAAGCGCTGGAAGGCGCGCTGGAAGCGGTTGCTGGCCTCCGCCGGCGGCAGCGGCTCGAGGGCCGGCTGCGGGCCCACGAGGAACTCGAGCTCGGGGATCACGTCCACGACGGCCCGCCCGACGGACCCGAGCGCTCTCTGGACGTCGTCCTGCCAGCGCGCGAGGCGCTCCTCGGGCTCTCCCAGCACGCCGCGGACGAGATCCCGGCAGGCCTGGATCAGCGCGCTGTAGGGGATGTTCTGGAGCTGGTTGTACTTGCCGGAGGCGAAGGCGGCGCCGGCCTCCACCATCTCACCCCGGACGTCCTCTACGAGGGCCGACTTGCCGACCCCGGACCAGCCGGACACGAGCACCATCTCGGCGGCGCCGTCGCCCGCCCGACCGAAGGCGTCGAGCAGCAGGGCGCGCTCCCGGTCGCGGGCCACGAGGCGGTGGGAGACCCTGAGGCGCGAGGGCAGATCGTGTGTCCCCGGCTCGAAAGGGGGGATCCACCCCTCCTCCCGGAGCGCATCCCGGCAGTGCTCCAGGTCCGCCCGGAGGCCCGCCGCGCCCTGGTAGCGGGCCTCGGGCATCTTCGTGAGGAGCTTCGAGACCAGGGCGGACAGGGGCTCCGGGACGTCCGGGTGGACCTCGTGGGGAGCCCACGGCTGGATCGCGAGGTGGCCGTGAAGGAGGGCGG
>JBNJGB010000033.1:0-68956 GCA_051747385.1 Myxococcota bacterium
GGCTGCGTACGATGGCCGACAGGCCGTCGAAGCCCTTGCGCATGTCGGCTGGCTCCGCGGCCAGCCAGACGCGCACCGACGGAGGAAGGCTCAGCATGCCGCGCCTCCCATGAGCCCGCGCACCAGCTCACCGGCGGCGCCCACGTCCGAGCCCGGCGGAACCTCCACGACGACCCCGCCCGGCACGAACACCCGCAGGGCCTCCGTCGGCGCCTGCCGCTCCTGCCGAACCGCCACCTCGACGAGGCACAGCGGCGCAGCCGTCTGGCCTGCCCGCTCTCTCCGCTCCCGCCGGAGCGTCGACACCCACGAGCGGAACGTCGACAGCTTCAGCCGCCGCTGCTCCGCGAACTCCGCCGTCCTGAGCCCGCTGCGCTCGTACTCCGCCACCACTCGCTCCCAGTACGAGCGAGAACGCGCCTTCCGGCGCCGCATCTTCGACATCGTCCACTCCTGTCGTTCAGGGACATCGACAGGATGCGGATCACGGCCGCGAAGTCAGCCCAGCCTCGGTCGGACGGGTACGCACGATCACTACGGCAGCAAGGGGCGGATCGTGTTCAAGCACTTCCCACTCAGCTTCCACAAGCAGGCGCTCCCGGCCGCCCGGGCCGCGGAGTGTGCCCGGGAGCAGGGCAGCTTCTGGGAGATGGCCGAACGCCTGTTCTCGAACCAGGACCGGCTCGGCACGGACTTCTATGTCCAGTCGGCGCGAGCGCTGGGCCTCGAAGTCGGCCGCTTCGCCGAGTGCTTCGCGAGCGAACGCCACCGTTCGCGCATCGAGGGCCAGATGGAGGAAGGGCGCGAGGCGGGCGTTCGAGGCACCCCCACGTTCTACCTGAACGGTCGCAAGTTCACGTCCCCGTCAGGCTACAACCTCGACGCGTTCAAGCGGGTCATCGAGGAGTACTACGACCTCGCCGGGAGGCAGGACGGGGCGGAGGTCGTGGTGGGGCGCGGAAGCGGTGGCCTGGGGTTCCATGGTCGCATCGTGGGTATGGGAAAGCTCGACACTGGCGGTGGCATGGGCGCCAAGGCGGGCTTGGCGAAAGCGAAGAAAGACCGTCGCGGCACTCTGCGGGTGGGCACGGGCCTCACCAATGGCTGCGCCCCGAAGGACGTCTCGCGCGTCGTGCTCCGCCGCATAGGTGCCATTCGGGCCTGCTACCAAGCGCGGCTCGAGTCGGAGCCCGAGCTGGCGGGCACGCTCGAGCTGGGTTGGACGATCGGCCAGAGGGGGAAGGTGCGGGCCGTGGAGGTCCCCCGGGACACACTCGAAGACTCGAAGGCGAAGAACTGCGTCGTGCGGGTCCTGAGACGGATGCGCTTCCCGAAGCCCGACGGCGGTACGTGCCGGGTCCTTTGGCCTTTCGTGTTCTCCCCCGAGCCGTAGCCTCCACAGATCCAGGGGATCATCGTGAAGCGTGCATCGGATGGAGACCGAAGCACACGCCGGCGTTGGCTCATCGTTGCGGCGCTCGTCCTGGCCGTGTTGGCGTGGAACGCGCAGTCTCTGACCCTCCTCACCATCGACGGGTATCAGCGGTGGATCTCTCCGCACAAGGGCTATCAGTGCGCCCACGCCCAAGTGCACGGAGGGCTCTCCTGCTCCGGCTACGGCGAGAAGGCGATCCGCGACGAGGGACTGTTGCAGGGCGTGATCTTGTTGAACCGCCGGTTCGACGCGTGCCACGAGGCGGCCGCGGAGCTGCGCGCCAGCCGCTCGGTCCTCCCCGAGGGCGACTTGTCAGCAGCTGAGGTCCCGGGCTGTGAGGCGTGCGGCGAGACCAGCGGAGACGCCACCGGCAGCTTCTGCGGCGGCTTCTGCGAAGGGATGTGCGATGGTCGATGAGGGGCCATCAGCCGGGCAGCTTCTGGTTGGCGGGGAGACCTCGTCGGATGCCATCGGCAGCACGGCTCCGGGAACGGCACACCGTGGACTGGCACCGCGGCGCGTAACACGGGACGCCGCGACAAGGGTTGTGTCCGCGATGGAACGGGGTAGGCTCCCCGAGATGCGTGGATTCGGTGCGAAGAGTCGGAGACACCGTGATGGCGCGGCTGCGAGTGGGAGATATCGAGATCGACGGGGATCGCGTGACGATCCACGGTGATCAGGGCGCCTCGGCAGGATCTCCTGCCGTGCCGCACCGGAGCGTTCGGGACGCGCCCTCCGACGGGGCGTCGCTCGCGGCGATACCCGGCTCCCCGCGCGTGTTGACCGTCGCCGGGGCGTCCGTCGCGCTGCTGGGCGTGGTGTGGATGGTGCTGACGCCCGAGTCGTCGGGGCTGTTCCGCTACGTGCTGTCGGGCGGCGCGCTCACGTTCTTCGGGCTGGGCGCGGCCGTGCTCGGTGTGGCAAAGCACCTGACGCGACGTAGGCTCGCCGCGGAGCTGGACCGCGCGGAGCGGCGGCGCCTGGAGCCGGTGCGAGCGCGCCTGCGACACGAGCTGGGTGACGAGGCGACCGTGAACACCGTGGAGCATCTCGTTGCGCGGACCGGCTTCAGCGAGGCGGACATCGTGCGCGCTCTTCGCTGGATGCGCGAGGCGGGCGACGTCCGCGAGGAGCTGAATCTGGACACGGGCGAGTGGTACTACGTGCTCGGCGACGAGGGAGCCGCTGACTCCCTGCGCGTGGGCGATCTGGACGAGCGGGCGATGGCCCTGGAGGAGAGGTCGAGATGAAGGACAAGAACACCGCTGGAATCCTGGCGCTTCTCCTGGGAGGTATCGGAGCCCATCGCTTCTACCTCGAGCAGATCGGGCTCGGCTTCGTGTACCTGCTGTTCTGCTGGACGTTCATCCCGGGGATCGTGGCCTTCATCGAGGGAATCCTCTTCCTGACCATGAGCAAGGAGGCCTTCGACCAGCGGCACAACGCCGCGGCGCTCATGTGGGCCTCGTCGCGGCGGCAGGATCCCCAGAACATCGTCGTGAACGTGAACGCGCAGGCCGGGGGCGACGTAGAGCGTCGACAGAGCGGGGTGTCGCAGCCGGCCGCGTCGAATCAGGACGAGGACGTCTTCGCTCGGATCAAGCAGCTCCACGACCTGATGGTCGCGGGCGCGCTGTCCGAGACCGAGTTCAACGCCGAGAAACAGCGCTTGCTTGCCGGACAGACCGGGAGGCTGGACCACCGCGCCTGACGCTCGAACGAGGCGCGCCGACGCTCACGAGGAGGTGAGTACAATGAACGACATGCTGGCCTACGAAGCGCAGAAGAAGAGCGGCGTTCTGGCCGCGTTCCTCAACTGGCTGATCCCCGGCGTCGGGTACTTCTACGCCGGTTCAGCTCTGGGCGGAGTCCTGGCGATCATCTTCGGGATCGGCTTCTGGCTCGTCGCGCTCGTGTCGTTTGGCATCGCGACGCCACTGCTGGGCCTGTTCTACCTGATCGTCATCATCGACGGATTCCTTGCTGCTGGTCGCCACAATCGCAGGCTGGCGATGCGGATCCAGTCGGGAGCGTAGCGTCCCGAAGGGGAGCTTCGAACGGTCGGCCCGAATCCCGTGCACGGGGACAACCCGGCGGGGGCGGGTCGGCCGCACCTCGTGCCGTTGTGGGCCGCAGAGCGGCGAGGCAGGACACGTCGCGCGACGCACGAGCGAGGCGTGTCTGTCACGATCTGCTGCCGTGAGCGGGTCGCCGTGCAAGGAAGTTCTGCATGAGACGCTACGTTGGCTTCGGGCTCGGCGCCGTCGGGCTCGTGGCCGTGAGCGCGGTCGCATTCTGGACCGTTGGCGGGGGCACGCCCCTCCAGCAGGTGGCCTCGCAGGTGCCGAACGACGCGCTGGCCGTGGTGGCCACCGGACCACCGAGCGCCCTGCTCCAGGCTGCTTCGGAGCAGATTCCGGACGAGCTCCGGGACGAGTTGCTCCACGAGATCCCGTTCGATCCATTCGACGACGCCGCGTGGACGGAGCGGGGCTTTGATCCGGACGCCCCGGTCGGTGCAGCGTTCCTGGATCCGGACGCGGAGGCCTTCATGGTAACCGTGGGGCTGGTGGACGCCGCTCGCGCGCGCGAGGTGTTGGCGTCGAGCCTGGACGAGAGCGGGGCCTTGAAGGCCGACGCTCCGCGGACCCTGGCGGGCGTGGACGCGCTGGTGCTGGACGAGGAGCATGCTCTGCTCTTCGAGGCGGACCGGCTCCTCCTGGTCGGCGGCTACGATCTGGACGAGATCCCGGGAGCCTCCGACTCCATGGACGGCCTGGAGTTGCTCGCGCGTCGGGTACTCGAGGTCGAGGCCGGCACGAGCATGGCGTCCAACAGCGCCTTCGAGTCGGCGGCCGAAGGGATGGCGGACGCGGCCGTGGCCACCTACGTGGACACCGCCGCCATCACCGAGCACACGCCGGGTCGGCGGGGCGAGGTGGTCATGCTCCGCGAGGTGCTCGGGGAGGTCTCGGGCGTCGCGCTGGGGCTCGTGGCCGACTCGGATCGCGTCGAGCTCCGATATCGGGCACCGCTTCCTCGCGAGTCGCACGTGCGGGGTCTCCTCGACGGTCCCCCTCGCTCCGAGGCCGCCATGGAGCGTATCCCGGGTCCCGTCCTCCTCGGGGTCCACGCCAGCTGGTCGATGGAGGCGCTCCGGGAGGTCATCGACGACTACACGAGCCTGGATCGACGCGTCGCCGAGGAGTGGCGGGAAGCGCGACAGGAGTTCCGAGAGGAGACCGGTCTCGGTGTCTACGAGGATCTGCTGGGGATGTTCACCGGCGAGGTGGGCTACGTCATCGACGAGTGGCCTCCCCCGTCCAATCCGACCCGGTTCAACCTGACGGCGTTCGCGGGCGTCGACGAGGAGCAGGCCCGCGAGACCCTCGACGCGCTGGTCCGGCGGATGAATGGCTGGGAGGGCATGCGGTTCGATCGGGACGAGGAGGATGACCGGGTGATCTACACCGTGTCCCCCGGCCGGGGAGCCATGCCGTTCCGTCCCGCCGTCGCTCTCGCAGACGACACGCTCTGGCTGTCGATGCACGAGGACCACCTGCGTGACCTGCTGGCCGACGAGGCGGGATCGATGTTGGGCGAGGGACGCTCGGCGGAGGTGGCCGAGGTCGTCCACTCGTCGGCGTCGGCGGTCGCGTTCTGCGATGTCCGGGAGGTCGTGGCCGGCATGCGCGCCGCCGGCGAGCTCGAGGACATCGCCCTGGGCCCGCTCGGGGCCGCCGGTCTCGTCGAGGCGGTGGACCGGGTCGAGAGCCGGGCCGGGCTGGATGGTGAGGTCTGGACCGGATCCACGACGGTGTACTTCGACGAAGAGGCGTTCGACGGGGCGGATGGGCCGGCGGTCGCGCTCCTGCAGATGGTCTCGGCGCCAGCGTTCCTGAAGTACATGCGGCGGGCGAAGACCACCGAGGCCATCGACCAGCTGGACAAGATCTACAAGGGCGCGGCGCTGTACTACACGACGCCCCACGTCAACCGGCGCGGGAACAAGCTCGACTGCCAGTTCCCCACCAGCACCGAGTGCATCCCGAAGGGCTCACCCTGCGACTACCCCGACAACATGTACCCCGCCGATCCGTCGATCTGGACGAACGACACGTGGAGCGCCCTGAACTTCCAGATCTCGGAGCCGCACTACTTCCGCTATTGCTTCGACGCGTCCGGCACCCTGAGCACCGCCGGCTTCACCGCCACGGCGCACGCGGACCTGGACTGCGACGGCGAGTGGAGCACCTTCCAGCGCATGGGCTTCGGGGATCCCAACGCGACCAAGGCGGAGTGCAGCTTGCAGGGCTCGGCCGCCTTCTACGTCGAAAAAGAGGTCGAGTAGGCGCGCATGCCGGCGTCCTGCGCCCCAGGCGTCAGGATAGTTGCCGCCTCTGTCCCCAGGCGTCAGGATAGTTGCCGCCTCTGTTGAGCGCGCGCGGAGCGCGCCCGAGACCCCGCCATCGCCCCCGAGCGAGCTCATTGGGGCCACGACCCAGCCGCGATGGTTCGTGATCGAGGCCCACGCCGACCGCTCGGCCACCGGCCGAACGTCCGAGAATGTGCTTTATGGAAACTAGCAGCTGTGCTTTATGGAAACTAGCAGCCACGCCCGTCGGCGCGTCGGGCGGGAGGTAGGGGGGAGCGTCGTTTCCGCAGCCGACCAGTACCAGCGCGCCGAGGAGACAGCACGCCACCGTTCGAACCGCCTTCGGCATGGGGACTCCCCGGGGACATCATCGAAGGTGCCCGGGGGGCAGAGCGGACGCGGTCGACTGACCGACGGCGTGGACGTAGAGTGCGGCGGTCATGTGGAGAGGCCGTCAGCACCGTGCATCCACGCCGCGCGGGCCCGGGCGCCCGTCGAAGGCGGCGCTTCGCGTCCTGCGGAGCGTCGTGCGGCCCGTCGTCCGCGCGGCGTTCCGGCCGACGCTGGAGGGGACGGAGCGCCTGCCGGAGGACGGGCCGTATCTGCTGGTGGGCAACCACTCCGCCGGCCTGGGCATCGCCGAGCTGACCAGCTTCGTGGCGCTGTACGCCGAGCGGTTCGGAGGCGAGCGTCCCCTGGCGGCGTTCGCCCATCCGATCGGGTTCCGGTTCCCGCCCATGGCGGCCCTCCACCGGGCGCTCGGCTCCGTGCCGTCCACCTACGAGGCGGCCGAGGAGACCCTCGCGGAGGGCGTGCCGCTCCTGGTCTTCCCGGGTGGCGACCACGAGACGCTGCGGCCCGTCTGGCAGGCGCACCGCGTGGACTTCGGGGGGCGCCGGGGGTTCCTGCGCATCGCGCGGAAGATGGGCGTACCGGTCGTGCCCATGGGAATCCGCGGCAGCCACTTCACGGCGCCGATCCTGCTGAGGTCCCGGGCGCTGGCGTGGGTCCTGGTGATCCCGCGCCTGGCGGGCATCAAGCGGTGGGGCGTGAGCCTCCTGGGCGCTGCCGGTGCCGCGACCATCGCCGTGACGCCGCTGCCCGGCTGGGCCCGGGCGGGCCTCGTGTGGCTGTGGCTGGCCTCGCCGGTCCAGTTCCTGCCGGTCGTGCCGTGGACCATCCGCTTCCGGATCGGTGAGCCCCTCTCCCCGGACATCCTGTTCGACCCGGAGGACGAGGACCTGTCGGAGGCGCTGGCGCGGGTCGAGGCGGCGGTGCAGGACCTGGTGGACCGGGAGTAGCCGCCCCCCCGGGGGGAGGCGGCTCCGTCGTCAGTCGGCCCGCTCCGCCACGAAGAAGTCCACGCGGCGGTTCTTCGCCATGTCCTCCTTGGTGCGGCCCTTCACGAGCGGCCGCTCCTCGCCGTACCCGACCGCCTCGAGGCGCGACGGGTCGACGCCGCGCTCGACGAGGTAGTCGCGCACCGACTCGGCGCGGCGCTGGCTCAGGTGCTTGTTGTAGGCGGTGGGACCGCGGTGGTCCGTGTGGCCCTCGATGCGGATCTTCGTCAGCTCCGGGTGATCCTGGATGACCTCGGCCACCTCGTTCAGGAGCGGGTAGCTCTCCGGCTTGATGCTCGCCTTGGCGGTGTGGAAGTAGACCGAGTCCCGGATGTCGATGCGCTCCTCGGTGACCTCGGCCTTCGCCGGGACCAGGGTCAGCGTGAGCGTGGCCTCGCTGTCCTCGGTGACCGTGACGGTCTTGGACGCCCGGCGGTAGCCCGGGGCGCGGCCGATCAGCTCGTAGTCGCCCACGAGGACCTGCTCCGTGCTCCCGGCCGGCGTCGCCTCCACCGTCTCGGGGCCGGTGGCCTCCCAGGTGCCGCCCTCGACCGGCTCGCCGGCCTCGTCGACCACCTGGACCGTCAGGGCCCCCCGCGGCTCGGGCACCACGAGGGTGACCGTCATCGGCGGGCCGGGCTCCACGGTCAACGCCTGCGTCGTGCCCTCGACGGCGGCCTCGTACTCGCCGGGCTCCAGCGCCACGGTGTCGCCCGACCTCCCGGTCTCCTCGCCGAGGGTCCAGGCGGCCTCCCGCAGGGCGCGGCCCCGGTCCGTCTCCACCAGGACCAGGACCTGCGTGGGCTCGGGGCAGCCGTCCTCGTCCTCGAAGCCGTCGGCGTCCTCGGGCCGCTTGGGGCAGTCGTCGTCCGGGTCGAGCAGGCCGTCGCCGTCGGTGTCCGGCGGGGCGGGCGCCTCCCACGGCAGGTCGGCCGCCACCTGCGCGAACAGGCGGACGTCCGGCGTGCCGAAGCCCGAGCCCAGGCCGGGGCCGCCGCCCACCTTGAACCACAGGGGCGTGGTGTCGGGGTCCCACAGCACGGCGGCGTGGAGCTCCATGGGCGTGTCGTCGAGGCCCGCGGCGCCCTCCACGTCCTCGAGGACGGTGCCGCCGACCCACTCGACCTGGAGCTCGACCTGGTCCTCGGCCATGGGCGCGGCCACGCCCAGGCCCCAGCGGATCTCGTCGTCAGACTGGACGTTCAGGAGGGGCTCCGCCTCGGGGTGCAGCTCGTAGCCCACGTGGCCCGAGACGCGGAAGGGCCCGAAGTCCCGCCCGACGGCCAGGTCCGCGCCCACGAGCACCGTGCCCGTGGACATGAGCTGGCTCTGCCGGCCGGTGGGCAGCACCACGCGCGGCACCAGGGACACGGACAGGGGCGCGCCGTCGTCGGTCTGCCGGACGAGCTGCAGCCAGGCGCTCAGGCGCAGGTCGCCGATGCCGAAGTCGCTGCCCCCGTAGCCCAGGGCGTCCAGGCGCGCGTCGGCGTCGTCGGCGGGCAGGGTGGCGCTGAAGGTCGGCAGCTCCACGGAGAGCATCAGCCAGTCCGTGAAGGTGTACCAGCCGCCGAGGTCCACGCCGGCGAGGTGGTCGATGAGGCCGGCGGCGCGCTCGCCGTCGGAGTCGCGCAGCTCCAGCGGGCGCCAGCCGTAGTGGCCCATCACGAAGAAGCCGCCCTCGCCGCCCAGGGGCTGCTCGGCCTCGCGGACCTGGGTCATGCCGCGGCCCTGGGCCACCGGGTCGAAGCGCTGCACGTCCAGGCGCGGCGCGGCGTGGCCCGGGCCGGCCAGGAGCACCGCGGCGAGGGCGGTCAGCCCCGCGCGTTGAACCGACCTCCGTCGGCGCCGGAGTGCCAGGGCGAGCAGGGCCAGGAGCGCGAGCGCGAGGCCCGCGTCGCCACCGCCGGCACCGCTCCCGGAGCAGCCCGCGCCGCCCTGGAGGGCCACGGGGACCAGGCGGTCGTCGCCCTCCAGCTCGGCGCTGTCGGGGATCAGGTCCCCGTCGCTGTCCAGGTCCAGGTAGTCGGGGATGCCGTCCGCGTCGGTGTCCGGGTTCCCCTCCGCGGCGTCGAAGGCCCCGTCGCCGTCCGTGTCCGCGTCGAGAGGATCCGTCTCGCCGTCGTCCATGGCGCCGTCGGCGTCCGCGTCCTCGGTGCCGTCCATCAGCCCGTCGTCGTCGCTGTCGTCGTCCGTCGGGTCGGTGGTGGTCGTCGGGTCGGCGTCGGGCACGAAGACGCCCGGGTCCGTGTCGTCGGTGCCCTCGGTCACGCCGCTCTCCGTGCCGTCCTGGACGCCGTCGCCGTCCGTGTCCGGGTTCAGCGGGTCGGTCGCGCCCGCGTCCTCCTCGCCGTCCGGGATGCCGTCGTCGTCCGTGTCCGCGTCGAATGGGTCCGTGCCCGTCTGGCCCGTCTCCTCCGCGTCGGTCAGGCCGTCGCCGTCCGAGTCGTCGTCGCTCGTGACGTTCGGATCCAGCTCGCCGTCGTCCACGTGGCCGTCGCCGTCCACGTCCTCGTCGCCGTCCGTGATGCCGCCGCCGTCCGTGTCCGCGTCCAGCGGGTCGGTGGTGCTGTCCGGATCGGCGTCGGGCACGAAGACCTCCGGGTCGGTGTCGTCGCCCTCGGGCGCGTCGAGGCCGCTCTCGGTGCCGTCCTGGACGCCGTCGCCGTCCGTGTCCACGGCCACCGGGCTGGTCTCGCCCTCGTCGGTGGCGCCGTTCCCGTTCGCGTCCTCGGTGCCATCGAGGAGGCCGTCGTCGTCGGTGTCGTCGTCGTGCGGGTCGGTCACGGTGGCCGGGTCCGCGTCGGGGACGAAGACCTCCGGGTCGGTGTCGGGCGAGCCCTCCACGATGCCCAGCTCGGTGCCGTCCTGGACGCCGTCGCCGTCGGTGTCGGGGTCGAGCGGGTCCGTCTCGCCGTCCTCCGGCTCCGTGGCGCCGTCGCCGTCACCGTCCTCCTCGCCGTCGAGGAGCCCGTCGTCGTCCGTGTCCGCGTCGGTGGGGTCGGTGACCGTCTCCGGGTCGGCGTCCGGGACGAAGGTCTCGGGGTCCGTGTACGGCGTCGGCTCCGTCACGCCGATCTCGGTGCCGTCCTGGATGCCGTCGCCGTCGGTGTCGGGGTCGAGCGGGTCCGTCTCGCCCGGGTCCACCTGGCCGTCGCCGTCCACGTCCTCGTCCGCGTCCAGGATGCCGTCACCGTCGGTGTCGGAGCAGGCGTCGCCGCCGCCCTCGCCGTCCACGTCGGCCTGGGTCGGGTTCGGGACGGCCACGCAGTTGTCCTCGGGGTCCAGCACGCCGTCGTCGTCCTGGTCCACGTCCTCCTCGCACAGGTCTCCGGCGTAGCCCGCGGGGCACTCGCACGTGAACGACTCCAGCCCGTCGGTGCACACGCCCCCGTTCAGGCAGGGGTTCGGGTCGCAGTCGTCCCCGTCGGTGCAGGTCTCGCCGTCGCCCTCGTAGCCGGGGTTGCAGGCGCACTCGTAGCTGCCCGGCGTGTTGGTGCAGGTGGCGGCGTCGTCGCAGGTGTCGGTCCCCTCTGCGCACTCGTCGACGTCCGTGCAGGTCTCGCCGTCGCCCTCGTAGCCGGGGTTGCAGGCGCACTCGTAGCTGCCCGGCGTGTTGGTGCAGGTGGCGGCGTCGTCGCAGGTGTCGGTCCCCTCTGCGCACTCGTCGACGTCCGTGCAGGTCTCGCCGTCGCCCTCGTAGCCGGGGTCGCAGGCGCACTCGTAGCTGCCCGGCGTGTTGGTGCAGGTGGCGGCGTCGTCGCAGGTGTCGGTCCCCTCTGCGCACTCGTCGACGTCCGTGCAGGTCGTGCCGTCCCCTACGTAGCCGTCGGGGCAGGTGCACTCGAAGCTCCCGATCGTGTTGGTGCAGGCGGCCTCGTCCGCGCAGTCGTCCGTGCCCGGCGCACACTCGTCCTCGTCGTCGATCATGGAGCACGTCGTGCCGTCGCTCTGGACCGCGCTCAGGAAGACGTCGGTGCGGCCGAAGACGTCGGTGGCCGAGATGCGCAGGAAGCCCTCGCCCCCGCCGTCCAGCTGGGTCAGCGGAGCGCTCCAGGCCCCGAAGGTCGTCCCCCCGTCGGTGCCGTCGGTGTCCACGCCGAGCAGGAGCCAGGGGCCGTCGCTGCTGGCGGAGAACTCGAAGGCCACCGAGGCGATCGACGAGGCGAAGCCGCTCACCGACCAGGTGTCGCCCACCGAGGAGTCGGCCAGGGTCTCCGACAGGCGCAGCGTGTTCGCGTCCACCACCTCCACGACCACGTAGGTCCCGGCGTTGGGCCCGGAGAGGATGGTCAGCTCCACGCCGCCGGTGAGCTGATCGGCCACGAAGTCGGACGTCACGGACGTCACCAGGTCGCTGCCCGCGGTCTGCACCAGGTCACCGCCGGCCGTGTCGCCGCACAGCAGCGTGCCCAGCACCTCCGCGCCGAGGACCACGCTCGCCTCGCAGCTCAGGAACAGCGCGTCCTGGATGGACGGCCCCCCGAGGGCCCCCTCCTCCAGCGTCACCGGGTCGGAGAACGGGATGGGCCCGGTGACGTCGATGGGGCAGCCCACGCCGGACGCGAGGTCCTTCTGGTAGGGGTTCTGGTTCGAGTTCGCCGACGAGAAGGCGAGGCCGATGGGCGTCCGGGCCGAGATGGGCAGGCCTTCCTGGTCCACGAGCGCGGACAGGGGCACCTGCACGTCCATGAACCAGCCGTCGCCCCACACCGGGTCCGAGACGTAGACGGCCGACTGGGTGGTCCCGAAGTCCCAGTGGAAGCCGTTCGTCACGCTCTGACCGGAGAGGCCGTCGCCTGCGGCGTCCTGCACGACGGTCTCCGCCGCCCACACCAGGTCGCCGGGCTCGCTCACCGCACCCGAGCTGACGCTGTGCGCGTTGATCGCCTGGCCGGTGGCGCCGGACGGCCGCGCATAGAGCAGCAGGTCGTCGCCCTCGTGCATCGTCGTCCCGTAGCCGATGCCGGCGAACGCGTCCGAGGAGATGTCCGAGCTGTTGCCGCCGCCCGAGCCGCCGGCGACCGAGACGGCGAAGTCGTGGAGGCCGTCCCCGTCCCGGTCGATGGTCACCATCCAGCTGGCCGGCGCCCAGGGGCCGGAGCCCACGGCCGGGAGAGGCTCGTTGCCGTCCTTGCCCACGCCCGAGGCCAGCGGCTCGTCGATGAGCCGGAACCGGAAGAAGGCGACCTCGTTCACCGCGTCGTAGGCGTACAGCGCCGTCGGCTGGGGCGGGACCTGCTCACCACCGGACAGGTCGACGACCCCCTGCGGCGTGGTCCCGCCGTTGGTGGGGTCCGCGCTTCCCACCTCATCGGCGATGGCCTCGTCCGTGTACGTCAGGACCTTCCACTGGCCGTCGCCGCCGAGCGCCGCCTCGTCCGGCCAGGGGGCCGGGTAGGCGGCCCGCGCGTCCACGCTCCACAGCACCACGATGCCCGCGGCCAGTGCTCCGGCCACGCCGACGCACCGAGCCCACGACAGATCTCGTCCCCGCATGTCTCCCCCTCCAGGCCCGACGGCCGTCCGAACGTACAGCCCCTGGGCGTGTAGGGGCCACGCCGACCCGGACCGCGACGTGAGCCGCCGCGCCTCCCCCCCAGGCCGTGCCCATCTGCTACCCGGGGAGACGCTCAATGCAAGATGCTCGGCACCACGGCGCAGCAGGTCAGCAATGCCCTCCACCGACACCGGTCGAGAGCCACGCCCGACATCTTCACTCCGTGGCTCGGACGCTGGGATGCGACCTTGGAGCCGCCCACTCCGGCAGAGGAAGTGAAATGTGAGACTCCTGGGAACGAATGGAGGTTCGAGTCCACGGCGTCGAGGCGCAAGCTGTGGTGGGACGAATCATGTGAACGTGCCTGACACCTCCTCCCGACCTGTAACCGGCGTCGCTGCGCGTCGTCCCTCCAACCTCGAGGTCTTCGGGCCGACCGGCCGCCAGTCCAGCGCCTGCGTCTACGTGACGAAAGGCACGCGCACCCTTACGCTCTCGGCATGAACGGAGCGGCCCGCTCGGCGTCCGAGACCCTGCCATCGCCCCTGGCCGACCGCATCCGGGTCACGGGTCAGCCACGATCGTGGGCGATCGAGCCCACGACGACCGCTCGGGCACCGGCCCAACGTCCGGTAATCCGTCTTGTGATAACCAGCAGCCTCGCCGTCTGCGTCGCCGCGATGTGCACCTGCACCCCAGCCCGGCAGTGGTACGCCATGAAGCCCATGACGGCGGGGGCCGCCGGCCCGCGTGTCGTCGTCGGGGACGACGCCTTCGAGCCGGCTCCGCGCTGCCTGTGCCCGGCGCGGCGAGGGGGCGGCTCCGGAGAGCAGCGCCGGGGCGGCGGCGCGGGCGAGGCGCGACGCGGCGGCGGCGGTGCGGGCGAAGCGCGCCGGGGCGGCGGCGCGGGCGAGGCACGACGCGGTGGGGGCGGTGCGGGCGAAGCGCGCAGGGGCGGCGGCGCGGGCGAGGCACGACGCGGTGGAGGCGCCGGCGAGGCACGACGCGGCGGGGGCGCGGGCGAGGCGCGACGTGGCGGCGGGGGCGCGGGCGAGAGCCGAAGCGGGGGCGGCGGCGCGGAGCCTCTCTACTGCTCCCGCGCATCGAGCTGCGACCGGGTGCTCTTGAAGGACGGCTCGACGGCGCCCGTCCAGTGGACGAGGGAGAGATAGGATGGCGGCGATTCGACTCGCGGCGGGTATGATCGCGCTCGGCGCAGCGCTCACCGGGTGCGCGCCGACCCTGCTGAAGCCCGAGCCGACGCTTCACAACATCACGGACCCCCAGGGCGGAGACCGGGTCACCTTCGACTGGAAGGACCACTACTCGCCGTCCCTGTCCGACATCCCTCCCGGCGACCTCGTCGACGGCTGGAGCGACGAGCACGGGTTCGTCTCGCAGTGGCGGGGCCTCAAACATCGCCACTGCGGCACGCCGGTCGAGGTCGTGAGCAGCACCGGCGAGGTCGTCCACGGCCGCCTGCTCGTCATGGGCCACCGCGAAAACGGGCGCGGTCCCGCCGGACGCGGCGACTACCGGGTGAAGGTCGCCGACCGCTTCATCGACCAGACCTCGGGCGGGCGCACCGCCGTCCAGTACGAGTCCTACGTGGCCGACGACACCGAGTACTACGCGTGGATCCTCTGGATGCGCCAGGAGCCGTTCTTCGGGCCCGACCACGAGTGCAACCAGGACACATGAGCCGGCTCGCGCGCTCGTCGCCGCGTGCCTCGTCCCGGATGCGGTGACGCGGCGCCGCGCCGCGTGGGCGCTCGAAGAATGGCTCGACGGTGCCGTCGAGCGGACAAAGGAGCGAGGGAATGCCGATGGTTCGTTACGCTTGCCTGCTCGGGCTCGGCCTCCTGCTCGCGGGATGCGGGCCCACCCTGCTGAAGCCCGACGCGGAGCTCCACAACGTCAGGAGCCCCGAGGGCTGGGCCTGGCAGCGCGACTACTCGCTCGCGCTGTCGGAGATCCCTCCCGGCGAGCTCGTCGCCGCGTGGAGCGAGCGCCACGGCCTCGTCGAGCACGGGGGACCGACCGGGATGCGCACCCACTGCGGCGACCCGGTCGAGGTCGTGAGCAGCACCGGCGAGGTCGTCCACGGCCGCCTGCTCGTCATGGGCCACCGCGAAAACGGGCGCGGTCCCGCCGGACGCGGCGACTACCGGGTGAAGGTCGCCGACCGCTTCATCGACCAGACCTCGGGCGGGCGCACCGCCGTCCAGTACGAGTCCTACGTGGCCGACGACACCGAGTACTACGCGTGGATCCTCTGGATGCGCCAGGAGCCGTTCTTCGGGCCCGACCACGAGTGCAACCAGGACACATGAGCCGGCTCGCGCGCTCGTCGCCGCGGGATCGAGTCTACCGACTTCCGGCTTCGTGGGCGGCTGGGGTCGAGGGAGGATGCGCGTACGGCCCGCTCCGGCGCCACCTGGGCCACCGGGAGCCGATCCGGGGCGCGGTCTGGCCATCGGCCACCTGACGAGCCAGGTGACGGGCGGAATGACCGCCGCCCGCGTCACCGCCCGGACCACCACGCTGCGCCCGGCCCGCATCCGAACCCCGCTGACGAAGAAGGCGCGGCCACCTGCCGATCACCGGGGCATCGTCACAGCGATGCGCGGCGCGTGGCTACCACTCGTCCCCACGCGCTCCCGCGCGTCGTCGGCCGCCTATCCCTCGCCGATCTCGTCGTCGAGATCCTGGTGGCAGGACGGGCAGATCCCGTGGGTCACCTCTACGCCGGCGTTCTGCCGGACGTAGGTCTCGAGGCTCTTCCAGTACCCCTCGTCATCGCGCACCCGCTTACACCAGGCGCAGACGGGGAGCAGCCCCCGCAGCGTCTCGACCTGCTCGAGGGCGTCCTCGAGCTCCCCGATGACTTCGTTGCGGCGCTGAAGCTCCCGCTTCAAGCGGAGGAGCAGGTACACGACGAGGCCGAAGAAGCCGAACCGGAGCGTGGCATTCCAGATGCGGGTGAGGGGGAGATCATACGGGTCGGCCACGAACCAGGCCGCCGCCGACGCCACGGCCATCGCCCAGCCCACGCGCGGGCCGACGCGCCAGGCCGCCCACGCGATGCCCGGGATGTAGAAGAGGGACAGGCCGATGAAGCGACCCGTCAGGCGGTCCAACGCGGTGACGGCGAGAAGGTAGAGCACGGCGGCCGCCAACACGAGCGCGCGCTGGCGCGTCTGGTCGGAGGAGGGAGTCACGAGGCCATCATCCGATCTCCTGTGTAGGCGTCAATCGGGCCACGGCGCCCGCGCTTCGCACGGGCCCGCCGCGTGGGGGGCGGTCATGGGCGGCCGCCTCCGGTCGTCGTCCCGTGCCTCCGGCGCAGGCGCTCCAGCTTCTCGGCCCGGCTCTCACCGGGCGGGGCATGGCGCTCCGCGTGCTCGTACGCGTCGATGGCGGCGGCCATCTCGCCGCGGCGGGCCAGGTCGCCGCCGAGCCAGCGGTAGAAGTCGAAGCGGGCGGTCGACGCGTGCACCGCTCCCCACAGCGCCAGGGCCGCGAGGCCGCCGGCCACCGCCCGGTCCAGGGCCGATCGGACCCCGGCGCGTGCGAAGGCGTGGAGGCTGAGCACGACCAGCCCGATCGACGACGCCACACCGGCGGTCTCCGCTCCGGGCAGGTCCAGCCAGGTGCCCAGCGCGGCGAAGCCCCAGGCCACCCCTACGATGGCCGCGCCGGTCGCTATCCAGGCGCTCCCCCGCGGCGCGCGGCGCACCAGCGGGACCACGAGCAGAGGCGCCACCCGACGGCGCAGGCGATCGACGGCGACGAGCGGCGCCTCCAACCACCGGGCGGGGAGGAGGAAGACGGCCGCCAGGAGCAGGGCGTACACGCTGAACCAGCCGATCTTCAGGCCCAGCCACTCGGCGCCGGCGTGGAAGGCGACGGCGGACAACAGCGCCACCCAGCGCAGGCACGCGGCGAGGCGGCCGCCGCCCTCCCCGTCCCCGGCGAGGAGGCGGGCGACGTACCCGAGCGCGATGGAGACCTGCAGGGCCACGGTGCCCCAGGCGAGGAGCGGCCAGAGCTGCTCCAGCCCCAGGCCGAGGGCGCCGGCGAGGGCCTCCATCTCCTGCATCCCGTCCCGGGCCCCGACCAGACGGCGGATCACCGCGCCCCCGTGCCACCGCGGATCGATCTTGGCGACGGCCGTGAAGGTGTAGACGAGCGCCATGGTCGCGCCCACGAGCTGGACGCCCCAGGCCGTCGCCGCGGGCGGGGGCCCGCTCCGGCCCGGTGGCGCGACGGCGCGCCCGAGGCTCGGAGCCGGGGCCAGGGCGAGGCCCGCCAGCACCCACGACAAGAGGTAGTGGTGCTGGTAGCTGTCCAGCTGGCTCATGGCCCAGGACCAGGTGTAGAGGAGCGCGAGCAGCCCGGTCGCCCACCTCCCCGCGGCGCCGAGCGCGACGAGCGCGGCCAGGAGCCCCACGACCACCATCAGGCCGACGTACAGGCCGGGGCTCGGCAGCGGCTGCAGCGCGTCGAGCCAGGCGAAGTGCGCGACGTTGAAGCCGCCCGCTCCGTAGCGCCCCCCGTGCGGCATCATCAGGAGCCAGGCGTCGAAGGCCAGCAGGCCGCAGACGAGCCTCCGCAGGAGGAACACCCGCGCCAGGGCGAGAGGCTGGAACCAGGTCTGCTCCCAGGCGCTCACGACGCATGCGCTCACGACGCCCCCTCCGCCTCGCCGGCGCACTCCACGTCGACGGGATTCGGGTCCGCGCGCTCGCCCTGCGGCGTGACACACCGCCAGCGCAGGTGCACCGAGGCCACCTCCGCCCGATCACAACGCCACGTGACGAAGCGCTCGACCACGTCGGGGCGGGCCATCCGGAGCCCGCTGACCCAGCCCGCCTGCATCTCCGCGTACGGCTCCACGCTCCTGGCCGGGGCGTCCGGCCCCTCGGCGGTACGCTCCCACACGCCGACCCCGCAGCGCTTCATCCGGTAGGCGGAGAACATGCGCCAGGCGAAACGCTCGTCCTCCTTGTCCTCTCCGACGTAGTAGGAGGCCGGCACCGCGACGTGGAGGCCCAGCCAGGCCGCGATCGCCAGGTGCGCACCCCACCTGCGCCACCGACTCGCGACCCTGGACTCGTGTCCCCGGTCCATCACGCCCCGCTCGTCGTCCTCCTCGTCCAGCTCCGATGTCCAAGCGCCCCCGGAGCCGAACTCCGAACAAGGGTCCCACCGGCTGTATTCCGGCGGACCCGCGGCTTGCGGCGACCGGACGCTCTTCGTCGAGCGGGGCCGACATCCAGTCGAGAAGCTGGCGGTGCCAGTCGTGGCCGGCGGGCGTCTCGCCTGTCAATTGATCCCAAGTCGCCGAGAGCCCGCGAGACGTGGTCGTGGACATGGACGAGGTCGGGCTCACCGGGCCCGGCGCTTCGCCCCCCACCGGGAGTGGGCTCCGGGCCGGGCCGCCTCGTGCCGCCGGGGCCGACGGGTCGGGGAGTGACCGCCGCGGACAGCGGTCGTACTGCATCTTCCCCATGTCCTCCGCGGCTTTGGAGCTCGGCGCCCTGGCGCGAGCCCTTCGGTGCTGGGGAGATGTGTATGATCGACAGGCGTCTCGCCCGCCAGAGGAGCCCCGGATGCGTCCGGAACTCCCGCACGAAGCCGGGTGATGTAGAGAACTCGATCACCCCGCCGGCCGCCCTCGGGTCCCCTTGGCCAGGGGAGGCGGCACCGTGTAGAACACCTCCATGGGCCTGCTGTCCTTCGAGCGCCGGTGGCTCCTGGCCGCCTTCGAGACCATCCTTCCGGGCGGGGTCGGGCCGATGCTTCCGGCGGACGTGGGAGAGCGGACGGCCGGCTTCGTGGACGAGCTCTTCGTCCGGGCGCCCACCGAGACGCTCGTCGGGGTCCGGGCGGCCCTGTGGCTGGTGACCCTGGGGCCGCTGCTCTGGCGCCTGAAGCTCCGCCCCTTCCATCGGCTGCGTCCGGCCGACCGCGTCGCCTTCCTCGAGGCCCTGGAGGGCAGCCGCGTCCATGCCCTGCGAGAGCTCCCGGCGTTGCTGAAGCTGCTCGCCTGCACGGCTCGCGCCGGCCTCCCGAGCACGCAGCGGGCGGCGGGGCAGGCGCGGCCGGACGCGACGCCGCCGGAGTGGGCGCGGGCGTCCGACCGGGGGGCGCGGTCGTGAGGGACGGGCTGGTCCAGGGGGAAGACGTCGCGGGCCGGAGCCGGGTCGAGGACGTGGCCGACGTGGTCGTGGTGGGCACCGGCGCCGGTGGGGCGGCGGCCGGCCGGGTCCTGGCCGCAGCGGGGCTGGACGTCGCGTTCGTCGAGGAGGGGCCGTGGGTGCCCGTCCACGAACGCCGCGCGGACGTCTGGAGCAGCTTCGGGGCCCAGTGGCGGGACCTCAGCTTCCAGGTGGCCAAGGGGCGCGCCTTCACCCCCATCCTCCAGGGGGCGTGCGTCGGCGGCTCCACGGCGATCTACGGCGCCATCGTCCACCGCATGCCCGAGGCGATCCACGACGTCTGGGTCCGCGAGCACGGCGTGGGCGAGGTCCTGTCCTACGACGCCCTGGAGCGGGCCTGGGACCGCCTCGACGAGGAGCTGTCCGTCGCGCCCACCCCGGAGGAGGTCTACGGCGGCAACAACGCCCTGATGCGACGCGGCTTGGAAGCCCTCGGCTGGAGCGGCGGCCCCACCCGGCGGGCGGTGGTCGGCTGCCAGGGCTCCACGCGCTGCAACCAGGGATGCCCCACCGGCCGCAAGCAGAGCATGGACCTCACCCTGGTCCCGCGGGCCATGGACGACGGGGCGCGCCTGTACGCCACGGCGCCGGTCGAGCGGATCCTGGTCGAGGGCGGCCGGGCCGTCGGGGTCCGAGCCCGCTTCCGGGGCGGCGCGGGGGGCCGGGGCGGACCGGAGCTCGTGGTCCGGGCCCGGCACGGGGTCGTCCTCGCAGCCGGTGCCATCCACACGCCGCTCCTCCTCCGGACCGCCGGGGTCGGCGAGCGCTCGAAGCTGCTCGGTCGGGGCCTCCAGTGCCACCCGGGGACGTCGATCCTCGCCGCCTTCGACGAGCCCGTCGCCATGTGGCGGGGCGCGACCCAGGGCTACGAGACGACCCACTTCTGGGACGAGCGGATGAAGTTCGAGACCGTCGGCGTGCCCCTGGAGGTCGCCGGCACCCGCCTGCCCGGCTGGGGCGCCGACCTGTCGCGGGCCTTCGCCGAGCTGCCCCACATGGCCTCCTGGGGCGTGCAGGTCCGGGCCGAGGCGAAGGGGCGCGTCCGGCGCGGGTGGAGCGGCCGGGCGAGCATCCGCTACGAGATGACCCCGCGGGATGTGCACGACATGAAGCGGGGGCTCCGCCGCCTCGCCGAGCTGGCCTTCGCCGCCGGGGCGCGGGAGGTGCTGCCGGGGGTCCTGGGCCTCCCGGACCGGGTCGGGAGCCTCGCGGCGATGGACGCGATGTTCGACCTCCCGGACGATCCGCGCCTGCTGCACTGCATCTGCGCCCACCTCTTCGGGACCGCGACCCTGGGCCCGGACGATCGCCGCGGCGTCGTGGACCCGGAGGGCCGCTGCTGGGAGGTGGACGGCCTCTACGCCATGGACGCGTCCATCCTGCCGACGAACATGGGCGTCAACCCGGCCCACACCATCTCGGCGGTCGCCTGGCTCGCCGCCGAGCGCCTGGCCGAACGTCTGACATAGACCACCGGACGCTCCACACGCATCCGCCCACCCCGCCACTCATCGCCCTCGCCAGGCCCCCGCCCGAGCCCGAGCTCGCCCTGTAACCGGCGTCGCTGCGCGCCGGCCCTCCGCCCTCGAGGCCTTCGGCCCGACCAGCAGCCAGCCCATGATGCCGACCCTCACCGCCCGGCTCGTCCGCGTCACGGTCCGGCCACGACCGGCTGCAATTCCACGTGTCGTGGGAAACGCGAAGCGTCGTCCCGCATTCTGCTACGATGCCCGGACGATCGAGTCTCCCCGGGAGGTCCACGTGCCGCGCTGCCCGCTCATGCTCGCTGTCCTCGCCACGCTCCTGGCGGGCTGCCGATCCGACGACGCCGCGCCGCGCGCGGACGTGGTGGTCGGCCCGGACAGCGCCGGCATCGCGGATGCCCCGGACAGCGCGCCCGCACCGGACGCGCCCGACGCCGCGCCCGACGTGCCGCCGCCCCTCATCGCCCCCGACGAGACGCCCGCGGCACTCGTCCTCCCTGTCGATGACGAGGAGCCGCCGCCGGAGCTGCCGGATGGCGTGCGCGTCCGCGGCGTCACGTTCAACATCCACGGCGGCGGCGACGCACCCGTCGAGGACATCGGCGCCTTCCTCGGTACCCTCGCGCCGGACGTGGTGGCCCTCCAGGAGTGCCCCGGCGACGCCGTCGCGACGATCGCCGCCGCGGCCGGGCTCGCGCACACGGCGGGGACGTCCGGCAACGTGCTGCTCGCGGCCACGGAGCTCACCGGCGTCGAGAGCATCGGCCTCCCGGGCGGGCGCGGCGCCGTGCGGGCCGAGACCGTCATCGACGGCGTCCCGTTCGCGGTCTACTCGACCCACATCAGCTGGGACGCGGCGGGCGACCGGCAGGCGCGGGCGCTCGTCGACGAGGTCGTCGCGGCCGAGCCGCTCCCGCACCTCGTCATGCTGGGCGACTTCAACGACGAGCACTACAGCACGCAGAACACGATCCTCGAGGAGGCGCTGGTCGACGCCCACACGGCGGCCGGCTGGTACCCGGGCCAGCGGATCTCCTGGCCGGCGGATGGTTTCGACGGCGCCGAGGGGTCGCAGCTCATCGACCTCGTCTGGTTCCGACGCGACCTCCCGGCGATCGTCGAGGACGTGGCCGTCCTCGACCCGGTGCCCCTTCTCTCGGACCACCGCCCGTCGCTGGCCGACCTCCTGTTCCCGCGCGACGCCGAGGCTCCCTTCACCGAGGACCCGTTCGCGGCTCGTCGCGACCCGTGGCGCGCGTTGCCGCCGGACGGCGAGCGGCCGCCGAACCTCCTGGAGAATCCGGGTGCGGAGGACGGCCTCGCGGGCTGGGACGTCGCGGGAGACGCCCTCACCGTCACCGAACGCGCCAACCGCACGCCGCACGAGGGCGCGGCGTTCTTCGTGGGCCGCGAGGGCTCGGCCGCGGGCGTCGGCGAGCACTCCTCGGGCGGCCAGACCGTGTCCCTCGCCGCCGAGGCCGACACCATCGACGCGGGCCGCGGCCGCCTCTACGCGGCCGGCTGGCTGACCACCGGCTACAAAACGGACACGGAAGATGGCTTCACGAGCAACGAGCTGACGCGGAACGACCACGGCGAGCTGATCGTCGAGGCGCTCGACGCCGCTGGCGCCGTCCTGGTCCGCGTCGTCTCGGGCCCCCGGGATACGTACGGCTGGCATCCGTGGGCCGTCGCCGTCGACCTCCCGCCTGGCGCCCGTGCCGCCCGTCTCACGTGGTTCGCTCACCAGCACCCGTGGAACGGGGGCGGCAACGACGCGGGCTTCGACGACCTGTACCTGGGCTTCTCCGCCCTCCCGGAGTCGCACGCGACGCTCGGCGGCGACCTCCTGGCCAACGGCGGCGCCGAGTCGGGCGACACGGGGGGCTGGCAGGCCCACGGATGGCAGGCTCTCCAGGACCTCCGCATCCACGGCCTCATGGCCTCGTTGCCCTGGTCCTGGTCGGGCGCCCACCACTTCTTCGGCGGCGGCCCCCTCCACCGCGAGGGGGGACCCGAAGAGGACGCCACACTCGTCCAGTCGCTCGACCTCACCCCGTACGCCGCCACGCTCGCCGAGGGCCGCCTCGCTCTCCGCTGGGGGGGCCGGGTCCGCACCTGGGGTTCTCAGACCGCCGTCACGATGGCCCTCGCCATCGACGACGGCGACGGCACCCCGTGGGGGGAGATCGCCGCCCGGCCCGTCGCCGCCTCCCAGTGGACCGAGATCGCCCAGCGCACCCGCATCCCCGCAGGCGCGGGCGCCGTCCGCCTCATCGTCCGCGCCCCGGTCACCGACGTCGGCACCGCCGCCTTCGCCGACGAGCTCTACGTCTGGCCGGAGCGCTGGTAGCGGCGGTTCTCGAAGCCGCGCTTCGAAAGAGCCACCCGGGACCTCGTCGAGCGCCTCGGGGCGGAGGACGAGACCCTCCACAGCTACGAGAGGGCTTCAACGAGCCGGAGCGCGACCGCGTCGTCGGCGACCTGCGAGACCGGCTGCAAGCTGGCTCAGCCGGTCCTGCGCGCCCGCATCTCGGTGACGATCTCGTCGAGCTGCTGTTGGGAGAGGGCCTCCTCCATGGCGGGGAAGACCACCGCCTCCTCCGCGGAGATGTGGTGGAGGAGGGTGTCCCCGAGCAGGGAGGTCAGCTCCTTCAGCAGCGCCCGCCTGTCCTCCAGGCGCTCGGGCTGCTCCGCGAGGGTATCCAGCAGCGGAACCAGGTCGACCAGGAGGGAGTCCACCTGCCGGTGCTCCACCTCCATCGCCTCGATGGCGCGCAGGACGCCCTCGTCCACGACGTCGCGGAGCCGCGGCGCGATGCTGACGTCCTCGTCCTGGGCGTGGAGCGGGAGCGCCTCGGAGAAGTAGCGGTGGAGCATCCGGGCGCCGCGCGCCACCTCGTCCGGATCGGCTCCCTCGGCCTTCGCGAGCTCGCGGCTCATCTGGACGAAGCGCCGCATGCGGGCGTGACATGCCATGAGCATGCCCAGGGCGTCCTCGCTCTCCTCCGTCCTCGACTTGCCGGGCTCGAACTCGATCGGCATGGCGACCTCCCCTTTCGTCCCAGCCTACACAATCCGGAGCGCCCCCACCCACGACGGACCCAGGGTCGTTGCAAGTCCCTGAAACCACGAGGGTAGACGGGCTCAGGGGGCCGGCGTCCAGTCCCCGTCCCCGTCCGCGTCCACGAAGGCGGGGTTCGCGATGGCCCACGGGGGGCGCCGCAGGCCCGCTTCCGGCGTACCGTCCGGGACGTGGACCGCGAAGACCCAGGCGTCCTCGTCGGCCGGCAGCTCCACGGTGTGCTCGATCCGGCGCGCCCCGTCCTCGGCGGCCACCGCGCTCACGTCCTCGTCGAGGAGCAGGCCGTCGTGGCTGCGCACCTCGACGCGGCCCAGGGGGATCCAGTCGGGGGCTTCGAGGACGACCCGCGCGGTCAGCGGGGCCTCGGGCTGGGTGATCGTGTCGCCCATCCCGGCGCGTCGCCCCTCGGCGTCGACCAGCTCGATCGTCAACATCGGTCCGCCCGTGGCCACGACCCGGCCCGCCCGCAGGGCGTCCCACACGGTGTCGCCGTCGCCGAGCTGGACGAGCGTCCGGGGACTCCCGAGCGAGTCGTCCACGCCGTGGGTGTCGCTCGTGGCCGTGCCGGTCCGGCGGATGCCCCGGTCCAGGAGACGGCTCCAGTCGTCCAGGACCTCCGGCGTGTCGGAGTGGCCGATGCCGTTGACCAGCTCCATCGCGTCGAAGCGCAGCAGGTCCGGGGACATCGCCTCGGGATCGAAGTCCACCGCGTCGAAGTATGCGGCTCCCGAGAACCGCGGGTGGTTGACCTGGACGACGCCGCCCGGCGTGGCGGCGTCGAGGAGGTCCAGGAGCTCCGACGCCTCCAGGCCCGCCCAGTCCGGCGTCCCGTGGCCGGCCCGCTCCGGATCGATCTCCAGGGGCCACACGTTGAAGTGCCCGAGGGTCGCGGTGCTCACCTCGGCGCCGGCGGCCACCTGGAGGGCGTCCTCCGGGAGGCCGGCCTCGGCCAGCGCGGGTCCGTAGTCGCTCACGAAGTCATGGTCGGTGGCCACGAGGACGTCCAGCCCGTCGGCCACCGCGCTCACGACGCGGTGGGTGTCCAGCGCCTCGCTGTCGGTCGACTGCTCCGCGTGGACGTGGAGGTCGCAGGCCATCCAGTCCGTGGTGTCGACCACCTGGTCCAGGACCACGTCGAGCGTGGCGACGTCGCCCGGCGAAAGCTCCAGCCGGTCCCGGTGCTCGCTCCAGGCCGGCCCGCGGTGGACCCAGACGTCCCAGCCGCCGGGCGGGAGGCGGAAGCTCGCGGTGCCGTCCGCGTCCACGAAGGAGTGCCTCCGGCCGTCGTCGGCCCGGGCCGTCAGGCGGAACGCGACCGGCTGGTCGGCCGGATCGGTGACGCTCAGGTCGACCCTCGGCGCCGCGGCGGCGACGAGGTCCGCCGTCGCCGAGCCCGACGCCGGATCCACTTCGGCGACCGCTCCATCCCCATCCACTGCGTGCCCCGGACCGGCGGGGCGGCCGTTGCCGTCTCCGAGCCAGATGGCCGCGAGCCGGGACGTCTCGGGCGGCACCTCGCACTCGAAGCGACCCTCCGCGTCGAGGGGGCAGCGCGTCAGCGGGGCGTCGTCGTCGTCGCGCGCCTCCACCAGGACGCCGGGCCAGGCGGCCTCCACCTCGCCGGAGACGGTGGCCAGCGGCCGGCCCACGGCCCCGGACGCTGCGGCCATGGCGCCCGCGAGGTCCCCGGGGCGCGACGAGACCGCCAGGTGCCGCACGGCGACGGCCCCCTCCGGCGGGACGTCGAGGCCCGACCACACGAGGGCCTTGATGCCGGCGGCGTCGATGGACGTGCGCGGCGTCTCCGTGGAGATGGCGTACGCCGGCGCGAGCGGCTCGGCGACCACGGGCGCGAGGCCGACCAGGTCCGCCTCCCCCGACATGGCGCCGCTCTGGCCGCGGCCCGGGACCCACAGGCGGACCGCGCCGCCCCAGAGGGAGAAGTCGCCGGTCATCACCACCTCCGACCCCTCGGCGGTCGGCTCCAGGTGCGTCTCGATCCGGAGGATCGGGCTGTCCGGCGCGAGCGTGTAGACGTGACGCATCCGGACGCGGGGCGCGTCGAGCTCGAACACCTCGTGGATGAGGGGGAACGGCGCCAGCTCGCCTCGCACCTCGACCCGCGCGACGCCGTCCGGGCCGTCGTCGAGGATCTCCACGGCGTCCGGTCGCAGGAGCCAGAGCTCCGCCGTCACGGCAAGCTCCCGCAGGGCGTCGTCTCCCACCTGAGAGCCGTCCGGAGCCAGGGCGACGGCGTCCACCACGTGGCCTCCCGTCAGCCCGTGCAGCGCGTGGCCCTCGACCCGGTCCCGGACCACGAAGCGGGCGCGGGCGTTCTCCAGCACCACGTCACCGGGCAGCGCGGCCGCCAGGTGACCCGTGGGGGCCTCCTCCGGGCACTCGATGCGCCGCGCGCGCACCTCGTCGGCGGACGGGGGCGGCGCAGGGCACGACGGGATCGGCGGGCCGAGGTCGGTCTCCCCGTCGACGGCATGCGCGTCTTCCGGGGCGGTGTCGACGTCGGCGTCACGGTCGTCCACCGCGCCCCCGCCGTCGTCGCACGCGGCGAGCAGGGGGAGCACGAGGCACGGAGCGAGGAGGCGTCGGAAGTTCATGCCGGGCATCCTCCGGCCTGCCGGGACCCGGGTCAACGGCGCTCCTCCGCGCCCCGTCACCTCTGCTCCGCGCTCCCCCGTCCGGCCGCGGCTACCCGGAGGGGTGGAGGACGCAGGCGCCGACGCAGCGGCTCCGCCACTTCGCCCTCAATGCCTCGCGGACCCGGGACATGGGGAAGGCCTCGGAGACGTGGGGCCGCAGGAGCCCCTGCTCGACCCAGGACGCGAGGCCGGCCAGGCGCTCGACCCGGATGCCGGGGTCGTGCTGGGTGGCGATGACCGTGGGGCAGCCCATGACGTGGAGGCCCTTCATCATGATGAGGTTCGTGGGCAGCACGTTGGCGTTCGGGGCGCCCCGGCGGCCGCGGCCTCGCGCCACGAAGGGCGTCGCGGCCCAGCCGACGACGAGGAACCGGGCCCCGAAGCGCACGCAGCGCAGGCTCTCCAGGGAGACGTCCCCGCCGACGCCGTCGTACACCACGTCGACGCCCCGGTCGCCCGTGAGCGCCTTCACGTCGTCCCGGAAGCGCCGGACGCCGCCCTCGTCGTCCGCGATGGGGAGGACGTGGTCGGCGCCCTGGGAGCGGACGACCTCCAGCTTGTCGGGCGAGCGGCCCGTGGCGATGACGGTCGCGCCCAGGATCTTCGCCACGTGGACGGCCGCCAGGCCCGTCGTGCCGGACGCGCCGTGGATCAGCACGGTCTCCCCAGCCTGGAGGGCGCCACAGTGGACGAGGCAGTGCCACGCGGTCTCGTAGCTGCCCAGGAAGCAGGCTCCCTGGTCCCAGGTGAACGACGCCGGCAGGGGGCGCAGCGCCTCGGCGGGCGCCACCGCGTAGGACGCGAACCCGCCCCACCGCTGGTAGTCGCCTCCGGAGCGCGGGCCGGTGAGGAGGCCGTCGGCCATGACGGGGTCTCCGACGGCCACATCGCCCGGATCGACGTCCGGCCCGGTCCAGACGACCTCGCCGCTGTACTCCATGCCCGGGCAGTAAGGCGGGGACGGCATGTGCTGGTACTGGCCGCTGGTCATCAGCAGGTCCACCCAGCCCACGGCGGCGCTCCGCACGGCGACCACCACGTCGCGGGGGCCCAGGCCCGATGGGTCCGGAGGGGCCTGCTCCTCGACGACGACGTGGCGGTCGACGGCGTCCAGCGGGGTCTCGCCGAACGCCTGGACGACGACTCTTCTGCCGGGGGGCCCGTAGCTCATGTCGGCCTCGAACGTCCGGAGGTTCTCCGACGTTCTACCATGCCCTCCGGCGTCGCAGGGCCACCGGCAGGAGTGCCAGCAGCATCCAGAGGCTCCGGCTCCACGGGGCGCCGGCCCCGGCGCAGCCGGAGTCGTCGTCCGAGCCGCCTCCGGCCTCTCCGGAGGGCTCGCCCCCCGACGCGTTGTCGCCGAAGAACACGTCGCCGCCGAACGCGTCGCCGACCGAGAGGTCCCCGCCAGAGGCGTCCCCGGAGGCGTCCCCGGCAAAGACGTCCCAGGACGCTGCATCGGGCGAGGGCCCGGCGTCCGGGGTGCCACGGGGGCTGCCCGCGTCCATCGGGCCGTCCGCCCACGGCTCCGTGTCGACCGCGGGTGGGGGCGGCTCCCACGTGAACGGCCGCACCGGCGCCGTGGCCATCCGGTCCATCAGGGGCTGGCAGTCCTCGAGCACGTCGCAGCCCTCGCCGGTGGCCTCGGCGCACGCGGCGACGTCCGGGTCCGGGGCCGGAGCGGGATCGACCCTGCTCCAGTCGATGTCCGAGACGTACTCGCAGAGCTGGGTGCAGATGTCGGGAGGCGGGATGGGGGCGTCCTGGGCCGCCACGACGTCGGAGCACCCGAAGAGGTTGGAGCAGGCGTCGGGACAGCCGAGCGGCGGCGCGGTGGCGTTCGGGTCCACCTGGCACACCCCGTCGGCACACTCGGCGTCCTCGGGGCAGTGCCAGTCCTGGTCGCACGTGATCCCGACGCCGGCGCACACGCCCGCCAGGCACATGCCCACCTCGCCGCACTCCTCGGCCACCGTGCACGTCGGCACGCACTGTCCCAGGACGCACGCGGGCTGCTCCACGGGTCCCTCGTCCTGGTCCACGGGGCAGTCGATGTCCACCTCGCACTCCGGCTCCGGCGGATCGTAGGCGTCCACGTCCGGTTGCGGCCCGCCGACGTCTTCGGCGCCCGGTGGGGCGTCGTCGACCACGTCGGGCCCCGGCCCGGTGTCGTAGGGGGGAAGCTCCGCGCGAGCATCGGGCGTGCCGGCGAAGGCGAGCAGGCTCGTGGCGAGGGCGACGCGGGCGAGTACGTGCACGGCGGGACTCCTGGTCGGTCGGATCGGGTCGACGCGATCCCTTGCAGGCCCCGTGCCACCCGGAAGTGCCGGAGATCACACCATGGACGCCTGGGCCGCATGAGGCGGACGACCACAGGTGTAAAGATCCTGCAGGAGGGCTCGGAACAGCCGCCCGACGGCCCACCGCGCCCGACCCGCTCGCGGGCGAAGGAGGCGGAGCTGTGGCTCCGAGGTTCAGCCCAGGCCGTAGCGTTTGAGCTTGTCGTACAGGGTGCGCTCGCCGATGCCGAGGCGCTCGGCGGCCTTCCGGCGGTTGCCCCCGACGGCGTCCAGGGCCTCCCGGACGGCCTCTCGCTCGAGGTCCGCCAGGGTGGTGGGCCGCGGCGCGGAGGGCCTCGTGGAGGCGGACGGCGCGCCGGCCAGGTGAGCCGCCGTCAAGGTCGGCCCGTCGGCCAGGATCGCCGCCCGCTCCAGGGCATTCGCCAGCTCCCGGACGTTGCCGGGCCAGTCGCGCGTCCGGAGGGCCTCCCGGGCGCCGTCGTCCAGCGCCAGGCCGGGGCGTCCCACCTGGCGGCCGATGCGGGCCAGGAGGTGCTCCGCCAGGGGCACGATGTCCTCGCGGCGCTCCCGGAGCGGCGGCAGCCGCACGGGGAACACCGCGAGGCGGTGATACAGGTCCTCGCGGAAGCGCCCGGCCTCCATCGCCTCGGCCAGGTCCCGGTTCGTGGCGGCGATCCAGCGGACGTCCACCTCCAGGGTCCGGTTCCCGCCGACCCGCTCGAACCGCTGCTCCTGGATGACGCGCAGGAGCTTCGCCTGGAGATCCGGCTTCAGCTCGCCCACCTCGTCCAGGAAGAAGGTGCCGCCGTCCGCCAGCTCCACCTTGCCGCGGCGGCGGGCGGTGGCGCCGGTGAACGCGCCCTTTTCGTGGCCGAACAGCTCGCTCTCCAGGAGCGTCTCGGACAGGGCGGCGCAGTTGACGGCCACGAACGGGCCCTCGGCGCGGCGGCTCCAGCGGTGGACGGCCCGGGCGGCGACCTCCTTGCCCGTGCCGCTCTCTCCGACCAGGAGGACGGTGGCGTCCGTCCGGGCCACCTTCCGCAGCGCCTCCACGACCGGGGCCATGGCCGGTGCCCCGAAGGAGAGGGGATCCTCGCCCTGCTCGTGGAGCGCCTCCGCCCGCTCCCGGACCTCCCGGAGGCGGCGCCGCTCCAGGGCCCGCTCGATGACGAGCCTCAGCTCGGCCGGGCTGTCTAGGGGCTTCTGGAGGTACTCGAACGCGCCGCGCTTCATGGCCTCCACGGCGGTGTCCACCGTCCCGTGGGCCGTGAGGACGACGACCTCCATCTCCGGCTGCTCCTCTCGCGCCTTGCGGAGCAGACTCATGCCGCCCAGGCCGGGCATCTTGAGGTCGGTCAGGAGGAGGTGGAAGCCGGATCGCTCCAGCAGCCGCGCGGCCTCGTCGCCGTCCGCCGCCAGGGTCACGTCGTGCCCCTCGTCCTCGAGGACCTCCCCGAGGAAGCTGCGCAGGCCCTCCTCGTCGTCCGCCACCAGGATGCGCGCCATCGCTCCTCCTCGACCCGGGCTCAGCGGGGAACCTCCACGCGGAAGACGGCGCCGCCCTCCGGGTGGTTCGTCGCCGTGATCCGACCCCCGTGAGCCTCCACGATACGTCGCGCGACGGCCAGCCCCAGCCCCGTGCCCCGGATGCGGCCGGTCCGGAAGGGCTCGAAGATGTGCTCCTCGTCGCCGGGGCGGATGCCGGGGCCGTGATCGCGGATCGTGAAGACGAGGCGATCCCCCTCGCGGCGGGCGGAGGCCTCCACGGCCGCGTCCGGCGGGCCGGCCTGGGCGGCGTTCGCGAGCACGTTCGAGAGGACCTGCTCCATCCGGAGCCGGTCCAGGGACCAGCGGTCCGGCGCCTCCGACGCGTCGACCCGGACCTCCGCGCCGCGCACGCTCTCGGCGGCCGCGCGGAGGAGCGCCCCGGGGTCGGAGGCTTCCCGCGTCACGTCTCCGGAGCGCGCGAAGTCCAGGACCTGGCCGCTCAGGTGCTCCAGGCGGACGGCCTCGGCCACCACGCGGGCGGCCTTGTCGCGCTCCCGGCTGCCCTCGGGGAGGCGCTCCTCCAGGAGCTGGGCGTGGCCCTTGAGGGACGCCAGGGGGTTGCGAAGCTCGTGGCCCAGGACGGCCGACATCTCACCGAGGGCCGCGAGGTGCCGGTCCCGGGCCAGCCGACGCTCCGCCTGCCGGGCGCGCGCGGACAGGCGCCAGAACACGAGGCCGGCCACCACGAGGAGCAGGGCCGAGGCCCCACCCACGACGAGGGTCCGCGTAGCCCGGGCCCGAAGAGCCTGGGAGGCCACGGGCTCGAACTCGAGCACGATCCGCGGGAAGTCGGGGCGGCGGTGGCGCGCATGGCGCCGGTGGCGGGGCGGGCCCAGCGGCGCCACGACGCGGACGCGGTCGCCCTCCCGGGAGAAGCCGTGCCGGGGTGGGAGCGTCTCCGGGTCCACGGAGCCGGCGGGCGTCCCGGCCACGTGCCGGATGCGGCCGCTCGCGACCACGGCCACGTAGCGGAGGCCCTCCTCGGCGTGGTCCGCCAGCACCTCCTCGAGGACCGCCGGGCGCTCGTCCGGTGGGACCCGGAGGGCGCGCCGGACGGCGAAGGCCATGTCGGCGCCGCGGGCGCGCTCCACGGCCCGGGAGGCCTCCCGGGCGCTGGACCAGCTCGCGACGCTCGTGGCCAGCAGCGCCGCCCCGAGCCCGAGCGTGGTCGCCAGGAGCCCCCAGCGCGCCCAGCCTCGGGATGTCGGTGACTCGCTCATGATCGCCTCCGGCCCGGGCCGACGATACGGGAGGTCGCCGGCCCGGGCCATCCGCGCCCGGCTGCGCGCCGGGGGAGGACCTACCGGCCCATGGGGCAGTTCGGACCGCCCGGGCCGCCGCCGCGCCGGCCCCGCTTGCCGCGCTTGCCGCGACGCGTCTTCCGGTCGTGGCGCCGCTCCTGCATCTCGAGGAACTTCCCGCGCTGCTCGGCGTCCAGGACCTCGAAGACGTCGAGCCGGTGATCGAGGCGCAGGCTCCGGAGCTGGCTGTGGATGGCGTGGATCTCGGCGGCCTTGGCCTGGATGGCCGCCCGGTCGAGCTCGGGCACCCGCCAGAGCTGCTTCATCTCCTCGCGGGCCGCGTCCATCTCCTTGCGGAGGGGCTCCGCCTCCTTCCTCATCTGCTGGCGCAGCGCCTCGACCGCCTCCTGCTGGTCGGGGGTCAGGTCGAGGGCCTCGATCAGGCGCTCGCCTCTCGGGCCTCTCTGGCCGCCCGGGCCGAACGCCATCGCGGCGGGGGCGGCGACGAGCGCCGCGATCAGGGTGGTCAGGGTCAGGGTTCGGATGCGCTTCATGGGACACCTCCTTGGCTTGCGTCCTCGCCCCGCCCCAGGAGCACACTCCGTGCCATCCGCCCCAGGGTCGCTCCAAGTTACGGAAAACAAAGGAGTCGCGTCCTGGGGTGGGGCCCGGGACCGCTCGCCGTGCCTCCGCGGATCTGCAGATTCCGCAGGAGCGGGCTGCGGGATCTGCAGGACGACGCGTGGTCGTTGCAAGGGACCGGAATGACGGAGGTTCAGGCGAGCGCCTCGCGGAGGAGGCGGAGCCCCTGGACCCCCAGGAAGGCGAGGCGGGAGCCACGGGCGCCGGTGGCGGCCAGGAGCGTCCCGACGACCCGGCGCTCGCCCCAGAGGCGCTCGATGACGCTGCCCGAGCTCGCGGTGCAGGCGTCCATCCAGCGGATGCGGTCGGTGGCCGCCACGCGCTCGATGTTGTGGACCTCCAGCACCAGGCCGGGGGAGCAGCGGGCCCAGGCCTCGTCGTAGGCGACCTTGAACGCGAAGGCCGCGCGGTGGTTCGCGGGTGCGAGGAGGTTGCACTGGTAGGCCACGGGCCGGTCGTCGACCAGGAGCGCCTGGAAGTCCAGCCGCCCGCGAGCGTGGGCGGCTTCCACGATCCGCGCGAAGTACGCCCGGTGCGCGGTGCGCGTGGCGAGGGAGCCGCCCGACGAGCCCTTCCAACCGCGGTGCTCCACCTCGAGGAACCCCCGGATCCACGGCTCCGAATCGGCGTCCTCGGCGAGCGCCTCGAAGCGCATGTCGCCCGCCTCGGACAGGCGCCGGCGACCCCGATTGATGTTGCGGCGCCGCTTCCCCGACAGGGTCCCCCGGATGTACGCATCCGCGTCCGGCCCCGGCGCCAGGACCGGTCGCCGCCGCGAGCCCAGCACCCTCCTGGGCAGGTCGGCGGCCTCCAGCGCCTCGTCCAGGGCGCGGTGGAGCGGGCCCTGCAGACCGATCTCCTCCAGCTCGAGCAGAGGCGTGGCGGGAGAGGCCGTGGAGGTCCAGCGGAGCAGCCCCTCGAACGCCACCCGCGCGTCTTCCGCGTCCACCAGCGGCGTGGAGAGGAAGCAGTACGGGTGCGACCACGTCGTCCAGTACGCCACGGGGAGCCCCCGATAGCGCGGGCGCCGGATCATCGGGAACGCGCCCAGGAGCTGCAGCCCGTCCGCGTCCACCGTCGCCACCAGGACCACGCGCACCTGCTCGCTCCTCCTCAGGAGGCGCAGCGCGGGACCGAGCATCCAGTGCTCGTGGAAGACGTTGGGCTCCAGCGCCCGCGACGCCAGGGCGTCCCACGCCTCCATCCAGGGCGAGAGATCCCCTCCGGGCGGGACGTCGATCACCAGGGCGTCCCGCCCGTCGTGGGCGAGGAAGCTCGAGGTCCGGGGGGCCGCGTCGGAGGACGCCGCGTCGTTCGCGTTCGCCCGCGCGAGGGGCACCCCGAACAGCGAGCCGTCGAGCCGGGGCAGCACCAGCATGTCGCTACCATGGGGATGGTGGGGAAGGTCTCATACTACCAACCACACCGTCGGACGCCAGCCCCGGCCGCGTCAGCCGACGACGTCGAAGTCGTGGACGTCCTTGCCCTCCTCGGCGGACAGGATGTCCAGCGCCGCCGCGGCCCCGTCCCCGGCCGAGATGATCGCCTGGATCTTGTCCGGCCGCGTGGTCCACCCGCTGACGTACAGCCGCTCGATGGACGTCCGGCCGTTCTCGTCGGAGCGGATGGTCTTCCCGTCCTTGTCCAGGCCGAGCTGCTCCGCGAGAACGTGCTTCGGTCCCGTGGCCAGGAGGAGGTAGCGCCCCTCGTGGCGCTCGCCCCGATCCGTCGTGATCGCGAAGCCGGTCTCCGTCCGCTCGGCCCCCTCCACGGTCGCGTCGATCAGCTCGGCGCCCTGGTTGAGGACCTGCTTGCGTGCGAGCTCCTGGAAGCGGCTGCCCGTCGTCTCGGGGACGCCCAGGTAGTTGTAGAGCATCGCCTTGTGCATCGGCGTGTCGTCGCGCCCGAAGACCTTCACCTCCTGGCCGCTCTTCGCCAGGAACAGGGCCGCGCTGAGGCCCGCCGGGCCGTCGCCCACCACCAGGATCGTCGCCATGTGTTCCTCCTCGTTCCGATTGGGGACCGGCGACCGTAGGACACGGCTCTGCTCCGGGCAACCTCACGCGAGGTCTTCCGCAGGGCGATCGCAAAGTCGGAGAAGTGAGGGCCGCCCGGCGGTACGGCGCCAGGCGCGGGATTGCACCCGCTCGGAAACGATGGGTTTTGCGCGTCTGAGAGCAGGCAAGGGCAACGGCAACGGCAACGGCAAGGGAGGGCGGTCGACTTTGCGACCGCCCTGGGGTCTTCCGTCCCCGCGGCGACGTGGTAGAAGGGCGCGGCGCGTCGGGGAGGGCCCGGCGCCCCGGAGGAGGAGAGGAACGGATGGCCGCAGACAAGGGACGCGAGGCCGGGACGCGGCGCTCCAACTTCATCACGGACATCGTCGACGCCGACCTGGAGGCGGGCACGTACGACCGCGTGGTCACCCGCTTCCCGCCGGAGCCGAACGGGTACCTCCACATCGGGCACGCCAAGTCCATCTGCCTGAACTTCGGCCTGGCCGAGCAATACGGCGGGGAGTGCCACCTCCGCTTCGACGACACGAACCCGGTGAAGGAGGAGGACGAGTACGTCCGCTCCATCCAGGACGACGTGGCCTGGCTCGGCTTCGAGTGGGGCGAGCGCCCGTACTTCGCCTCCGACTTCTTCGAGCAGATGTACGACTGCGCCGTCCGGCTCATCCGCGAGGGCAAGGCCTACGTGGACAGCCTGTCGAGAGACGAGATCCGCGAGTACCGGGGCTCCTTCGACGAGCCCGGGCGTCCCAGCCCCTACCGGGATCGCTCCGTCCAGGAGAACCTGGAGCTGTTCGAGCGCATGCGGAAGGGCGAGTTCGCCGAGGGGGAGCACGTCCTGCGCGCCCGCATCGACATGGCCTCGCCGAACATGCTCATGCGGGATCCGCTCCTGTACCGGATCCTCCACCAGGCGCACCACCGGACCGGCGACGACTGGTGCATCTACCCGATGTACGACTTCGCCCACTGCCTGGAGGACGCCTTCGAGGGCGTGACCCACTCCATCTGCACCCTGGAGTTCGAGCAGAACCGCGAGCTGTACGACTGGGTCCTCCGCGAGGTGGGGATCTTCGACACCCCGCCGAAGCAGATCGAGTTCGCCCGGCTGGAGCTGGGCTACACGGTCATGAGCAAGCGCAAGCTGCTCCAGCTCATCGAGGAGGGCTACGTCGACGGCTGGGACGACCCGCGCATGCCGACCATCGCCGGCCTCCGCCGCCGCGGCATCACCCCCGACGCCATCCGGCAGTTCGCGGACATGATCGGCGTCGCCAAGACCAACAGCGTCGTGGACATCGGCAAGCTGGAGTACTGCATCCGCGACGACCTGAACCACAAGGCGCCCCGCGTCATGGGCGTGATCCGGCCGCTGAAGGTGACGGTCACCACCTGGCCCGAGGGGCAGTTCGACGAGCTGGAGGCCGCCTACTGGCCCCACGACGTCCCCAAGGAGGGCTCGCGGAAGGTGCCCTTCGGGCGCGAGCTGTACATCGAGCGCGACGACTTCATGGAGGACCCGCCGAAGAAGTGGTTCCGCCTCGCGCCGGGCAAGGAGGTGCGGCTCCGCTACGGCTACGTCATCCGCTGCGACGAGGTCGTGAAGGACGCCGGCGGCGAGGTCGTGGAGCTCCGATGCTCCCACGATCCCGCGACCCGCGGCGGACACGTCCCCGACGGGCGGAAGATCCGCGGCACGCTGCACTGGGTCTCGGCGGTCCACGCGGTCCCGGCGGAGGTGCGGCTGTACGATCGCCTCTTCCGCGCCGAGCGTCCCGACGCCGATCCCGAGGTGGACTTCCACGAGAACCTCAACCCGGGGTCGTTGGAAGTCATCGAGAATGCGCGGGTCGAGCCGAGCCTCGCGGGGACGGAGGCGGGGACGCGGGTGCAGTTCGAGCGCCAGGGCTACTTCATCGCCGACGAGGAGGACTCGCGGCCCGACGCGCTGGTCTTCAACCGGATCATCGGCCTCAAGGACTCCTGGGCGAAGATGACCGGCAAGGCGAAGCCCGCCACGGAGCGGACCCGCAGCACCCGCTCGAAGTCCGCCGCGCGCCGGGCGGAGCGTGCCGAGCGGGCCGCCGAGCGCACGTCGCCGGTGGACGAGCGCGACCGCCTGCGCGCCGAGAACCCGACCCTGAAGGGCCGCTTCGATCGCTACGTGGGCGAGCTGGGCCTGGAGCGCGACGACGCGGACGTGCTCACGGGCGACGAGCGCCTGTCGGACTTCTTCGAGGCCGCCCTGGCCGCCCACGACAGCCCGGAGACGGTCGCCAACTGGGTGGTCAACGAGGTGCTCCGGGAGCTGAAGGAGCGCTCCCTCGACGCTCTCCCCTTCGGCGGCTCGGAGCTCGGCCGCCTGGTGGCCCTGGTGGACGACGACACGATCTCGTCCACGGCGGGCAAGGAGGTCTTCGCGCACCTCGTGGAGCACGGCGGCGACCCCGAAGCGGTCGTGGAGGACGAGGGCCTCCGCCAGGTCAGCGACGAGGCCGCCCTCCGGCCCGTCGTCGAGCGCGTGCTGCAGGCCCATCCCGACGAGGCGGAGCGGCTCCGGGGGGGAGAGAAGAAGCTCCTGGGCTTCTTCATCGGGCAGGTGATGCGCGACACTGGGGGCAAGGCCGATCCCAAGCTCGTCCGTGCCCTCCTCCAGGGCGCCGTCCAGTAGCTCAGGGGACCACAGTCCGATGTCCGGAAGACGTACAGGCGGCGACGCCAACCGGGCCACGTGAGCAGCAGGATGCCGCTCAACGGGCGAAGACCATGCGTAGCTCGCTGGTGTGGCGGCCGTCGGCGCTCCGGAGCCACAGGCCCTCCGGCCCCGGGAGCATCTCCACCAGCGTGACCTCGCGCTCCCGCCGGGCGTAGCGGGCGGCCACGCCCACGGACGGCGCGTCGGCCAGGTCCACGAGGAACGGCTTCCGGACGCCCGCCGCCGTCGCGAAGACGAACCGCGGGAGGGCGTCGTCGCACGCCGCCCGGAGGCGCCGCGCCGCCTCGCCCGGAGCGGACGCGTCGGCCCAGGCCTCGGACGACACCCGCCAGGAGCGCCGGTGGACCACGAGGTCGCCCCAGGACAGCCGGGGGAGGTCGCCGGCGGGGCGCCAGTCGGGGCCGGACAGCCAGTCCCCGAGGTCGAACAGGGTCACGGCGAACGTCGGCGCGGCGTGCTGCAGGCGCCCGATCCGGGTCAGGGGCGCGACGTCGAGGTCCGCGCCGGCGTGGCTGCGCACGCGGAACCGGAACGAGCCTCCGGCGTCGAGGCGGGCCCTCAGGGCGGCGAACGGGGCGCGCCGGTCGGGTGGACGCGCGGCCGTCCCGCTGATCTCCAGGGCCACCGCGCCCACGTCGGGCAGGGCTGCGACCATCGAGTGCTGGTAGCCGAAGGGGATTGCGGGCAGGTCGGGCCCGCAGAGGTCCGACAGCCAGCGGCGCAGGTCCGCCACGACGGCGTCGGCCATGGGCAGGGGGGGCAGGAGACAGCCGGTGAGGATCGGGTTGTGGTGGCCCTCCGACAGGACCGGCGTCACGTCCTCCCCGCGGGCGCCGAGCATCAGGTCGGGGTTCGCGAACGGCCGGCCGGTCCCCGCGGCGTGTCCCAGGGCGGCCTCCAGGTCGGAGCCTGCGTCCCGCGGGCCGAGACGCAGGGGGACGTCGGGCCCATGATCCGCCAGGTGCGAGTCCACCCGCGCCCGCAGGGCGGCCTTCACGGCCCGGATGCGATCCGCCAGGGCGCGGGCTTCGGGCGGAGCGCCCATCTCGTAGCCGACGACGTCCCGGCTCAGGGCGTCGAGGACCTCGGGCCACGGGACGCCGTCCGCGCCCCCGTCTCCCCACCGCGAGCGGAACCACGCGCGGAGCTTGAGACGCTCCAGGGCCACGGGCAGGAGGCACAGGTCCAGATAGGGAGTCGTGGCCTCGCAGAGCCGCGCGCTCCAGGACGCCGGGAGGCCCATCGGCTCATCGGTCCGCGCGGCCTGCTCGTGGAGGAGGCCGTCGGACGGCGGAAGCTCCGTGCTCCCGGCCAGCGGAGGCTCTCCGAGCCAGGCCCCGAGCCGGGACTCCAGGTCCGCCATCCGGCCGCGCCGTGCGGAAAAGTCGCCCGCCGCCCCGGCGAACGCCCGGACCGCCGCGTCCAGGTCGTCCAGCCGCGCGAGCCACCGGTCCCGGACCGGTCCGGCGGGCTGGCGCGCGAGCCGCTTCCGGGCCGTCGCCACGGGGTCCACGAGGCCGGTCGGCAGGTGGGACCAGGGGAGCCACCAGCCCTCCCCGGCGAGGCGCTCCAGGCGAGCCTCCACGTCCGCGCGCGAGCGACCGACGGCCTCGGCGATCTCCTCCGGGTCACGACCTCCGTCGGCCTGCTCGAGGAGCCCGGCGTCGTCCGGGTCGTCCAGGCGAGCCGCCGCCTCCAGCCCCCTGGCCCCCGGCTCGAATCGAACGGCCCGGCCGGCCTCCACGACGACCCCGGGGGCGCGCCGGGGACGCTCGCGCTGGCCCCCCTCGGCCCGCAGGTCGGCCGCCGCCCGGGCGAGGAGGCGCTCCAGCAGCCACTGGCTGACCCAGATCCGGCGACCCACGTCCGTCGGCCGCTCCCGATCCGCGGGCTCCACGCGGTCGAGCCGCCCCGCGCCCACGGGCCCGAAGCGGGAGGTGCAGTAGTTCTGGGCCAGGACACGCTGAAGGTCGCGCCAGAGCCCGGACTCGACCCCGGGGTCGTCGTCGGTCCCGTCCAGCCAGGCGTCCAGCCGGGAGTCCAGGTCCCGATCCACCAGGGACAGGGCCTCGCGCACCTCGGGGCGCCGGGCGAGGCGGCGCAGGTCGTCCGTGTCGCGCACGCCCTCGAGCCACTCGAAGGGCAGGCCCGTGGCGCGCAGGAGGAACCAGGGGAAGGGGCGCCAGTCGGGTTCTGCGTCGTTCACGGCGGATCACCGTAGCACGCGAGCCCTTGCCCTTGCCCTTGCCCCTGCCCTTGCCCTTGCCCTTGCCTGAAAGAGCGACTCCCGCCGGGCTATCCCTGCGCGGGCGGGGACGCCCGCGGTCCCGGGCGCCGGTCGCGTTTCCTGGGATGGCGGGCCAGACGTGGGGTGGCTCCTGGTCGACGAGTGCAGGCGAGATGTGCGCGACCGACGGGCGAGGTAGCCGGCGCCCCGGCCGAAAGAAGTCAGCCAGCCTCCTCGGCGAGGAAGCAGGCCAGGGCGGCGGTGCGGCGCCGGAGGCTGCCCAGGCTGGACCACTCCTCGACCCGGTGGAAGTGCTCTCCGAAGGGGCCCAGGCCGTCGATGGCGGGCACGCCCGCGGCGGCGAAGAGGTTGGCGTCCGACGTGCCGCCCTGCAGCGGGGCCTCTCCCACACCCAGGCCGGCCTCGGCGGCGCAGCGCTCGTAGCGTCGCCGGAGGGCCCGGGACGCCTCCGTCGCCTCCATGGGCGGGCGCGTGATGCCGCCGGACAGGGTCACCTCGACCCGCCGGAGCCTCGCGGGGACGTCCCGGTCGCGGAAGGGGTCGGCCGCGATGGTCTCCAGGGACGCGAGGACCCACGGCCCGTCCTCGGCGTGCTCGAAGCGGGCGTCCAGGACGCAGCGGGCCAGATCCGGGACGGTGTTCTTGGCCGTCCCGCCCTCGAAGATGCCCACGTTGAAGGTCACGCCGCGATCGTAGTCCGTCAGCGCCTCGATCCGATCCACCGCCACGGCCAGGGCGTGGATGGCGCTCGCCCCCTGCTCGTGCGACAGGCCCGCGTGGGCGGAGCGGCCGCGCGCCGTGAGGGTCACCATGGCGCCGCCCTTCCGCCGCGTGATGATGCGATCGCCCTGTCGGCCCGCCTCGAACACCAGAGCGGCCGTCGTTCGGGCCGCGACCCGCGCGATGAGGCCCTCGCTCGACGGCGAGCCCACCTCCTCGTCGCTGTTGATCAGGATCCGCGTCCGCAGCCGCGCGTAGCGCTCGGGATCGACCGCTCGGACGGCCCGCAGCGCGAAGAACACGGCGCTGAGCCCGGACTTCATGTCCAGCACGCCGGGGCCCCGGACCACGTCGCCGGGGCCGTCGGGGCCCTCGTCGCGGCGCAGGTGCAGGAAGCCGAGGCTCCGGGGAAACACCGTGTCCACGTGGCCCACCAGCGCGAGGGCCCGGTCCCCGTCGCCGGTCGCGGGCGTCCGATAGAGGCGGTGATCGGCGAACTCGCCGGACGGGTCCGGGTGCAGGGAGCGGACCAGGCCGAGGTCCTCCGCCGTCTCGTCCACGAGGCGGGCCGTGGCCTCCACGTCGTCGCGCGCCTTCGTGTAGCTCGGCTGCTCGACCAGGCGGGTGAGCCAGGGGACCTGCTCCGCCTCGAATGCGGCGTCCACGGCTTCTCGGACGGCGTCGTCGATGGCCACCGGACCTCCCTGTGCGAGTCGCGTGCCCGGGGCATGATAGACGACCCGGTTCGCGGGTAGAATGTCCGCCATGCGCTACGACTCCTGGGAGGAGGTCCGGCGACAGCCGCCGGAGGAGCAGCGGCGCGTCCTGCGCCGCGGCGATCCGCCCGAGCAGGTCTGGGCCGCCTGGGCGATCGGCGTGGCGCTGGGGCCCGACGCCATCCCCGACCTGCGCGCCGCCCTCCGAGAGGCGCGCGCCCAGGGTGTCCGGCGACACCTGGCGTGGATGCTGGCCAGCCTCGGCGCCCGCGGCGAGGCGCGGCGCCTCGCACGCGAGGATCCCGATCCGCTCGTCCGGCTCACGGCGTGCAAGTCCCTGCTGGCCACCTGGGCCCCCGGCGAGGACGAGGACCTCCGCCTGGCCGAGCGGACCCTGGAGGAGGTCGAGGGACCCGCCCGGCTGGAGATCCTCCAGGCCTGGCCCGCCCACGGGCCCGCTCCGCCGGCTGATCGCATCCTCGCGGGCATCGAGGCGGACGGCCGCCGCCGGCCGGTTCGAAGGGGCGAACAGCCCCGGAGGTCGTGATAGGCTCCACGCGCGAGCGTCGTCACCTCGCGCGGCGACACCCCGAGCGAATCGAGGTCCCCCCATGCCGAGTCAGCTACGAACGATCGCCCTCGCGCTCCTGCTCTCGCTCCTCGCGGCGCCCTCCTGGGCGGCCCCGGCTCCCGTCGGCTCCTTCCGTTCGCTCGGGGAGGACGTGCCGCTGACACCAAGCGCGCGGTGGTTCACCGTGCGGGCCGCGCCCGGCCACGCCCTGGACGAGGTCCGCCGGGGGATCGACGCGCTCCCGGCCCTCGGCGCCCACCGCGTCGCCGCCGTGGAGGGATACGACGCCGCCATGCTCGTCGAGCTGGAGGCCGACGCGGCCGACACAGCCGACCTGGTGTCCGCCATGCGCGCGCTCGAGCGGGACCCCGCCGTGGACTGGGCCCTCGCCGGGGCCCACACGCCCGACGGACACCCCATCGGCTTCACGGACGAGGTGATGCTCCTGACCCGGAGCGGCGCGCTGGAGCCGGTCGTGCAGGCCCGCCTCCACGCGGCCGGAGCCCGCGTCGTCGGGACCTTCGACGGAGGGCTGCGCGTGGCGCTGGACGTCCCGCGTCGCGCGACCCTCCTCCGGTTGTCGGCGGCCTTGCGGGGTGCGCCCGGGCTCGGGGGCGTCCACCCGAACTTCTTCCGGCTCGTGGAGCGCCGGAAGATGCTGAACGACCCCTATCTCCAGCAGCAGTGGCACGTCTTCGAGGTCGAGGCCGAGCAGGCCTGGGACGTCACCACCGGCAGCAGCGAGGTGACGGTCGCCATCCTGGACGACGGCTTCGACCTCACCCACGAGGACCTGGTGGCCCCCGGCAAGCTCGCGGACGGGGCCTGGGACTTCAAGGACGACGACGGGGATCCCACCGGGGGCGGCTACGAGATCCACGGCACCGCGGTCGCCGGCGTCGCCATCGCCATCGGCGACAACGGCAAGGGCGTGGCCGGCGTCTGCCCGGACTGCCGGTTCTTGCCCCTGCGCCAGGCGAACTACGACTCCGCCACGGTCGCCGCCTTCCAGCACGTGCGCGACCAGGGCGTCCACGCCATGAACAACTCCTGGGGGTATCCGTATCCCTCGGGCTCGGTGGTCCAGGCCATCCAGGGCTGCATCGCCGGCGGGCGCGACGGGCTGGGCACGCTCGTCATCTTCGCCAGCGGCAACGAGGGCCAGAACATCGACGACGTGCAGGACATCTCCGCCACCCCGGGCGTGCTCGCCGTGGCCGCCGCCCACGAGGACGGCCGCGCCAGCTACTCGAACTGGGGGCCCTCCATCGGCGTCTGCGCGCCGGCGGACGAGCAGGTCACCACCGACGACAGCTACGGCGGCTACGCGGACGGCCTCTACTCGGGCAGCTTCGGCGGGACGAGCGGCGCCTCGCCCGTGGTGGCGGGCGCGGCGGGCCTCGTGTTCAGCACGGAGCCGTCCCTCACGAAGCAGCAGGTCCACGACCTCCTGCTCGGCACGACCGACAAGATCGGCGGCGGCTACGACGCCTCCGGCAAGAGCGTCGAGTGCGGCTACGGCCGGGTGAACGCCCGGAAGGCGGTCGAGGCCGCGGCCGGCGTGGAGCCCGGCGATCCCCCGCCCGACCCGCCCGACGAACCGGAGCCGACGCCGACCGGCTGTGACGGCTACTGCGGGGGCGAGTCCCCGGACGGCTGCTTCTGCGACGCCGGGTGCGCGGAGTACGGCGACTGCTGCGAGGACGTCTGCGACACGTGCGGCGTGGCGTGTGGCGAGGATCCGCCGACCGATCCGCCGCCGCAGCCGGGGGACGGGACGTGCATCGACTTCGTGGCCTGCGCCCAGCAGTGCCCCAACGAGGGCTGCGTCAACGACTGCACCCAGCTCACGGACGAGGAGGGCGTGCAGCTCGCCATCGAGGTGTTCACCTGCATCCAGGACGCGGGGTGCTACGAGGCGGCCACCGAGGAGGAGTTCCAGGCCTGCATCCAGCAGGGCTGCGCCGGAGAGCTCCAGGCCTGCTACGACGACACGCAGGACCCGACCGACCCCGAGGATCCCACGGACCCCGAGGATCCCACGGACCCCGAGGACCCGACCGACCCCGAGGACCCGACCGACCCCGAGGACCCGACCGACCCCGAGGATCCCACGGACCCCGCCTGCGGCGACGTCACCGCGGAGGGGCACTGCGAGGGCGACACGGTCGTGTGGTGCGAGGACGGCGCGGTGCAGAGCTACGACTGCGCGGCCGCCGGGAAGGTGTGCGGGCTCGTCGAGAGCACGGGGCACACCTGCGTGGAGGGCGACACCTGCACCCCGTCCTGCGGCGGGAAGCAGTGCGGCGGCGACGGCTGCGGGGGCTCCTGCGGCACCTGCCCGCCCGACTGGACCTGTGACGCCGAGGGCCAGTGCGTGGAGCCGGAGGATCCGGAGGACCCGACGGACCCGGAGGACCCGACAGACCCGGAGGACCCGACGGACCCGGAGGAACCGACAGACCCGGAGGAACCGGAGGAACCGGAGGACCCGACAGACCCGGAGGATCCGACAGACCCGGAGGATCCGACAGACCCGGAGGATCCGACAGACCCGGAGGATCCGACAGACCCCGAGGACCCGGAGGACCCGACAGACCCGGAGGATCCGGAGGACCCGGATGAGCCGGAGGATCCCACCGAGCCGGAGGATCCCAGCGAGGGCCCGCAGCCGGAGCCGAACCAGCCGGGCGGCACCGAGGCCTTCTCGGGAGGCGACGGACCCGGCGGCTGCAGCGGTGCGTCGGATACCCCCGACCTGGGCTGGATCCTCGGCGTCCTCCTGGCGCTCGGCGCCCTCCGGCGCCGTTAGTTGGGGATCAAGTCAGCACGCCCTCGGGCGGGACGGAGGTCACCAGCTCCCGGGTGTGCCGACCCTCCCGGAGGGCCTCGGGATCGCCGACGGTGACCAGGTGCAGGCGCGCCCGGCTCACCGCCACGTTCACCAGGTTCGGGCGGCGGTTCAACCAGCCGAGGGAGCGCGGCTCCGTGGCCACCGTGGACAGGACGACCACGTCCCGCTCCCCGCCCTGAAGGCCGTGGATGGTGCCCAGCATGAGCGGCTCGGCGTGCTCCTCCAGTCCCGGCAGCAGCATCTCCACGGCGGCCGCCTGGTCGTGGCCGGCCACCAGGGGGATGCCGCGCGCGCGGAGGTCCCGCCAGAGCCGCCTGGCCTGGCCCCGGTAGGGCGTCAGCACGGCGACGCGACCGGCCGCGATCCCCCGCGTCGTGATCAGGTCGTGGACCATGGCGACCACGCGGGCGGCCTCCTCGGGGTTGTCCCAGGACCCGCGGGCCTCTCGCTGGCGCCCCTGCACGCCCAGCAGGGCGACCGGGCTCCGGAGCCACGGCACACGATCCCCCAGCCCCCGCGGCGGGGTGTGGACCCGGAACCGATAGCCGCAGAGGCGGCCGCTGATCCCGATGATCGCCTCCTGGCAGCGGTAGTGATCCTCCAGGACCAGGGGCGGATCGAAGGCCCGCTCCGCCAGGCGCTGCGCCGAGGCCAGGCCGCCGCCCACCACCCGCACCTCGGCGAGGCGCGCCTCGGGGACCGGCGTCTCGAGCCGCGCGCGGAGGGCCCGCTCCTCCCGGTCCGGGATCGTGACCACCGGCTCGAGCTGGTGCACGTCCCCGACGATGGCCGCCCGCCGCGCCCGGTACAGCGCCGGCACCACGTGGGGCGGCGGACACTGCCCCGCCTCGTCCACGACCACCGTCCGCACCACGTCCGGCTCCAGGGGCAGGACGTGCGCCAGGGACAGCAGCGTGCCGCCCATCACCGGGAAGAGCCCGGCCCACAGGCGCCGCTCGCCGTGCTTGTCCAGGACGACCTTCCAGTCGCGCTTGTCCGCCGCGACGCCTCGCAGCGCCCTCACCAGGCGGAGCAGCCGCTCCCGGTGCGTCGCGGCCCACGCCTCCCGCAGGTCCCGCGCGGCCAGGAACACCTCGTGCTCGGCCGCCGCCAGGTCCTGCCGGAGGGCGTGATCCGACGCCCCGTCGTCCCGGGCGGCCTCCTCGCAGGCCCGAAGCTCGCGGAGGAGAGCGTCGCGCCGGGACTGCAACTCGTGACGTCTCTTCGCCCCGGACTCGTGCCCCCGGCGTGCCCGGAACCTCCGATCCACCGCGTCGCGCAGCGCCCCCATCCTCTCCAGGCGGGCGAACAGGGCGTCCGCGGGGGAGGCCCCCTCCGTCGAGGGGACGCTCGCATCGGGTGCCTCCCACGGGAACTCCTCGAGGCAGTCGGCCACCGCCAGCGCACGTGGCCGGATCCGCTCCTCCCAGCGGCTTCGCAGCGTCTCCTCCGGATCCCGGCGATCCTCCTCGACCCGGTCGTAGAGCGCCTCGGTGGCGTCCTCCAGGGAGTGCACCCGCTTCTGGAGCTGTCGCAGCGCCTCCACGGGAGGCTCGTCCGCGACCGGCGGTCCGGGAGCCGGGAGGTCGGCCAGGGCCGCCTCGACCTGGCGAAGCTCCGTCCGCACGTCGGCGACACGCCGGGCCTTCCTTCGTCGCGTCGCCAGGGGCTCCAGCTTCCCGTCGAGGTCCGAGAGCAGGTCCTCGAAGCGCCGCCGGGCCCGGTCCAGGGGGATCCGCGGGGCGTCGTGGAGGGTCAGCCACCCCACGACCCGATCCAGCTCCCGGACCGTCCGATCGGACAGCACGGCGCGGCTGCCCACCCGGAGCGCGAACGGCAGGCGCTCGCGAGGCTGCTCGGTCGTCAGCGCGTCGACGACGTTGTCCACGGCGCGGTTGTTGACGCTCGTCACGAGCAGCGGCGTGTGCGAGCCGAGCCCCTGGTCCGTGAAGGCGCCCTCCCGCGCGGCCTCCACCAGCGCGTGGGCCGCCATCTCGAGGATCAGGTGCGTCTTGCCGGTGCCCGGCGGGCCCTGGACGGCGGTGAGGCTCGTCTCCCGGGTCCACTCCGACGCCGCGCGCTGGGGCGCCGTCAGCGGGCTCGGGCTGCGGAGCCCCACGTGCACCCCGCGCCGTCGCACGGGCGCCTCCCCCAGGAGGTAGCAGCGGAGCGGCTCCGACGACAGCGGGCTGGCCTCCCGGCTCTGGAGCTGCCGGAGCTCGTCCTGGAGCATGGCCGTGGGCGAGCCACCCGCGCCGTCGTACAGCAGGGCGCCCAGACCCACCTCCGCCCGGCCGTCCCGGGCCCACGGCACCAGAGCGCGCGACAGGGCCGTGACGGGGTCTTCGGCGTGTGCGCCCCCGAGCCACTCCGTCAGCGTCCGGATCACGGCCTCCGGGCCCTCCGACGCGGCCTCCTCCCAGACCCGGAGCGCGTCCGCCACGTGCTCCGGATCCATGCGCAGGACGCGGCGCAGCACGCCCACGTCGAGGCCCAGGGCGGGCTGCTCCTCCTCGGAACGCCAGGGCTCCGCCCGGACGCGGCCGCGTGTCGGGGGAACCGGGAGTCGGCCCCTCTTGCGGTCGCGGTATGTGGGCGGCTTCCAGAATCCTCCCTCGGCGTCGAACCAGGCCAGATCGGCGACAGGGAGGTGGAGCAGGGGCGCCACGTGGGGCCGCCTCCGGTGCCGCCAGCGCAGCACCGGGAAGCCGAACCGCAGGAGCATGTCGTCCGGAGGCGCGCCGCGGCCCGTGTTGCGGGCGTACTCGCGGCGGTACTGCCGGTAGAGCCACGCGTGGAACAGCGGGGCCGCGCCGGCGTCGAGCTGGAGGTCGAGGCGTCGCTCGTCCCGGGTCAGGAGGGGGCGCAGGTCGCCCCGCGGTCCCTCCAGCGGAAGCTCCACGTGGCCGCCGGACCGGGCCGGCGCCATCAGGTCCAGGTGGGGAGGGGCGCCGGCCGGCGGGCGCGGCTGGGCCTCGAGCCCCACCTGGGAGGCCTCCTCGTGGCGGAGGAGCGACAGCCAGTACCGCAGGATGGCGCGGGCGGTGGTCGTGGGGGCGGGCTCCTGGGGCGGGCCGGTCATCGGGCTCCGGGACGTGCGGGTTCGGCGACCGGCATCGTAGGGGGCCTCGGGCGACCCGCGCAACGACCCGGCGGCGCGCGAGATTGCCGTGGGACCGAGGGGTGCTAGAATCGCCCTGCACCCGGACCGGGAGCGACGCCATGGCGAGCGCGAGCACGAGGTGGCTGGGGGGCATCGGAGCGGGGCTGCTGGCCCTTATCCTGACGCTGGGAGGCTGCGGCGGCGCGGCGAAGTCCACGGAGGAGGCCCGGGGAGGGCCGTCGCCGGAGGCGGAGCAGGAGCCGGTGCCGCTCGAGGAGCGTCTGCCGGGCGAGACCCTGGAGTTCACCGCCCTGAAGTTCTGGCGCGGCTGGGAGGAGGCTCCCGAAGACGAGCGCACCTTCTCCATGCAGGAGGTCCGCGGGCAGGTGGTGATCGTCCACTTCTGGGCGTCGTGGTGCGAGCCCTGCCGGAAGTCGATGCCGTACTACGATCGGCTCCTGAAGAAGTACAACACCGAGCACGGCGCAGAGGTCCTCGAGGTCGTGGCGGTGAACATCGACGCCGAGCGCGAGGTCGCCGTGATGTTCCTCGAGGAGGTCCCGGTGGACTTCATCACGGTCTGGGACGAGGGCGCGGAGATCCAGCGCGACCTGGACGTCGACAAGATGCCCGTGACCCTCCTCGTCGATGAGCAGGGAGTCGTCCGCTACGCCCACGTGGGCGAGGAGGAGTACCAGCAGGTGACGCTCCTCGAGGAGCTCGACACCCTGCTCGATTAGTCCTGAGGGAGGCCGGGGCGAGGGCCGACAGCAGCCATGATGCGGGGCCGCCGGAGGCGCACGGCGAGCAGGGCCAGCAGGACCCCGGCCGGGGACCCCGCCGGAGCGCCGCTGCAGCCTCCGCCGGACCCCTCGGAGCCGACGTCGGCCACGCCCGGGCCGGCGTCCACGGCGCCGGCGTCCGGGTCAGCGCCAACGTCCGGGTCGGGTTCGGGGCCCGCGTCCGGGATCTCCGCCCCCTCGGGCGGCGGCTCCGCGACCGGCCCGCCGACCGGCATGTGCCCCCCGGGCGAACGGGGACACATTGGTCTCCCCCGGCGCGTTCACCTGCATGTAGCGTGCGATCCAGTAGCTCGCGAGCAGGTCCCCTCCGGGGTTCAGGCGATCGCCGCCGCCTCCGTTGACCTTGAACGGCGCCGAGCGCGCGTCGAAGTTGGACGGCGGGCGGATGCCGCGCGCCACGATGCCCTCTCCACCCGTCGCCACGTAGAAGACGTGCCACGACTCCGCCGCCCGGACGACCCGCGCCCGCGCCCGGGCCAGGCGCTCCGGGTCCGCCCCGTCCCGCCTCAGGGTCATGTACTCGTACGCCGTGGCGGCCAGGGCGACGCCGCCGAAGAAGCCCAGGTCGCCGTACTCGTCGTAGCGCTGGATGAGCTCGTACGGGTGGTTCCCGGTGGCCTCCTCGAAGGTCGTACCGGGCTCCGAGGCGAGGAAGGCGTCCACGGCGGCCCGCGCGTCCGGGTCGGAGATGTCCGCGTCCAGGGACAAGCCGAACGGGCGCGCGTTGATCCCGTAGAACTGGCGCGCGTGGCGTGCCATCGTGGCCTCCAGCGCCGGGTGTGCCCCGGCGGGGAATATGGGCTCCGCCCTCGCGGTTGGCGCGAGGAGTACAGCGATGGCGATCGCGGCGGGGAAGATCGCAGGGGCGCGCATGGGTCCTCCGTGAAGATACGCACTGGGCGCGTCTCGTGAGCGCCACAGGCTAGCACTCGGCCGCCGGCACGCCCACCGGACGGTTTCGCGGAGGATCGATGGAGCGCAGCTTCTGGGAGGAGATGTGGGCCGAGCGGGACCAGCCCGGCTTCCACCAGTCGGAGATCAACCGCCACCTGCGGGCGCACCACGAGCGGGTCCGGTGCGGTCGGCGCGGGGGGCGCGTCCTGGTGCCCCTGTGCGGAAAGAGCCGCGACATGACGTGGCTCATGGAGCGCTTCGAGCACGTGGTCGGCGTCGAGCTGGTGGACAAGCCCGTGCGCGCCTGGTTCGAGGAGCACGGCGTCCCGTTCGAGCGCCGCGAGGAGGATCACCTCGTCCGCTACGAGGGAGAGGGCATCACGCTCCTGTGCGGCGACTTCCTGGAGGTCCGTCGCGAGGACGTGGGCCCGGTGGACTGCGTGTACGACCGGGCCGCGCTCATCGCCCTCCCGCCCGAGCAGCGCCGGGCCTACGCCGCCCACGTCGCCGACCTGCTCGAGCCCGGCGCCCGATCGCTGCTCCTGACCATGGCCTACGACCAGGAGCGGGTGGACGGCCCGCCCTTCAGCGTCCAGGACGACGAGGTGTGGGCGCTGTACGGCGAGGGCTTCGACGTGGAGTGCCTGGAGCGGGACCGGGCGCAGCACATGCCGCCGCGCTTCGAGGACATGGAGGTGACCCTGTCCGTCTGGCTCATGATCCGCCGTGAGGCGACGGCTCGTCGTCGAACCGAAGCGGAGCGTGACCCCCGCGCCGCCTGAGCCGGTCCACCATCCGCCGCATCTTGGGGCGCTTCAGCCACCGCCGGAGGAGCTCGCGCTTCTTCGGAAAGCGCATGACGAGCAGCCCCGCGAGCATCGTGGCCACGCCCTGCCCGGGGATGAAGAGCATGAGGAACCCCGAGAAGACCAGGAGGCCGCCCAGGACGTTCCGGAGCAGGCCGCCCAGGACGTGCCACCAGATGGTCGCCTCCTCGCGGCGGCGGCGGGCCTCCGCCTCGGGCGTGAAGTAGTCGGCGGGCATGCGCGCCAGGATCCACGGGATCCCGACGGCGCTCAGGATCAGGGTGCCCACGGAGATGGCCACCATGACGCCGATCACCTCCGGCTGCAGGAGCCAGGCGACGAAGGCGTCCAGGGGCGGGGGCAGGAACTCGCGGAGGGCTTGCTTCATGGGAGGTCTCCGATCCTACACCCTGGCGCCGAGGCCGGCAGGTGACGCGCCCGATCGATCCGCCGGGCCGCCCCGCGATATCATCGGGGCGCCATGACGACGCAGCCCGCCCCCGATGTCCCCTCCGCCCCGCTCGCCGACCTGGTCGGGCTCCCGAGGGGCCGCGGCTAACCGCGACGCAGGACGCGCCCCACGGCGGAGGCGCCGCGGCCGGCCACCTCGCCCGCGAAGGAGGCCATGCGCGCCAGGCCCGGCATGGGGTCGTCGGAGCTGAGGGCCGGCGACACGTGGGGTTGGAGCACCGACATGGCCCACTCGGCGGGGCGCAGCGAGCCCTCCCGCAGGTAGCCCGTGGCCGCCCAGAAGTCCGCGGGGAAGTTCAGCCAGTGGCGGCCCACGTCGTAGCCCTCCCGGGGCGCGACGTTCCGGCCGCGCGCGTCGTCGTAGGCGGCGCCGATGAGGTCCAGGCCGCAGTCGGCGGCGAAGCCGTCCCACATGCCGAAGCGGGCGTTGACCTCGATGATCTTCCAGTCGCCGTCGCGATCGTCCCGCTTGAACTCGACGCCGATGTTGCCGCGGTAGCCGACCCGGTCCACGAAGTCCCGCGCGAGGGCCATCAGGCCGGGCTCGCGGACGCTCTCCACGTAGCTGCCGCGGCCGAAGTGGGGCGGCGTGGTCCGGAGCTTCCGGCCGACGAACCCCCCGGCCCAGATCCCGTTCCGGGTCACGTAGGACACCACGTAATGCAGGTTGGAGTCCGGCCCCGGCACGACCTCCTGGACGAGGACGCGCGGGTCCAGGTCGGACACCCGCGTGTGCTCCCGGACGAGCTGGTCGGCGTCCCCTGCGAGGATGGCCTTCCGCCAGCCGACGATGGCGCCGGCCTCCGGAGTCTGCCAGGTGCGCGACTCGACCGGCTTGAGGATGCAGGGATAGCGCACGCGCCGCGCCACGTCGCGGATCTCCTCGGCCGTGGACGGGAAGAAGGTCTTCGGCGCGGCGACGTCGTGCTCCCGGCACAGCCGGGCGAAGCCGGCCTTGTCCACGATGGCCTCGATGACGTCGCTCGAGGGCATCACGAACCTATAGTGCCGGGACAGGTGCTCGCGGCGCCGGGAGACCTGCAGGACGTGATCGTCGTGCAGCGGGAAGAGGACGGGGCGATCGTCCAGGGCCTCGGCGACCTGCTCCAGCACGCGGACGAGCTGATCCGGGTCGGCCAGGGCCGGGGACGTCAGCACGTGGACGTGGCGGCTCCGGTGGGTCCAGTGGTCGCGCTTCACGTCCAGGCCGATCACCGGCACGCCGGACCGACTCAGGCGCCGCGCCAGGGCCAGGCCGGGGACCTCCATGTCGGTGATGACGACGGGCGCGCGGTGGTGCCTCCAGTGGCGGCTCCGGAGGTCGCGCACGACGGGGGCGGGCAGGATCACCTCGCCGTCGATGTCGGGCAGATCGGTCTTCATGGGGGCCTCCTCCCTATCCCAGGATCCAGCGGACCTTGTGGGGGAGGAACAGGTGTTTCTTCTTGAAGCGCCGCAGGGAGCGGCTGGCGCCGAACCAGGTGTCGTAGACGTAGTAGCGCACGTGGGGATAGTGCTCCGGCACGTAGCCGGCGATGCCGATGACCAGCATCGGCACGACGCCGTCCCGCTCGTGATCGCCGTGCCCGTAGATGGTGGTGAGGAGCACGACCTCCCCGGCGACGAAGCAGCCCGCGTAGGCCACCAGCCGGTCGTCCTTCAGGACGCCGAAGTACGGATAGTCGTGGACGTCCGTGCGGGTCGGCGGGTCGTCGATGGGGTGGGCCGTCGCCTGGAGGAACTGCTCCGGCATACGCCCCTGGCGCACCTCCTTGGAGCGCATGACGTCCGTGATGTCCTGCAGGTGGTCGTTGAACTGGATGCGCTCGAAGCGATAGCCCCTCTTGACGGCCTTCCGGTAGTTGCGGCGCGCCGAGCCCTCGATGCCCATGAAGTAGGCGTCCCAACTCCCGGGAAGCTCGCAGAGCGCGACGCCGTACTGCATCCGCCGTACGAGGGGGAAGCGGGGGTGCGGGCGGCGGAACTCCCGGTAGATGCGCTTCAGCTCCCTCCCGAAGAACGGCGCGTTGTCCGCGGTGGCCCGGTACATCAGGTCGATGCTCACCGCCGGCATGTTCCACGCCGTCCGGAGATCCCGGACCCAGCCGGCCTCGCTCAACTCCTCGGGAAGCTCGCGCAGGCGGGCGGAGACGCCGCGTGCAAGCCCCTTCACCATAGGGTCCCCTCCATGTTCGGAATGTCCCCAGTATACGGGACACGGGCCCCCCCGACCACCTCGGGCCGGCCTTGCAGGCGATTCACGCAGGCGATTCAGCGCAACGCCCGGAGGCGCCCGACCACGTCCTCGCGCACCCCGTCTCCGGCGGCGATCACGAACAGGCGGACCGGGACGTCGTTCGACAGGCCCACGTCCGGGAGGACCAGGCGTCGCCCCTCGGCGTCCACCTCGGGCGCGACGTCGATCGCCCCGCCGTCCAGGGTGACCTCGAAGACCTCGGCCGCGGTGAAGTCCTCGGGCACCTCGACCGTCACGTCGGCGTCCTGCTCGCCGAGGACCCAGTGCGGCGGGCCGTCCCCGTAGAGCAGCGAGTCGATGCACACGAGGTCGTCGACGTGCTGCTCCACGGCCAGGTTCACCACGGGCACCACGATCGCCTCCGGCGCGCGGACGGCCTCCACGAGCACGTCGGGCCCGGCGTCGGCGGCGCCCGTCGGGTCCCCCGCCCGGAGGTGCCGGCGGACCGCCCGGAAGTAGTGGTTGGCGCGCGAGATGGCCTCCCAGCTCTCGGGGAGGGCGGCCGCCTCCTCCTGGCTGGTCTGGAACCACATGAGGCCCTTGCCGCCCGCCGTCATCACCATGAAGGCCTGGACGAGGACCTCCGTGTAGTCGGGCTGGACGTACATCTCCTCGTCGTCCTCCCCGACGTTCCACCCGCCGTGGAGGCCCTGGGCGTACAGCCACGTGGGCCACGGCATGTGGTTGTTCCGGGCGTTCCGCAGGTAGTCGTGGGGCGCGTACAGCGGCCGCCCGGCGGCGTACTTCGTGATGTGCGGAGCGCAGGCCGCGATGTAGACGTCGATGCCCTGGACGTCCGTCATGCCCGCGAAGGTGCCCACGTTCCCGTTCGTCATCGCGCCGTTGTAGACCGTCACCTCCGGGTACATGCTCCAGAGCCTGCGCGCGTCGGAGGCCTTGTTCTCCGGCTTGGGAGATCCGTCCTCCTCGTAGATCTCGCCGTCGGACTCGTCGCCCGTCAGGAAGCCCGCCACCGCCGAGGTGTCCCGGATGGCGGCCTCCGGTGTCGGGTGGTGCAGGAAGTCGTCGCCCACCAGGGCGTAGACGTCCCCGATCTCCGGGAACACGTCGTGCACCAGGTCCGGCGTCCGATAGTCGCACTTCGAGGAGGCGCCCCAGTAGAGGTACATGGTGTCGAAGCCCGCCTCCACGTGGGCCTGCCAGGCGTCCTCGTCCGCGCCCGGGGCGGCGCAGTCGCCGGAGGACGGCCAGGCCTCGATGGGGAAGTGGGGGCGCAGCACCCGGCCGACGCCGACCGCGTCCGGGGCGTCCGCGTAGCGCACCACCACCGTCCAGGCGTCGCCGGGGGTGGCCTGCTCGCACAGGGGCACCGTCCAGAGGGCCGCCTCGCCCGGGGCCAGCACGTCGTCCGGGAGGCAGGCCACGCCGCCCGCCAGCACGTCCCGCCCGTCCACGAGCAGCCCCGTCACGGTCCTCGGCGCGTCGCCCTCGTTCCGCACGTGGACCAGCAGGTGCTCTCGTGCGTCGTCCACCGTCACGTACGTGAGCGGCGCGGGGGTCGTCTCGACCGGGAATGCCCCGTCCAGGGCCGTGCCCGCGTCGGTCTCGACGGTGATTCGCCCCTCCTCGGCCGAGTCCCACGCCGGGTCCCGCGAGTGGAAGGCCACCCAGAGCGGCTCTCCCTCGACGGCCGGGTCGGGCCAGACGTGATACCACTCGATGCGCGGGTCGGGTGGCGCCAGGAGGTCGTGCACCGACACGTCGTTGATGCGCACGTCCGTCACCGGCCCGGAGGCGGAGGCGATCCCCGCCACGTGGAAGCGGCCGCCATCCACCGGGTAGTCGGTGTACTCGTCGTAGACCTCGTCCGGGAAGTAGTGGTCCTTCCGGAAGCCGGCGCGGAGGGTGTCGTCCACGGGCAGGTCGGCACACGCCGCGGCGGTCGGGGTGCAGGTCGCCGTGGCCTCGAGCGGCAGCGTGGCGGGCGGGGGAGCCACGTCCGTGTCGTCTGCCGTGTCCGCGACGTCGGGCGCCCCGGCGACGTCCGTCGCGTCCCCCGCGTCCGCCCCGACCTCCGAGGACGTGGAGGCGCCGTCGTTGCAGGCGACCACGGCGAGCAGGGCGAGCAGGGTGGGGGGCAGAGGGCGAGCGTACCGGGTGTGCATGGACTCCTCCGCGGGCGACCGGCCGCAATGTGGCACGAGGTGACGTGTGACGACAGGCGCGGGGATCGTGCTAGTGTCACCGCGCGAACGCTCCGACCGAGGCCCCCGAACAGGAGCGCGCAGCGCGGAATGCTTCCCGAAGGGAGGAGCCAATGAACAAGCCGAATACCCACCTCGGGATCCACCGCGGGCTCTGCGGGGAGCCCGTGGACCTGTCCGAGGGCGAGGCGACCACACGCTTCGCGGCCACCGAGGACATGGCCGTCGACGACCACGGCCTGGTCCACGGCGGCTTCATCTACGGCCTGGCGGATCACGCGGCGATGCTCGCCGTGAACGAGCCCCTGGTGGTGCTGGGATCCTCGGAGGTCCGCTTCCTCGCGCCGGTGAAGGTGGGCGACACGGTGACGGCCCACGCGCGGCGCGTGGAGCAGAAGGGGCGGAAGCACGTCCTCGAGGTCACGGCTCGCGTGCACGACCGGGACGTCCTGCGCGGGCGGATGACCGCCGTGGTGCCGGATCGCCACGTGCTGGAGCCCGGGGACGCCGGATGACGACGCGGGCCGCGGCGTGGACGGTCGCGGCGGTCCTCGTCGTCGTGGCCGCGGCATACGCCGTCCACCGGGCGACGCACGAGCCCTCGGGCTTCCTGCAGGAGGGCTTCGAGTCCATGGCCACGCGCATCGACGTCGTCGTGCCCGACTCCGAGCAGGGGCGCGAGGCGGTGTCGGTGGTCCGCGAGGTGTTCGAGGACGTGGACGCCCGCATGAGCGAGTGGAAGCCCACGTCGCCCCTGTCCGCCGTGAACGACAAGGCCGGGGAAGGGCCCGTGGAGGTGCCTGCCGACCTGCGCGCCGTCATCCGCCGGGGGATCGAGATCGGCCGTCGCACCGACGGGGCCTTCGACATCACGTGGGCGGCGCTGTGGGGCCTGTGGGACTTCAAGGCCGCGGAGCCGGAGGTCCCGCCGGACGAGGCCATCGAGGAGCGCGTGGACCGCGTGGACTTCCGGAAGGTGGAGGTGGACGACGAGGCGGGCACCGTGGCGCTCGCCGAGGCGGGGATGAAGGTCGGCCTGGGCGGCATCGCCAAGGGCCATGCCCTGGACGTGGCGGCGCAGAGGCTCCGGGAGTTGGGGATCCGGGACTTCCTCATCTCGGGCGGTGGTCAGGTCTACGCCGCCGGCCGCCGGGGGGAGCGGCCCTGGCGCGTGGGGATCCGGGATCCGCGCGGCGCCCGCGACGACTTCTTCGCCCTCGTGGAGGTGAGCGACACGTCCCTGTCCACCAGCGGCGACTACGAGCGCTACTTCGTGAAGGACGGCGTGCGCTACCACCACATCCTGGACCCGAGGACCGGCCGCCCGGCGCGCGGCCTGCGGAGCGTCACGGTCGTCACCCCCGACGCGACCCTGGGCGACGCCCTGTCCACGGCGCTCCTGGTGCTCGGCCCCGACGAGGCCATGGAGGTCGTCCGGCGCTTCCGGGGCGACGGCGCCGACGTCGAGGCCGTCCTGGTGGACCGCGACGGCGAGGTCCGCACGACCCCGGGCATGGAGGACCTCCTGGAGATCCGGCACCCGCCTCGGCCGTAACGGGGTCCGGGTGACAACCTCCCCGTCCGCCGGTAGGGTCCGGGCCGCCGGGGCGACCGCCTCGGACGGACGCGACGGGAGGTGAGCCACGATGCCCTTCATGGGGAAGCTGTTCCGCGGGATCCAGAAGCTGGAGGAGATCCTGCTGGCCTCGGCGATGATCCTCATCGCCCTGCTGACCATCGTGAACGTGTTCTCGAGGTCCCTGTTCGGGGAGAGCCTCGCCTACGCCCAGGAGCTGTCGCAGTTCCTGATGGTCTTCGTGACGTTCATCGGGCTGGGCTACGCGGCCGGCAAGGGGCGGCACATCCGGATGACCGCCATCTACGACCAGCTGCCGCTGCGGGTGCAGCGGATCATGATGATCCTCATCGCGGGGCTGACCGCGACGCTGCTGTTCGTCTTCGCGTACTACTCCGTGACCTACGCCATGACGGCCAAGGCGCTGGGGACCGTGTCACCGGCGCTCCAGGTGCCCATGTGGATCGTCTACCTGGCGGCCCCGCTGGGGCTCGTGCTGGGGGGCGTGCAGTACGTGCTCACGGTCGTCCGGAACCTGGGCTCCGACGAGGTCTGGCTCTCGTGGGAGCAGAAGGACGAGTACGAGTCCAGCCAGCCCACCACGGTCTGAGGGGAATCCATGAGCCTCCTCATCGTGGTCATCATGCTCGGCCTGCTGCTCATGGGCTTCCCCATGAAGGTGCCGCTCATGGCGGCGGCCCTGGCGGTCGTGGTGGTGTTCTTCCCGGGCGTCGACCCGGAGGTCCTCGTCCAGCAGATGATCGGCGGCGTCCAGCCCGCGGCGCTCATCGCCGTGCCCATGTTCATCTTCGCGGCGGACATCATGACCCGGGGCCAGGCGGCGGACCGCCTCCTCAACCTGGTCATGGCCCTGGTCGGCCACGTCCGCGGCGGCCTGCCCATGACCAGCGCCGTGAGCTGCACCCTCTTCGGCGCCCTGTCCGGCTCGACCCAGGCGACGGTGGTGGCCATCGGCGGCCCCATCCGGCCCAAGCTGCTGCAGGCCGGCTATCCCGACTCCTTCGCCACGGCGCTCATCATCAACTCGAGCGACATCGCGCTCCTCATCCCGCCCAGCATCGGGATGATCGTCTACGGCGTCGTGTCGGGGACCTCCATCGGAGAGCTGTTCATCGCCGGCATCGGCCCGGGGCTGCTCATCCTGTCGATGTTCTGCGTGTACGCCTACATCGCGACGGTGAGGCTGGGCATCCCGGCCCAGCCCAGGACATCCTGGGCGCAGCGCAGACAGGCCATGCGCGAGGCCGCGCTGCCCCTCGGCTTCCCCGTCATCATCATCGGCGGCATCTACGCGGGCATGTTCAGCCCCACCGAGGCGGCGGCGGTGTCCGTCCTGTACGCCGGCTTCCTGGAGATGGTCGTGTTCCGTGAGCTGTCCTGGCGGCAGATCCCGGAGATCGCCCTGTCCACGGGCATCGTGACCGCCGTGGTCTTCATCCTGGTCGCGGCGGGCACGGCGTTCTCCTGGACCATCTCCTTCGCGCAGCTCCCCACGGTGCTCATCGAGCAGACCCTGGGCCTGAGCGCGGACTCCGGCTACTGGGCCATCATGGGCACCATCGCCATCGCCTTCTTCGTCGGGTGCATGTTCGTGGACCCCATCGTGGTGATCCTCATCCTGACGCCCATCTTCCACCCGGTGGCCGTGGAGGCCGGCATCGACCCGGTCCTGGTGGGGACCATCGTCACCCTGCAGGTGGCCATCGGGTCCGCGACGCCGCCGTTCGGCTGCGACATCTTCACGGCCATCGCCATCTTCCGCAGGCCGTACCTCGAGATCCTGCGCGGCACCCCGCCGTTCATCTTCATCCTGCTCCTGGCGGCGGTGCTCCTCATCGCCTTCCCGGACATCACGCTGTTCCTGCGCGATCTGGCGTTCGCCGAGTAGCCGAGGATCCGACGTGACGAAGACCCGCACAGCCCCGCGCCTGCTCCTCGCCGCCCTCGCCGCGGCGCTCCTCGCCCTGACGGCCTGCCCCGGTGAGCGGAGCGTCTACCCGAAGGGCAAGGATATCTGGCGCTTCGCCATCGAGGAGACCCAGGGCAGCGTCCAGCACGCCTACGCCATGCGCTTCAAGGAGCTGATCGAGGAGCGGAGCGGCGGCGACATCCACGTGGTCGTCTACACCTACGGGACCCTGGGGACCTCCGACCAGATCACCGAGCAGCTCCACAACGGCACCCTCGAGTTCGCCATGGCGTCGCCGGGGCACATCGGCAAGCTCATCCCGGAGCTGCAGGTGTTCCTCCTTCACTTCGCCTTCTCCGAGGACCCGCAGGTGAACAAGCGGGCCCTCCAGCACGACGAGGCCCTCCGCTCGCGCCTCGACGACCTCTACGCGCGGAAGGGCTTCAAGTTCCTGGACGCCTTCGCGGAGGGCTGGATGGTCTGGACGACCAGCAAGTCCGTGCGCACGCCCGAGGACCTGGAGGGCGTGAAGATGCGGGTCATGACGTCCCCCCTGCTCCTGGCGGCCTACGAGGCCTACGGCGCGAGCGCGACCCCGCTGCCGTACTCGGAGGTCTACTCCGCCCTGCAGCTGAACATGATCGACGGCCAGGTGAACCCCATCTTCGCCATCGAGGAGATGAGCTTCTACGAGGTGACCAGCCACCTGGTCTTCCCGCGCCACGCCCAGTTCTTCACGACGGCGATGACCAACCGGGGCTTCTACCGGGACCTGTCGCCGGACCGCCGGGAGATGCTCGACGGCGTCATCACCGACCTCCACGACTACATCTTCGACGTGCAGCGGCGCTTCAACGCCGAGCGCCTCGACGAGATGCTCGAAAACAAGCCCGAGCTGGAGATCGTGCGCCTCACCGAGGAGGAGCGCGCCGCCTTCCGCGAGCGGGCGAAGCAGGTCTGGGACCGGTACGTGGAGATGGTCGGCCCCACCGGTCGCGAGCTCCTGGACATCATCCGCGCCGCCGTGGAGCGCGCCGAGGAGGAGGTCGAGTAGCGCCGGCGCCCCACGGGCTTGTCCCGGACGCTCGCCGGGTCCAGGCCGAGGGGGCGCCCGAGCCGGACGTCCAGATTGTCGAACGGGATGCTCGATCGGTGCGCGACGTGAAGCCTCGCGAGGGTCTGCGCGTCCGCCGCGACGGGGCCGCGGAGGCCCAGCCGCGCCAACCAGGCGTCGAGGTCGAAGGGTGTGTCGTCGTCCAAGGCGAACCTCCTGCCCCGTGAGCGTGCCCGTTCGCCGAGCGCCTCGCCAGACCCGGGGCGTTGCGCCCCGGCGATCCTGGCGCTGGACACGGCCCTCTCCCGCCGGGACCATGCTGGCCCACCGCTCCCCGGTCCCGGCGGCGAGGTCCTTCATGCCCCCGATCCGACTGCTCGTCCCTGCCTTCCTGGTCCTCGTGGGGTCCGCCGCCTGTGACCACGGCGACGGCGCAATGGCCCCCGAGACGTCCGGGGACGTCGCGACGACGCAGGACGTGTCGGCCGACACCCCGGCGGGAAGCGACGCGGACGCGACTCGTCCCCCGCAGGACGTTCCGGCCGACCTCGGCGCCCCGGACGCCCAGGGGCCGGACGCGGACGCCGGGGCGCCGGATGGCTCCGATCCCGACGCCGCCGACGTCGCGGAGATCGACGCCGTCCCGGATGCGACGGATCAGGATGTCCTGGCGGACGTGTCGGACACCGCGGACGCCGCGGACGCCGCCGACACGCTCGACATCCCCGACACGCTGGACGCGGGGGGAGACGGGGAGGTCGCGGAGGACGTGCCTCCCCTGCCGACCGAGGTGCTGGGGCTTCCGCTCGTCGAGGACGGCGTGCTGTACGCCGGCGCCGCGGCCGTCGACATCACGCCGGACCCGCTCGCCGACGGGCCCGTCTACCTCGCGGGGTTCGGCGACGACCGCGTGGCGCAGGGCGTCCGGGATCCCATCTGGGCGCGCGCCGTCGTCCTGGCGAGGGACGGCGAGTACGTCGCCGTGGTGGCCCTGGATCTGGTCGGCGTCACCGGCCGTCGGGCCCGCCTCGCCGCCGCGGCCCTCGAGGCCGAGGGCTTCGCCGCCGATCGGCTGATCGTCCACGCCTCGCACAACCACGCGGGGCCCGACACCGTGGGCATGTGGGGGCCGTCCCGCTCGGAGACCGGGCTGAACCCCGCCTACCAGGAGCGCCTCGTGGACTCGATCGTCGAGGCCGTCGAGGCCGCCGCCGGCAGCGCCGTCCCGGTCGACCTGCGCACGGGATCGGCCCGCGTCGGCGACCTCTCGCCGTACTTCACCTCTCCCGCCCACGGCGGCAAGGGGGCCGGTCCGCACTCCATGCGTGGACTCATCCGGGACAGCCGCGACCCGGTCGTGGGCGATGACACGGTGACGGGCCTGGCCCTCGTCGGCCCGGACGAGCAGGTGGTGGCGTCCATCGCCCACGTCCACACCCACGTCGAGGTCGCCGGGAGCGTGGACCTGCTCACGAGCGACCTGGCCCACGCGGCCCGATTGGTGCTGGAGGATCGGGTCGGCGGCGTCGGCGTGGTCTGGGTCGGGCACGTGGGCGGGCTCCAGACGCCCCTGAGCGTGCCCATGCCGAAGACGGACGAGGACGGCCACGTGCGCTTCGAGCCGTGCGCCCCGGAGGACACCGGTGAGGCCTGCGGCGAGGACGGCCTGCGACGGGATGCCGACGGGGATCGCATCCCGCAGTGGACGAGTGACGACCGGTGGGAGCGCACCGATCACTACGGTCGCCTGGTCGGGGGCCTGGCGGCGGACGCACTCGCTGAAGCGGAGAGCCAGGCCGCGCCGACCTTCGAGGTCCGGCACACGCGCTTCCACACGCCCATCGAGAACCGCGCCCTGGAGATGGCGGGCCTGGAGCAGGACCCGGCCCTCATCGAGCCCGTGGAGGCCCTCGTGAAGGAGGCCGTCCCCGAGTACGAGGGGGCCGTGGCCGAGCTGAAGGCCGCCCTGGCCAGCGCGGTGCTCGACTACGACGAGGAGGACGTCGTCACGGGGCCGCTCTGCCCGTGGCAGGAGGCGGGGGAGGTCACCGGCTGCCTTCCCATCGACATGTGGTGGCTGCGCCTCGGCGACGTGGAGCTCATGACGGTCCCGGGAGAGCTGCTGCCCGAACTCGCCCTGGGCCTGCCGGACAGCGAGGAGGTCATCGACGCGGCTGCCCGCGGGCCCGGAGCGCCCCTGTTCCCGCAGCACTCCGAGGCCTGCGACGAGGTGGACTGGTCGGCGTGCCGGGACGAGATCTCCGTCGGCGACTGCGACTGCCGGCGCTATCACGCCGCGCCCTACGACCTGGCGTTCGAGCCCCACGCGCCCATCCTGAGCCACCTGGAGGCGGAGCACCGCCTGATCCTGGGCCTGTCGAACGAGATGGGCGGCTACATCATCCCGGCGCCGGACTACCTGACCGTCCTCGTTCACCCCTTCGAGGAGCTCCTGAGCCTGACTCGGATCATGGACGTGGCAGAGTACCTCGACACCACCATGGATCACTACGAGGAGGCGGTCAGCCTGGGCCCCACGACCGCGACGCTGGTGCTCGAGGCGGCGGCGACGCTCACCGCCGGCGAGTAGCCATCAGCCCGGGGGTCAGGTTCGGGGGTCAGGTCGCAACTTGCATACTTGCTCAGGCTTCCGACTGTCCCGCCCTGCCGCCGAGCGCGTCCAGAATCGCCTGCTCGTGGGACCCGAAGGCGGAGTCCGTATCGATCCGTCTCCTGTAGCGGGTCGCGAGGGCACCGGCGCTACAGGGCTTCATCACCAACGCACCGGCGACGACCCGGGCCCCGTGGGGCGTGTGGTCGACGCAGATGACCACCGCGGCCCGGCGGGCGTCGTTCACCTGCCCGCGGCGGGCGGTTCGCACGTCCTCCAACGACTCCGTCCCCCACGATCGTCGGGCTGCTCGTCCACGCCAACTCGTCGCGGCGCTCTGCAGGCAGACGGGCATGCACGAACCTGTCGAGGGTGTGGGTGTCGTGGGCGATGCGCCTCATCACCTCCCCGGTCACCAACCAGTCCGGTGCCACTCCTCCCAGGTAGTCCGCCTCGTGTCGCGCGGCCACGCTGCTCCCTCCGGCCACTTCGACGTACTGTGAGTACGACTTCAGTGGCCGCCAGTCCGCGCCACGCCGGATCCACGGACGCCTCCCGGCGCTTCGCTCGACGTCTCGTGAGAATTCCGGGCTACGGCCGGGTCGTGCTGGAGGCCGGCTCCGACAGCTGGATGGGCATGCTCGGCAGCAAGCGCAAGGCGCGCGTCGCGCGCGGGCTGCTCGCGGACGACGACGGCCTGCCCGCCGACGCGGTCGAGGCCATCGAGAGCCCGGTGGGCCTGTCCATCGGCGCCGCCACGCCCGCGGAGATCGCCGTGAGCATCCTCGCGCGCATCATCGACGAAACCCGGGGGGCGTGACCGCGGACGCGGGTCCTGCTAACTTCCTGCCACCGCACGACCCGTTCGACGAGCCTACGCCCGACCTTCGCCCGGTCGGGCGCCCGTCTCGGCCGGCACACCCAGGGGGAGCCTGTGTCGGGACCGGGTCGCCACGCGGTTCGATCCAGCGTCGCAGGGGGACATCATGGAAGCAGGCCGCTACACGGTCGTCATGGGGATGGTGCTGGGACTCGTCGCGTGCGGAGGAGGGGGCTCCGACGGCGGCCCGGCGGCCGACGTCGCGGACACGTCCGGCGAAGCCGAGGTGACCCCTACCCCCGACGCCGCCACCGTTCCACGCCCTGTCACGTACCGGGTGGAGGCCGGACCACCGCAGGAGGCGGACGAAGGAGCCACGGTGACGCTCGCCGGCCGCACGACGCCCGACGACGACGCGGGCACGCTGCAGTGGATCCAGACCGCCGGCCCGGACGTGACGCTGTCCGCCCCCGAGGCCGCCTCGACGACCTTCGTCGCGCCCTCCGTCGCCGCGGACACGCTGCTCGTCTTCACCCTCGAGCGCCTCGAAGATGGCGCGCCGGTGGCCTCCGACGACACCTCCGTCCTCGTCCGCTCCACCAACGAGCCGCCCACCGCCGACGCCGGGGAGGACCTCGACGCCGACGAGGGGACCACCGTGTCTCTGTCGGGCAGCGCCGCCGATCCCGACGGCTCGGTCGTCTCCACCACGTGGACGCAGGTCGCGGGCCCCACCGTGACCCTGACGGACGATGACACGCTGGAGCCGTCCTTTACGGCCCCGGGAACCGTCGACACCGTGGCCCTCGCCTTCCGCCTCGACGTCGTCGACGACGACGGCGCCACGACCTCCGACCAGGTCGTCGTCACCGTCGACCCGATCAACGCGCCTCCCGAGGTCGAGGCGGGGGAGGACCGCATCGTGGACGAGGGCGAGGCCATCACCCTCCAGGGCCAGGCCGCCGATCCCGACGGCGCCGTCTCCTCCACCCTGTGGACGCAGGTCGCCGGGCCATCCGTGACGCTGGACGACCCGTCGTCCCTGTCGGCCGGGTTCACCGCGCCGGAGACCGGAAGCTCCCTGACCCTCGCCTTCCTCCTGCAGGCGACCGACGACGAGGGCGCCGCCACGTCCGACATGGTCTGGATCACCGTCCTGACCACCAACGAGCCGCCCACCGCCGACGCCGGGGAGGACCTCGACGCCGACGAGGGGACCACCGTGTCTCTGTCGGGCAGCGCTTCCGATCCCGACGGCTCGGTCGTCTCCACCACGTGGACGCAGGTCGCGGGCCCCACCGTGACCCTGACGGACGATGACACGCTGGAGCCGTCCTTTACGGCCCCGGGAACCGTCGACACCGTGGCCCTCGCCTTCCGCCTCGACGTCGTCGACGACGACGGCGCCACGACCTCCGACCAGGTCGTCGTCACCGTCGACCCGATCAACGCGCCTCCCGAGGTCGAGGCGGGGGAGGACCGCATCGTAGACGAGGGCGAGGCGATCACCCTCCAGGGGCAGGCGTCCGATCCGGACGGCGCCGTCGCCTCCACCCTGTGGACGCAGGTCGCCGGGCCATCCGTGACGCTGGACGACCCGTCGTCCCTGTCGGCCGGGTTCACCGCGCCGTCCACGGGAAGCTCGCTGACGCTCGGCTTCCTCCTGCAGGCGACCGACGACGAGGGCGCCACCGCCTCGGACATGGTCTGGATCACCGTCCTGACCACCAACGAGCCGCCCACCGCCGACGCCGGCCCCGACCGGGACGTGCAGGAGGGCGACGCCGTGACGCTGGACGGCACGGTCTCGGACCCCGACGGGACCGTGGTCGACGTCTGGTGGACACAGGTGGGCGGTCCGAGCGTGGGCCTCGACGATCCGTCGGTCGACGACCCCTCGCTCACCGCGCCCGCCGTCACGGAGCCGACCGTCCTGGTGTTCCAGATCGCCGCCACGGACGACGACGGCGCGACCGCCACCGACACCGTGTCGGTGCACGTCTCGCCCTTGAACCTGCCGCCGGTGGCCCAGGCCGGAAGCGACCAGACCGTCACCGCCGGGGACACGGTGCAGCTGTCCGGCGCGGCCTCGGACCCCGACGGGACCGTCGCGTCCGTCCAGTGGAGCGAGGTGGGCTCCGACCTGGTGACCCTGTCCGACCCCACGGTGCTCGACCCGACCTTCACCGCGCCGGACGTGGAGTTCCCGGAGGTCGTCGTCCTGGAGCTGGAGGTCGTCGACGGCGAGGGGGCGAAGTCCACCGACAGGGTCTCGTTCGACGTCCAGCCGCTGGTGCCGGTGAACGCGCCGCCGACGGTCTGGGCCGGCCCGGACCAGGAGGTGGGCTCCGGCTCGGCCGTGACGCTCTCCGGCGCGGCGGACGACGAGGACGGCACCGTCGCCTCGACCACCTGGACCCAGGTCGCGGGCCCCGAGGTGGTCCTCGCCGACCTCGCCGCCCCGTCCACGACCTTCGACGCGCCCGTCGTCGCGTGCGCCGTGCTCCTGGTGTTCGAGCTGGAGGCCGTCGACGACGAGGGGGCCACGTCCACGGACCGCGTCGGCGTCCTGGTGGAGGGCTCCGGCACCGCGGCCCCGCTGACCCTCCCCGCAGACCTCGACCTGGAGGACGACGACGGCGGCCTCGTGGCCGAGGGGGACCTGTGGAGCTGGGGCGTGCCGACCGGCGGGCCCGGCGAGGCTTGGTCGGGCACCCGCGTCTGGGCCACGAACCTCGGCGGGGACTACCCCGCGAACTCGCTGGGCGTCCTGTGCCTGCCGCCCGTCGACCTCGCCGACGCCCAGGCTCCGCTCCTGACGTTCCGGGCCTTCCTGCGTCTCGCGTCGGGCGACGCCTTCCTGGTGGAGGGGCTCGATCCCCAGGCCGGCTGGATCCCGCTCACCGAGGCGTCGCCGGTCCTCGACCGGGTGGCGGAGGGCCGCCCCTCCTGGTCGTCCACGCCGGAGACCGACACGTGGTCACTCCACGCCGTGCGTCTCCCGGACTGGCTGGGCGAGACGGGGCGCCTCCGCATCGTGTTCAGCAGCGACAACAGCTGGCAGGCCCTCGGTGCCTACCTGGACGACCTGCGCATCGAGGAGGACGCGAGCGATCCCGACGCGGACGGCCTCGTCGGCATCTGGGACGAGTGGGTCACCCTCGGTCTCGATCCCTACGTGGCCGACTCGGACGGCGACGGCGCCCTGGACGGCGAGGAGGTCACGGAGGGGACCGATCCGTCGAACCCCGCCGACTTCCCGGGGCAGACGCCGCTGCTCCCCGGCACGGTCCTCGACCTGGAGGCCGACGGCGCCGGGCTGGTGGCGGGCGGCGACACCTGGCAGCACGGCACCCCCGCCAGCGGCCCCGGCGCGGCCCGCTCCGGCACGCAGGCATGGGCGACGAGGCTGGACGGCGACTACGCCTCCTGGAAGCGCGCCTACCTCTACCTGCCGCCCGCCGACCTGGGCGCCACCTCCGATCCCACGCTGACGGCCCGCCTCTGGCTGTCGGCCGGGAACGGCGACGGCCTGTCCCTGGAGGCCTGGGACGACGAGGAGGGCGTCTGGCGCCCCGTGGCGGCCACGCTCCCGCCCTACGAGGCCACCGACGCGGAGGGTGTCCCCGCGTGGCGGAACCAGCGCTACCTGGACCGGTACGTGCCCGTGGCCCTGTCCCTCGCGGCCTACGCCGGCGAGACCGTCTCCCTGCGGTTCGCGTTCCGCACCGACGAAGCCTGGCAAGGTTCCGGCGCATACCTGGACGATCTGGCGATCTTCGACGAGTCGGACGATCCGGACGCTGACGGCGTCCCGGGCGTGCTGGCGGAGATGGAGCAGGGCCTGGACCCGCTCCTCGCCGACACGGACGGCGACGGCGCCCTGGACGGCGACGAGATCGCGGCGGGGACCGACCCGCTCGATCCGACCTGGTACCCGGGCGGGCCGACGCTGGCGCCCGGCGACCAGGTGAACTTCGAAGGCGGCCCGGGCGGGCTGGTCGCCTCCGGCGGCGACTGGGCCCACGGCGTCTTCGCCAGCGGGCCCGGCACCGGCTGGAGCGGGACCCAGGGCTGGGCGACCGGGCTGTCCGGCAACTACGCGGGGAACACCCGCGAGTTCCTCTACCTGCCCCCCATCGACCTGTCGGCGGGGGGCTCGGCGACGCTGTCCTTCCGCCTCTGGCTGTCGGGCGCCAACGGCGACGGCCTGTCCGTGGAGGTGTGGGACGAGGCGGCCGGCTGGTCCACCCTGCACCCGGACCTGCCCGCCTACGACGCCGTCGACGCCACGGGCCGCCCCGCCTGGCGCTACCAGACCCGGCGCGGAGACTACGTCTGGGCGGCCTTCTCGCTCGACCCCTGGACGGGTGAGACCGTGCGCCTCCGATTCGCGTGGCGCACCGACGGAAGCTGGTCCAATCCGGGCGCCTACATCGACGATCTGGCCGTCGACCTGGAGAGCAGCGATCCGGACGGCGACGGCCTCGCCGGCGTACTCCAGGAGCACCTCCTGGTGGGCACAGACCCCTACGTGGCCGACACCGACCTGGACGGCTTCCTCGACGGCGAGGAGGACGCGGCCCTGACGGATCCCCTCAACCCGGCGCACCACCCGGACGCCGTGGCGCTCGTTCCGGGCGACGCCCACGACTTCGAGCTGGACGGCGGCGGGCTCGCCCCGGACGGCACCCTGTGGCAGCTCGGCAATCCCGGAAGCGGCCCGGGCGCGGCCTGGAGCGGCTCGCGCGTCTGGGCCACGAACCTGGGCGGCGACTACGGGAGCAACCAGCTGGAGCCCCTGATGCTGCCCCCGGTGGACCTCACCGGCGCGACGCGACCGACCCTGTCGTTCCGGCTGTGGCTGGACGCCGCCAAGGGCGACGGTCTCGGGCTGGACGCCCAGGACGCGGCCGGCGACTGGACCCGGGTGCTCGCCGACGCGCCCGTGCCCTACGAGTCGTCCGACTCCCTGGGTGTCGTGGCCTTCCGGGATCAGAGGGACGGGAACGACTACGTGCTCGTCACCTTCGACCTGTCGGCCTGGGTCGGCCAGGTGTTCCCGCTGCGCCTGATGTTCCGCTCGAACAACAGCTGGGCGGGTCCGGGCGCCTATGTGGACGACCTGCGGCTCGACGAGGAGGGCACGGACCCGGACGGGGACGGACTGCTCGGCGTCGCCGACGAGCGCATCGCCCACGGGACGGACCCGTTCCTCGCCGACACCGACGGGGACGGGGTCGACGACGGCGACGAGGTGACCGCGGGCACCGACCCACTGGACCCGGCCTCCACGCCGTGAAGGCCAAAAAGGGGGCTGACACCGGCCTCAGCGGCACCTCTGGGGGGAGGGGTCGGGTCGCAACTTGCATACTTCTCCGGGCTCTTCACTACCCCCCACCCCGCCCCGCCGCAGAGCGCGTCCAGGATCGCCTGCAGGGGGGGGAGGGGTCGGGGGGAGGGGTCGGGTCGCAACTTGCATACTTCTCCGGGCTCTTCACTACCCCCTACCCCGCCCCGCCGCAGAGCGCGTCCAGGATCGCCTGCGCGTCGGACCTGAAAGCCGAGTCCGTCTCGAGCCGCCTCCTGTAGCGGCTCGCGAGGGCTCCGACGCTGCGGGGCTTCATTGCCAACGCATCGGCGACGGCGCGGGCCGCGTGGGGGGTATGGTCGACGCAGATGATCACGGCCACCTGGCGCGCGTCGTTCACTTGACCACGACGGGCCGTTCGCACCTCCTCCAACGAGACGTCGAAGTGGGCGCAGACCGCCTCCAGGACCTCGGCGCAGTCGAGCGCCAGCCACTGACGCGCCTCACGCGCCACAGAGTCCGGCGCCGGCACGATCTCGTCCCTGAGTCGGCTCCGCCAGGCAGACACGAAGCGTTCGTCGCCGACGATCGTCGGGCTGCTCGTCCACCTCAACTCCTCACGGCGCTCCGGCGGCAGCCGCGCATGCACGAACCCGTCGAGCGTACGTGGGTCGTGGCCGAAGCGTCGCATCACCTCGCCAGTCACCAGCCAGTCCGGCGCCACCCCTCGCAGGTAGTGGGGGTGGCTGGACCACCTGTAGTCGCCCGCTCTCCCAGCCAGACCGGCGTCCACAGGATTCATGTGGATGTACCGCACCAGCTCTGCGAGGTAGCCCTCCTGCTGCACCAGTCGCGATCGGAAACGTCCACGGAACAGCGGCCCATCGCGTCCATGCCGGCGATTGAAGCGCTGCGTGTGCACAGCGAGGACGTGACGCATCGCTCGTCCGAGCTCGCCGGCCGCGTCCTCGACCAGCAGGTGGAAGTGGTTGTCCATCAGGCAGGCCGCGTGCGTCCGCAGCCCCCACCGCTCCCGCGCGTCCACGAGCAGGTCCAGAAAGTCCTCCCGGTCCGCCTCCTCGACGAAGACCGCGCAACGCGCGAGCCCCCGGTTCATCACGTGGTGCCAGAGTCCCGGTGCCTGAATCCGTAGAGGCCGTGCCATGGCCCCATACGCCCACGACATCCCGCGCCCTGTCAACCGAGCCAGGTCAACAAGTTGCGACCCGACCCCGCCCGCGTGTCAACCGAGCCAGGTCAACAAGTTGCGACCCGACCAGACCCGACCCTGCGGTCCCGGATTCGGCGTCGAGGCATCGGGTCCCCCGGCTACGTCGTCTCCGTCGTCAGGCGCCCCGCTGCCTTCCGAGCACGATGCCAAGGCCAGGCTGGCGACGAGCGCCGCTCGCAGGAACAGGCGGGTCATGCTGTGTGCTGCTCGAACTCCCGAAGACCTTCACAGTCCAGAGCGCAGGCGGCTCACG